>NZ_FOZJ01000001.1:1306795-1364373 GCF_900114345.1 Microbacterium sp. cf046 | reverse complement strand
GGCGTCATCACACCAGCCGTCGAAACCCAACTCGGCCAATACGGGACTGTGGAGCGGCTGGCGGGTCTAGGACGGTACGAGACGTCCGTCGCAATCAGCGCAGCGTCCTTCCCCGACGGCGCTGACGTTGTCTACATCGCCAGCGGCACCAACTACCCCGACGCGCTCTCCGGCGCCCCCGTCGCAGGTATGAACTCCGCACCCATCCTCCTCACGCCCGCCGAGGCTCTGCCCGCAGCCGTCAAGAACGAACTCGACCGACTCAACCCCACCCGGATCGTGGTACTCGGCGGAGTCGGCGTCATCACACCAGCCGTCGAAACCCAACTCGGCCAGTACACGCAATAGGTTGCGCGCTCGCCGAGTGTTCGAACGTGGTGGGCCCGCAAGTCCCGGACCTGGGCAACATGCCGGATGCCCCCGCTGGCCGAGCGCGCGGCGTAGCGGCTCAGCCGGCGTTGTAGTCCGCGTTGTAGCGGTCCAGCACCTCGCCGATCGGGGCGTCCATCGCGAGGCGCCCCTTGTCGAGGTAGAGCCCGCGGGTGCAGAAACGACGCAAATCCTTCTCGTTGTGGCTCACGAAGAAGAGGGTCCGCCCGTCTGCGAGCAGCTCGTCGATGCGGGTGTAGCACTTCTCGCGGAACGCCTTGTCGCCGACGGCGAGCACCTCGTCCACGAGCAGGATCGGCTCCTCCAGCTGCGAGACGACGGCGAACGCGAGGCGCACCTTCATGCCGTTGGAGAGGTGCTTGTAGGGGGTGTCGATCGAATCGTGCAGCTCGGCGAAGTCGATGATGCCGTCGAAGCGGCGTGAGACCTCGGCGCGGGACATCCCGTGCAGTCCGGCGGTCAAGCGCACGTTCTCTCGCACCGTGAGGTCGCCGACGAAGCCGCCGGTGATCTCGATGAGCGGGGCAACTCCCCCATGCACGGCGACCGTCCCCTCGTCGGACAGCAGCACGCCTGCGACGAGTTTGAGCAGCGTCGACTTGCCCTGCCCGTTCCGGCCCACCACGCCGATCGACTCGCCGGGCCGTACATCGAAGGAGACGTTGCGCAGCGCCCAGAACTCGCCGGGCTTGGATCGGCGCGACGAGTCCGAGAAGAGGTCTTTGAAGCTGCGGCGTCCGCGGCGGTTGCGGCGGAACCGCACGCCGAGATCGCGCACCTCGATGGCGAGCGCGCTCATCACAGCTCCTTCAGGACTGGACGCTCGAGCCGGCCGAAGACCAGGATGCCGAGGCCGAGGAACGCGAAGCTCATGAGGGCCCCGATCACCACGCTGAACGTGTCCCACTGGTCGGGGAAGAAGCCCACGCGGTAGAGCGTGAAGATGCCGGAGAGCGGATTGAACGCGGCGACCTCCGGGAACGGCGCCGGCAGGTCGGACACTCCGTAGATGATCGGCGACGCGTAGAACAGCGCGCGGAGGATGAGCTTGGTGGTCCGCTCGAGGTCGGTGTACAGCACGCAGAGCGGCGCGACGAGCAGACCGAGCCCCAGCAGGAGGATCGTCTGGAGGAGCACGGCGACGGGGAACCACAGAATTCCCCATCCCAGCGTGGCACCGGAGAAGATCGCGAACAGCGCGAGAACCGGGATCGAGAACAGGAACTCGATCCCCTTGCTGAGCACGATCCGGTTCACCCAGATCGACCGCGGGATCGCCGTCGAGCGGACCAGCCGGGCGTCCTTGTTGAAGGCGCGCGTGAAGTCGGAGACGGCCGCGTTGAACCACACCCATGGCAGGAGTGCCGTGATCAGGAACACGATGTACGGTTCCTCGCCCACTCCGCGGCCGAAGACCTGCGTGAACACGAACCAGTAGATCAGGCTCATCACCAGCGGGTCGAGCACCGACCACAGGTAGCCGAGCGCGCTCGTCGCATACCGGACACGGAGGTCGCGCGCCGAAAGGAGCCACAGCGAGTGGAGGTAGCGCCGGGGGGAGCCCGGTGCGCCGACGGCGGCGGTGGTCACGGAGTTGAGTCTATGGGCGCGCGCTCAGGCGAGCTGGTTGTTCCACATCGACAGCGCAGAGCCGATCGCCATGTGCATGTCGAGGTATTGATAGGTGCCGAGCCGGCCGCCGAAGTACACATCCTTCTCGCCCTTGGCCAGCTCGCGGTACGCCAGCAGGCCGGCACGATCCTCAGCCGTGTTGACCGGGTAGTAGGGCTCGTCCTCGCGCGCTGCGAACCGTGAGTATTCGCGCATGATCACGGTCTTGTCGGCCGGATACCGCTCGGCCCGCTCCGGGTGGAAGTGCTTGAACTCATGGATGCGCGTGTAGGGGATGTCGGCGTCGGCGTAGTTCATCACCGGGGTGCCCTGGAAGTCGCCCACATTCATGACCTCCTCTTCGAAGTCGAGCGTGCGCCACGACAGGGCGCCCTCGGCATCCTCGAAGTAGCGATCGATCGGACCCGTGTAGACGATCGGCACCTGTCCGACGGTCGCAGCCTTGTTCAGCGGCTGCGCATCGTCGAAGAAGTCAACCGAGAGCTTGACCTCGATGTTCGGGTGGTCGGCCATCCGCTCGATCCACGCGGTGTAGCCGTCGGTGGGCAGGCCCTCCCAGGTGTCGTTGAAGTACCGGTTGTCGTAGTTGTACCGGACCGGGAGGCGGCTGATCACTTCGGCCGGGAGGTTCTTCGGGTCGGTCTGCCACTGCTTCGCGGTGTAGTCGCGGATGAACGCCTCGTACAGCGGCCGCCCGATCAGGGCGATGCCCTTCTCCTCGAGGTTGGCGGCATCCTTCGCGTCGAACTCACCGGCCAGCTCGTGGACGAGTGCGCGCGCCTGCTCTGGGCTGTACGCGGCGTTGAAGAACTGGTTGATCGTGCCGAGGTTGATCGGCAGCGGGAAGACGACGCCCTTGTGGTTCGTGTACACGCGGTGCACGTAGTTCGTGAACGTCGTGAAGCGGTTGACGTACTCCCAGACGGTGGGGTTCGACGTGTGGAACAGATGAGCTCCGTAGCGGTGCACCTCGATGCCGGTTTCGGGCTCGTTCTCGCTGTAGGCATTGCCGCCGATGTGGTGGCGGCGGTCGATGACGGTCACCTTGCGACCGACGGATGCCGCGCGCTCGGCGATCGTGAGGCCGAAGAAGCCGGAGCCGACGACGAGAAGATCCATGGATGAAGCCCTTTTGAGTCATGGTCGCCGCAGACACGGCGACGCGGCGGGCTGAGCGCACCGCCGCGTCACCAGTCTATCGGCGAGGCCTGAGAATCCGGTGGGGCCGGATCGGGCTCCCAGCGGTTGCACGGACCCTCTCCCCTACGCTGGAGCGGCTATGACACTCGAGATCTTCGTGCCCTTCTGGGGCGACCCCGCGCTCCTGTACGAGACCGTCGGTTCCGTGCGCGCGCAGCGCAATCCGGACTGGCGGCTGATCGTCATCGACGACTGCTACCCCGACGAATCGGTGCCGGCATACTTCGCCGCCATCGATGACGAGCGCATCTCCTACACCCGCAACGCGACCAACCTCGGCATCACCGAGAACTACCGCGAGGCGATCCGGAGGGCGACCACCGAATACATCGCGATCCTCGGCTGCGACGACCTCCTGCATCCGTCGTACGTCGACCTGATCGCGCGTACGACTGCGCGGGTGCCGAACGCCGACGTGATCCAGCCCGGCGTGCAGGTCATCGACGAGCACGGCGCCGTGGTCGCGCCGCTCGCGGATCGGGTGAAGCTGGGGCTCCTCGCTCCGCGCGGCGGTTCGGGCATCGCCGTGCTCACCGGCGAGCGGATGGCGACCAGCCTCATCCGCGGCGACTGGCTGTACTGGCCCTCGCTCGCGTTCCGCACAGAGACCCTCAAGCGGATCGACTTCCGGGAGGGTCTGCCGATCATCCAGGATCTCGCGCTGCTGATGGACATCGCCTTCGACGGCGGAACGCTGGCATACAACCCGGCGCTCGCGTTCTCGTACCGCCGTCACTCGGCCAGCGCATCGCAGAAGACCCTCCTGGACGGTCGACGGTTCCGCGACGAGCGCACCTACTACGCCGAGGCGCGCCGACTCGCCGACTCGCACGGCTGGGCACGCACCTCGCGCACCGCGCGAGCGCGCCTCATGTCGCGCCTGCACGCCGTCACCGAGCTGCCGAAGGTCCTCCGAGGCGGAAACCGCGCCGGGATAGAATCGACGCTGGCGCACATCGTCGCCCTCTGACCCCGCCCGCGGGTCCCCACCACAGGAGAAACCCGCATGTCCGATCACGTGCTCATCACCGGCGGCGCCGGCTTCATCGGCACGCGCCTCGCCCGCCGCTTCGTCGAGGCCGGGAACACCGTGACGGTGCTCGACGCCCTCATCCCGCAGGTGCACGGCGATGACCCCGACACCACGTCCCCGCTGCTGCGCTCGCTCGACGGCGTGGCCGACGTCGTCCGCGGCACCGTGACGTCCACCGAAGATCTGCGCGCGGCGCTGGCCGGCGCGACGATCGTGGTGCATCTGGCTGCCGAGACCGGCACCGGTCAGTCCATGTACGAGATCGCCCGGTACACCGAGACGAACGTGGGCGGTACCGCTGCGCTCCTGGACCTGCTCGCGAACGAACCGCACAGCGTGCGGCGGCTGGTGATCGCATCGTCCCGTTCGATCTACGGCGAGGGCTCGTACCTGACCGAGTCGGGAGTGGTGGTGCACCCGGGGCACCGCGACGACGAGTCCATGGCGGCCGGCGACTTCGACGTGCACATGCCCGGAGAGGGACCTCTGTCGGTCATCGCGACCGATGAGAACGCGAAGCTGCATCCGTCATCCGTCTACGGCATCACCAAGCAGATGCAGGAGTCGCTCATCCTGACGGTCGCGCCGACGATCGGGATCGAGCCGGTCTCTCTGCGCTACCAGAACGTCTACGGTCCCGGTCAGTCCCTCAAGAACCCGTACACCGGCATCCTCTCGATCTTCTCCACGCTGATCCGGCAGGGCAAGGAGATCAACATCTTCGAGGACGGCCTCGAGAGCCGCGACTTCGTCTACATCGACGACATCGTCGAGGCGACGTTCCTCGGTGCGACGCACCCGGCTGCCGCCGGCGGGGTGTTCAACGTCGGATCCGGCGTCGCGACCACGGTGAACGAGGTGGTCGCCGCCCTGTTCGCCGCGTTCGGAACGGAGGTCCCGACGCGGGTGTCGGGCAACTACCGCCTGGGCGACATCCGTCACAACATCGCCGACACCACCCGGCTGCGGGAGATCCTCGGCTTCACGCCGGCGGTCCAGTTCCGCGAGGGTGTGTCTCGGTTCGCCGAGTGGGTCCTGTCCGAGCCGATCGAGGGCGACAGCTATGAGCGCTCCCTCGAAGAGATGTCGTCGCGGAACCTGCTGAAGTGAGCCTGCCCGAGGCCCTTCGCGGCACGCCGTACCCCTATCGAAAGAACAGTCTCAACCTCTTCCGGCTCATCCTGGCCGCGCTCGTCCTGTTCGCACACAGCTGGTATATCGCCGGACAGGGGTCGGGTCCGTCGATCCAGGGCGAGAACCTCGGCGGGTGGGCGGTGGCCGGCTTCTTCGTCCTGAGCGGATTCCTGATCACGCGCAGCCGGCTGCGCACCTCGCCCGGTGAGTACCTCCTGCACCGCGTCGCGCGCATCTACCCGGCGTTCGTGGTCGTGCTCCTGGTCACCGCCTTCGTCTTCGCCCCGATCGCGCTGCTGATCGAGCAGGGATCGCTCGCAGGCTTCTTCACGACCCCGATCACGCCGTTCCAGTACGTCTGGGGCAATCTCGCGCTCTACATCGACCACTACAGTATCGGCGCGACCCTGCAGGGGGTCCCCTACCCCGGCGCGTGGAACGGGTCGCTGTGGACGCTGTTCTACGAGTTCCTCTGCTACATCGTCATCTGGGTCCTGGGCTTCGTCGCCGTCTTCCGCAGATCGCCGATCCTGGTGGGCGTACTCTGGGTCCTCAGCGTCGCGCTGTACGCCCTGATCGGGGGTGCCCAGCGGATCGGGCTCGACGTGAGCTTCGAGCTGTTCGCGAGGCTGCTGCCCTTCTTCCTCGGCGGGTCGCTCATCTACTTCCTCGTCGAGAAGTGGGGTGTCAGTCGCCTCCTCGGGATCGGCGCGCTCGTCGCGGCCGTGGTCATGATCTGGCTGATCCCGCGCTGGGGCGGCCAGGCTTCGGCACCGCTGCTGGCTTACGGACTGCTGTCACTGTCGACCTGGATCCCGCAGCCGGCGTGGATCGCGCGCAACGACGTCTCGTACGGGTTCTACATCTACGCGTGGCCGGTCCAGCAGCTCGTGATCCTCGTGGGCGCCGGCGTGCTCGGAATGCCCCTCTACATCCTGATCACGGTCGTCGTGACGTTCGGCCTGGCGTGGCTCAGTTGGGTGCTGATCGAGCGGCCGGCGATGTTCCTGGCCCGGCCCAAGGGCAACCAGTTGAGGCCCCAGCCGGTCGGCCCGCCGGGCGACATCCAGGAAGCGTGACGCTAGCGCAGCATCCGTGCACGTCGTCGCGCCTCGGCCCACGCGCGGACCAGCATCCATCTCGATGCGAGCGCCCGCCGGATTCCTCGCGGCCGCGACGACGACGCGTTCGCCTCGTGGATGCGGCGGCGCACGGTCGCCGTCTCGACGTGGCTCATACGGCCTGACGCGTTCGCCACGGTGGCGATCCAGAGATCGTGCGATTCGGTCAGGAACGCCGGGAACGGGGTGATCGCGGGGAGCATGTCGCGCCGGACGGCCATCGCGCAGCCGAAGTACGGCGCCACTCCGGCGAGGATCCGCAGCTCGTTGCGAAGCCGATGGCGGGAGGTGGATGCACGCAGCCTCCATGGCCGACCGGTGATGGGCGAGCGCAGCGGCTCGCCGCTCTCCAGCAGCACGAGGTTGGACGCCGCGACCCCGGTTGCGCGAGCGGACTCCACGAGCGCGTCTCGTCGGCCCGGCACCCACTCGTCGTCCTGGTCGGCCAGCAGCAGGACATCGCCCTCGGCGGCCAGGAGCGCGGCTTCGAACGTGCGCACATAACCCCGGTTGGCCTTCTGGCGGATGATCCGCACGCGGGAGTCGCCGACCGCCTCGATGACGGCGACCGTGGCGTCGGCACTCGCGTCGTCGACCACGATCACCTCGTCGTCGGGCTCCAGCTGCTCCAGGATCGACCGGAGCTGGTGCTCGACGTACTCGGCCCCGTTGTAGGTGGCCATGCACACGCTGACCCGGGTGGGATCACTCACAGGGCAGGCCTTTCGCACGCTCGCCGGACATCGCCGTCCATCCTATGTCGGGGCTTCCGAGCGCCACGGCCGCCTCCGCCCACGGGGGTCGCGGAGACTGCACTGGTAGGTTGTCAGGGCCATGCCCGCACCGCGAGACCGCCCCGACGCCGCCCCGGACGCTCCCCGTTTCGCGGTGAGCTGCGTCGTCACCGCCTTCGCGCCCACGGCCGATCTGCTTGACCACCTGCGCGCGCTGACCGGCCAGGTCGACCGCATCGTCCTGGTCGACGACGGCAGCGGTCCCGCGTACGACGCGGTGCTCGCCGACGCGGCCGCGATGGGCGTCGATGTGGTGCGTCTCCCGCGGAATCTCGGAATCGCCGCCGCGCTGAACGCCGGCGTGCGCGCACTGCTGGACGATGCATCGGGATCGGCACCCGCACCGGACGGCATCGTGTTCTTCGACCAGGATTCGCGCGTCGGACCGGGCTTCGTCCGCGCGGTCGCCGACGCGCACGTCGCGGCATCCCGAGATGGCCTGCCCGTCGCCGCGGCCGTCCCCGAGTTCTTCGCCGACGTGTCTCAGGTCCACGGTGAGCAGGGGCCGCATCTGATAGCGCGACGGCCGATCCAGTCGGGGATGCTCGTCGCCGCGGTCGCCCTCCGGGCGATCGGTCCGTTCCGCGAGGACCTGTTCATCGATCTGGTCGACACCGAGTTCTCGATGCGGGCCGAGGTCCGCGGCTTCATCATGGTCGCCGCCCGCGGTCTGGACCTGCCGCACGAGCTCGGTCGCCGCGTCGGCATCCGAGTGCTCCGCCGCGTGCTGCGCACGCCGTCCGGTCGGCCGATGGGCTTCACGGTCAGCGCCCCGTTCCGGTACTACTACCGCGCACGCAATCGGGTGGCCGTGAACCGCATCTACCGACGGCGGCTGCCGCTCACCGTCGCCCGCGCGACGCTTCTCGAGATGCGCCACTACGTCATCGTGTGGCTCGCGGTCCGCGATCGACGCGAGTTCACTCGAATCCTGCGTGCCGGACGAGCCGATGGGAGAGCCGGCCGGATGGGCCGCATCCCGGATGCCGTCGCCGAGGTGGCCGCGCGGATCGACTGGCGGGTGCCGCAATGACCGCTCACCCCGGCGCGGGCTTCGGTGCGATCGCCCTCGCGGCGTATCGGCCGGACCCGGTGCTGTTCGCGCGGCAGCTCACCTCGATCCAGCGCCAGAGCGTCGGCGACTTCGTCTGCATCATCTCCTCGGACGGCGAGCCCGAGCGGGTGCGGAAGCTGGTCGCCGAGGTGACCGGAGGGGACCCCAGGTTCACCGTCATCGGGCACGAGCATCGGGTCGGCTTCTACGCCAACTTCGAGCGGGCGCTGCGCGCAGTGCCCGATGACGCGGAGTGGGTTGCCCTGAGCGACCAGGACGATCTGTGGAACCCCGACAAGCTGGAACGCCTGCTTCCGCTCCTGCAGGATCACATGATCGTGTCGGGGCAGGCGAGGGTCGTGGAGTTCCCCTCTGGTCGGGTGATCGAGCCGTCGACCCATCGGCGTGACTCCGACCTGCTGGCGCTGGTCGCCGTGAATCAGTTCTCGGGCGCGATGAGCGTGTTCCGGCGCGCGGTGCTCGATCTCGCCATGCCGTTCCCCGCCATGCCGACGCGGGTCGAGGTGCACGATCACTGGATCGCCGTCTGCTCGGCGATGCTCGGCGGCACAGCGGTCGTCGGTGACGTGCTCCAGGACTACGTGCAGCACGGCGGGAACGTTTTGGGCGAGGTCGCCGATCAGTCCGGACGCGTCCGGCCGGCCTCGGCCGTCCGGACCCTCCTGGCAGCGGGCCGGCGCTACGAGGGGTCGAGCAGTCCCATCGCCCTCCTGCGCGCCCTGTACGACATGGGCTACGGCTGGCGCGCACAGATGACCGCGACCCTCTCGGCCCGCATCACGCCCGCCACAGCGCCGCTCAGCCGCCTTCAGCGGGTGTTCGGCAGGGCGACGCGGCCCGCGTACGCGCTGAGCTACCTCACTCGCGGATCCATCCACGGCACGTCGAATGCCATCATGCTCGCCGCCGGCAGGATCCTGCATCCGTGGCTCGGCCGGCGTCTGCCGCCGACCCAATAGCATTGCGCGACGACGACACCGCAGATCGGCATCCGACCATTCCCTTCATCCAGCGCATCCTGAGCTTCTCCGCCACGGTCGGCCTCGTGGCGGTGGTCGGAGTGCTCGCGATCCCGGTGCTCATCGCCTCGGTCGGTGCGGAGGTGTGGGCTCAGCTGACGGTGATCCAGGTGCTTGCCGGCGTGTTCGGGGTGATCGTCGCCTTCGGGTGGGGCGCGACCGGACCGTCGATGATCGCCGGTGCCACACGGGAGCAGCGGCCGTACATCTTCCGCGAGTCGCTCTCGGCGCGGCTGACCCTGTACGCCGTCGCCGCCCCGACGATGATCGTCATCTCACTGCTGCTCACACGCGGCGATGTGCCGCTCTCCGTGCTGGGCACGATCGCATACCTGCTCCCCTACGTGGCATCACCCTGGTACTTCGTCGGTCAGGCGCAGCCGGGTCGGCTGTTCGTCCTGAACACGATCCCGGCCGTCGTCGGCACCCTCGTCGGGCTCCTGGCGACCTGGCTGACCTCGAGCATCACCGCCTTCCTGCTGATTCAGGCGCTCGGCTACCTCGTCGCGATCCTCCTGGAGCGCCGGCACATCCTGGCCACCCTCCCACCCGGCGAGCACGCGCGGTACAGCCTGCGTGCGGTCCTCGCCCTGCTGGGCACGCAGCGCCACGCCGTGACCGGATCCCTTGTCAGCAGCCTGTACGTGTCACTGCCGCTCGTCACCGTGCAGGCGCTCATCCCCGCGCAGGTGCCGGTCTACGCGATGGCAGACCGGCTCTTCAAGTTCGGCTCGCTCGCCCTCGCGCCGGTCCAGCAGTTCCTGCAGGGATGGGTTCCTGAGGACGGCCCGGCGCACATCGCGCGCAGGTGCGTGCGCGCCGTCGTCATCGGGCTCGCCTTCGGGTTCGTGGGCGGGTCGCTCATCGCCGGGTTCAGCCCGCTCGCCTCCGCACTGCTCAGCGGTGGGGCGGTCCTGGTCCCGCTCAGCCTCAGCATCCCCCTCGGAATCGCGTTCCTGTTCGTCTCGGGGTCGGCGATCGCGGGGTACGCGTGCCTGATCCTCCTCGGCCAGGTCCGCCATGTCGCCATCGCATCGATCATGGCCGCGGCCGTCGGCGCGCCCCTGATCCTGATCTCGGCGTCGCTGCACAGCCTCGAGCTGATCGCGTGGTCGGTCGCCCTGTCGGAGTTCGTCGTGACGATCTACCAGCTCGTGATCCTGCGGCTGACCCTGCGGCGGGGAGAGATCCCGCCGGCGGCGCCGGAGCCCGAGGTCGCCTGACCGGTCGTCTCAGCCCGAGGTCGAATCAGCGGCGTTCTCAGCCGGATGCCGCGGCATCGGTCCCGGTCGACTCGGAGGACGCCGGACCCGCCTCGAGTCGCTCCACACGGCGGGTGAGCTCGTCGATCTCGGCCCGTGAGATCGCCGCCTCCTCGGCGACGCGACGGATCTCCTCCTCGGCCTGGGAGAGCTCCCACGACAGGTGCAGCGCGACGCCGAGCAGCAGCACGATCGCGAGCGAGAAGAGCAGGTTGGCAGGAACCGCGACACCGAGGACCTCGGTCAGCCAGAGCAGCAGCTGCGGGAAGATCCCCAGGATCAGGACGGCGAACCCGATCACGAGCCACATCACCGCGTACTTCTCGCGCAGCTTTCGGGCAAGCAGCATCCACACGACGATGATCAGGATGACCAGCGCCAGGGTGATCCCGACGAAGACGATCATGCGGCGGGCTCCACTGCCGTGGTCGGACGCACGGGCCGAGCTCGCCGCATGACCGCGAGACTCAGCGCGAACACGGCACGCAGCAGGTAGAGCGTCGCACCGACCGTTCCCTGCGTCGAAGTGCCGTGCATCCGGGCGCGCATCGCGACGGGAACCTGCGTGACCGTCAGGCCGGCGTGGCACGCCGCGACGAGCGAATCGAGGGTGTCGCCGAAGTACTCCGACGGGTAGTAGCGGACGTACTGGTCGATCGCGCGCGGTCCGGCGGCGCGGAACCCGCTGGTCGCGTCGGTGAGCCGCGTCTTGGCCACTCGGGACAGCACCCGGGCGAGGAAGATCATCGCCCACCGGCGGGGGCCGCGCACGGTGTAGTCCCCGACGTCCGCGAACCGGGCCCCGATGGAGATGTCCGCGTGATCGAGACCCGACAGCACCAGATCGATGTCGGCCGGGTTGTGCTGCCCGTCGGCGTCCACCTGGATCGCGCGGGAGTATCCGTGACGCTGCGCATAGGTGAACCCGGTGCGCATCGCACCGCCCACGCCGAGGTTGAACGGAAGCGTGAGCACCCTGGCGCCCGCCTCGCGTGCGATGCGCGAGGTCTGATCGGCGGAGCCGTCGTCGATGACCACGACGTCGTAGGCCGGACTCGCAGCCTGGATCTCGCGGACCGTGGTGCCGACGTTCTTGGCTTCGTTCCAGGCCGGGACGATGATCAGCACGCGATTGGACGTTGCGGTCATAGTCCGCCCAGTCTATCGGCGGCGCATCGGCCGCCCCCGAGGAGGGAGGCGGGGGTCAGGGGGCGCACGCGACGATCTCGTACAGCCGGGCGTCGCCCTGCTCGTCCACCAGACGCACCGCATCCGAATCGGCCAGACCCTGCAGTCCGGGCAAGGGGTGCTCGCCGGGGTGCACCTCGCGACCCGCGAAATCCAGCACGAACCCGACGCCGAGATCCTCGAGGGCGTCGCACACCTCGTCGCCCGCTGACGCGTCGGCGAGTCCGTCGTTGATCGTCTCGAGCTCATCGCCGATCTCCATCAGCGTGTGCGGCATCAGGACGGGCCGGTCCGCGAGCGCGTACGCGAGGGATGCCCCGGTCCAGGGGCTGCCCGCGACCACGACGCCCTCCGGCACGTGCTCGTCGAGCCGGGACAGCAGGGCCGCCTCGTCCGACGTCAGCAGGGCCGATGCCGGACCCAGGACGAACGGGCTCTGCGCCCAACGCTCCGCGGTCGGGATCGGCGAGAGCAGCGGCGCCTGCATCCCGAGCGCGACCAGAGCCGTCGCGACGACGGCGAGCGTGGCGGCGATCCACCGCGGCCGGCGCGCCGTGACCCGGTGCACCGCCGACCGGCGGGCGAGCCACGACCACGTGCACGCCGCACCGTAGGCGCCGAGCGGCACCAGCACGATCGGCAGGACCGCGGCGAGCCGGGGCAGGTTGTTGTACCACCCGCCGGTCAGCGCGTCCCGGAGGGCGAGGAGCGGCAGCGCGGCGACCGCGACGTAGAGAAGCGCGGTCACGGCGTACATGCCGAGCGCGACGTACCCGCGCGCCGACCGTGCGATGAACGCCCAGACGACACCGGCGAGCACGGCCGCCGCGGCGATGACCGCCGAGACCTCGTACCAGGCCGAGATCGTCACGACGTCGATCACCGCATCGAGGATGCCCATCTGCGGCGGCCAGCCGCGCGCCTCCGCCGGCGGCCGGAGGGTGTCCAGCAGCACGGCGCCGACAGCCAGATACGCGACGAAGGCCCCGACGATGAGCCAGCGGCGCCCGACCGTGCGCGCGCCGCGGAGTCGCAGGACCCCGAACACCGCGACCATCGGGGCGGTCAGGGCGAGCCATCCGACGAGGGAGCCCGGGTGGGCGAGTGCGAGTCCGGGAAGGCACCCGAGCACGGCGACCGCCCACCACACGCGTCCCGGCGCGGTCGCGACGCCTCCGGCAAGTCCGAGCGCGCGCAGTGTGGCGGCCAGGGCCACCGGCAGCAGTGCGAGTCCCAGCTGGTACGGGTAAAGGACGCCGTAGTCCATCAGGAGGATGGGGAACACCGGCAGCGAGGCGGCCAGCAGCCCCGCGGAGACCGACAGCACCGGCGAGCGCCCGAACAGCGTGCGCGTCAGCAGCAGCGCACCGAGCGGCCAGACCACAGCGGAGATGACCAGTGTCGCCGCGTTGATTGCGGCGGGGATGGACGCACCCGACAGCTGGACGATCAGTGCAACCAGCCCATGCCAGGCCGCAGGGTAGAAGCCGAGGCCGCCGCTGGGATTGGTCATCCGGCCCAGCCACAGCGACGATGCGTTGCCGGTGTCCAGAACGAACCGGACGCCGTTCAGATGGAAGATGTTGTCGAAGGTCTGGGAGATGTTCTCGGGGCTGCCGAAGACTGCCACGACCCGGTACGCCAGCAGTGCGGCCGCGACGAGGAACGCGAACAGCAGCCAGCCGTCGAATCGGCGGCGCGGTGCCGGCGGAGGAGTCGCGCGGCGGGTCGCGCGCCTGATGAGGAACAGCACCAGCCCGACGACGACCGCGACCAGGATGACGGGCAGGACCGACCAGGAGAGGCCGATCCACGGTGCCGCGACGGCGGTGATCGCGACGATCGTGACCGCGAACGCCGGCGACGCCGCGATCATCGCGTACCCGCGCAGCCCGATGATCCGGGCCAGCGGGAGGCCGATGACGGCGAGCAGCAGCACGGTCGCCGCGACCGCCGACGTGAATGTGAGCCACTGCACGGATGGACACCTTTCGGAGACCCGCACAGGACGGGACGGACGATCCAGGATACCGAGGAGCCTGCTGGGAAAATCGTGATGCCGGGCCTATGACACCATTGGATTGTGAAAGGCATCATCCTCGCCGGCGGTTCAGGCACACGACTGCACCCGATCACCCTGGGGATCTCGAAGCAGCTGATCCCTGTCTACGACAAGCCGATGGTCTATTACCCGCTCTCGACGCTGATGCTCGCCGGCATCCGCGACATCCTGATCATCACCACTCCGCACGATGCGGAGCAGTTCGAGCGGCTGCTCGGCGACGGCTCCCAGTTCGGTGTGAACCTCACCTTCGCGCGCCAGCCGTCGCCCGACGGACTCGCCCAGGCGTTCACGATCGGGGCGGATTTCATCGGCGACGAGAAGGTCGCGCTGGTCCTCGGCGACAATCTGCTCTACGGTCCGGGCCTGGGCACGCAGCTCAAGCGGTACGCCGACGTGGACGGCGGCGCGATCTTCGCGTACTGGGTCGCCGACCCCACGGCCTACGGAGTCGTCGAGTTCGATGCGGACGGCAAGGCGGTCTCGCTGGAGGAGAAGCCCGCGCACCCCAAGAGCAGCTACGCGGTGCCCGGACTGTACTTCTACGACAACGACGTGGTGCAGATCGCGCGCGAGCTTCAGCCGAGCCCCCGCGGCGAGTACGAGATCACCGACGTCAACAGGGCCTACCTCGAGCGCGGGACGCTGCAGGTCGAGGTCCTCCCACGCGGCACGGCGTGGCTCGACACGGGCACGTTCGATCAGATGACGGATGCCGGCGACTACGTCCGGACGATGGAACGCCGGACCGGACTGAGGATCGGCGTACCGGAGGAAGTCGCGTGGCGACAGGGATTCCTCGGCGACGACGACCTGCGCGCGCGCGCCGAGAAGCTCGTGAAGTCCGGCTACGGCACCTACCTGCTGGAGACTCTGGAAAGAGGACGCTGATGGCGAATCTGCTCGTGACCGGCGGCGCCGGGTTCATCGGCTCCAACTTCGTCCACCATGTCGTCGCGCACACCGACCACCACGTGACGGTGCTGGACGCCCTGACGTACGCGGGCAACCGCGCGTCGCTGGACGGGCTGCCGGACGATCGGGTGCGTCTGATCGTCGGGAACATCACCGACGCGCCCCTGGTGGACGAGCTGTTCGCGGGCGCCGACGCGGTGATCCACTACGCCGCGGAGTCGCACAACGACAACTCCCTGCACAACCCGCGCCCGTTCCTGGACACGAACATCGTCGGCACGTACACGCTGCTGGAGGCGGCCCGCCGTCATGACACGAGACTGCACCACATCTCCACCGACGAGGTGTACGGCGACCTCGAGCTGGACGACCCGGAGCGGTTCACCGAGCAGACGCCCTACAACCCGTCGTCGCCGTACTCGTCGACCAAGGCGGGCAGCGACCTCCTGGTGCGGGCGTGGGTGCGCTCGTTCGGCGTGCGCGCGACAATCTCGAACTGCTCGAACAACTACGGGCCGTACCAGCACATCGAGAAGTTCATCCCGCGGCAGATCACCAACGTGATCCGCGGCGTCCGTCCGCGTCTGTACGGGGCCGGCGAGAACGTCCGCGACTGGATCCACGCCGATGACCACTCCTCGGCGGTGCTGACGATCCTGGAGCGCGGTGAGATCGGCGAGACGTATCTGATCGGCGCCGACGGCGAGCGAAACAACAAGGACGTCGTCGAGCTGATCCTCTCGCTCATGGGACAGCCGACCGACGCCTACGACCATGTCACCGACCGCGCCGGACACGACCTGCGCTACGCGATCGACTCGACGAAGCTGCGCACCGAGCTCGGCTGGCTGCCTTCGTACGGCGACTTCGAGACCGGCCTGGCCGCGACGATCGACTGGTACCGCGAGAACGAGGAATGGTGGGCACCCGCGAAGGACGCCACCGAGGCGTTCTACGCGGCGAAGGGCCAGTAGCCGATGACGGATTTCGGCAAGGCGCTCTCCCGCACCGACACTCCGATCCCCGGGCTGGTGGTGTTCGATCTGCCGGTCCACGGCGATTCGCGCGGCTGGTTCAAGGAGAACTGGCAGCGCGAGAAGATGACAGCCCTCGGTCTGCCCGATTTCGGCCCGGTCCAGAACAACGTCTCGTTCAACGACGCGGTCGGCACGACCCGCGGCATCCACGCAGAGCCGTGGGACAAGTGGGTCTCCGTCGCGACGGGCCGGATCTTCGGCGCGTGGGTCGATCTTCGCGAGGGGCCGACGTTCGGCGCGGTCTTCACGACCGAGCTCGACCCGTCGCGTGCGATCTACGTGCCGAGGGGCGTGGGGAACTCGTATCAGACCCTCGAGCCCGATACGGCGTACACCTACCTCGTCAACGATCACTGGTCACCCGATGCGACCTACTCGTTCCTGAACCTCGCAGACGAGACGGTGGCCGTGCCGTGGCCCATCCCCCTCTCGGATGTCGAGATCTCGCCGAAGGACCTCGCCCACCCGCGCCTGGCCGACGTGACGCCGATCCCGCCGCGCAAGACGCTCGTGGTGGGTGCGGCAGGACAGCTCGGAAAGGCGCTGCGGGCGGAGTTCGGCGACGGCGGATCGGTGGAGTACGCGACGAGGGCCGACCTGGATGTGTCGTCCGCGTCGCTCGGCACCGCGCGGCGGTGGCGCGACTACGACACGATCATCAACGCCGCGGCATACACGGCCGTGGACGCGGCCGAGACGCCCGAAGGCCGACGCGACGCCTGGGCGGCGAATGTCGGAGCGGTATCGGCGCTGGCAGCCGTCGCAGCGGCGCACGGGATCACGCTCGTCCACGTCTCGAGCGACTACGTCTTCGACGGGACGCTCGATCGCCCCTACCGTGAGGACGACCGGATCTGCCCCCTCGGCGTCTACGGACAGACCAAGGCAGCCGGCGACGCGGCTGCCACGACCGTGCCACGGCACTACGTCGTGCGGACCTCGTGGGTCATCGGCGAGGGCAGGAACTTCGTGGCGACGATGCTCTCGCTCGCCGAGCGAGGCGTCGATCCGAAGGTCGTCGACGACCAGTTCGGTCGCCTCACGTTCACGGCCGACATCGCCGCCGGCATCCGTCACCTCGTCGACTCGGGCGCCGCCTACGGCGTCTACAACCTGAGCGGGACGGGCGCGAGGGCGTCGTGGGCCGACATCGCGCGCCGCGTCTTCGAGCTGGCCGGCCACGACCCGGGCCGCGTCACCGGTGTGTCAACCGATGAGTATTTCGCCGCCGCGACCGCGCCGGTGGCTCCACGCCCGCGCAACAGCGAGCTGGAGAACGGCAAGATCAGCGCAACCGGTTTCACACCGGAGCACTGGGACGCCTCCCTCGCGACCTACGTCGCACGCGCCGGACTCTAGCCGCGGCGATCAGCCCGCCCCGACGACCAGTCGCGGGGTTCCGGTCCATGCGGCGGCATCGGTCGCGTTGCGACCGTCGACGAGCAGCCGGATGCCGGGAAGCTGGGCAGGCTCGAGAGCGCGGTACGCGGCGTGGTCGGTCTGGACGATCGCGAGGTCGACCTGCTCCCCCAGCCCGTACGGAGCGAACCCCAGCGCGACGAGCTCGTCGTCGGAGTACAGCGGATCGTGCACGCGGACCTCGGCTCCGCGGGAGCGGAGGGCTTCGACCGTCGGGAAGACACCCGAGAACGCGGTCTCCTTCACGCCCCCACGGTACGAGGCGCCCAGGACGACGGCCTTCATGCCCGACAGATCGCCCAGGATGCCGGCGGCCTGCGAAACCAGTCGCTCGGGCATCGAGGCGTTCAGGTTGCGCGCGGTGCGGATGATGTCGGCGTCCGGATCCGTCGTGAGGTACAGCCGCGGATAGACCGGGATGCAGTGGCCGCCGACGGCGATGCCAGGTCGGTGGATGTGACTGAACGGCTGCGAGTTGCACGCCTCGATGACCTGGTAGACGTCGATGCCGTTCGAGCCGGCGAACAGGGCGAACTGGTTGGCGAGACCGATGTTCACGTCGCGGTACGTGGTCTCGGCGAGCTTGGCCATCTCCGCGGCCTCGGCGGTGCCCAGATCCCACACGCCGTTGGCGCGGGGAAGATCGGGGCGCTCGTCGAACTCCAGGACAGCCTCGTAGAAGTCCCTGGCCCGTGCGGCGCCCGCCTCGGTGAGTCCGCCGATGAGCTTGGGGTACTTGCGCAGATCGGCGAAGACCCGGCCGGTGAGCACCCGTTCGGGCGAGAAGGCGACGTGGAAGTCGCTGCCCTCGGCCAGCCCGGAACCCTGCTCGAGCATGGGCTTCCACCGCCCACGCGTGGTGCCCACGGGCAGGGTGGTCTCGTACGAGACCAGGGTCCCCGCGGTGAGGTGCTGCGCGATCGAGGCCGTCGCGTCGTCCATCCAGGTGAAATCGGGTTCCCAGGTCGTGTCATCGACCATGAGCGGCACGACGACCACGACCACATCGGCACCGGGCACCGCATCGCCGTACTCCGTGGTCGCCCGGAGCCTGCCCGTCTCGCGCGCCGCGCGGAGGCCGTCGGCGAGGCCGGCCTCGTGGGGGTAGCTCTCGGTGAGCCCGTTGACGGCATCCACCGTCGCCTTCGACACGTCGACGCCGATCACCTCGTGACCGGATGCGGCGAATTGAACTGCGAGGGGAAGCCCGATCTTGCCGAGCGCGACGACTGCGATACGCATCGGACAAGTCTAGGCGGCGGCGCACCGCGCCCCGGCGCCGCCAGGGCGGCGGACGCACCGCCGGTAGACTCGGTGCCCGTGGACCTTGCAGCGAACCCCCGCGAGGCCGCTCACGCCCCCCGGCTCGACGCGATCACCGGATTGCGGTGGTGGGCCGCCTTCGCCGTCTTCGGCTTCCACATGCTCGTCTTCGCCCCGCTCGTGCCGGCCGTGGACTCCGTGCTGCGCCTGGGCGATTACGGCGTCGCCTTCTTCTTCGTGCTCTCGGGATTCGTGCTCACCTGGTCCCTCAAGCCGGGAACGCTGAAGTCGACGTTCTACTGGCGACGGTTCGCGCGCATCTACCCGCTGCACTTCGTCACCCTGCTGCTCGCGATCCCGGTGTTCTACAGCTTCACGCCCGATCCCGCCGACTGGTGGGTGAAGCCGGTCAACATCGGCATCCTCGCGCTTTCGTTCGTGCTGCTGCAGGGCTGGTCGAGGGATCCCGTCATCCTGTTCTCGGGCAACCCCGCGGCGTGGACGCTCACCGTCGAGGCGTTCTTCTACGCACTGCATCCGTTCCTCGCCAAGGCGCTCACGCCGCTCTCGCGTCGCGGCGCACTCATAGCCGCCGGCGTCGTCGCCCTCGTCACGATCGGCATCCGGATCGACATCCTCCTGGATCCGAGCGGATGGGTGGCGTGGCTGCCCCTGCCGATCCTGCGCGTCAACGAGTTCATCCTCGGAATGTGCCTCGCATGGGCGTGCCGCCAGGGGTGGCGACTGCGGCTGCACCCGTTGGTCCCCACGCTGGCGATCGCCGCGGTGTGCGCCACGTTCGTGCTCACCGAGCACTACATGCCGGGAACACGGCTGTTCGCGATCGTGGCGACCGGGCTGCCGGCGGCGATGACGATCCTCTTCGGCGTGCTGATCGTCTCGACATCCACGCGCGAGATGGCCGGCTCCGCGCGATGGATGCGGTGGCGCCCGCTCGTGGCCCTCGGCGAGTGGTCGTTCGCGTTCTACCTGATCCACGCGACGGTGATCTACACGGCGCTTACGATCTTCGGCCTGCAGCCCGCGGGCTGGCAGAACCTGGGCTGGTTCGCCGTTCTCGCGGTGATCGCGATCGCGATGGCGGCCGCCCTGCACCTGTGGCTGGAACGTCCCGTGGAGTCCCGCCTCCGCGTGCGCGAGGTGGAGTGGCGTCGTCGGCGCGAGGCCAAGCGCGTCGCAGCGGCCGCGCCCGTCGTCAGTGCGCCCGGCGAAGCGACGCTATGACCCGCTCGGCCGCGTGGCCGTCGCCGTAGGGGGCCGCGTCCGTCGGTGACGGGGTGCGACCCACGGCCGCAGCGATGGCCGCGGCATCCGTCGCCAGGACGTTCCAGCCGAGGTCGACGGTCTCGACCCACTCGGTCTCCTCGCGCACCGTGATGCACGGCACCCGCAGCAGGAACGCCTCCTTCTGCAGGCCGCCCGAGTCGGTGATCACGCCCGCGCTGCCGGATACCGCCGCGATCAGGTCCGCATACGCGAGCGGCGCGTGCGCGATGAGCGAGCCGGCGGTGAGGGGGATGGATGCCGCCGCCGCGCGTGCCACGAGCCGCGGATGGGCCAGCAGCACGACGGGCTGGTCGAGGCCGGCGAGCGCGGCGATGATGGCGCGCAGGCGGTCGGGGTCGTCCGTGTTCTCGGCTCGGTGGACGGTGGCGACCCGATAGCGGCCCGGCTCGAGGCCGAGTTCCGCCGCGAGATCGCCTGTGTGCGCGGCGACGCCCTGCCGGACCTGCATCAGGACGTCGGTCATGACATCGCCCACCATCACCGCCCGGTCGGCGAGTCCCTCGGCCGCGAGGTGGCGCATCGCCGTCTCAGTCGGGGCGAGCAGGAGGTCGGATGCGTGGTCGGTGAGCACGCGGTTGTGCTCCTCGGGCATCCGGCGGTTGAACGAGCGGAGCCCCGCCTCGAGGTGCGCGACGGGGATGTGCATCTTCACCGCGCTCACGGCTGCGGCCAGCGTCGAGTTCGTGTCGCCGTAGACGAGCACCCAGTCGGGTCGCTGCGCGTCGATCACGCCGTCGAGAGCGGCGAGGATCGCCCCGGTCTGGACGCCGTGCGAACCGGATCCGACGCCGAGGTGGACGTCCGGCTCCGGGATGCCGAGCTCGTCGAAGAAGACATCGGACAGGAGCGGGTCGTAGTGCTGGCCGGTGTGGACGATCACGTGATCGACGCCGTCCGCCTTCGCGGCCTTCGCGATCGGGGCGAGCTTGACGAACTGGGGTCGTGCGCCGACCACGCTGAGCACCTTCACGGATACCGAGTCTAGGTGGGGGGGCGTCCGCCCGGACCGCCCTGTAGCGTGACAGCATGCGCAGCGGGCACCGGTCATGAGCGCCGCGCTCGGCGTCGACCTCGTGATCGCCGCGCACGACCCGGAGCGCCCGGTCCCTCGGGCTGCCGGCTCTGCCCTTGCCGGCTCGTCGGATCGGGTGCGAGTCACGGTCGTCGCGCACGACACGCCGGTCGACGGGATCGCGGCAGCCCTCGGCCCGCTCGTCGACCACCCTCGCCTGCGCATCCTGCTGCTGCACGACGGCATCCGCAGCCCGGCCGGCCCGTTCAACGCCGGGCTCGACGCCGCCACGGCACGCTTCACGTCCGTCATGGGCTCCGACGACGAGCTCGAGCCGGGGGCGCTGGATGCATGGCTGGACCTGGCGGAGACATCCGGCGCGGATGCCGTGATCCCGCGCCTGCGCCACGCGGGCGGGCGGGCGATCCCGACCCCGCCGGTGCGGGTGCCCCACCGGCGCAGATTGCTCCCGGTGGCGGACCGGCTCGCGTACCGCACCGCACCGCTCGGACTGGTCGATCGTTCCGCGCTCGGCTCGCTGCGGTTCACGCCCGGCCTGGCCAGCGGCGAGGACCTCGAGTACGGCGTCCGCGCCTGGTTCGCCGCACGGACCATCGCCTACGGCGGCGGCCTGCCTGCGTACATCGTGCACGGCGATGCCCGCTCCCGTGCGACGCTCGCGACCCGTCCGGTTGCGGATGACCTCGCCGCGGTGAACCTGCTGATCGGCGGGGAGTGGTTCGCCGGGCTGAACGCGGACGCGAGGCGCGCGATCGTGATCAAGACAATCCGCATCCACGTGTTCGGCGCCGTCGCCAATCGGCGGGATCCTGCGGAGTGGACTCCGGAGGATCACGCAGCCCTGGCACGCACGGTCGAGGAGCTGCGGCGCGGCGCGCCGAGCGCAGAGCAGTCCTTGTCGATCATCGACCGCCGGCTGCTCGACGCGTGCGCCGACCGCGGTTCGGCGCCGGCGACGCTCATCTCGCTGGCGCAACGGCGCCTGCGCCGGGCCGCTCCCGGCAACCTCGTGCCGCGGCATCCGCTCGCCCTGCTCGATCGGGAGGGGCCGCTGCGCTTCGCCGCAGCGTCTGCGGCGATGCTGCGCTGATCAGTCAGAAAACAGGAAGCGCTGCTCGAGCACGCGACGCGACGCGGCGCCGTCGTGGACGGCGCGGACGAACGCGGGGCCGCGTGCCGCGTACGCGCGCCACGACATGCGGTCCTCCAGGATGCCGCGCAGCGCGGTCTCGAGCGACGCGATGGTCGCCTGGGCGATCGGCAGATCTTGACCGGTCTCGGCGCACACGGCCTCACGCGCCTGTTCGCTGACGTGCGAGACCACCAGGCGGCCGGCGGCCATGGCCTCGCAGGCCGCGACCCCGTAGTCGCCGAGCCGGAACTGATCCACGACGATGTCGGCGCCCGCGAATATCGCCGGCATCTCAGCGTGGCCGACGCCCGAGACCGAGACGTACTCGATCACTCCGTCGGCGTGCAGCCGCTCCAGGACGGGGGTGATCTCGGCGGTGCCCTTCACCAGCGGATTGGAGGGCACGTGCACCACACGAGGGCGGTCTCGTTCGAGGACCGGTGCCGTGGTCGCCCACGCCTCGGGGTCGATCACGACGGGAAGCAGGTGCGCCGTGGGGACATCCAGCAGCAGCCCCGGAGTGGAGACGAATGTGGGTGCGGCGAGCTCGGCGAGGACATCGAGGTTTCCCTGCACGACAGCCTCGAGCTGGGCCACCGGCACCCAGTCGTCGTTGTGGAACGGCGACCACTCGTCGGCGGCCGCGTGGCGCGACGGCAGACGCGCGTCGGATCCGTGGCAGATCATCCCGATGCGAACCCCGCCGTCGCGGATGGCGCGCGCCTGGGCAAGCACGTCCCCACCGAGCATGCTGCCCAGCGGCTTCATCTCGGCCTCGATCAGCATGTGGGTGAACCCGGTCCGCAGCGCCTCGAGCTGGTTGCGCTGCCAGCGGTGCGAGTGCCCGGCGATGCGACCCGGCACCGGGTAGTCGGCGGGGTAGCCGAACGGATTGATCGAGTCGTACACCATGTTCATCGCCGCGACATCCGGGTTCGCCTCCACGGCGCGCGCCCAGCGGAAACCCTGTCCGGCATAGTTGGCAGGGGCGATCATCAGGCGCACGCGGGCGTCGCGCAGCCTCGGCGGAGGCGGAACCCGCTCGCCGCGCGCGGTGGCGATCGCGATCGACAGCGGGTCCTGCACCCACGGGGGCAGGCGGCGCCAGGCGTCGAGGGTCGAAGGCGTCACGAGAGGATCCACCGATCGAGCATGATGCGCGCGCTGAGCCCGCCGTCGTGCACCTCGGCGACGAACGCCCGTCCGCGTTCGGCGATGGTCGCGCGAAGGCCGGGGTCGGCGGCGAGTCCGCGCAGCACGTCGTCGAGGCTGTCGGGGTCGGCCTCGACGATCGGCAGCTCCAGTCCGCTCACCTGCGCCACCGCGTCGCGCACCGCGGGCACGACGTGCCCGACGACGACGCAGCCGGCCGCCATCGCCTCGCACGCCGCGACCCCGTAGGAGCCGAGGCGGAACTGGTCGAGCACGATGTCGGCTTCCGCGTAGACCGCGGGCATGTCGGCGGACGGCACGCCTGAGACGCGACGGTAGCGGATCACTCCCGCCTCGGCGAGCCGTTCCACGACGGGCTCGATGAGCGGTGTGCCTTTGATCTGCGACTTGCTCGGCGCGTGCGCGACGCTGACCTGGGATGCCGGGCCGGTCTCACGCACGGCGGCCCACCGTGCCGGATCGACCACGACGGGGCACCACAGCCCGTATGGCACGTCGGCGAGCAGGTCGGGTGTCGAGACGAAGACCGGTCGTCCTGCGGCGTCCAGCAGGGCCCTGTTGCGTGCGGCATCCCGCTCGAGCTTGTCGTTCGACGCGCTGCGCTCGCCGAACGGCGACCACGGAGTGAAGTCGAGGTGGCGGCTGGGAAGGCGGATGTCCGAGCCGTGGCACATGAAGGCCGTCGACACGCCGCGCGCCGCGAGCACCTCCAGCTCCGTCGCCACGTCGCGGGAGAAGAGCCGTCCGAAGAACGGCCGCTCGGCCTCGAAGAGCGCATGCGTGAAGCGCCCGACGGCCTCGAGCTCGGCGCGCTGCCAGAGCTCCGACGAGGTGTAGACGGGGACCGGCACGACGGTGTCCGCCTCGAAGGAGAACCCTCCGGGCACATCGACCGCCATGTTCCGCGCGCCGACGTCGTCGGGCGCCGCGTCGAGGGCGCGAGCCCACGCCCAGCCCTGAGCCGCGTAGTTCGTGGGTGCGATGTACACGCGGAGCGATGCGTCGGGAACAGAGGTCGGTGGTGGGATGTCCGCATCGTCGAACGATCCGAGCGACCGGGCCGCGAGCCGCCCGAAGAACCCGTCCGGCGAGTCGGCGATGTGATCGATCCCGCGATTGACGAACCCGGGCAGTCGGTCGCGATGCCGGAGCACGGCATCGACCACAGACCGCATGGACTGCGTGACGCGGCTGCCGATCCCCATGGTGTTCCTATTGTCCCATCCGCAGCGGCGCGGCTCAGGCGGGCGTGCGCAGGCGGAGCACGCGGCGCAGCGGCGCGTCGGTCCCCAGCGCGCGCAGGGGGTTGCGGGTGAGCACGCGGTCGATCGTGCCGGCCCGGCGCGCCCTGGCGACGGACGCGTCGAGCGACGCAGCCGTGGGCTGCAGCGCGGCATCCGCGATCCACCGCTCGGAGCGCCCCAGCGAGCGCCGCGCGCGCGGAGCGAGCGCCTCCAGCCACGCGGTGACCTCAGCCAGGGCGGCGAGCGCCTCGGGCGACCACGGCGCGTCGGCGCGGACGATGACCGCGGGGACCACATTCATCCGCCAGAGCTTGATCGCGATCGCCCGGCGCCGACGGCTGCTCAGGCGATGCAGCCACTCACGCCTCGCAAGGAGGCGGAGCGCCTCGAGTTCGGCATCCAGGGAGCGGGCCTCGAGCGTGATGCGCTGGGGCGCATCCGCTCCGATCACGTAGGCACCCAGACCCACGCCGACATCGATCCTGCCGTCGAGGGCAGCCAGCTCGAGGCCCCACTCGATGTCCTCGCCTGTCGCGAGCCCCGGCGTCAGCGCCGGCCTGTCGGGCGGCAGCAGATCACGGCGGATGAGGCCGAGCGGTGCGGCCCGGTACGCCAGGCGGTCGCGGACGAGGTCGAGGTCGCCGTGGCGCCCCCGGCGGGTCAGCGGATCGCGCCAGACGGCGCCGTCCTGATTGCGCAGCGCCGCGATCAGATAGTCCGATCCGCGCGCGCGGAGATGCGCGATCCACTCCCCCATCGCTCCCGGCTCCAGGAAGTCGTCGGAGCCCATCACGCCCACGTACACGGCGGTCGCGAGTCCGAGCCCGTGGTTGAACGGACCGGCGGGCGATCGCACGCCGTCGTCGAACCGCACGACGCGAAGCCGGGGATCCTCCGAGAGCACGCCCAGCTCGGGCGCGAGGAGATCGGGATCGATGCCGTGCGCGACGACGGTGACCCGCACGTCATCACCGCCCCCATCCAGCACAGAGGCGACGGCGCGACCGACGGCACGCTGCGGATCGTGCGCCGCGATCACCACATCGGCGAACGGCACCGGAGCGCCGGCGTTCACGCCGCGGACGTCCGGTACTCGGCGAGCCCGGCGAGCGCCACCTGCTCGCCGAACGCCGGCAGGGATCGCGCGAGCGCGTAGAACGTGTCGAGGCCCTGCACCCGGCCGTCGGCGAGATAGCAGATGCGGTCGTAGTCCTTCACGGTCGACAGCCGGTGGGCGACCGAGATGATCGTGAGCTGCCCCTGCAGGTCGCGGATCGCGCGCGACACGTCGTCCTCGGTCTTGGTGTCCAGGGAGCTCGTCGCCTCGTCGAGCACCAGGATCAGGGGGTCAGTGTAGAGGGCACGGGCGATGCCCATGCGCTGCTGCTGGCCTCCGGAGAGGGCACGCCCGCGCTCGCCGATGCGGGAGTGGATGCCGTGCTCGCGCTCGGCGACCATCGAGGTCAGCTGCGCCATCTCGATCGCACGCTCGACCCGTTCGACGTCGAAGTCGTGATCCCAGGTGAGTGCGACGTTCTGTGCGATCGAGCCGTCGAACAGGGCGACCCGCTGCGGTACGTAGCCGACCCGGTGGCGCCACGCGCGCAGCACGTCGGTCAGCGGCATCCCGTCGATCGAGATGAGGCCAGAGGTCGGCGTGCTCAGACCGAGGAGGATGTCGATCAGGGTCGACTTGCCCGCTCCGGACGGGCCCACGATGCCGAGCGATCCGCCGAACGGGATCTCCAGGTCCAGACCCTGGAGGGCCTCCGCCTGCGCGTCGGGGTAGCGGAACCGTACATCGCGCAGCGTCAGCGTCACGGGATGCTCGGGAAGGGGCGCGCGATCCGCGCCGATGTCCTTCTCGGCGATGTCGCGCTCGGCGTTGGTCATGTCGCCGATGACGTCGAGCGCGGAGGGGATGGTCGCGGATGCCTGGACGATCCCGCTCTGGATCCCGTTGATCGCGGGGATGAGGCGGAATCCGGTGACGGCGAACAGCGCGATCGACACGATCGCGGCCTCCGGGCCGGCGATGAGGTACGACCCCGCGCCGATGAGCAGGAACCCGCCGACGAGCGCGGCCTCGAACGCGTACTTGGGGATGATGCCGAGGAAGGACGAGTTCGCCCTGGCCCGGACCGCGCGCTTGCGCTCCTCAGTGACGACGCCCGCGACCTGGTCGAGCCGGTTGCGCAGGGTGATCTCCTTGAGCGCTTCGACCATCTCGGTCATGAAGATCGCCACACGGTAGCTCGCATCGCGGTTGACGCGGCCTGCCAGCAGAGCGCGTCGCGTCACGAAGTGGTTCACGACGAACGCGACGAGGCCGAGGTAGACGAATGCGATGACCGCGGTGAGCGGCTGGGCGACGACGAGGATCGCGAGGATGAGCGCGAAGGTCAGCACGTTCCCTGGAATCAGGGCGAGCGGCAGGATGAACCCCATGATCGTGTTGGCGATGCCGCCGTCGGCGATCCGGGTGATCTCCGCGACGGTGCGCTTGGAGCGCTCCTCCCACGAGGAATGGATGTACGCGCGGAAGAGTCGCTGACCGATCTCCAGCTCGTACCGGGCGAACGTGCGCGTCGCGATCCAGTGCAGCAGGACCGACAGCACGCCCTTGATGATGATCAGGAGACACGCGACGAGCACGAGCCAGGGCGCGGTCGAGGCCGGAAAGGTCCCGATGATCGGCAGCGTGATCGGCGCACCGGTCACGATCGGAGTGATCACGAGGGCGAGGAGCGCCATCGCCCCGACGTCCAGGAGGGTCAGCGCGCTGGTGGAGACGATGTAGATGGCGAAGAAGCGTCGCGCCCCGGCCGGAAGGAGCGGGAGCAGGCGGCGCAGGGTCGACCAGAGGAGCTTCATCGAGGCCCGAGACTACCAGCCGGGGGTGCGGGATTCCTGGGTGCCGAGGCCCCGCCCCTGCGGGCGAGGGCGTCGATCGCGTCCTTCCACAGCTGCACCTGCGTGGCCGCGGACAGCTCTCGCGCACTCGCGTCGGCCGCCTTCTTCCAGCGCTCGACATCCGCGACGGTCAGTCCGTCGAGCACGGCTGCGAGGGCGGCCGGCTCGAACGACTCGGTGACCGCGCCGAGGCCGTAGCGCTGGACGTACTCGGCCATCTCCGGCGAGGGGCCGATGATCACCCCGAGGCGCGCCTGGACGTAGTCGAACAGCTTGTTCGGCAGGGCCCACCGGTTGTTGAAGTTGGTCGGCGCGAGCATGTGCACGCCCACGTCGTATCCCTGCAGAGTCTCGGAGAGCTGCGCGTACGGCACCGGATCGTTGACGCGCACGCGGCCGTCGGTCTCGGCGGCGAGTCCGCGCAGCACCTCGACGAAGGCCGGCTGGTTCGGGGTCAGATACAGGTCCAGCGTCGCGCCGGAGGTGGATGCGGCGACGCCCGCCACGAGATCCTCGAGCTTGCGATCGTGGAGCGCGGCGCCCGAGTGCACGAGCCGGATGGGGTCCCCGACCGGCCGCGGCTCGGCATCCACGTACGGCGCCGCGTTGGTCACCACGACCGGGCGGAAGCCGAAGTTGCGCTCGTACTCCCGCGCCAGTCCACCGCTGACCGTCGACCACGAGTCGGCGTGGGCGACGTATTCCGAGCACAGCCACTCGACGTAGGGGGTGATCTTGGCGCGCCATCCCTCCCAGTCCTCGTGCAGCAGCGGCGAGTACTCGTGCAGATCCGCATGCGTGCCGTACTTGGGGCGCAGCCGAAGGGCGAGCGGCACGGCCTCGACGTCGTCCGCGAGCACGATGTCGTAGGCGCCGCGCTTCAGGTGCTTTCTGACCCACTTCACCGACCACAGGCTCCAGTACGCGCGCTTGTACGCCTTGCGGGTGATCCGGCCGTCGTGGAGCACGTTGTGCAGCACGTCATCGGGAATCCGCACGTGGCGGGCGACTCCGTCCGGCGTCGGCCCGTAGCCGCAGGTCGTCACGGCGTAGTCGTCGCGGAACGCCTCGACCTGTTTGAGGACTCGGGCATCGCTCGCGATCGGCGAGAAGGAGAGGATCAGCAGTGACGGTTTCATGTGGTGGTGAGGAAGTCTTTCAGGACGCCGGCGGAGTATCGCCCGTCGTGGGCGGCACGAACGAACTCAGGACCGCGGGAGGCGATCTCACGGTACCGGTCGGGGTCGGCGACGATCTCCCGCAGCACCGCCCCGACGGTGTCGGGGGTCGCCTCGACGATCGGCACGGCGACGCCGATCGTCTCGGCGACGTGTGCGCGGACCCGTTCGGAGACGTGGGCCACGACGATCCGCCCGGCCGCCATGGCCTCGATCGCGGTCGTCGAATAGATGCCGAGCCGGAACTGCTCGAGCACGATGTCCACCCCGGCCAGCAGCGCGGGCATCTCGGCGGGTGGAATGCCCGTCGGCTGCTCGTACTGCACGACACCCTCGGCTTCCAGAGCGCGCATGGCCGGCTCGATCAGGGCGGTGCCCTTGATCACTTCGCTCGTCGGGATGTGCAGCGCCACCGGGGTGGGACCCGCCAGCACCGGCGCGTCGGTGTGCCAGCGCTGGGGGTCGACGACGTTGGGCAGCCAGGTGGCCTCGGGGTAGTCGATGAGGAGCTCGGGCGTGGCGATGAACACCGGTGCTCCGATCGCGCGCAGCGCTTCGGCATTCGCAGCCGCCTGCGACTCGAGAGCCGGCAGCAGCGGCCAGTCCTCGTCGCGGAAGGGGGACCACGGCTCCAGCGGTGCGTGCCGACTGGGAAGCCGCAGGTCGCTGCCGTGGGAGACGTACGCCACGCTCACCCCTGCGGCACGCAGCGCCCGAGCCTCGCGCACGATGTCGCCCCCGAAAGCGCCTCCGAGTATCGGCCGCTCGGCCTCGATCAGGGCGTGTGTGAACGAGCCGACGGCGCGCCGCTGCCCGCGCGCCCAGCGCGGGGAGACCGTGGCGACGTGTTCGGTGACCGTGAAGTCGCTCGCGAATCCGAACGCGCCCGGCCTCGTGATGACGAGGTTCCTGGCACCGACGCCAGGCAGCGTCTCGGCAGCGCGGGCCCAGAGCCTCCCCTGGGCGGCATAGTTCGCCGGCGCGATGAGGAGTCGCACCGGCTCAGCCGGCGCCACGATCGGGGGCGGGATGTCCGAGGCGCGGTACCCCATCGTCTGCGGGACGATGCGGACCTTGACCCACTCGGGCATCGCCAGCACGGCTCGTCCTGCGGCGGTCCGGAGCGATCGGACCGCGCGTCCCACTGCGCTCGATGAATCCATCGTCACGTCGCCCGCGCGGCGTCGATCACGGCGTCCGCGGCGTCGGCGGCTCGAGCTTCCGATGAGAACTCCGTCGCGACCCGCTCGGCACGCCGAGCGCGATCGTCCGCCGATGCCGGCGCCCCGAACAGGTCGACCATCGCATGCGCGACGGCATCCTCGTCGAAGGCGACCGCGACACCGAGTCCGGCATCGGCGATCACGGCGTTCGCGGGCCCGGGTCCCGCGAACAGCACCGGGGTTCCGGTCGCGGCGGCCGCGAAGATCTTGGTCGGAACCGCGAAGTCGTAGCCCTGGCCGGGACGCAGGCTCACGAGGCCGGCGCGCGCCGAGCGCAGGTGCGACGCGGCATCCGCTGCCGGCACGGCATCGATGAAGCGCACGGCGCCGGGGGCGACCTGATCGGCGAGGGCGCGCAGTTCGGCCCACGCGCTCCCCTGCCCGATGAACGCGATCGTCGCGTCGGGCAGAGCACGCCGCACGGACGGCATCGCGCGGATGAACACGTCCGCGCCCTGCCACTCGCTGGCGGTGCCCGCGTAGACACCCCACGCGGCGTCCTCGACGATCGGGCCCTGCGCGGTGAACACGTCGGTGTCGACCCCGTTCGGAACGACCTCGACCTGCGCGTGCGGCGCGAGCGCGAGCACACGATCAGCCACGCCGGCGCTCACCGCGATCACCGCGCGCGCCCCCCGCAGCGCACGCCGCTCGACCCATCGCACGAAGGCGATGACGATCCCGGGCGCACCCGTCGACGACGCGGCATCCGACCAGATGTCGGCGGCGTAGTACACGTACGGCGTGCGACGCAGGGCGCTCGCGAGTCTGACCGCGAAACCCGTGGTCGGCGGCGGCTCGACGACGACCACATCGCTCCGCCTCGCGAACAGCACCCGGAAGAACGCCGGGATGTCGAAGCTCGCATACGGCAGATAGCCCCGCAGATAGCCGGTCCGGTCGCGGAGCACGCGTGCGCGTCGCACGGTGACGCCGGCCGGCGCGGCCGGGACCTTCAGCCTCGCCGGCGGGGTGGAGGTCAGCACGGTCACCGGAATCGCCCTGCGCGCCAGCTCACCCACGAGGGCGCTGAGACGGAAAGATGCGGCCGCGGCCTCGGGTGAGAAGATCCGCGTGACGAGCAGGACCTTCATGTCAGAACGCGACCGAGTGACCCGTCGCGGCGGATTGGAGCGCACCCTCGACCACCTGGAGCGTGTGGAGCCCCTGCTCCATGGTGACGACCTCGCTCGGCAGCCCCAGGACGGCGTCGCGGAAGGCCTCGTGCTCGACACGCAGCGGTTCTCGCTTGGCGAAGGAGAAGCGGGTCACGTCGCCTTCGGACACGCCGCGGAACGTCGAGACCGATTCCCATTCGAGCGGGATGGTCCCATTCGCGTAGAACGTCAGGTCTCCGGTCGCCGTGTCGGCGATGTAGGTGCCGCGGTCGCCGGTCACGACGGTGACCCGCTCCTTCATCGGACTCAGCCAGTTGACCAGGTGATTGACGATGATGCCGTTCGCGAGCCGTCCGGAGACCGCGATCATGTCCTCGTGCTCGCGTCCGCTGCGGAAGCTCGTCTGCGCGAACACGCTGGCGTAGTCGCTCTGCGCCACCCAGGCGGTCAGGTCGATGTCGTGCGAGGCGAGGTCCTTCGCGACGCCGACGTCCGCGATGCGCAGCGGGAACGTGCTCTGGCGGCGCGTGGCGATCTGGTAGACCTCGCCGACATCGCCTGCTTCGAGGCGGCGCCGCAGCTCCTGCAGCGCGGGATTGAACCGCTCCACGTGGCCGACGGCGCCGACCAGCCCCTGCGAGGCGAAGGCGTCGGCCATCCGCCGTCCTGCCGCGGTGCTGTCGGCGATCGGCTTCTCGACGAGCGTGTGCACGCCCGCGGCGGCGAGCTTCAGCGCAGCATCCTCATGGAACCGCGTCGGCACCGCGACCACGGCGATGTCGATGCCCGATTCGATGAGCGCCTCGATGTCGGGAAGCACATCCAGGTCGCCGGCGACTCCGTGCGGGTCGCCTCCGGGATCGGCGATCGCGGTCAGTCGCACGCCGTCGATCTCGCGCAGCACACGAGCGTGGTGGCGGCCCATCATGCCGACGCCGAGGAGCCCCGCCCGCAGGATGGGCGCGTCGGCGGGACGCGCCGCGGAAGCCGGGATGACCATCAGGCACCCGCCCCGACGACGGCGTCGATCGCCGCGACGATGCGGTCGAGGTCAGCCTGTGTCAGCGACGGGTGGACGGGCAGCGACACGACCTCGCGCGCAGCGATTTCCGTCACCGGGAGGTCGAGTCCCGGAGCATACGGCGCGAGCGACGGAAGCCTGTGGTTCGGGATCGGGTAGTAGACGCCGCTGCCGACCTGGTGCTCGTCCTTCAGCGCTTTGACGAATCCGTCGCGGTCCTCCGCGACGCGGATCGTGTACTGGTGGTACACGTGCACGGCGCCGTCGGCGACGGGCGGAACGACGACCCCGCGAAGGTTCGCATCGAGGAACGCGGCATTCGACTGGCGGGCGGCGGTCCAGGCATCCACCTTCGTGAGCTGGACGCGTCCGATCGCGGCGTGGATGTCGGTCATGCGGGCGTTGAACCCGATGACCTCGTTCTCGTACTGCTTCTCCATGCCCTGGTTGCGCAGCAGGCGCACGCGACGCGCGACCGCGTCCTCGGCGAGCGTGACCATGCCGCCCTCACCGCTGGTCATGTTCTTGGTCGGATAGAGGCTGAACATCGCGAACGCGCCCCAGGTGCCGACGGGGCGGGAGTCGAGGGATGCGCCGTGGGCCTGGGCGGCGTCCTCGTACAGTGCGACGCCGTGCTTCTCCGCGATGGCCGAGAGCTCGCGCAGCCGCGCCGGGTGACCGTAGAGGTGCACCGGCAGGATGCCGCGGGTCTTGGCCGTGATGGCCGCCTCGACCGCGGCCGGGTCGAGCGAGAACGTCTCGGGCTCGATGTCGACGAAGACCGGGGTCGCGCCGGTGAGGGCGACCGAGTTGCCGGTCGCCGCGAAGGTGAACGACGGCACGATCACCTCGTCGCCGGGGCCGACGCCGGCGGCGAGCAGCCCGAGGTGCAGGCCGGCGGTGCCGGAGTTGACGGCCACAGTGGGACGACCGTCGACGAAGTGCTCGGCGAACTCGCGCTCGAATGCGGCGACCTCCGGGCCCTGAGCGACCATGCCGGTGCGCAGTACGCGGTCGACCGCCTCGCGCTCGTCGTCTCCGATGATCGGCTTGGCGGGCGGGATGAACTCCAACGTCACAGCGTGACCTCTCTCAGTTCGCCGTCGATTTCTTCGTAGACGTCCGAAGTGGCGGGGCAGTGCCAACGTCCGTCGCGTTCGACGAGGGGGTGTCCGGACCGGCCGACCCAGCCGATCCGGCGGGCAGGAACCCCGGCGACCAGGGCGAATCGGGGAACGTCCTTGACCACGACGGCGCCGGCGGCGACGGTCGCCCAGGCTCCGATCGTGACGGGGGCCACACACGTGGCACGGGCTCCGATGGAGGCTCCGGTCTCGATCGTGACACCGACCGGCTCCCAGTCATGGGCGCTCTTGAGCGAGCCGTCGGGGTTGATGGCCCGCGGATAGGTGTCGTTCGTGAGCACGACGGCGGGGCCGATGAAGACGCCGTCGCCCAGGCGCGCGGGCTCGTAGACCAGCGCGTAGTTCTGGACCTTGCAGTTGTCGCCCATCACCACGCCGGTGCCGATATACGCGCCGCGCCCGATCACGCAGTTGCGGCCCAGCACGGCGCCTTCGCGCACCTGGGCGAGGTGCCAGACCGACGACCCGTCGCCGATCGTGGCATCGGCGGACACGTCGGCGGATGCCGTGACGCGCACGGCAGGATGGTCACTCACGTTCGGGGGCTCCTCGCGACTCCGGCATCGGACCGCGGAGCGCACCGTCAAGTCTACCTGCCTCTGTCAGAATGGAACGATGAGCACCGAGAGCCCCGCGGGAGCGCCGACTCCCGACGAGGGGGCCTGGGTGGTCATCCCGCTGTACAACGAAGCGACCGTCATCGGCGACGTCGTGACGGGGCTGCGGCCCTATTTCGCCAACATCGTGTGCATCGACGACGGGTCCTCCGACGGCTCGGCCGAGGTCGCCCGCACGGCCGGCGCGACCGTGGTGTCGCACCCGGTGAACCTCGGCCAGGGGGCGGCGCTGCAGACCGGGATCGAGTACGCGCTCGAGCATCCCACCGCCGAGTACATCGTCACGTTCGATGCAGACGGTCAGCACAGGGTGCCGGATGCCGTCGGAATGGTCGCCGAGGCCCGTCACTCCGATCTCGCGATCGTCTTCGGCTCACGGTTCCTCGACGACCGGACGCGGCCGGGGTGGATGAAGCACGTGATCCTCAAGACCGCCGTGTGGGTCACGAATCAGACGACCGGACTGCGTCTGACCGATGCCCACAACGGACTGCGCGTCATCCGCCGCGACGCCGCCGGCCGGATCAGGCTCAAGCAGGATCGGATGGCGCATGCCACCGAGATCGTGCTCCAGCTGGGGCAGACCCGCCTGCCGTGGGCGGAGTATCCGGTGGAGCTGCTGTACACGGACTACTCGAAGGCGAAGGGGCAGAGCGTGCTGAACTCCGTCAACATCCTGGTCGACCTGGTGGTGCGCTGATGCTGATCCAGATCATCCTCATCGGCGCGATCGTGGTGATCGGCTTCCTCGTGATCCGCAACCCCGGCAGCGACAGCCACCTCGCCATCCGGCGACTCCTGCTGTTCGCGTTCGTCGTCGCCGCGGTGCTGTCCGTGCTGTTCCCGCAGTGGCTGTCGTGGGTGGCCTCGCTGATCGGCGTCGGCCGCGGCACCGACCTCGTGCTGTACGCCCTCGTCGTGGTGGTGCTCGTCGTGATCACGACCCAGTACCGCACGAACGTCGAGCAGAATCGGCGCATCACCCAGCTCGCGCGCCACGTCGCACTGCTGGAGGCCCGTGAGAGCGAGCGAGCCTCCGCGCAGGAGGGTGCGGCGACCGACGCGTCCGACACCGTCGTCCCGCCGGACCGCACGGACGCCCGCGGCTAATCGCAGGCGGTGATCCGCCAGAGCGACGCGTCGCCCTCGCGGTCGACCAGCTCGAAGCCCGGCCGGCCGTCGATATCGGTGAAGCCGGGGAGGACGTAGTGTCCGTATTCGCCGTCCCCGGGACCGAAGTCCAGGACGTATCGCGCGCCGATCGCATCCAGCGCGGGACAGACCAGCGGGTCGCTGGCGGCGTCGTTCAGGCTGCTCGCCAGCACGTCGTACGCCTCGGTTTGCGGCGGCTGCCAGGTCATCGGGTACACGGCGTGATCGCCGAGTGCGTATCCGAACGCCATGCCGGTCGAGGGGTTGCCGACGATCAGCTCGTCCGCAGGCACGCTCTCCGACAGTCGTTCGAGCAGGGCGCGCTCGTCGACGCTCAGATACGACGAGTCGTCGATCTGATACCACGTGACCCGGTCGATGACCCCGCTCCACACGTCACGCCACTGGATGACCGGAGCAACCGCGAGCGACACGACGCCGAATCCGGCGAGGATGCCGAGCGTCCAGGCCGCGGTGGCCGACCCGGTGCCGGGCGCCGCGCGACCGGTGCGCATGCGGGCTCCGGCCCATGCCGCGACTGACGCGGCGCCGATGCCGGCGAGCGGGATCACCACCAGCGGGAAGAGCGCCGCGATGCGGTACGGATCCTCGTAGAACGGGCGCAGGATCGCCCGCACCGTCGGGTTGCCGACCGCGACCACGACGAAGTACAGGCCGGCCACGACGGCCCACGCGGTGGCGAGCCATCGAAGCGAGGGTGTCCTGACGCTCGCGACCAGCCCGATGATCATCAGGATGCTCACGCCCCATGCGGCGGGATAGCCGAGCTGTCCGTTGACGGCGATGTCGATCAGCGATTGCACGCGCCCCCGCGAGGGCGGCCACACGTTGCTGACGAGCCGCCCCATCAGCACCCAGCCGCCGGCGAACGCCAGCGCCGCAACCACGGATGCCGAGGCCATCGCGATCCGCCGGCGTGAGGTGGCCGCGCGCCACGCGGAGATCACCCACCAGAGTCCGAACGACCCCGCGAGTATGCCCCACGCGATCAGGAGGGAGGGCTGGGAGAGTGCGATCGCGACCGGACCGACGAGGATCAGAAGGGCGCCCCAGACGGCGTCGCGCGCGGTGCGCCCCGACCCGGCGAGCCGGGCGGGCAGATCGACCACGAGCGCGACGGATGCCGGGATCAGCGCGATCGCCAGCATCGACGGGTACAGAACGCCCCACTGGATCATGAGCAGGGGGAACGCCGCGAGCGCCGCGGACAGCGCTGCCGCGCTCGCCGCGGCCAGGCTGTTGCCGCGGGTCGCGACGAGCGTGAGCCAGGCGATCCCGGTCGTCCAGACCAGCCCGCCGACCACCAGACTCATCGCGTTGGCGACGATCTCGACATCCGCGCCCGTCGACATCGCCACGAGCGACGCGGGGGCGTGCCACGCGGCCGGGTAGAAGTTCGATACGCCCAGCATCCCGCTGATGTCGAATGACGACGCCGAGCCGGACTGCAGGATGTACCTGAGCGCGTTGAGATGGAACACCGCGTCGTTGGTCTGCGACACGTTCTGCGGGACCCCGATGTACAGCGCCAGCCGAAGCGTCGCCAGCACCGTCCCGATCGTCACGCCCACCGGGACGAGCCATCGCGGCCCCGTCGATTCAGCCTGCGGCGGCGGCGACGGGCGCAGCAGGCGACGGATGATCCACACGACGAGTGCGATCACGATCGCAGCGGCGGCGGCCGACCACGGGGACCAGGGGATGCGGGCCATGCCGAACACCAGTGCGGTGACGGCGAGGACGGCGGTGCTCGCGACGGGCGCGAAGGCGAGCAGCGCGAGACCCCGCATCCGGGCGGCGACCCCGAAGGCGACGCCGGGCAGGAGGATCCACGCAGCCGCGGCCAGGACGGCGCCCGACGCCGCGAGCCACTCCATCGCTCAGCCCTCGACGATCGCGATCGCGCCCTCGACGTCGCCGTCGTAGATCACATCGCCCTTGTCGAGCACGATCGCCCGCGTGCAGAGCTCACGCACCATCTCCATGTCGTGGCTGACCACGACCAGCGTCTTCTGCGCCGCGATGAGCTCTTCGAACTTCATGCGGCACTTCTCGCGGAACGGCGCATCCCCCACCGAGAGGATCTCGTCGACGAGCAGGATGTCGAGCTGGACGTGGATCGCGACCGAGAACGCGAGGCGCATGAACATGCCCGAGGAGTAGTGCTTGACCTCCTGGTCGATGAACTGCTCGATCTCGCTGAACGCGACGATCTCCTCGTAGCGCGCCTCGATCTCCTTGCGGCTCATCCCGAGGATCGCGGCGTTGAGGTACACGTTCTCCCGCCCGGACAGCTCGGGGTGGAAGCCCGCACCCACCTCGATCAGCCCGGCGACCCGCCCACGCGTGAGCACCGTGCCGCCGTCCGGCTGCATGACACCTGAGACGAGCTTGAGCAGGGTCGACTTGCCGGAGCCGTTGAGCCCGAGGATGGCGACCGACTCGCCCTCGTTGATCACGATGTCCAGGCCCTTGAGCGCCTCGAACTGGCTGGTCAGCTTTCGACCGCGGATCCACGAGACGATCGTGTCCTTCAGCGAGAAGGCGTGGTTGAGCGTGAACGTCTTGTGGACGTCCTCGACGACGATGCTGGGCCGCAGTTCGGCCGTGGTGGGGCTGCTCATAGGTCCTGCGCGAACCTTCCCTCGAGGCGGCGGAAGACCGCCTGCCCGATCAGCAGCACCGCCACCGAGATCAGGAAGGTCCAGAGCGTGTTGATCGCGAGCCCGGGCGGGAGGGCCAGCGACGTCTCGGTCACCGGATGCCAGAACGCGTAGTGGAACAGCTCGACGGCCTGCGTGATCGGGTTGAGCAGGTACAGCTCCAGCAGCCATGACGGCCAGCCGAGCTGCTCGAAGGCGTCCTGCACCATCGTCCAGGAATACAGCACCGGAGATGCCCATGTGGCCAGGAGCAGGAGCAGCTCGACGATGTTCTCCGCATCCCGATAGCGCACGTTCATCGCGCCGAACAGCAGTCCCAGGCCGAGCCCGAAGACCATCACGATCACCACTCCCGCCACGATCGCGAGGATGGACAGGACCGAGATGTGCGTGATCCACCCGAGGAACAGGCAGACGACCAGCAGCAGCCCCACCTGCGGCAGGAAGTGGACGAACGCGACGATGACCGCCGAGACCGCGAAGAGCTGACGCGGCAGGTACACCTTCCGCACGAGCGGGGCGTTGCCCACGATCGAGGTGGTGGCGTTCTTGAACGCCTCGCTGAAGAGGTTGATGACCACGATTCCCGAGAACAGGTACACCGCGTAGTTCGGGATGCCGCGCTCGAGGTTCAGGAACAGCCCGAGCACCACCCAGAAGACCAGGAACTGGGCGGCCGGACGCACGTACGACCAGGTCCAGCCGAGCACGGAGTTTCGGTAGCGGGTGGTCACCCCGGTGCGAACGAGCAGACGGAGCAGATAGTGCCAGCGGAAGACGTCCAGCAGTCCTCCGGCTCGGCCGGGAACGTCGAACGACGACCGCGGCACCTGCGCGAAGGGATCTTGGATCTGGGTCACTGCTCAACTCATCGGGTCAGTCGAAGCGGCCGATTCGGCACACAGGTTGCGATTCTACGACAGCGCCCTGCACCGCAGATGCGAAGGGGTGCCCGGCACGCTCTGCATCAGCCCAGCTGGACCATGCCGCTCCACCCCTGACCGATCACCGAGCTGCCCGACCACCCGCCGCGACCGTCTCCGCGGTAGAGGTAGAGCAGTCCGCCCGAGGTGCGGGCGATCACGTCGGGTCCGTTCGAGCGGTCGAAGTCGCCGGGACCGATGATCGAGGTGAACCCACCCCATCCGACCCCGATCGATCGCGGCGTGCGCCACCCGTTCTGCCCGGATGACGGGTACAGCCAGAGCGAGCCGTCGGCCAGTCGCGCGAGGAAGTCGCCCGCGCCGTCGCCGTCGAAGTCGCCGGCGTAGAGCAGTGTCGAGATGCTGCCCCAGCCGTTGCCGATGGGCACGGCGCCGCCGATCCACCCGCCCTTGCCGTTGCCGCGATACAGCAGAAGGGCTCCCGCGGCGTCGCGGCCGACGACGTCGACGTTGCGATCCCCGTCGAAGTCGATGCCGCCGGTGACCAGCTGCAGCGTGTTCCAGCCGTTGCCGATCACCGTCGGGGCCTCGAAGGTCGAGTCTCCGCGTCCCCTGCGCATCTCGAAGGTGCCGTCGGCGAGGATCCGCCCGAAGTCGGCCAGTCCGTCGCCCGAGAAGTCGCCGATGCTGACGAACCGGTTGCCGGCTCCCCACGCGGCGTCGATCACGCTCGATCCGCGCCACCCGCCCGCGCCGTCGCCCCGATATGCGAGCAGCTGGCCCGCGGAGGTGAGTGCGACCACATCCCGTGCGCGATCGAGATCGATGTCGCCTGCACCCGCCGGGAAGACGCGCACGCCGGCGGTCGCCGGGCCGGTGCCGACGATGCCGAGCATCCCCTGCCAGCCCGTCCCGACGCGGGTCCCGCCGGCGATGCGCCCGCCGCCGGTGCCGTAGTAGTGCCAGAGGCCGCCGGCGGCGTCGCGCGCGAGGATGTCGGCGACGGAGTCGCCTGAGAAGTCTCCGGGACTGAGCAGCGCGGTCATTCCGGCCCAGTTGCTGCCGATCTGCGTGGAGGCGCGCCACCCGCCGGTGCCGTTGCCGGAGTACAGGTAGAGATTGCCGTTCGAGTGCCGGGCGATGAGATCGGGCACGCCGTCCCCGTCCATGTCGGTGCCGCCCGACAGCAGCCCCATCCCGGCCCATCCCGTTCCGGCCAGGATCGGCGCACGCAGCCCGCCCGCTCCGGTGTTGCGCCACAGCCACAGGTTGCCCGATGCGTCGGTCGTGAACACGTCCGGGGCGCCGTCGCCGTCGAAGTCCCCGGCCGCGGTGGCGAAGACGGCTCCGGACCAGTCCACGCCGAGCGGCCGGGACTGCGAGTAGATCAGCCCGCCGTCACTGCGGTAGAGGGTCGTGGCCCCTGTCGCGCTCACGCCGACCACATCCCGGTGCCCGTCGCCGTCGAGGTCGCCGACCGAAAGGACCCGGCGCGTATCGGACATCGATGCCAACTGGATCGGAGTCCCCCAGGATCCGCCGGCCAGGAACGGATACCCCCACAGGGTGCCGGCCGAGTCCAGCGCCTGAACGTATGTGGAGGTGTCGACCGACGAGATGACCGGCAGTGCGGCCTGGCCGAACCAATCCGTGAAGTACTGGTAGAAGTTGCGGTTCCCGTAGCTCGAGCATCCGTCGCCCTCGCCGTAGCCGGCGCGGATCGCCGCCGCATTCGGCTGATAGGGCGTGTAGTAGTAGAGGTTCGCCGTCGCCTGGTTCTGGATGTAGACCGGCGAGCTGCCGCAGCCCTCATTCGGGTGCCAGCGCACGTTCCAGGTGTTGCCGGGCGCATACCAGGTGAAGTATTGGCTGGTCCCGGGTGGGTTCGCGTAGCGCTTGAGCTGCCACGCCGCGCCGTACACCTGATTGAAGAACCCGTAGTACCGGGTGTCGCAGGCCGCGGTGTCGGGGCATCCCTGACCCATCGCGATCGTGTACCGCCAGTCGCTCGGCCAGGTGTGCAGGACGAGGCCCTGCTCCTTCTGGAGCATCACGATCAGGACCTGCGGGTTGATCCCGCACGCCTGCGCCACCTTGTAGATGATCGTCGAGGCGCGCTCGCGGATGCCGCCCGAGTATGCGCTGCACATCGGGTCCGCTGCCGTCGTGCGCGACGTGTCGTACCAGTCCTTCAGGCAGACGTAGCCCGATTGGCAGTTGGGGACCTTCTCCTGGAGGAAGGCCTGGATCTGCCCTTCGGTCATCGTGCTGCGGTTGAAGAACGCCGCGTCGCTGATGATGTTCCCGGCCTGGAACTTCGACAGGTCGGCTGCCTTGACGATCGACTGCTCGATCATGGACGCGGATGCCGAGGCGGCCCGGTCGGATGTCGGCTGGGCGCGCGCCGCACCGCCTGCGGCGAGCACGCCGACGACCAGGAGAGCGGCCGTCACCCAGGCCGCTGCGCGCCTCACCGGACGCACGCCGAGTCCCCGACCATGTCCCTCGTCATGTGAACAGTGTGACGGATGTGACAGATGAATCCTCGTAGCCAGGACTTTTCCGAATCGGCGCGTCGCTTTTCAGGCCGACGCGCAGTGGCCCCTCAGAGCTCAGCGTGCAGCTGCCACACCCGGTCGGCGGACTCCCGCCACGAGAACGCGCGACCCCGGTCGGCGGCCAGAACCCCGAGCCGGTCCACCGACGCGGTCGAGGCCAGCGCGCGCTCCAGCGCGTCCGCGAGCGCGTCGGCTTCCGCCTCGGCGAGGATCCCGCCGTCGACGATCACCTCGTCGTGCACCGGGGAGGATGCCGCCACGACGGGCACGCCGAGCGCGAGGGCTTCGAGCACGCGCCACGGGAGCGCGGAGCGCCGCGCAGGAGCGACGAACGCGACGGCGGCTCCGAAGACGGCCGCGCGGTCCTGGGCCTCCAGCGCGCCCCGCACATGCACGCTCCGCTCGGGGATGCCCGCCGCACCAGCCGCATCCGCGATCACCGGCTCCTCGCCCTCGCCCGCGCCGATCACGACCACCGGGAGGTCGATGCCCGCCCGCGCGACTGCGGCGAATCCGAGCGCGAGCGCATCGGTGGGCGCGGCGCGCCCTGCCAGCAGCACGAACCCTTCGGGCAGATCCAGCGCGCGCCGCCTGCCGACCTCGTCCGTGGGGACGGCGAAGCCCTGCGGGGCAGCGCCGGCGATCACCCTGATGCGCTCGCCGAGACCCGCGTGGCCGGCCAGCTGCACGGCCATGGAGTGGGTCGGGACGACGACCGCGTCGGCGTGCTTGACGGCGCGCTTGAGCATGGCGCGGTTCCAGCCGACAACCGACTTCGGCCATTCGCGCGGCGCTTCCCACGGCCCGAGGTCCCAGATGGTGACCACCGTCTGGTCGTTGTCGTGCACCCGGTCGTGTCGGACCAGCGGCGCCAGGAGCGTCGGCGAATGGATCATTCCGCCGCCGATGCCGGTCGCCACCCCCAGCTGCAGCGCGGCGGACAGTTCGCGACGCGCGAGCGCCGTGCGTCGGACGCCCGCGAGTCCGGGTATCTCCGGGGAGCGATCCGCCGGTCCGGCCGGCGCGATCCCCTCGACCTCGCAGCCCGCCGGTGTTCCGGCGATGAGTCCGCGCGTGAGCTCCCGCGCTGCGGTCTCGAGATCGGGCTCGGTCGGCGCGACGAGCTGGTCGAGCATCACCCGAAGCGTTGCGGTCATGCCGCTCAGCCCTCAGGGGTCGGCGTCGGCGTCGGCGGGTGCAGCGCCTGCTGGACGAGCTGCTGGATGTACGCGAAGTCGGGCTCGTACTCGTCGATGCCGCCCTCGGGCGTGAGCTCGATCGTGGTGACCGGCTCCTCCTTCGCCTTCAGCGCGAGCTCTGCCAGGAACGGCAGCAGTGACTGCGGCAGGTCGGTCTGGATCAGGTCCTGACCCGCGGCCGCGACGTCCTGGAAGCGAGTGAGCACGGCCTGCGGCGTGAACTGCGCGAGGATCGCCTCCTGGAGCTGGCGCTGACGCTTCATGCGGTCGAAATCGGAAGTGGTGTAGCGCGATCTCGCATACCACTGCGCGGTGTCGCCGTCCATGTGCTGGGCGCCCGGTTCGATCCAGCCGGTGGCCCACTCCTCGGGGGGCTGGCCGGTGTAGGCCGGACCGCCACCCTCGGGGAGGCGCTCCTCGACGGTGATGTCCACGCCGCCGAGCGCGTCGACGAGCGAGGCGAAGCCGTGCATGTCGACGAACACGTAGTACGGGATCTCGATGCCGAGGATGCCCTCAGCGGCATCCTTGGTCGCCTCGATGCCCGGCTCCGAGCCGTTCGCGACCGCGTCTGGGTAGAGCGTGTTGCCGTCCTGGCACACCTCGACCTCGGTGCGCAGCTGGTTGATCCCGCTCCCCCACCCGCAGGTTGCGTCCGCGTGCCCTTCGTGGCCGTTCGGATAGCGATCCTGCATCGGACCGGCCGAGAACGGCACGTTCGGCATGTCGCGAGGGATGCCGGTGATCGTGGTGGCGCCCGTCTCGGCGTTCACCGACACGACGGAGATGCTGTCGAAGCGCATGGAGTCGCGGCCCTCGCCGCTGTCCGCACCGAGCAGCAGGATGTTGTAATACCCGTCGCTCGGCGGCACCGAGGGTCCGCTCGCGCCGAAGATGGCGCCCAGCGTGTCGCGCGTGGTCGCGGCCACCTGGGATGCGTACACGGCTCCCCCGCTGGAGGCGACCAGCAGGGCGATCGCGAGGCCCAGGATGCCGAACCGCGCGCCGGTGCCGGTCTTGACCAGCCGCACCAGCCGAAGCGTGTCGACCGTGAGGACCAACCACAGGATCGCGTAGGCCAGCAGGATCCCCTGGATCAGCAGCAGGGCGAACCAGTTGGTGACGATCGTCAGGAACACCTGCTGCCACAGCATCGCGCTCAGCACGCCGAGGATCAGGAGCACCCACATGGTCAGGGTCGCGCCGAGGCCGATCTTGCCGAGCCGTCGGTTGCCGGCGACCGCCTGGGCGGAACCCGGCAGCAGGAAGTTCAGCAGCACCAGCCACCATCCGCGGCGGGTCATCACCTCGCGCGAGGACGCGTCCGGGTACCGGAGCGGTCGATCCTCGACCACCTTGCGCGAGGGAAGGCGCGCCTGAGTGGGGCGCGGCGGGCTGGCGACGCTCACAGGGACTCCTTGAGCCGCCGGTTCTTGTCCTCCACCTGCGACTCCAGCTCGCCGGCGTAGGCCTCGACGCGATCCGCGATCGCGGCGTCGGTGGCCCCGAGGATGCGGATCGCGAGGAGTCCCGCGTTCTTCGCTCCGCCGATCGAGACTGTGGCGACCGGGATGCCCGCCGGCATCTGCACGATGCTCAGGAGGGAGTCGAGGCCGTCGAGCGTCGCGAGCGGAACAGGCACGCCGATGACCGGCAGCGAGGTGACCGATGCCAGCATCCCGGGCAGGTGCGCGGCGCCGCCTGCACCGGCGATGATCGCACGCAGCCCGCGCGACCGGGCCTCGCGGCCGTAGCGGACAAGCTTGTCGGGCGTGCGGTGCGCGGAGACGACCTCGACCTCGTGGGGCACGTCGAAATCGGTGAGGATCTGCGACGCGTCGCTCATCACGCGCCAATCCGAGTCGGAGCCCATGACGACGCCGACCAGGGGCGCGTCCGAGGAATGCAGCGGCCGGGTCACCCGACCAGGCTAGGGGGCGAGGCTGGAAGAAACCCGCAACGGCGCGGCCCGGACCTCGAATGCCTCGGACGCCGATGCGGCCCTTGCTGCGGGGTGCTCAGTCGAGGAAGACGGATGCGGCGGCCCTGGCCTCGTAGGCGACCTCGTCGAGATCCTCGCCCACCACGGTGACGTGCCCGACCTTCCGACCCGGACGGGGAGCCTTGCCGTACGTGTGCACTTTCGCCGACGGATGCTGCGCCATCGCCGCCTCGAACCGCTCGTCGATCGTGCCCTCCGCCGGGCCGCCGAGGATGTTCACCATGACCGACCATTCGGCGCGAGGCTCGGTCTCGCCCAGCGGCAGGTCCAGCACCGCACGGAGGTGCTGTTCGAACTGGCTCGTGACCGCTCCGTCCTGGGTCCAATGGCCGCTGTTGTGCGGGCGCATCGCGAGCTCGTTCACGAGGAGTCGCTCGTCAGTCGTCTCGAAGAGCTCGACGGCCAGCATCCCGGTCACATCGAGGCCTTCGGCGATCCCGATCCCGATGCGGGCCGCGACGTCGGCGAGCCGGCCGCGGGCGCGCGGCGCGGGGGCGATCACCTCGGCGCAGACGCCGCCGCGCTGCACGGTCTCCACGACGGGGTAGACGCGCAGCTCTCCCGACGGGCGTCGCGCGACCTGCTGCGCGAGCTCGCGTGTGAAGTCGACCAGCTCCTCAACGAGCAGGGCACCGCCGCGGGCGTCCTCGGCGAGCGCGGCGAACCAGTCGTCGGCCTCGGTCGCCGACGAGACCACCCGCACGCCCTTGCCGTCGTAGCCGCCACGCGGCGTCTTGACGACCGCGCGTCCGCCGTGCGCGTCGAGGAAGCTCTGGAGGTCGGCGGTGCCGGCGACGGCAGCCCACTCCGGCTGCGGCATCCCCAGCTCCTGCAGCCGGCCCCGCATCACGAGCTTGTCCTGTGCGTGGCGCAGCGGTTCGGGACCAGGTCGCACGGCGACACCCGCATCGACGAGCGCCGAGAGCACATCCTGCGGCACGTGCTCGTGGTCGAACGTGACGACGTCGACGTCGCGCGCGAACGAGAGGACGGTCTGCGCGTCGCGGTAGTCGCCGACGGCGGTCGCAGCCAGCGCGGCCGACATGCCGTCGCTCTCGGCGAGCACGCGCAGGTCGATGCCCAGCTCGACCGCGGGCGCGATCATCATGCGCGCCAGCTGACCGCCCCCGACCACTCCGACTCGCAGCGCCATGAACATCCCTCCGTCGCCTGTTGCGCTCCCATCATCGCGCACGCGCCCTCGGGCATGAGACGTCTGGGTCAGCGCGCGGGCGGGGGCGGTGGCGCGGGCGGGAGGGCCTGGGCGTCGCGGTGCGCCAGGATCTGATTGACCTCGACCTGGTCGACGAGGGCCTCGTGGACGAGCCCCACGCTCGGGACGTCGACCAGCCGCATCGGCTGGTCGACTCCGTTGGACAGGACCAGGGTGCCGGCCCCCCACATGCGCTGCAGGATGCCGCGGCGCTCCTGGATCGTGTAGCCGCGGACGTGGCTGAGCTCGCGCCGGCGGACCCCGAAGATCCCCGACCGCTCGAGCACGCGTCGCGTCGTGACCGTGTACACATGCGCCCACCAGGACAGGAACGGCAGCAGCACCAGGAACAGCACGACCGTCGCGGCGGCGGTCAGCAGCATCCAGTTCTCGAGCGGAGCCGGCAGGTTGCCGAAGAAGTAGCCGAACGCCCCGGCGACGAGGATCAGGACGAGGGCGGACCAGACCAGCCTGCGGGCGTGCCTGCGGAAGCGTGCGACACGCAGCTCCGGCGTCGGCGCGCCGGGAACCACCATCGGCGGCCTGCCGCCATACGTGGTCGGCTGGGTCATGCTCCCATTGTGGGCCTCACGGCCGACAGCGGGGGCTGCCACGCCCACCCTCAGCGCACGTGGACGACGTCTCCGGCGGAGACGGAGGTCTCGGTGTCGCCCGCGACGACGACCAGACGGCCCTCCGGGTCGATCCGCTGCGCCCGGCCGTGCAGCCGAGCGCCGTCGGGGAGCGAGACGACGACATCCGAGCCGACGGTCGAGCAGAGGGCCTCGATCTCCCCCAGGATCCCCGCCGCGGCGGCATCCCCGCGCGCGAGCGCGAGCGCGGCGAGCTGGGCGTCGAGGGCGACCAGATAGTCGGCCAGCAGCCGGTCCTCGTCGACGTCGAGCCCGGCCGCGGCGAACGAGGTCGCCGTGTCCACCGGCAGATCCGCGCGGGTCATGAGGGTGTTGACGCCGGCGCCGATGACGACCGCCTCGGGATGTCCCGGCACGACCTCGGCGAGGATCCCGCACAGCTTGCCTCCGTCGAGGAGGACGTCGTTCGGCCACTTGAGCGACGCGCTGTGACCCGTCCCACGCAGCTGTTCGATCACGGCGCGTGTCATGGCGGCGCCCGCGATCAGGGGGATCCATCCCCTCGACCGCGTCGGAATGCCCTCGACGCGTACGAGCACCGAGACGGCCAGGCCCGTGCCGGGAGGCGCCGTCCAGGTGCGATCGAGGCGCCCTCGTCCGGCGCGCTGGTCGGTCGTCAGGACCACCGACAGGTGCGGCCACTGCTCCGGCGAGGCGGCCGCCGCCTTCAGGAGATCCGCGTTCGTCGACCCGGTCGACTCGGCGACCTGCAGGCGCGGAGAGACGGCGGCGGCCAGCGGGTATCCCTGGAGCGGTATCGACATGCGCTCACGATACGCCCGGCGGCGATTGCACAGACAGACAGCGGATCGTGCGCGCACTTGTGCGATCTCTCCAAGCTCACCGGGAACCCCGCCGATAGGGTGGAACCCGTGACCGATCAGCCCGACCTCTCGACCACCGCCGGCAAGATCGCCGACCTCCGCTCGCGGTTCCAGGAGGCCGTCGTCGACGCCGAGCAGGCCGCGCAGACGAAGCAGCATGCGAAGGGCAAGCTCACCGCGCGGCAGCGCATCGAGATGCTCGTGGACCCGGGGAGCTTCGTCGAGTTCGACGAGTACGTGCGCCACCGCACCACCGCGTTCGGCATGGAGAAGTCCCGCCCGTACGGCGACTCCGTCGTCACGGGCGTCGGCACGATCCACGGCCGCACCGTCGCCGTCTACGCGCAGGACTTCTCGACCTTCGGCGGATCGCTCGGCGAGGTCGCCGGCGAGAAGATCATCAAGATCATGGAGTTCGCGCTCCGCGGCGGGATGCCGGTCATCGGCATCCTGGACTCCGGTGGCGCCCGCATCCAGGAGGGCGTGGTGGCCCTCGGCAAGTACGGCGAGATCTTCCGCCTGAACACCCGGGCCTCCGGCGTCATCCCGCAGATCTCGCTCATCATGGGCCCGGCGGCCGGCGGGGCGGTGTACTCCCCCGCGCTCACCGACTTCGTGATCATGGTCGACAAGACCAGCCAGATGTTCGTGACCGGCCCCGATGTCATCAAGACCGTGACCGGCGAGGACGTGGGGATGGAGGAGCTCGGCGGGGCGTACACGCACAACACGCGCTCGGGCGTCGCCCACTACCTCGCCGAGGACGAGGACGACGCGATCGACTACGCGCGCACCCTGCTCGGGTTCCTGCCGGACAACAACATGTCGGAGCTGCCGATCTACGAGAGCGGGTTCGAGTTCGAGACGACGGATGCCGATCGCTTCCTCAACACGATCGTCCCCGACTCACCGAACCAGCCCTACGACATCCACCAGGTCATCTCGCACATCGTCGACTCCGGCGACTTCCTCGAAGTCCAGCCCCTCTTCGCGCCGAACATCGTGATCGGCTTCGGACGCGTCGAGGGTCGTACGGTCGGCATCATCGCGAATCAGCCGTCGCAGATGGCCGGAACGCTGAACATCCAGGCCGGTGAGAAGGCCAGCCGCTTCGTGCGCTTCTGCGACGCGTTCTCAGTGCCGATCCTCACCCTCGTCGACGTCCCGGGCTACCTGCCGGGCACCGATCAGGAATGGGAGGGCGTCATCCGCCGCGGCGCGAAACTGCTCTACGCGTACGCCGAGGCCACCGTGCCGCTCGTCACGGTCATCCTGCGCAAGGCGTACGGCGGCGCGTACATCGTGATGGGCTCCAAGCAGCTCGGCGCCGACGTGAACCTGGCTTGGCCGACGGCCGAGATCGCGGTCATGGGCGGGCAGGGTGCGGTGAACATCCTGTACCGCGGCGAGATCAAGAAGGCCGAAGAGGCCGGCGAGGACGTCGCAGCCGTGCGCACGCGCCTGGCCAACGAGTACACCTACGACGTGGCATCCCCCTTCCTGGCCGCCGAGCGCGGCGAGCTCGACGGGATCATCGAGCCTGCGCAGACCCGCGTCGCGATCGCGAAGGCGCTGCGCGCACTGCGCGGCAAGCGTGCCAGCCTGCCGCCGAAGAAGCACGGGAACATCCCGCTATGACGGGCCCGGCCGACTCGGCGGATGCCGCGGGCGCGATGCGCGTGGACGTGCTCGGAGGCTCTCCCACGAGCGACGAGCTGGCCGCGCTGATCGCCGTCGTCACCGAGGCGTATGCCGAGGAGTCCGCCGGCGCGACCGCCGACGACGCCTCGGAGCGCACCGGCTGGGCGCTGTCCCAGCGCTCGCTCCGCGAGCCCCTTCGGCGCGACCTCGGGTGGGGTCGATTCGGGGGCTGACCTACCGAGTCCGATGGTCGGGAAGCTCCTCGCGGCGCTCCGAGACACGGGGTTTCGCACCATCGCATGCGCGTGCATGCGTGTCCCCCGAAATACCTACAGACGCGGGGGTTGACCCCGACACATACTTGAGGAGCTGGAACGCATCTTTGCGTTCGGCTGACCTGCTCACCATTCGTGGAGAGCTCAGGTTCGGCCACGCGGACGGTTTTCGGGTAACTGTCCGCCAGGTGAGGGGCGGGCGGCTTCGCCGCCCCTCACCTCCTCCGATCTCCGCTCCCCGCCCCGGCTCCCCTCCCCCGCCGGGACGGGGAGCGAGAACCTTTTCAGGCTGCGCCGGGGTGGCCGATCTCGCGCCAGAGATCGACGGCGTCCTCGTCCGACAGGCCGGGCCCGGATGCCGAGCGCCCCACCACGGTCACGGCGACGCGCTCGTCCGGCGAGGTCCGGATGTAGAGGCGATCCGATCGCGCCGCACGGAGGGTCTCGGCCAGCTCGGTGCGGATGATCGACAGCGTCGCCTCGTCCAGTCCGTCCAGGCCGCCTTCGTCGAGCACCGTGACGTTGGCGCCGCGGCGGCGGGCCCGCTCGAGCTCGGCGTGCACGGCGTCATCGAGCAGCCGCGGCCCCCGCATCTCGTCGCGCAGGCGGCCTTCCGCCAGACGCGCCTGGGTTCGCTCCTCCTCGTCCAGTGAGCCGCCGGTCGACACGGTGCGTGTGAGGACCGGACCGGCCACGGCGAGCGCGCGCTGCACCTGGATGCGTCGCTCCCGCTGACGGCCCGTCTGCGACGCCTGCCACGCCGACGCCGCGCGCTGCAGCTGTGCGAGCTTCGCCGTGTCGCGGGCCGCGCGGTCCATCGACCGCAGCATCAGCTGCGTCGCGGCCACCCAGACGATCGAGCCGACGAGCCCGAGCGCGAGCGCATCCACGGGACCCATCCACGCCATCGAGGCGACCGCCAGCGCGCCGATGCCGATCCAGGCGATCCAGGGGCGCCGGCGCACCATCACTATGGTCATGAGAGCGCCGATTCCGCCGAGGTACCACGTGGCGAACGGCTCGGTGCGGTTTTCGGCGCCCACGGCCACGGCGATCGCGCTCGGCACGATGAACGCCGACGCGAGCGCGAGCACGCCCGCCCAGTAGGGCAGCTCGGTGCGGGTCGCGGTGAGCGTTCTCCGCGCGGACCCGTCCGCCGCGGAGGGGGCCGCCCGGCGCGCCTCCCAGAAGATGCAGAGCCACGTGGTGAACAGATAAAGGCTGAGCGCGGCGATGACCACGAGCGGCTGCGGCACCGGAGCGGTCCACCACAGGCCGCGGGCCGCGAGATAGGCCGTGAAGGCGAGCCCGAGCGCGACGATGATCTGCCGCACGCTGATCACGGCGTCCCCTCCCGCCACTCGAGCCGCACTGTCGTGCCGTGGGGGTCGGAGTCGATCGAACTGGTGCCGCCGACGGCGGCGACCCGGGCGAAGATCGATGCGCGGATGCCGAGCCGGTCGTGCGGGACCCGGTCCAGGTCGAAGCCCGCTCCGGTGTCGCGCACGGTGATGCGCACGCGCGCAGGGTCGGCGCTCCCGTCGACGATGACCGCGAGGCCGGATCCCCCGGCGTGCTGGGCCGCGTTGGCGATCGCCTGCGTCGCCGCGAGCACCAGGGCACGGGCGATCCGTCCGGGCATGGGAGGCGTCCGCGGCACGATCGAGCGCTGGACGCCGATGTCGACGCCCAGTTCGGCGGCGGACCGTTCGATGTCATCGGCCAGGCTCGCGGCATCCCGCGGCTCGTCGCTCCCCTCCTCCGAGTCCTGCTCGGTGTTCGCGAGACGGGTCAGCGCCTCCCGGGCCATCGTCACGGCGAGAGTCCGCTCACGCGGCGTGTGCGCCCGTTCCGCCGCGATGAGCGCGGCCAGCACGCTGTCGTGCATCAGCGCCGCCACGGCGATGCGCTCCTGCTCCGCAGCATCCGCCGCCGCGGCGGCCGCGTACGACTCGACGGCGCGTGCCCGGGCCTCGTCCACGTTCGCCGCGATCGCGCGGAACACCCAGCCGAGGGTGACGAGCATCCCGCCGAGGATGAGGGCGAACGACACGTCGAGGGTCACGTTGTACCAGTACTCGGGAGTGAACTCGCCCTGGATCAGGCGGACGACCCCGAACAGGATCGGGACGAACGCGGTCCAGACCACCTGGAGGAACAGGGGGAACGCGAGGACGCTCGCCACGGTCGCGACGTTGACGAGGTACCAGATCCACGGCTCGGCGGTGGAGTCCGCGGTGCCGCCCGCCGTGGCGGCGGGCCACAGGAGGAGCGCCAGGGGATAGGCGACCGCGAAGATGCCGGCGCACAGCCGCACCGCCCGGCCGAGACCGCACGCGATCAGCATCGCCGTCAGCGGCACGAAGGTCATGAGCATGAGCGGCACGTGCCAGGCCGGGCTCTCCTGGTAGGGCAGGAGAGCGGTCAGGAACGCCTGGGTGCCCAGGACCAGGCTGCCGAGGCCGACGACGAGCGAGATGATGCGCTCGATGCGCAGCCTCGTGAAGGATCCGAGGCCCGCCGTCGTCTCGCGGGACTGCGGGATGTGGCCCCACGCGTCATCGAGGATGGCGCGGGTGCTCTCAGCCTCCGACACCACCGGCACCTTCGCGGTCGCTCGGCTCGGCGAGGATGCCGTCCTCCATCGCGCGGCGCAGGAGATCGACCTTGGTCGGCGCGGGCCGGCCCACCTCGACGTACTTCACCCGCACCCGTGTGATGTTCTCCTTCGCGGTGGAGTACGCGACTCCGAGCCGGTCCGCCACGACTTTCAGCGGCAGTCCCGCCGCGTACAGCCGCAGGACGTCGCGCTCCCGGGCGGACAGCTGCGCGTCGGCGAACGCGCGATCGCCGTCCACGGCGCTGGCCCACTCCACATTGTTGAGCGGCTCGCCCCCCGCGACGGTGCTGATCGCAGCGATCACGTCGCCGATCGGCGATGCCTTGCTGACCACGCCGGCCGCTCCCGCGGCGAGCGCCTCGCGCACGGCGGCGGGGCGGTCGGCGACGCTGTGGATGATGACGCTGGAGCCGTCGGCGACGAGCCGGCGGACATTCTCGGTGACGGTGGTCCCGTCTCCGAGCGTCAGGTCGAGCACGACGACGTCGGCCGGCGCGGCGCCGCTGAAGGCACGCCAGTCCAGGTAGGCGGTCACGTTGCTGCCCGAGAAGGCCACCACCTTTTGCGCGCGTGCGCAGGCGGCTTCCAGCCCGAGTCGGACCGACTCGTGATCATCGATCAGGGCTACGCGCGTCATGCCGCAAGCCTAGCCACGCAGGCCCTTCGAAACGGGCCTCAGCACACGAAGGTCGCGACGGCCTCGATGTGGTGCGAGTTCGGGAACAGGTCGAACGCCGCGACCGCGCGCAGGTCGTAGCCGGCGTCACGGAACGTCGCCACATCACGGGCGAGTGCGACCGGGTCGCATGCGACGTAGACCACCGCCGAGGGATGCAGCGCTGCGACCGCCTCGACGACCTGGCGGCCGGCGCCGGACCGCGGCGGATCGAGGACGGTGACCCCTCGTGCGAGCCGGTCACGGTCACGAGCGGTCGCGTCGGAGACCAGGCGCGACACGAACCGGTCGACGCGCGCGGTCTCGGCGCGCGCGCCGACCCACTCGGCGAGGTTCTCCCCCGCGTGCTCCGTCGCGCGGGCGTCCGATTCGACAGAGGTGACATGCGTTCCACCGAGATCGGCGATCGCGGCCGCGAACAGCCCCACCCCGCCGTAGAGGTCGAGGTGCCACGCATCGGTCTCCAGTGCGGCGCCGTCCCGTGCGAGATCGCCGATCGCGGCGCGCACGGCGCCGTCGAGGGTCGCCGCAGCGAGCCGGTGGACCTGCCAGAAGCCTCCGGCGTCGACGCGGAACTCGCGCGCCCCGACGAGCTCGTGCACCACCTCACGGGCTTCCCGCGGGCCGGTCTTGGCCGCATCCGGCCGAGGGATGACGCGCACCCGACCGTCCGAGGGCTGCACGAGATCGATGCGGCCCGCCCGGCCGTGCCCGAGCGCGAGCGCCGCGCGCTCGACCTCGGGCGTTGCGAGCGGGTGGTCCTCGACCGCGATGACCGAATGGCTGCGCGCTGCGAACGGCCCCACGTAGCCGTCGGCATCGACGTGCAGGCTGAGGCGGGTTCGCCAGCCACCGCCGTCCGCGCTCTCCTCGTCCACGACGCGGCCGTCCGGGGTCACCGTCGGTGCCGGACCGGATATCGCCACGGGCGGCTCGACCCCGCCGAAGCGGTGCAGGGCGTCGCCCAGGACGTCGAGCTTCAATTCGCGCTGGTGAGAGAGCTCGATGTGGCCGAAGTCGGCGCCGCCCGGGCGCAGATGCGGCGGAACGGTGACGTCGGCCTGCCGCCAGATGTGCATCCTGCGGTGCGGCGACGCATCCAGAACCTCGAGCACGTCCCCGCGCCAGAACGACTTCTTCCCGACGTCGGTGAGACGGATGCGGACGCGCTCGCCGGGAATGGCATCGGGGACGAACACGACCCTGCCGCCGCGGCCGGTCTCGGGGTCGACCGCCCCGTGCCGTCCGACGAAGACCCCGCCGTGCGCGACGCTCGTGATGTCGAGCTCGAGCTCGTCACCGGCCGCCGCTGCGCCTGTCGCATCATCCACCCACCGAGCATTCCACAGGGCGGGCGGGACGCGGCTACCGTGAACGCATGCAGGTCTGCCTCGCTTCGACGTCCCCCGCCCGGCTGATGCTGCTGCGTCAGGCGGGGATCGAACCGCGGACGCTGGCACCCGATGTGGATGAGGACGCGGTGATCGCGCAGGTCGAGGCGGCGGAACGTCGCCGGCTGGACGCGGACGAGCACGTGCTCCTCCTCGCTCGCCGCAAAGCCGCGGATGTCGCGGCCCGACTCGCAGCCGAGGGCGCCGCGTTCGCCGGGATCGTGATCGGCGGCGACTCGATGTTCGAGATCGACGGCGAGATCCTTGGCAAGCCCCATACCGCCGAGGTCGCCACCCGGCGCTGGCGGGCGATGCGCGGGCGCACGGGCGTGCTGCACTCCGGCCACAGCGTGATCCGGGTGACTCCGGGCGCGGCCGATCGAGAGGCTCATGCGGTGGCCGCCGCATCCGTCAGCTTCGCGGCGGACGTCACGGATGCCGAGATCGAGGCGTATGTCGCGTCGGGCGAGCCGCTGAAGGTCGCCGGCGCGTTCACGATCGACAGCCTGGGCGGCCCCTTCATCGATCGGGTGGTGGGCGACCCCTCGACGGTCGTGGGCATGTCCCTCTCCACGGTGCGCCGGCTGGCGGTGGAGCTCGGTCTCGCATGGCCGGATCTTTGGAATCGCGGCTGACTGCTCGGAACCGCACACAACCGCTCGGGATGGCTCGTAGACTCCCCACACGTTTGGCGGGCTTTCTTGTGCGAAGGACTCAAAAGGGGTCTCCGGCGCGTGGGTAGGCTGGCATCCATGCCTCAGATCGCCAAGGTGCTCGTTGCCAACCGCGGCGAGATCGCCGTCCGCGTCATCCGCGCCGCGCGAGATGCCGGTAAGTCCTCGGTCGCCGTGTACGCCGACCAGGACCGCGACGCGCTCCACGCCCGTCTCGCCGACGAGTCGTACGCCCTTGAGGGCGCGACCAGCGCCGACACGTACCTGTCGATCGAGAAGATCCTCTCGGTGGCACGCCGTTCGGGCGCCGACGCGGTGCACCCCGGATACGGCTTCCTCGCAGAGAACGCCGTATTCGCGCGCGCGGTCATGGATGCCGGGCTGATCTGGATCGGCCCGTCGCCCGAGGCCATCGAAGCGCTCGGCGACAAGGTGACCGCACGCCACGTGGCCGAGAGGGTCGGCGCCCCGCTCGCGCCCGGCACGCCCGGCCCCGTCGCCGACGCGTCCGAGGTCGTCGCGTTCGCGGAGGAGTTCGGCCTGCCGATCGCCATCAAGGCCGCGTACGGCGGCGGCGGGCGCGGCCTCAAGGTGGCCCGCGAGTACGACGAGATCACGGAGATGTTCGAGTCGGCCACGCGCGAGGCGATCACCGCCTTCGGCCGCGGCGAGTGCTTCGTCGAGAAGTACCTCGACAAGCCGCGTCACGTCGAGACGCAGTGTCTCGCGGATGCGGCCGGCAACGTCGTCGTCGTCTCCACGCGCGACTGCTCGCTGCAGCGACGCCACCAGAAGCTGGTCGAAGAGGCCCCGGCACCGTTCCTCAGCGAGGAACAGAACCGAACGCTGTACGAGGCGTCGAAGGCGATCCTGCGCGAGGTGGGATACGTCGGGGCCGGCACGTGCGAGTTCCTCATCGGCGCCGACGGCACGATCTCGTTCCTCGAGGTGAACACCCGCCTGCAGGTCGAGCATCCGGTCTCGGAGGAGATCACCGGGGTCGACCTGGTGCGCGAGCAGTTCCGCCTCGCAGAGGGCGGGACGCTCGACTACCCGGACCCCGTGCCCGTCGGCCACTCGATCGAGTTCCGCGTGAACGGCGAGGATCCCGGTCGCGGATTCCTCCCCCAGCCCGGTCCGATCCACGTGTTCAAGACCTTCGGCGGTCCCGGCATCCGTCTGGATTCCGGCGTGACGGCGGGCGACTCGGTCAGCGGCGCGTTCGACTCCCTGCTCGGCAAGATCATCATCACCGGCCGCGACCGGGCCGAAGCGCTCGAGCGTGCGCGTCGCGCGCTGGACGAGTTCGAGGTCGCCGGTCTGCCGACCGTGCTGCCGTTCCACCGCAAGGTCGTGCGCGACCCCGCCTTCACCGCGGAGGACGGCGTGTTCGGCGTGTTCACGCGCTGGATCGAGACCGAGTTCGTCAACGACATCCCGCCGTGGGACGGCGAGCTCGAGGCACCGAAACCGGCCGAAGCCCGCCACACGGTCGTGGTCGAGGTCGGCGGCAAGCGGCTCGAAGTGAGCCTGCCCGACCGGATCGTCGCCGCGCCCGGCGCGACGGCGCGCCCCGCGGCCGTTCCCCCGTCACGACGCTCCCACGCGCCCACCGTGGTCGCCGGGGCGTCCGGCGACGCGGTGAAGAGTCCCATGCAGGCCACGATCGTCAAGGTCGCCGTCGAAGACGGCCAGCAGGTCGTCAAGGGCGACCTGGTCGTCGTGCTCGAGGCGATGAAGATGGAGCAGCCGATCCAGGCCCACAAGGACGGCGTGATCGGCGCGATCAACGCGACCGCCGGCACGACGGTCTCGGCCGGTCACCAGCTGCTGACGATCAGCTAGCGGCCGAGACGCACGACGACCTCGGTTCATCCGTCACCCGTGCTCGCGCGGACGGCCGTTTCGCGTACGCCGGTGACGGACGAACGGGGCGCGGGATGCCGCGGCACGGCATCCTGGACGTGATCAGCCGTCTTCGTTCGCCCGGTCGACGATGTGCATCGCCCGCGCGGCATCCGTGATGCTGCTGGTGAGCGAGGGGTACACCGCGAACACGCGCGAGAGCTGGTCCACCGTGAGCCGGCGCTCGACCGCGATCGCGATCGGGTAGATCAGCTCGGACGCGCGTGGTCCGACGATGACGCCGCCGATCACGGTGCCGCTGCCCTGCCTGGCCAGGAGCTTCACGAAGCCGTCCTTGAAGCCCATCATCTTGGCGCGCGGGTTGGAGGCCAGTGGCAGCTTGTGGACGACGCCGTTGATGAGCCCGTCGGAGATGTCCTGCTCCTGCCAGCCGATCGTGGCGATCTCGGGTGCGGTGAAGATGTTCGAGGTGATCCGGCGGCGCTCGAGCGGGATCACGACGTCGCCGAGCGCGTGGAAGACCGCGGTGCGACCCTGCATCGATGCCACCGACGCGAGCGGCATGAAGGTCGTGCAGTCTCCGGCCGCGTAGATGTTCGGAACCGACGTGCGCGCGACGCGGTTGACCTGGATGTGTCCGGACTCCGTCATCTGCACGCCGGCGTCCTCGAGCCCGAGGCCTGCCGTGTTCGGGACCGATCCGACCGCCATGAGGCAGTGACTGCCTTCGACCGTCCGCCCGTCCGCCAGCGTGACCAGCACCCCGTCACCGGTGTTCTGGACCTTGTCGGCGCGCGACTTCGAGAGCACCGTCATGCCGCCGCGCTTGAAGACCTTCTCGAGTACGGATGCGGCATCCTTGTCCTCGCCCGGCAGGACCTGCTCGCGGCTCGAGACGAGCGTGACCTTCGCACCGAGGTTCATATAGGCGGACGCGAACTCGGCGCCGGTCACACCCGACCCGACCACGATCAGGTGCTCGGGGAGCGAGGTCATGTCGTACAGCTGCGTCCACGTGAGGATGCGCACGCCGTCGGGCTTCGCCGAGGGCAGCTCACGCGGGGATGCGCCCACCGAGACCAGCAGCGTGTCCGCCTCGATCCGGTCGAAGTCGGTTCCCTTGGGCCCGGTCGAGACGACGACGGCGTTGTCGCTGTCGAGTCGTCCGAACCCGGAGATGATGCGGACGCCCGCCTCGACGAGCGAAGCGCGCATGTCGTCGGACTGCTGCCGCGCCAGTGACAGGAGCCGCTTGTTGACCGCGCCCAGGTTGATCGCGATCTCGGGCTTGAGCGGCTTGCCCTCGGCACCGCGGGCGAACAGTTGCACCCCGAGGTCACCGGCCCCCTTGATCGCGACTGCCGCGTCCGCGGTGGCGATGAGCGTCTTGGACGGAACGACATCCGTGATCACGGCCGAGCCGCCGATCCCGGCGCGTTCGACCACCGTGACCTCAGCACCCAGCTGAGCGGCGGCGAGTGCGGCCTCATATCCGCCGGGGCCGCCACCGATGATCGCGACGCTCTGGGTGCGCTCGAAGCTCAAAGACATGCACTCATCCTCCCAGCACCGGGGGTGCGAAGCACACCCAGGGGTTTGGGGCGGAGCCCCATTGAG
>NZ_FOZJ01000001.1:0-1306590 GCF_900114345.1 Microbacterium sp. cf046 | reverse complement strand
GCGAAGCACACCCAGGGGTTTGAGGCGGAGCCCCATCGAGCACCCCGGCACGACCTCCCCCGGTCGGGCCGGTCGCCCCTCCGCGCGCGGTCTGGCTCCGGAGCGTCCGCGTTCCTAGAGTGGGTGCATGTCAGAGACTCTCTCCAACCCGCTCGACGACCCTGCTGCCGACCCGTTCGAGATCGCCGCCGAGGCCGCGGACGACATCACCCGGCTCACCGGAATGCCGCGCCACGATATCGCGCTCACCCTCGGCAGCGGCTGGGGTCAAGCGGCCGAACTGATCGGCGAGACCGTCGCCACGATCCCGGCGACGGAGGTGACCGGGTTCAGCAAGCCGGCCCTCGAGGGCCACGTGGGCACGCTCCGCAGCGTCGTGACGCCCCGCGGCAAGCACGTTCTGATCATCGGCGCGCGCACGCACTTCTACGAGGGCCACGGACCGCGACGGGTCGTGCACAGCGTGCGCACCGCCGCCGCGACCGGCGCGCGCACGATGGTGCTGACCAACGGCGCGGGCGGGATCAAACACACCTGGAAGCCGGGGACCCCGGTGCTGATCAGCGACCACATCAACCTGACCGGCTCGACTCCCCTCGAGGGTGCCACCTTCGTCGACCTGACCGACCTGTACTCGGTGCGGCTGCGCGATCTCGCCCGCATGATCGACCCGTCGCTGGACGAAGGCGTCTACTGCCAGTTCACCGGTCCTCAGTACGAGACGCCCGCCGAGGTGCAGATGGCGAAGGCGATCGGCGGACACATCGTCGGCATGTCCACCGCGCTCGAGGCGATCGCCGCACGACAGGCGGGGATGGAGATCCTGGGCTTCTCGCTCATCACGAACATGGCCGCCGGCATCCAGACCACTCCCCTGAGCCACCAGGAGGTCATGGAGGCGGGGCAGGCGGCCGGACCGGTCATCTCCTCGCTGCTGGCCCGCGTGATCGGCGCGATGTGAACGCGGCGCTGGACGGCGCAGAGGGCCAGGACCAGCTGCTGCAGACCGCGCGCGCCTGGCTCGCCCAGGATCCGGATGCCGAGACACGCGCGCAGCTGCGCGCCGTGATCGAGGGGGCCGAAGCCGGCGACGGCGCGGCATCCGCCGACCTGGCCGACCGGTTCGCCGGGCGGCTCGCCTTCGGCACTGCCGGCCTTCGCGGGGAACTGGGCGCCGGCAGCAACCGCATGAACCGGGTGCTGGTCGCGCAGGCCGCCGCCGGGCTCGCGGCGTACGTACGTGAGCGTGCCGGCGCGGCGCGAACTCCGACGGTCGTGATCGGCTACGACGGCCGCCGCAACTCGGATGTGTTCGCGCAGGACTCCGCAGAGCTCTTCGCCGGCGCCGGGCTGCGGGCGATCCTCCTCCCCCGCCTGCTGCCGACCCCCGTGCTCGCGTTCGCGGTCCGGGAACTCGACGCGGATGCCGGGGTCATGGTGACCGCGAGCCACAACCCGCCGAACGACAACGGCTACAAGGTCTATCTCGGCGGCGCCGATGAGGGCGCCCAGATCGTCTCGCCCGCCGACGCCGAGATCGCCGCGCATATCCAGCGCATCGCGGATGCCGGCGATGTCGCCGCACTGCCGCGTTCGCTCGGCTACGAGATCGCGCCCGAGTCCCTCGTCGATGCGTACATCGACGCGACGGCCGCGGTGGCGCCGGCGCCCGAGGGCGCCGAGGGACTGAGGTGGGTCTACACGGCGATGCACGGCGTCGGGTGGGAGACCCTCTCTCGGATCCTCGATGCGGCCGGGTACCCGCCGCCCGTCCCGGTCGAGCAGCAGCTCGATCCGGACGGCGCATTCCCCACTGTGGCGTTCCCCAACCCGGAGGAGCCCGGTGCGATGGACCTCGCGTTCGAGACCGCGCGGAGCACGAACGCCGACCTCGTGATCGCGAACGACCCCGACGCCGACCGTCTCGCGGTCGCGGTGCCGGATCCGCACGCCGCGGGCGGGTGGCGGCGCCTCACGGGCAACCAGATCGGGCTGCTCCTGGGCTGGCGGGCCGCGCGACTCGCGCGCGAGGGCGGTGCCGGGCCGGGTGCGTCCCTCGCCTGCTCGCTGGTCTCCTCTCCCGGGCTCAAGGCCGTCGCCGACCACTACGGGCTCGACTTCCACACGACCCTCACCGGCTTCAAATGGATCTCGCGGGCCCCCGGCCTCGTGTTCGGCTTCGAGGAGGCCCTCGGCTACCTGGTGAACCCCGAGACCGTCCGCGACAAGGATGGCATCTCGGCTGCCGTCGCGATGCTCGGCATCGTGACAGAGGCGCGCGGGAGAGGCGAGAGCCTTGCGCGGGTGCTTGCGGAGTTCGACGCGACCTTCGGGTTCTTCGCGAGCGATCAGATCTCGATCCGCGTGGACGATCTCTCGCGCATCGAGCGGATCATGGCGGGCCTGCGCGAGCGGCACCCGGACTCGATCGGATCGGTCGCCGTCGACCGGATCGAGGACCTGCTCGAGGGCGTCGAGGATCTGCCGCGGGGCGACGTGCTGCGGCTGTGGATGGCGGACGGATCGCGCGTGATCGTGCGCCCGAGCGGCACCGAGCCGAAGCTGAAGATCTACCTCGACGTGCGCGGCGACTCCGTCGACGACGCGAGGGCACGGCTCACCGCCCTCACCGACGGCGCACACGCACTCCTGGACGAGGCCGGCTGACGCGCGCGTGACCCGGGCCGCGCAGGACGAGCCGACGGATGCCGAGGACGCGGCATCCGAGCTGGTTGAAAGCGCGAGCGCGACGCAGGAACCACCCGATCCGCCGCACTGGCTTCGGAAGGTCGTCCTCTTCCTGAGCGGGCAGACGATCAGCCTGCTCGGCTCGATGCTCGTGCAGTACGCGGTGTTCTGGTACCTGACGATCACGTACGAGTCCGGCGTCATCATGATGCTCGCGGCGCTGTTCGGGTTCCTGCCGCAGGCCGTGGTGTCGATCTTCGGCGGCGTCTGGGCCGACCGCCACAACCGCAAGTACCTGATCATCGTCGCCGACGCGTCGATCGCCGCCTCGACTCTCGCGCTCGCACTGGTCATGATGTCGGGGTACGACGCGGTGTGGCTCATCTTCCTCACGATGGCCATCCGCTCGGCAGGAGCCGGGATCCAGATGCCCGCCGTCTCGGCGCTGATTCCGCAGATCACGCCCACGCGCAATCTCATGCGCGTGAACGGCATCAACGGATCGATCCAGTCGGCGATGGCGCTGCTGGCACCCGCCGCTGCGGGCGCCATCTACGCATGGTCGTCGGCCGAGGCGGGCGGGACGGCATCCTCGCTGGTGCCGATCTTCTTCATCGACGTCGTGACGGCGATCATCGGGATCGGCCTGCTCGCGCTGATCCCGGTCTCGGCGATCCGGCGCGCGGGCGACGTGCCGACCGGGTATTTCGCGGATCTCGTCGACGGCGTCCGCTACGTCGCGCACCACGCGTTCGTGCGATGGCTGCTCGTGCTGTTCGCGATCATCTTCGTCCTGATCGTGGCGCCGTCGAATCTGACGCCCCTGATGCTCGTGCGCACCTTCGACGCGGGAGAGCAGCAGAACGTGATCAACCTCGCGGTGCTCGAGGTCGCGTTCAGCGTGGGCATGGTGCTGGGCGGAATCGTCGTCGCATCCTTCTTCGCCAAGCGCAGTCGCATCGGAATGATCATCGTGTCGTCCCTCGTGTTCGGCGTGCTCTCCATCGGACTGGGGCTCTCGCCGAACATCTGGCTGTACTTCGGCTTCATGTGGCTGCTCGGCCTCTCGGTGCCGTTCTTCTCGACCCCGTCGATGACGCTGCTGCAGGAGACGGTCGAACCCGAACGGCAGGGCCGCGTGTTCGGCTTCCTCGGAATCGTGATGGCTCTGGCGATGCCCATCGGCATGGTCGTGTTCGGTCCGCTCGCGGACCTCGTCCCGATCGAATGGCTCCTGGTCTCGGCGGGCGTGCTCACCTTCATCGTCGTCGGCGGCGCGGTGTGGCTGCCGGCCGGCAGGCGCGCCGTCAGCGCCGCGCGTGCGGCATCCCACGTCTCCGACCCGGCCGCCGGCGCGGCGGCGGCGGAGGCCGCCATGCACGCGAACGAACCCTCGTAGGCTCAGCACATGCTCCTGCGCGACGCGATCACCCTCCAGAACGCCTTCGTCCGCCTGGAACCGCTGACGCTCGACCACGCGGAGGAACTCGCTGAGGCGACGGTCGGCCTCGAGCACGCCTGGTACACATCCGTGCCGTCACCGGATGCGGTCGCCGCCGATATCGAGCAGCGGCTGGCGTGGCACGAGGAAGGCTCGATGAACCCGTGGGCCGTGCGACGGCTCGACACCGGCAAGGCGATCGGGATGACGACGTTCTGCGACATCGACCAGCCGAACCGGCACGTCGAGATCGGACACACCTGGATCGGCGTGGAGGCGCAGCGCACGGCCGTCAACACCGCCTCGAAGCTGCTCCTGCTCGGTCACGCGTTCGAGCGCTGCGACGCGATCGCGGTGGAGTTCCGCACGCACTGGCACAACCTCCAGTCGCGCGCCGCGATCGCCCGGCTCGGCGCCAAGCAGGACGGTGTGCTGCGCAACCACCGCATCGGCCCGGACGGATCGCTGCGCGACACGGTCGTCTTCTCGATCCTCCCGCACGAGTGGGCCTCGGTGCGGCTGGGGCTGGAGTCGCGCCTCGCCCGCTGAGCGGATGCCGCTCCTCAGCCGTCGATGACGGCGACGAGCTCGTCCAGGAAGCCCGTGAAGTCAGTCGCGCGACGTACGATCCGGTGCACGCTGTCGCGCTCGGAGAACACCTCGACGAACTGCTCGAAGACCGTCTGGAACGCCTCGCGATCGGTCTCCGAGAACGCCACCACCGCGACGACCTGCACCCGTCCCTCTCCCCACGGGATCGACGGGTCGGCGATGCCGACCGCGATCGCCGTGCGGGTCGCGGTCATGCCGATCGCGTGCGGAACGGCCAGCGCGTCGGTGAACGCAGTGGAGGAGAGCCGCTCGCGCTGGATCGTGCGCTCCACGTAGTCCTGATCGATGACCCCCTCCTCGACCAGCAGCGCGCCGAGGTGCCGGATGACCCCTTCCTCGTCGCCGTCGGCATCCAGGCCGCGGACGAACGCCGATCGCACGAAGTAGCGCTCGAGCTCCTTGCGCAGTCGCGCGAGGCGCCGGGTGCGCCGGATGCGCGCCGCCGCCGTCTGCACCCGGTCCACATCGGCGTCGGTGAGGAACGGCTGGATGCGGACGAACCGGTCGCCGGCGATCGCCGGATCGATCGTCGTGAGCACCAGGTCCGTGTCGATCGAGGCCCAGTCCGGATCGACCCGGGTCTCCACCCCCACGACCTCGATCGCCTGGCCGAGTGAGCGGTCGACCGACGAGCGCAGCAGCTCGTGCAGCTCGTAGTACCCCGGGCACACGATCGTCGCGGTGAGGAGCTGGTCGGCGCGTCGACTGCGCTCGAGCCTTCCGCCGACGTGCATCGCGATGTACGCGATCTCGTCGTCCAGCAGGGGGATGCCGAGGCGCTCCTGCAGTCCGCTCGCGATGAACACCGCCACCTCGAAGATCATCGGATACGTCGATTTGAGCGACTTGGTGAGCGGGTTGCGCGACCACGCCTGCTCGCGGGCGCGGTGCTGCAGGTTCTGCACGTGCAGGGCGAGGCGGAGGATGAAATCCTCGTGCGCGATGTCGACGAGGAACTCGACCGCGGCCGCCTCGACGACCTCGCGGACCGCCGCCTCGACCTCCGGCTCGAGCCGCGAGCGCGCGTGATCCGACGGCGCCGACGCCCCGGGTGCCACGACCCGGGTCAGCACCAGGGTCGACAGGTGCTGCAGGTCGCCCGCACCCAGCGTCACGCCGAGGTGCCGCGCGACCAGCCGCTCGAGGATCGCGGCCACCTCCTGCTGGGCAGGGCGCATCTCACCGGCGATGCCCTCGAGACCGCGATCGCGGGCGACCCGGTCGGCCGCGATCGCGATGTGCATGACGACGTCCGAGATGCCGAACTCGTTGACGAAATACCCCAGTGCGCCGAGCTCGGCGACGAGCTCCGTCTTGAAGGGTCCGAACGCGTGGGCGCCGACCGATCCCTGCCCCAGGGTCCGTCGCAGCGCCTCGAGGTCGAAGGATCCGGCATCCATCTCGTCGTGCGCCAGCTTGCTGAGCAGGCGCCGCTGCGCCATCTCGGTGCCCCGCAGCCGCGCCCGCGACGCGGATCGCTCGAGCGTCAGCTCGGTTCCACCGAGCAGGCCCCGCACGCGCGCCAGATCCGCGTCCAGGGTCGCAGTGCTGACGTGCAGGGAGTCGGCAGTCTCGAACACATCGATGCCGTCATCGGCGTCCAGCAGGGCGCGGACGAGCGTGTGCAGCCGATCGCGCGGGGTTCCGGCATCCGCCCCCGCCGTCAGTCGCAGCGCAACGCCCGCATCGGGACCGGACCGGTAGCCCTGGGGCCCGGACTCCACCGCGACCCCGTCCGGCACCCGCGCATTGATGGCCGTGACGTACGAGCGGATGCTGCGCGGTGTCACGCCGAGACCGTCGGCGAGCGTGGCGGCCGTCACCCACTCACCGTCGCGCGCGAGCAGACCGAGGAGGCGGTCCTGTCTCGCTCTGGTCACGGTGTCCCCTTGCGCATCGGTGCGGTGGTCCTTCCGCCAGTCAATCACGCGCCGCGCGCCGCGTGGCGGCCGATGCCGCCGAGCGGTACCGTGTTCTCGCCACAGAGTTGTGGCATACCTCGCAGAAGGAGTTGAGATGGCTGGAGAGCGCCCCGTAGGGGTAACGATCGTCGCTGTGATCGCATGGATCATCGGTGCCATTCAGATCGTCGGAGCAATCATCGGATTGTTCAACGGCGGCGGGATCGACGCGTGGGCGGTACTGATCGTCGGCATCTTGACGATCGCCGTCAGCCTCGGCCTGTTCCGCGGCAGCAACGTCGCCCGTATCATCATGGCCATCGTGTTCACGTTGAACCTCGTGGTCGCGGTGTGGGCCATCGTCATCGGCGTCAACTTCTGGGATCAGGTCGTCGCCGCCATCCTGGCCATCATCGGCCTCGTGTTCCTGTTCTCGAAGCGCGCGAGCGCGTTCTTCACGCAGTAGCGGCCGTCCACGAGGCCCCGATCCCCTTCCCGGGGACCGGGGCCTCGTGCTTTCCGCCCCTCCGGAAACTTGCCTGGTTGTCGGCTCTCAGCGTTTTCACAAGAATGGGCACAGGAAGGCGGGTCGATGAGGATCCTGGTGGTCTGCGGTGCCGGTGCGTCGAGCACATTCGTCGCTCAGCGCGTGCGCCATGCCGCGCACGACCAGGGTCTGCCGTACTCCGCGTTCGCCGGCACCGAGCAGTCGCTCCCGATCGACCTCGATGCGGCCGATGTCGTGCTCGTCGGTCCCCACCTCGTTCACGCGCTGGAGCGCATCGAGCGCGATGCCGCTCGCCGCGGCACCGCAGTGGTGCTGCTGCCGGCCGACATCTTCACCGATCTGGACGGCACCCGCACGCTCGCCCTGGTCCACGAAGCGGTCGGCAGGACGGGCGCAGGCGTCTCGGCCGCGCCCAGTGCCGAACAAGACGCCCGACAGGAAGAGGACTGAACATGCCCGTCACGACCCGAACCGTACGGATCGGATCCGCACATGGCCTGCACGCTCGGCCCGCGAAGCTGTTCGCACAGGCCGCGAAGGATGCCGGCATCCCGGTGACGATCGCAAAGGATGCCGGGGGCCCGGTCAACGCGGCGAGCATCCTCGGCGTGATCGCGCTGGGGATCGAGCAGGGCGACTACGTGACCCTCACCGCCGACGGCGACAACGCCGAAGTGATCCTCGACCTGCTCAGCGAGCTGCTCTCGACGGACCATGACGCGGCATGAACCGATGACTCACCTGACGGAAGGAAGACCATGACGGAGTTGCGCGGGGTGGGAATCGGCCTCGGGGTCGCTCAGGGACCGGTCGCCCGCATGGCGGAGCCGCTTCCGGCGCCGGATGACGGCCCCAGTGGGCTGAGCGGCGCCGAGGAGACGGCGCGCGTTCGCGAAGCCGTCGCGGCGGTCGCCCGCGAGCTCGAGCAGCGCGGAGCGCAGGCCGGCGGTGCCGCACAGGACGTGCTCGAGGCGCAGGCCATGATGGCCGAGGACCCGAGCCTGGAGGCCGAGATCGACACGCGCATCGGCGCTGGCAGGACCGCGGAGTTCGCGGTCTACGACGCCTTCGCCACGTTCCGCGACACGCTCACCGCGATGGGCGGCTACCTCGGCGAGCGCGCAGCCGACCTCGACGACGTCGCCCAGCGGGTCATCGCACGGCTGCGCGGCGTGCCCGCCCCCGGCGTACCGGACCCCGGCTACCCCTTCGTGCTCGTCGCGAAGGATCTCGCTCCGGCCGACACTGCACTCCTCGACCTCGACAAGGTGCTGGCACTGGTCACCACCGAAGGCGGACCGACCTCGCACACGGCGATCCTGGCCCGCGAGAAGTCGATCGTCGCCGTCGTGGGCGCCGTATCGGCGACCGGGCTGGTGGAGGGCGAGATGGTGATCGTGGATGCGGCGGCAGGAGTCGTGACGACCGAGCCGTCCGCCGAGGAGCTCGAGCGGGCGCGGAATCGCGCAGCGGACCGTGCGTCGGCCGCTGCGGCGCCGATCACGCCGGGCGCGCTCGGCGACGGGACGCCGGTGCCGCTGCTCGCGAACCTGGGCAAGCCGGAGGGCGCCGTCGAGGCGGTCGCGCTCGGCGCCGAAGGCGTCGGCCTGTTCCGCACCGAGTTCCTCTTCCTGAGCGCGAATCAGGCGCCTACCGTGGAGCAGCAGCGGGAGTCCTACACCCAGCTCCTGGCGGCGTTCCCCGGCAAGAAGGTCGTCGTGCGCGTCCTCGACGCCGGGGCGGACAAGCCCCTCGCATTCCTCAACGACGCGCACGAGGAGAACCCCGCACTGGGCCTGCGCGGCATCCGTGCGCTCCGCGCCAGCGAGGACATCCTCCGCGAGCAGCTCACCGCCCTCGCCGAGGCGGATGCCGCGACGGATGCCGACCTCTGGGTCATGGCACCGATGGTGGCGACCGTCGAGGAGACCGAGTACTTCGTCGCGATCGCCCGCGACTACGGCATCAAGACGGCAGGTGTCATGGTCGAGGTCCCCTCGTCCGCACTCCTGGCGGACCGCATCCTCGTCGACGCGGACTTCGCCTCGATCGGCACGAACGACCTGACCCAGTACACGCTCGCAGCGGACCGCCTGCTCGGCTCGGTCGCGGCGTTCCAGGACCCGTGGCACCCGGCGGTCCTGCGGCTGATCCGAGAGGTCGGCGACGCCGGCCGCATCCACGGCAAACCCGTCGGGATCTGCGGCGAGGCCGCAGCGGATCCGCTGCTGGCGGTCGTGCTGGTCGGTCTCGGCGCGACGAGTCTCTCGATGGCGCCGACCGCGCTCGCCGATGTGCGGGCATCCCTGCTCCTGTACTCCCTCGACGATGCCCGAACGATCGCCGAGGCTGCCCTGGCCGCGAACGATGCGGCCTCCGCCAGAGACGCGGCCCGCGCGGCCGCTGCTCGTGAATGAAATGGTCGCGGCTCACCCGGCCGCGACTCCGATCACCACACGCGCGGCCGATGAGGCCGCCACCCCAGAGGCCGCTCGCGCGGCCGCGAGATCCTGACAAGAAGGAGACACAGCCATGACAACGGCGTCTATGCCCACCACCGGTGGGAGCAAGGTGCGGGTCGGAGTCCAGCGCTTCGGCACGTTCCTGTCCGGCATGATCATGCCGAACATCCCCGCGCTCATCGCGTGGGGCATCTTCACTGCGTTCTTCATCGAGGTGGGTTGGACGCCGAACGCCGATCTCGCGACGATCGTCGGCCCGTTCATCCACTACCTGCTGCCGATCATCATCGCCTACACCGGCGGCAACATCGTGTACGGCATCCGCGGCGGCGTCGTCGCCTCGATCGCCGTCATGGGCGCCATCGCGGGATCGGACTTCCTGATCGCGCAATTCAACTCGACGCTGGCGGAGGGCGAGGCGCCCCTCGGACAGGTGCACATGTTCATCGGCGCGATGATCATGGCGCCGCTGGCCGCCTACACGATGAAGTGGCTCGACAGCCTGTGGGAGGGGAAGATCAAGGCGGGCTTCGAGATGCTCGTCAACATGTTCTCCGCCGGCATCTGGGGCTTCGTCATGGCCGTCGTGGGCTTCTACCCGATCGCCTGGCTGGTCAACGGACTCATGCAGGTGCTCAGCAACGCGGTGAACTGGCTCGTGGAGATGAACCTGCTCCCGCTGACGAGCATCATCATCGAGCCGGCGAAGGTGCTGTTCCTGAACAACGCCATCAATCACGGCGTGCTGACGCCACTCGGCATCCAGCAGGCATCCGAGGACGGATCGTCCATCCTGTTCCTGCTTGAGGCCAACCCCGGCCCCGGTGTCGGACTGCTGCTCGCGTTCACGTTCTTCGGCATCGGCGCCGCACGCGCGTCCGCCCCGGGCGCGGCCGTGATCCAGTTCTTCGGCGGCATCCACGAGGTGTACTTCCCGTACGCGCTCATGAAGCCGATGGTCATCCTCGCCCTCATCGCGGGCGGCGCGACCGGCGTCACCACGAACATGCTCCTCGGCGGCGCGCTGCGCGCACCGGCGGCACCAGGCAGCATCATCGCGGTTCTCGCCCAGACTGCGACCGGGTCATACTTCGCGGTCATCCTGTCGGTGGTCCTCGCCGCGGCCGTGACCTTCGTGCTCACGGCGCTCATCCTGCGGGCCTCGCGCAAGCGCGACCTCGAGGCGATGGCAGCCACGGATGACGCGTTCGGCGCGGCGATCACCCAGACCGAGGCCGCGAAGGGCAAGTCCTCCGACGCGCTCGGCGGCCTCCGCGGTGGCGCGGCGACCGCGGCGGGCGGCGGGATCGAGCCCGCCGTCATGACGGAGCGCCAGATCAAGAACATCGTGTTCGCGTGCGACGCGGGCATGGGTTCGTCGGCGATGGGCGCCAGCGTCCTGCGCAACAAGATCAAGAAGGCGGGCATCGAGGACGTCACGGTCGTCAACAAGGCGATCGCGGCTCTGGACGGCTCGGCCGACCTGGTCATCACGCAGAACCAGCTCACCGACCGGGCGCGGCAGCAGTCGCCGAACTCGGTGCACGTCTCGGTCGACAACTTCATGAACTCGCCGAGGTACGACGAGGTCGTGGATCTGGTCCGCGATCAGCACCAGGATGGTCAGTAGGTTCTGAGACCGCTGCGGGGTCGGGCGGCGCGATGCCCCCGACCCCGTGGCCTTTCATGCACTCGTCCGAAAAGAGAAAGGCAACATCATGGCACGTGACGTCCTGAGCCTCGGCCAGGTCCGGATCCACTCCGGCAGCGCGACCCGCGAAGAGGCGATGAAGGAGGCTGCCGACATCCTCCAGGCGGCAGGTGCGGTGACCAGCGCCTATTACGACGCCATGCAGCAGCGGGAGGAGACCGTCTCGACCTACATGGGCAACGAACTGGCCATCCCGCACGGCACGAACGAGACCAAGCACACGATCCTCGACTCGGCGCTGTCGGTCGTGCGCTACGACGGCGGTGTGGACTGGGGCGGGGAGCCGGTGACGTTCGTCGTCGGCATCGCCGGCAAGGGCGACGAGCACCTCGAGATCCTGTCGCAGATCGCCATCCTCTTCTCGGACGACGACGAGGTCGAGAACCTCAAGCAGGCGCAGACGCCTGAACAGCTCTTCGCGCTGGTGTCGGCGGCGGGCGTCTGATGAAGGCCGTCCACTTCGGCGCGGGCAACATCGGACGCGGGTTCGTCGGGCTGCTCCTGCACCAGGGCGGCTACGAGTTGGTGTTCTCGGATGTGGCCGCGCCGCTGGTGGACGCGATCAACGGCGCCACCGAGTACACCGTGCACGAGGTCGGCGAAGGCGGGCGGGACACAGTCGTGACCGGCTTCCGGGCGATCAACAGCGCGACCCACCCCGACGAGGTCATCGCCGAGATCGCCGGCGCGAACGTCGTGACGACTGCGGTCGGCCCCACGATCCTCAAGTTCGTCGCGCCGCACATCGTCGCCGGGCTCGCCCTGCGCGACCCGTCCTCTCCCCCGCTGCAGATCATGGCCTGCGAGAACGCGATCAACGCGACCGACCTGCTCCGCGACGAGATCGTCTCGCTCGCCGGAGATGCGTGGGATGCGCTCGCCGGGCGTGCCGTCTTCGCGAACACCGCGGTGGACCGGATCGTCCCCGCGCAGCCCGAGGGCTCCGGAGTCGATGTCACGGTCGAGCCGTTCTACGAGTGGGCGATCGAACGCCCTCCGTTCGGCGACGATCCGCCGTCGATCCCCGGCGCCCATTTCGTCGACGACCTCGCGCCCTACATCGAACGCAAGCTGTTCACCGTCAACACCGGCCACGCCGCGACGGCGTACTTCGGAGCGATCGCCGGCGTCGAGACGATCTCGGGCGCACTCTCCGACGACGGCATCGCGGCCCGGGTCGCCGCCGCACTGGCGGAGACGTCCGCACTGCTCGTGGCCAAGCACGGGCTCGACCCCGCCGACCTCGCGTCGTACCGCGAGACGATCCTGCGCAGATTCCGCAATCCGGCGCTGCCGGACACGGTGTGGCGCGTCGGCCGGCAGCCCTTGCGCAAGCTCTCCCGGCACGAACGCTTCGTCGGTCCCGCGGCCGAGGCGGCAGAGCGCGGCCTGCCGGTCGACGCACTCGTCGCGGCGATGGGCGCCGCGCTCGAGTTCGACGACGCCGAAGACGCCCAGTCGGTCGACCTGCAGCGCATCCTGCGCGAGCAGGATGCGGCATCCGTCACCGCTTCGGTGACAGGTCTGGAACCGGGTCATCCGCTGTTCCCGCGCGTGGAGGCGATCGTCGCAGCCCGGCAGGCCGAGCTCGCGTAACGTTGCGGGGGTGACCGCCCCATCGACCGACGGTGTGCCAGCAGCGCCCACGCGCCGCCGCGGCCGTCGCATCCTCGTCTGGGTGCTGGCCGCCCTCGGCGCGCTGATCGTCGCGGCCGTCGTCGGCTTCCTGCTGTGGGCCAACATCGGCGTCATGGCCGCGGAGCCCGAGGCGCTGGACGCAGTGCGCGCCGACACGGACGTCATCCTGACCGACGAGGGCGCCGCATGGGTGCTCGCCCCGGCATCCGGCGAGTCCGACACCGGGCTCGTGTTCATCCCCGGGGCCAAGGTCGACCCGCTCGCGTACGCCGCGACGTTCGTCGGCGTCGTGGAGGAGGGCGCCACCGTCGTGATCACCAAGCCGACGCTCAACCTCGCGTTCTTCGACTTCCGCCCGCTGTCGGATTTCACGCAGCTGGTGCCCGGCATCGACGACTGGTTCGTCGGCGGCCACTCGCTCGGCGGAGTTCGTGCATGTCAGCTGACCGACGGCACCGACGGACTCGTCCTGCTGGGCAGCTACTGCGTGAACGACCTGTCCGGGTCGAGCCTGGCCGCGCTCAGCATCTCCGCCAGCGAAGACGGGCTCTCCACACCGGAGAAGATCGACGGTGCGGCGCACCTGCTCCCCGCCGATACGATCTTCGTCGTGATCGAGGGCGGAAACCACGCAGGATTCGGCGCATACGGTGCCCAGGCCGGCGATGGCGAGGCGACGATACCGGATGCCGAGATCCGAGCGCAGATCACGGATGCGCTCGGGCCGTTCCTGCTCGGCGATGAGGCTTCAGTTAACAGCGGCTAACATCGAGAGGTTGTCCGGGCGCGGAAGCCCGACACGAGGACGTGTGGGAGAAGGATGCAGCAGCAACGGTATGCCGTGATCGGTGCGGGGCCGTCGGGGCTTTCGGCGGCGAGGGCGCTGCAGAAGGCGGGGATCGCGTTCGACGGCTATGAGGCCTCGCGCGGGGTCGGCGGCCTGTGGGACATCGAGAACCCGCGGTCGACCATGTACGAGTCAGCGCACCTGATCTCCTCGCGCACGACGACGCAGTTCACCGAGTTCCCGATGGACTCCACCGCCGACTACCCGGGCCACCGCACCCTGATGCGCTACTTCCGTGACTACGCGGACCGATTCGCGCTGACCGAGCACTTCCGCTTCGACACGCGGGTGACCGGGCTCGAGCAGACGGACGACGGGGGCTGGATGCTGCGGGCGGAAGGCCCCGCATCGGCGATCGAGGCGCGCTACGACGGCGTGATCCTCGCGAACGGCACGCTGGCCGAGCCGAATGTGCCGACGTTCCGCGGCGAGTTCACGGGCGAGCTGCTGCACACCAGCGCGTACAAGAGCGCCGGCCAGCTGACCGGCAAGCGGGTGCTCATCATCGGCGCCGGGAATTCCGGATGCGACATCGCGGTCGATGCCGTGCACCATGCGGCATCCGTCGACATGAGCGTGCGTCGCGGGTACTACTTCGTCCCCCGCTACCTGTTCGGCCGCCCCTCCGACACGTTGAACCAGGGCAGGCCGCTCCCCGCGCGCATCAAGCAGTTCGTCGACAAGCGCGTGCTGCGCGCGTTCACGGGCGATCCGGTGCGCTTCGGATTTCCCGAGCCGGACTACAGGCTGTACGAGTCGCATCCGATCGTGAACACGCTGATCCTGAATCACCTCGGTCAGGGCGACCTGGCCGTGCGCCCCGACGTCGAGCGATTCGACGGTCGCACCGTGCACTTCCGCGACGGCACGAGCGGCGAGTACGACATGGTGCTCCTGGCGACCGGCTACACCCTCGACTACCCGTTCGTCTCGCGGGACGCCCTCAACTGGCGCGGATTCTCTCCCCGCCTCTTCCTGAACGTCTTTCCTCCGTCGTTCAACGGGCTGTACGTGATGGGCATGATCGAGGCCTCCGGAATCGGCTGGCAGGGCCGGTACGAACAGGCGGAGCTGATCGCCGAGTACCTGTCCGCCCTGCAGAATCGACCAGCGCAGGCGCAGGAGTTCCGCCGCCGGGTCGCGTCCCAGCCCTGGCCGGACCTCACCGGCGGCTACCATTACCTCGGCCTCGAGCGCATGTCGTACTACGTGAACAAGGACGCCTACCGTCGCGCCGTGCGCGAGGCGCGGGAGTCGCTTCGCGCGCACCCGCGCGGTGCCGCGGATCGCGCAGGCGCTCGGCGTGCGGCATCCCGCCCCTCGAAGAGGACACCGGCATGAACATCGACGATGTCGTCCTGAACTTCGCACCGGGAACGCTCGTCGTCTTGAACGTCGTGCTCGGACTCATCATGTTCGGGATCGCCCTGGACACCTCCCCCGAGGACTTCAAGGTCGTCGCGCGCAAGCCCAAGCCGTTCGTGATCGCGATCCTGGCGCAGCTGGTCGTGCTGCCCGCGGTCACGTTCGCACTGACCCTTATCCTCCCGGTGACCCCGTCGATGGCGCTCGGGATGATCTTGGTGGCGTGCTGCCCGCCCGGGAACATCTCGCAGGTCCTGACTCATCGTTCGGGCGGCAACGTCGCCCTGTCGGTCTCGATGACGGCCGTGTCGAACCTCATCTACATCTTCGTGCTGCCCCTGTCGGTGGCGTTCTGGGGCTCGCTGCATCCGACCGCCCGGTCACTGCTCACGACCGTCGAGCTGAACCCGTGGACCATGCTGCTGGACATCTTCCTGATCATCGGCCTCCCGTTCCTCGCGGGGCTTGCGATCCGGGCGCGCTTCCCCGGGTTCGCTGCGAAGGTGCAGCCGTTCGTGAAGTGGTTCTCGCTGCTGGCACTCGTGGGCTTCATCGTCGCGGCGCTCGCCGGCAACTGGGCGTACTTCGTCGCCTTCCTGGGCGTCATCGTGGTCGTGGTCGCGATCCACGACGCGGTGGCGCTGGCGATCGGGTACACCACGGCGGTCGTCGGCGGGCTGGGCACGCGCGAGCGGAAGGCGATGACGTTCGAGGTCGGCATCCGCAATGCCGGTCTCGGGCTGGGCCTCGTGTTCACCTTCTTCGGCGGGCTCGGCGGGATGGCGATCGTCGCCGGCTGGTGGGGGATCTGGGACATCATCGCGGGGCTCATCGTCGCGTCCCTGTGGGCGCTGCATACGAAGCGCCGCACGGGCTCGCCCAAGGGCGATGCGTCGCGCCACGCCCTGCGGAACCGCACCGCGCCAGCCGACCCGGAGTCTGCCGCGTGAACGCCCGCGTGCTCGTCACCGGGGGCGCGGGCTTCCTCGGCTCGCATGTCGCCGCAGCGCTCGTCGGACACCCGGGCGTCGACCTCGTGGTCGCCGGTGACGTGCGGCGCCCGGAGCACCCCCTGGAGGGCGTGGTCTACGACGACTGCGATGTGACACGTTCGACCGGCCTCGTGCCGCTGATGGAGCGCCACGGTGTCACCGTGGTCGTGCACCTCGCGGCCATCGTGAGCCCCGGGCGCGACCACGACATGGAGTACCTCGTCGATGTCGGCGGCTCGCGCAACGTGCTCGAAGCGTGCATCGCGACCGGAGTGCGGCGCATCGTGGTCTCCTCGTCGGGAGCCGCGTACGGGTACCACGCCGACAATCCGGAGTGGCTCCGCGAGACGGACCCCGTGCGCGGGAACGACGAGTTCCCGTATTCGCTGCACAAGCGTCTGGTCGAAGAGATGCTCGCCGACTACCGCGAGACGAACCCGGAGCTGGAGCAGGTGGTCTTCCGCATCGGGACGATCCTCGGCCCGACGGTGCGCAACCAGATCACGGCCCTGTGGGACCGGCGGCGGATCCTGGCGGTGCGGGGTTCGGATTCTCCCTTCGTATTCGTCTGGGTCGACGATGTCGCGGCCGCCATGGCGCGTGCGGCGACGGATGGCCCGCCGGGCATCTACAACGTCGCTGGAGACGGCCGGCTGACGGTGCGCGAGATCGCCGCGAGACTCGGCAAGCGGGTCACGTCAGTGCCCGCCGGTGTGCTCGCGCTCGGGCTGCGTGTCGGCAGGATGCTACACCTCACGGTGCACGGTCCCGAGCAGATCGGCTTCCTGCGGTACCGCCCTGTGCTCGCCAACGATGCGCTCAAGCGGGACTTCGGATACACGCCCACGCGCACGAGCGCGCAGGCTTTCGACGAGTACCTGGAGACCCACCCCGGAGTCGCCCGCCGCTGATCCGCCCTGGGTCCTGCGCAGGTGCAGAAACTCCACCCGATCGGGTCGGATGTGCAGTGATCCGGGGCGTCCGGCGCCCGAAGTGATCGGACTGGTGGATTTCTGCCGACCAAGTCTGTTCCTCCCCACCTCGCCGGGCAGCGGCAGCCATCCACGCCAAGTCTCCGCGGACCGATGTCGACGCCTCTCCGCGGTTCGCTGGGGCAATGCAGCAGACCGACCGGGCGGCCGTGATTCTCAGCGCGACCTTCCTCAGCGGGCGGGCACTTGCCGCCTCTGGCCTGAGCAGACATCGCGTGAAGCTGCTCCTGGCTGAGGGAGAGCTTCTGCGGCTGCGCAACGGTCGCTACGTTCGCGGCGACGTCTGCGAAGGACTCATCCGCGCCGGACGGCTCGGCGGCCGCCTCGACTGCGTCTCGCTTCTGGCCGCCCTGGGCATCTTCGTCCGCGTCGAGCACTCCCTGCATGCTCAGTTCGACCGTGGAACCACCCGGCTTCCACCCAGGCCGCCGGAGGTGGTCGCCCATTGGAGACCGTCCGGCTCCCCGCGCAGCGCTCTCGCGTCCGACATCGTGGGCGCTCTCGCCCAGGCGTGCCGGTGCCAGGCGCCGCGCGACGCGATCGCGAGCCTCGACAACGCCTGGCACCGCGGATTCGTCGACGAGGACGACATCGCGGCGATCTTCGCTCGGCTTCCTCGCCGCTATCGCGCTCTGCGTGAACTGCTCGATCGGCGCAGCGAGTCGGGACCTGAGACGATCATGAGGCTGATGCTGCGAGGTCTGGGCTGCGATGTCCAGGTCCAGGTGGCGATTACCGGCGTGGGGCGGGTGGACCTCATCGTGGACGGGTGGCTGATCGTGGAGTGCGACAGCAGAGAGTTCCACGGCGGGTGGGAGGCGCAGAAGCGCGATCGTGCTCGCGACATCGCCGCCGCGACACTGGGCTACACCACGATCCGCCCGATCGCCGAGGACATCCTCTACCGGACCGAATCGGTGCTGGCCACGATGAAACAGGTGCTCGACAACCCTGCACGGCTCGTGCAGTCGCAGAACTCCACCGCACCGCGGCGCCGCGAGCGCCGCCGCACCGCATAGCACGCTCTTCCGCTCACATCGGTGGAGTTCTGCAGATACTCGGAGCGACCCTACCGCTCGAACCCCTCCGCGATCAGCTCGATGAGCTCCTCGCGCTCCTCCACCGGCAGGAACGCACCGGCGGCCGCGTTGAGCTGGAAGGTCTCGAGATCGTCGAGGTCGTACTCGAAGGTCTCGGACAGCAGTGCCAGCTCGCGGGTCAGGGACGTGCGGCTCATCGTGCGGTTGTCGACGTTCACGGTGACCGAGAACCCGAGCTGGTACAGCAGGTCGAACGGGTGATCGGCCAGCTCCTCGCCCCAGCGCTCGATCGCGCCGGTCTGAAGATTCGACGACGGCGACAGCTCGAGCGTGATCTCGCGGTCCCGCACCCACCGGGCGAGGTCGCCGAACTGCACGAGCACCTCGTCGCCGGCCCGCGAGACGACCTCGAGGTCCTCCGCGATGCGCACGCCGTGGCCGAGACGGATCGCACGGCCGTCGATGATCGCCGAGCGGATCGAGTCCAGTCCGGCGGCTTCGCCGGCGTGGACCGTCGCGGGGAAGAACTCCGACGCGAGGTAGTCGAAGGCGACCTTGTGCCGTGACGGCGGGAACCCGTCCTCCGGGCCGGCGATATCGAACCCGACGGCGCCGCGACCCCGCCACGCGACGGCGAGCTCGGCGATCTCCAGCGAGCGGTCGGTGTGGCGCATCGCCGTGATGAGCTGGCCGACGCGGATGTCGCGGCCCGACTGCTCGGCCGCCTCCTCACCCTCCTCGATGCCTGCCTGCACGGCCTCGACGACCTCGTCCAGGGACAGCCCGCGGCTCAGGTGCTGCTCGGGCGCCCACCGCACCTCGCCGTAGATCACGCCGTCCGCGGCGAGGTCCTCGACGAACTCGCGCGCGACGCGCGTGAGACCCTCGGTCGTCTGCATGACGCCCGTGGTGAGGTCGAACGTCTTGAGGTACTCCACCAGAGAACCGGAATCCGCCTTCTCGGCGAACCAGGTGCCCAGCGCGTCGCCGTCGCTCTCGGGCAGCTCCAGCCCGATCGCGTCGCCGAGCTCGATGATCGTCTGCGGGCGCACACCGCCGTCGAGGTGGTCGTGCAGGGACACCTTGGGCAGGCCCCGAACCGAGAGGCCCTGGAGCGTGGTGTCGCCGTGCTGATCGATCGGCATGTCGTCCTCCTCAGCGCTGGGCGTGCGCCCGCGCGGTTCGGGTGGTGGGATGGCTGGTCGGATGCGTCATTGGCGGATGCTGCGGCCTCACGCGGTGATCCGCTCGAGGACCAGCGGGTTGCGGTCCGGAGCGTCCGACCCTACCTCCCATGATCCTTCGAGCGCCTGCAGTGCGCGTTCGAATCTGGTCTCATCGTGCCCCAGCAGCGTGAACAGCGGCTGACCGGCGGTGACCTCGTCGCCCGGCTTCGCGTGCAGGTCGATGCCCGCGGCGTGCATGACGGGGTCCTCCGCGCGCGCCCGGCCGGCGCCGAGCCGCCACGCCGCGACGCCGAACGGCAGCGCGTCCATGCGCGTCACGAAACCGGACTCGGGCGCGTTCACCGTGTGCGTCTCGCGGGGTTCGGGGAGGGCGGCATCCGGGTCGCCGTCCTGCGCGCGGATCATCGCGCGCCACGAGTCCATCGCCCGACCGTCCGCCAGCGCCGCCTCGACGTCGGCGTCGGGCTTGCCCGCGAGCGCCAGCATCTCGCGGGCGAGCGCGACCGTGAGCTCGACGACATCGGCGGGGCCCCCTCCGGCGAGCACCTCGACGGATTCGCGCACCTCGTTGGCGTTGCCGATCGTCAGGCCCAGCGGGACGTTCATGTCGGTCAGCAGCGCGGTCGTGGCGACGCCGGAGTCCGTGCCCAGAGCGACCATCGTGCGGGCGAGCTCGCGGGCGCGCTCGACGTCGCGCATGAACGCGCCGGAGCCGAACTTGACATCCAGCACGAGTGCATCCGTGCCCTCCGCGATCTTCTTGGACATGATGCTCGACGCGATCAACGGGATCGCCTCCACGGTGCCGGTGACATCGCGCAGGGCGTAGAGCTTCTTGTCCGCGGGTGCGAGACCCGAGCCTGCGGCGCAGATGACGGCGCCCACATCGCGCAGCTGCTCGAACAGCTCGTCGTTGCTCAGCGCGGCGGTCCATCCCGGGATCGACTCGAGCTTGTCGAGCGTGCCGCCGGTGTGACCGAGCCCGCGGCCGGACAGCTGCGGCACGGCGACGCCGAAGGACGCGACGAGGGGCGCGAGCGGCAGCGTGATCTTGTCGCCGACGCCGCCGGTGGAGTGCTTGTCGACGGTGGGCTTGCCGAGGCCCTCGAAGCTCATCCGCTCGCCCGACGCGATCATCGCCTCGGTCATCACGCGGATCTCGTCGCGGCTCATGCCGTTCAGCAGCACCGCCATGGCGAACGCCGCCATCTGCGCGTCGGCGACGTACCCTCGCGTGTAGGCGTCGATGAGCCAGTGCAGCGCGTCCGCGCTGACCTCGCCGCCGTCGCGCTTGGTGCGGATGACGTCGACGGCGTCGTGGCGCTCGACGGCGGGTCCCTGACCCTGTCGCAGGGTCATCTCGACGCCTCCTCGAGCTCCCGCGGTCCGAAGGCGTCGGGGAGCACCTCGTCGATCGTCCGGATGCCGGACACGGTCTCCAGCAGCATCCCGGGGATCGCGTGCTCGTACAGCAGCTGGCGGCAGCGGCCGCACGGCATGAGCGTGCGGCCCTGGCCGTCGACGCAGACGAACGCGACGAGCTTGCCGCCGCCCGACATGAACAGGTCGCTGACGAGCGAGCACTCCGCGCACAGCGTCACGCCGTAGGAGGCGTTCTCGATGTTGCAGCCCGAGACGATGCGGCCGTCCGAGACGAGGGCCGCGGCGCCGACCTTGAAGCGCGAATAGGGCACATAGGCGAGCTCCTTCGCCGCGGTCGCCGCGGCTCGGAGTTCGTCCCAGTCGATGTCGGTCACAATGCGTCCTCCGATGGGTCGATGCGGGTCATGAGCGGTCGCCCCGCGAGAGAGTGCTCAGCGAAGGTGAAGACACACCTCACCCCTTGATGTACGGCAATCCGTCGGCAGCGGGCGCCCGCGAGCGTCCGACGACTCCGGCGACGACGAAGATCGTGACCAGGTACGGCAGCATGAGCATGAACTCGCTGGGGACGGGCGAGCCGATCACGCTGAGCGTGTTCTGCAGGCTCGAGGCGAAGCCGAACAGGAGCGCGGCGAGGGTGGCCTTGAACGGATCCCACTGGCCGAAGATCACGGCGGCCAGCGCGATGAAGCCGGCTCCTGCGGTCATCTCCTTGTTGAAGGCGATCCCGTTGCCGATCGTGAAGACGGTGCCGCCGAGGCCGGCGATCGCGCCGGCGAGCAGGACGTTCCAGAAGCGGGTCTGGTTCACCTTGATGCCGACCGTGTCGGCGGCCTGCGGGTGCTCGCCCACGGCGCGGAGGCGGAGGCCCCACCTGGTGCGGAACATGCCGAACCACACCAGCGCGACGGCGATGTACATGAGGTACACGATGATCGTCTGGCGGAACAGCACCGGGCCGAGCACGGGGATCTCGCTGAGGATCGGGATGGGGATGCGGTCGAAGCGCGGCGGGGAGTTCAGCAGCGCCTGGTTCGGCTGCAGCACCTGCGAGTAGAAGAAGCTGGTCAGGCCGATCACGAGCACGTTCAGCACGACACCGACGATGACCTGGTCGACCAGATACCTGATCGCGAACGCAGCGAGCACGAACGCCACGAGGACGCCGGCGAACATCGCCGCCACCAGTCCGAGCAGGGGCTGGCCGGTCAGGGTGGAGACGACAGCGGCGCTGAACGCACCGGCCAGCAGCTGACCCTCGATCGCGATGTTCACGACACCCGCGCGCTCGCCGATCACTCCGCCGAGTGCACCGTAGATGAGCGGGATGGCGAGGGCGACGGCGCCCGCGAGCAGACCCGCGACCGGGATCGTCGCACCGGCGGCGGCCCACGTGAGGAAGCCGACGATCGCGATGATGATGTATGCGGCGATCAGCCAGAGCGGGGTGTGCCGATAGCCGCGGACGAGCACCGCGGCGAACACCGTCAGCAGCACGAGCAGCGCGAAGACGACCCACGTGGTGAACGTGACGGAGACCGTGATCGCGGGCAGCTGGATCGCGTCCGCCTGCGTCGAGATGCGGAACGTCGTCTCGCCACCACGGGGTGCGGCGAGGATCAGGAGGGCGTACAGCACCGTGAACACGGCGAGGGCGATCGGCGCCTTCCAGCTGCGCACCTCCGCCTTGATGGGGGCCTGGGCGACGAGCGCTCCGTCCACTGCGACAGTCACTTCAGCACCGCCCCTGCCTCGGCCTTGAGCTGCTTCTCACGTGCCTTCTCGCGACGGCGCTGATCGCGCTCGGGCGAGGGCAGGAAGAAGATCGTGCGCACGAGCGGCGGGGCCGCGATGAAGAGCACGATGAGCGCCTGCACGACGGTGACGATCTCGATCGGCACGCCCTCGGCCGCCTGCATCGCGAAGCCGCCGGCTTTGAACGCCCCGAACAGGATGCCGGCCGCGAACGTCCCCCACGGAGTCGAGCGGCCGAGCAGCGCCACGGTGATCGCGTCGAAGCCGATGGACGCGTCGATGTCGGACGAGAACCCGGTCGTGATCGTGCCGAGCACCTGGTTGACGCCCGCGAGGCCGACCAGCGCGCCGGCGATCAGCATCCCGATGATGTACATGTTCTTGACGTTGATGCCGGCGACCCTCGCGGCGTTCGGGTTCTCGCCGACCGCGCGGAACTTGAAGCCGAGGCTCGAGCGGCTGAGGATCCACCACACGATGATCGTCGCGATGATCACGAGGATGAATCCGAAGTGGAGGTTGTACTGCGGCCCGAACAGCTCGGGGAAGATCGCGGTGTCCTTCATGGGCGGCGTCTTCGGGTTGCTCGAGCCGGGCGCCTGCAGCAGACCCGGTGTGCGCAGCATCCACGAGATGAGGTAGAAGGCGATGTAGTTGAGCATGATCGTCACGATCACCTCGTGCGCGCCGGTCCAGGCTTTGAGCGCGCCGGCGATGCCCGCCCACAGCGCTCCCGCGATCAGGCCGGCGATGAGGGCCACGATCATGTGCAGCCCCCACGGCAGATCGAGCGAGAAGGCCACCCATCCGGCTGCGGCGGATGCCATCAGCATCTGCCCTCGACCGCCGATGTTGAACATGCCGATGCGGAACGCGAGCGCCACGCCGAGGCCGGCCGCGATCAGCGGCGTGGCGAAGGTCAGCGTCTCGGTCAGGGGTCGGATGCCGCGCGCGAACGTCGGCGCCCCGAAGTTGTAGATCGAGCCCTGGAACAGCGCAGAGTACGCGCCCCAGACGGCATCCCAGGCCGCCACGATCGTGTCCATCGGTCGTGCGAAGAAGTACTGCGCCGCCGCCTGCACCTCCTCGTCGGTGAAGGCGATCATGATGCCGCCGACGATCAGGGCGAGCAGCACCGCGAGCACCGAGATGATCGCATTGCCCTGCGTGATCTGCAGGAACGTGGAGTGCCACTTCGAAGGCTCCTCCGGCGGTGTCGGCAGGGGCTCGTTCGTCGTGATCGACGCGCCGCCGGTGAGATTGTCGCTCACGCCGCGACCCCCTTGTCGTCGGTCGGCGCTTCGCCGGCCATCATGAGGCCGAGCACGCCGCGCGGGGTGTCGCCGGGCACGATCCCGATGATGCGACCGCGGTACATGACGATGATGCGGTCGGCGAGGGCGGTCACCTCGTCGAGTTCGGTGGAGACGACGATGACCGGGATGCCGGCATCCCGCGTCTCGACGATGCGCTTGTGGATGAACTCGATGGATCCGACGTCCACCCCGCGGGTCGGCTGCGCGGCGACCAGGAGCGAGAGATCGCGGCTCAGCTCCCGGGCCAGCACGACCTTCTGCTGGTTGCCGCCGGAGAGCGTGCCCACCGGGGCGGTGATGCCCGGGCCGCGCACATCGAACTCGGTGAACTTCTGCGCCGCGAACTCCGCGATGTACCCGAGGCGGAGGCCGCCGCCGCGCACGAAGGGCGGGCCGTTGGTGCGGTCCAGGACCAGGTTCTCGGCGATCGTCATCCGGCCGACGAGCCCGTCCTCGTTGCGATCCTCCGGCACGAAGCCGACGCCTTCGTCGAGGATGCGCCGCACGCTCGCGCCGACGAGCTCCTCGCCGCTGAGCTTCACCGAGCCCCGGACGCGGTTCTCGAGACCCACCAGTGCCTCGGTGAGCTCGGTCTGCCCGTTGCCCTGCACTCCCGCGATCGCCACGATCTCGCCCGCGCGCACGTCGAAGCTCACGTCGTTGACGACGATCTGGTCCTTCGCGTCGATGACGGTGAGGCCCTCGACCACGAGCGCGCGATCGCCGAGCTTCGGCTCGTCCTTCTGGACGGTGAGCTCGACGGCGCGGCCGACCATGAGCTCGGCCAGCTCGGCGTTCGTCGCGCCCGGCGACGCCTCGCCGACGACCTTTCCGAGGCGGATGACGGTGATGCGGTCGGCGACTTCGCGGACCTCGCGCAGCTTGTGCGTGATGAAGACGATCGAGGTGCCGGTCTCCTTGAGCTGGCGCATGATGCCCATGAGCTCGTCGGTCTCCTGCGGCGTGAGGACGGCCGTCGGCTCGTCGAACACGAGCACCCGCGCGTCGCGGGACAGCGCCTTGATGATCTCGACCCGCTGCTGCACGCCGACCGGCAGGTCTTCCACGAGCGCGTCTGGGTCGACGTCGAAGCCGAATCGCGCGGAGATCTCACGGACGCGCTTGCGGGCCGTCTCCAGATCCAGGATGCCGCCCGCCTTGGTCGACTCGTGGCCGAGCATGACGTTCTCGGCGACCGTGAACACCGGGATCAGCATGAAGTGCTGGTGCACCATGCCGATGCCCGCGCGCATCGCGTCGCCCGGGCCCTGGAAGTTCTGCACGATGTCATCGAGCAGGATGACCCCGTCATCGGCTCGGTACAGCCCGTACAGCACATTCATCAGGGTCGACTTGCCAGCGCCGTTCTCACCGAGGAGGCAGTGGATCTCTCCGGCCTCCACCACAAGGTCGATGTGGTCGTTCGCGACGAGGGTGCCGAACCGCTTGGTGATCCCGCGGAGTTCGAGCTTCATGCTCCAGATCCTAGTGAGAGGGTGCGTTCGGGTGCATCAGGTGCGCCGATCGGGACGGGCCCGATCGAGCCCCGAGGAAACGGAACGGGGAGGCTGGTCGCCCAGCCTCCCCGTCGCGCAGCGGGACTAGCCCGCGAGGTAGGACTCGACGGGGATCGAACCGTCGATGATGCCGGCCTGGATCGTGTCCAGCTCGGCCCGCAGGTCGGGAGAGACCTTCGACTCGAAGTCGTGGAACGGGGCCAGCGCCACGCCCTCGTTCTCGAGCGTGCCGACGAACGGCGCCGGGTCGAACTCGCCGACGCCGGCCGACAGCACGGCCTCCTGGACACCCACGTCGATCGCCTTGCGGATCGAGGTGAGCAGCAGGTCGGCGACCGACGGGTCGGTCTCGAACACGTCCGCGTCGACACCGAGCAGTGCGATCTCACGACCGGAGTCGCGGATCACCGATGCGGCGCTCTGGTAGATCGGACCACCGACGGGCAGGAGCACGTCGACACCCTGGTCGACGAGGCCCTGAGCGGCGTTGATCGCGTCCTGGTTGGCCGCGAAGCCACCGGTGAAGACACCGTCCTGAGCAGCGCGGTCCCAGCCGAGGACCTCGACCGTGTCGCCCTTCTCGGAGTTCCAGTACTCGACGCCCTGGGCGAAGCCGTCCATGAAGATCGAGACGGTCGGGAAGTTCATTCCACCGAACGTGCCGACCTTCTTGGCGGTGGAGTAGGACGCCGATGCGTAGCCGGCCAGGAATGCCGCCTGCGCGGTGTCGAAGATGATCGGCTTGATGTTCTCGGCATCCGTCGTACCGTCGAAGTCGTTGTCCACGACGTCGTCGATCGAGACGAACTCGATGTCGGGGTTCGCGATCGCAGCCTCGCCGGCGGCGGAGGCCAGCGCGAAGCCGACGGTGATGATGAGCGTGCAGTTCTGGTCGACGAGGCTCGTGATGTTCGGAGCGAAGTCGGCCTCGGAATCGGACTGGACCGCGACGTACTCGACGCCCAGCTCTTCGGAAGCAGCCTCCAGGCCCTCGAATCCGAGCTGGTTGAACGACTTGTCGTCGAACCCGCCTGCGTCGGAGACCATGCACGGCTTGAAGCCGTCGACGGCACCGCCGGCGGCGGAGGTTTCACTTGCGGCCGGCTCGGGTGCCGACCCGCAGCCGGCAAGGGCTACGAGCAGTCCGGCGGCGGCAACTACCCCGACGAACTTCTTGGTGGTAGAGATTGTCAACTCACGCCTCCATAAAAGGTGCCCCGCGGACTTCGCGGGCGACGGTGCCAAGTTACCGACTGTGACGCCGCGCTTGCATACCGGAAGCGCCGCTGGGCGCCAATGGTTACAAAGACGCAATGTCGGAGACACCCGCGCTGTCATGGGCGCGCGGGTCGGTTCGTCAGAGGACGTCGCCCCGGCCGGTGAGCTTGAGCGCGTCCACGACGCCCTTGACCCGCTGGGCGTGCTCGCTCGTGGTCACCAGCAGCGCATCCTCGGTGTCGACGATCACGATGTCCTTGACGCCGATGACGCTGATGATGCGCTGGGTCTGCGAGACGACGATGCCGCTGGAGGCATCAGCCAGGATCCTGGCGTTCTCGCCCAGGATCGCCAGATCGTTGCCGCGCCCGTGGGAGTTGAGCTTCGCGAGGCTCGCGAAATCGCCCACGTCGTCCCAGTCGAAGTGACCGGGGATGACGGCGAGTCGACCCTTGGCCGCGGCAGGTTCGGCGACGGCGTAGTCGATCGCGATCTTCGTGATGGTCGGCCACACCCGGTCCACGACCGGACCGCGGGCGTCGCGGTCGTCCCAGACCTCGGCGAGATCCATGAGTCCGGCGTAGAGGTGGGGCTCGTTCTCCGCGATCTCGCCGAGAAGCACATCCGCCCGGGAGATGAACATGCCCGCGTTCCAGAGGTAGGAGCGGTCGGCCACGTATTCGCGGGCTGTGCTGAGGTCGGGCTTCTCCACGAACTTCTCGACGAGGGCCGCCTCGGGGGCGCCCTGCACCCGCAGCTCGCCCGCCTTCCTCATGTAGCCGAACCCGACGGCCGGCTCGGTCGGCGGGATGCCGATCGTGCAGATGTACCCCTCGCGAGCGACGGCGACCGCCTGCTGGACCGCCCAGTCGAAGACCTGGGTCCCCCGGATCACGTGGTCGGCCGCGAACGACCCGATGATCACGTCGGGTTCGCGGCGGGACAGGATCGCGGCGGCGAGTCCGATCGCGGCCGCCGAGTCACGGGGTTCGGACTCGAGGAAGACGTTCATGTCGGCGATGCCGGGCAGCTCCTTCTCGACCGCGGCCCGATGGGCGCGGCCGGTCACCACGGCGATGCGATCAGGCCCTGACAGCGGCTCGAGACGATCCCACGTGTCACGCAGGAGCGAGTGGCCCGAACCGGTGAGATCGTGGAGGAACTTGGGGGCATCGGCACGTGACAGCGGCCACAGGCGGCTCCCGATACCGCCTGCGGGGATGACTGCGTAGAAGTCCTTGATGGGCTCTGACATGCGGCCAGCGTAGTCGCGGCCCTTGTCGGCGGCGTTTCGCACAGGTGTCCGGCATGTGTGCCGATTTCTCTCGATGTCGAGAGACTTAGGCTCGCCTCAGTCGCCCGCCGGCGCGCTGCGGTCCTAGGATGGAGGCGCGCCTGCGCATGGTCCGCTCAGGCTGGAAACGACCTCGCAGCGAGCAGGGAGGCGACCGTGTCCGCAGGCACACGCTTGACACCGTCGATATCCGAGACCACCTCGAAAGTCCCGCGCGGAACGCTCTACCGCGGGAACGAGGGCATGTGGTCGTGGGTGCTGCACCGCATCACCGGTGTCGCGATCTTCTTCTTCCTCCTCGTCCACGTGCTCGACACCGCTCTGATCCGCGTGTCCCCCGAGGCCTACAACGCGGTGATCGGCACCTACAAGAACCCGATCATGGCGCTGGGTGAAGTGGTCCTGGTCGCCGCGATCGCGTACCACGCCTACAACGGCCTCCGCATCATCGCCGTCGACCTCTGGCCGTGGGCGACGCGTCACCAGCGTCAGCTGTGGTGGGGAGTCCTGGGCCTGTGGGCGGTGACGATGGCGGGCTTCGCCCCGCGTCACCTCATGCTCGCGTTCGCACCGGCTGGAGGTCAGTGATGACCAGCGCGATCGCGGATCCCCGCTCCCCGCACACCGCCGTCCGCCGCTCGGGTCCGAACCTCGAGAAGTGGGGCTGGATCTACATGCGCGTCTCCGGCGTGTTCCTGGTGATCCTGATCTTCGGCCACCTGTTCGTCAACCTGATGGTCGGCGAGGGCATCCACGGCATCGACTTCGCGTTCGTCGCCGGGAAGTACGCGAGCCCGTTCTGGCAGTGGTGGGACGTGCTGATGCTGTGGTTCGCGCTCATCCACGGCGCGAACGGCATGCGCACGATCACGAACGACTACATCACGCACCAGAAGGTGCGGCGCGTCCTGGTGTGGGCGATCGGGCTGGCCGCGGCCTTCCTCATCGTCCTGGGCACGCTCGTGGTCTTCACGTTCGATCCGTGCATCGGATTCGACTCCGACACCGCCTCCTCCCTCATCACCGAGCTGTGCGCATAGGCGCGCCGCCCGAGAACCGACCCAGGACGGAAAGCATCTCGCAGTGAGCACCCAGACCGAAGGCTCCGTCGTCAAGGACGGCGTGCACTACCACCAGTTCGACATCGTGATCGTGGGCGCCGGCGGCGCCGGCATGCGCGCGGCGATCGAAGCAGGTCCGGGGGCGAAGACCGCGGTCATCTCCAAGCTGTACCCGACCCGCTCGCACACCGGCGCCGCGCAGGGCGGCATGGCGGCCGCCCTGGCGAACGTCGAAGAGGACTCCTGGGAGTGGCACACGTTCGACACGGTCAAGGGCGGCGACTACCTGGTCGACCAGGATGCCGCCGAGATCCTCGCGAAGGAGGCCATCGACGCGGTCATCGACCTGGAGAACATGGGTCTGCCCTTCAACCGCACGCCGGAGGGCAAGATCGATCAGCGCCGGTTCGGCGGCCACACGGCTGACCACGGCAAGACCCCGGTGCGTCGTGCGTGCTACGCGGCCGACCGCACCGGGCACATGATCCTGCAGACGCTCTTCCAGAACTGCGTCAAGCTCGGCATCAACTTCTTCAACGAGTTCTACGTGCTCGACCTGGTGACGGTGAAGGAGGACGACGGCAGCACGCGCATCGCGGGCGTCGTCGCCTACGAGCTGGCCACCGGAGACCTGCACGTGTTCCAGGCCAAGGCCGTGATCTTCGCGACCGGTGGCTTCGGCAAGATCTACAAGACGACCTCCAACGCCCATACCCTCACCGGCGACGGCGTGGGGATCATCTGGCGCAAGGGCCTCCCGCTGGAGGACATGGAGTTCTTCCAGTTCCACCCGACCGGGCTCGCCGGGCTCGGCATCCTCCTCACCGAGGGTGCGCGCGGCGAGGGGGCGATCCTGCGGAACGTGAGCGGCGAGCGCTTCATGGAGCGGTACGCCCCCACGATCAAGGACCTCGCACCGCGCGACATCGTCAGCCGCTGCATGCAGCAGGAGGTCGCAGAGGGGCGCGGAGCGGGTCCGCACCGCGACTACGTGCTGCTGGACTGCACGCATCTCGGCGCCGAAGTGCTCGAAACCAAGCTCCCCGACATCACCGAGTTCGCGCGCACCTATCTGGGCGTCGACCCGGTCGTGGAGCCGGTGCCGGTCATGCCCACCGCGCACTACGCGATGGGCGGCATCCCGACCAACAACGACGCGCAGGTGCTCTCGAACAACACCACCGTCGTCCCGGGTCTGTACGCCGCCGGCGAGTGCGCGTGCGTGTCGGTGCACGGCTCGAACCGCCTCGGCACCAACTCCCTCCTGGACATCAACGTGTTCGGCAAGCGCGCCGGCAAGAACGCGGTGGAGTACGTCCAGACTGCCGAGTTCGTGCCGCTCCCGGAAGATCCGGCCGCCGAGGTGCGGGGCCTGATCGAAGGCCTGCGAAACGGCGCCGGCACGGAGCGCATCGCCGTGCTGCGCAAGAAGCTGCAGGAGGAGATGGACAAGGGCGCGCAGGTGTTCCGCACCGACGAGTCGCTCACGCACGTGCTCGACGTCATCGAGGAGCTCCGCGAGCGGTTCAAGAACATCCACGTCGACGACAAGGGCAAGCGGTACAACACCGACCTGCTCGAGGCGGTCGAGCTCGGCTTCCTGCTGGATATCGCAGAGGTCGTGGTCGTGACGGCGCGCAACCGCAAGGAGAGCCGCGGCGGGCACATGCGCGATGACTACCCCAAGCGCGACGACGAGACTTACATGAAGCACACGATGGCCTACCTGTCGGGGGATGCCGGATCGTCGAACTCCGACGACCACATCCGGCTCGACTGGAAGCCCGTCGTGATCACGCGGTACCAGCCGATGGAGAGGAAGTACTAGCGATGGTGTCGACTCTCGTGGAGACCGCGGATGCCGCAGCCGACGTGGGCATCGCCCCGGCAGCGGACACCGGCATCCAGTCGTTCCTGGTGACCTTCATCATCCGCCGCTTCGACCCCGAGGTGGACGAGGAGCCGCGCTGGGTTGACTACGACGTCGAGCTGTACTCGACCGACCGCGTCCTGGATGCGCTGCACAAGATCAAGTGGGAGGTCGACGGCTCGCTGACGTTCCGCCGTTCGTGCGCCCACGGCATCTGCGGTTCGGACGCGATGCGCATCAACGGGCGCAACCGCCTGGCCTGCAAGACCCTGATCAAGGATCTGGACATCTCGCAGCCGATCTACGTCGAGGCGATCAAGGGACTCCCGCTCGAGAAGGACCTCATCGTCGACATGGAGCCGTTCTTCGCGTCCTACCGCGAGGTCCAGCCGTTCCTGATCGCCAACTCCACGCCGGAGAAGGGCAAGGAGCGCGTGCAGTCGATCGCCGATCGCGAGATCTTCGACGACACCACCAAGTGCATTCTCTGCGCGGCATGCACTTCGTCGTGCCCCGTGTTCTGGACGGACGGCCAGTACTTCGGGCCTGCGGCCATCGTGAACGCGCATCGGTTCATCTTCGATTCGCGGGACGACGCAGGGGACGTGCGCCTGGACATCCTCAACGACAAGGAGGGCGTGTGGCGCTGCCGCACGACTTTCAACTGCACCGAGGCATGCCCCCGCGGCATCGAGGTGACCAAGGCGATCGCCGAGGTCAAGCAGGCCATCCTGCGCGGACGCTAGCCACGGGTATGCTCCGAGCGTGAGCCTCGCCACCACACCCGCCTCCGCCGTACGCTCGCGAATCGCCGTCACCGCCGCATACGCTGCCCAGGGCCTCGGCTACGCCGTCGTGGTCACCTCGTTGCCGGTGTTCAAGGACCGCCAGGGCATCGACGACGTCGCCGTCTCGCTGATCGTGCTGCTGGTGTGCGTGACCGCCGCCCTCGGCTCGGTCAAGGCCGACTTTCTCGCGAAGTGGCGCGGCAGCCGGATCGCCCTGGTGGTCGGGCTGGGGCTCGAGGTCGTCGCCCTGCTGCTGATCGTCGTCTCCGTCGTCGTGCCCGGGCTGCCGCTCTGGGTGTTCGTCGCCGCGTTCGGCCTGTACGGACTGGGACTCGGCGGCGTCGACGCCGCCGGCGCGATGCAGGGCGTCCTCGTCCAGCGTCGCTACGGACGCGACATCATGGGCGGCTACTTCGCCGCGTACACGGCGGCGGCCATCGTCGGCGCCCTGGCTGTGGCGGGCTCGTCGGCGGCCGGGGTCGCCGTCGTGCTGCCGCTGTCGCTCGCATCGCTCGTGGCGGTCGTGATCGCCGTCTTCGGGCTCAGCTCGTTCGATCCTGCGCGCGCTGCGACCCCCATGGGCGGTCGCTCAGCCTCGCCGCTCCCCCGCCGCGGAATCTGGCTGTTCGGTTTCGTGATCCTCGCCGCGTTCACCGTCGACTCGGCAGTGAGCACCTGGAGCACGGTCTACCTGCAGGACGAGCTGCTGGCGGCCGCGGCGCTCGCGCCGCTCGGCTACGCCGCCTACCAGGCCGCGATCCTGATCACCCGCCTGCTCACCGACCGCGCCTCGGGCCGGATCGGCCGCGCGCGCGTCGTGGTGATCGCGACGCTCGCGTCGCTCGTCGGCTGCGTCGTCGTCGCGCTCCTGCCCTTCCCCGCGGCCGCGATCGCCGGATTCGCCCTCGCCGGCGTCGCCGTCGGCGCCCTCGTCCCGCTCGCATTCACCTCGGCCGGCGGACTCGCGCCCGCCCGCAGCGATGAGATCATCGCCCGGGTGAACCTGTTCAACTACGCGGGAGCAGTGCTGGGTGCGGTGCTGCTCGGGCTGCTCGCCGAGGCGCCCGGTCTGGGCATCGCCTTCCTGCTGCCTGCCGCGCTGCTGGTGCCCGTGCTGTTCATCGCACGGCGGTTCCGGGCACCCGTCGCGGCAGACGCGTCGCTCTCGGATGCCGCCGCGACGCGCACCGGATCGGATGCCGATGCCGAGGCATCGGCCGATCGCTAACCTGTGACAGTGAGTCAGAAGAGCGCGCGGGACACCTCGCCCGACACGCGCACCGCGGCCGAGCACGCCGCGCGTGAGGAGGAGACGCTCCGGCAGCGCTGGGACGCGACCCAGGAGTCGTTGCGCGAGCGTTTCGACGAGCCCATCCAGACGGCCACGAAGATCACCAGGGCGACGATGGGCTGGTTCCCGATCCGCGTGTGGCGCCACTTCCTGCAGCACAACGGCTTCCTGCTCGGAGCCGGAATCAGCTATCAGGCGCTGTTCGCGATCTTCGCGGCGATCTATCTGGCGTTCGCGATCACGGGTCTGTGGCTCGGCGGCAACACCGACGCGGTGAATGCGATGATCGCGCTCATCAACAACTACATCCCCGGTCTGATCGGTCCGGACGGAGTCGTGACGACCGCCGAGGTGCAGCAGGTCGCGACCGACTCGAGCGGCGTGCTCGGGGTGACGGGTCTGATCGCCCTCGGCACCGTGATCTGGACCGCCATCGGCTGGGTCACGTACTCGCGCCGTGGCGTGCGCGACATCTTCGGCATCCCGCCGGATCGCCGCAGCTATCTGCTCCTGAAGGCACGCGACCTGCTCGCCGCCGTCATCTTCGGCGTCGCGCTCATCCTCGGCGCTGCGCTGACCTGGGTCGGCTCATGGGCGCTGTCATTGGTGCTGTCCCTGTTCGGAGTGGATCTCGGCACGGGGATGCTGGACTCCACGATCCGGGTCGGATCCGTGCTCGTGTCATTCGGGCTGAACGCCGCGGCGCTCGCCGCCCTGTTCCACTTCCTCACCGGCACGTCGCTGCGATGGCGCGTGATCTGGCCCGGCGCGCTGCTCGGCGGCGCGGCGCTCACGGTGCTGCAGTTCGGGGCCGGGCTGCTGCTGAGCTACACGCCGTCCAACCCGCTGCTGGCGACCTTCGCGATCTTCGTCGGACTCCTGCTGTGGTTCAAGATCAGCGGCATCATCATGCTGGTCGCCGCGGCCTGGATCGCCGTCACCTCGAACGACCGCGACATCCCGATCCTGGCTCAGACCGAGGCCGAGCGGATCGCCGCCGAGCATCAGGCGCTCCTGCTGGCCGCACAGGTCCGGCTCCGCACCGCCCGGGAAGCGCGGGCGACGGCCCCGTGGTACCGCGCCTGGCGTGCCGATTTCGCCGTGCGCGAGGCCGAGGACGAGCTGGAGCAGGTGGAGGCCGCGCGGCCGGTCCTGCCTGTGGCGAAGGCAGCGAAGAGCGCCAAGCGCCCGGCCAAGCAGCCCAAGCGCGACAAGCAGCCGCCGGAGCAGACGGCCGACGACAAGAGCAGAACAGCTCCTCCATCGGCGGGGGCCGACGCCACCCGGGCCGCGCATGTCAGGGGCGCTCGATAGGCTGAAAGACGTGCCACAACGCGTCCGCCTCGCCTCTGTCAACGTCAACGGAATCCGGGCCGCGGTCCGAAACGGCATGAGCGCCTGGCTCGACGCCGCCGATGTCGACATCATCACGCTCCAAGAGGTCCGCGCGACGGCCGACGACCTCGCGACTGCGCTTCCGGGCTGGAACGTCGTGAACGACGAGGCGCTCGCGAAGGGCCGGGCCGGTGTCGCGATCGCGAGCAGGACCGAGCCGGTCGCCGTGCGCCGGGGCCTCGGAGACGGCACGCTCGACCTGTCCGGGCGCTGGATCGAGGCCGACTTCGACGTTGACGGCGAGCTGCTGACCGCGATCAGCGCCTACGTGCCGACCGGCGAGGCCGGCACCCCCAGGCAGGATCTGAAATGGCTGTTCCTCGACGAGATGACGGTGCGGATGGCCCAGATCGAGTCCGAGACCCCGTTCGTCGTCGTCACGGGCGACCTGAACGTGGGCCACCGCGAGCTCGACATCCGCAACTGGATGGGCAACATCAAGAAGGCCGGCTTCCTCCCTCGCGAGCGGGCCTACTTCGATCGGATCCTGGGCGACGCGGGCGCGCGGGTCGCCGCCGTCGACGGCTCCGTCGGCCTCGGGCTGGGCTGGGTCGACGTGGGCCGCCGCGCACACGGAGAGGTGGACGGTCCCTACACCTGGTGGTCCAGCCGCGGCAAGGCTTTCGACAACGACACCGGGTGGCGGATCGATTACCACCTCGCCACTCGCGCGCTCGCCGAGCGCGCCACGGGGTACAGCGTGGTCAGGGCTGCGTCCTGGGACACGCGCTGGAGCGATCACGCCCCGGTCGTGGTCGACTACGCGCTCGGGGGCTGACCGCTCCCGGTCGCGCGGAGCGCGGCATCCATCGCCTACTCCACGTACTCCGGATGCATGCGCGCCAGCTGGAGCCACGTCTCCACGACGGTGTCGGGATTCAGCGACATGGACTCGATGCCCTGCTCGACGAGCCACTCGGCGAGATCGGGGTGATCGCTCGGGCCCTGACCGCAGATGCCCACGTACTTGCCGTTGCGCCGGCACGCCTCGATCGCCAGCGACAGCATCCGCTTCACGGCGGGATTGCGCTCATCGAACAGCGACGACACCAGCGACGAGTCTCGGTCCAGGCCCAGGGTCAGCTGCGTCATGTCGTTCGAGCCGATCGAGAACCCGTCGAAGTGCTGCAGGAACTCGTCGGCCAGGAGCGCGTTCGAAGGCAGCTCGCACATCATCATCACTTCGAGCCCGTTCTCGCCGCGGACGAGTCCGTTGTCTGCGAGGAGCTGGATCACGGCCTCGGCCTCATCGACGGTGCGCACGAACGGGATCATCAGCGCCACGTTCGTCAGTCCCATGTCATCCCGCACCCGGCGCATCGCTTCGCACTCCATCTCGAAGCACTCTCGGAAGTCGGGTGAGATGTACCGTGCGGCGCCCCGGTAGCCGAGCATCGGGTTCTCCTCATGCGGCTCGAACTGCGGACCGCCGACGAGATTCGCATACTCGTTGGACTTGAAATCGCTCATCCGCACGATCACCCGCTCGGGCGCGAAGGCGGCCGCGATCGTCGAGACCCCCTCGGTCACACGGCTGACGAAGTACTCGCGAGGCGACGGATAGGCGGCGATGCGCAGGGCGATCTGGGCCCGCAGCCCCGGGTTCAGCGTGTCGTACTCGAGCAGCGCGCGCGGGTGGATGCCGACCTGCCGGTTGATGATGAACTCGAGCCGCGCCAGTCCCACACCGTGATTCGGGATCTGCGCGAAGGAGAACGCCTGGGCAGGGGTGCCCACGTTCATCATGATCTTCGTGGTGATCTCCGGCATGTCGGAGAGCTGGGACCGCTCCTCGTGGAAGTCGAGGATGCCCTCGTAGATGAATCCGACGTCGCCCTCGGCGCCCGAGACCGTCACCTCTTGGCCGTCGGAGAGCGCGCGCAGCGCATCCCCCGTCCCGACGACCGCCGGTACGCCGAGCTCACGGGCGATGATCGCCGCGTGGCACGTGCGCCCTCCGCGCGAGGTCACGATCGCCGACGCTCGCTTCATGATCGGCTCCCAGTCGGGGTCGGTCATGTCGGCCACGAGTACCTCGCCCGGCTGGAAGCTCTCCATGTCGTCGATCGAGTGCACGAGCCTGGCCCTGCCGGCGCCGATGCGGTTGCCGATCGCGCTGCCCTGCGACACGATCTCGCTTCGGCTGCTCAGCACCCAGCGGCTCAGAACGCCCGCCTCCGCGCGCGAGACGACGGTCTCGGGCCGCGCCTGGAGGATGTAGAGTTTGCCGTCGATGCCGTCCTTGCCCCACTCGATGTCCATCGGACGCCCGTAGTGGTCCTCGATGACCAGCGCCTGCCGCGCCAACTCGACGACCTCGTCGTCGGTCAGGCTCAGCCGGATGCGGTCCTCCGGCGCGACCTCCGTGAACACCGTACTGGTGCCGACGCCGCGACCGTCGGCGTAGACCATCTTGATCGCCTTGTCACCGACCGCGCGGCGAAGGATCGACGGACGTCCGGCGCGAAGTCCGGGCTTGTAGACGCTGAACTCGTCGGGATTGACGGCCCCCTGCACGACGGCTTCGCCGAGACCCCACGACGAGGTCACCAGGACGGTGTTGCTGAACCCCGATTCGGTGTCGACCGTGAACATCACCCCGGATGAGCCGATGTCGGAGCGCACCATGCGCTGCACGCCGGCGGAGAGGGCCACATCGTGGTGCTCGAACCCGTGGTGGACGCGGTAGGCGATCGCCCGGTCGTTGTACAGGGAGGCGAAGACCGCGCGCACCGCCGCGATGACGTTGTCGATGCCGTGGATGTTCAGGAACGTCTCCTGCTGGCCGGCGAACGACGCGTCGGGGAGGTCCTCCGCCGTTGCGCTGGAGCGGATCGCCCAGGAGACCTGCTCGGGGTCGGCATCGCCCTCGCTGAGGGTCTGATACGCCTCCCGGAGGTCGGCATCGAGATCGTCGGGCAGCGGCTGGCGTTCGATCCAGCCGCGGATCTCGGCGCCGACCCGCGCGAGCTGCACGACATCCTCGACGTCGATCGACTCGGCCGCGCGACGGATGCGCTCGTAGAGACCGCCGGCTTCGAGGAACGCGCGGTACGCGTCCGCCGTCGTCGCGAATCCACCGGGAACGTGGACGCCGAGGTGCGCGAGGTTGCTCACCATCTCGCCGAGCGATGCGTTCTTGCCGCCGACCTGGTCGATGTCCTTGATGCCCAGGTCCTGGAACCACATGATGTTCGCCATGAAGATGCTCCTTTTCGAGGACGCTTCATCGCGTCCACCTGTCCGGTGACGGTCGGGCGTGTTCGCCGCAGGATCACCGTTCGCAGTCGCCTCATCGCGACTGGCCCCGAGACTATGAGAGTCACCCACCGGTGCGCAGTCCAGACTTCTTTCCGCCCCTGCGGCACTCTTGTGCTGTTCGACGAAGCCGGCGGGCCGCCTGACTACGATTGACGGGTGACCAAACCCCGTCTGTACTCCGGCATGCAGCCGTCCGCCGACTCCCTCCAGATCGGCAATTACATCGGGGCCCTGATGCAGTGGCGCGACCTGCAGGAGGCCTACGACGCGTTCTTCTCGGTCGTCGACCTGCACGCGCTCACGCAGCCGAACGACCCCGCCGAGCTGCGCGAGAAGACGCGCCGCACGGCTGCCCAGTACATCGCCGCAGGTATCGAGCCGTCGAAATCGACCCTGTACGTCCAGTCGCACGTGCCGGCGCACCCCGAGCTGGCCTGGATCCTCTCCACGATCACCGGCTTCGGCGAGGCCGGCCGGATGACCCAGTTCAAGGACAAGTCCAGTCGCTACGGCGCCGACGCGACCTCCGTGGGGCTGTTCACCTATCCGGTGCTGATGGCTGCAGACATCCTGCTCTACCAGACCGACATCGTGCCCGTGGGCGACGACCAGAAGCAGCACGTCGAGCTCACCCGCGACCTCGCCGAGCGGTTCAATTCACGCTACGGCGAGACGTTCCGGGTGCCGATGCCGGTGATCCAGCAGGACACGGCACGCATCTTCGACCTGCAGAACCCGACGGCGAAGATGTCGAAATCGGCCGAGTCCGATGCCGGCGTGCTGTGGCTGCTGGACGAGCCCTCGATCAGCGCCAAGAAGATCATGCGAGCCGTGACCGACAGCGAGGGATCCGTCCGGTACGACCGGGAGCACAAGCCCGGGGTGTCGAACCTGCTGGTGATCTACGCGGCCCTCACCGGTCGGCAGATCCCGGCGATCGAGGACGAATACGCGGGCCGAGGCTACGGCGACTTCAAGAAGGGTCTCGCCGAGGTCGTCGTGAACGAATTCGGGCCGGTGCGGGCTCGCGCGCTCGAGCTGCTGGACGACAAGGCCGAACTCGACCGCGTTCTCGCCGTCAATGCAGGTCGCGCATCCGAGGTCGCGGACCGGACCGTGGCCGACGTGTACGACAAGGTCGGACTCCTCCGGCGCGTGTAGCCGGAGCTCGAGCCGGCACTACCCTTGCCGAGTGGAACCTGTCATCCTCCGCACCGCGCGGCTCACGCTGTCGGTGCCGACCGAGGCCGATGTCGACGCGATCTTCGAGGCGTGCCAGGATGCCGGCATCCAGCGGTACACGACCGTGCCCTCGCCGTACGAGCGCCGGCATGCCGAGGGCTTCATCCCCTTCGCTCGCAGCCGGTGGAGCGACGGCGTCGAGGCGACCTGGGCGCTGCGCGACGGAGATACGCTCGCAGGCATGATCGGCCTGCACGGCATCACTCTCGGCGGGTCAGGTGAGATCGGCTACTGGATGTCACCGCCGTCGAGGCGTCGCGGACTGCTGACCGAGGCCGCGCGCGCAGTGATCGACTGGGGCTTCAGCTACGAGGGCGCCGCCCTCCAGCGCATCGAGTGGCGTGCGGTCGTCGGCAACGTAGGGTCGGCGCGGGTCGCGCGTGGGCTGGGCTTCCGGTACGAGGGCGTGCTGCGCAAGGCCCTCGCCAACTCGTTCGGCCGCGAGGACGGCTGGATCGCCGGCCTGCTGCCCGGCGATGACCGGATGCCGCAGCCGTGGCCGATGCTCGAGACGCCCTGACCTGACCACCGTGCCCCGTGCGAGGATGGCACCATGCCGGAGATGCCCGAAGTGCAGGGCCTCGTCGACTTCCTCCGCGGACGGGCGACGGGCCTGACGATCACACGCGTGACGGTCGCGGCGTTCGCCGCGCTGAAGACGTACGACCCTCCGGTCGACTCGCTCGTCGGCGCCGAGATCACCTCGGCGGCGCGTCACGGCAAGTTCATCGACCTCGCCACCACGTCGCCGGATGCCGAGCCGCATCTGATCTTCCACCTCGCCAAGGCCGGCTGGCTGCGGTGGTACGACCAGCTGCCGGCGACGATCATCCGGCCGGGGAAGACGCCGATCGCCCTGCGGGTCGCCCTGTCGGACGGCTCGGGGTTCGATCTCACCGAGGCCGGCACCAAGAAGTCGCTCGCGGTCTACGTGGTGCGGGATCCGCAGGACGTGCCCGGCATCGCCCGTCTGGGTCCCGATCCGCTCGAGCCGACCTTCACCCGCAACACCCTCGCCGGCCTGATCGACGGGCGCCGCACGCAGATCAAGGGCGTGCTGCGCGATCAGTCGATCCTCGCGGGGGTAGGCAACGCGTACTCCGACGAGATCCTGCACGACGCCAAGATGTCCCCGTACGCGTTGGCCGCGAGCCTGACCCCGGAGGACATCGACCGGCTCTACGCGGCCATGACCGAGACGTTGGCGGAGGCCGTGGCTGCGGCATCCGGCAAACCCCCCGCCGAGCTCAAAGACGCCAAGCGACGCGGGATGAAGGTGCACGGACGCCGGGGCGAGACGTGCCCGGTGTGCGGGGACGTGGTTCGCAGCGTGTTCTTCGCCGACAATTCGCTCGAGTACTGCGCGACGTGCCAGACCGGCGGCAAGGTCCTCGCGGACCGGCGGCTCAGCCGGCTGCTGAAGTAGGCCGGCGCGAGCGTTTCGGCTCGTCGCGGCGCTCCTCGCTCAACGACCGAAGTCCGTCACGACAGCGCCGTCACGTCCTCGTCGACCCAGTCCAGCGACTTCGTGACCGCCTTCCGCCAGAGGCGCACGCGCCGGTCGGCCTCCTCGGTCGGCATCGCGGGCTCCCAGCGCCGGCCCTCCCGCCAGTGCCCGCGCAGCGACTCCCGATCCGGCCATACGCCGGTGGCGAGGCCCGCTGCATATGCGGCTCCGAGCGCGGTCGTCTCGATGATCGCGGGACGCACGACCGGGATGCCGAGGATGTCGGACTGGAACTGCATCATGACGTCATCCCGCGAGCCGCCGCCGTCGACCCGCAGCTCCGTGAGCTCGAGCCCGGTGTCGGCGACGATCGCGTCGATGACGTCCCGCGACTGGAACGCCGCGGCCTCGATCGCCGCACGCGCGATGTGCGCCTTGTTGACGTAGCGGGTGAGGCCGACGAGGGCCCCGCGCGCATCCGGCCGCCAGTAGGGGGCGAACAGTCCTGAGAACGCGGGGACGAAGTACGCTCCTCCGCTGTCCTCGACGCTCGAGGCGAGGCGCTCGACCTCCGACGCCGAGCTGATGATTCCGAGGTTGTCGCGCAGCCACTGCACGAGCGATCCGGTCACGGCGATCGAGCCCTCCAGCGCGTAGCTCGCCGGCTCGTCGCCGCAGCGATACGCCACCGTGGTGACCAGCCCGTGCTGGGAGCGCACGATCTCTTTCCCCGTGTTGACCAGGAGGAAGTTGCCGGTCCCATAGGTGTTCTTGGACTGACCGGGATCGAACGCCGCCTGCCCGAAGGTCGCGGCCTGCTGATCGCCGAGGATTCCCGCGATCGGTATCCCGCGGGCGGCCGGGGGCTCGCGCACCTCGCCGACGACACCCGATGACGAGACGATCTCTGGCATCATCGAGCGCGGGATGCCGAACACCGCGAGCAGCTCGTCGGACCACTCGAGGGTCGAAAGGTCCATCAGGAGCGTGCGGCTCGCGTTGGTGACGTCCGTGACGTGGATGCCGCTGCGCGTGTCTCCGGTCAGATTCCAGATGACCCACGTCTCGGGCGTGCCGAACAGCAGGTGGCCGGCCTCGGCATCCGCCCGCGCGCCCGGCACGTTCTCCAGGATCCACGCGATCTTCGACGCCGAGAAGTACGTGGCCAGGGGCAGTCCGGTGGTGGTCGCGAAGCGGTCGGCGCCGCCGTCGGCAGCGAGCCGGTCGATCAGCGGCTGCGTGCGGGTGTCCTGCCAGACCAGTGCATTCGCGACGGGCCGGCCGGTGCGCCGATCCCAGACGATCGCGGTCTCGCGCTGATTCGTGATGCCCATACCGGCGAAGTCGCGCGGGCCGAGGCCGGCATCGTCCAGCGCCGCCGCGATCACCCACTGGGTGTTCGTCCAGATCTCGATCGGGTCGTGCTCCACCCACCCGGCGCGCGGGAAGATCTGCTTGTGCTCGCGCTGCGCGACCGAGACGATCCCGCCGTCCGCATCGAAGACGATCGCCCGCGTCGAGGTGGTTCCCTGATCCAGCGCCAGGACATGTTCGGACACGTCGTCTCCTCATCGAGCCGCCGCGACCCGGCGCCGCGGACTGCGGTCAGGCTATCGCGCAGAGCGCGCCGATGCCCCGACCGTCCAGGTCGGGTCTGCCGCGTGCACCTTCGCGATGGCGCGATCGGCTTCGGCGCGGCAGTCCTCGCCGTCCCAGCCCATCACCGGCGCGATCGCCTCGGCGATCTCCAACGCCGACTCCGCGGTCGCATCGCCGATGAACGCGAGGCTCGTCCGCCTCATGAGGACGTCATCGAGGTGGACCACGTGCTCGGTGCGGGCCAGGTGACGCAGCTCCGCCGAGCTGTACGTCGGAATCGTGCGGAGCAGGGCATCGTCGGGATCGGCGGCGATCGCCGCGACCACGTCCGCCGCGACAGTGCCGTACCGATCGAGCAGCGTGGCGACACGGTCGAGCGGGAGGCCTTCGCTGTACGCATCGATCCACTGCCGGCGCGCACGTTCGGTGGTCGGATACCCCCGGCCACCGCCGATCGGCACGCCCTTCGTGGAGCGGCGGCGCGGCTGCGCGAGCAGCTCGAGGACGCGGTCGGCGAGATGCTCGGCCGAGGCGCGGAACGTCGTCCACTTGCCGCCCACCAGACTCAGGACGGTCGCCGCTGCGCGTCCCTCCAGCGGCGCGGCCTCGATCCGGTAGTCGCGCGAGACGAATCCGGGCGCGAGGTCACCGTGACCGGGGAGCGGCCGGACGCCGGAGAACCGGTACACGATGCGGCTCCGGTCGACCGTTATCTCGGGCAGCACGTAACCGATCAAGTCGATGAAGTAGTCGACCTCCGCTTCGGTGCACACGATCGGCTCGCGCATGTCGTGCTCGAGATCGGTCGTCCCCACGAGCACCCGGCCCTTGAGCGGGTAGATCAGCACGATCCGGCCGTCCTTGTGCTCGAAGAACAGCTCGCGGCCGCCGGTCGCGGCAAGCAGCTCGGGGTGGTCGAGCACGATGTGGGACCCCTTGGTGCCGCCCATGTGGTTCGTCGGGTCGCCGCAGGCGAGGTTGGTCAGATCCGTCCACGGGCCCGAGGCGTTCACGATGACGGATGCGGCGAACGGCGTCGAACGGCCGCTGCGCTGATCGCGCAGCACGAGCCTGCCGTCATCGACGCCGACGGCGGCCGTGTAGTTCGCCGCCCGGGCCCGATCCCCGCCGGCAGCCAGACCGTCGCGGAGGACGTCGATGGCCAGCCGCTCGGGGTCGTGCAGCGACGCATCCCAATACGTGGCGGTGTACTTCACGCCGGGGTTCAGCTGCGGCAGCTGCCGCAGGGACTGCCGTCGTCCGCGGAACTCGTGGCGGGGCACTCGCCCACCGCCACGTGAGAAGGAGTCGTAGATCACGAGGCCGATCTTGATGAGCGCCGCACCGCGTTCGGTGTGCTTCCCCCCGCCGTGACGCAGGAATCGCAGCGGTGCGCTCAGGACACCCGAGAACGTCGAGAAGATCGGGATCGTCGTCTGCAGCGGCCGCACATAGTGAGGAGCGATGCGCAGCAGGCCGTTGCGCTCGGTGACCGCCTCGTGCACGAGCCGGAACTCGCCGTTCTCGAGATAGCGGATGCCGCCGTGGATCATGTGCGAGGAGGCCGCCGATGCGCCGCTGACGAAGTCCGACCGCTCGGCGAGTGCGACATCGACCCCCTGCATCGCCAGGTCGCGGAAGGTCGCGAGGCCGTTGATCCCGCCCCCGACGATCAGCACATCCGCATACGGACGCGCGGCGAGCGCTTCGAACCCCTGCCGTGCCTCGTTCACTTCATCCCCCTGGTTTCAAGGCTAAGCGCCCCCCGAGCAGGGGGCGCCGTCCACGCGGGCATCTGCAGGATTCGTTCAGTCGATATTCACTCGCGACGTGTTCATTCAGCGACATGGAATGAAACGCGCTGTCGCGCGTTGACTAGAATCAAGTGCAATACGTGCTCCGGGGTCGGTGAGAATCCGAACCGGCGGTGACAGTCCGCGAGCCAAGGCATCAGCATCCGATCCGGTTGCCGCCGAGGCTGACCCGGTGGAATTCCGGGACCGACGGTGATGCAGCAGAAACCTGCTGCGAGTCCGGATGGGAGGCAGCACGAGCGGTGCCGCGTGCCGCCGTTCGCTGATTCCCGGAGTCTGGACGAAGGATTCGGATGTCGGTGAACGCTGCGGAGTACGGCGCCATGCGCCGTGCGCTCGCGCTCGCGCTCAGAGGGCCGCGCGGGGTCAACCCCCAGGTCGGTGCCGTGATCCTCTCACCCTCCGGCGATGTGATCGCGGAGGGCTGGCATCGAGGTGCGGGCACCGTCCACGCCGAGGTCGACGCGCTCTCACAGCTTGCCGACGGGGCCGCTCGCGGCGCCACCGCGATCGTGACGCTCGAGCCGTGCAACCACACGGGCCGGACGGGCCCCTGCTCGGAGGCGCTGATCGCCGCCGGCATCGCCCGGGTGATCTACTCCGTGTCGGATCCGAATCCCGAATCCACCGGTGGCGCGCAGCGACTTCGCGAGGCCGGCGTCGAGGTGGAGAGCAGCCTGCTCGAGGTGGCCGGAACCGATCTGCTGGCCTCGTGGCTCACGGTGCAGCGACTCGGACGCCCGCACGTCACCGTGAAGTGGGCGCAGAGCCTCGACGGGCGCGCGGCGGCGGCCGACGGCACGAGCCAGTGGATCACCGGACCGGACGCGCGCGCCGACGTGCACCGCCGCCGCGCTCTGGCCGACGCGATCGTCGTCGGCACCGGAACCGTCCTCGCCGATGACCCCGCCCTCACCGCCCGGCGGCCGGACGGAACGCTCCACGACGATCAGCCCATCCCGATCGTGCTCGGCGATCGCACCATCCCCGCCGACGCCTCCCTGCACCGGCATCCCCGACCGCTGCGACAGCGGCGCGGAGACGACCTTCCGGGCCTGCTCGCGGAACTGCGCGGGCTGGGCGTGCACCGCGTGTTCATCGAGGGCGGGCCCACGGTGGCGAGCGCATTCCTGCGCGACGGACTGGTGGATGAAGTGCTGGCGTACCTCGCACCGGTGCTGATCGGGGGCGATCGACTCGCGCTGACCGATGTGGGGGTCGCCACGATCGCCGATGCGCGACGCCTCGACGTCGCGGCGGTCGAGAGCCTCGGAGCGGATCTGCTCGTCATCGCCCACCCATCGGGGGCGTCGGGCCCATCGCCGCGAGAAGACACTGAAGAAGGGATCCTCTGATGTTCACCGGGATCGTGGAAGAGATCGGCGCGGTCACCGCCGTCGAGCCGTCCGGCGACGGCGTGCGTCTCACCGTCCGAGCGCCCAAAGCCGTCTCGGATGCCGCGCACGGCGACTCGATCGCGGTCAGCGGCGTGTGCCTGACGGTCGTGGATCGCGGCGATGACTGGTTCACCGCCGACGTCATGAAGCAGACCCTCGACATGTCCACCCTCGCCGGCGCCGACGCCGGCCGGGTCGTCAACCTGGAGCGCGCGACCGCGGCGCACGGCCGCCTCGGCGGCCACATCGTCCAGGGCCACATCGACGGCACGGGCGACCTGCTCGAGGTGCGGCCCGGCGCTCAATGGCGTGTCCTCCGCATCGCGCTGCCCGACCAGCTGGCCCCCCTCGTCGTGGACAAGGGCTCCATCGCGGTCGACGGGGTCTCGCTCACGGTGAGCGCCGTGAGCCCCGCATCCGCCGCAGAGCAGTGGTTCGAGGTGTCGCTGATCCCGGAGACGCTCGAGGCCACGACGCTCGGCGACCGCGCCGCCGGTGACCGCGTGAATCTCGAGACCGACATCCTGGCGCGCCACGTGCAGCGCCTCCTCGCCTTCGCCCCCGACGCCGCAGCAGTGACAGCGGCACCTCCAACAGAAGGAGGCTCACGATGAGCCTTTCATCCATCTCCGATGCCCTCGACGCGCTCCGCGCCGGAAAGCCGGTCATCGTGGCCGACGACGAGAACCGCGAGAACGAGGGCGACGTCGTGCTCTCGGCTGAGCTCGCGACCCCCGAGTGGATCGCCTGGACCGTTCGATGGTCCAGCGGCTTCATCTGCGCGCCCATGCCCGCGGAGTGGGCCGACCGACTCGACCTGCCCCCCATGGTCGAGGTCAACGAAGACGCGCGCGGGACCGCCTACACGGTGAGCGTGGATGCCGCCGACCGCGTCTCGACGGGCATCAGCGCCTCGGACCGCGCGCACACCCTCAACGTCCTCGCCGACCCCCAGTCGACGCCGACCAGCGTGATCCGGCCGGGTCACATCCTTCCCCTGCGTGCAGTCGACGGCGGCGTGCGCGAACGCGGCGGTCACACCGAGGCGGCCGTCGAGCTCATGCGGCTCGCCGGGCTCCGGCCGGTCGGCGCGATCGCCGAGGTCGTGGCCGAAGACGGCTCGATGATGCGGCTGCCCGGGCTCATCGAGCTCGGCGAGCGCGACGGCGTTCCGGTGATCACGATCGAGCAGCTCATCGCCCACCTCGACGAGCACCACCCCGTCGAGGTCTCCGGCCACAGCGGCCATCGGCGACGGGTGAGCCTGCGCGCCGAGGCGAACGTCCCCACCTCGCACGGGGAGTTCCGGTTCCTCGCCTACAAGGACCGCATCACCGGCACCGACCACCTCGCTGTCGTCTCCGGTGATCTGACCGACGACGCCCCACTCGTCCGCGTGCACTCCGAGTGCCTCAGCGGCGAGGCGTTCGACTCGCTCAAGTGCGAGTGCGGCCCGCAGCTGGAGGCGGCGCTGGATGCGATCGAACAGGACGGCGGCGTCGTGATCTACATGCGCGGCCACGAGGGCCGCGGCATCGGGCTGATCAACAAGCTCCGCGCCTACAGCCTGCAGGAGCGGGGTCTGGACACCGTGGACGCGAACCTCGCGCTCGGCCTCCCCGCCGATGCGCGCGACTACGCCGCGGCTGCCGGCATCCTCGCCGACCTGGGTGTGGAGAAGGTGCGCCTGCTCACGAACAACACCGACAAGGTGACGCAGTTGCGCGAGCTCGGACTCGAGATCGTGGAGCAGGTGCCGCTGCTGGTGGGCGTCGGACCGAACAACCACCAGTACCTCTCCACCAAGCGCGACCGGATGGGTCACCTCATCGCCGAAGAAGACCTCACCGACGCACTGGCCCAGATGCACGAAGGGGCCGGCGCGTGAGCGGCAAGGGCGCGCCGATCGTCGGCGGCACCGACGGAACGGGGCTCGAGGTCGTGATCGTCGCGGGCACGTGGCACGAGGTGATCACCGACGGTCTGATCGCCGGTGCGCAGCGCACGCTCGATGCCTCCGGCGCGACCTGGCAGCTCGTCCGCGTCCCGGGGTCGTTCGAACTCGCGGTCGCCGCACAGGCGGCCTTCGCCTCCGGCGCCGACGCAGTCGTGGCCCTCGGCGTGATCATCCGCGGCGGAACCCCGCACTTCGAGTACGTGTCGTCCGCGACCACTGACGGGCTCACCCGGGTGGCGCTGGATGCCGGCAAGCCGATCGGATTCGGCGTGCTCACCCTCGACGACGAGCAGCAGGGCCTCGACCGCGCCGGCCTGCCGGGCTCCCACGAGGACAAGGGCGCCGAGGCGGCGGACGCCGCGATCCGCACCGCGCTGGTGCTCCGGGAACTGCGCGCCTGAACTCCGCGCCGCATCGCGACACGAACGCGAGCAGGTGAGGCGCGCCTGGGTGGCGAGCCGCGGGCACGCGCAATACCGTGGGTTGCATGGAACCCCTCGAAGTCCTCCGCCACATCGTCGTCCTCGTGCACCTCAGCGGTTTCGCGGTCCTGTTCGGGGCGTGGGCCGTCGAGGTGTACAACCATCGCGTGCAGGTGACGCCGCTGATGAACATCGGCCTCGGGATCGCCGCCGTCGCCGGCCTCGTGCTGGCCGCGCCGTGGGGGATCGACTACGACCTGAACTACGCCAAGATCGGCGTCAAGCTCGTCATCCTGCTGATCATCGGGGCCCTCCTCGGCATCGGGATGTCGCGCCAGCGCAAGGGCGGCAAGGTGGCTCCCGCCCTGTTCTGGTCGATCGGCATCCTGACCCTGCTCAACGCCGCGATCGCCGTCATCTGGCGCTGACCCCTGGGAGAGATCATGGCAACCACCGTCCCGAGCACCGAGACGGCTCCGCTCAATCCCCGATCACGCGTGATCACCGCGAGCCTGGTGGGGACGACGATCGAGTTCTACGACTTCTACGCGTACGCCACGGCGGCCGTCCTGGTCTTCCCGATCCTGTTCTTCCCGACCGGCAACGACACCACTTCGCTGCTGGCGTCGTTCGCCGTGTTCGGTGCGGCGATGATCGCGCGACCGATCGGCGCGGTCGTCTTCGGCCATTTCGGCGACCGGTTCGGCCGGAAGGCGACCCTGGTCGCATCGCTGCTCACGATGGGAATCGCGACCTTCCTGATCGGGTGCCTGCCCACCTTCCAGCAGATCGGCTGGTGGGCGGCGCTCATGCTGCTCGTGCTGCGACTCGCGCAGGGCTTCGCGCTCGGCGGCGAGTGGTCCGGCGCGGCGCTGGTGGCCACCGAGAACGCACCGGCCGGCAAACGCGCGTGGTACGGCACGTTCCCGCAGGTCGGTGCTCCGCTCGGCTTCATCATCGCCAACACGGTGTTCCTCGCGATCAACTGGCTGCTCCCGCACCCCGACGGCACCGGCCAGCGATCCCAGGCGTTCCTGGAGTGGGGCTGGCGCGTGCCGTTCCTGTTCTCGGCCGTGATGGTCATCATCGGACTGTGGGTGCGGCTGCGGCTCGTCGAGTCCGAGACGTTCGTGAAGGCAGAGGAGAAGGGCGCGCTCACCAGGTTCCCCCTCGGCACGGTCATCCGCCTGCACTGGAAGCACCTCATCCTCGGCACCTTCATCATGCTGGCGACGTACGTGCTGTTCTACCTGATGACCAACTTCACCCTGTCGTACGGAACGAAGCCGGCCGATCTCGCGGCGGCCTCCGCGGCCGCACAGGCCGCCGCCGAGGCGAACGGCAGCAGCTTCGACGCCACGGCCTTCGCCGCGCAGTTCTATCCGGGACTCGGCTTCGGCTACACGGACTTCGTGGTCATGCAGATCATCGGCGTGGTGTTCTTCGGAATCTTCACCCTGCTGTCCGGGCCGCTCGCCGACCGGATCGGGCGGCGCAGGCTGCTGCTCTGGGTCACGGGCGCGATCATCGTCTTCGGCCTCACCTTCACCGTCTTCCTGCTGCCGCAGGCCGACCCGAAGTTCACCGGTGCGCTCACCCAGGCGTTCCTGGTGATCGGATTCATGCTCATGGGTGCGAGCTTCGGGCCGATGGGCGCGGTGCTCCCCGAGCTGTTCCCGACGAACGTGCGCTACTCGGGCTCGGCGATCTCGTACAACGTGTCGTCGATCCTCGGCGCCGCGCTCGCGCCGCTCGTCGCGGTGTGGCTGTGGCAGCTCGGCGACGGCAACCCGTGGCTGGTCGGCATCTACCTCTCGGCGATGTCGGTCCTCACGTTCATCGCGCTGCTGCTGGCGCCGGAGACGAAGAACATCGACTACGACGACAACCTCGGGCTGGGCGAGACGGCGTCCCTCTAGCGGCGCCGATGCCTCAGTCCAGGAAGAGCGCCCGCAGCCGCTTGGTCGTGAAGACGAGCCCTACTGCGATCATCACGACGTAGTACAGGACGTGCCAGAGCATGCCCCAGTACAGGGCGCCGGTGGTCAGCCCGCGCACGAGCTCCACGCCGTGCCACAGCGGGAAGATCTTCACCAGCACCTGGATGAACTCCGGGTACACGGTGATCGGATACAGCGTCGCGGAGAACAGGAACATCGGCAGCAGTACGAAGTTGATCCAGTCCATCTGCTGGAACGCTTTCATGTAGCTGGTCACGGCCATGCCGAGGCTTGCGAACCCGAACGCGATCAGCAGCACTGCGGGGATGGCGAGGATCGCGGTCCACGCGAGGTTGAGCCCGGCGATCTGCATGATGATCATGAACCCGGTGGCGTACAGCAACCCGCGCAGCAGCGCGTAGAGGATCTCGCCGAGGGCGACATCCAGCGGCCCGAGCGAGGTGGACAGCATCCCCTCGTAGAGCCTTCCGTAGTTCAGCCTGAAGAACACATTCCACGTCGAGTCGTAGATCGCACCGTTCATCGCCGAGACGGCGAGCAGCGCCGGCGCGATGAATGCCGCGTAGGAGACCTCGAGTCCTGTGGTCGTCTCGACGTCGCCGATCAGGCCGCCCAGGCCGATCCCCATCGACAGGAGGTAGAACACCGGCTCGAAGAACCCGGAGAGCACGACGATCCAGCTCGAGGAGCGCGCGGCGATCAGGCCGCGCTGGACGACCGCACCCGGGTTGCCTGCCCAGAGCGCGCGCACGCCTCCCGCCCGACGCGCAGCCGAGACCGCGGTGGCGCTCATTTGGCGAGCCGCCGTTCGAAGATGCGCCTGCCCAGGACGTAGCCGACGACCGTGAGCGCGATCAGGTACCCGAAGTGGATGACGAGCATCGCCGGCTCGATCGGACGACCGTAGGTGAGCCACCGGCCGATCTCGGTCGCGTGCCACAGCGGCGAGATCCAGCCGATCCATTGCAGCCACAGCGGCAGCGTCGCGAGCGGATAGAACGTGCCCGAGAACAGGAACATCGGCATGAAGACGAAGCGCTGAACGAGCGCGAACTGACCCTTGTCGTCTTCGATGGACGCAGCGTATGCCATCAGCGGAATACCGAAGGCGAGGCCGGCGAGGACCGCGATGAAGATCGACAGCCATCCGGTGGCGACGTCCGGGATCGCGCCGAACAGGTACAGGAACGCCGTGTACGCGACGGCCACCACCGCCATGCGCGCCGCCGCTCCGAAGACCACGCCCGTGGCGATCTGACGGGAGGCCAGCGGCGACGCGTTGAAGCCGTAGAAGTACCGCCGCCACTTGAAGCCGGCCATGACCGGATAGGTGAACTCCTCGCTCGCGACCGCGATCGTCGAGGTCATCAGAAGCGCTGGGGCGACGAAGACGAGATACGAGACCTCGACGCCCCCTTCGCTCACCGGGGCGTCGATGAGCGCCGCCAGGCCGACCGCGAGTCCCAGCAGGTAGAGGATCGGCTGCCCGAGAGCCCCGACGATGATCGTCCAGCCGTAGGCGCGCATCGCGCGCACCATGTGCTCGGTGACATACCAGGCGCCGAACGCCCGCGGCTTGCGCCCCCACTCGAGCGCTTCGGCACGCAGCTCGTCGAGCGACGGCTGCGCGATCACGGATGCCGCCGCCTCCGGCATCCGCTCGTCGTCCATGTCCGCGGCTGTCATTCGATCAGCGACCTTCCGGTCAGCCGCAGGAACACGTCCTCGAGGCTCGAGCGGCGCACCAGCGAGGTGATCGGCTCGAGACCGCGCTCGGTCACGCGCTCGAGGGCGTGCTCGCCGTTCTCGGTGTAGATCAGCACGCGGTCGGGCAGCACCTCGACGCGATCGCCGATGCCCTGCAGCTGCGGCTCGATCTGCTGGTTGCGGTCGGAGCCGAAGCGCACCTCGAGCACCTCGCGGCTGGAGTGCTGGCGGATCAGCGACGCCGGCGTTCCCTCGGCCATGATCCTGCCCTTGTCGACCACGACGAGCCGATCGCACAGCTGCTCGGCCTCATCCATGTAGTGCGTGGTGAGCAGGAGCGTCGTTCCGCGCTCCTTGAGCCGGAACAGCCGATCCCACAGCACGTGGCGGGCCTGCGGGTCCAGGCCGGTCGTGGGCTCGTCGAGCAGGAGGATGCGCGGGTCGTTGATGAGCCCGCGCGCGATCGTGAGCCGGCGCTTCATTCCGCCGGAGAGCTGATCCACCTTGCTCTTGGCCTTGTCCTCGAGTGCCGCGAAGGCGAGCAGCTCGTCGGCCTTCCGCGAGCACTCCGCGCCGGACAGGCCGAAGTAGCGGCCGTAGATGTAGAGGTTCTCGCGGGCGTTGAGCTCGCCGTCGAGGTTGTCCTGCTGCGGCACGACGCCCAGGCGTGAGCGGATCTCCGGGCCGTACTGATCAGGGTCGAGCCCGAGGATCGTCAGGTCGCCGCTCGTGCGCGTCGAGACCGCGCCGATCATCTTCATCGTGGTCGACTTGCCCGCGCCGTTCGGGCCGAGGAGGCCGAACGACTCCCCTGGCGCGACCTCGAATGACAGCCCGTCGACGGCCAGGAAGTCGGGCTTGCCCTTGACCTTGTAGGCCTTCACGAGGTTCGACGCGGAGATGACGGGAGCGGGCACCGGATAACACTACCTGCGGCGCCGGACACCCCGAGGAGAGCATCTGTCAACCCAAGTTGACGAAGACTCGAGTGTCAACTAATGTTGACGCCGATGCCGTGGCCGCGGCATCCGTCGATCGAAAGGCGGCCCGCATGAGCGGAGACGAGATCCGGACACTGGTCGGCTCGGTGGGCGAGCCGGCGCCGATCGCCGAGTTGCACCGCCTCGCCGACGTGCGCCGGGAGCTCGCCCGCGCCGAGGAGGTGCAGGTGCGCCGCGCCCGCAACCTCGGTCATTCGTGGCAGGCGATCGCCTCGGCCTTGGGCGTGAGCCGACAGGCCGTCCACAAGAAGTACGGTCGTATGTGACCCCCGACAACACCGAGGTACTCCGCGTGTCTGCATCCAGCACCCTCTCCGAATCCAGCGCCGATCCCGCCGAAGCCGCGCCACCGGCCGGCCGCCGCCGACGCCGAAAAGTCCCTGAAGGCCCTCGCGCGACCTTCCGCCAGCTGCTGCCGTTCATCTTCGAGCACAAGCGCACCCTCGTGGTCGTCGCGGTGCTGAGCGTGCTCGGCGCCGTCGCCACGCTGGCCCAGCCGCTGCTGGTGGGTCAGGTGATCGAGCGCGTCCAAATCGGCGAGACCCTCGGATCGCTCGTCTGGCTGCTGATCGCCTTGGTCGTCGCATCCTCGGTGATCTCGGGCTACCAGCACTTCCTGCTGCAGCGCACCGGCACTGCGGTGGTCTACTCCAGCCGTCGCAAGCTCATCGCACGGATCCTCCACCTGCCGATCAGCGAGTTCGACGCCCGGCGCACGGGCGATCTCGTCTCGCGCGTCGGCACGGACACGACGCTGCTGTACGCGGTGCTCACGCAGGGTCTTGCGGATGCCGTCGGCAACGCGCTCATCTTCGTCGGAGCGCTCGTCGCGATGGCGATCATCGATCCGATCCTGCTCGCGCTGATCATCGTCGTGATCGGGGTCTCGGTCGTGGTGGTCGTGCTGCTCAGCGGCCGCATCCGCACGGCCTCGACCGATCAGCAGGTCAAGGTCGGCGAGCTCGCCTCGGGCGTCGAACGCGCCGTCGGGTCCATCCGCACGGTCCGCGCCGCGGGGGCGACCGAGCGCGAGGTCGCATCGGTGACGACCCTCGCCACTGACGCGTACACGGTGGGCGTCCGCATCGCGAAGGTCTCCGCGCTCGTGGTCCCGGTCGCGGGCATCGCCCTGCAGGTCTCGCTCCTGGTCGTGCTCGGCGTCGGCGGATTCCGCGTCGCGTCGGGTGCGATCACGATCGCATCGCTCGTGACGTTCATCATGTTCCTGTTCATGATGATCGCTCCGCTCGGCTCGACGTTCGGGGCGATCACGTCCGTCAACCAGGCGCTCGGCGCGTTGGGCCGCATCCAGGAGGTGCTGGATCTGCCGACCGAGGAGCAGGGCGACGCGGCGGTCGCGGGGACCCTGCGAACGGCAGGCGGACCCGGGCGATCGGCTCAGGCCCCGACCGACGCCCCCGCGATCGCATTCCGCGACGTGCGGTTCCGCTACCCGGAGGCCGTGGTGGCCGCCCGCGAGGCGGCAGAGGCCGAGGCGAGGGCCGTGCTGGAGCAGATCCACCTCGAGCGCGCCGCGACGGCCGGCGATGTGGCGGAAGCCGATCGCGATGTGCTCCGCGGTGTGTCCTTCGACGTTCCACGCGGCGCTCGTGTCGCACTCGTCGGTCCGAGCGGCGCGGGAAAGAGCACCGTGCTCTCCCTCATCGAGCGGTTCTACGACCCGACGGCGGGCGCGATCGAGCTCGACGGGCGCGACATCCGCGCCCTCTCCCGGGTGGATCTGCGTGCGCAGTTCGGCTATGTCGAGCAGGATGCACCGACGCTCGCCGGTACGCTCGCGGACAATCTCCGACTCGGATCGCCCGAGGCGACCGACGCCGACTGCGAGCGTGTTCTGCACGCCGTGAACCTCACCGAGGTGCTCGAGCGCAACCCGCTCGGGCTGCAGGCGCCGGTGGGCGAGGACGGCGTCATGCTCTCGGGCGGTGAGCGTCAGCGCCTCGCGATCGCGCGGGCTCTGCTGGCTGCGCCGCCGATCCTGCTGCTGGACGAATCGACGTCGTCACTGGACGGTGTCAACGAACAGCGGATGCGCGAGGCCATCGATGCGGTCGCCGCAGACCGCACGCTGATCGTGATCGCGCACCGCCTGTCGACCGTGGTCGACAGCGACCGGATCGTGGTGCTCGACCACGGCCGTGTGGTCGGTCAGGGCACGCACTCCGAACTGGTCGCCTCGACGCCGCTGTACCGCGACCTCGCGAAACACCAGCTGCTGGTCTGAGTCGGGCGTTTCGTCTCGGTCGCTGCGCTCCCTCGCTCAACGACCGGGACGTGATCCCGAACGGCGTTTCAGGAGCGCTGCAGGCGGTAGCGCAGGGCTGACAGCTCGGCCTGGAGCGGCGCGGGGACGCGTCCGTCGAAGGTCGCGTAGAACTCCTCGGTGAGGTCGGCCTCGCGCAGCCACGAGTCACGGTCGATCGAGAACAGCTCGTCCAGATCGTCCTGCGGGACGTCGATGCCGTCGAGGTTGAGGTCCTCGGTGCGCGGCAGTCGGCCGATCGGGCTGTCGACCGCGGGAACCGACCCGTCGATGCGGCGGATGATCCAGTCGATCACGCGGGCGTTGTCGCCGAAGCCGGGCCACAGGAACCGGCCGTCGGAACCCTTGCGGAACCAGTTCACCTGGAAGATGCGGGGGGCGCGATCGAAGCGGAGCTTCTGGCCGACCTTGAGCCAGTGACCGAAGTAGTCGGCCATGTTGTACCCGCAGAACGGGAGCATCGCGAACGGGTCGCGGCGCAGCTCGCCGACGGTGCCCTCGGCGGCGGCGGTGCGCTCGGACGAGATGTTCGAGCCCATGAACACGCCGTGCGTCCAGTCCGTGGCCTCCACCACGAGCGGCACGTTCGTGGCGCGACGGCCGCCGAACAGGATCGCATCCAGCGGCACGCCTTCCGGCGCCTCCCAATCCCCCGCGATCTGCGGGCACTGGCCGGCGCTGACGGTGAAGCGCGAGTTCGGGTGGGCGGCAGGGCGACCGGAATCGGGCGTCCAGGGGTTGCCCTCCCAGTCGGTCAGGTTCGCCGGAGCCTCGTCGGTCAGACCCTCCCACCAGACGTCGCCGTCCGGACGGAGTGCGACGTTCGTGAAGATCGTGTTGCCCCACAGCGTCTCGACCGCGGTGACGTTGGTGGACTCGCCGGTGCCCGGGGCCACGCCGAAGAAGCCGGCCTCGGGGTTGATCGCCCACAGTCGCCCGTCGTCGCCGGGGCGCAGCCAGGCGATGTCGTCGCCGAGCGTCTCGACGCGCCAGCCGGGGATCGAGGGGCGGAGCATGGCGAGGTTGGTCTTGCCGCACGCGGACGGGAACGCGGCGGCGACGTGGAACGCGCGGCCCGTCGGGTCGATCACGCGGATCAGCAGCATGTGCTCGGCGAGCCAGCCCTCATCGCGTCCGATCACGGAGGCGATGCGGAGCGCGAAGCACTTCTTCGCGAGGATCGCGTTGCCGCCGTATCCGGAGCCGAAGGACCAGACCTCGAGCGTGTCGGGGAAGTGCACGATGTACTTCTCGTCGTTGCAGGGCCACGCGACATCCTGCTCGCCCGGCTGCAGCGGCGCGCCGACCGAGTGGACCGTCTTGACCCACGGAGCGCCCGCGGCGATCTGGCGGAGCACATCCGTGCCGACGCGCGTCATGATGCCGATCGAAGTGACTGCGTAGGGGCTGTCGGTGACCTGCACGCCGATGTGCGAGAGCGGGCCGCCGACCGGACCCATCGAGAACGGGACGACGTACATCGTGCGTCCGCGCATGCTGCCCTCGAACAGCGGGGTGATCGTGGCGCGGATCTCGGCGGGGGCGATCCAGTTGTTGGTCGGACCGGCATCCTCCTCGAGCTCCGACGCGATGAACGTGCGCCCTTCGGTGCGGGCGACATCGCTCGGGTGGGAGCGGGCGAGGTACGAACCGGGGCGCCACTCGGGGTTGAGCTTGATGATCTTGCCGTCGTCGACCATCGCCCGCAGCAGCGCGTCGTTCTCGGCGCGCGAGCCGTCCACCCAGTGGACCCGCTCGGGCTGGGTCAGCGCGGCGATCTGGTCGACCCACGCGATCAGCGAGGTCAGTCCGTCACCGTCCATCGCCGGGCGTCGTCCGAACTCCCCCGTCGTCGGCGTCAGCCGGTGGGCGTCGCGGGGTGCGGGTCGCGTGAAGATGTCGGCAAGGGCCATGATCACTCCTCCTCGATCGATCAGATCGGTGTTCTTCCTCCACTATGCGAGGTATTTCGTGAAGTTTTGGAAGGATGCCGAATCAAGAAGTGCGTTTCTTTCGCTATGCTCAAGGAATGCCGCCGACCTCCCTCGAACTGTCCACCCTGGGCCACCGCATCCGTCACCAGCGGGTCTCTCAGGGCCTCACCCTCGACGAGCTCGGCGAGCTCGTCGGCGTCGCGGGGAGCCAGCTGAGCCTGATCGAGAACGGCAAGCGCGAGCCCAAGCTGTCGCTCCTGCAGTCGATCGCGAGCGCCACCGGCGTCGAGGTCACCGACCTGCTCTCCCCGGAACCGCCCAACCGCCGCGCGGCCCTCGAGATCGAGCTTGAACGCGCCCAGTCCAGCTCGATCTTCCGGCAGCTGGGCATCCCGGCGGTGCGGGTCACCAAGGGCATCCCGGACGAGACGATCGAGTCGGTGCTCGGCCTGCACCGCGAACTGCAGCGCCGCGAGCGCGAGGCGATCGCGACGCCCGAAGAGGCGCGCCGTGCGAACACCGAGCTGCGGCTGCGCATGCGCGACGGCGACAACTACCTCGGCGAGATCGAGCAACTGGCCGAGAAGCAGCTCAAGGCCGCCGGGCACGTCTCAGGCGCGCTCACCCACCGCACGGTGAGCATCATGGCCGAGCAGCTCGGCTTCGAGCTGCTCTACGTGAGCGACCTGCCGCACTCCGCGCGCTCGGTCACCGATCTCGAGCACGGTCGGATCTACCTGCCGCCCGCGTCGATCCCCGGCGGTCACGGCCTGCGCTCGATGGCGCTCCAGGCGATGGCGCATCGGCTCCTCGGGCATCAGCGTCCGACCGACTACGCCGACTTCCTCGAGCAGCGGCTCGAGATCAACTACTTCGCGGCGTGCGCGCTCATGCCCGAAGCGGCCTCGGTCGCCTTCCTCACTCAGGCCAAGCGCGACCGCAACCTCGCCGTGGAGGACTTCCGAGATGCGTTCGGGGTGACCCATGAGGCGGCCGGGATGCGCATGACCAATCTGCTCACCAAGCATCTCGGCATCCGGCTGCACTTCCTGCGCGCCGACGGCGCCGGCGCGATCTCGCGCGTCTACGAGAACGACGACCTGCCGCTGCCGCACGATGTCACCGGATCGGTCGAGGGCCAGATCCTCTGCCGCAAGTGGTCGGCGCGCTCGGCGTTCTCCGAGCAGAACCGCACGACCGAGCACCACCAGTACACCGACACCCCGGTTGGCACGTTCTGGTGCTCGACGCAGACCGGGTCCACCGCCGACGGCGAGTTCTCGATCACCGTGGGCGTGCCCTTCGACGATGCGAAGTGGTTCCGCGGGCGGGAGACGCAGAAGCGGGCGGTCTCGACGTGCCCCGACGAATCGTGCTGCCGCCGACCGCCCGCGGAGGTCAGGGATCGCTGGCAGGGCAAGGCGTGGCCGAGCGCGCGGGTGCACATGCAGATGTTCTCGCCGCTGCCCCGTGGCGCCTTCCCCGGGGTCGACGACAACGAGGTCTACGCGTTCCTCGACCGGCACGCCCAGGGCTGAGCCGACGCCGGAGCGCTAGGGGCCGTCCGCGCCGGACGCGTCGGAGGTGTCCGAGTCGGAGCCGGGCACCGCCGTCGCCGTCGAGCCCACTGCCACCGCCGCGACGGCGATCGAGCCGTCCGGGGCGGCACGCTCGCCGCGGGTCCCCCATCGCAGCCACGCCATGACGTAGATGACGAGGCCGAGCACGAGTCCGGCGACCACCCAGAGCACGACGAGATAGTCCACCCACGAGCCGATCGGCGGCGATCCGGGCAGGAACGTGCGCAGCGGAATCGTCGCGAAGAGCATCGCTGCCATCCAGCTCATGAGCGTCGCCTCGACTTTGCGGATGCCGCGATATGCGACGATCGCGACCGTCAGCCCGAGCACCGGCAGCACCGCCATGAGCCCGAGGATCACGATCCCGAACGCGACGGTCGCGACGGATCGCGTCGCGGTGACCCGGATCTGCGTGACCGGCTCGCCGTCGACCACGACCTCGTCGGTGCCGGGTATCTCCTCGGACGAGAACGTCCAACCGGGAACGTGCGCCGAGCCGCACAGCAGTGCGGGGATCGCGGTCATGTCGTCGCCGACGCCCTGGAGGGGGACGATTGCGACGTCCACGCTGTGCGAGTCGAAAGGCCAGCGCTCGACGTAGCCGTCGGTGATGAAGCTGAGCGACTGAGGCGACGGGATCTCGTCCTGCGCGATCGTGAACGAACGCGGACCGTCGGTGTCGCTCACCAGGATCGTCAGCGGCTCGCTGAGCAGGCTCGTCTCCGCGGAGCCGAGGGGCCCGAACGACAGGACCGTGAGATTCGCGACGATCCGATCGCCCGCGGCGTTGACTGATTCGGGCGTGATCGAGAGCAGGATCGCATCGGAGGGCGGCTCCTGCGTGCATCCCTCGATGTTGGCGAACCGCTCATTGACCGCATAGAGGGCGACGACGACGACGTACACGAGCACGAGCGCGACGATCAGGACGATCCCGAGCGTCCGCCCGCGGTGATGCGCAGGTCGGCTCGGCGCGGATTCACTCGTCACGGGTCACAGTGTGCCACGCGCGCGCTCACGCGGTGATGAAGGCGCGGTAGCGGTCCAGGGCCGCACCCACCTCGGCATCCGTCGCCGACTCGGGCGCGAACAGCTCGGGCAGGGGCGCCTCCGAATGCCGCCCGACCGCGAGCGAGTGCGTCCACACCCCCACGACCTCGCCTCGGGCGATCAGGATCGGCCGCACGATGCCGTTCATGCTCGGTCCGACGTGCGCGAGGAACTCCGGGGCGCACGGCACGGCGCGGTCGGCGTACGACAGGTAGTACTCCTCGAACGGGGGCAGTGCGATCACCTCGTGCGCGCCCGCGCTTGTGCGCGGGCTAGGTCCGGCCGCGACGTAGAGCCGATCGCCGTCGTCGGCGACCACGGACAGGCGATCGGATGCCGCCTCCGCGGCGGCCCGGCACACCCCGAGCGGCAGCCCCGACCACCACGAGAAGTCGCGGACGCCCGCCGGACCGTGCGAGGCGATGTAGCGCGCGAAGAACTCGGCGAGCGGGTCGGCCGGCCATGACGGCTCGCGCAGCCATTCGTCGGATCGCACGATGTACTGCTCGCGGCTGGGGCCGGCCTCCCGGGGCACGACCGGGCCCTGGCACACCAGATTCCGCACGGACAGCGCGACGAGGAGGTGGTACCCGCGCTGGCCCGCAGTCGAGACGCCGCCGCGTTCGAATGCGGCGAACAGCTCCTTCCGCGTGAGACGGTCGCCGCCTGCGAGAGCGGCCATCGCCAGCCGCTCCGCCCTGCCCAGCTCGTCACCGTCGATCCCCTCGGCGCGATGAACCCCTGCGGCCGCGCGTGATTGCCGCTCACCCGTCAGTGACAGCACCCAGCCCAGATCGCGCGCGGGGATCACGTGGATCGTCCCCCGCATCGTCCACGAGCGGACGATCTGACCCCCGTCGAATACGGCGTCGACGTCTCGGACGCTCGGGTCGCCCTTGGTCCGGGCGGCGAGCGCCCACCGTCCGCCCCAGAACTCCTGGCCCTGCGTCGCGAGCATGTGCTCGGCAGCCGCGGCGATCGTCGGCGCCGGTGCCGACAGGCGGTGCGAGCGCAAGCGGCGCTCGAGCATCCGTGACGTGTTCACAGCCACATTCTCGCGCGCATCGCGGACAGCGAGCGTCCGCGAATCGGCCTACGCGTACGGGTTCGCCGTGAGTGTGTACTTGGTCTGCAGGTACTCGTGAATGCCTTCGGCGCCACCCTCGCGGCCGAGGCCGGACATCTTCCAGCCACCGAACGGCGCCGCCGCGTTCGAGACGACGCCCACGTTGAGCCCCATCATGCCCGTCTCGAGCTTGTCGATCATGCGCTGTCCGCGCGAGAGGCTCTCGGTGAACACGTAGGACACGAGGCCGTACTCGGTGTCGTTCGCGATGCGCACGGCGTCGTCCTCGTCATCGAACGGGATGATCGCGAGCACCGGCCCGAAGATCTCTTCGCGGAGGATGTCGCTCCCCGGCTGCACGTCGATGACCACGGTGGGTTCGTAGAAGGTGCCTGCGCCGTCGATCTCGTGGCCGCCGGTGCGCACCTGCGCTCCGCGCGACACCGCGTCGTCGACGAGTGAACGCGCCTTGTCGACCGCATCCTGGTTGATGAGGGGGCCGATGATGACCCCGTCCTCGGTGCCGCGGCCGATCTTGAACGCGGCGACCCGCTCGGTCACACGCCGCGCGAACTCGTCCGCGACGTCACGGTGCACGATGAACCGGTTCGCGGCGGTGCAGGCCTGTCCGATGTTCCGGAACTTCGCGAGGATCGCGCCGTCGACGGCCTTGTCGAGATCGGCATCGTCGAAGACGACGAACGGCGCGTTGCCCCCGAGTTCCATCGACGTGCGCAGGACGCCGTGCGACGCCTGCTCGAGGAGGCGCTGACCGACCTGCGTCGAACCGGTGAACGACAGCTTGCGCAGACGCGGGTCACGGATGATCGGCTCCGAGACGGCGCCCGAGGTCGATGTCGTGAACACGTTGACGACGCCCTTGGGCAGGCCCGCATCCTCGAGCAGCTTCGCGAAGTAGAGGGTCGTCAGAGGGGTGAGCTCGGCCGGCTTGATCACGACCGTGCAGCCTGCCGCGAGCGCGGGCGCGATCTTGCGGGTCGCCATTGCGAGCGGGAAGTTCCACGGAGTGATCAGGAAGCACGGCCCGACCGGATGCTGCGAGACGATCATGCGTCCGGTGCCTTCGGGGTTCGCGCCGTACCGGCCCTGGATGCGCGCCGTCTCCTCACTGAACCACCGCAGGAACTCGCCGCCGTACGCGACCTCCCCGCGCGCCTCGGCCAGCGGCTTGCCCATCTCGATCGTCATCAGCAGGGCGAAGTCCTCCTTCCGCTCCTGCAGCAGGTCGAAGGCGCGGCGCAGCAGCTCGGCCCGCTCCCGTGCCGGGGTCGCCGCCCATGCCGGGAACGCCTCGGCGGCGGCATCCATCGCGGCCTTGCCGTCGACGGGCGACGCGTCCGCGATCCGCTTGACGACCTGGCCGGTCGCCGGGTCGAAGACGCGCAGCTGCTTGTCGTCGGTCGCGGAGCGCCATTCGCCTCCGATGAACAGCTTGTCCGGCACCCGCGCCAGCAACTCGGTCTCACGGTCGACTGTCACAGTTAGGTCCGTCATCGGGGACTCCTCGTTCGAGCGGATGCAGCGGCATCCGGTATCGGCGGCTCGTGGTTCATTCTGGTCGCGCTGGACTCCGAGCGCGATGTACGCGGTGTACAGCCGCCTGGGTGCGAGTGTTCGTCAGGGACGGTCACCGCGTCGCCGCGGGCACCCCCCGGGGCAGCAGGTTGCGCTCGAAGAATGCCGCAAGGTCGGCGGTGGCGGTGAGCGGAAGCACGGCGGCCACGTACTGATCCGGCCGCACCACGACCACGACGCCGTCGCGCGAGAGCTCACGCTCGGCGAAGATGTCGGCGCTGGTCCAAGCGCTGGGCGCTGCCGTGTAGACCTTCTCCCAGTCCGTGAGTTCGAGCGGGCCCGTTCGCGGCGTGAAGAGACCGGGGACGCGCGTGATGTCGATCTCTTCGAAGGGCTGCTGGTAGATCGCCTTCACGTCGAACACCGCATCGATGTCCGCCCCCGCCGGCGTGTGCCGGGCGATCGGGGAGTCAGGCGAAGCCATCCACGCCGCCCAGTCCTCCAGTGCGGAGCGCCCGACCTCCGTCGCGGATGCGGTGGCCGCGGTGTCTGCGAACGCATAGACGCGCCAGCGCCCGTCGGCCTTGGCGTGGTGACCGAGATGCACCACGTTGCCGTCGCACACGCGCACGACCTCGACCGACTTGAACCGCTTTCCGATGGGGAATCCTGCCGCGAGCGCCTGATCCGAGTCGTCCGCGATGACGCTCGAGGGGCCGTACTGCGTCATGAAACCGGACGGGAACTCCGCGGTCGCCAGATAGTACGTGGCCAGATCCTGCGGATCGGAGATCTCCTCCGGCTTGCGCGCCATGAGCGTCGACCACTCGCGGTCGAAGTCGATCAGCTGCTGCGCGACCGGCTGGCGCTCGGCCGAGTATGTCGCCAGCAGCGACTCGGGGCTCAGACCGCTCAGGACGTGTCCGAGCTTCCAGCCGAGGTTGAATCCGTCCTGCATCGAGACGTTCATCCCCTGGCCCGCCTTCGCGCTGTGCGTGTGACACGCATCGCCGGTGAGGAAGACGCGCGGCGCCCGCTCCTCGCCCAGCGGCACGTCGTCGAACTTGTCGGTGACCCGGTGGCCGACCTCGTACACGCTGTGCCAGGCCACCTGCTTCACATCCAGCGAGTACGGGTGCAGGATGTCGTTCGCCTTCCGGATGATCTCCTCGATCGGCGTCTGACGCACCCGGTGATCATCGTTCTGGGCGACCTCGCCGAGATCGATGTACATCCGGCTCAGGTATCCGCCCTCCCGTGGGATGTGCAGGATGTTGCCCGCCTCGGAGTTGATCGCGCACTTGGTGCGCCAGTCGGGGAAGTCGGTGTTCACCAGCACGTCCATAACGCCCCACGCGTGTGCGGATGCGCCGCCGAGGTGCTTCCGGCCGATCGCCTCGCGCACGCCGCTGCGCGCGCCGTCGCACCCGGCGACGTACTTCGCGCGCACCGTTCGCTCCTGGCCGATGCGCTCCCCCGCGGTGTGGCGCACCCGCACCTCGACGGGGAACTCCCCGTCGTCGTGGACTTTGAGATCGACGAACTCGATGCCGTAGTCGGGGACGATCCGACCCGGTCCGTGCGCGGCGGCCTCGGCGAAGTAGTCGAGCACGCGCGCCTGATTGACGATCAGGTGGGGGAACTCGCTGATCTTGAACGCGTAGTCCTCGGTGCGCGCCGTTCGCACGATGTTCCGGGGGTTCTCCGGGTCGGGCCCCCAGAAGTTCATGTACGCGATGTTGTACGCCTCGGCCATGATGCGCTCGGCGAATCCGAACGCCTGGAAGGTCTCGACGCTGCGCGGCTGGATGCCGTCGGCCTGCCCGAGCACCAGTCGGCCGTCGCGGCGCTCGATGATGCGCGTCGTGACGCCGGGGAACTGCGCCATCTGGGCAGAGAGCAGCATGCCTGCCGGGCCGGATCCGACGATCAGCACATCCATCTCATCGGGAAGCTCGGACCGACGATCGATGCCGGTCCCCGCCGCGTCCTGCACGCGGGGCTCGCCCGAGACGTATCCGTGGTGGTGGAACTGCATGTGGTCCTCCTCGGACGGCGTTGTCCCGGTCCGCGTTGACGGTGCTTGCGTCGAAAGGGATGCCGTTCTATATTCGAACACGAAGTTCTACTACTGAACAGATCGTAGACGTTCCGGTGAGACGGACACAAGGGGTGGCGGATGACGATGACGGATGCCGGTTCCACCCCGGCCTCGCAGACGCTCAGTCGCGGCATCCGGATCCTCGAGATCCTCGCCGACGCCCGTGAGCCGCTCTCGATCGATGAGATCGGCAGGCGCCTGGGCGTGCACCGGTCGGTGGCGTACCGGCTGCTTCGCACGCTCGAAGATCACGGTCTGCTCACGCGTGACGGCGCCGGGCGGATTCAGCTCGGGGCACGGATGGCGGCGCTGGCCGCCGGTGTGGCGCACGACCTGCAGGCCGAGGCTCTCCCCGAACTCACCGCCGTCGCGAACGACCTCGGCACGACGTGCTTCCTCGTCGTGCTCGATCACGACGAGTGCGTGACGCTCGTGAGCGTCGAGCCGCGGCATGCCGTCGCCTCGGTGGCGCAGCGGCCGGGGACGCGGCATCCGGTCACGATCGGCGCGCCCGGCAAGGCCATCCTCTCCGTGCTCCCCGCGGGCGAATGGCCGGCGGACGTGTCGGATCACCTCCGCGGCGAGGTCCGCGAGGCCGCCGCGCGCGGATTCGCGACGAGCCACGACGAGGTGATCCCGAGCCTGCGGTCGGTGTCGGTGCCCATCGTGCTGCGGGGTCGACTGCCCTCCGCGATCGCGGTGGTCTACGTCGCGAGCGCCCACGGGCCCGCCGAGATCGCCCTGCGGCTGCAGCGCTCGGCCGCGGTGATCCGCGACGCGCTCGGCGGCTAGGCGATCTCGTCGACGAAGCGGACGTTGTACACGGCGATCCGCTGCGGGATGCCGTCGAACGCCTCGGCGCGCGCGTCGGATTCCATGTACACGCTCTCGCGGGCGACGAAGGCGGCCTGATCGCCCTCGGCGCTGACCGCCCAGATGAACTCGTTCGTCTCGGGCAGGCCGTACGCGAAATCGATCGTGAATCCGGCGCCTGAGCGCACGCGCGGCATCCACTCCTGCCACCAGGCCAGGAAGGCGTCGTATTCGCCGTCGACGAGCGTGTACCTGCGCAGCTGGATCGTCTTCACGGCACCAGCTTGGCACGGCGGCTGCAGAGGCTGCCGCCTATACTCGAACCGTCCGGCGGGCGAGCACCCGCCGGTGCTCGAAAAAGGGGCACACCGCCACGGCATCCCGCATCGCCGCGCGCGAGACACATACGGAACTCACCGTCCGTCCCTGTCTCTGGAGCCGAAATGCCCACTGTGTCCGCGCACGTCGCCGCCGCCCTCGCCCGCCACATCGACCACGTCTTCGGGGTCATGGGCAACGGCAACGCCTACTTCCTCGATGCCCTCGAGCGCTCGACCGACGTCGGGTTCACCGCCGTCCGCCACGAAGCGGGCGGGGTGGTCGCGGCGGACGCGTACCATCGCGCGGGCGGCGGCCTCGCAGCGGCGACCGCGACCTACGGCGCCGGCTTCACGAACACCCTGACCGCCCTCGCCGAGGCGGTGCAGGCGCACGTGCCGCTCGTGCTCGTCGTCGGCGACGAGCCCACCTCCGGTCGGCGCCCCTGGGGTGTGGACCAGATCGCCCTCGCGTCGGCCGTCGGCGCCCGCACCTACACCGTGGGGCGGGCGGACGCCGCCGCCACCACGGTGATCGCGATCGAGCATGCGCTCACCTACCGGGTGCCGACGGTGCTCGCGATCCCGTACGACGTCGCCGCGCTCGACGCCGGCCCGGTGCCCGAGGCGCCCGAGCCGCGGCTGCCCGCCCCAGTCGCCCCGCGCGGCCCGTTCACCGCCCAGTCGATCCGCGATGCCGCAGCGGCACTCGCGGGCGCGAAGCGCCCCTTCCTGCTCGCCGGCCGCGGCGCGTGGATCGCGGGTGCGGGCGCCGCACTGGGCGACCTCGCCGATGCGACGGGCGCCCTCACCGCGTCGACGGCCCTGGGACGCGGCATCTTCCCCCGCGATGAGTTCGACCTCGGCGTCACCGGCGGGTTCGGCGCCGAAGAGGCGATGGAGCTCGTGGAGCAGGCCGACGTCGCGGTCGTGTTCGGCGCCTCGCTGAACCAGTTCACGATGCGATTCGGCGCCCTCTTCGCGCCCGGCGCACGGGTGATCCAGGTCGATCTCGCCCCGGCGGCCACTCACCCGCATGTGGGCGGCTACATCCGGGGGGATGCCGCACTCGTCGCCCGCGCGATCGCCGAGGAACTCGCGTCGATGGGGCCAGCGCCGAGCGGGTGGCGCGAACGCGTGGACACGGCATCCGCTCGCGCGTACGAACCCGGTGACGCTTTCGCCGCCGACGGGCGTCTCGACCCGCGTTCCGCAGCGGCCCGGATCGCCGAACTGCTGCCCGAGGACCGCGTGGTGGTCTCGGACGGCGGGCACTTCATCGGCTGGGCGAACATGTACTGGCCGGTCGCGTCCCCCGACCGGATGATGATGGTCGGCACTGCGTTCCAGTCGATCGGCCTCGGCTTCGCGAGCGTTCCCGGTGCTGTGCTCGCCAAGCCCGACTCCACCATCGTCCTCACCTCCGGCGACGGGGGCGGGCTCATGGCGCTCGCCGACCTGGAGTCGGCCGTGCGCGTGGCGGGCGGGCGGGGGCTCGCAGTCGTCTGGAACGATGCGGCATACGGCGCGGAGGTGAACCTCTACGGCCTCAAGGGCCTCGCCGAGGCTCCGATGCTCATTCCGCAGGTGGATTTCGCCGGCGTCGCGCGGGGCTTCGGCGCGGAGGGTGTCGTGGTGCGCACGCTCGCCGACCTCGACCGGCTCGCCGAGTGGGCCGGCACGCCCGCCGCCGAACGCCCGTTCCTGCTCCTGGACCTGCGCATCTCCGGCTCGGTGATCGCGCCGTACCAGGAGGAGATCATCCGCGTGAACTCCTGACCGCGAGGGTGTAGCGGGGCGGATCGATCACGGCGATGCGGCGCGGCGGACTCGGAGACCGATCCATCGGGTGAGAACCATGCTTCCGACGAGGCCTTGCCCACGGGATTCCGGATAATATACGATTTCGGATACAACGCAAGGCGAGGGAGCCCCATGAGCAGTTCGACGGATGCAGCCGCTCGTTTCGGCGCCCTGCCGGGACGGCCGGGCAAGATCATCGCGATCCATCTGAGCTATTCGTCGCGCGCGGATCAGCGCGGCCGCCGTCCTGAGGCGCCGTCGTACTTCTTCAAGCCCTCGAGCTCGGTCGGCGTGTCGGGGGGCACGATCGAGCGCCCCGCCGGCACCGAACTCCTCGCGTTCGAGGGCGAGATCGCCCTCATCATCGGCGCACCGGTCCGCCGCGTCGCGATGGCCGATGCGTGGAGCCATGTCGGCTGGGTGACCGCATCGAACGACTTCGGTCTGTACGACCTGCGCGCGAACGACAAGGGCTCCAACGTGCGATCGAAGGGCGGCGACGGATTCACGCCGATCGGCCCCGTGCTGCTCGATGCCCGGAGCATCGACCCCGGCGCACTCCGGGTGCGGACGTGGGTCAACGGAGCTCTCGCACAGGACGACACCACGGCCGGACTCATCTTCCCGCTCGCCCAGCTCGTGGCCGACCTCTCGCAGCACTTCACGCTCGAGGAGGGCGATGTGATCCTCACCGGCACCCCCGCCGGCTCCTCCGTCGTCGAGCCCGGGGACGTCGTCGAGGTCGAGGTCGACTCCCCCGCACGAGGGCTGTCGTCCGGACGCCTGGTCACGACGGTCACGCAGGGCACGGCATCCTTCGACGGGTCACTCGGCTCGCTGCCGTCGGTGGATGACACCCAGCGCGCCGAGGCATGGGGCTCCCCCGCGGCCACGGTCGTCGAGCGAGAGAGCGAAGCGACCGAGGCTCCGGTGCTGACACCGCAGCTGCGCGCCAAGCTGATGCGCGTCCCGGTCGCTGGGCTGTCCGCCCAGCTGCGCAAGCGCGGCCTGAACAGCGTCACGATCGACGGCGTCCGGCCGATGCACCCGGGCACCAAGATCGTCGGCACCGCGAAGACGCTCCGGTTCGTCCCCGGCCGCGAGGACCTCTTCGCCTCCCACGGCGGCGGCTACAACGCGCAGAAGCGGGCGTTCGATGCGGTCGGCGACAGCGAGATCATCGTGATCGAGGCACGCGGCGAGACCGGGTCCGGCACGCTCGGCGATATCCTCGCGCTCCGCGCGAAAGCACGCGGCGCGGCCGGCATCATCACCGACGGCGGAGTCCGCGACTACGACGCGGTCGCCGCGATCGGCATCCCCGTCTTCTCCGCCGGCGCGCATCCCGCCGTGCTCGGACGAAAGCACGTCCCGTGGGACATCGACGTGACGATCGGATGCGGCGGCACGACCGTCCAGCCGGGCGATGTCATCGTCGGGGACGGCGACGGCGTGATCGTGATCCCGCCCGCACTCGCCGAAGAGGTCGCGGATGCGGCCCTCGCGCAGGAGGACGAAGACGCGTACGTGGCGGAGCAGGTCGCCGCGGGGCATCCGGTCGACGGACTCTTCCCGATGAACGCCGAGTGGAAGGCCAGGTACGACGCGTGGCGCGCGACACGATGAGCGCAGGCGCCGCGCCGGCCGCCACCCAGAGCAAGTCCCAGCGCGCCTACCACTGGATCAAGGGGCGCATCGCGAACCAGGACTTCACGCCCGGCTACCGGCTCGTGCTCGGCTCGATCGCGAAAGAGCTCGACATGAGCGTGGTTCCGGTCCGCGAGGCGATCCGTCAGCTCGAGGCCGAGGGGCTCGTGACGTTCGAGCGCAACGTCGGCGCGCACGTGTCGATGGTCGACGACTCGCAGTACCGGTTCAGCATGCAGGCCCTCAGCATCCTGGAGGGCACGGCGACCGCGCTGGCCGCCCGCCGTCTCAGTGCCGACGACATCCGCCGCGCGCGCGCCGTCAACGAGCTCATGGTCGAGACGCTCGACCACTTCGACCCGCGCTCGTTCACCGCCCTCAACCAGGAGTTCCACGCGATCCTGTTCGCCCGGTGCGCCAACCCCCGCATGCTCGAGCTCGTGAACGCCGAGTGGGCGCGCCTCGGCCACCTCCGCGACTCGACGTTCAGCTTCGTCCCCGGCCGCGCGGCCGAGTCGGTGCGAGAGCACGAGAGCATCCTGCAGCTGATCGAGGACGACGCACCGCTCGGCGAGATCGAAAAGGTCGCCCGACGGCACCGCTCGGCCACGCTCGACGCCTATCTGATCCACGAACACCCCGACGAGGCACTGGGCCTGCCCGCCTTCTGAGAACCGCCCGAGGAGAGACATGACCGACACCGCGACCGCGGTCGGCGCGCACCACGTGCCCGCCGATCTGCCCACCCGCGTCCAGCACTACATCGACGGCGAGTTCGTCGACAGTGCCGACGGCGACACCTTCGACGTGCTCGATCCGGTCACCAACGAGACGTACCTGCGGGCCGCCGCCGGCAAGAAGGCCGACATCGACCTCGCGGTGGCCGCCGCGCGCCGCGCATTCACCGATGGCCCGTGGCCGCGGATGCTGCCGCGTGAGCGCTCGCGCGTGCTGCACCGCATCGCCGACATCGTCGAGTCCCGCGACGCGCGGCTCGCCGAACTCGAGTCCTTCGACTCAGGCCTGCCGATCACGCAGGCACTCGGTCAGGCCCGCCGGGCGGCAGAGAACTTCCGGTTCTTCGCGGACCTGATCGTCGCCCAGGCCGACGACGCGTACAAAGTGCCCGGTCGTCAGCTGAATTACGTCAACCGCAAGCCGATCGGCGTCGCCGGCCTGATCACGCCGTGGAACACGCCGTTCATGCTCGAATCGTGGAAGCTCGGCCCCGCCCTGGCGACCGGCAACACGGTCGTGCTCAAGCCGGCCGAGTTCACGCCGCTCTCGGCGTCGCTCTGGGCCGGCATCTTCGAGGAGGCGGGCCTGCCGAAGGGTGTCTTCAACCTCGTCAACGGACTCGGCGAGGATGCCGGAGACGCGCTGGTCAAGCATCCGGACGTCCCGCTGATCTCGTTCACCGGCGAGAGCTCGACCGGGCAGCTGATCTTCGCCAACGCGGCGCCGTACCTCAAGGGTCTGTCGATGGAGCTCGGCGGGAAGTCGCCGGCGATCGTCTTCGCGGATGCCGACCTCGACGCCGCGATCGACGCCACGATCTTCGGGGTGTTCTCGCTCAACGGCGAGCGGTGCACCGCGGGTTCGCGCATCCTGGTGCAGCGCGAGGTGTACGACGAGTTCGTCGAGCGCTATGCGGCTCAGGCCTCGCGCGTGGTCGTCGGGTATCCGCACGACCCGAAGACCGAGGTGGGTGCGCTCGTGCACCCCGAGCACTACGACAAGGTGATGAGCTACGTCGAGCTCGGCAAGTCCGAGGGTCGTCTCGTCGCCGGCGGCGGCCGGCCGGAGGGGTTCGACACCGGCAACTTCGTCTCGCCGACCGTGTTCGCCGACGTCGCTCCGGACGCGCGGATCTTCCAGGAGGAGATCTTCGGGCCGGTGGTCGCCATCACGCCGTTCGACACGTGGGAGGACGCCCTGGCCCTGGCCAACGACACGAAGTACGGGCTCGCCGCCTACCTCTGGACGAACGACCTGAAGGGCGCGCACAACTTCGCACAGGCCATCGAGGCCGGGATGGTGTGGCTCAACTCGAACAACGTCCGAGACTTGCGCACGCCGTTCGGCGGAGTCAAGGCGTCGGGACTCGGCCACGAGGGCGGGTACCGCTCGATCGACTTCTACACCGACCAGCAGGCAGTGCACATCACACTCGGCGAAGCGCACAACCCCACCTTCGGCAAGGGAGCCTGATCGTGACCGACAAGATCCTCACCTCCTCCGGCTTCTCCGTCTCGCAGGAGGCACCGATCACCAGCGACAACCCGGTCCCGACGCCCAGCAGCCCGCCGCCGGACATCCTGAGGTGCGCCTACATGGAACTCGTCGTCACCGACCTCGCGGCATCCCGCGTGTTCTATGTGGACGTGCTGGGTCTGCACGTCACCGAAGAGACCGGCGACGTGGTGTACCTGCGCTCCACCGAGGAGTTCATCCACCACAATCTCGTGCTGCGTCAAGGCCCGGTCGCCGCGGTCGCCGCGTTCTCGTACCGCGTGCGAACGCCGGAGGACCTCGACAGAGCGGTCGCCTTCTACGAGGAGCTCGGATGCCGCATCGAGCGGCGCGCGGAGGGATTCACGAAGGGCATCGGCGACTCGGTGCGCGTGGAGGACCCACTCGGCTTCCCGTACGAGTTCTTCTTCCAGACCGAGCACGTCGAGCGCCTGTCGTGGCGGTACGACCTGCACACCCCGGGCGAGCTCGTGCGACTGGACCACTTCAACCAGGTCACGCCCGACGTGCCGCGAGCGGTCAACTTCATGCAGTCGCTGGGGTTCCGGGTCACTGAGGACATCCAGGACGACGAGGGCACCGTCTACGCCGCATGGATGCGCCGGAAGCCCACCGTGCACGACACGGCGATGACCGGCGGTGACGGCCCGCGGATGCACCACGTGGCGTTCGCGACGCACGAGAAGCACAACATCCTCGCCATCTGCGACAAGCTCGGCGCCCTGCGCCGCTCCGACGCGATCGAGCGCGGACCCGGTCGTCACGGCGTCTCGAACGCGTTCTACCTGTACCTGCGCGATCCGGACGGACACCGCGTGGAGATCTACACGCAGGACTACTACACCGGCGACCCCGACAACCCGGTCATCACGTGGGACGTGCACGACAACCAGCGCCGCGACTGGTGGGGCAACCCCGTCGTGCCCTCCTGGTACACGGAGGCCTCGCTCGTGCTCGACCTGGACGGCAACCCGAAGCCGGTCCTCGCCCGCACCGACACGAGCGAGATGGCCGTCACCATCGGCGCGGACGGCTTCTCGTACACCCGCCCGGGCGACGAGCCCGAGCAGCTGCCCAGCTGGAAGCAGGGCGAGTACAAGCTCGGCCATCAGCTGTGAGGCACGTTTCGTCTCGCTTCGCTCGCTCAACGACCGGAGCCTTCGGTCTTTGAGCGAGGAGCGCAGCGACGAGACGAAACGCCCTAACGTGACAGAGGAGGAGGGCCGATGCTGACGCCTGAGCAGATCGCCGAGATCGCAGACGAGCTCGCCGCCGCGGACCGCGCGCACAGTGTGATCCCCAGGATCACGGCACGGTATCCGGCCGCGACGATCGAGGACTCCTACGCGATCCAGGGAGTCTGGCGCGACAAGAACGTCGCCGCGGGGCGCCGGCTGGTGGGCCGGAAGATCGGACTCACGTCCAAGGCGATGCAGGAGGCCACCGGCATCAGCGAGCCCGACTACGGCGTCATGTTCGAGGACACGGTGTACCGCAGCGGTGCCGACATCCCGGTGGATCAGTTCTCGAACGTGCGCATCGAGGTCGAGCTCGCATTCGTCCTGAAGGAGCCGCTCGAGGGTCCGGACTGCACACTGGCGGACGCGCTGGCCGCGATCGACTACGCGATCCCCGCACTCGAGGTGCTCAACTCGCACATCGAGCTGGAGGGCCGGACCATCGTCGACACGATCTCCGACAACGCGGCCTATGGAGCCATGGTGCTCGGCGACGTGCGCAAGGGTCCGGACGAGATCGATCTGCGCTGGGTGCCCGCGCTGCTCTACCGCAACGGCGAGATCACCGAGACCGGCGTGGCCGCCGGTGTGCTCGATCATCCCGCGACCGGGGTTGCATGGCTGGCGAACAAGTTCCACCACCACGGTGCTCGGCTCGAGGCCGGCGAGATCATCCTGGCCGGGTCGTTCACCCGGCCGATGTGGGTCTCGCGCGGCGACGACGTGCTCTGTGACTATGGACCGATGGGGAGGATCACATGCCGTTTCGTCTAGAGCCCACGTTCCGCGACGCGCTGGCCGCGGCATCCCGCCCTCTCGCGGGCATCTGGGTGTGCTCAGGGTCGCCGCTCGTCGCCGAGATCTGCGCGGGCTCCGGAATGGACTGGACGCTCATCGACATGGAGCACTCCCCCAACGGGCTCGAATCCGTGCTGGCGCAGCTGCAGGCGGTCGCCGCCTACCCGATCACGCCCGTCGTACGGGTGCCCATCGGCGATGTCGTCACCATCAAGCAGGTGCTCGACCTCGGCGCGCAGAACCTCCTGGTGCCGATGATCTCCAGCCCCGACGAGGCCGCAGCGGCCGTCGCCGCCGTGCGCTACCCGCCCCTCGGCGGTCGCGGAATCGGCAACTCCCTCGCTCGATCGGGACGCTGGAACCGGGTCGACGGCTACCTCGAGAACGCGGGCGATCACGCTTCGCTGTACGTGCAGATCGAGACGGCGGTGGGTGTGGATGCCGCAGCCGAGATCGCCGCGGTCGACGGCGTCGACGGCGTCTTCGTCGGCCCCGCCGACCTCGCCGCGTCGATGGGAGTGCTCGGTCAGCAGACCCATCCGGATGTCGAGGCCGCCGTGCTGCGCACGTTCGAGGCCGTGCGCGACGCGGGCAAGCCGGTCGGCGTCAACGCATTCGACCCGGCCGTCGCCGACCGGTATCTGGCGGCCGGTGCGTCGTTCATCCTCGTCGGAGCGGACGTCTCACTGCTCGCCCGCGGCTCGGAGGCGCTCGCCGCGCGGTTCGCCACCGGCGACGCAGGTTCGCGCGCCTCGTACTGACCTCGTTCTGGCCGTTGTGGCCGTTCTGACCGCGAGACTGCACTGGCACGCCGAGACAGCGGGTGAGGACCGCAGTCTCGGCGCGCAGTCGCAGTCTCGCCGTGCAGGTCAGACGTGGTCCAGCCGTGCGACCCCGATCTTCGAGTCGGCCATGCCGTAGAAGACGTAGCGCTCGCCCTCGATCTGCTCGATCGCCGTCGGGAACACCACGTTCGGCACGATGCCGCTGCGCTCGTCCTCGGTCTCGGCCTGCAGGAGCGGCTCGCTGGTGCGGGCGACCACGCGTGTCGGATCGTCGGCGTCCAGGAGGATCGCGCCTGCCGCGTAGTTGACGTTCTGCTGCTGCGAGAACGCGCTGTCGATCTTCCCGGTGACGCCGTGGTGCAGGAGCAGCCAGCCCTCCGGCACGCGCAGCGGTGCGGGACCGCCGCCGATCTTGACCTCCTCGAACGGATACGCGGGCCCCGCGACGAAGCGATGCTGTCGCCAGAACGTCAGCGCCGACAGGTCGGCCTCGACCGCGGCGACGGGCACATAGCTGATCCAGATCGACTGGCGCTTGTCTGTGACGCCCGCCGGCACGACGATGCCCTGCCCCGGCTTGGTCTCGCCCAGATCCCACATCGGCCGGTGGAGCACCGCGAAGCTCTCCACGCCGCCCGGCGCCGTGACCGGCTCGGGGAAGAACACGGTGTCCTTGTTGTGGAACAGGTTGAGGTCGATATCCAGGTCGTCTTCGTACGCGAACAGTACCGGTCCGAGCCGGCGCCAGTCGCGCAGGTCCTCCGAGACGGCGAGCGCCGTCCGCGGTCCGAGCGGTCCGTACGCCACGTACGTCATGACGTGCAGGCCGAGCCGATCGATCCAGGTCACCCGCGGGTCTTCGACGCCGGCATTGCCGACGCCGCGCTCCCACGACCGATCGGGCTCGAGCACGACGCCCTGCCGCTCCACGCCGACCGGCACGCCGTCCTCCACGACGATGCGCGCCAGCCCGACGCGCGACACGTTGCCGGCCGCGACCAGTCGCGGCAGCAGGTAGAACTGTCCGTCGGGCCCGATTCCGGATGCCGGATTCAGCACCCCCTCGACCTCGTTCGGATTGCCGTCCTCCGGCGACATGATCACGCCCAGACGCGTGAGCGTGTACGGCACAGTCGAAAGCTCTGCGGTGGTCATGTCAGCCTTTCACGCCCGACCCGATGTCGGTGCTCTGGAATTGGTGCTGGAAGATGATGAACAGCGCCACAGCCGGGATCGCGAGGACCACAGCGCCCGCCAGGATGGCACCGAACGGATTGGATGCCGAAGCCGCGACTGTCGTGATGTAGTTGGCGAGCGACACCGCAAGCGGCTGCAGCGACGGCTCCTTCGTGATCAGGAACGGCCAGAGGAACTCGTTCCACGGACCGATGAACGTGAGCAGCACGACGGTCAGCAGCGCCGGACGCACCAGCGGCAGCGCCACGCTCCACAGGATCCGCAATTCGCTCGCGCCGTCGATCCGGGCGGCGTCGAACAGCGCCCGCGGCACCTGCAGGAAGTACTGCCGGAAGATGAGGACGGCCGCCGAGTTGATCGCGAACGGCAGGATCATCCCGAGGTGGGTGTCGGCGAGCCCGTAATCCCGCGCGATCAGCACGTAGAGCGGGATCATGAGCAGCTGGAACGGCACGATCTGCACCAGCAGCGCGATCGAGAACGTCACACCGCGCCCTCGCCAGTGCAGCACCGAGAGCGCGTAGCCGGCGAGGACGCCGAACACGACAGTGCACAGGATCACCCCGCCGGTGAAGATCCCCGAGTTCACCAGGCCCGACAGCAGGCTGATGCGCTCGTTGATCTCGACGTAGTTCTGGAATGTGATGTTCGCCGGGTTGGGGAACGCCCCCGCCGGACTGGTGTCGGGCTTGGTCTGCAGCGATCCGATGACCATGTAATAGAACGGGAACAGGAACGCCAGAGCGCCGACGGCCAGGAGGATCCAGCGGGCGATCCGTCCGGCGCGCCCGGGCTTGCGGCGGCGGGGGGAAGCAGCATCCGCCGGGGTCGTCGTCTGCGCCTGCGCGCGCGAGTCGGTGGTGGTCATGACTCCTCATCTCCCACGAGGTTGCGCTCGATCAGCGCCAGGATGAGCACCAGGATGACGAGGATCACGCCGATGGCGGCCGCGACATCCGGATTGCCCTGCTCCAGGCCCTTCTGATACATCAGCAGGACCGGCGAGGTCGATGCCCCGTTCGGTCCACCGCCGTTCGTGAGCAGATACGGCTCGGTGAACAGGTTCGCCCCCGTGATCGTCGCCAGCAGGAGGACGAGCAGCGTCGCGGATCGCACGCCGGGCACGGTCACCGAGAAGAACGTGCGCACGGCGCCCGCCCCGTCGGTCGCCGCCGACTCGTAGAGCTCCTGCGGAACCGCCTGCAGCGCCGCGAGGTACAGCAGGATGAAGAACCCGAGCTGCTTCCAGGTGACGAAGAACGCGATGGTGGGCATCGCGAGGAACGGGTTGATCAACCAGGAGGGGTCGGGGGCGAGCGGACCCAGGACCTGGTTCACGAGTCCGTTGCCGCTGAACATGAACAGCCAGACGCCGACGACGGCGACGGATGCCGTCACATACGGCACATAGAAACTCACGCGCAGGAACAGGCGCGCCCGCACGACCCGGTTCAGCGCGGTCGCCAGAAGCAGCGACAGCACGACCGTCAGCGGCACGTTGATGATCAGGAATATCCCGACGTTCAGGAACGAACGCCACACGGCCGGATCGGTGGCGACCGCCACGAAGTTGTCGAAGCCGACGAACTCCCGCTCGACGTCCGCTCCGGGGGCCGCGAAGAAGTAGTCCTGGAACGACATCCACACCGCGAAGATGAGCGGAAAGGCGAAGACGACGCCGATGAAGATCAGGTAGGGCGCGCTCAGGAGGATTCCGAGCGGATTCTCGCCGAGGATGCGACGGCGGCGCCGGGCGGAACGCGCGTGCTGCGCGTCCGCCCGGTCCGTCGCCGGCTCGGTCGTGACCGTGGCCATGGCCGGATCCGTCAGCCCTGGCCGACCAGGGCGTCGACCTCTGCGGCCGTGTCGGTGAGGAACGACGGGATGTCGCCTTCGCCGAAGATCACGGTCTTGGAGTACGCGTCACGGAAGGTCTGCCACACCTCGATCGAGTTCGCCACGTTGGGCACCTCGACGACGCGGTTGGCCTGGTCGCCGAACACTTCGTACGCCGGGTTCTCGGAGAAGTAGTCCGGGTAGGCGGTGGTCAGGTCCTGACGCAGCGGCATCTGCCCGGTCAGCTCGAGGAGCTGTCCGTCCTGCTCCTCACCGGTCGCGAACTTCAGGACGTCCCATGCGGTGCCCTTGTTCTCGCAGGCGGTGAACATGCCGACGTTCTTCGCGTCGCTGAACGTGTAGGTCTCATCCGCAGCGGTGCCCTTGGAGGTGGGAACCGGCACGGTGCCCCAGTCGACGTCCTCGCCGAAGTAGTCGATGGCCCAGGGCCCGGCGATCGTCATGGCGGAGTTGCCGTCGACGAAGGAGTCGCCGTTGTAGGCCTCCTGGCCGGCGAGGCCCTCCTTGTACATCGTCGCCCAGAACTCGGACACCGCAGCGCCCGCGTCGGAGTCGAAGGTCGCCTTGCCGCCTTCGACCAGCTGGGTGCCACCGGTCTCGGCTCCGTAGAGCGGGTAGAAGTCGAACCAGGACTGGTAGAACTCGCTCGACGGGGCGGGGTAGATCGCGTAGGGCGCCGCGCCGGATTCGGTGAGCGTCCGCGCGGTGTCGAGGAACTCGTCGTAGGTCGAGAGCTTCGGCGCCTCGGGGTCGAGGCCGGCCGCCGTGAACATCGCCTTGTTGTAGAAGATGACGACGGGGTTGGACTTCCACGGCATCTGGTAGAACTCGCCGTCGGCGGACGCGTACTGCGCGGCATTGTCGCCGCTGCGCTCGTTGATGTAGTCGTCGCCGTCCTCGAAGCTGGACAGCGACACCAGGCCGCCGGCCTTCTCGAACTGCGGCACGGCTGCCGGCGACGTGTTGAAGATCAGGCAGGGCGCGTTGCCCGCGGTGATCGCGGCGCCGATCACTGCCTCGCTGCTGTCGCCCGCGGGGATCTCCTGCGCCTTGACCTGCTCGTCGGGGTGCTCGGCGTTCCACGCCTCCACCATCTGCTTCCCCCACTCGATCTCGGCCGCATTGTTCGAGTACCAGATCGTGATGTCGCCGTGGGCCTCGAGATCGTCGCCTCCGCCGCCTCCGCCTCCGCCCCCGCTGCACGCGGTGAGTGCCAGGGTGCCGGCCGCGGCGATGGCCGCGATCTTGATGCTTCTTCGCATTGTTCTTCCTTCCTGAGGAGACGCGACGGCTGCCGCATCCCGAATTTCATCTGTTGGGGGGAGGTGCCTGGATCGGCCAGGCTTCCGAGCGAGGGGATGTCTAGTGCGGAGGGGGCGCGCCCGGCGCGGGTCCGGTGGATTCGCGCGCGATGAGCTTCGCCGGTGCGAGGTCGGTGTCCTCGAGGGGTGTGCCTGCGATCGCGGCGAGGAGCACCCGGGCAGCCGCGGCGCCCCACTCCACCGCGTCGGTGGCGACCGAGGTCAGCGACGGGTAGACGTACCGGGCGATGTCGCTGTCGTCGAATCCCGAGACTGACAGGTCTCGGGGCACGGACAGCCCGGCCCGCTGCGCGACCGCGATGCCGGCGAGCGCCATCAGGTCGTTCGAATACGTGATCGCGGTCGGGCGATCCGCGTCGCCGGCCAGCAGCTCGCGGGTCGCCTCGCCGCCCTGCCGTGCGCTGAAGTCGGTCTCGACGACCCGCCCCACCACGCCGCGTGCCCCGCATGCCGCGTGGAAGGCGTCCCGCCGCCGACTGGCGTGCAGCATGTCGGCCGTTCCGGCCACATGGGCGAGGCTCCGGTGGCCCAGATCGACGAGGTGGTCGACCGTCGCGATCATCCCCTCGACGTCGTCGACCGAGACGGCGGCGAACGGAGAGTCGATGTCGGGGTGACCGAGGGTGACCGCGGCGAGCCCGAGCGAATCCACGAGCGCGAGGCGTTCGTCGTGGGCGCGGAGGTCGGCGAGGAAGACGCCATCGACCCGCCGCTCCGCCGCGAGCTTGCGATACGTATCGGCTTCGAGCGGTCCGGTGGGCACGGATGCGAGCACGAGTGCCTGCCCGGCGGGCGACAGTTCGCGCTCGACGCCGGCGATGAACGCCGGAAAGAACGGATCGCCTGCCACGATCTCGATGTCGCGGCGCAGGACGAGCCCGAGTGCGAAGGATCGGTTCGTACTGAGCGAACGCGCCCGCACGTCGGGCGACCAGCCCATCTCGGCGGCGACGGCGAGGATGCGGTCGCGGGTGACGGCGTTCACGCCCGGCCGACCGTTCAGGGCGAAGGACACCAGCCCTTTGCTGACCCCGGCGCGCTGGGCGACGTCGGCGATGGTCGGACGTCGGCCACGACCCGCGTGCGCTTCATCGCCCATTTCGACCGCCTCGTCATCTAAACCGGTTAATTAAACCGGTTTAGGTCACCATACATGGCGGACCAGCGCTTGTCCATACCCCGACGACAGTGCCGCGGCATCCTGTCAAGCCCTTTCGGGGGATACGCGCATCCCCCGCAGACATGCCACGCTGGTGCGATGAAGAGAGACGTCGCAAGCCGCATTGAACTCCAGGTCACCGAGCCCGCGGAGCTGGTGTTCTCGATGGCGGTGAGCGGACACCACACGCCGGTGACCGAGCACATCACCTTCACCCTCGACGACCAGCCGCTGACATTCGATGCGGTTCCCGACTCCCACGGCACCCGCCTGCAGAAGGTGCAGAGCCCGGCGGGCCGGCTCGTCGCCTCATACGACGCCTCGATCGTCGGCGAGGCCGCCGCGACCGTCGCGAACGCCACCGACCGGATCACCTACCTGCGTCCGAGCCGGTATGCGGAGTCCGATGCGCTGGGACCGACCGCGTTCGCGGAGTTCGGCAGCATCACCGACCCCGCCGAGCTCCTCTCGTCGGTGTCATCGTGGGTCGGCACGCACCTGTCGTACGTGAGCGGCTCGAGTCTGCCCACCGACGGTGCGATCCGCACCCTGCTGGCGCGACAGGGCGTCTGCCGCGACTACGCGCACCTCACGGTCGCGCTGCTGCGCGCGCTGAACGTGCCCGCCCGAGTGGTCTCGGTGTACGCGCCGGGGCTGTTCCCGATGGACTTCCATGCGGTGGCGGAGGCGTGGGTCGAGGACGGCTGGCACGTGGTCGATGCCACGACGCTCGCGCCCCGATCGACGCTCGTCCGTATCGCCACGGGCCGGGATGCCGCCGACTCCGCGTTCCTGACCACCGTGTCGGGTCGCGTCGACCTGGTGGCCATGGAGGTCATGGCGATCGTCGACCAGCTTCCGAACGACGACCTGAACCAGCCCGTCCGCATGCACTGACCCGCGGGTGCGCCGCGGTGGCGCGCGCCCGAACTGCGTGGGAACGTATCGGTATGAAGAAGTGGGTCATCCGGTTCCTGTCGCTGCTCGTCTTCGACATCGTCGTCCTGTTGATCATCGGCTGGCTGACGCCCGCCCGGGTCGGCTGGTCGGCGATCTGGGCCGGCGTGATCCTCACGGCGCTGACCATCTGGATCAAGCCGCTCATCCACCGGTGGTTCCAGTCGATGGCGTCGAAGTCGGCGAACCAGCGCACCAAGATCGGCGAGAAGCTCGTGCACGGCGTGCTGGTCTTCGTTGTCGCGCTCATCGTCTGGATCCTCACCGTGGTGTTCTCCGGCGTCAGCATCGGCGGCTGGTTCTGGGGCTACATCCTCCCGCCGGTGATCATCCTGATCGGCTGGGCGATCTACGACGCGATCGACGACCGGGTCGAGGGCCACGCGGGTGCCCTGTACGACAGGGCGACCGGCACCAAAGCGGCCGAGGCGGGTACGACGACCGCCACGCTGCCCTCGGCCGAGTCGGCCGAGGGTCGTCGCGAACTGCAGGACGGGCTCACCGACGAGCAGCGACGCATGCTGGACGAACTCGGGAAGGGCTGAGACTTTCTCCGCTCGGGTGTCGATCGAGCCGGACCCCGACCGTCATAGGGGTGTCAACGACAACGACACGAAGGATGGACACCATGCGGTACACACTTCTGCTCCACTACCCCGACATGACCGCCGCCGACCTCGGCCCTGAGGCGCTCGCGGACGGCATGCGCGAATTCGACGAGTACGCGAAGGCACTGGACGCGGCCGGCGTGCTGCGATCCGCCGAGGTGCTGCAGCCCTCATCGGCGACGACGACGGTGCGCGGCGGCGAGCAGCTCCGCGTGCAGGACGGCCCCTACGCCGACACGAAGGAGCAGCTCGGCGGCACGTTCGTCATCGAGGTGGATGACCTCGACCAGGCGATCGCGTGGGCCGGCAAGGCCCCCTCCGTGAACTGGGGCGCGGTCGAGATCCGCCCGAGCGGCACGCGGTTCGTCGACGGCTCGTGGACGGACTTCGACTACCGATGACGCCCGATGCCGGTGCGCGGCCCGCCTCCGGGCAGGCTGCGCGCTCGGCCGCCGAACATGCGGCCCGAACCTCGTACGGCCGCATCCTCGCCGTGATCGCCGCCGCGACCCGCGATGTCGCCCTCGCCGAGGACGCGCTCTCGGATGCGTTCGAGAAGGCGCTTCGGATCTGGCCGGATGCCGGCATCCCCGACAATCCCGAAGGGTGGCTGGTCACCGTGGCACGAAACCGCCTGCGCGACCTGCTGCGTTCGCCCGCCGTGCGCGCGAGCCTGCCGCTGCTGGAAGGAGTGCTCGAGGCCGACACGCAGGATGCTGCCACCATCGTCGAGCAGCGCGAACGCATTCCGGACAAGCGGCTGGAGCTGCTGTTCGCGTGCGCGCATCCCGCGATCGACCCGGGCATCCGCACTCCCCTGATGCTGCAGGCAGTGCTCGGCTTCGATGCGGCCGAGATCGCGCGAGCCTTCGCGGTCGAGCCGGCGACGATGGCGCAGCGGCTGGTGCGTGCGAAGCGGCGGATTCGCGACACCGGCATCCCGTTCACGATCCCCACCCGCGCCGACATGCCCGCGCGCCTGGGCGCGGTGCTCGAGGCGGTCTACGGCGCCTACGCGATCGACTGGCTCGAGGCGCCGAACACCGGCAGCGGCGATGGGATGCAGGACTCGATCGCCGATGAGGCCCGCTGGCTCGCCGTGCTGCTCGCCAGCCTGCTCGAGGACGAACCAGAGGCCTGGGGTCTGGCGGCCCTGCTCACGTTCGCCCAGTCGCGGGCGCCCGCGCGCGCCGAGCGGCCGTGGCCGCCGCTGGACGAGCAGGACCCGGCCCTGTGGGATCCGGACCTGATCGAGGAGGGACGCGCCCTGCTTCGCCGCGCGTCGGCGCTCGGCGACCCGCTCGGTCGGTTCCAGCTCGAAGCGGCGATCCAGGCCGTGCACTGCGACCGCGCGCGCACCGGCGAACTGGATGCCGATGCCCTGGTGACCCTCTACCGCGGCCTGGTCGCGGTCGCGCCGACCGCGGGCGCCCGCGCCGCACTCGCAGCGGCCGAAGCGAGGCTCTGATCGGCGCCGGTCGACATGAGAAGCACGTAACAGTGCGACCTGGACGATCCACGCAGCCCCAGGCTCGGCGATGATGGAAGCAGGCGGCCGCGCCGACAGCACGAGCGCGCCGCTTTCCCGAGCACCGGAGGCACCATGTCGCGTCGTCACCCGTCCCTGCGAGCCGCGCTGGTCGGCATCGCGATCACCGCGCTCGCCCTCACCGGCTGCGCGTCCGGCGGCACTCCCTCGGGTGGCGAGAGCTCCGCGCCCGCCGACGAGGGGTACATCACGCCGGGCAAGCTCACGATCGCGACCGGCGAGCCGGCGTACTACCCCTACGTGATCGACGACGATCCGGCATCCGGTGAGGGCTTCGAGTCCGCGATCGCGTACGCCGTGGCGGAGGAGCTCGGCTTTGCGGCCGAGGACGTGGAGTGGGTGCGGACGACCTTCGAGGCGGCGATCGCGCCGGGGCCGAAGACGTTCGACTTCAACATCCAGCAGTACACGATCACCGACGAGCGCAAGCAGAACGTGGACTTCTCGTCCCCGTACTACGCCGCCAGCCAGGCCGTCGTCGCGATCGACGGCTCGCCGGCAGAAGGAGTCACGACGCTCGAGGGGCTGAAGGGTCTCATCCTCGGGGCGATGGTCGGCTCCACGAGCGCGCAGACGATCGACGAGGTCGTGAAGCCGACGACCGCCGCCCAGCTGTACAACTCCAACGAGGACGCGAAAGCGGCGCTCGAGGCCGGGCAGATCGACGGACTCGTTCTGGACCTTCCGACCGCGTTCTACGCGACCGGCGTGTACATCGAGAACTCGTTCATCGTCGGCGAGCTGCCCACGGGCGGCATCCCGGACCAGTGGGGCCTCGTGCTGTCGAAGGACTCGCCCCTCACGGAGGCGGTCTCCGCGGCCGTTGACACCCTGCGCGAGAACGGCACGCTCGACGAGATCACGAACGAGTGGCTCGGCGAGGGCGCGGGCGTCACCCAGCTGAAGTGACACCGGACGACGTCGGTCGGCTAGCGTCGGATCGTGACTGACGCGCCGCACCAGCCGAGTGCGCTCGAGCTCGATCGGCGGGCGTTCCGCAAGCGCCAGTCGACGAGGTCGGTGTTCGTCGCGCTGGTCTCGACACTCGTGTTCGCGGCGGTGGTCTGGCTGACGGTGCTGAACACGCCTGGCTGGGCCGACGTGCAGCAGTCGTTCTTCGATCCCGAGACGTTCTGGTCATCGCTTCCGCGCGTGTGGGAGGGGTTCCTGCTGAACCTGCAGGTGCTCGCGCTGTCGGTCGTCACGGTCGCGATCTTCGCGACCCTCATCGCCCTGCTGCGCACCCTGCGCGGCGCCGTCTTCTTCCCGGTGCGGGTGCTCGCCGCGGCCTACACGGATGTGTTCCGCGGCATCCCGCTCATCATCGTCCTCTACCTCATCGGCTTCGGCGTTCCCGCGCTGCTGAACGCCCGCGTGCCGCTCATCCTCCTCGGCACCGCGGCCATCACGATCACATACTCGGCGTACGTGAGCGAGGTCATCCGAGCGGGCATCGAGGCGGTGCATCCGTCGCAGCGGATCGCCGCGCGCGCGATGGGGCTCGGCTACACCCAGACGCTGCGGCTGGTCGTGCTGCCGCAGGCCCTGCGCAAGATGACGCCGCCGCTCATGAACGATTTCGTGGCCATGCAGAAGGACGTCGGGCTGGTCTCGATCATCGGCCTGGTCGATGCCGTGCGCGCCGCGCAGATCGAGACGTCGCTGTCGTACAACTTCACGCCCTACATCGTGGCGGCCCTGCTGTTCGTACTGCTCGCGATCCCGACAATCCGCCTCACCGACTGGTACACGGCGCGCCTGCAGCGCCGCGAGCAGATGGGCTCGATCGTATGAGCGCGCTGCTGCAGGCGATCGGGATCCGCAAGTCCTTCGGCGATCGCGAGGTGCTGCGCGGCGTCTCGGTCGAGATCGCGGCCCACGAGGTCGTGGCCGTCATCGGGGCGAGCGGGTCGGGCAAGTCGACCCTTCTTCGCTGCCTCAACCTGCTCGAGACGATCGACGACGGGCAGATCATCCTCGGTGGAGAGGACATCTCGGATCCGCGCGTGGACGCGAACAGGGTTCGGGCGCGGTTCGGCGCCGTGTTCCAGAGCTACAACCTCTTCCCGCACCTCACGGTGCTGGAGAACGTGACGCTGTCGCTGCGCTATGTGCACAAGGTGCCGCGCCAGGCGGCGGAGGAGCGCGGGATGCTGCTGCTGGAGCGCGTCGGGCTGGCCGACAAGGCGCGCGAGCATCCGGACCGGCTCTCCGGAGGCCAGCAGCAGCGCGCCGCGATCGTGCGCGCCATCGCCACGGATCCGGAGATCCTCCTGCTCGACGAGATCACCTCGGCACTGGACCCTGAGCTGGTGGGCGAGGTGCTCGAACTGGTCAGCGAGCTGGCCGACGAAGGTGCGACGATCCTGATGGCGACGCACGAGATGGCGTTCGCGCGAGACGTGGCGCACCGGGTCGTGTTCCTCGACGCCGGCCGCATCCTCGAGCAGGGTCCGCCCGCGGACGTGTTCGCGAATCCGCAGGAGGATCGGACCAAGGAGTTCCTGGCGCGGTTCCGCGCCTGAGTCAGGCGACCGAGCGCTCGGCCGCCTCGACGACGTTCGTCATGAGCAGCGCGACGGTCATGGGGCCGACGCCGCCCGGGTTCGGGGACAGGTATCCCGCAACCTCCGCCACGTCGGGGTGGACGTCGCCGTAGACCCTGCTCTTGCCGGTCTCGGGGTCGTCTTCGCGGGTCACTCCCACATCGAGCACCGCCGCACCCGGTTTGACGTCCTCCGCCCGCACGATGTGCCTGACCCCCGCCGCAGCGACCACCACATCGGCCTCACGGAGGTGACGGCCGAGATCGACCGTGCCGGTGTGGGTCAGGGTGACTGTCGCGTTGTACTCGCGGCGGGTCAGCAGCAGCCCGATCGAACGGCCGATCGTGACGCCGCGGCCCACGACGACGACGTGCTTGCCAGCCAGGTCGTAGCCGTTGCGCACGAGCAGCTCGATGACTCCCCGCGGCGTGCACGGCAGCGGCGATGTGATCGGGTTGTTGACGTTGAGCACGAGTCGCCCGAGGTTCGTCGGGTGCAGCCCGTCGGCATCCTTGTCGGGGTCTATCCGCTCCAGGATCGCGTCGGTGTCGATGTGCTTGGGAAGCGGCAGCTGGACGATGTAGCCGTGGCACGCGGGATCTGCGTTGAGCTCGTCGATCAGGTTCTCGACGTCCGCCTGGGTCGCGTCGGCGGGCAGCGTGCGCTGGATCGAGTTCATCCCGATCTCCTCGGACTGCCGGTGCTTCATGCCGACGTACAGCTCCGACGCGGGGTCCGCGCCGACCAGCACCGTGGCGATCCCGGGGACGACGCCGCGAGCCCTGAGGGCCGCGACGCGTTCGCGCAGCTCCTCCTTGATCTCGGCCGCTGCTGCGCGGCCGTCGAGCTTGAGTGCCGTCATCGTGTCTCCTCATCGCCTCTCGACCCGACGCCGCGGCGCGAGCCTCACATCACTATGCCCGTAGGTATATGCCCAGGGCAACCCACGATCACCGTGAGGCTGCATCCGGTGCCCGAGATCCCGGGCAGAGCCCGCAGTCTCACGCTCCCGTTGCAGTCTCGCGGGCTGGGACTACTGCTCGAGGCCAGGGTAGAGCGGGAAGTGGGCCGTCAGGGCGCCGACCCGTGCACGCAGAGCTTGCACATCGGCATCCGGCAGGAGCGCGAGCGCGATGATGTCGGCGACCTCGTGGAACTCGGTGTCGCCGAACCCGCGGGTCGCGAGCGCCGGCGTCCCGATCCGCAGGCCGGACGTGATCATCGGAGGTCGCGGGTCGTTCGGCACGGCGTTCCGGTTGACCGTGATGTGGATCTCGTGCAGCAGGTCCTCGGCCTGCTTGCCGTCGATGGCGGCGTCGCGCAGGTCGACGAGCACCAGGTGCACATCGGTTCCGCCCGAGCGGACGGCGATGCCGGCGTCCTTCACGTCCTGCTGCGACAGCCGCTCGGCGATGATGTGGGCGCCGCTCAGGACCCGCTCCTGGCGCTCCTTGAACTCAGGTGTCGCGGCGAGCTTGAACGCCGTCGCCTTGGCCGCGATCACGTGCATGAGCGGACCGCCCTGCTGGCCCGGGAAGACCGCGGAGTTGATCTTCTTGGCGATGTCGGCGTCGTTCGTGAGGATGAAGCCCGAGCGAGGGCCGCCGATCGTCTTGTGCACGGTCGAGGAGACGACATGCGCGTGCGGCACCGGGTTCGGGTGCAGCCCGGCGGCGACGAGTCCGGCGAAGTGGGCCATGTCGACCCAGAGCAGCGCGCCGACCTCGTCGGCGATCGCGCGGAAGGCCGCGAAATCGAGCTGACGCGGGTAGGCCGACCAACCGGCGATGATGACCTTCGGCTGGTGCTCGATCGCCAGGCGACGCACCTCGTCCATGTCGATCACCGAGGTCTCGGGGTCGACGCCGTACGCCACGATGTTGAAGAGCCGGCCGGAGAAGTTGATCTTCATGCCGTGCGTGAGGTGCCCGCCCTGGTCGAGCGAGAGACCCAGCAGCGTGTCGCCGGGGCGGGCGATCGCGTGCAGCACCGCCGCGTTGGCCGTCGCGCCCGAGTGCGGCTGGACGTTCGCGAACTCCGCACCGAACAGCGACTTGGCGCGTTCGATCGCGAGCTCCTCAGCCACGTCGACCTCTTCGCAGCCGCCGTAATAGCGACGGCCGGGGTAGCCCTCGGCGTACTTGTTGGTCAGCACCGAGCCCTGCGACTGGAGCACCGAGACCGGCACGAAGTTCTCGGAGGCGATCATCTCGAGATAGCCGCGCTGCCGCTCGAGTTCGCGCTCGAGCACCTGTGCGATCTCGGGGTCGACCTCCGCGAGCGGCGCGTTGAAGTAGTGATCGGTCATGGCGTTCTCCTCTGACGACGGTTCGGGTGGTGGACGCCCGCTGCACGGGCCGTTCCATCGGTGTTCCGCATCGACCCAGGCGTACGGTCGAAATCCGTGTCGGTCGCTCCCCGGTGGTCATCCACCTCAACGCCAGTCGCGACAGTCCGAGCATATCGGATGCCGATCCGTGCGCTCGCGGGACGTCGGACGGTAGGCTGGACTCCTATTTGTTAGGACTCTTTACATGAACCTCGCATCACGCCTCGCCGTCCCGGTGGCGGTCGTGGTCGTCGTGCTGCTGGCGGGATGCACTCCGGCCGCACAGAATGGAGCCACTGTGTCCGCATCCCTGCCCATCGTGCCCGCACCGGCCTCGATCGAGCCCGCCGCCTCGGCGGAGCAGTTCCGGCTCGGCGACCAGGTGATCCTGAGCGGCGATGCGGATGCCGTCGCCGCGCTCTCCGCGTTGATCGTCGCCCGCACGGATGGCGCGGTCGCCGCATCGGCGGGATCCGGGACCGAGAGCGCGGGCGCCAGGACGATCGAGCTCCGCCTGGTCGAGGCGGCGGAGCCGGAGTCGTATCGGATCACCGCGGATGCGGCATCCGTCGTGGTCACCGCTGCGGACGCGGCCGGGCTCTTCTACGGCGTCCAGACGCTCGGGCAGCTCATGGCGCGGGATGAGGACGGATTCGCGATCCCCGCCGTGCAGATCGACGATGCACCGCGATTCGCGTACCGAGGGGTGATGCTGGATGTCGCGCGCCACTTCCTCCCCGTCGAGACGGTCGAGGCGTACATCGACCGCGCCGCGAGTCTGAAGCTCAATGCCCTGCACCTGCACCTCAGCGACGACCAGGGCTGGCGCATCGCGCTCGACTCGCGTCCGAAGCTGACCGAACTCGCCTCCTCGACCGCCGTCGGCGGTGACGGTGGCGGGTTCTTCTCGAAGGCCGACTATCGCCGCATCGTGGAGTATGCGGCATCCCGTCACATGATCGTGGTGCCCGAGATCGACCTGCCCGGCCACACGCATGCCGTCGGCCTGGCCTATCCGGAGATCGCCGAGGCGCCCGTGCTCTCGGAGCACATCCTCGACACGGTCCGGGACCACGGCGGCGAGGTGCCGACCGCCGGCGTCGCCTACACCGGAATGGCCGTCGGCTTCTCGTCGCTGAAGATCCACGACGAGGCCACGTACGACTTCGTCGCCGATGTCGTCGGGGAGCTCGCGGCCATGACGCCGGGCCCGTACCTGCACATCGGCGGTGACGAGGCGCTCGGCACGGACCCTGACGACTTCGCGGTGTTCATGGAGCGGGCCACCGCGATCGTCGCCGACCTCGGCAAGATCCCGGTGACCTGGCACGAGGCCGGGGCGGCCCCGGGCATCGACCCGGACACCGTCGGCCAGTACTGGGGCTTCCTGACGCCGACCGACGGCATGGACGACCGGGCCCGGGCGTTCGTCGAGCACGACTCGGGACTCATCCTCTCCCCCGCCGACGCGGTGTACCTCGACATGAAGTACGACGCGGATGCAGCACTCGGGCTCACGTGGGCCAACGGCCCGACCAGCGTCGAGCGCGCCTACTCGTGGGAGCCCGCGGCCATCATCGACGGCGTGGCGGAGGACGACATCCTGGGCGTCGAAGCCCCCATGTGGACCGAGACGATCCGCACGCTCGCCGACATCGACGAGATGGCCTTCCCGCGCATCGCGGCCGCCGCCGAGGCGGCCTGGTCACCGGCCGCCGCCGACAGCGAGCTGCGCACATGGGAGTCGTTCCGCACTCGCGTCGGCGGCCTGGGTCCGCTGTGGTCCAGCCTCGGCATCGGCTTCCACGCCTCCGACGAGATCCCCTGGATCACCGAGGGCGCGCCGGAGTGAGCACGCTGATCCACTCGGTCCGGCTGATGGATGCCGGGCGAAAGGTCGAGGACGCGTGGGTGCGGTTCGACGACGGACGGGTGGCCTCGGCGGGCATCGGCGAGGGATGGCGGCGGTTCGCGCAGCCCCACGACACGATCGTGGACGGTGTGGATGCGGCCGGCGCCGGGGCGATCCTGACGCCAGGCTTCATCGACATCCACGGCCACGGCGGCGGCGGCGAGTCGTACGACGACGGTCCGGACGCGATCAGGGCGGCGCGCGCGCTCCACCGCGCCCACGGCACGACCCGCGCGGTGATCTCCCTCGTGACCGCGCCGCTCAGCACCATGGAGCGGCGCGCGGCGATGGTCGCCGAGATCGCGACGACGGATGCCGACATCCTCGGCTCGCACCTCGAAGGGCCGTTCCTGGACCCCGGCCACAAGGGCGCGCACGATCCCACCCTGCTGTGCGCTCCCGAGCCCACGGCGGTGGAGCGGCTGCTCGCGGCCGGGCGCGGAACGGTCCGCCAGGTGACGCTCGCTCCCGAGCTGCCCGGCGCCCACGATGCGATCGCACTCGTGGTCGGCGCGGGCGCGGCGGCGGCGGTCGGCCACACCGGTGCGGATCTGGCTACGACCCGTGCCGCCTTCGATGCCGGCGCGACGATCCTGACGCACGCGTTCAACGCCATGCCCGGCCTGCACCATCGCGATCCCGGTCCGGTCGCCGCAGCGGCAGCCGACCCGCGCGTGACCCTGGAAGTCATCGCGGACGGCGTCCACCTCCATCCAGAGGTCGTGCGCATCGCGTTCGCGGCCGCACCGGGCCGCATCGCGCTGGTGACCGATGCGATGGCCGCCGCGGGGCACGCCGACGGCCGGTACGAACTCGGCCCGCTCCGTGTCGACGTGCTCGACGGCGTCGCAAGACTGGCGATCGGCGGCGCGATCGCGGGCTCCACGCTCACGCAGGATGCCGCGCTGCGTCGCACCGTCGCGGCCGGGGTGCCGCTCGTGGACGCGGTCGCCGCGCTCACCGCGACTCCGGCTCGCGCAATCGGTCGCGACGACGATCTCGGATCGCTGGCCGTCGGGTTCTTCGCAGATGCCGTCCTCCTCACCAGCGGTCTGGACGTGCGGTCGGTCTGGACCTCCGGCGTTCCGGCCTGAACCTCCCGCCGTAGAATGGGTGCATGTCCGAGACTCCCCGTGTGACGCCGAAAGCGCCGCTCGAACCCGGCATGCGCGCACCGCTGACCGCGGTCGACGTGCTGGCCTTCGCGTGCGAGCTCTTCGCATTCGCGACGCTCGCGATCTGGGGCTTCGCGGCATGGCCGTTCCCGTGGAACATCGTCGTCGGCATCGCCGCGCCGCTGGTCGCCATCCTCGTCTGGGCGCTGTTCGTCTCGCCTCGCGCCGTGTTCGCAGTCCACCCGTTCGTGCGCGCCGTGGTCGAACTGCTGGTCTACGTCTCCGCGACCCTGGCGTGGTGGAGCATGGGCCTGACCTGGGTCGGCCTGGTCTTCGGTGTCGTCGCGGTCACCGCCGGAGTCTTCGCCGGCAGACGCCGTCTCGCGTGAGCGACGAGCCCGACGTCCTCTCGCGTCTGCGCACCGCGCTCGGCGATCGCGTCGACACGTCGGACGCGGCGCTCCAGGACGCGCGCGCGGACAAGTCGGGGCACGCCGCATCCGCCGCGCCGCTCGCCGTCGTGCACGCGACGTCCGTCGCAGACGTGCAGGAGACCCTGCGCGTCGCCACCGCCACCCGCACACCAGTGGTCGTTCGCGGCGCGGGCACCGGGTTGGCCGGCGGCGCCAATGCCGGCCAGGGCGAGATCGCGCTGTCCGTGCGCGGAATGGACCGGATCCTCGAGGTGCGGCCCGACGATCTGCTCGCCGTCGTCGAGCCCGGGATCCTGAACGCCGACCTCAATGCCGCGCTCGCCGAGCACGGCGTCTGGTGGGCGCCCGACCCGGCCAGTCGCGCGATCTCCACCGTCGGGGGCAACATCGCGACGGGCGCCGGCGGCCTGCTGTGCGCGAAGTACGGAGTCGTGCGCGACGCGGTGCTCGGCGTGGATCTCGTCCTCGCCGACGGACGCCTGCTGCACCTCGGACACCGCACCGTGAAAGGTGTGACCGGCCTCGATCTGACCTCGCTCGTGATCGGGTCGGAGGGAACGCTCGGCGTCGTCGTGGGGGCCACGCTCAAGCTCCGCCGGCTCGTTCCCGGTGAAGTCTGCACGATCGCCGCGACGTTCTCCGACGTGCGATCGGCAGCCGAGGCATCCGCCGCGGTCACCGCCGCAGGCGCGCAGCCCGCGATCATGGAGCTGATGGATGCCGCATCCCTCGCCGCCGTCCACGCCCTCCTGAACCTCGAGCCCCCCACCCCCGGCGCCGCCCAGCTCACGATCCAGACCGACGGGCCCGCGGCGGCCGCCGAGGCCGAAGCGATCGCGACGGTGCTCGGCGCGGCAGGGGGCACGGTCGCGGTGTCGAATGATCGCGACGAGGGCGAGCGCCTGCTCGCGATCCGCCGGTCGATGCATCCGGCGATGGAATCGCTCGGCACGACCCTCATCGAGGACGTCTCCGTACCGCGCAGCAGCCTCCCCGCGATGTTCGACGAGATCGCACGCGTCGAACGCGAGCACGGCGTGGTCATCCCGACCGTCGCTCATGCCGGGGACGGCAACCTCCACCCCAACTTCATCTTCGAGGGCGACACGGTGCCGGACCACATCTGGGTCGCTGCCGACGACCTGTTCCGCTCGGCGCTGCGCCTCGGCGGCACCCTCACGGGCGAGCACGGCATCGGCGTGCTGAAGCGCCGCTGGCTCGCCGACGAGCTGGGCGATGACCAGTGGGAGCTGCAGCGACAGATCACCCGCGTGTTCGACCCGCTCGGCATCCTGAACCCCGGCAAGGTCTTCGCGCCGTGAGCGCGCCGCGCATCCACGTGAGCGCGGCCGTGATCACGGATGCCGCCGGCCGGGTGCTGGTCGTGCGCAAGCACGGCACGTCGGTGTTCATGCAGCCCGGCGGCAAGCCCGAGGCGGGCGAGACCGGCGCCGAGGCGCTGGCCCGGGAGCTGCACGAGGAGGTCGGCCTGGTGCTCGACCCCGCCGATCTCGAGCCGCTCGGGATCTTCGAGGCGGATGCCGCGAACGAGGCCGGGCACCGCGTCGTGGCCGACACCTTCCGCGTCTTCGCGGAGCCGGGCGATGTGGTCGCGCAGGCCGAGATCGCCGAGCTTCGCTGGATCACCCCGGCCGACGTGCCGACGATGGCGCTGGCACCGCTCAGCCTCGATCACCTGCTCGCCCTCGCCTGGGACTGAGCCCCCGCGGCGTGCACAACCGCGGGGATCGTGGCCGACACACCGGGACGTACATGCCAAGTCCCGGCGTGTCGCGCCCGGGATCCGCACCTGTGCACGGCCCGCGCCTGGGGCTGAGGCGTCAGCGGCCGGTGCTGCTGACCTTCTCGGCCTCGATCGTGATGACCACTCGTTCCTGATCACGCCCGCCGTACCAGGAGTACGGGCGGCCGGTGTACTTCTGCGACATCTTCTCGATGTGCTCGGGACCGCCTTCTTTCACGATGCTGATCGCTCGCCCGCGCACCTGGTAGAAGGCGCCCGGACGGGCCGGGTCGCTGATCGTCACGGCCACCCGGGGATCACGGCGCAGGTTGCGCACCTTCAGATGCGTGTCGACGCTGTTCACGATGACGTGCTCGCCGTCGGTGTCGACCCACACCTGCGTCAGCTGCGGCGACCCGTCCTTCATCAGCGTCGCGATGTAGCAGGTGCTCTTGGCGCGCAGCAGGTCGAGCAGGTCATCCGGAAGTGTCATGACTCGACGATACGTCGGCCGCGGGGGGCCTCGGCCCGGACGGAGACCTACAGCCCCTGCCAGGCCGGCTTGTTCGCGAAGGTGTACCGGTAGTAGTCGCCGAAACGCAGATCGGATGCCGCCGCCTCGTCGACGACGACCGTCGCGTGCGGGTGCAGCTGGATCGCGGAGGCGGGCAGGGATGCCGTCACCGGGCCCTCGACCGCGGCGGCGACCGCCTCCGCCTTGCCCTTGCCGAACGCCAGGAGCACCAGGTGCCGGGCACGCAGGATCGTGCCGAGCCCCTGCGTGATGCAGTGCCTCGGAACGTCCTCGACCGAGTCGAAGAAGCGCGCGTTGTCCTCGCGCGTCTGCCGGGTGAGCGTCTTTACCCTGGTCAGCGAGGCGAACGAGGATCCGGGCTCGTTGAACCCGATGTGTCCGTCGGTGCCGATGCCCAGCAGCTGGAGATCGACGCCGCCGGCGTCGACGAGCGCACGCTCGTAGTCATCGCCGGCGTGCTCGATGCCGTTCAGCGAGCCGTCCGGCACGGACACCCGCTCGGGATCCAGCCCGAGCGGCTCGACGACCTCGCGGGTGATCACCGACCGGTAGCTCTCGGGGTGATCCGGGTCGAGGCCGACGTACTCGTCGAGCGCGAATCCGCGCACGCGCGACACGTCGACGCCGGCGAGCCGCGACGGCAGGGCGGCATAGACCGGCACCGGGGTCGAACCGGTGGCAAGGCCCAGCACCGCATCCGGCTGCGATCGCACGAGCCGGGCGATCTCGTCGGCGACGACCGCCCCTGCCGCCGCGGCGTCGGCGACGATGACGATCTCAGCCATGCGTGAGGGCCTCGGCCGCACCGGTCACCGGCGCTTCCCGCGCGGCGCCCACGAGCGCGGCGCCGAGGGCCGCCGCCGGCGAACCTGCGGGCAGCAGTTCGACGCGCTCCTCGAGGCGCAGCGAGCGCATGAACGGCGATGCCTCGGCGCTGGCTGCGAGCTCTGCGACGACATCCGCCATGAGCCTCGGCCCGAGGGCGGTGACCCCGCCGCCGAGCACGACGACGTCGACGTCGGCCGTCAGCACGAGCACGCGCACGGCTGCGGCGACGCCACGAGCCAGGCCGGCGCGGAGCTTACGGGCGAGGTGGTCGCCGGCGTCCGCAGCGTCGAAGACGTCGCGCACCGGCAGCGCCCCGGGCCGCCCCCAGCGTTCGGCGATCGCTCCGCCGCCCGCGAGCGCCTCGATGCATCCGTGCTGGCCGCAGCGGCACAGCGGGCCGTTGGGATCGATCGAGATGTGACCGACCTCGCCTGCGGTCCCCCGGGCGCCGCGCCACAGCTCGCCGTCGGTGACGATGCCGGCGGCGATGCCCGTCCCCAGGTTCAGGTAGGCCATCGAACTCGGCGCTCCGCCGGATCGAAGTGCGTACGCGCCGAACGCGGCCGCCTTCACGTCGTTCTCCACGCGCACGGGCGCGCCGAGCTGCGGGCCGACGGCCGCCGCGAGGTCGAGCTCTTCGACGCCGAGGTTCACGGCATGCACGACGCGGGCCGTCCCCGGCTCGACCTGCCCCGGGATGCCGATGCCGACGGACTCGATCTGACCGGGCTCCTCGCCCCGGGCACCGAGACTGCGCACCGCATCGAGCACGGTCCGCACGACGGCGTCCGCGCCCCAGCCCGTCGCGAGCCGCACGCGGGCGACGATCACGCCGTCGGAATCGATGGCCACGGCATCCGTCTTGGTCCCGCCGACGTCGAGCCCGACCCTCATCGGCCGGCCTCCCCGCGGGAGGCGGCGTGGATGGTGCCGCGCATCAGCCCTTGACCGCCCCTGCCACCAGGCCGCCTGTCATGCGGCCCTGAACGATCAGGAAGAAGATGACGACGGGGATCGCGATGAGCGTCGACCCGGCCATGACCGCGCCCCAGTTGACCGACCCCGAGACCGAGGAGGACTGGAAGGCGTTCAGCCACGTGGGCAGCGTCAGGTTGTAGCCCTTCATGAGCAGCAGCGCCATCGTGAACTCGTTCCACGACTGGATGAACGCGAAGATGCCGGTCGCGACGAGGCCGGGCGCGAGGAGCGGGAAGGTGACCTTCCAGAACGCCTGCGACTTCGTGCACCCATCGATCATGGCGGCTTCCTCGAGGTCTGCCGGGACGCCCGCCACGAATCCGCGCAGGGTCCAGATCGTGAAGGGGATCACGCTCGCCAGGTAGACGATCCCGAGGCCCAGCAGCGTGTTGATCAGACGCCAGTCGTCGATCATCCCGTAGATCGTGAACATCATCGCCTCGCCGGGGATCATCTGGACGATCAGCACCGAGACGATGAAGGCGCGGCGGCCCTTGAAGTGGAACCGCGCGACGGCGATCGATGCCAGGAAGGCGAACAGCAGGGTCGCCACGAGCACGCCGAGTGTGACCGTGACCGAAGTGGCCAGGGCGTGCGGGAAGTCGGTCTGCCCCTGCGCCGCCTCACGCGTCCACGCCGTCAGGTAGTTCTGCAGCGTGAACGACCACGGGAAGAAGCTGGGGTCGCGGCTGATGATCTGCGCGTTCGGGGTGAACGACATGTTCACCATCCAGTAGACCGGGAACACCGACATCAGGAACACGATCGCCGCGGCGATGTTCAGCAGGGTGCGGGTCGCGATGCGCTTCCCGGAGGGCCGGCGTGCCTCGATCGACCGCTTCTTGGGGGCGTTCGGCTCGCCGCCCTCACCGAGCACCTCGTCGACGCCGATCGTGCCGAGCTGCGTGCCGACGTTGATCTGAGTGCTCACAGCTCCTCCTCCTTGAGCGTGCTGCGGACGTAGCCCCATGAGAGCGTGAGCAGCAGCACCACCATGACCACGCCGATCGCGGCCGTGGTGCCGAACTCGCCGATGCCCTGACGGAACAGGTACGTGCCGAGCACATTCGTCTCGGCGGCGATGCCGCCGCGGCTCTGCAGGGCATAGACCTGCGTGAAGATGCGCAGGTTCCAGATGATCTGCAGCACCAGCACGACCGTGAGCACGCTGCGCAGGTACGGGAAGACGATGAGCCCGAAGCGCTTCAGCCCGGTCGCACCGTCGAGCGACGCTGCTTCGAGCACCTCACCGGGCACCTGGCCGAGGGCGGCGTACGTCGTGAAGGCCACGAACGGAACCGACTGCCACACGATGATGATCGTCAGCACGAGGAAGAACGACCAGGGGTTGAGCAGCCAGGAGTGGTTCGTCCAGTCGCTGGTGCCGGTGATCGTGTTCAGCGCCCAGTTGACCACGCCGTACTGGGTGTCGAAGATCCAGCCCCATACGACGGTCGCCGTCAGCGGCGGCATCGCCCACGCCAGCAGCAGGCCGACCGAGACCACGATGCGCCACGCCCGGCTCAGTCGCGTCATCAGGACGGCGACCAGGATGCCGAGCAGCATGTTCAGGATGGTCAGCACGACCATGAGGCCGAGGCTCCGCATCAGCACTGCCGGGAAGTCGGATTCGGAGAAGAGCGCGACGTAGTTCTCGAACCAGACGAAGTTCGGCATCGTGCCGAGCACTTTGTTCTTGACCGTGTAGTCGGTGAACGACTGGATCACCATCAGGACGGCCGGGTAGCCGACCATGACGGCGAGGATGATCAGGGACGGGCCGAGCAGGGTCCATGCGCCGCGGGCTTCGCGTCGAGCGCGCCGACGTTCGCGCGAGACGGGCGGGCGCGGTTCGCTGCTGCGCTCGGGCCGTGCGGGCCGGACAGCGGTGGCGGTGTCGCTCATGTCGTCTCCTCTCTGAGAGGGATCTGGGGGGCACGCTGGACGTGCGCTGCGTTGTGCGAAGTGGGGAGGGGCGGACCGGTCTCCAGGTCAGGCGCAGGCGGTGCGGATGCCGCATCCTGAGTCTGGCCGAGGGATCGGTCGGGGGCGAGGGGTCCCGGTCCCGGGGCGGAGACCGGGACCCCTCTTGGTGGGGGTTACTTGTTGAGGATCGCTTCGATCGCCGTGTCGAGCTCAGCCGCGATCGCCGCGACGTCGCCGCCCTGCGCGATCTTGACGAGCGCGTCGGGGATGATCTGCGCGGCCTCGACCTCGGCCCAGTTCGGGCTCGTGGGGGTGAACTTGGAGTTCGCGAGCGCCTCGGCCTGGGCCTTGGCGATCGGGGTGTCGGGCAGGAACTCTGCAGCCGAGACGATGCCCGGGGTCAGACCCTGCTCGGCGAGGAGCTTCTGGTAGCCCTCCGACAGCATGATCTCCAGGGCGGCCTTCGCCTTCTCGGGCGAGCCGCTCTTGGTCGCGACGGCGATGTTCGAGCCACCCGCGAAGATCGGAGCGGTCTCACCCGCCTTCAGGCCGGGCAGCGCGAACGCGGCCAGGTCCGAGCCGTACGTGTCGGGGCAGCCCTCGGAGACCTCTTCACCGGCTGCTTCGTCGCCCCACGGCCAGTCACCGGTGATGTTGCCGGCGGCCCACGCGGGGCTGGACAGGAAGCCGACCTCGCCGGCGCAGAAGTCGATGTTGCCGAGACGCTCGTTGCCGTCGACCGGAGCCACCGAGGCGTTCAGGTAGACGTCCTGCAGCTGCTCGAGACCTTCGAGGCTCTCGTCGCTGGAGAATTGCGCGTCCCACTCGTCGCCGTCCTGGACGGCGATCTCGCCACCGTGTGCCCAGACGTAGGGCAGTGCGTTGTACCAGTCCTTGCCCGGGGCGTAGATGCCCGAGACGGTGTCGGTCTTCAGCTCGATGCCCTTGGCGACATACTCGTCGAGCGTCGTCGGGAGGGTGTCGCCCACGATCTGCGGCGTGTAGAACACGATGCGCCCACCGGCGTAGTAGGGCGCCGCGTACAGCGAGCCCTCGTAGGTTCCGGCATCCACCAGACCCGACAGCAGGTCGTCGCCGCCCAGCTGCTCCTGGATGTCGGAGATGTCGAGGAACAGGCCCGCGTCGGCGAATCCGAGCGCCTGCGTGTTGCCGACCTCGACGACGTCAGGCGAGTCGTTGGAGGACAGCGCCGCGGTGTAGGTGTCGGAGACGTCGGCCCAGGTCTTCTCCTCGACTGTGAGGGTCCAGCCTTCGTTCTCGTCCTCGAACGTCTCCTTGAGGTAGTCGCGCGCCGTCTGCGGGGTGTCCGCGCCGACGAGCCACACCGTCAGGTCGCCGGTCGCTGCCTCGCTGGGGGCGCCGCCGCTGCCACCTGCGCAGCCGGCGAGCACGACAGCCGAAGCGCCGACGAGCGCGAGGGCTCCGAGCTTCTTGTTCATGGTGTCTTCCTTCGTGTTTCTCTTGGTGGTTCCGGGGGCCGGGTGACCCGTCCGGGGGGTTCTTACTTGGATTGCCCGGCTGGTGCTGGGGCGAGGGATGGGCTGCCGGGGATCATGAGACCCCGAGCTGCCCGGAGAGGACCATGACGGCGGCTCCGCGCAGGACGATGTCCTGGCCTTGCTCCGTCATCCGCACGCGGACGCCGTCGTGGAATTCGGCGAGCGTCCGTGCGCGGAGGGTCTCGACGGTCGCTTGCGCGAGGGGTCCGTCGAGAAGTTCAGGGGGTCCGGAGAGGACGATCTCCGAGACGTCGAGCACGCCGACGATCGGCGCGAGCGCGATTCCGAGGCGCTCCCCCGCGTCACGGAGGATGCCGATGCGCGCATCTTCGTCGGATGCCGCGGCCAGCCGCGCCGTCAGTGCCGGCACGGCGAGCCATGCCTCGAGGCAGCCGACCTTGCCGCACACGCAGACCGGCCCACCGTCGGTCCCGACGGTGACGTGGCCGATCTCCCCCGCGGCGAAGTGCGCGCCGCGCATGGGCTGGCCGGAGGCGAGCAGCCCGGAGCCGACGCCTCGGCCGACCTTGACCAGCAGCACGTCATCGCCGGCGCCGCCGAAGGTGTACTCCGCAAGCACAGCGGCGTTCGCGTCGTTGGCGACGAGGACGGGGAGCCCGAGGGCGCCCTGGAGCGCGCTCTGGAGGTCGAATCCCGCCCACTTGAGGTTCGGGGCGGTCAGGATCACGCCGCGTTCGTCGACGATGCCGGGGGTTCCGACGCCGATGCCGAGCACGGGGGCGTGCGCGTCACCCACCAGGTCGCGGGCGAGCTGGACGACCGCGCCGACGACGTCGCCGTCGGTCAGGATCGGAACCTCGCGGCGTGCGACGATGTCGCCGTCGAGCGTCAGGACGGCGCCGATGAACGCGTCGCTCCCGGAAAGGTCGATGCCGACGATGCGGTGACCGGCGCGGTCGAGGTCGACCAGGATCGCGGGCTTGCCCGGTCCGGATGCCTCGCGGACACCCATCTCGGCGACGAAGCCGTCGGCGATGAGTTCTGCGATGAGATCCGAGATCGTGACGCGGGTGAGTCCGGTCTCGCGTGACAGGTCGGCGCGGCTCATCGCACCCTGGTGGAACAGGGTCTGCAGCAGCAGCGAGCGGTTGTGCCCGCGAGCGTGCTCCGGAAGGACCTTGCCGCCCTGACGCAGCGCGCGACCCGGCCCGAACGTGCGACCGTTCGTGGTTCCGTGAGGGTGCGGCGGCTCGAGGGTGGAAGAGCCGCGCTGCGCTTCCGATGCAGACATGTTTGTTAGTACACCTTACGAACAATCACCACGCAAGTCCTGAAGGCTATTTGGACGGCGTGTTTACAAAACCGTTACATTCCGCATGCCGGTCGAGCGGGGCGCGGCCGGACGACGATACCCGGGTGCGGCTGGGCGCTCGCCCGGACGTACCCTGGAATCCATGTCCCCCAGAATCGCGGCACTCACGATCGCGGTGGTCGCCCTCTTCGGGCTGACCGCCTGCACCGGCTCCCCCGGCACCTCGACGGACGCCGACACGCCGGCGACCAGCGATCAGCCCGGAGACGAGGGGCAGTCCGCGGCAGATGCGTGCGCGCTCATCCAGCAGAGCATCCAAGACGCTACAGCCGAGTTCGAGAACGCGTCGAGCTCGGATCCGGCAACCGTGGTGGATGCGATGCGCGCGGCCGCCGAGCAGCTCTCCGAGACGGCTCGGAGCGTGACGAACGATGAAGTCGCGGCCATCGTGCCGTCGCTGGAGGACATGTTCTCCGAGGTCGCGGCGGTGATGGAGGCGATCGTGAAGGGCGACGCCTCGAAGGTCCAGGACCTCCCGCAGCTCGGCGCGAAGTTCCAGGAGACCAGCGAAGCGTTCCATGAGATCTGCACTCCGTGACCCCGGACGGATTCCGCGTGCGGCATCCGTGATGCTTCCGTTGCGCGACCTCGGACATGCGTCCCGTACCATTGAGTGACGTGTTCGCAGCCGGGGGGTGATGGCATGACGGATCTGGCCACCAGGCCCGGCGCCGAAGAGGCGCCTCTCGGTGACGCCGCCGATGATCTCGAACCGGCCGCGACAGCGCCGATCGACGGCAGCGGAGACGCGCCGGCGATGGCATGGGCCCCGGCTGAACCCGCTCCGCGCAAGCGACACCTCGCACTGTGGATCGGCATCCCCGCCGCCGTCGCCGCCGTCGCGGTCGTCGCGTCCTCCCTCGTTCTGATCGCCCCTGGAACCTCCGTCGCCGGCGTGCCGGTCGGCGGCATGACGCCGGGTGCGGCTGCAGACGCCATCGAGACCCGGCTCGCCGAGACGACCATCGTGCTGACCGGCGCGGGCGGCGACGCCGAGGTGACCGGCGCCGACCTCGGCGCATCCGTCGACGCCACTGCGCTGGCGAACGCCGCCTTCGCGGCGAACCCGGCATGGAACCCGACCACCTGGTTCGCTGCTCCGATCGACGCCCCCGTGCGCATCGACACGGATGCCGCGACCGCGGCGCTGCGCGCCGCAGCCCCCGAGCTCTACACGGATCCGGTCGATTCCGCGATCACGTTCGATCCGGTGTCCGCCTGGTACGTCGCGTCGCCCTCCGAGCTGGGCACCGGGATCGACATCGATGCCGTGCGCGCCGCGCTGGCGGAGGCGTTCGCCGCAGGCGTCACGGTCGCCGAGCTCGACGTGGACGCCACGCCGGTGCAGGCGGAGAGCCCCACGTTCGTCGCGCAGGCGACGGTCGATCGCCTCAACTCGATGCTCGCCTCCACGGGCTTCTACGTCGGTGCCGAGCGCACCGTGCCGATCGATCGCGCGGTCGCGGCATCCTGGCTCACCGTTGCTTCCGCCGAACGGGGCACGTATGTGGTCACGGCCGATGCGGCTGCGATCCAGCCCTATGTCGACGGCCTCGCACCGCTCGTGGACCGTGCCGCCGAGAACGGCACGGTGATCACCGATTCGGGTGGCGACGTGCTCCGCGAAGTGGCCCCGGGCATCTCCGGCCGCCAACTCGGCGACACCTCGAGCGTGGCGTCCGATTTCGCGACCCAGCTCGACGCCGGCAACGGCGTCTTCTCCCTCCCGGTCACCGAGGTTGCTCCGGTCATCACGACCCTGGCCCGGCGCATCGAGGTCAACCTCAGCCAGCAGCAGGCGTTCCTGTTCGAGAACGAGCAGGTCGTCGCGTCCTGGTACATCTCCTCGGGCAGGGACGGGTTCAACTCGAGCACCGGCAGCTTCCGGATCAGCGCGAAGCTCGAATCGCAGAACATGGGCAATCCCGACCTCACCAAGGCGCCGTACTACTACACGGAGAATGTGCCCTGGGTGATGTACTACAACGCCGACGAGGCGCTGCACGGGGCGTACTGGCACAACAACTTCGGCAACCAGATGAGCCACGGCTGCATCAACATGCCGGTGGATGCGGCAGCCTACGTCTACACCTGGGCGCCGATGGGCACCGAGGTCTGGGTGCATTACTGACACGAGCGGTGTCAAGGTCGAGCAGCGGGCGAAGCCGGCGTATCGAGACCCCTCAACGGGCTTCGGCCACAGGAACCCGTCGTCGCGCGAGCACGCTCAGCAGCACCAGGACGAACGCTCCGATCCCCGTGATCAGCAGCGATCCGACCGCGAACCATCCGGCCGCCGCCTGATCGGTGAGGGCGGCCAGCAGCAGATCCAGGCCCATCCCGGTCGGCAGCCCCACGCTGAGCGTCTTGATGAGCGGGGGCACGGTGGAGGAGAGACCGGCGGCGAGTGCGATCAGCCCGATCGCGAGCGAGAGGAGTCGCCCGGCGCCGCCGAACGCCGCCGCGAGTCCCTGATTGGCCAGGGTGAACATCACCCCGATGTAGACGGCGGAGGCCGCGAAGGCGATCCACTGCAGCGGCGACACCGCGACACTGCCCAGCACGACGATCGCGACGAGCAGACCCTGCGCGGCGCCGATCGCCGCGGGAACCGCGATCGCTCGGAGGGCGATGGATCCGGAACCCGCACCGGTGAGCAGCATCCTGGTCGGCACCGCCTGCACGCCCAGCACGATGACGAGCCCGCCCAGCCAGAGCGCCAGCATCGTGAACAGCGGTGCGGACTGCAGCCCGGCCTGGCTCGGCGCCTGATCGACCTCGACCGGACGCGAGACGACCGATGACAGCGTCGTGATGTCGCTGTCGCTGTAGGTGGGGATCTGCTCCGTCGCCTCGGTCAGGCCATCGGCGAGCTGCCCCGCTCCGGCATCCACCTGCTCGGTCCCGGCCGCGAGCTGATCGGCGCCGGCGGCGAGGGAATCCGCGCCCGTGCTCGACGCAGCGGCACCCGCCGCGACGTCGGCAGAGCCCGTGGCGGAGGCGTCGATCGCGTCGACGAGGACGGGCATCACCGTCGCGAGCGCGTCGTTCCCCGCCGCGACCTCGCCGGCGCCCGCGGCGAGATCGTCGACCTGCTGTGCAGCTGCCTGCAGCGTGGCCAGCGCCGCACTCGCGCGATCGCAGAGGGGTCCGGGCGTCTGGCACAGGTCTGCGACCACGGCGCCGAACGCAGCGGTCGCGTCGTCGAGCCTGCTCGAGGCGGATCCGACGGCCGACGCGACCGCGTCGGCACCCGCCGCGAGCTGCGCCGTCTGCCCGGGAAGCCCTCCGGCCAGCGTCCCGAGTTCGCCCAGTCCCCTCGCAAGGGATGCCGCGCCGCCGGCCAGCGATGTCAATCCGGTCGCGAGGTCGCCGGCGCCGGCTGCGAGGCCGTCGGCGCCGGCGGCGGCCGAGGCGGCGCCGGCAGCCAGCTGCTGCGCGCCGTCGGCGGCTTGGCCGATCTGCGCGTCGATGGTGTTGAAGCCCTCGTAGACCTGCCCGAGGTAGCGCGAGATCAGCTGCGTGTTCAGCGCGTCGACGGCGCCCTGGGTGACCGCGCCGGTCAGCGCCGGGTCCAGCCATGCGGAATCCGGTGTGGTCTCGATCTCGACGGTCGCCTGCTGCGCATCGGCCGCAGGCCCGCTGATCGAGGTCGCGTCGGCCGAGAAGTCGCTCGGGATCGTGACGACCGCTGCGTAGCGCCCTGACGCCAGCCCTGCCGCGGCTTCCTCGGAGTTGGTGAGCACCCAGTCGAATGTCTGCGTGTCGGAGGAGTCCGTCGCCGCGGCAGCATCCACCGACGCCGACGGCGTCGGGTTCGCCGACGGCGTCGGGCTCGCCGAGGGATCGGATGCGGCGGCCGACGGCTCCATGAGCGCTGCCGCGAACTGCCGGCCGAGAGGGATGGACTGCCCGTCGACGGTCACGGGGACGTCGTTGTTCACGATCGCGGCGGTGACCCGGTCGAGGTTCGCGACCGGGGTCGCGAGGGCCCACGCGAGCACTCCGCCGATCAGCAGCGGCGCGATGACGAGTCCGATGATCGTGAGGCGGCGCGGACGCTCCGAGCCGGACGTCGCAGAGAAGTCGCGCCGCGCCATTTCAGCCCACCCCCACCACGGACCGCGGGAGCGAGACCGACGCGACGGGTGCGCCGTGGGGGACGATGTCGGAGACATCGTCGTCGTCGCGGGATGCCATGACGATCGCCAGTCTCCGATCGCCCTCGCGAGCCGACGTGAGGGCCGCTCGCACCTCGGCGCGGGTCGCCGGGTCGGCGATGTCGTCGGCCGCGTCCAGCATGAGCACCGCCGGGCGCAGCCGGAGCCCGTCATCGAGGGCCCGTATCGCCTCCGACCGGTCCTCCAGCACCACGTACGACGTCCGCGAACGCAGCGAGCTCGCGCGCACGGGCAGGACGAGGCCCGCCACCTTGAGTCGCACCGCCGTCGCCGGAGTCCGTCCGCCCAGCGCCAGGAGCAGCGCCGTGCGGTCCTCCGCATCCCCGCCGTGGATCAGGAGCACGCCGCCGATGGGGACCATCGCATCGACTGCCGCCGCCGAGTCCGTGGGCGCGCCCGGCACCCGCAGACGCTCTGCCGCGATCGCGACGCCGTCACCGTCGTCGGGCCAGTCGGCGAGCTCCAGTTCCTCGGCGAGGCCCTCCCCTTCGACGTCGAAGCTCGGCAGCAGTCGGTCCATCCACGCCGGCATCCGCCACGCGGCATCCTTGAACACCACCAGGATCGCGGGGATCAGCGCCATGCGCACGATGAAGGCGTCGATCACGACACCGACGGCGAGGCCGAACGCGATCGGCTTGATGTTCGCGTCACCCTCAGGGACGAACGCCGCGAACACTGCGAACATGATCGTCGCCGCCGCGGTCACGACCCGGGCGGACGCCACGAACCCGTGATGGACCGCATCCACGGGGTCCCCGTGGTGGACGTAGTGCTCCCGCATCCGTGAGACGAGGAACACCTCGTAGTCCATCGCGAGTCCGAAGAGCACGCCCATGAGGATGATGGGCATGAAGCTGACGACGGAGCCCACTCCCTGCACGTTCAGCGGCCCGGCCAGGAAGCCGTCCACGAACACCAGCGTGGTCAGACCGAACGCCGCAGCGATCGACAGGACGTAGCCGAGGGCGGCGGTGACCGGCACGACGATCGATCGGAAGACCATCGCGAGCAGGATGAGCGAAAGGCCGACCACGACGATCCCGAATGGCAGCAGCGCGCCCCCGAGTCGCGCTGAGATGTCGATGCCAGCCGCGGTGTAGCCGGTCACCGAGAGGTCGACGCCGTACTCCTCGGCGAACTGGTCGTGCATCGACCTCAGCGTCGCGACGAGCTCCGCGGTCGTCTCCGAGCTCGGCGAGCCCTCGGAGATCACCTGGACGATGCCGGTGTCGCCGGTCTCGTTCGGGGTCGCAAGCGGAACCGACGCGACCCCTGGGACGGTGCTGATCTCGGCGCCGATGTCGTTCATGAGCGTCACGGGATCCGTGCTCTGGATCACCGATCCCATGACCAGGAGAGGTCCGTTGAAACCCGGACCGAAGTACTCCGAGATCAGGTCGTACGTGACCCGGCCCGGGGTGTCCTCGTCGAGGGAGCCCGCATCGGGGAGTGCGAGTCTCAGATGCGCGGCCGGCAGCGCGAGGGCGCCGAGGCCCACGACGATCAGCACGATCGTCACGATCGGCCACCGCGTCACGGTCCGCACCCATCCCCAGAAGAAGCCGCGCGGATGATCCGACGGCTTCGACGCCACCAGGCTCGGGTCGAGCTCCTCGTCTTCGCGTTCCTGGGCTGCGGCGTCCTTCGCCGCGGTCTCGTCGTCAACGGCTCCCCCGGGCGTCTGCGCTTGATCGCCCGAACCGGCGGCGGCATCCGGCTCCGCATCCGGCGCTGCAACCCCGTCGGCAGCCGCCGCAGCATCGGCATCCGGTCCCGCAGCCGCCGCGGCATCCGCATCCGTCGCGGCCCCCGCATCAGCGCCGGCGCCGGCATCCGCCGCATCGGCGGGGGCGGATGCCGCTTCCTTGCCCTTCCGCGCGTGGTGCGGCCGGAGCCTGCGCGGCAGGATGCGCCACCCCGCGAACCCGAGCAGGGCGGGCGTCAGGGTCAGGGAGATGACCACCGCGATCGCGACGGCGAGCGCGGCAGCAAGACCCATCGTCGTGAGGAACGGGATGCCGGCGACCGCGAGACCGGCGAGCGCGATGATCACCGTCGCGGCGGCGAAGACGACCGCCGACCCCGACGTCGCCACCGCGCGGGCGGCGGATTCCTCGGGCTCGATCCCGCGCCGCAGCTGCTCCTGATGTCGCGCGAGGATGAACAGCGCGTAGTCGATCCCGACCGCGAGGCCCAGCATCAGCGCCAGCAGGGGCGTCGTCGAGGTGATCGTCATGAACCGCGTCGCGGCCAGCACGATCGCAAGCGACGCTCCCACCCCGAGCAGGGCGGTCAGCAGCGGCAGACCTGCCGCGATCAGCGATCCGAACGTGATGAACAGCACCACGAACGCGATCGCGATGCCCAGCAGCTCGGTGACGCTGATCCCCGTGTCGCTCTGCGAGAAGAGCTGGCCGCCCACGGACACTTCGCTGCCCTCGGGCAGTGCCGCCTCCAGGGCGGCGCCGGCCTCCTGCAGCGCGTCGGACGTCGTCGGCAGCACGACTGTCGCGGCGACCGAGAGCTGAATCGGAACGAGCACTGCCGCATCGTCGTCGGAGATGCCGGCCGCCGAGGTCGACGAATACGGCGAGGACGCGGCCAGCACCTGCGGGATCGTGGCGATCTCGGTGACCGCTGCCTCGACCGCAGCCTGGAACGACGGATCGGTGACGTCCTCGCCGTCGGGCGCGACGGCGATGAGCTGCGCGGAAGTGCCGGTGACCTGCGGGAACGTGCGCGCGAGCGAGTCGAGCGCCTCCTGCGACTCCGTCCCGGGGATGTCGTACGTGTTGTCGGTTCCGACGCCGAGCGAGCCGGCGGCGGCGAACAGCACCAGCAGGATGGCGGCCCACATCAGCACCATGCGCCAGCGCGCACCGAAGGCCCAGCGCCCGAGTGCGTACAGGGCTGACGACACCCCGAACTCCCCTCGCTCGTTCATCCCGTGACCGTCCGGGCCGAAGGCGAGGAGGATCACACGGCTGGCCCCAGGCTAGGGGTGTACCGCGGGGCGTGACAACGGGATCAACGCCGTCGGCGCCCGTGGGGAGCGTCGATCGACGCGCGCCGGGAGGGATGCCGCGGCATCCGCTCCGCTCAGCTGGGCTGTGCGGCCAGCCCGTCGATGACCTCGTTGAAGGTCTCGGACGGGCGCATCACGGCCTCGACCAGCTGCGGGTCGGGGCGGTAATAGCCGCCGATGTCGACCGGAGAGCCCTGCACCTCGAGCAGCTCGCCCACGATCCGCTGCTCCTGCGCAGCGAGCGCCTCGGCGATCGGTGCGAAGGTCGCAGCGAGCTCGGCATCCGCCTGCTGGCTCGCCAGCTCCTGCGCCCAGTACAGGGCGAGGTAGAAGTGGCTGCCGCGGTTGTCGATCGTGCCGAGCGCACGCCCGGGCGACTTGTCGTTCTCGAGGAACGTGCCGGTCGCGGCATCCAGTGTGTCCGCCAGCACCTGCGCCTTCGGGTTGTCGGCGAAGTTCGCCACGTGCTCGAGCGAAGCGGCGAGGGCGAAGAACTCGCCGAGCGAGTCCCACCGCAGGTAATCCTCTTCCAGCAGCTGCTGCACGTGCTTCGGCGCCGAGCCGCCGGCGCCTGTCTCGAAGAGTCCGCCGCCTGCCAGGAGCGGCACGATCGAGAGCATCTTGGCGCTCGTTCCCACCTCGAGGATCGGGAACAGGTCGGTGAGGTAGTCCCTCAGCACGTTGCCGGTCACCGAAATGGTGTCCAGTCCGTGGCGCATGCGCGCCAGGGTGTACCGCGTCGCCTCCTCAGGCGCCAGGATCGTGATCTGGATGCCGCTCGTGTCCAGCAGCGCGAGCGCCTGGTGGACCTTCGCGATGAGCTGCGCGTCGTGCGAGCGGTTGACATCCAGCCAGAAGACCGCCGGGTCGCCCGTCGCGCGCGCACGCTTGACGGCCAGGCGCACCCAGTCCATCACCGCGAGGTGCTTGGTCTGCGTCGCGCGCCAGATGTCGCCCGTGCCCACCGTGTGCTCGATGAGCACCTCGCCGGCGGAGTCGACGATCTGCACGACTCCGGGTGCCGCGATCTCGAACGTCTTGTCGTGGCTGCCGTACTCCTCGGCGGCCTGCGCCATGAGGCCGACGTTCGGGACGGTTCCGATGGTCGCCGGGTCCAGCGGACCGTTCGCGATCACGTCGTCGATCGTGGCCTGATAGACGCCCGCATAGGAGGAGTCGGGGATCACCGCAAGCGTGTCGGCCTCGCCGCCGTCGACTCCCCAGAGCTTTCCGCCGTTGCGCACCAGGGCCGGCATGGATGCGTCGACGATCACGTCGGACGGGACGTGCAGGTTCGTGATGCCCTTGTCGGAGTTCGTATACGACAGCCGGGGTCCGCGCTCCAGGTCCGCCGCGATGGCCGCCGCGATCTCATCGCCGCCCTCGACCTCGCCGAGGCCCGCGAGGATCGACCCGAGGCCGTTGTTCGGAGTGAGGCCCGCGGCCTCCAGGCGGTCGCCGTAGCGGGCGAAGACGTCGGGGAAGTACGCCTTGACGACATGGCCGAAGATGATCGGGTCGCTGACCTTCATCATCGTGGCCTTCAGGTGCACGGAGTACAGCACGTCCGCAGCGGCGGCGGCTTCGAGCGTCTCGGCGAGGAAGGCATCCAGCGCGGCCGCCGACAGGAAGGTCGCATCGATGATCTCCCGCGGAAGCACCTTCAGGTCGTCCTTGAGCACGGTGACCGTGCCGTCCTCGGCGATGTGGCGGATCGTCAGGACGTCATCGTGCGCGGCGACCCACGACTTCTCGTTGGACTTGAAGTCGTCGTGGCCCATCGTCGCGACCCGGGTCTTGGAGCCTTCCGCGAACGGCTTGTTGCGATGCGGATGCTTGCGCGCGTAGTTCTTCACCGAGAGGGGCGCGCGGCGGTCGCTGTTGCCCTCGCGCAGGACCGGGTTGACAGCGGAGCCCTTGATGCGGTCGTACCGCGCGCGGATGTCCTTCTCCTCGAGCGACTGCGCGTCGTCGGGATAGTCCGGGATGTCGAACCCCTGAGCCTGCAGCTCGGCGATCGCCGCCTTCAGCTGAGGGATCGACGCGGAGATGTTCGGAAGCTTGATGATGTTCGCCTCGGGAAGCGTCGCGAGTCCGCCGAGCTCGGCGAGCGCATCGCCAACCTGCTGCTCGGGAGTGAGCTTCTGCGGGAACGCGGCGAGCACGCGCCCGGACAGCGAGATGTCCCGTGTCTCGACATCCACGCCCGCCTGCCGGGTGATCGCCTTGACGATCGGCAGGAACGAGGCCGTCGCCAGTGCCGGAGCCTCGTCTGTGTGGGTGTAGAAGATGGTCGATTCGGTCACCGGGGAGTCTCCGTTCGGGTCGTGATTCCAGCCTATCGCAACGGGAAAGTATCTCGACATCGAGATACTTCGGGAAGTGAACTCCTCGTTAAGCGAGGACACGGACTGTGACGGATGCGGCGATTGCGGACTAGCCTGTGCGTATGGCTGAGCTGAGACTGGTGGAACTGTCGGCGACGACGATCGTCGCGGTCAACACACTGGGCCTCAAGCCCGGTCAGGAGCAGTTCCTGGCTCCCGTGAGCTACGGGGTCGCGGCCACTGTCGTCAATCCGCAGACCACCTGGCAGCGCGTGGTGGTGGACGGCGACGAGGTCGTGGGATTCGTCAGCGCGAACTTCGATCCCGACGCCACCGAGGAGCATTTCCGCTCCGTGCTGTGGCGGATCAACGTCGACGCGGACGACCAGGGACGCGGCGTCGGCCGCTTCGCGGTCGAGGAGCTGATCGAAGAGGCGCGGCGGCGCGGCATGGACCACGTCGACGTCATCTACGAGGCAGGCGAGGGCGGCCCGGAGGCCTTCTTCACCCGCGTCGGGTTCACGCCGGTGAACGAGACGGAGTACGGCGAGGTCATCGCCGAGATCCGCCTCTAGCCGAGACCCGCCCCCCGGATCACACCAGCGACTCCCGCCACGCCGCGTGCAGGCGGGCGAAGCGCCCGTCGCCCCCGATGAGGTTGTCGGGGGTGTCGTCCTCGATGATCTCGCCGTGCTCCATCACCAGCACGCGGTCTGCGATCGCGACAGTGGACAGCCGGTGCGCGATGATGATCGCGGTCCGGTCGGCCAGCAGCGTCTGCAGCGCGTCCTGGATCTGGCGCTCGCTCGGGATGTCGAGCGACGCCGTCGCCTCGTCCAGGATCAGCACCGCGGGATTGGCCAGGAAGGCGCGCGCGAACGAGATCAGCTGACGCTGACCCGCCGAGACGCGCCCGCCGCGCTTGTTGACGTCGGTGCTGTAGCCGTCCGGAAGGCGCTCGATGAAGGCATCCGCGCCCACCGCACGCGCGGCCGCGCGGATCTCATCCAGCGTCGCGTCGGGCTTGCCGAGCGCGATGTTGTCGGCGACCGTCCCGCTGAACAGATACGCCTCCTGCGTGACCATGACGATCGCGCGCCGGAGGTCCTTCGGGTGCAGCAGGCGCAGGTCCACGCCGTCGAGCGTGATCCGGCCCCGGGTCGGGTCGTAGAACCGCGACACCAGCTTCGCGAGCGTCGACTTGCCCGCGCCCGTGGTGCCGACCAGCGCAATCGTCTCGCCGGCCGGGATGTCGAGCGTGAAATCGGGCAGGATCGTGCGCCCGCTGCTGTAGCCGAACTCGACGTCCTCGAAGCGGATGTGCCCGCGGGCCTGCCACAGGTCGACCGGCTTGGCCGGATCCGGAACCGTGGGCTCCTCCTCGAGCACGCCCGAGACCTTCTCCAGCGCGGCCGTGGCCGACTGGTATGAGTTCAGGAAGAACGCCACCTCCTGCAGCGGCGCGAAGAAGTTCCGCACGTACAGCACGGCGGCGATGAGCGTTCCGATCAGGATCGACCCGTCCACCACGCGGATGCCGCCCCACAGCAGCACGAGGGCGACCGTGACCGAGGCCACCGCCATGAGCCCCGGCTCGAACGTGCCGAACAGGCGGATGGAGCGCATGTTGACGTCGCGGTAGTCGCTCGCGAGCCCGCCGAATTCGTCGTCGTTGCGCACCTCCTTGCGGAACGCCTTGACGGCGCGGACGCCGGTCATCGTCTCGACGAACTTGACGATCACCTTCGCGCTGATCACGCGTGACTCGCGGTAGACGACCTGCGAGCGGGTGTAGAACCAGCGCATGAGCAGATAGAGCGGGAGTCCCATCACGATCAGGATGACGCCCGACTCCCAGTCCAGCAGCAGCAGCGCGATGAGCGTGAACCCGCCGTAGAGGATGCCGGAGACGAGCTCGTTGAGGCCGCCGTCGAGCAGTTCGCGGATCGTGTCGAGGTCGCTGGTCTGCCGCGAGATGATGCGACCCGACGTGTAGGACTCGTGGAACTCCAGGCTGAGCCGCTGCGTGTGCAGGAAGATCCGCTTGCGCAGATCGAGCATGATCGCCTGGGTGAGGCGCGCCGCGACCACGACATACCAGCCGATGAGCCCTGCACCGCCGAGCGCGGTGATGAGGTACACCGCGACGACGCCGATGGTCGGCATCCAGTTCATCTGGTCGACGACGGCCGGCAGCGCGGTGTTGATCCCGTACGCGATCAGGGCGGGCCCGAGCACGCGCAGGGCCGTGGAGACGATCAGCACGACCGCGGCGAGCACGAGCTGCCACTTCAGCGGCGAGACGAGCGAGCCGAGCAGTCGGAGGGAGCGCCGGCGGATGCTGCGGCTCTCGTCCTGGGTGTAGTCCGAGCGGTCTTCGCCGCTGGTTCCTTCGACGGTTGCAGTGCTCACAGGTTCACCTCCCTCTCCCGCATGCGGGCTTGCTCGTCCTCGAGACTCGAGATGACGTGTCGGTAGTGCTCGCTGTCTCGCAGCAGCTCGGAGTGCGTGCCGACCGCAGTGATGCGGCCGGACTCGAGCAGGGCGACGCGGTCGGCGAGCGTGACGGTCGATGGCCGGTGCGCGACCACGAGTGCCGTGGTCGCGTGCAGGACCTCGCGCAGCGCATCCTCGACGAGGGCCTCGGTGTCGACGTCGAGGGCCGACAGCGGGTCGTCCAGCACGAGCACGGAGGGCCGCGCGGCGACCGCCCGCGCGAGCGCGAGGCGCTGACGCTGACCGCCGGAGAGCGAGAGGCCCTCCTCGCCGATGACCGTGTCGACTCCGTTGGGCAGGTCGTCCACGAACTGAGCCTGAGCGACCTGCAGGGCCTCGCGCATGACGGCCTCCGCTTCCGGGCTGCCCGGCTCGAGGTCTTCGCGGCCGAGGAGCACGTTGTCGCGCACGGTCTGCGAGAACAGCGTGGCGTCCTCGAACGCCATGCCGACATGGGTGCGCAGCTCGCGCAGCGTCAGGTCGCGGACATCCACGCCGTCGAGCGTCACGCGCCCGCCGGTCACGTCGTACAGACGCGAGGGCAGGGTCGTGAGCGTGGTCTTCCCCGAGCCGGTGAGCCCGACCAGGGCCATGGTCTCCCCCGGCCGGAGCACGAGGTCGATACCGTCGAGGAGGTCGCGCTCCTGGGTCGCGGCATCCTGATAGCGGAAGTGCACTCCCTCGAACACGAGCTCGCCGCGCGGGCGATCGATCGTGGCCGGCTGCGCCGGGTCGATGATCGTGTTCTCCTCGTCGAACACTTCGAAGATCCGGTCGGTCGCCGTGCGCGCGTCGAGCGTGAACGAGAACAGGAATCCGATCGACTCCATCGGCCAGCGCAGCACGGTCGCCATCGCGAAGAACGCGATGAGCTCGGCGACCTGCAGCTGGCCGAGCTGGACGAGGTAGATGCCGGCGCCGAGGCACAGCGCGAACGCCATGTCGGGCAGCAGCACGAGCCAGAACCAGATGACGCCGATCGCGCGCGCCTTGCGCAGCTCCGTCTGGCGCAGCGACTCCGCCTGCTCGGTGAACTTGTGCAGCGCGTGCTTGCCGCGGCCGAACGCCTTCAGGACGCGGATGCCGTGCACGCTCTCCTCGACCGAGGTGGCGAGATCGCCCGCCTGGTCCTGGCTCTGGCGCGCGAGGGTGCCGTAGGTCTTCTCGAAGCGGTAGCCGGTGTACCAGAGCGGCAGCGAGCACACCAGGAAGATCGTGCCGAGCAGCCAGTGCCAGCGGAACAGCAGCACCGTGCCGACCGCGATCGTCAGCACGTTGACCACGAGCAGCACCAGGCCGAAGGCCATCCAGCGGCGCAGCATGCTGATGTCCTGCATCATGCGGCTGAGCAGCTGTCCGGACTGCCACCGATCGTGGAACGACACCGGAAGGCGCTGCAGCCGCGCGTAGAAGCCCTTGCGGATGTCGTACTCGACCTTGGTCGCCGGCCCGAGGACGAACCAGCGTCGCAGCCACACCATGAGGGCTTCGAGCAGTCCCAGGACGAGGATGAGCGCCGAGCCCCACACCAGCTGCGCGGGGTCGCCGGAGCTGATCGGCCCGCGCACGATCACCTCGAGCACGAGCGGGATCGACAGCGCGAGCAGGCTCGCGACGAGCGCGCTCACGGCACCGAGGGTCAGTCGCGGGATCACCGGTTTGGCGAACGGGATGAGTCGGGCGAGCGCCCTCGGCGTGGAGAGGCGGCCGTCGTGTGGTGCAGCGGTGGAGGTCATGATCCTTGTGGGAATGGGTCGCGCAGGGTGGAGAGATTGTCGTGGGTGGTCGCCGGGCACGGCGACTGGCGGTGACGCCTGTCGAAGGGAACGCGCGGATCGCCGGGCCTATGCCCGGAAGGTTCGGCTCAGCCGAAGAGTCGCGGGGTTCCGATCGGGTCGCGGAGGATGACGGCGACCGGCGTGACGGCAACGGCGATCGTGTTCATGGCATCCTCCTTCGATGGGTGTCCGCATCGCGCGGACCAGAGCCCTCCAGCCTAGCCCCCACGGTTCCGCCGATGCAACCGCTCCCGCGGGCCGGGTTGCCGGGTCATCCGGCTGCGGCGAAACCACCCCTTCTCGCCGAGTCCACCCGGATCGGTGCGACCAGACCGGGTGGACTCGGCGAGAAGGGGTGGTTCGGACGATGAGGGAGAAGCTCAGGCAGCGACCTCGCGCGACAGCAGGCTGCGCTTCACATCGAGCCCCCAGGCGAACCCACCGAGCGAACCGTCCGAGCGCAGCACGCGGTGACAGGGGACGAACAGGGCGGGCGCGTTGCGCGCGCAGATGGATGCCGCGGCCCTCACCGCGCTCGGCTGACCGAGCGCCGCCGCGAACTCCGCGTACGAGAGGGGCTGACCGGGCTCGATTCTGCGCAGGGCCGCCCAGCCAGCGAGCTGCATCTCGGTGCCCTGCTGGGAGACCGAGACATCGTCGATCGCCGAGACGTCTCCGCCGTAGTATGCGAACACCGCGGCCGCGGCATCCGTCTCGATCTCGCGCACGCTGTCCGGCCGCAGCCTGGGGTGGATGCGCGCGATCGCAGCCTCGGCGTCGGCCGTCCAGCCGGATGCGAGCACGCGGCCCCGGTCGTCGGCGACGAGCGTGAACGCTCCGTCGGGGGTGTCGATGGTCTGAATGCTCGCGGTCATCGCGGGGCCTCCTCGGTGCTCGGTCGTCGGACCGTTGGTGCGGATGTCTTCTGGTGTGACGGATGCGGCGCGCCGGGCGCCGCTGCTCCGACGACCGGGCGGGCGGATGCCGACCCGTGGCCGGCAGGGTCGGTCGTGGCCGCCGGCGCGGAGGCGCGCCACAGGTGCGCGGTCAGATAGCTGCGCCAGGGGGCGGTGCGCGCTGCCCAGGCCTCGAGCGGGCGCGCGTCGGCGGGGAGACCGGCCCGCGCCGCTCCCGTTCGCACGGCGACATCGCCCGGCAGGAACACATCCGTGTCTCCGAGCACCCGCATGCGCACGTAGTCGGCGGTCCAGGGGCCGATGCCAGGCATCGCCAGCAGCGCGGCGCGCTGATCGGCTGCCTCGTCGCCCGGCCCCAGCGAGAGCGTCCCGTCCGCGAGGGCGGACGCCGCGCCGATGATCGCTCGCGTGCGCGCGGCGGGGCCGCGCAGCACCTCGTGCCCGTGCTCGGCGATGGCCGTCATGGTCGGGAAGAGGCGATCCTGGGGCGCGAGGTCTCCGCCGTCATCCGGCGCGAGCGCGACGCGCTCCCCCAGCGCCTCGGTCAGCGCCGTGAGCGCGGTGCGTGCGGCGGCGACCGTGATCTGCTGGCCGACCATGGCGCGCACGAGCATCTCGTGCGGGTCGGCGGCGCCGGGCACTCGGATGCCCGGCACCTGCGCGACGAGGGGGGCGAGTTCGGGATGCCGCGCCAACGCGTTGTCGACGGCGATCGGATCGGCATCCAGGTCGAACAGACGGCGCGCCCGCGTGACGAGCGTGGACAGATCGCCGAGGTTCGTGAGCCTCGCACGCAGCCGCACCCGGCCGACCTCGTCCAGGCGCAGCTCGAACCACGCCGCCCCGCCGGCGAGGCGGAGAGTGCGGGCGAAGCTGCTCGCGGTCGCCGCCTCGACCCCGTGGACGGCGCGGGCGCCCATCCACGCGAACAGGCCGTCCGCGTCGAGCGGGCCGCGGTAGGGGAGGACCAGGTCGATCGCTCCGGGGGTTTCGGCACCCGGCGTCCGTCGGCGACGCGCGCGGATGTCGAGCGGCGGCATGCCGAACACCTCGCGGACCGTGTCGTTGAACTGGCGGATGCTGGAGAAGCCCGCCGAGAACGCGACGTCGGCGGCCGGAAGGTCCGTGCCCACCAGCAGCATGCGCGCGGTGTGCGCACGGTGCGCGCGGCTGAGCGCGAGCGGGCCCGCGCCGAGTTCGGCGGTGAGGAGTCTGGTCAGGTGGCGGGGCGAGTAGCCGAGGCGCCGGGCCAGGCCAGGCACCCCCTCGCGCTCGACGACGCCGTCGGCGATCAGTCGCATGGCGCGGGCGGTCGTGTCGCCCCGCAGATCCCACTCGGGTGAACCCGGCGCGGCTTCGGGCAGGCAGCGCTTGCAGGCGCGATAGCCGGCCTCGTGGGCGGCGGCGCTCGTGGCGTAGAACGACACGTTCGACGGCTTCGGGGTGCGTGCTGGGCAGCTCGGCCGGCAGTAGATCCCGGTGGAGCTGACCGCGGTGACGAACTGGCCGTCGAAGCGGGGATCGCGCGATCGGATCACGCTGTACCGCTCGTCGAAGGTCATGGTCGGGATGCTCACGTGTTCCAGCCTGCCACGTCTCGCGGCATCCGACTGGCGGAAATCGGACACCGCGATGACGAGAGCGGGCGACCCTCCTCCGAGGGCCGCCCGCGTCAGCTCGACCGATCGCGATCCGCTCAGCCGATCTGGATCAGCTCAACCGATCGCGATCCGCTCAGCCGGTCACGATCGCGAAACCACCGCTCGGCACTGGCACGTTCCGCGCGCCTCGCAGGTCGTAGCTGCGCACCTCGGCGCCAGATGCGTCGTACACGACGACCGTCGCGCGCTGCCCGTCACGGCCGACCCGGATCGGCTGCGGCGTGAGAGCGCTCGAGTGCACGAGTTCCGTCGTGCCCCCGTCGCCGGTGAGCACCAGGCGGGAGGCCATCGGACGCACCAGCAGGGTGTCAAGCTGCACCGCGCCGTGCGTGACGTCCACCCGGACATGCTCACGGCCGGTCTGCACCGACTGGGCGAGCGAGTGCGGCAGGAGCACGCCGTACGTCGGCGAGATCCCCTGCGGGGGCGCGGACTCCTCGAGGACTCGGAGCGGACGGCGATCCGACGTCCACTTCGAGCTGCTTCCCTCCGCGCTGTCGGACCACACGACGGGCTCGACCCAGCGCCGCGTCTCCGCGGCGCCGATGTCGAAGATCGCGTGCTGTCCCGCGGTGAGCGTCAGGGCGCTTCCCGACCAGCTGGACTCGCCCGTCCACGACTCCGGCGTGCTGACGGTGCCGTCGGTTTCTGTCGCCGCCTCGGTTTCGACGAGCTCGAGACCGACCCGTTCTGCGATCGTGGTGATCGACGAGGCTCGGGCGGCCAGCTCGGGTCGCGCGTCGAGCGCGATCATCGTGAGCAGCCCGTGGATCGTGCTCTCGGCGCCGCTGTTGCGGTTGATCGTGCCGTCGGGCTGAAGGCCGTCGAAGGTGATGCCGGTCGCGGGGTCGTAGATCGGCTCGCCGGCGCGGTTCGCACCGAAGAACCATGCGGCCTGCATGCCCGCCAGCGCCTCGAACCCGGCGGAGCCGGTGGCATCGGCGACGGCGAGCAGGGACTGCACGCGCGAGTCGGCTCCGTACGCGATCTGCACGCGGTCGGTCGGGCTCGGGAACCAGCCGTTGTCCGGACCGCCTGCGGTCAGCAGCGTCGGCGTGAAGACTGCCGCGTCCATGATCGCCGGCTCGGCGAGCGCGGGATCGCCGAGCACGACAGATGCCTCGGCCAGCGCTGCGGGCATCTGCGAGCCCCAGGCGTGCCACATGCTGCGGGACTGCGCCCACGGCAGCACCGCGCCGTACGGCCACGACTGCACGGATCCGGCCGACATCGCCGCGATCCCCTCTGCGAGCTTGCGCATCGCGTCGCGGGAGGTCGTGTCGGCCGGCTGCGCCTCGACGCGGGCGGCCAGACCCAGCACGGCTTCGGCTGAGGCATCCGCCCCGTCGACGATCAGCCACGCCGGAACGCGCATGCCGTCCGATTCCGCCCACTCGCCGTAGTTCACCAGCACCTGCCGGTCCAATGCGCCGACGGAGAGTGCGAGCCGGTCCTCGAGGAACGCCGCGAATTCAGGATCGGCGTCCTGGAACGCCGCGTAGCCCTCGCCGAGCGCCCAGATCGTGCGCGCGAGCCAGTAGCTCGGCCCGGAGTCGGACGGGTCGGGCAGCTCGACGGGTTCGGCGGACGGATTCAGCGTGCCGTCGGGCTGCATCCACAGCACCACGTTGCCCGCGTTCGGTCCGTCGGTCGTCTGCAGATACGCCAGGGACCGCAGCAGTTCGTATGCGCTGTCGCGACTCGTCTCGGCGCCGGTCAGCGTCCAGTGCCGCAGGTAGACGACGGCGGCACGCGCGACGTCGTCCGCGTTGTACGCACCCTGTCCCCACGTATTGGTGGCCGGATCGAGGGGGCCGCCGCCCACTCGCTGGAAGGTGCCTCCGGGCCGCGCGTCGGCGTAGGTCCACGGGAGGATGAGCGCCGGCTCGTCGGCGAGCCGGTAGGTCGTGTGCCCGTCGACGACCGCCGGCGGCGTCGCCTCGTCGAGCAGGAAATCGAGGTGTGCGAGGTTCGTGAGCGGCGCGGCCACGGCGGCGGCAGACGACGTCGCCGTCTCGCGGAGGGTTGCGGATGCCGGGGCGACGGCTCCGCCGACCGATACGGCGGCCGCGACCAGGAGGGCGAGCACGGGTCTGACGGCCGACGACAGCCTGCTCGTCTGCCGCCGTGAAGCGTCACGCAGGGCGGTTGCCTGCCGGCCGTCGTCGTGCGGATGGGGGACGTGCATCATCGCAACTCCTCATGGCGTGACCCAGGTGTCGGGTCCAAGAACCGGTTGGTTCCAGTCCGCCTGCTCGTCAGCCGGACCACCAGCCCCTTGTCCGACGTCGGCATCCGGTGTACTCGCGCGCCAGCGCCCGAGACGGCTGTTTTCGTCGGCACCGATCTCTCACCCACGGCACCGGATACCGTGAAGGAATGAGCGAACGCGAATACGACGTCATCGTGATCGGAGCGGGCACAGTCGGCGAGAACGTCGCCGACCGTGCGAAGCAGGGCGGCATGGACACCGTCATCGTCGAGGCCGAGCTCGTGGGCGGCGAATGCTCGTACTGGGCATGCATGCCGTCCAAGGGCCTCCTGCGCAGCGCGGCGGCCCTCCGAGCCGCGCGGGATCTCGACGGCGCGAAGCAGGCGATCACGGGCGATCTCGATGTCGCGGGGGTGCTGCGCCGCCGCGACCGCATCGCGCACGATTGGAACGACGACTCGCAGGTGCGCTGGCTCGAGCAGACCGGGATCGACCTGGTGCGGGGCCATGCGGAGTTCACCGGAGTCAAGCGCGTGCGCGTCACCGCCGAGGACGGCACCGTCACCGATCTCGTCGCGCGGCACGCGGTCGCGGTCTCGACCGGTTCGGCCGCACTTCTGCCCGACATCCCCGGACTGCGTGAGATCGAGCCGTGGACGAGCCGGGATGCCACGAGCGCCCATGTGATCCCCGCTTCTCTGGCGATCCTCGGCGGCGGTGTCGTCGGCGCGGAGATGGCGACCGCGTACGCCGGATTCGGCACGAAGGTGACGCTCATCGTCCGCTCGACGCTGCTCGATCACCTCGAGCCTTTCGCGGGCGAGATGGTGGAGGCGGCTCTCACGAAGCTCGGGGTGACGGTCCGCACCGGAGTCGAAGTGACCGAGGCGCACCGCACCGACAAGAACGCCGTGCTCACCCTCTCCGACGGCGGCCGGGTCGTCGCCGAAGAGGTGCTGGTCGCGATCGGCCGCACCCCGCGCACGACCGATCTCGGGCTGGAGCGGATCGGCTTCCAGCCCGGAGCCTGGCTCGCCGTCGACGACACCCTGCTGGTGAAGGGCACGGACTGGCTCTACGCCGTCGGCGACGTCAATCACCGTGCACTGCTGACCCACCAGGGCAAGTACCAGGCGCGCGCCGCCGGCGACGTCATCGCCGCACGCGCCAAAGGCCTGCCCGTCGACGACGCGCCCTGGGGCGCACACGTGGCCACAGCCGATCACGACCACGTGCCGCAGGTCACCTTCACCGATCCCGAGGTCGCGTCGGTCGGACTCACCGAAGCGGCGGCGCGGGAGGCGGGGCGCAGCATCCGCGTGCTCGACTACGACCTGTCCTGGATCGGCGGGGCGACGACGTATGCCGATCACTACGAGGGGATGGCGCGCGCCATCGTGGATGAGGATCGCGGGGTGCTGATCGGCGCGACCTTCGTCGGGCCGGACGTCGCGGAACTCCTGCACTCGGCCACCGTCGCGATCGTCGGCGAGGTGTCGATCGATCGCCTGTGGCACGCGGTGCCGTCCTACCCGACGGTCAGCGAGGTATGGCTGCGCTGGCTCGAGGCGTACGGCCGCCCGCCCCTCTGAACGGCACCGAGACCGCGGAGCGCCCGCGTCAGTGGAAGAAGTGCCGCTCGCCGGTGAAGAACATGGTGACGCCCGCCTTCTGAGCCGCGTCGATGACCTCCTGGTCGCGGACCGAACCACCGGGCTGCACGATCATCGAGATGCCGGCGTCGAGCAGCACCTGCGGGCCGTCCGCGAAGGGGAAGAACGCATCGGATGCCGCAACCGAGCCCGCCGCACGATCGCCGGCGCGCTCGACCGCGAGGCGGCACGAGTCGACCCGATTGACCTGGCCCATGCCGATGCCGACCGTCGCCGAACCCTTGGCGAGGACGATCGCGTTCGACTTCACGGCGCGACAGGCCTTCCACGCGAACACCAGATTGGTCATCTCCTCGTCGGAGGGCCGTTCGCCCGAGACGAGCTGCCAGTCCTTCGCGACCGACTCGATGTCATCGGGGAAGCGGTCGGCATCCTGCAGCAGCAGGCCGCCCGAGACCAGACGCACGTCCATCCGCTCCTGCTGCCAGTCGACCGGCAGCTGCAGGATGCGCAGGTTCTTCTTGAGCGCGAAGACCTCGAGCGCGGCCGGCTCGAAGTCCGGTGCCACGATGACCTCGGTGAAGATGTCGCGCAGGTTCTCGGCCATCTTCAGGGTCACGGTGCGGTTCGCCGCGATCACGCCGCCGAAGGCCGAGACCGGGTCGCACTCGTGCGCGCGCAGGTGGGCGCTGGCGATCGGATCGAGGGCATTCGGGGCGGCGACGGCGATTCCGCAGGGATTCGCGTGCTTGATGATCGCGACCGCGGGCTTGACCATGTCGAACGCGGCGCGAAGCGCAGCATCCGCATCGACGTAGTTGTTGTAGGACATCTCCTTGCCCTGCAGCTGCATCGCCTGGGCGATGCCGTGACCGCCGACGCGGGTGTAGATCGCCGCGCGCTGGTGGGAGTTCTCGCCGTACCGCAGGGTCGCCAGCCGCTCGGCCTTGATCGTGAGGTGCTGCGGGAGGTCGGGTTCGCCGAGGGTCTGCTCGGCGAACCAGGTCGCCACCGCCCGGTCGTACTCGCACGTGTGGGCGAACGCCCGCGCGGCGAGCTCGCGGCGCTGGGTGAGCGTGGTGCCGCCGTTGCCGATCGCGTCGATGATCGCGGGGTAGGAGCCCGGTGAGACGACGATCGCGACGTTCGCGAAGTTCTTGGCCGATGCCCGCACCATGGCGGGACCGCCGATGTCGATCTGCTCGACGACCGCATCGCCCTCGGCGCCGGATGCGACAGTCTCGACGAACGGGTACAGATTCACCACCACGAGCTCGAACGGGTCGATATCGAGTGCGGCGAGCTGACGCTCGTGGTCTTCCAGGCGCAGATCGGCGAGCAGGCCGGCGTGGACTCCGGGATGGAGGGTCTTGACCCGCCCGTCCAGCGACTCGGGGAATCCGGTGACCGAGGCCACATCCGTCACCTCGTGGCCCGCATCACGGATCGTGGCCGCCGTGGAGCCGGTGGAGACGATCTCGATCCCGGCCGCATCCAGCGCCTCGGCGAGACGGAGGAGGTCCGTCTTGTCGCTGACCGAGACGAGTGCGCGCCGGATCGGCACGACGTCGCGGTCGCGGTAGAGGGACGGATCGTGGCTGGGGCCGGCCATGGGGGCTCCTCGGTTCTCGTTGGGCAGTGGGTGCGTGGAGGTTCTTCGCTCGGGACTCAGGCCATCGCGGCGAGGTCGAGATCCCCGGTCGCGATGCGGCGCACGACGTCGATCAGGAGCCGTCGCTCGACGGGCTTGATGCGCTCGTGCAGCGTGTGCTCGTCGTCGCCGGGCAGGACGGGGATCCGCTCCTGCGCCAGTATCGGGCCGCTGTCGACGCCGTTGTCGACGATGATCACGCTCGCACCGGTCTGGGCGACGCCCGCGGCGAGCGCATCGCGCACGCCGTGCGCCCCCGGGAACTCGGGCAGATACGCCGGGTGGGTGTTGATGATGCGAGGCGACCAGGCATCCACCAGGGCCGGCGGCAGCAGCCGCATGAGTCCGCTCAGCACGACGAGGTCCGGCTTCCAGACATCCAGCTGCGCGCCCAGCTCGGCGCCCCACTCGTCGCGCGTGTCGAACTCCCGCCACGGGACGAGCATCGTGGGGATGCTGTACTCCTCGGCATGCGCGAATCCGTCGGCTTCACGATCCGCGCCGACGACGACGACGCGCGCCGGAAAGTCGGGATCGGCCGCCTCGTCGAGCAGGGCCCGCAGATTGGACCCCGCGCCCGAGATGAGGACGGCGACCGTGAGCACGCGCCTAGTCTATCGGCGGCCGCTCCTGCGTCAGCGGCGGCAGGGGCCGGGGCCGGCGGGGTCCGAGATCCTCGGTCGCCGTGCCGTCCGGGTCGGCGGGCGGACGCCGCGGCGCGGGCGCGCTGTTCGGCGACGGGACGTCGATCGGGGCGGTGTCGGCCGCATTCGCGCCATCACTGACGTCGGCATCGGGCGACGGCGTGGAGTCGACCGACGTGGCGGCCTCCGTCCCCACGGGAAGTGGAACGCTCGCGAGCTCCTTCGGACGGCGGCGCGGCGAGAGCAGCAGGATCGCGGCGCCGAGCAGCACCTCGAGCCCGACCGCGAGCGCGACCGGACCGGGCGCCGGGCCGAGCTCCGCGAGGCGACCCGGGCCGATCGATCCCGAGGCGAGGTGTGCGAGGAGGGCTGCGCCCGCCGCCGACAGCAGCGCGATTCCGAGGGCGATCACCGCGCGAGCGGCGATCGCGTCGGGATTCCCGTCCGTCTCGTCGCCGGGAATCCCGCCGCTGTCGTCGGTTCCGATCTGATCGGGGGGCCGCGCCGAGTCGACACCTGCGAGCAAGGCGGTCAGGGCCGAGCTGCGTGCGGCTTCGGGGGCCGCATCCCATTCCGCGGGCACGAATCGGGGCGCCTCGGCGACGGCGATCTCCGGCGCGACCAGGCGGGATCGCGCCACCCATCCGGCGAGTGCGCCGACGCCGACGGGCAGCAGCGCGAGCAGCAGCAGCCACGGCGTCGTCGATTCGGGCAGCGCTCCCAGGATCGGGATGCCGGGGATGACGCCCAGCTGGGTGCCGGCGGGCGACACCGCGGTGTCCGCGCCGACCGCGAAACCCGGCCCGGCGACGAAGGACATGCCCCACACCACGAGCGTCGGCAGGTACGCGAGCTGCGCGAGGGTCACCACGGTCGCGCCGAGGGCGTCCACGTGCGCAGCCTCGAAGAGCGCGATCACCTCTCCTCCGCGCAGGATCAGCGCGACCGCGAACGCCAGGGCGCCGAGGCCGACCAGGCCCGCGAGCACGACCGCAGTGCCACGCACGATGAGCCCGGGCGCCTCCCCCCAGCCGTGCCGCGCCGACTCGACGCGATCGCGCAGCCGTGCCACGAACCCGGTCCCCGCTTCGCGCCACTCGGTCACGAACGCGCCGGCCAGCAGCGGCAGTGTGAACACGAGCGAGGGGAACAGGATCGCCTGCCAGCGCTCCACTTCGGCGAGCGTGTTGGCCGACGTGAGGGCGATCAGGGTCGTCGCGGCTGCGAAGACGAGCGACCCGGTGATCACACCCGTGACCCACGCATCGGCCCGTGAGGCGCGCACACCAGAGCGCGCGGCGAAGATCGCGGTGAACGCGGCGAAGGCGAGCGGCGCCAGCGAGAGGACGAAGGATGCCGAGCCGAGGTCGATCCCCGCAACCGCGAGGTAATCGCCGGGGAGCGTCACCTGCAGCGGAACCAGGTTCCCGAACTGCCAGATCGTGGCGCCGGCGGGCCAGAGTGCTCCCCAGTCGGCGGAACCGCCCATCCCGAGCACCCACAGCAGGGTCAGCGGGGCCAGGGTCGCCGCAACGCCGACGGCCGCCGCGATGGCGGCGTCGACGGCGGAGAGGATGACGACGATCAGGCGATGCATGCCTCATCGACCCTACCCAGGCCGAGCCCGCGCCCCGCCTCCCGGCACGCCCGCGCGCGGCATCCGCAGATGCGCGGCTCAGCCCTCGAGCGGCTCCAGCACGAAGACGGCGATGAGCCGGTCGGTCTTGGTCTGGTACTTGTCGTAATCGGGCCACACCGCGCTGGAGCGAGCCCACCACTCGTCGCGCTCGGCGCCGGCCAGCTCGCGCGCACGGTAGTCGCGCTTGTCGGCTCCGTCCTGCAGCTCCACATGCGCGTGGCGTCGCATGTTCTCCGCCCATCGAGGCTCATCGTGCGCCCCGCCCTTCGAGGCGACGACCGCGTAGCGACCGTCGTGCTCGACGCGCATGAGTGCCGTCTTGCGCAAGGCGCCGGACTTCGCGCCGACCGTCGTCAGCACGATGATCGGCACTCCGCGCAGCAGATTCGCCTCGGCGCCGCCCGACGCCTCGAAGCGCTCGGCCTGCGAGCGGGCCCATGCCGACGTGCTCGGCTTGTACTCTCCTGTCAATGGCATCTGCCCACCGTATCCGCCCGGAGAAGGGGGTCGGCGCACCGCTCCCAGGACACTTTCCGGCACGGGTCTCGCGGTCTACCATGACGGCCAGGGGGATCGGGCGACGAGTGGGGACGCCATGACGGATCCGAGCAGCACCACGACCGGCGCGGCGTCACCGAGACCGGCGACGCGAGTTCTCGAGCTGCGCGTGCACGGGGTGAACAACACGACGCCCGCGGCCCTGCTGGACCTGCCGCTCGAGAGCATCGAGCTGGCGGCCGGCGACACCCTCGGCTCGTTCTGGCAGCCGACGCCTGCGGCGCTGGCCGCCATGCGGGCACCCGACAGGATCGGAAAGCGCGGCCATGTTCCCGAGCGCATCGCCCGGGAGGCGTACTCGTGGGGCGGGATGGTGCGCACCACGCCGAACTTCGGCGGTCCGGGCGCGGCCGGGAAAGTCGTCGGGGTGCTCGCGCGCATCTTCTACGCGATCATCCTGCCGTTCAGCATCGGCAACGCCGCGCAGTGGACGCGTCATCTCAGCGTCGTTCCGGAGGGCGAGGAGGGCTGGCGGTCGTGGACCGCCACCGTCGCCGGCAGGCGATCACGCCGCACCGCCGGCGCCGCACGCCTCTTCGGCCTCATCCTGACGCTGCTGTTCACCACGACCGCCGCCACGCTCGCGCTCGATGTCGGTGCCGCGCAATGCGCCGCGCAGGCCTCTCTGTGCGGACCCCTCGAGGGCTTCTTCGGCGTGTTCGCCGACTGGACCGGGGGCAGGCGACTCGCCCTCTTCGCGCTGGCGCCGGTTGCCGCGGTGATCGTGCTCTGGATCGTGTCATCGGTCTCTCAGGTGCGCTACGACGTGCTGCCGGGCATGGAGGGCGGTGTCGGAACCGCCGATTCCGAGTCCGGCTCGGCGGATGCCGTGCTCTCCCAGCCCGGATTCTGGTCCAACCGGATGACCCGCTACCTCGCGCGGACCCACCTTTCGGCCGCAATCTGCCTGACGCTGCTCCTCGTCGGCCTGCAGGCCTCCATGGGGTGGCAGTCGCAGTGCCGGGGCGTCGCGTTCGACGCGTGCTTCCGCGACGGTGCACCTCCGTGGAGCTTCTGGCCGGCGCTGCTGATCGTCGCCGGCAGCGCCTTCGGCCTGGCGGCGGCATGCGTCCTCGCGTGGAGGCTGCCGACCATGACGATCCAGACCGAGGAGCAGGTCAGCGGCAACTCGTCGAACCGCTTCAGCAAGTGGCTGCTCGTCGGCTCGAGCGTCGTCTTCGGCGTGGTCCTGCTCGGCCTGGCCGTGCTGCCCACGCCGGTGGTGCCGCCGCAGCGCCTGTACGGCGCCGGCATGGCGCTGCTCGTGCTCGCGATCGCCGGCGCTGTCGTCGCGATCTCGGGATTCGCCTGGCGCCCTCCGGTGAGCCGGAACGCCGAGACGGCGTGGTCCGGCCGTGGCCCGGGTGTGTTCATGACGATCTCGCTCGCCGTCGCGCTCGCAACGAGCGCGATCGTCGTCGTCACGACCGGGGACTTCCTCAACGGCGCGAACGGTCCGTCGGCGCTCATCGGCGCTGCGTCATCCAGCATCCACATCTCGCGCAGCTTCGTCGCACTCGGCACGCTCATCGTCATCGGGCTCGTCGTCGCGGTCCTCTACGTCCTCCTGCGGGTCTTCCGGCGGCGGCGCGACCTCACCGCGCGAGGCGTGCTGTGGCGCACCGCGCCGACCTCGGAGCCCCCGGCGCGGGGCGGGGCGAAACCGCCCACCGTGCCCGACGAGCTGTCCGTACCGAGCGGAGGCGTGCTGCCTCCGTCGAAGCCGACGCTGCTGCGCCGGATCGTCGACAAGCGGGCCGGCGCGGCCCGCCTCCACCTGGTGGAACCCGCGGTCTGGGCTGTGACGATCGCATTCGTCTGCGCGATCGTGTGCGCCATCGTGTGGACCTGCTGGTCCTACGTCACCAGAAGCGATCTGTGGGGCGGGCTGACCGGGTTCTGGCGCGACGTGATCGTGGCGGCGCTGGATGTCGGGATGTTCAGCCTCGCCTGGATCGGGATCATCCTGGTCGGGGTGCTCGCCGCGGGCGCGACCTCCGGCGGCTCGCGGCCGCTCGGCATCGTGTGGGACATCACGTGCTTCCTGCCGAGGACCGGGCACCCGTTCGGCCCGCCGTGCTACGCCGAGCGGGCAGTGCCCGAGATCGCCGGGCGGCTGCACCATTGGCTCTCGCAGGATGACACGCATCGCGCGATCCTCGCCGCGCACAGCATGGGCGCGGTGCTCTCCGTCTCGGCTCTGGGCCTGCTCGCCAGTTCGGCGGACACACGCCGGAATCTGCACCGCATCGCACTGTTGACCTTCGGCGTGCAGCTGCGTCCGTTCTTCGGCCGCATGCTCCCCGAGCTCCTCGGCCCCGATGTCATCGGAACGCACTCCTGCGCCGCTCCCCGGTTCTCGGATGCAGACCCGTGGGCCGCCGATCTGGCCGAGCAGCAGAGCCGGGAGCGGCAGCCGCTCGATCCGTCACCGCCCGCCGCCGGCTCCCCCGCCGCCGTCCGGCCCCCGATCGGGCGCCTCACCGGCGCTCTGCTCCCTCGCGATGCGGATGGTGTCCCGCTGCCGAAGGTGCGGTGGATCAGCCTGTGGCGTCTCACCGACTATCTCGGCTATCCCGCGTTCAGCACCGCGCCGACGGGCCCGGGCTGGCAGAACCACGTCGACCGCTACGCGAGCGAACTGGACATGTCGGGCTACATGGTCGAGGTCGGCACCCACGGCGAGTACTACCGGGTGGCCGAGTACGAGGAGGCGGTCACACAGCTGCGTGATCAGCTCGAGCAGGAGTGACGCGAGCTGAGGAGGGGACTCCCCTAGAGCGAGCCGATGATCTCGCGCATCAGGTCGGCGGTCTCGGACGGCGTCTTGCCGACCTTGACGCCGGCGGCCTCGAGGGCTTCCTTCTTGGCCTGCGCGGTGCCCGCGGAGCCCGACACGATCGCGCCGGCGTGACCCATGGTCTTGCCCTCGGGAGCGGTGAACCCGGCGACGTAGCCCACGACCGGCTTCGTCACGTTCGCCTTGATGAAGTCGGCCGCGCGCTCCTCGGCGTCACCGCCGATCTCGCCGATCATGACGATCGCCTTGGTCTCGGGGTCGGCCTCGAACGCGGCGAGCGCGTCGATGTGCGTCGTGCCGATGACCGGGTCGCCGCCGATGCCGATCGCAGTGGAGAAGCCGATCTCGCGGAGCTCGAACATCATCTGGTAGGTCAGGGTGCCCGACTTGGAGACGAGTCCGATCGGCCCCTTGCCGGTGATGTTGGCAGGAGTGATGCCGACGAGCGATTCGCCGGGGGTGATGATGCCGGGGCAGTTGGGCCCGATGATGCGCGTCGTGTTGCCCTTGGACTGCGCGTAGGCCCACGCCTCCGCGGTGTCGCCGACGGGAACGCCCTCGGTGATGACGACCAGCAGCGGGATCTCGGCATCGATCGCCTCGACCATCGCGTCCTTCGTGAAGGCGGGTGGCACGAATGCGATGGACACGTCGGCGCCCGTCTTCTCGATCGCCTCCGCGACGGATGCGAAGACGGGGAGCTCGACGGGATTGCCGTCGGCGTCGTGGTGGAGCACGGTGGTGCCCGCCTTGCGGGCGTTGACCCCGCCGACGACCTGCGTGCCCGCCTTGAGCATGAGCGCCGTGTGCTTGGTGCCCTCGCCGCCGGTGATGCCCTGGACGATGACCTTGGAGTCCTTGTTGAGGAAGATCGACATGATTCTGAAGTCCTTGTTCTTCGCGGGCGATCAGGCGTTCGCGAGCTCGGCGGCCTTGTCGGCGCCTTCGTCCATGGTTTCGGCGAGCGTGACGAGCGGGTGGTTGGCGTCGCGCAGGATCGCGCGCCCCTCGTCGACCTTGTTGCCGTCGAGGCGCACGACGAGCGGCTTGGTCGCCGTCGAGCCGAGCTCGGCGAGTGCGCCGACGATCCCCTTTGCCACCGCATCGCACGCGGTGATGCCGCCGAAGACGTTCACGAACACGCTCTTGACCTGCGGGTCGCCGAGGATGACGTCCAGTCCCGCGGCCATGACCTCGGCGGAGGCGCCGCCGCCGATGTCGAGGAAGTTCGCGGGCTTGACCCCGCCGTGGTTCTCGCCGGCGTAGGCGACGACGTCCAGTGTCGACATCACCAGTCCCGCGCCGTTGCCGATCACGCCGACCTGGCCGTCGAGCTTGACGTAGTTGAGGTCGTTCTCCTTGGCCTTGGCCTCGAGCGGGTCGGCGGCATCCTTGTCCTCGAGCAGCGCGTGGCCCGCGTGACGGAAGTCGGCGTTCTCATCGAGCGTGACCTTGCCGTCCAGGGCGATGATCTCGCCGTCCTCGGTGAGGACGAGCGGGTTGACCTCGACGAGCGTCGCGTCCTCGCCCTTGTAGACCGAGTAGAGCTTGACGAACACGTCGCTGACCTTGTCGACGAGCTCGGGTGCGAACCCGGCCGCCTCGGCGATCTCGACGGCCTTCTGCTTGTCGATTCCGGTGAGCGGGTCAACCGAGACGCGAGCGAGGGCCTCGGGGCGCTCCACAGCGAGCTCCTCGATCTCCATGCCGCCCTCGACGCTGCAGAGCGACAGGTACGCGCGGTTCGCGCGGTCCAGCAGCACCGAGAAGTAGTACTCCTTGTCGATGCGCGCGCCTGCGGCGACCATCACGCGCTTGACGACGTGGCCCTTGATGTCCAGGCCCAGGATGGCCTTCGCTGCCTCGTACGCCTCATCCGGCGTCTTCGCGACCTTCACGCCGCCTGCCTTGCCGCGACCGCCGGTCTTGACCTGGGCCTTGACGACGACGACTCCGCCGATCTTCTCAGCGGCGGCGCGGGCCTCCTCCGGGGTGTCCGCGATGAGCCCGGCGAGCACCGGAACCTCGTACTTCTCGAATAGGTCACGTGCCTGGTACTCGTACAGATCCACAGTGCGATCCTTCGCTGGGGCGACAGGGGAAATGACGCGGAAAGCGTCTTGACGTCGAGAGATATCGACCGGTTTCCCAGCCTACTACCGGTGGCTCGAGGGTCCCGACCGCGGCAGCCGTGGCAGGTCGCGGGATGCCGGACCCTCGATTCTCGTGCCGTCGGGCGCGAAGCGCGACGCGTGCAGGGGGCAGTCCCAGGTGCACTCGGCGTCGTTCCACGAAGGGACGCCGCCCAGGTGGGTGCACACGAGGCTCACCGCCCGCGTCGTTCCGCCGACGGTCGAGATGCCGATCGGGTGGCCCCCGCGAGAGGCGACGACTGCCTGCCCCTCCTCCGGCTGCGCGACCGGAACCGGGGTTCGCTGGGCATCCGCCCACCCGGTCGCCGCAGCCCACCCGACGTGGATGTTCTCCACGCCGCCGCGCCCGAAGTCGGCCGGCACCGTCAAGCGGTGCGCCATGGTCCCCATCCACTCCGGGCGATCGCGCGACGGCACCCTGGTGATCTCCGCAGTCAGCCGCAGCGCGGCGGCGGGTCCGTTCGAGAGTCCCCATTTGCCGAATCCGGTGGCCAGCCGCACCTTGCCCAGACCCTGCGGCATCGCGCCGACGAAGGGCACCAGATTGTGCGACTCGTAGTCCTGCGCGGACCACGACATGCGCGGCTCCGCCCCGGGGAAATGCGCCGTCGTCCATTCGATCAGGTCGTCGACGAGCGCCCGCTCGGACCCTGCGCGTCCGACCGGATGCCCGTTTCCGCCGACGACCAGAGATGCGAGCTCATCCGGACCGTCGGCCGCAGTCACCGACCGCAGCGATCGTGTGGGCCCGTCGGCCGACAGGTAGAGGCCGTCGGGGACATCGCCGGGCACGGCGAACGCGACGCAATACGAGCGCAGTCCGCGGGTCTTCGCGAAATAGAACCCGCGGTACGTGATGGGCGCGGCAGTCGCCAGCACGATGTGGCGCGCCGTCGCGAACCCGGCGGCGGTCTCGACGACGGCGTCCGGCAGGACGTCGACGTGCATCACGCGGGTACCGGTGTGCAGGGTTCCGCCTGCGGCGATGAACGCCCGCGCGAGCGCCAGGGCCGCCGCCTGCGGATCGATCGCGACCTGATCGTCGAGTGCGACCGCATCCACGATCGGGAAGGGTTCCCGCCCGTCGGGCAGCACCCGGCGCACCGCGAGGCCTGCCTCATGGGCGGCGGCGCGCTCGGCCTCGACCTCGTCGACGCCCTCGGCCGATTGCGCGTACGTGTACGCCGTCCGCCGCGTGTAGCTCAGGCCGACCTCGTCGGCGAAGTCCGTGAGCCACTGCGCGCCGTCTCGATTCGCGTCCACGTAGGCGCGGACCAGGGATGCGGGATGATGCCTGCGCAGCGTCGAGAGCACCTTCCCCTGCAGCAGGGAGAGCTTGCCCGTATTGCCGCCGGTGGCGAGGTTGCCGACTTCTCCGGCTTCGACGATGGCGACATCCAGCCCACGGCGAGCGAGCATCAGCGCGGTCGACAGGCCGGTGATCCCCGCGCCGACCACGATCACGTCGCGGTGCGCGCCCGGCATGAACGGCGATCCGGCGACCACGGCGCCGTCAGCCCGCCACAGGGAGGTCATCGATCCAGTCAACGCGCGCGCGGCCCTCCTGTCCACGGGTTGACAGCTGCGACCGGCGGTGCCGGCAGTCAGCGCCCGGCGGATGCGGTGGCCCGCGGCATCCGCGGGTCTAGGCTTCTGTCGATCATGAGTGAGACTCCGTCCCCGTCCGTCGCGCGCACCGCCGTCGTCGCCGCCGCACTCGAGCTGTTCGCGCGGCAGGGCTTCGAAGCGACCTCGGTGGAGCAGATCGCGCGGGCGGCGGGGGTGTCGCGCAGCACGTTCTTCCGGCAGTTCGGCGGCAAGGAGGACGTCGTCTTCGCCGATCACGAGGTGCTGCTCGACGAGCTTCGCGAGTGGCTCGAGCGCGGCCACCCGAACCCCTGGGTCGCCGTGTGCGAAGCATCCGAGCGGGTCTTCCTGCACTTCGCGCACGACCCCGAGGTGGCCCGGCTGCGCTACCAGATCGTGCGTCAGGTCCCCGCGCTGCGCGAACGCGAGATCGTGACGGTCTTCCGTTACGAGCGCCAGTTCGACGAGTACCTGCGCCGCTCGCTGCCCGAGATCGACCCGCTGGACGCCGTCGGATTCGCCGCGCTGGTCACCGCCCTGCACAACCACGTGCTGCGGCGACTGCTGCGCGGCACGAAGCGCGTGCCGCTGACCGCCCTGCGGCGGGCGCTCGACGACGCGATGCGCCGGTACGGCGTGCATCCGGACGGTGTCGCCCCGGCCGAGGACGACGTCGTCGTCGCCGTGTTCCCGAGATCCATGCCCGCGGCCGAGATGACGCGGCGCGTGCGCACCGCCCTCGACGGCTGACGCCGCCGATCGATGAGGACTGCACGACGAAGGAGTCGCCGATCGTGACCGAGTCGAGCGAGGACGATCCACCGGGCCTGAACGTCGCCGGACTGGGCGAATGGCTCGAGCGCGCGCATCCCGACCTGGTCGGCGGACTGCTGACCGCTGCGGTGATCGCGGGCGGGAAGAGCAACCTCACCTACCGCATCGACGGCCCGCGCGTCCCGCTCGTGGTGCGACGCCCGCCCCTCGGTCACGTGCTCTCGAGCGCCCACGACATGCGCCGCGAGCATCGGGTCGTCTCGGCCCTGCGCGGCAGCGCCGTACCGGTGCCGCCGGCGGTGGACCTCGTCGACGACACGTCGGATTCCGCCGTCACCGGCACCCCGTTCTTCGTGATGGAGTTCGTCGAGGGCGATGTGCTCTCGCGGCCGAGCCAGAACGCCCGATTCAGCCCGGAAGCGCTGCGCGAGGTCGGCCTGAGTCTCGCCGAGGTCCTGGCCGACCTGCACCGCGTCGACCCCGAGGATGTGGGGCTCGGTGATTTCGGTCGCGGCGAGGGCTTTCTCGAGCGTCAGCTGCGCACGTGGCATCGGCAGTACGACGCGTCCCGATCGCGGGAGCTGCCGACCCTCGACCGGCTGCAGGAGAACCTGGCCGAGCGCATGCCCGCGTCTGCGCGGACGACGCTCGTGCACGGCGACTATCGCCTCGACAACGCTATCGTCGCCGGTGCCGGCGATTCCGCGCGCATCGCTGCGATCCTGGATTGGGAGATGTCGACGATCGGCGACCCGCTGGTGGACCTCGGCATGTTCGGCCTGTACTGGAACGCCGGCGCTCTCCCCGGCGCGGCCGGCGCGCTGCCGAGCGCGATCGATCCGGCGGCGGGCTATCCGTCCTTCGACGAGCTGGTCGACGCGTACGCCGAACGGGCCCGCATCGCCGTGCCCGATCTCGCCTGGTACGGCGCATTCGCCGCCTACAAGCTCGGCGTGATCGCCGAGGGCATCCACTACCGCTACCGCTCGGGCGAGACGGTGGGCGCCGGATTCGACCGCATCGGCGCTCTGGTCGAGCCGATCGCCGCGGAGGGACTGCGGCGGCTGGGCGCGGGAAGGCACTGAGATGGACTTCGCGCACGATGCCCGCACGACCGAGCTGATCGGCGAGGTGCGCGCGTTCCTCGACGAGCAGGTGCTGCCGGCCGAGCCGGTGCTCGCCGCGCAGGTCGCCGCGACGCCGCACGAGTGGGGCACGCGCCCCATCGTGCGCGAACTCCAGGCGCGCGCACGCGAGCGCGGGCTGTGGAACCTCTTCCTTCCCGGGGCCGGCGGCGCCGGGCTGACGAATCTGCAGTACGCGCCTCTGGCCGAGCTCACCGGGTGGAGCCCGCGGCTGGCCCCGATCGCGTTCAACTGCGCGGCGCCCGACACCGGCAACATGGAGGTGCTCGCCGAGTTCGGCACCGCCGAGCAGAAGGATCGGTGGCTCCGGCAGCTGCTGGACGCCGAGATCCGCTCCTCGTTCTGCATGACCGAACCCGAGGTCGCCTCCTCCGACGCGACGAACATCGCGACCCGCATCCGTCGCGATGGCGAGGAGTACGTCATCACCGGCCGCAAGTGGTGGTCGACCGGCGCGATGAACCCGGATGCCGCGATCTTCGTCGTGATGGGCAAGACGGATCCGGACGCCGCGCGACACCGGCAGCAGAGCATGATCCTCGTGCCCCGGTCGACGCCGGGCGTCGAGATCGTCCGTCCGCTCACGGTGTTCGGGTACGACGACCGCGATCACGGCGGTCATGCCGAGATCGCGTTCGACGAGGTGCGGGTGCCTGCGACGAACCTCATCGGCGGCGAGGGCGAGGGGTTCGCGATCGCGCAGGCCAGGCTGGGTCCCGGCCGCATCCACCACTGCATGCGCGCCCTCGGAATGGCGGAGCGTGCGCTGTCGCTCGTCCGCGAGCGCGCACTCACCCGCGTCGCATTCGGCCGCACCCTGGCCGAGCAGGGCGTGCTGCGCGAGTGGGTGGCCGAATCGCGGATCCAGCTGGAGTCGCTGCGTCTGCTCGTCCTGAAGACCGCCTGGCTGATGGACACCGTCGGCAACCGCGCGGCGATGACCGAGATCCAGGCGATCAAGATCGCCGTTCCCCGCGCCGTGCAGCAGATCCTCGACCGGGCGATCCAGGTGTTCGGGGCAGCGGGTCTGTCGGCGGATCAGCCGTTCGCCGAGATGTTCGCCGGGGCCCGGGCGCTTCGACTGGCGGACGGACCCGACGAGGTGCATCTGAGCGCCCTTGGCAAGGCGGAGTTCGGCCGCTGACCGGCCCGGCGGGCCTCACACGAGCGACCGGATGCTGAGCCCTCCGTCGATGACGATCGTCTGCCCCGTGATCCAGGCGGCGTCGTCGGAGAGCAGGAAGGCGACCGGGGCGGCGACGTCCTCGACATCGCCGAGGCGGCCGAGCGGGTACCCCGCCGACACCTCCGCCTCGCGACCCTCGTAGAGCGCGCGCGCGAAGTCGGTCTTCACGACCGCAGGAGCGACGGCGTTGACGCGAATGGACGGCGCGAGCTCTTCGGCCAGCTGCATCGTCAGGTTCATGATTGCGGCCTTGGAGACCCCGTAGAACGAGATGTTCGGACTCGCGCTCAGGCCGCTCACCGATGACAGGTTGACGACCGACCTCGTGAGCCCGGCGGTGACGGCATCGCGCGTCCATTCGAGCGTCGCGATGACGTTCACCGCGAGGATCTTGTGCGCGACGCCCGGGTCGATATCCAGCACGGGCCCCCAGGCCGGGTTGATGCCCGCGTTGTTGACGAGGTGGTCGAGGCGCCCGTGCTGCGCCGCCACGTGCGCGAACACGTCGGCACGGTGCACCGGGTCATCGGCCTTCCCGGCCACGGCGCTGGCATGTCCGCCCAGCTGCGCGACCGCGGCATCGAGCGACTCCTGCTTGCGGCCGGTGATGACCACGTCCGCGCCCTCGGCGACGAGCCGACGGGCGATCGCGAAGCCGATGCCGCGGCTGCCGCCGGTGATCAACGCCACCCGTCCGGTGAATCTGTCCACGGTGCACTCCCTTGCGACGTCCGCCCTGGTCGAGCCATGCGCGTCCTCGCGCGGCATTCGGTCACGGTACACCGTCGTCGCGCCGGCTCGTTCTCTTCACATATCTTGCAGTTCATATAACTCTCGGGTATTTTGATGACATGATCCAGACACTGGCCGCACTGGCCGAGCCGAATCGCCTCGCGATCGTCGAGTATCTGCGAGACGGACCGCGTTCGGTCACCGACATCGTGGTCCGGACCGGCATGAGCCAGCCGCTCGTCTCGAAGCACCTCAAGGTGCTCAGCGACGTCGCGATCGTCGGCCGCCGCGTCGACGGCAAGCGACGCATCTACGCCCTGGAGCAGACCAGGTTCGCCGAGCTCGATCGCTGGCTCGACACCTTCAGCGAGCTGTGGGACGCGCGACTGGATCGACTGCAGGCGCACCTCGACCGATCCGAGGGCGGCTCATGAGCGGTCTGCTCGTCTCCAAGGACCTCGAGCTGCGGGAGCTCGTGCTCGAGCGCGACCTGCGGGGATCGGTCGACGCAGTCTGGCGCAGCTGGACGAGCGCAGCCGAACTCGAGGCCTGGTGGGGACCCGAGGGGTGGGCCACCACGGTGCGGTCGCTCGATGTTCGACCCGGCGGCCTGTGGCATTTCGGCATGGGCCGGACCGGCGAGCCGCCCGAGGTGTGGATCCGCTCCATCTACACCGAGGTGATCACCGGATCCGCGCTCTCCTACGTCGAGGGCTTCTCCGATGACACCGGTGCGGACCTCGACCCCGAGTCGCAGGCGGTCACCGTCGAGTTCATCGGCATGGAACCCGGGCGCACCCGGCTCGTGATGCGCACCCGCTTCACCTCGGTCGACCGGCTGGAAAGGATCCTCGCGATGGGAGTCGTCGAGGGCTGGACCGGCGCATTCGACCGACTCGACGATCGCCTGAGGAGCACGACATGACCATCACCGACACCCCGACGACCGTTCGCTCCGCCGACGGCACGCAGATCGCCTTCTTCCGCGCAGGATCAGGACCGGCGATCATCCTCGTCGACCCTGCCCTGTCCACCCACACCGGATCGGCGAAGCTGTCCGCGGCGCTCGCGTCGCGCTTCACGGTCATCAGCTACGACCGCCGCGGGCGCGGGGCGAGCGGAGACGAGGAGCCGGATGCGGCCGATCCCGCCCGCGAGGTCGAAGACCTGGCCGCCCTGATCGAGGCGGCCGGCGGCCGTGCGATCCTCTTCGGATCCTCGTCGGGCGCCGCGCTGGCGATCGAGGCTGCAGCCCGGCTCGGCGATCGCGTGAGCTCCGTCGTCGCGTTCGAACCGCCCTACATCTGCGACGATTCCCGGCCTCCCGTCCCCGTCGACCTTGCCGCCAGGATCGCGGCATGCGTCGCCGCGGGCGACCGGTCGGGTGCCGCGAAGGCGTTCTTCCACGAGGCGATCGGGATGCCGGCCGCCGCGGTGGCCGTCATGCGGGTTCTTCCGCTGTGGCGCGATGCCAAGGCGCTGACGCCGACGCTCCGGTTCGACTTCGCCGTGCTGGAAGGCACTCAGCAGGGCGAACCGCTCCCCGCGCAGCGCTGGAGCGGACTGAGCGCCCCGCTGCTGGTGCTGGTCGGCTCGAAGAGCCCTGCGTTCTTCCACAGAACCGGGAGGGCTCTGGCCACTGCCCTCCCGAGAGCCGAGTACGAGGCGCTCGAGGGCGCCCACCACGGCTCGCCGCAGATGTCGCCCGCGAGCATCGCGGCGCGGATCATCGACCGCTTCGCATAGCGCGCCTGTCGCCGGTCCGGGCCAGGATGGACCCATGCCGTACGAGATCCCCGCGCCGATGCTCGCCAAGTCCGTCCCGGACGTCCCCGATCAGGACAAGGTCCCCGGCGGCCTCAGCTACGAGCCGAAGTGGGACGGGTTCCGCGGGCTGGTCTCGTGGGACGGCGAGACCGTCGAGATCGGCAGCCGTGGAGCGAAGCCGCTCACGCGATACTTCCCGGAGCTCGTCGAGGCGTTCTCACGGCTGCTGCCCGAGCCGTGTCTTCTCGACGGCGAGGTCGTGGTCCCGAAGGGCGAGCCCGGCGCGCAGCGCCTGGACTGGGAGTCGCTCACGCAGCGGATCCACCCTGCGGCATCCCGCGTCAACATGCTCGCCGAGACCACGCCGGCGATGTTCATCGCGTTCGATCTCCTCGCCCGCGGGGATCGCGACCTGCAGCCGGAGCCCTTCTCGGAGCGGCGGGCGCAGCTCGTCGATCTGCTCGCCGGGCTGCCGCATCCGATCCACGTCACGCGGACGACCACGGATGCCGACACCGCGCGTCGCTGGCTCAGCGAGTTCGAGGGGGCCGGGCTCGACGGCGTCGTCGCGAAGCCGCTCGCGCAGCCCTACGCTCCGAACAAGCGCACGATGTTCAAGATCAAGCACGCGCGCACGGCCGACGTCGTCGCGATGGGCTACCGCATCCACAAGTCCGGGGAAGGCGTCGGATCCCTCCTGGTCGGGTTGTACTCCGACGACGGCATCCTCTACCCGGTGGGGGCCGTGTCGGCCTGGACCAACGCACGGCGGCTCGAGCTCATCGACGAGTTGGCACCGCTCGTCCAGCGCGACGAGGCCGGCGCCGCAGTCAAGAGCGAGGGAGAGAAGTCCCGGTTCTCCGCACCCGATCGCGACTCGTCCTTCGTGCACCTGCGACCAGAGCGCGTGCTCGAGGTGCGCTACGACCAGCTCGAGGGCTGGCGGTTCCGGCACACGGTGCAGTTCGACCGATGGCGGCCCGATCGCGACCCCGCTTCGTGCACGTACGAGCAGCTCGAGTCCGTGTCGGCCTACGACGTGGGAGCGGTGCTCGACTGACCCGGAGGTTCAGCGGCCGTCCGGTCGTTGAGCGAGCGAAGTGACACGGCACGCTCCGCCATCAGCGTGCCTGGCCGTCCTCAGTCCAGTTCTCCGGGTTCTTCTTGCTCGGCTGGACACGAGGCGGCTCGCCCGGCATCTTCGGGAAGTCCGGAGGGAACGGCAGTTCCCCCAGCCCCTCGGACAGGTCGCGCTCCCACCACTCCAGCAGCGTGTCGATACGGCCCGGGTTCTCGAGCAGCCCCGCCCACGGGTCGCCGATGTCGGCCATCCGCTGCGGCACCGTCCGCACCGTGAAGCCCGCCGGATCGACGCCGTCCAGCTCCTCCCAGGTCACCGGCGTCGCCACGGTCGCGGTCGGCAGCGCGCGGGGACTGTAGGCGCCGGCCATCGTGCGATCGCGGTTCGCCTGGTTGAAATCCACGAAGATGCGCTCGCCGCGCTCCTCCTTCCACCAGCTCGTGGTGACCTTCTCCGGCATCCGGCGTTCGAGTTCGCGGGCGGCCGCGATCACCGCGTGCCGCACATCGAGGAATTCGTGCGCCGGCTCGATCGGGCAGAACACGTGGATGCCGCGGTTGCCACTGGTCTTCACCCACGCCTCGAGCCCTGCGTCGCGGAGGACTGCCCGCAGCCCATGAGCGGCCGGAACCGCGTCGGAGAAGTCCGTCCCCGGCTGCGGGTCCAGGTCGATGCGCAGCTCGACCGGGTTGTCGGTGTCGTCGGCGAGCGATGCCCAAGGGTGGAACACGATCGTGTTCATCTGCACAGCCCACGCGATCGCCGCCGGCTCGGTGAGGACGAGCTGTGGATGCCGCCGCCCGCTGTTGTATGTCACCATGACCGATTCGACGTAGTCCGGCGTGCCTTTGGGCGGGTTCTTCGAGAAGAAGGCCTCGCCGACGACGCCATCCGGGAATCGCTCGAGCGAGACCGGTCGATTCCCGTTCGCCGCGAGGAACGGCGTCGAGACGGCGATCACGTACTCGGCGAGTTCCTGCTTGGTGATTCCGAGTTCGGGCCACAGCACGCGGTTCGGGCTGGACAGCCCCACCTCGCGATCGCCCTGCGGTCCGGGCACGGTCAGGGTGATGCGCTCGCTCGCCATGTCAGGAGCCTAGGCCGGGGTTCCGGCATCCGTCACCCCGGCCCCCCTCAGCGCACGACCGGATACCGCAGGTGGGTCACGCTCCGCGCCGGAATGATCACCGTCGGATCGCCGAGCTTCACGTCCGCCGGTTCGATGTCCTCGAAATAGCGGTGCCCCGAACCCATGACGATCGGGACCAGATCGACTCCGACCTCGTCGACCAGTCCGGCGGCCAGCGCCTGACCGGCGACCGTTCCCGCGGCGACACCGACGTTGCGGTCACCGGCGATCTCCTTCGCTCGCGCGACCGCCGCCTCGATTCCCTCGGTGACGAAGTGGGCGTTGCCGGTGTGCGCGTGCGCCCAGTCGGCGGGCGGTTCGTGCGTCAGCACGACGAACGGCACTCCGAGCGGATGCTCCCCGCCCCATCCGTCGGTGATGTCGAACAGCAGACGACCGACGACGAGGCAGCCCAGGGAGCCGGTCCACTCCCTCCAGTAGTCCGCGCTCTCACGTGTGAGGTGGAACGGCGGCAGGGTGCCGGCATTGGGGACCTCCACATCGCCGGCGTCGTACCAGTCGAACAGCGCCCCGGGATCGTTGTTCTCGTACGCGACGAAGCCGTCCAGCGACATCGAGGCGGATGTGACCACCAGGCCGCTCATGACCCCGCCGCCAGCAGCTCGTCCATCTTCTCGTAGCCCTCGCGCATGCCGTATTCCATGCCCTGGCGGATCATGCTCTCGAGCACCTCGACCGTGGGGAACACGCTGTGGTCGACGATGCGGGAGCGACCGCCGGGCAGGCTCTCGAACCGGATGTTGTCGAGGCTGACCTCGTTCGGCCAGGCCTCGTACTCGAAGGTCTGGATGATCAGCTCGTTGGGGATCACCGTGTGGAACACGCCGCGGAAGGCGAACGTCCCGTCCGGGTTGGACTGCTCGAAGCGGTAGCCGCCGCCCGAGCGGAAGTCCCAGTGCGTGATGACGGTGTTCTCGGTGCGTGGCCCGATCCAGATCTTGAACAGGTCGGGATCGGCGTGCGCGCGGAAGACGGCCTCCACAGGCGCTTCGAACTCGCGCGTGATGTCGGCATAGGACTGGCCTGGAGCCGCATCGATGACGACGGGATTGCTCATGATTCCTTCTCCTTGTCAGGTGGGATTGCTTCGACGGGGGATGCTGCGACCACGGCATCGAGGCGCCGGTAGGCCGCTTCTGCTTGGAGCCGATATCCATCGATCCACGCCGTGAGCCGCTGCAGTGCGGCCGCATCGAGGTGGACCGGTCGGCGCTGCGCGTCGCGCGTGCGCCACACGAGCCCGGCCTCCTCGAGCACGCTGATGTGCTTCGAGACTGCCTGGAGCGTGATGGCGAACGGCTCGGCGAGCTCGCCGAGCGTGGACGATCCCCGGCTCAGCCGCGCCACGATCGCTCGGCGGACCGGGTCGGAGAGAGCCGCGAACGCCTTGTCGAGCGTGGACGACCCCTCGCTCCCCACGTCCGCGGGCGACGCGTCGGCATTGCCTGGCGGAGACATGGGGATGGGCATAATCAACTCATTCATTTATCAATCAATTGATTGAATACGATACCGCGATCAGATCCGAGCGTCAACCCTTCCGTGCAAGATGACAGGCGGTCAGCCGGCGAGTGCGATCAGAGGCGCGAGGTCGGAGCGCGAGAGGCGGATCCACGGGCCACCCGGATCCACGATCACACCGTCGAGTGCCTCGTCGGCGCGGAGCGCCCCGGCCAGCTGCGCGGCGGTCATCGGCGCCGCCTGGTCGCCGCGCCGCAGCGACGCGACCTCGAGCGGGTGCGAGTACAGCTCGATCAGGCGGGCGCCGTCCTGCGACCGCGCCTCCGCGACACCGAACCGCCCCTCCTCGGACCGGTTCACGGCGACCCAGAACTTCACGCGGGTCAGCGCTTCCACCACCGCACCCGCCGTGGCGTCGGTGCGATCACCCGCGAGCAATGTCTTGACCTCGAGCGTCTCGTCGGCCTGCTCCAGCAGCTTCTCGAGCAGCTCGCGGGGCAGCACCGCCCTGGCGGGAGCGGAGGAATTGTCGATGATCAGTCCCGCGTACGGGCCGCCGAGCACGTGACGGATCACCGCGAGCACCGGCTGCCCCATCGCAGAGGTGCCGGTATCGCGGTCGGCCGCGATGCTCGCGCGCAGCGCCGCACCGCTGCTGTACGCCAGGACGAACTGCTTGTCTCCCACCACAGCGACCCCGAGCGGGAGATCCTTCCCCTCGGCCAGCAGTTCGCGGGCATCGCCCTTGACCCGCAGGAACAGGTGCCCCTGCATCAGCTGGCGCGCGATCTCGAGCAGGTCGGGGGATTCGGGCGAGACGGGCAAGGCAGCGAGTGCCTCGCGCAGGACGACGTTGTCTCGGATGCCGGGCACGGTCGTCGCCGCCACAGGTGCCTCCGGCGCGCGGGCGGGAGCCATTCGGGCCGCAGGCGCAGCCGGCGCCGCCTGCCCTCCGAGACCGCGGTAGGACGACACCGAGATGCCCACGGATGCCGCGGATTCCGTCGGCCCGTCCGGTGCGATCGGAGCGGCATCGGGTGCGGTCGGGGCGGCAGCGGATGCGACGGGAGCGGCATCGGCGCTCTCGGGCTCAGCCGCCGCCGGCATCGGGGATTCGGCGAATCCGTCCTCCGCCTCGACGTCGTCGGTCTTCTTCCGCCGCGAGAACAGGGCCATTGCTCAAGCGTAGCCCGCGGTGCCGAGCCGCCTGCGGCGCGGGATCACGGGTCAGAGCTTCTCGATGGGCGCGATCTTGATCAGGAGCTTCTTGGGTCCGGCGGTGTCGAAGCGCACATGGGCGACGCGCTTGGCACCCTCCCCGGTGACGGCATCCACGCGTCCCTCGCCGAAGTCGTCGTGCTTGATGCGGTCGCCGGAAGCGAGCTGCATGTCTCCGTTGTCGCGGACCCGGGCCGGAATGCGGTTCGCGAATCGTTCGATCGAGGTCGATTTGGGAACGAGGTCTTCGCCGTAACGACGTGCGCCGCCGGCGGACGCACCGGTCCCGCCGGGACGCCTCGCGTTGAGGGCCCTGGATTGCATGCCGCCACGGGAATTCACATCGCCCGGCGACTGACGCCAGTGCACGAGGTCGGGTGGGATCTCCTGCAGGAAGCGGCTCGGCATCGCGACCGAGATCTCGCCGAACTGTGCACGGGTCATCGCGAGGGAGAGGTACAGGCGCTTGCGGGCGCGTGTGATCCCGACGTAGAAGAGGCGTCGCTCCTCCTGCGGTCCGCCGGGCTCGCCCGCCGAGATCCGATGCGGAATGAGGTCCTCCTCGACGCCGGTCACGAACACCGCGTCGTACTCGAGGCCCTTCGCGGTGTGCATCGTCATGAGCGAGACCGAGCCTGACGCGTCCTCGAGGTCGTCGGCATCCGAGACGAGCTGCACTTCCGCGAGGAAGTCCACGACCGTTCCCTCGGGGTTGTTGCGGGCGAACTCGCGGGCAACCGCCACGAGCTCGTCGAGGTTCTCGACGCGCGCTTCGTCCTGCGCGTCGCGACTCGCGCGCAGCGCGTCGGTGTAGCCGGTCTTGCCGAGGAGCAGCTGCAGCCCTTCTGCGACCGCGGTCGGCGGGGCGAGTTCGCCGGTGGACGGGAGCATGAGCTCGCCTGCTTCGGCCAGGACCGCGTCGAGGTGTGCGATGGCGGCCTGGATCTTCGGCCCGACGCCGAGCGCCGACGAATTGGCGAGCGCATCGCGGAAGGTGATGCCCTCGTTCTGGGCGTAGCGGCTGATCGCCTCGATCGTCACGTCGCCGATGCCGCGGCGCGGTCTGTTGATGATGCGACGAAGGGCCATCTCGTCGGCGGGATTCGAGACCGCGATCAGGTACGCGAGCGCGTCCTTGATCTCGGCGCGCTCGTAGAACTTGGTGCCGCCCATGATCTTGTACGGCACCGCCGAGCGGATGAAGATCTCCTCCAGCGCACGGCTCTGCGAGTTGGTGCGGTAGAAGACGGCCATCTGCGAGTAGTCGGTGCCAGCACGCCGCAGAGCGTCGACCTCATCGGCGACGAACTGCGCCTCGTCGTGCTGCGAGTAGCCGGTGAAGCCGATGATCTTCTCGCCGGCGCCGACGTCGGTCCAGAGCTTCTTGTCCTTGCGGTCGAAGTTGTGGCCGATCACGGCGTTCGCCGCGCTCAGGATGTTCTGCGTCGAGCGGTAGTTCTGCTCGAGGAGCACCACCTTGGCACCGGGATAGTCGCGCTCGAACTCGGTGATGTTGCGGATGTCGGCGCCGCGGAACGCGTAGATCGACTGGTCGGAGTCGCCGACGACCGTGAGGGATGCCGGTGCCTTGTCGGGATCGGCGGCAGGGTCGGCCTCGAAGATCATCATCCCGTTCGACTCGAATCCCGGAGCATCCGAGCCGATCGGCCGGGTCAGCTCGTGGATGAGCGCGTACTGGGCGTGGTTGGTGTCCTGATACTCGTCGACGAGGATGTGGCGGAAGCGACGGCGATAGACATCCGCCACGTGCGGGAATGCCCGGAACAGGTAGACGACCTGACCGATCAGGTCGTCGAAGTCGAACGCGTTCGCGCGCTGCAGCGCCCGCTGGTAGTCGCTGAACACATCGACGAACACCCGCTCGGCGGGGTCGGTCATGTTCGCCGAGCGCGCGTAGGACTCGGCATCCGAGAGTTCGTTCTTGAGCTTCGAGATGCGGCTCTGCGCGCCGGCCGGCGTGAGCCCGTACGCATCCGCCTCGTGCTCCTTGACCAGTCGCTTCAGCAGCGCGCGCGAGTCACCGGAGTCGTAGATCGTGAACGACTTCGTGAAGCCGAACTGCTCGGCCTCGCGGCGGAGGATGCGCACGCACGCCGAGTGGAACGTCGAGATCCACATGCCCTGCGCTCGGTCGCCGATCAGCTGTGCGACCCGCTCGCGCATCTCGCCGGCGGCCTTGTTGGTGAACGTGATCGCGAGGATCTGACTGGGCCATGCCTCGCGGGTCCGCAGCAGGCTGGCGACTCGCCGCGTGAGCACGCTGGTCTTGCCCGAGCCCGCCCCTGCGACGATCAGCAGGGCCGGCCCGCGGTAGATGACCGCCTCACGCTGCGGAGGGTTCAGGCCCGCGAGCAGATCCTCGTCCGGGCGCACCGATCCCGACGGCCCGGTCGCGGGATCGGGTCCGCGGTCGCCGCCGACGATGATCATGGGCGTGGTGGCGTCGGTCATAGCCCCTCAAGTCTAGGCGCGCAGGCCGACAGCCACCCCGGCTCCGGCGGGGCGCGACACCGACCGTCGGCTCGCCCGGCTAGCTCATCAGGTCCGCGGTCGCCTCGGCTTCCGGACCCGTGCGGCGGTCCGCTCGCCCGTACGGCAGAGCGAGCAGGATGCCGAGCACCGCGATCGCGAGGCCGAACCCGGCGGCGTACCACGCAGTGGCCGCGGGGATGTCGAGATAGACCGTGATGCCGAGGATGCGCGCGAGGCCCCATGGCAGCAGCCCCATCTCGTCGTTCCACAGCGTGAGCGCCTTCTCGAGTCCGATGAGGGCGACCACGAGGGCCGGGACCGCGAGCCCGAGCCCGGCGCCTGCGAGGACGCTGCCGATCGCGCGCCGACGGCCGATGTGGGCGGCGAGCGCCCATGCGGCCGCCACGAACAGCCAGACGAAGAGGGCGAACGCGATCGCGACGTACACCGTGCGGCGGGTGGGTTCCGTCCAGAACGAGAACCAGTATCCGCCCGGGCCGGTCACCGACAGCGCGAGCAGCGTCACGATGCAGCGCAGCACGACCACACCGCCGACGGCGGCGATCACGGGCCACGGCGAGCGGCGGCCGACGAGCAGCCGTACGACGAGGATGAACACCAGCCAGGCGCCCAGCACCACCGCGAGGTGCGTCCACGACAGGAACGACGTCTGCACGGCGCGGGTCGCGACCAGCAGCGCGGCGGGGATGCCGAGCAGCAGCCAGCGATCCAGCGGCAGCAGACCGAGCGTGGACTCCCGGGCGCGCCACGGCCGGGTCGCACCGAGCCACGCCGCGCGTGCCGCCGCGGCTCCGGGCCGGCGGACGAGCCGGGTGCGCGATGCGATGACGCCGATCACCACCCACAGTCCGGCCAGGACGAGCAGCCCGCGTGCGAGCCACGCCATGGCGAGGTCGCGATCGGCTCGCTGCACGCCGAGTTCGGCTGCCGTGAGGTTGTAGGCCGGGTAGTCGATGTCGCCGGCGTACTGCTCGACGTGCGCGGCCGCGAGCGCCTCGAACTCGTCGCGGTCGGATTCCCAGGCGGCGTACGCGTCCGACGAGAGCGTGTCGTGCCACTGCGCCTGGTGCAGGATCATGGCCCGATACGACGAGAGCATGCCGAGCACGTCGACTTCGTAGTCCATCGTGCCGAGGAACGCGTCCCGCATCGCCGGGTCGTGCCAGGTCGCGGCATCGCTGGTCTCGATGAGTTCTCGCATGTGCTCGGCGTCCGCGAGCGCTTGCTCGCCGCCTGCGATGGCCTGCTCGATGTCGCCGCCGGTCGCATCGCGCGAGATCGCGTAGATGACATCGAGCACCGCGGAGTCGCCGGTGAGGATGTCCCACTCGAAGATCCACATCATGGGCGGTGGCTCCAGCCCGATCGCGAACACCCGCTGCTCGGCGAACGGCTCGATGTACATGCCCTGCTCGATCGCCGGTCGCGACACGGCCATCGCCTCGACGATCGCCGAGACGGTGGCGGGGTCGTCCGAGAACCACTCGCGTGCCCAGTCCTGCGTCACCCGGCCGACATCGGCGGACGGGTCGCGCGCGAGGTCCGCGGCCAGCATCGTATTCAGCTCGTACAGCTGCCAGAACCCGGCTTTCAGGTACAGGGTCATCGGGCCCGCGCGCCAGGGGCCGCCGTCCTGCGTCCAGGTCCAGATGCCCTCGATGTCCTCGTTCGCGGCGAGCAGCGTCTGCAGCGCGAACTGGTACTCCGGCCCGAGGTCGTTCGGGAAGGCTCCGAAGTTCTCGAACTCGCGACGACTCTGGAACTCGACGATCCGACGCTGCTGCCCCTGCTCGAGCGTGACGTTCAGCGGCAGCCAGCTGTAGAAGTCCCCCAGCGTGTACTTGGTTGAGACGATGAGCGCCGGCGAGTCGATCCCCCCGAGCACGGCCTCGTACGAGGTGTCGCTCGTGTGCATGTCCCCCACCGCGCCGACGCCGACGCTCCAGGTGCGGAAGATGACCTCGCGCTCGGTCGATTCGGCCTGCGCCGTGAGCGTCTCGAGCATCGTGCGCACCGCGTCCACGGAGGTCACCGCGAGCGCGGAGTACACGTCCCATCCCTCGACGTCGTAGACGCGTCCCGCCTCGCCGATGCGGATGAGCACGCCGTCCAGTGACGGTTCCGCCGCGTAGAGCTCGTCGAGCCCCGCGGCATAGACGTCCCACAGCTCGGGGTTCGCCGTGTCGAGCGATCCGAACCGGTCGGTGAGGTACTCCTCGAGCGGCGTGGTCAGGGTGAGCATGTCGGTGCGCAGGAACACCTTCATGCCGAGTTCGTCCGCACGGTCCCAGAACGGCGCGAACGCCTCGCGGAGGGCGAGGGCCTTCGCACGGTGATCGTCCCCCTCGGCGTAGACCGGCCCGTCGGGCGCGTCGTCGAAGGTGAGGTACTCGACGAGTCCCGGGAAGGCCACTGCGTTATAGCCGTTCGCCAGCGAGTGGCGGATGAACACGTCGAAGTCGTCGTAGGCGTCGGCGAGCGACTCCGGATCGATGTACGGCGGATCGCGCAGCAGCACGTCGGCGAACGCCTTGGAGGCGTGCGAATAGTCGTCGCCGGCCTCCCACTCGGCCGGATCGGGGGTCACCGCCACCGCGCCCATGTCGACCATGCGGAACGGCAGCCGTGACGTGACGTCCTGGCCGAGACCCTCGGCGACCGAGCGGCCGGCGCGCACCTGAGCGGCGAGGTCGTAGATGCCGCGCACCGCCCCAGTGTCGCTGACGGACTCGATGCGCAATGCCTCGGCGGTCCCGCCGAGCCGGTAGGTCTCGTCGGCGGGGTCCCCGTTCCCTGCGACGACGGTGAGGGATGCCGATCCTTCCGTGCCGGCCGCGTCGGCGACGGCATCCGCGAGCTCTTCGAGGGCGACATCGACCCGGACCCCGTCCGGTGCCTCGATCCGCGTGAATTGCGGCGGGGGCACGACCGCGGTCCCGGCCGGGACGACCGGCGCAGCGGGCTCCATCTGCGCAGCGGGCTCCGTGCGGATGCCGAGCGCATCGCCGACCACCAGTCCCAGGCCGGCACCGAGCGCCACCAGGACGACGATCGTGACGACGGCGAGCACCGCTCGCCGTGTCGCCGTTGTCATGGGTTCACGCTAGCCGGTGGTGAGACGCGTTCTCGACGGACCTCGGGGCCCGACGCGGGCGACCTCGCGGCCGCCGGGATCAGCTGCTCTTGCGGATGGCGCGCACCCCCGCCCACAGACCGAGTGCGGCCAGGACGAGCGCGGCGATCCAGCCCCACAGCACCGTGATCGCACCGAGGTCTCCTGCGAGCAGCGCCCGCTCGGCCTGGACCACCCAGTTGACGGGGTTCACGGTCGAGACGGCCTGCATCCAGGCCGGGCCCTGGTCGAGCGGAAGCAGCATCCCGGAGAGGATCAGCAGGGGGAAGATCAGCGTCTGCTGCACGCCCCAGAACAGCCACTCGCGGTCCTTCGTCTTCAGCGCGAGCGTGTACGAGAGGGATCCGAGTCCGACGCCGAACACGGCGAGCAGCGCGAGTCCGATCACGAGGCCGGGGACGTTGATCGTGAAGCCGAACGGCCACGCGATCAGCACGATCAGCAGCGCCTGCACCACGATCGGAGCGATCTCCTTGAGGGCTCGACCCACGAGCAGCGACGACCGTGACAGCGGCGCGACGAGCGTGCGCTCGTGCGACCCGGTCATCATCTCGTACTGCAGGTTCGATCCGGTCGCCCCGGTGCCGAAGAGCACGATCATGACGAGCACGCCCGGCACGAACCACTGCAGCGTCTCTCCGACGGGCTGCCCGGACGAGCCGATCAGCAGCGGCGCGAACAGCCCGAGGAAGACGAGCGGCTGGACGAGGCTGAAGATCAGCGTGAACGGGTCGCGCACGACCGGCTTCAGCTCCCGGGTGAGGACGTTCCACGTGTCGCGCGTGGTGTTCGCCCGGACTGCCGTGTCGTGACGACTCTGATCCGTTTCGATGTGGCTGGTCATCGCTGTGCTCCTGTCGTCGCGGACTGTGCGGATTCGGGTGTCTCGGGCTCTTCGACGGGCTCGCCCTCGCCGGCCTCTCGAAGCGTGCGGCCAGTGAGCGCGAGGAAGACGTCATCGAGGGTGGGCGGTACGCCGGTGGCCCGGGCGACGCGGATGCCGGCGGCATCCAGCGCGCGCACCGCGTCGGGAAGGAGCGAGTCGCCGTCGGGGGCGGTGACGACCACGGAGTCCGTGCCCTCGCGTCTCACGACGCGATCGGTGAGGCGCTGGACGACCGCGACCGCGTGCTCGGCATCCGCCTCGGTCGCGAAGCCGAACGTGAGCACGTCCCCGGCCAGCTCGGCCTTGAGTCGCGCCGCGGTGTCGTCGGCGATCACGCGGCCCTTGTCCATGACCATGACCCGCTCGGCGTAGCGGTCGGCCTCCTCGAGGTAGTGGGTCGTCAGGAACACGGTCGTGCCGTGCTGCTCGCGCAGATCGAGGATGTGCTGCCACAGATTCGCCCGGCTCTGGGGGTCCAGCCCGGTCGACGGCTCGTCGAGGAACAGCAGCGGCGGCGCGTGCATGAGTCCGAGCGCGATGTCGAGCCGCCGCTTCTGCCCGCCGCTGAGCTGCTGCACCGTGCGGGTGGAGAAGCTGCCGAGGTCCAGCGATTCGATCAGCTCGTCCGCGCGCTTCGCGGCCGCGGTGCGCGGCATCCCGTAGAACGCGCCCTGGCTGAGCAGCTCGTCGCGTACGCGCTGTGCGAAGCTGCCGCTGGTCAGCTGCCCGACGTAGCCGATGCGGGCCCGCACGTCGGCCGGGCGCTTCAGGATGTCGAAGCCCACCACTCGAGCGGTGCCGGCGGTGGGGGGAATGAGGGTGGTGAGCATGCGCAGACTCGTCGACTTGCCCGCCCCGTTGGGGCCGAGGAAGGCGACGAGGTCGCCGCGCCCGACGTCGAATGTCAGGTCGGTCACGGCTTCGACGGTCTTCTTCTTCACGGTGAAGCGCTTGGTCAAGCCTTGCGCCTGGATGATCGGTTCGTTCGCCATGATTCGAGGGTAGAAATCATCGCGGACAGATTCCGTCCTCGATCTGAGGCAATCTTGATTCATGTCAGATACGACGACTCGCGCGCTCTCACTGCTGAACCTGCTGCAGACCCATCGGCACTGGCCCGGCACCGAACTGGCCGAGCGACTCGGCGTGACGGAGAGGACCGTGCGGCGCGACGTCGAGCGACTGCGCGAACTCGGGTACCGCATCGAGTCCACGCCCGGAGTCGCCGGCGGCTACCGGCTGGAGGCGGGCAGCGCCGTACCGCCGCTGCTGCTGACCGACGAGGAAGCAGTCGCGATGGCGATCGGCCTTCGGGTCGCAGCGGCGCAGCGGCTCGTCGGCGGGCCCGAGACCACGCTCACGGCGCTCGCGAAGCTCGAGCAGGTGCTGCCCGCTCCCCTGCGTCGCCGCGTCACCGCGCTCGCCGATGCCGTGCAGCCTGCCGGCATCCGCACCGGCGAGGCGGTCTCGACCGAGGTCCTCGGCGAGCTCGCGCTCGCCTGCCGCGACCACGAGCGCGTGCGCTTCACATACACGGCCGCGTCCGGGGAGGTGTCGCGCCGGCGCGTGGAGCCGTACACGCTCGCACCCGCGGACCGGCACTGGTACCTGCTGTGCTGGGACATCGAGCGTGCGGAGTGGCGCACCTTCCGCGTCGACCGCGTCAGCGCGATCGAGCACACCCGTGTGCTGTTCGAGCCGCGGCCCCTCACCCCCGAGCAGGTCGAGGAGTTCATCCTGGTGGCCCGCTCGTGGGTGAGGACCGCCGTGGAGACCGACCTCGTGATGGAGCTTCCGCTGGCGCAGATGCAGGAGGCGTTCGGCCAATGGGGCCAGGGCGCGACCGCGGAGGATGCCGGGCGCACGAGGTGGCCGGTCGGCGGCCAGGACTTCCGCGAGACCATGTACGGCATGTCCTGGGTGCCCGCAGGCGTCGAGTACACGACCGATCTGGCCGAACCCGCCCGCGGCGAGTTGCGGGAGACGCTGGAACGGATGCTGCGGGCACTGGATGCTGCGCCGCCGTTCGCCGTACCGCGCGTCGGTGCCGCGTCATCCGAAGACTCATAGCGAAACCCCGGTTCACGCTCCTGGCGTGTCCTGCGCAGCGGGGTTACAGTCGGCTCATCGCGGCGATCCGGGCGGTCCCGGGCTCCAGTTCATACCTGGAAGCGGTGCGGGTTCGACTCCCGCCGTCGCGTCCACTTCCGCAGGGCGAGATTCCGGTGTTCGCCGGGGATCTCGCGCCGCGCTGACGCTCGGATGCCGTCATTCCGGGGGCGGGCTCGCTTCCGACCCGCCGAAGCGCTCCGCCGAAGCGACCTGCTGCGCAACTCTGCGCAGCGCCAGCAGAAGCGGCTCGACGATGACGGATCCGAGCACGACGTAGCGCACCGCCGCTTCGACGGACTCGGTCGGCACGTTCGCGATCTCGGCGTCGGCCATCGCCCTGATGGAGCGAAGGTAGACGGGCATGACATCAGCGGGCACTTCGAATCCGGCGCGTTCGATCGCCGCGAGCGCACGTGCGACCTCGGTGAGGACCCGGTCATCGCACATTCCAGGCTGCCAGCCCAATCCGGTCGCAAGCTCCTCCGCGGCGGAGACGTCGATCTCGACGTCGGCAGCGGCCGTGATCGCGGCATGGGCGAGTCCGAGCAGACGATGCGCATTCGGGGGCGGGTCATCCAGGGCAGCCAGCACGTTCCGAGTCGCGGCGATGCTGACTCCAGAGTCCACGAGCGCCCGGATGAGCCTCAAACGCTCGAGGTGGATGGTTTCGTATTCAGCCGAGGTCGCCGAGCGACGCTCGCCCTCCGGCACCAGCCCCTCGCGGAGGTAGTACTTGATGGTCGGCACCGCGACACCGCTGCGGGCGGACAACTCCGAAATCCTCATGAACCCCCTTGACATAGATAGTAGTGCTATCCAATATAGATAGTGAAGCTATCCAACAGTGGCGGATGAGGAACCGATGAGCAGAGTCGTGGCAGGCCGGAACACGCACGCGTACGACGGCGAACTCGTCGTCTTCCACATCGGCATGCAGATCAACCGCTGGTGGCGACCCGACCTCTGGATGCCGGCATTCCTCGCGATGCCGCGAATGCTCCGCGAGCTCAGCCAGGATCCCGAATCGGGGTTCCTCGGATACGAGCTGCTCATGGGAGCGGGTGGGCCGTACGTCGTGCAGTACTGGTCCTCGATCGAGAAGCTCTACGCCTACGCGTCGGAACCGACAGCGGAACACCGCCCGGCGTGGTCGCGCTTCAACAAGGCGGCTCGCAGCGCACCGGGCGCGGTCGGCATCTGGCACGAGACCTTTCAGGTCGAGCGCGCAGAGAGCATCTACGTCTCGACCAAGCCGATGGGCCTGCCGAAGGCCACCAGGATGGTCCCGATCACCCGCAACCACGATCGAGCACAGGCGCGATTCGCCGACGGACGCACTTCCGCGTCGACACCGATCCCCTCGTCGCCGGGCTGACCCCGCCGGGCAACGGGCCCGTTCAGGGCGCGGAGCTCTCCGAGGCCGTGACGATGACGTCGGCGACCGCGTCGGCGTGCGCGATGAACACGGCGTGGCTGCTCGGGATGTTGGTGATGTCCGCTCCGGCTCGCGTGGCCATGTGCTGCAGCATCGCCTGGTCGAATGCCTTGTCCTCGGTGGCGATCACGGCCCAAGTGGGCTTGTCGCGCCATGCGGCGACCGTGACAGCAGCGCCGAACACCGCCATGTCGATGGGAATCTGGCTGTCGGCGAGGAAGGCGGCGTCGGCATCGCTGAGGTCAGCGGCGAATCCCCCGTGGAACGCGTCACGGCGGAGGTAGCCGTAGCCGTCTTCGCCGACGTCGATCACGAACTCGGGAGTGGGTGCGAATCCCTCGTACTGCTGGGCGGTCGTCTCTCCCGCGTCCGGCGCGAGCGCGGAGACGTAGACGAGGCCCGCGACCTTGGGGTGGACGCCCGCTTCGGTGATGACGGTGCCACCCCACGAGTGTCCGACGAGGATCGCCGGGCCGTCCTGGAGGTCGAGCACGCGGTTGGTGGCCGCGACGTCCGCCTCGAGGGAGGTGAGCGGATTCTGCACGATCGAGACCCGATAGCCGCGAGCAGTCAGGGCGTCGTAGACGCCGCGCCATCCGGACCCATCCGCGAAAGCCCCGTGCACGAGGACGACGTTCTTGATCTTCCGTTCGGTGGTGGTCATGACATTCCTTTCATGGATCGGCTCCGCCGGAGCCGGGCGGGTAGTGATTCACAGCAGGAGAACACCTGCAATGTGTAATATATTGCATGTTGCAGGCGTCCTCAATCACTGAAATTTGCGTGGAGCCGCGAAGTGTGGGCCAATATATTGCATGCCGATTCCTCAGAGTGTCCCGGGCGTTGACCGCTCGCTGCTTCGCGACGATGTGTTCCGACGGCTGCGCGATGCCATCGTCGACGGGACGTTCCTGCCCGGCGAGCAGCTGAAGGACGGCGAGCTCGCCGAGTGGCTCGGGGTCAGTCGCACCCCGGTGCGCGAAGCGCTGCTTCGCCTCGGCACGAGCGGCCTGGTGGTTTCGGTACCCGGGCGCTCCACGACGGTGAGCGCCATCGATCCGAAGGCGGTTCGCGACGCGCTGGATGTCGTCGCTGCAATGCACTTCCTGGCTGTGCGCGAGGTGACCGGCAACCTCAGTGAGGCCGATGTGGCACGAATGCGGGACGCCAATCACCGGTTCGCCACGGCGCTGCGCGCCGGCGACACCGCCGCCGCGCTCGACGCCGACGAAGAGCTCCATGGAGTCCCGGTGGCGGCGCTGGGAAATCAAGCGATCGCCTCGGTGCTCGATCACTTCGGACCCGTGGTGAGGCGTGCGGAGCGTGCTCGCTTCGCGGCGCACGGGCAGAACTCCTTCGCCAAGCACGAGCAGTTGATCGAGCTGCTTGTCAGCGGCGACGCGGTGCAGGCCTCGGATGTCACCTTCGACATCTGGCACAGCCTGTCATTCGAGGACGTCACCGCTTCCGAATAGCCTCCTCGCGCGGGATGTATCCCGTGCTTTCGACCCCGAGCACCCGCTTCCGGGCGGGTTCATGCAGTGCCATGGTGGCCGCATGGAGATCATCGAGTGGTGGCCGAGGCTGGACTCCGATGCGAAGGCGTGGCTCATCGCCCACAACGGCGAAGCGGTCGCGCCGGACGTGCTGAGCAGAATCGTGGCGGCCGGCGGGACCGTGACCTCGAGCGCGCGGTGGATCGGCGAAACAGGACCGGACGGCTTCTTCCTCTCGGACGAAGCCGTCGACTGGATCGAGGCTGCGGCCAACGACGAGTCCGATTGAATCGCACCCGACGACCACGAGGACGGATGCCGACGTGGTCGATCGATCCGTGGCGGAGCCGCAGCTGAGGCTGTATCCGGCAACGCCGGGTGGCGATCTCGCGCACCTGCGGCCCTTCGGGGCTGAGTCAGATCAAGCCGATCAACGCGAAGTAGTCCAGGAGCGGGTCATCGGGCCGGCGCGCGTCGGGGTCGATGAGGTGCGTGCGGACGATCTCGTGGTTGGGATTGGCGGGGTCGTAGCGCGGCGGTGCTCCCGGCAGGGTGAGATCCTCTCCGATGTATGCCGGGTCATACGGCGCGAGGCCGTGCGGGCGGGCGAGACCGCCCTCCGCGGCTGCACGGAGCAGTTCGAAGCCGCGGCGCGGGTCCAGCACGATCGGTCCTCCGCCGGGCCCGAGCCGAAGGTGCTCACGCCACTGCTCGACGCGCAGGTTGCGGGCGTAGCGACGGACCCCACGCACGATCTGCCCGTCGACGACATCGCAGTTGAGCTCGGTGTCATACGTGAGGCTGCGGTAGCCGGTGTTGCTGGACCCGATGCTCGCCCAGATGTCGTCCACGACCATGTTCTTGGCGTGCACGTACGGAAACTGCCCGGTCGAGTTGCGCAGGTGGAAGACCAGGAGGCGGTCTCGTACGAGCTGGTCGCTCAGGCCGTGCGTGAGGAACCTGATGAACCGCTTGCGCAACTCATAGAGCACGCCGTCCGCGAAGCGCGGGTCTTCGCCGAGTTCCCGCGGGATGAGGATCGCTGCGAAGTCGATCGGATCCGGCCCGACGAGCCGGGCTCGCAGTGCCGCTGCGACGGTGTCGGGGTCCCCCGGCACGAAGTCGAGCGGATTCGGGCTGGCCAGGAGTGCGTCGTAGTCCTGCTGATCGAACATCGTCAGGTACTGCTCTTCGATGTAGACGAACCGCCGCGCGCGCCGAATGGCATTCACCCGGGCCAGGCGGGCACCCGGATCGCCCCGCACCGGATCCGCGAACGAGAAGTGCGGCACGCCGGGCGGCACCGTCCGGTTGATCTGCACGAAATGACTCGCCTCTGGGATCGGATCGAGCACTTCAGCCGGCGACCGCGCCGGCACGGTCGTGCGGCCGCCGATCGCCGCATCGGGATGCGCATTCCAGCGCTGCCGGAAGTTCGTCTCCACATCCTCGACGGCCGGTCCCTCGATCATCACGTGCGTGTCGTGCCAGCCCTCGCCTACCGGGTCCCGCCCGCCGCGGGCTCGCTCGTCGCCCGGGATGTGCTCCTGCGTGTCCCAGCGTCCGAGCGCGAGATCGATCCCGCCGACGAAGGCGAGCCGGCCATCTGCGTTCTGGACGACGAGGGTCTTCTGGTGATGTGAGCCGACGGTCCGGCCGACGGCGTCGAGGATCGCCTGGCCGCGCAGCCCGGCTTCCTCGCGGTTCACGAAGAGCACGGCCGCGGTGTTGTCGGAGTGGTGGTCCGGTGTCTCCTGCTGCTGGCGCCACAGCAGGGCGCGGACGTCGACCCCTGCCGCGATCGCTGCGCGCAGCATCCCCATCAGGTGTCCCCGCGGATCGAACGCTCCCGCGGTCATCACGGCCTGCGCGTCGTAATCGGGCACCGGATCGGCCCCTGGCCCGAAGTCGGGCAGCCACAGTTCAGGTGAGAGCTTCCACCCCGCCACGTAGATGCGGTTTCCGTCCGTGTCGGCCAGCGCCGGACCTTCCTGCCCGGGGATGCCTCCTTCGGCGACGCCGGTGAAGTCGTCGTCGCGGAACGTCCGGCGCAGCGCGCGAGAGATCATCGAGTACGTGCGCCGCCCGTCGATCAGCGCGGTCACGCGATTGCCTTCGCTGAAGCGCCGCAGCGGCTCGACAGACGGGCTCGACGGCGGGATGCGGGCAGGGAACCACTGCTCGAGGTCGATGGCGGAGACGATCAGGTAGTCATCGGCCATCTGCTCCCGCTCGAGGGATGCGGCAGACCCTGGCGAGTCCGGCAGCGTGCCCAGTCGGATGCCCGGCGCCTCCGGGATGAGGACGAGTCCGCTGATCGCGCGCGGATCGGCGCCGCCGGCCAGCGCCGGACCGAGCCAGAGACCCGCGGCGTCGGTCGTCACGAAGTCCGTCGCGCCTCCGGTCGCCGGGGGCAGTGCGAAGCGGGCGTTCGGCACCGGCCGGCCGAACTCGTCCCGCCAATCGAGGATCAGCCGGCGTTCGGTGATCTGCGGCAGCGAATGATCCTTCACCGCCGCGCGCGACGGAATCAGCGACTTTTCTACGAGCAGGGGCACCTCCACGATGTCGGCGAGGTCCTGGATGCGGCGGAACAGGAATCCGGGATCGTAGAGCTGGCCCAGTCGATCGGCCGCCCGGAAGGTGGCACGGCGCCACGAGACACCGGCACCGGTCGGCACCGGCACCGGGCCGGGATCACCGGCCGCGGCCTCGCCCAGGATGCGGCCCGCGCGCGCGAGGATGCGGATCTCGCCTGCCCGGAACGACTGCACCATCGCCGCGCGGTCCGCCGCGCTGAAGAACGGGTCGGGGCGCGACTCCGCGATCAGCGCCTCGATCGCCGTATCGAGCGTCTGCAGGTCGACGTTCTCGTACAGCAGGTGGCCGAGTGCCGGGCGGCCGCCGCGTCCGGTCGCGGTCAGCTCGACGAAGTAGCTGCCGTCCTCGGCCATCCGGTCGAGGCTGCCGCGCAGTGTGGACCAGACCTCCAGCACGAGCGTCGCGTCGGCGACGATGAGCGGCGAACCGTCGCGCCTGACCAGCCCCGGCACCGGCTGGCCCGCGGCCACGAAGCTCAGCCACCCGTGCGTGCAGGCGATCAGCGTGCGGATGTGCAGGTCAGCGGGTGGCCCGTCGGGCGGATCGAACGTGTTCTGCTCGGCATCATCGATCCACACGTCCAGCAGATCGCTGCCGTCGGTGCCGAATTTCCTCCCCGCGACGAAGTACGGGCCACCGCCGACGACCGGGGCGGGGAACGGCATCGCCAGTTCGAGGTCGTGCACGTTGCCGCTGAACTCCGCCACAGTCTCCGCTCCCTCAGATCGCCGTCACGGGCAGGACAGGACCGTCGACGATGTGGCCCACGCGGTCGCGGATGCGGACCCGATACTCGTACAGCGTGCCGGCCGCCACGTCCGTGTCGTCGAACGCGTCCGCCCCGGGCGGGGCCCACGGGCGCAGTGCACGCCAGAGGCCGCCGTCCGCACGGCGCAGGACGAGGGAGTCAACCCCCTCCTCAGCCGACCAGCGCAGCCCGATCGATCCTGCGGTGACGGTCGGGGCCGCCCACGCCGGCGGCGCGGGCGGCACGAGCGTGGGCAGCTGCACGACGAGTCGCTCGGATGCCGCCGACCGATTGCCGGCGGCATCCTCCGCGACCAGCCGATAGTAGAGCGGACGGCCGGGTCGGGCGGTCGTGTCGACGTGCTGGAGGAGGCGACCCGGGCGCCGATCGCCCGGGGCGAGCTCGGTCACAGAGACGATCGCGCCCGCGGCATCCCGATCCACCATCGTGCCGACCACCGTCCCGCCGCCCTCGTCCTGGGCGGCGGTGAACAGCGGCGACATCGAGCGCACATCATCTGCGGCGTCGGCCTCGTCTGCGCGGTACAGCCGGTAGCCGCGGATGTCGACGGAGGCGTTCGGCGTCCATCGCAGCGTGACGCCGCCGGACGGCGGATAGGCGACCTCCGCCCATGCGGGCGGCGCGGGCGGCACACCGGGCAGATCGACGACGACGCACGTGGCGGCGGTGGCCGGCGGCCACGGCGCCAAATTGCCGGCCTGGTCGATCGAGCGGATGCGGTAGACGAAGCGGTTCCGCAACGAACCCGGCAGGGCGTCGCGATGCTGCATCGGGCCGCCCGTGCCGAGCAGCGGTGCGGCCGTCACCAGTCGGAAGGCCTCGATGTTCGCCGGATCGAGCGCCAGCTGCTGCAGCTGAAGCCGCTGCTCGTCGTCGGTGGCGGCACGGTGGTCGGCGACTTCGATGCCCGCGGCGGCCAGCAGATCGAGATCCCCCGCGCGAAAGACCTGATACCCGACGTCGGGCACGCCGGTCCACTCGAGCGTGAACCACGACGCGCCGTGGTAGTCGGCGCGCGTCGCGAAGTTCACCGGCGGGTACACGATCACCGGCACAGGCGGGGGCACCCTGTGCAGCGCGACGATCGATGCCGGCGGCGCGATCCGCCCCTCGTTGCCCACCAGATCGACCGAGCCGATCCCGAACGTCCCCACCGCTCGCGGCCGGTCCCGCGTCGGAACGAGTTCGACCCCGCGCAGCAGCATCCGATAGTGCCAGTGCACCTGCCCGTCGACGGGTTCGAGCACCCTGTCGACGAGGATGTCGTCGAGGGTCAGGCCGGCGGGAACCGGGCCTCGCAGCACCCCGTCCGCACCGACTCGGAGAGGTCGCGGCGGCGTCGCCGGTCCGACGATGAAGCCCTCCCAGTGCGGGGGCTGCTCGAAGCTGCGGAACGCCGGATACGGCGCGCGCGCCTGCTGAGTGGCGGTCGCGGACCTGCCTCGGCCGAGCCGGAACGTGCACGGCCCGATCAGTGGCGGTGCCGCGGCGTTCGCTCGCACGCGGAAGACCAGCCGTCCCGACTCCGTCGTGACGGTGACGATCGTGCACTCCTCGCCTTCGCTGCGCAGCGCCCCCAGGTCGATGCCTGCCTGTGGCACCGGGAAGTCCGGTCCGATCGGCGCGATGTCCGTCCGCACGGTGTACTCCCCCGGTGCGACCTCCGCGACGTCGGTGATGCGCCCGAGCACGTGATTCAGTGAGCCCGGCCGGAAGTACAGCCGGAACTCGTCGAGGTCCGGGAACTGCATCCGGCGCGCCTCCGGCCACACCCAACGGACCACGATGGCGGCCCGCTGCTGGGCGCCCACCGTCGCATCGCGGTTCGCCCAGGCCAGCATCTCGCTGCCCGCGCGGTCCGGGTCTGCGGGGTCCACGTATTCGGCGGCGAGATTCAGCGGCGGGCCGGGAGCCACCTGATCGGTGACGAGGACGGATGCCGCCGCCGACGGGCCGCTCGTGCGCCCGAAGATGTCACGACCGAGGACGCGATAGTGGAACGTGCCGTACCCGGGTCCGCGGTCGACGAAATACCCCTCCGAGAATCTGGGCGCGCCGTCGTCCGGGTCCGCGATGACGACCGGTACGACTTCCGGCACCCCGCCGGCCTCGAACGTGCGGCGGGTGACGAGCCGGTACGGCCCCGTGGCGGGATCGTCGGCGGCGGTGCGTTCGATCAGGTAGGCGATCGGGCTGCGCACCGGGTCGGCCAGCTCGCAGACCGAGGGGCGCCGCCAATCCACCGTCACGTCCATCTCGAACGGATTCAGGATGCCGTCGGCCATGACGTGCGCGGCGCCGATCCTCGGCGTCGCGGCGGTGGCGGTCGGCGGAGGCAGGGGTGGCTGCGCCTCGAGTCCCCGATCGTAGATGATCCAGGACAGGCTCTTCTTCTCGCCGTCGATCGGCCATGTGGCCTCGACGCGGTAGTCATGGCGAGCGGTGGCGTCGATGGGATGGTGGACCCAGTACAGGCCCAGGATGCGCGCGAAGTACGGGTCTGCTGCCGCCGTGACGGCGTCGCGCACGACGTCGTAGCGCCAGGTCGTTCCGTCGTCGATGTCATCGGCGGCGAGACGGGTCACGAACTGGCCCCCGCCGCTGAGGACCTTCTCGAGCGACGTGGAGAGCTCGTCGAAGTCGGCGCCCAGGAGGCGCGCGTCGAGTTCGGCCCGCGTCGGCGCACCGGGGGGCAGGTCGGCGGCATCCGGCAGTCGGGCGCTCGCGACGGCGCGCCCGCTCGCGCCGGCGGTACATGGGGAGCCGGGCGTGTCATCGACAGGAAGGCAGATTGGGCCGGCGAGCGGCGTCCAGCCGCGCTCGGCGTCATCCGGCGCGATCGGACTCCACAGCGCGCCGACGAGGATCGCGTCGCAGCCCGACACCAGGACCTCGTCGATCGCGTCCGCCCGCACGGTGAGCTGGAACGGCGTGCACGACGCAGCGGCGGCCGCGAAGCCGACATCCCGCAGCCGCTCCAATGCACTGGCGCGGTCCTCGCGCACGGCCGCCGCGACGCCGTCACCCGAGCGCCGCGTGCGCAGGTCGCGCCCGGCGAGCATCATGTCTGCCCCGGTGAGTGCGGTCAGCTCCTCGGCGATCGCTCCGCCGGTGAGGTCGCGGAGGCACGGTGCGGCGCCGACCGCGGCGCAGTCGGCGACCCGGCCGGCGTGCCGCGCGCGGACCGAAACCGCTCCGCGCTGGCTCAGTCCGAAGACGGTCACCGACCTCACCGGCTCCGGAGCGGCGCCGAAGCCCGGCCGGAACCGCAGGACCAGCGGCGCCGAACCGAGCGCCAGGCCGATCTGGTCGCAGCGGCGTCCGGCGGCGATCCTGCCGCCGTCCATGCGGTGCACGGTCACCCCGGTGGCGATCCCGGCCGCGGCAGGATGCTGCTCGAGCTGCGTGGCGAGCTTCGTGAACGACACCTTGCGGGAGTCCTCGCGGGACGCGTCGCGCACCCACAGCCGGAAGCCTTCGGCAGGGAACCCGAGGTCGGGGTCGAACGACCAGCGCAGGTGAACACCGTCCTGCGCCTCGGAGTCGCCGAGGAAGCCGGCGCCGATCAGCGTCAGCCTGGGGTCCTGGAGCAGCAGATCCGCCATGTCACGCCTCCGGATCCACGATCGGGGACGGCGTGTCGGGCAGCGTGAAGGCCCAGGTCGCCGTCTCATCCGCGTCGTCGCCCTGCCGGCTGAGGTCCGGCAGACCGGGGATGCCTGCCAGGCGATAGGTCGCCGTCAGCCGGCAGGCGCCGGCGGTGAGGGGAACAGGCTGCCCGGCCAGGTCGGTCCCGACCAGCAGCGCCCTGGTCCCGTCGAGCGAGCGCACCAGGCGATGGGGCACCTCCACCCATGCGACCGTCGGCTGCGGGCCTGCCGGAGTGAGCACCATCGTGGTCTTCTTGCGCGTGAGCACGAGCATCGTCCGCTCGTCCGCGAACAGGGGCTCGGGACTCGCGATCGCGAGCGCGCGGGCCTCGAAGGCGGCGCCCTCCGTCCACAGGACGGTGATGTCCGGGCGAGTCGGGAGGGTGCGGATGGGAAACCCGAAGGCACCCTGCCAGATGCTCCGCCACGCCTGGTCCTCGAGCCCGCGGTCGACGGCAGGCGCGAGCCCGGCTGCCACCGCTGCCCAGTCGATGCCCGCCGCGAGCCGCTCGTGCCAGGGCGTCGCACGCGCGTCGGCGATGTGCTCGGCGAACGTGCGATAGCGGCTGGTGACGAAGCTCCACCGGTGCACCGGGTCGGGCAGGCCGCCTCCGCTGACACGGACCTCGTAGGCCGTCGCCGTCGCCAGGCGCGTGCGGTAGGTGGTCACGTCGTAGCCGGCGATCGTGTCGAGGTCGACCACGATGCATTCCGACGCGTCGAGTCGGTCGATCAGGATGCCGACCTCGCCAGTGATCGCCGGTGTCAGCGTGCGCCCGCGCGTGATCTCCGGCTCGACGTGCTGGCCGCCGGAGGTGAACAGGTCGGCGGTGAGCCGGCCGCCGGCACGCAGGTACATGGCCTCGACGTAGGGCTGGTTGTAGAGGATGCGCAGGTCGTAGTCGGCGTAGAAGGGCCGGGCGCCGTCGCCGGGAGCCACGGAGTGGACGTACGGTGACAGGTCCGCCGGCGCCCCGGCAGTTGACACGGTCAGTGCTTCGGTGGCGACGCCGAGGTCGGTCCACGGGTCATCGAGTGCCGCGGCGCTCTCGGTGCGGATGTCGAGTTCGATGCGATATGCCGCGTGCGGCTCGTGGACAAGGTGCGTTCCGAACGGCGCGGCGTCCGTTTCTGGCTGGTCGATCGTCAGCGGTCCCATGACGTGCTGCCACCGGGATCGCTGCGCGTGCACCTCGGCGTCATTCGCGAGCGCAGCCGCGGTCGTGTAGCAGAACTTCGTCAGGGTGTGGAAGTCCTCGCCCTTTCGGCTCGGACCGCCGCGGGGCTGGAGTCGCAGGATGACCCGGGTGAACGGCTTGGCGTCCGAGGTGATCTCGAAGTCCGGGCCGTCGGCGATCGCGCTGGCCACGACCTCGTCGCCGCGGAGCCCGATCACGATGAGGAACGTCAGATCCTTGTTGTGTTCGATCCGGCCATGGGCCCGCACGCTCGGGGGCAGGTCGATGCTCGCCCCGGCGACGGTCACGCCGTCCACCGGGCCCAGCGTCGCCTGTGCACCGTCGCCGCCGTCCTCGCCGCCCAGGAATGTGGTGCGCGCCAGCCTCAGGGCCTGACCCGGCGCCCCGCCCCCGGCACCGATGATCGCGAGCGGCACCTGGACCCGCTCACCTCGCAGACCGTCCTCCTGGTCATCGACACCCGGCCAGGCGCGGAAGACGACCGCGCCGAACGCGGGCTCCGGCCGGTATCGCAGCTCCGGGTCGTACACCCCGAGCGGCGGGATGCCGAAGTCGACGCACCGCTCGACGGGCGGCAGGGTGCCGCATGGCCAGCGGGTGTACGTCTCGAACAGCAGGTCGGCCCAAGAGCGGCGTTCGGTGCGACCCGGCCAGGCGAGATTGCCCGCCGCGGGGAACGGCGTCAGCCCCCACAGCACGAGGCTCTCGGCCTGCGGTCCGTCGACGTCGCCCGGCCCGAGGGTCCACTGCCCGAAGAGGTCCTCGGTCGCGTCGTGCGGCGAGCCCGCCGACGGCGTCACCTGAACGCGGACGTCGAGCAGTGTGTATCGGTAGTAGAGATCGCCCACCCGGTCAGGGCGCGCCACATCGACAGGAGTCGGCGCTCCCGCCCAGGTCGACCGCATCGGACGCTGAAAGGCGATCGACACCCGGCCGTCGAGAGGCATCGAGATGCCGGAGACGGCTCCGGTCTCCCGTTCGTAGAGCCGTTCGCCGACGATGCTGTAGCCCGGGCTCACGCTCGCGCCGTCGACGAGCGGTGTGATCGGCGGCGGCATCCCGCTCGCGTCGCCCCACTCGAACGGGATGTCCTTCTTGATGTCCGGGAGCGGCCACGGCAGGCCGAGCTTGATCCGCACCTTTCCACCGAAGTATTCGTCGTCGCCGTCGACCGGCGCCTCGAGCGCGAGCAGCGCGTCGAGCATCAGCTCGAATCCGATCCCGAAGACCTTGATGCTCGCCTCTCCGTGCAGGGAGAGCTCGGCGAGGATGTAGAACGGCCGGAACGAGATCGCCACGTCGCCGGCGATCCAGACGGCCAGCACTCCCTTGATCGGTCCCCACTTGCCGCGCTTGTCGATGCCGGTGCGGTAGCCGACCGCGAGCGCCGTGCCGGGGAAGGTCCGCTCCGCGAGTTCCAGGTCGCGCCCGGTGATCACGAGGTATGCATCCCACTCGAGCAGCTTCAGCGCTTTCGCGCGCACCCGACGGCTGATCGGCTCGGGCCAGCCGATCGCGAGGTGCCAGTCGCCGGGGCGGTGTCCGTAGAACACCTCGCCCGCCGCGTGCACATCCATCAGCAGACCGGACTCGGGAAGCTTGTAGTCCACTTCGAGCGCCAGCAGGAAGTCGCCCTGATCGAAGTCGAGCACCATGAGACCCCGGATGGTGGTCGAACGGGGCGGACCGGAATGCGGTTCGCGCGTCTGCAGGACACGGAGGCGCCCCTCGACGATGATGACCGGTCCGGGAGCGACGACCGCCAGGAGCGCCCTCAGGCTCCATGCTTTGCCGTCACTGGATCCGAGGGTGACTCCGGCGCCCGCCGCCCAGCCATCCTCAGCGGGGACCCACTTGCGGGCGTTGATGACCGAGTGCGGCCCCGGCGAAGGGGCGTACCAGTGCTGATACCAGTTGAAGTCGTCGCCCTGGTCGCCGGTCAGAGACTTGTCAGGGGTGACGTTGACCCCGGCGAGCAGCGCCGCGCCGAACCACGAGACCGACGAGAAGACCGGGATCCCGCTGCCGAACTCCGCATCGAGGGCGACGTAACCGAAGCGGGTGCCCGCCTTGGTCCCGAACAGGACCGAGCCTTCGAGCGTCACGCCGACGCCGGCGGCGACGGCGAGCTTCACATCCCCGCGGAAGATGCGATCCCCGGGATCGGCGATGCCTCCCGGATCCGCGCCGGTCACCATGGAGACGAAGCCCTCGAAGGCGAAGCCCGCTCGATCGAGCTTGAGGCCGATGCCCTCGAAGGAGATGTGCGTCCCCGGCGGACCGCCGTAGAAGACACGCAGTCCCTTGACCGAGGCGGCGGGTCCGATGCCCTTGCCGAAGTCCACGGCGGCATCCAGCCCGACCCACTTCTCGGCGTCCTGCGACCCGAACCCGACCCGCGAGATCGTGACGGGGAACGCAGCGAGCTTCGTACGGGCCGCCTCGTTCATGGCGAGCCAGAGGCCGCTCGGCAGGACGAAGTCGAATCGCGGCGACACCTGGAGGATCAGCTCCGTGAACTCACCGCCGAACAGCGAAGCGGCCACGGTCGAAGCGGGTCCGATCTCCACGCGGCCATCGATCAGGAGGTCCCAGAAGCGGGTTTCGGGAGGTTCGTCGTTGCGGACGCGACCCCGATCCGGCTTGGCGCGGACGCCGAGTCTGGTGACACCCACCCGCAGAATCGGATCGGCCGGAAGCGCGATCAGTTCGTCCTGTCGAGGCGCCTCGCTCCCGCCCGGCGGCTGCACCCCGGCGATCGCACCCATGAATCCCATGGACTCCGGGAAGTCGAGCGTCGGCTCGTTGGTGATGGCGAGGTCGAGGTAGGCGACCTTGTCGTCGAAATAGGGCAGCTTGACCGCGAGCTGGATGAGCCCCTCCAGGAGTGCGTTCTGCTGGAACGCGAACCGGAACGAGCGTACGGCGAAGTCCTGGGCCGACATGTCGGGCGCGAGGTCGAGGATCGCGGTGGCCTTGCCGGTCACGCCGCCACGGCCGATGAACCACTTCTCGAGGTCGAGTCGCTCGGGAAGCCATTCCACGAGCGTGTTGAGGTTGAACACCTGGACGCGCCCGAGGAAGACGCCCTTCCAGTCCGGATCGAGGTCGAACGCCTCCGGGTCGATCCCCTCCGGGAACGGCTGGTCGTCCGAGAACCTCATCACGAGGTCCTGCGCCGTGATGACGATCCCCGTCGACCCGATCTGGCAGTACGGCAGGTCGAGGTCGCCAGGCGCCTCCATCCGGATGCCGGTGTCGGTGTTGATCGCGACCGCACCCCGGAAGTTGAGCTGCGTCGCGGTCCGGGTCGGGTCGATCTCGAACCCCTTGCGCAGATCTCCCGCATCCTTCGGACGCATCGGCCGCAAGTGCTCAGGGTCGAATCGAAGTCCGATGTCGACTGCGGGAAGCACGAGTTCGTACGGACCCTGGCGACCTTTCAGGAACTTGTCGAGTGCGACTTCGGCCGGCCCGCCGGTCACCTCGGTGGTCGGCGCGCCGAAGCTCAGCTCGAACGGCAGTGCCGTCAGGTGGGGCCCGGGCTGGCCGAGGACGAGCTGCAGTCCGTCCACGAGCGGGAGGTCGAGCGTCAGTTCGTCCCACAGTGCCAGGGTCCCCACGACGCCGAGTTCGCCCTCGTACTCGACGAGTTCGAACTCGGTGACGCCCGCGTACTGGCCGAGCCGACCGAGCATGGGCACGTCACTCGGGGCCAGCAGGTCATGCGGCCAGTAGGGGAGAAGATCGAGAGCGGGGACGAAGTACGCCGCCATGGGCACATCGTAGACCCGCGGCCGGCCGCCCCGAAGGTCGGCCGTGGGCTAGACGCGCAGGCTCGACATGCCGCCGTCGACCCGCAGGATCGTGCCGGTGGTTGACCCGGAGAGCGGAGACGCGAGGTAGGCGATCGCCTTCGCGACCTCGCCCGGCCGGACCAGCCGGCCGATCGGCTGGCGCCCGCGGAGCGCCTCGGCGGCGGCATCCGGGTCGTCCGCCTGGTCGAGGAGACGGCCGACCCACGGCGTGTCCGCGGTGCCGGGTGCAACCGCGTTGACGCGGATGCCGGCACGCACGTGGTCGGCTGCCATCGCGAGGGTGAGCCCGACGATCGCGCCCTTGCTTGCTCCGTACAGCGCGCGGTTCGGAACGCCGACGTACGCCACCGCGCTCGAGACGTTGACGATCGCGGCGTGCGAGGACCGCTCGAGGTGCGGCAGCGCCTCGCGGGCGACGCGGGCCATCGCGATGACGTTCACGTCCAGCACGTGCGCCCATTCGTCGTCGTCGTTGTCGGCGACGGTGCCGGATGCCCCGATGCCGGCGTTGTTGACGACGACGTCGATGCCGCCGAGCTCGTCGGCCACCTGCGCCACCGCACTTCGCACCTGCGCCGGGTCGGTGACATCGCACGTGATCGCGAGCACATCGGCTGCGGCGTTCGCGGTGTCGCGATCGAGCACCGCCACACGCGCGCCGCGCGAGACCAGTTCGGCTGCGGTGGCGGCTCCGATGCCGCTCGCGCCGCCGGTGATGAGGGCGACGAGCCCGGTGAAGTCGGTCATGGCGTGCCTCCTGCGGCAAGGATGCGGGGGTCGATGTGGATCTTGGGTCCGTCACCGGCACCATGCGGACGCGCGCCCGCCAGGACGCCGGCGAGATCCTCGAGTCCGATGGTCGCGGCGACGAGGGGGCGCGGGTCGACATCCCCTGAGGCGAATGCCTCGATCGCGCCGGCGAGGCCGGGCGACGCGCTCAGGATGCCGACCGCTGTGACGTCTTTCAGCGCAAGGTCGCGCGTGTCGATCAGGCTCGGGGTGCCGGCCAGTCCCACGTAGACCACGCGGCCGGCCGGCTCGACGACCTCGAGCGCCTTGGCGGGAAGCGCGGGCGAGTTGGATGCGTCGATCACGGCGTCGAAGGGCAGGTCCGGGAGCGCATCCTCGGCCCAGACGTCCTGGAATCCGAGGGTCTTCGCGAAGGAGATCGAGCGCTGCGACCGACCCAGCAGGTGCACCTCGGCTCCGGCAGCGCGCGCGAACATCGCACACAGCAGGCCGATCGCCCCCGGCCCGAGGATCAGCGCCCGATCGCCCGGCTTCAGGGCGGCGCCCTGAACCGATCGCAGGGCGTTGCCCGCCGGTTCGACCAGCGCGCCGAGCGCGGCATCCATGTCGTCCGGGAAGCGGTGCAGGGATGTCGCGGGCACAGCGACCTGCTCGGCGAGCGCGCCGGCCCGGCCGCCTCGGATGCCGACCTCCTGCCGGAACTCGCAGACGTGCTGGTGACCGGCGAGGCAGCGCCGGCACTTCCCGCAGCCGAGCATCGTGTCGCCGGTCACGCGATGCCCGATCCACCCGGGGTCGACGCCGTCACCGACCGCTGTCACCGTCCCCATCCACTCGTGGCCGATGCGCATCGGGAAGTGCGCGTGACGCTGGTGCAGGTACGCCATCTCGCCGGTGTAGAACTCCACATCGGTCCCGCAGACGCCGGCGCGCTCCACGTCGACGACGACCTCGCCCGGTGCCGCGATCGGCGGTTCGACGTCCTGCACCCCGGCCTGCCCGGGAGCGGTGATCACGAAGGCGCGCATGTCACCGCGGTCCGATCACGTGCTGGCGCTGTACGCCGAGGCCGTCGATGCCCAGCTCCATCACGTCGCCGGGCTGCAGCCAGACCGGCGGCCGGAAGCCCATTCCCACCCCGGGCGGGGTGCCGGTGTTGATCAGGTCGCCCGGCTCCAGCACCATGAACTGCGAGAGGTACTGCACGATGAACCGGCTGTTGAAGACCATCGTCGAGGTGCTTCCGGTCTGACGGCGCACGCCGTTGACATCGAGCCACATGCCCAGGTCGTCCACGTCATCCAGCTCATCCGGGGTCACGAGCCAGGGTCCTGCCGGGTTGAAGGTCTCTGCCGACTTGCCCTTGACCCACTGACCGCCGCGCTCGATCTGGAAGGCGCGCTCGCTCACGTCGTTGACGAGCGTGTAGCCCGCGATCACGGATGCCGCCTCCTCGGGCGACTCGAGATAGCTCGCACGCGAACCGATGACGATCCCGAGCTCGACCTCCCAGTCGGGTTTCGTCGAGCCGCGCGGGATGCGCACATCATCGTTCGGCCCGATCAGCGTGTTCGGCGCCTTGTTGAAGACGATGGGCTCGTCGGGCACCGCCTGCCCGGTCTCGGCGGCATGGTCGCGATAGTTCAGGCCGATGCAGAGGATCTGGTGCGGGCGCGCGATCGGAGCGCCGATGCGCTCGCCCTCGAACCGGGCGACGTGCCCCGACGCGACCCGCTCGTCGACCACCGCCCGCAAGGAGGCCGGACCGCCCGAGCCGAAGAACTGCTCGTCGAAGTCGCGGGTCACGTCGGAGACGTCGACGTAGGTGTCGTCGTCGAGGCGGACGACCGGCTTCTCGGCTCCGGGCGTGCCGATGCGCATGAGGTACACGTGGTGCTCCTGATCAGAGGGTGGGGAAGAGGCGGTCGATGACGGATGCCGCCACCCGGCGCACCGGAACTCCGTGGACTCCGGGCGTGGCGGTGAAAAGGCACCCCGACCGCGGGAATTCGCGCAGCTGCTGTGCGGTGAGCTCCTCGCGGGCGGTCGTGATGACGAGGACATCCAGTTCGGGGCCTGCGAAGGTCACACTCGAGGTGTGCGGGGCCGCGACCTCGATGCGATCGACGATCGCGCCCTCCGGCGAGAAGCGGAGCACGGCACCTCCGCCCCACACCGCCACCCAGAGATGGTCATCGGCGTCGATGCACATCCCATCCGGATAGCCGCGGTCCAGGGTCGCGAACACCGACCAGTCGCCGATCGCGTCGCCGATCGGGTCGTAGGAGCGCACACGGATCGTCCGGCTGATCGTGTCGATGCTGTAGAAGCGCGATCCGTCGGCCGACCAGGCGAGTCCGTTCGACAGGGTGAGGTCGTCATCGATGACCGTCACCTCCCGGCTGTCGGCGCGCAGGAGCTTCTCGGTCGTGGAGCCGCCTTCGAGGCGGAGGGTTCCGACGACGAAGCGGCCAGTGGGGTCCACCTGCCCGTCGTTGAACCTCCTGACGGCACCGTCGAACCAGGGCGGGGTGTGGGCGAGTGGCCCGGTCGGACCGATCAGCATGAGCCTGTCGTGGACCGCCGCCAGCCAGCGGTCGTCCCGCTCGGTCAGTGCGACCGCTCCGACGGTGGCGGGCAATCCGATGGTCGCCGACGGCTCGATGCGTTCGCCGATGAGTGTCCCGCGGTGAACCTGTCGGGACTGGATGTCGACCCAGAGCAGCGCCTGGGTGCGGTCGTCCCAGAGCGGTCCCTCGCCGAGCACGAAGGCGCGTTCTGATGCGGGGGTCGCTTTCATCGGACCGGAGCCCCCAGGGCGCCGATGATCAGGCGCACGTCATCCACCCGGGAGATCAGCTCGGTCATCGGGGTCCGGTAGGCGATCGCGCTCACGCTCACCGCGCCGGAGGGAGCGGAGGGGGATGTCAGGAACACCGGCAGCGCGAGGCAGTTCACGCCCGGTTCGTTCTCCTGATCGTCGGTGCCGAACCCGCGGCCGCGGATGAGTTCGAACTCGGGCTGCAGCGCATCGGCAGTGGTGTGCGTGCGCTCGGTCCGGCGAACGAGCGGCTCCTCCGCCGCCCAGGCAGCGACATCCGAGCGCGTCTGCAGCCGGTATGAGAGGAGCAGCTTTCCGGCAGCGGTCGAGTGCGCGGGGTTGCGGCCGCCCACGGTGGAGGTCAGCCGCACCGCGCCGGTGGGCGGATCGACCTTCGCGCGGTAGACCACCGTGCGCCCGTCCAGCACGGTGTAGTGCACCGTCTCGCCGAATCGGGCGGCGAGCTCCTCCAGCACCGGACGCACGCGCACCTGATCGGGACGCGCCTCGTGATAGGCGAATGCCATGCGGACGAACTCGTCGCCGAGCAGGTAGCGGCCGCGATCGTCCTGATCCGCAAGGCCGGCTCGACGCAGAGACGCCAATCCTCGGTGGACCGATGATTTCGGGCTGCCCATGATGCGCGCCAACTCGTCCAGTCCGACACCCGCCGGGTGCCTGGAGAGTTCACCCAGCACCGCGAGCACGCGATCTGAGCCGACGAGTCTGCCCTCGTCGCTCTCGACACCGACCGACGTCGGTGCTGTAGTCGCATCGAGAGTCTGTGGCATAGAATTCATCGTGTTCCACAGAGTAGACCAACGTTTCGAGAATTGGAATCTGGGCGATGGAGCTTCGCAGCAACCAGTGGTACGCAGGAGACGACCGCAACGCCTACATCCATCGCGCCTGGATGCGTCGCGGCGTCCCGGACGACGCGTTCACGGGCCGGCCGCAGATCGCGATCGCGAACACCGCATCCGACCTCACCCCCTGCAACGCGCATCTGACGACGGTCGCGCAGTCAGTGAAGAACGGCATCCTCGAGGCGGGCGGCATCCCCCTCGAACTGCCCGTGGTCTCCCTCGGCGAGACGCAGGTGCGGCCCACCGCCATGCTGTGGCGCAACATGGCGGCGATGGCGACCGAGGAGATGCTGCGCGCCAACCCGATCGACGGCGTCGTGCTGCTCGGCGGCTGCGACAAGACGATTCCCGCCCTGCTGATGGCGGCGGCATCCGTCGACATCCCGGCCGTCGTGGTGCCGGGCGGACCGATGCTCACCGGCACGTTCCGCGGCGTCGCCCTCGGCTGCGGCACCGATGTGTGGCGGCTCAGTGAGGAGGTGCGGGGCGGCACGCTGAGCGAAGCGGACTTCCTGCGCTCCGAGTCGTCGATGATCCGCAGCGCCGGGCACTGCAACACGATGGGCACCGCCTCCACGATGGCGCTCGTCGCCGAGGCGCTCGGGACGATCGTGCCCGGCGTCGCCGGCACGCCAGCCCCGGATGCGCGGCTGCTCGAAGCGGCACAGCTCACCGGACGCCTCGCCGTCGAACTCGTCGCCCAGGGTCGAAGGCCCAGCACGTTCCTGACCGAGGGATCGTTCCACAATGCGATCGTCGCCCTCGCGGCGATCGGCGGATCCACAAACGCCGTCGTGCACCTGCTCGCCATCGCAGGCCGACTCGGCATCGAGCTGACGATCGATGACTTCGACCGGATCGGCTCATCCGTGCCGCTGCTCGTGAACCTCCAGCCGGCGGGCACGCACCTGATGGAGGACTTCCACCGCGCGGGCGGCCTGCTCGCCGTGCTGCGGGAGGTCCGCGACCTGCTCGACCCCGACGCGCTCACGATCACGGGCCGCCCGCTCGTCGACTACCTCGAGGTCGCGCCGAGCTGGGATGCCGACGTCATCAGCGCCCGGTCGACACCGTTCCAGCGGGATGCCGGCATCGCGGTGCTGCGGGGCAACCTCGCCCCGGGCGGCGCGCTGATCAAGCCCGCCGCGGCCTCGCCGCACCTGCTGAAGCACCGCGGCCCGGCGCTGGTGTTCGACAGCATCGAGGACTTCCACGCCCGCATTGACGATCCCGATCTCGACGTCACCGCCGACAGCGTGCTCGTCCTTCGCGGGTGCGGGCCGATGGGATATCCCGGGATGCCGGAGGTCGCCAACATGCCGCTCCCCCAGAAGCTCCTCGAGCAGGGCGTCCGCGACATGGTCCGCATCTGCGACGGCCGGATGTCGGGCACCGCCTACGGCACGGTGGTCCTGCACGTGACGCCCGAGGCAGCGGCCGGCGGACCGCTCGGGCTCATCCGCACCGGTGACTGGATCAGTCTCGACGTGCGGGGGCGCCGCATCGACGTCGAACTCACGCCGGAGGAACTCGGAGCCCGCGGACCCGCCGACGCCATGGTCGAAGCCTTCGCCGACCCCCGACGCGGCTGGGAGCGCCTGTACGTCGACCATGTCATGCAGGCCGACACCGGCGCCGACCTGGACTTCCTGCGCGGTGCGAGCGGCTCGGCGGTGAGCCGGGAATCGCACTGAGTCCCGATCAGCCCTTGAAGAACGCGACTCCGAGGTCGGCGTGGTCGACGAAGACGCCGTCGATGCCGGCGTCCCGGATCACCGTCCACTCCGACTCGTAGTCGCCGAACGCGGCGGGACCGCCGCGGGCGCGGTACTGGCCGACCAGGAACGCATTCTCCGGACGGCATGTCCACGTGAAGACGCGCAGACCCCGGGCGTGGGCGTCGGCGATCAGCGGCGACGGACCTGTCATCCTGCCGAGCTTGTCGGGCGCGAGGATCATCCGCTTGTCGACGCTGATTCCGTCCACCGCGCCGACGAGACGGTCCAGCCCCGCCGGACGCGCGGTCTCCTTGTAGGTCGGCGCGGCCTTCCCCAGCGCGGCGACCATGTCGAAGGGACGACCGGCGGCCTCGAGCAGGTACACGTACGTTCCTCGGATGCCGCGCTCGCGCAGGCGGCCGAGCACAGTCGACTCGAACGCCTCGATCGTGAGCGGCAGCTCCCCGCGCGCCCAGCCCGCCGCGACCAGCTCCGACTCGACGAGCTGCGCGAGGTCCCATCCGAGAACTTCGAAGTACGTGGCGTGCTTGATCTCGAGCACGACGCCGAGCTCACGTCCCTGCTCCAGCGAGGTCGCTCGCACGAGGTCCAGCACGTCCCGAAGGCTCAGGACGGGCTGCTCGTCGTCGAACGACGCACTGCTCGGCCGCAGCTTCGGCAGCCGCTCGCGGCATCGCAGGGTCGACAGTTCGTCCCACGTGAAGTCCTCGGTGAACCAGCCGGTCAGCTCGGCGCCGTCGATCGTCTTCGTCGCGCGCCGGTCGGCGAACTCGGGGCGATCCGCCACATCCGTGGTGCCGGAGATCTCGTTCTCATGCCGGACGACCAGCACGCCGTCCTTGGACACGACGACATCGGGCTCCACCGCGTCCACGCCCATCGCGAACGCGAGATCGAAGGAGGACCGCGAGTGCTCGGGGCGGTATCCGGGCGCGCCGCGGTGTCCGATCACGAGAGGACGGGTCCGCGGCACCGTTTCAGGCTACCCGCGGGTCATCAGGGCGCAGGCGGCGGCATCCGATCGCAGCACCCGCTCAAAGCCCTCTCACAGCACGAACCCGCGAAGGATCACCCCCGGTCGGATATCGTGGATGCACAGCACAGCGCTGTGAAACCCTTGACCTTGGAGTGTGAGAGCCGTGGCCCTCAGAAACCCCGCATTCGACAACCCCGCCTTCCAGGACGCGAAAGCCGTGAAGTCCTACCCGGGTGGCCAGAACGCCGCCAGCCTCGGCGGGCAGACGCAGTTCGCGACCGCGCAGGCCGCGGGCACGGATGCCGCTGCCCAGGCGCACCTGGAGGGCATGTACGCCGCTCCGGCCGCCGGTGCGATCGAGACCGACCGCATGTCCGTCGAGGACACCGTCTGGAAGACCGTCGGCCTGTTCGCCGTGCTCCTGGTCACCGCCGTCGGCGGCTGGCTGTGGACCATGGCTCCCGTGACGCCGACCAACCCCAGCCCGACCCTGGTCCCGTGGATCGTCGGCCTCCTGGGCGGATTCGTCCTTTCGCTGGCAGTGATCTTCGGCTCCCGCAAGAAGGTGCGCCCCGCGCTGATCTTCGCGTACGCCGCATTCGAGGGCCTGTTCGTCGGCGGAATCTCGGCGTTCTTCGAGTTCATCTGGCCGGGCATCGTCGTCCAGGCGACCCTGGCGACACTCGTGGTCGTCGGTGTGACCCTCGCGCTGTTCGCGAGCGGGAAGATCCGAGCGTCCAAGCGCGCCACCAAGATCTTCATGATCGCGATGATCGGCTACCTCGTCTTCTCGCTCATCAACCTCGGGCTGATGTTCTTCAACGTCCCGATCGCCGGTGGAGCGTTCGGTCTGGCCAGCCAGCCGAGCTTCCTGTTCGGCATCCCCTGGGGCGTCCTGATCGGCGTGTTCGTCGTCATCATGGCCGCGTACTCGCTCGTGCTCGACTTCGACAACATCCAGCAGGGCGTCCGCAACGGCGCTCCGCGTCAGTTCGCATGGCTGGGTGCGTTCGGCATCATGGTCACGGTCGTCTGGCTCTACATCGAGATCCTGCGCATCCTCGCGATCGCCCGCGGCTCGAACTAGTCACCCGTTCTGCACGAAGGGGGTCATCCGAAAGGGTGGCCCCCTTCGTCATTCGTGACGCGAGGGCTGTCAGCAGCACTGCCTCGCCGCTATCGTGACGCTATGGCCGGGCCGCGCGCGCTCACCGCTGCATCGACGGTCCTCTGCGCGCTGGCACTGACCCTCTTCGCGCCGACTGCCGCCCTCGCCGCAGCCGGCGAGCCCCAGGTCTCGGCACCTGCACCGGAGGACGCGTTCGAAGAGGGCGAGTGCACGGCCGACGTGCCCGCCGACGACCAGCAGCGCGTGACATGCGGAATGCTCACCGTGCCCGAGCGCCGGTCTCCGGAGGCCGACCCGGAGAAGACACTCCAGCTTCCGGTGACCATCATCGCCGGCCGCGCGCCGACGACTTCCGACCCGCTCGTCTTCCCGACGTCCGGCGCGTCGAGCATGGGGCGCCTCGACGCTCTGCGGTACTTCCTGGATGACGCCGATTGGGCGGGCGAAGACCGGGACGTCATCCTCATCGAGCAGCGCGGCGATGCCCATGCGAAGCCCACGCTGGACTGCCCCGAACTCGACATCGAGCACTTCGTGGTCGACGGGACGCTCCTCTCGGGTGATGCGGCGCTCGAGCGACGCGCCGAGCAGCTGACCAAGTGTCACGAGCGGCTCATCGCGGAGGGCATCGATCTCACCGCCTACACGAGCGCGGAGACTGCAGCCGACCTCGCAGACCTCCGGGCGGCGCTCGAGTACGACGAGTGGAATCTGTACGGAGCGTCGTACGGCTCGCGGCTGGCGCTGACGGCGATGCGCGATCGGCCGGAGGGCTTGCGCGCGGTGATCCTCGACGGCGTCTACGCGCCGCAGATCAATCGGTACGAGGACACCCCGGCAGGCTTCACGGCCTCCGTCGACACACTGCTGGCGGATTGCGCAGCCCACGCGGAGTGCAGTCGTCGGTATCCCGACCTGGAGCAGTCCCTCAGGAAGGTGCTCGCGGGCGCGGCCGAGCAACCCCTCTCGGTCACCGTGAAGAACCCCGCGAACGGCTCCCCGCTCAGGGTTCGATTGAGCGACACCGACCTCGTCGACGGCCTGGTCAGCGCCTTCTCCGACGCGAGCGTCCTGCCAGTGGTTCCGTATGTGATCGATCGGCTGGCCGCTGGCGAGGTCGAGGCGGCGATCCCCCTGGCACAGCGCATCGTCGACGACGCGGACGGGGCGGGCGAGGGTCTGCAGCTGTCGATCGACTGCGCCGAAGAAGCGCCGTTCAACGACGACGCGCGCATCGCCGCGGCAATCGCCGCGGATGAGCTGCTGGCCCACTACTCGCTCTCCGACGGATTCCGCGCGGACTGCGAGCTCTGGGCGGTGCCCGCGCTGCCCCCGACCGAGAACCTGCCCGTCTCCAGCGCGATACCGACGCTGCTCATGTCCGGCCAGTACGACCCGGTCACGCCCGCAGCTTTCGCCGAGTCGACCGCCGAGACGCTAGCGCTCCCCCACGTGTACACCTTCCCCGGCCGGGCGCACGGCGTGGTGTGGACCGACGGCGTCGATGACTGCGCCGCGTGGATCGCCGAGCAGTTCCTGCAGGATCCGGTCACGCCGCCGGACGCATCGTGCATCGACGCGATGTCGAGCCCCGACTTCCTCACGAGCGAGGCCATCCATCCGATGTCGTCGATCTCCCGGCTCGACGGCGACCTCATTCGGGATCGCGATCCGCTCCAGATGATGATCGCGGGATCGACAGTCCTCATCTTCGCCGCGACCCTCGTGTACGCGGCGATCTACGCCCTGAGGTGGCTCGGCCGTCGCCGCGGCGACGCCCCCGGAGGTCTGGTGCTCGTCGCGGCGACGTCGGCCGGTCTGAACCTCGCCTCCGCGGGCGGACTTGCCCTCGTCCTGCTGAACGCGGATCCGATGATCGTCGCCTTCGGTCTCCCCAGCGGCGCGTGGCCGCTGCTCGTGGTGCCGTTCGTCGCGCTCGCGGCCACGATCCTGCTGATCGTGTCGCTGGTCCGCGCCTGGATGCAGGAGGAGGGCAGTCTGTTCCACCGCGTCGTCCTGTCGGTGTCGGCGGCGGCGTCGGCAGGCTTCGCCCTCTGGCTGCTCGCTCGCGGACTGCTCATGCTGTGAGCCCCGTTCTGCTCTGAGCGGAACAGCTCGGATGCGGCATCCTCCGCGTCCTATCGTGAGCGCATGCATGCACGAACGGCGGAGCTCATCCCGCTGCCGACGAGGCGACCCGCCCCTGCCCTCGAGCCGCTGTGGCGCGACGCGCTCGGCGACCAGCTGCGCCGCATCCGGCACGACCGCGGGGAGCGGCTGGCCGACACGGCGGAGCGCGCCGGGGTGTCGCCGCAATACCTGTCCGAGATCGAACGCGGCCTCAAGGAGCCCTCGAGCGAGATGATCGCCGCAGTCGCCGGGGCGCTCGAAGTCACGCTCGTCGACCTGACCGCCGCGGTCGTCGACGAGCTCCGCATGCGGACCGCAGACCGTCCCGCGGTCGGCGGCCAGGTCGGGCTCTCGCTCGTCGCCTGACCGCTTCCCCGAGGTCGGCGAGCCGTGGCCGCGGCATCCGCTCCCGCGCTAGCGTGGCGAACGTGAGTCCTGCGCGCAAAGACACCACGGTCGAGGTCGGCGGCCGCGAAGTCCGCGTCTCGAGCCCCGACAAGGTCGTCTTCCCGCAGGCCGGGCTGAGCAAGCTGGATGTCGTGCAGTACTTCCTCTCGGTTGCGCCCGGCGCGCTGCGAGGTGCGGGCGGGCGGCCGATGGTGCTCAAGCGATTCGTGAAGGGCATCGATCAGGAGGCGTTCTTCCAGAAGCGCGTGCCGGAGAACCACCCCGACTTCATCGACACCGCGACCCTGCACTACGCGCGGGGCACGTCGGCTGAGGAGGCGGTGATCCGGGATGCCGCGGGCCTGGCGTGGGTCGTCAACCTGGGGTGTCTCGACCTCAATCCGCATCCCGTCCGCGCGGAGGACCTCGACCATCCCGACGAGCTGCGCGTCGACCTCGACCCGATGCCGGGCGTGGATTGGTCGCAGATCGTGGACGTCGCGTACGTCGCGCGCGAGGTGCTCGACGACGTCGGTCTCGTCGGCTGGCCGAAGACCTCCGGTTCTCGCGGGCTGCACATCCTGGTGCGGATCGCGCCCGAATGGGATTTCCGACAGGTGCGGCTGGCGGCCGAGACCCTGGCGCGCGAGGTAGAGAACCGCGCGCCGGGACTCGCGACCGCGCGGTGGTGGAAGGAGGAGCGCGGCGAGAGCGTGTTCGTCGACTTCAATCAGAACGCGAAGGATCGGACCGTGGCCTCGGCCTACTCGATCCGGCCGCTTCCCGATGCCCGCGTGTCGACGCCGCTGGACTGGGGCGAGGTGAGGGTCCGCCGCCCCGAGGAGTTCACGGCTCTCACCGTCCCTGCCAGATTCGCGGAGCTCGGCGACCCGCACGAGGGAATCGATGACGCCGTCGGCTCGCTCGACGCGCTGCTCGCGCTGGCGAAGGAGCTCGGTCCCGCCGAGAAGCCGCCACGCGGCGGTGACGGCTCCGGCCGCCGTGCGTCCACGATGCCGCTCATCGAGATCGCCCGGACGAAGACCAAGCCTGAGGCGCTCGAGGTGCTCGAGCAGTGGAAGGCGGAGCATCCCGACGTCGTGGCGTCGCTGCACCCCGCCGACACGCTCGTGGACGGCATGCGCGGCTCGAGCTCGCTCTGGTACCGGGTGCGGATCAACCTCCAGCACGTGCCCGAAGATGCCCGCCCACCCCAGGGCGACCTGCTCGCGGACTACGATCCGTGGGCAGGCAGAACCTGGCCGGGCAGGCCCGCCGACTGAGTCCCGTCCCGGTCGTCGAGCGAGGAGCGCCGGCGCCGAGGCGAAACGCCCGTGCGGGGGTTCACCGCTCGGCGAGCACCCGATCCACCAGGCCGTAGGCGACCGCCTCGTCCGCGGTGAAGACGCGGTCGCGATCCGTGTCGACGCGCAGCTTCGCGGCATCCTGTCCGGTGTGGCGGGCGAGCACCTGCTCGACCTCGCCGCGCACCCGCACGAGCTCGTCGGCCTGCAGGATCAGGTCGGGGATCGCACCGCGGCCCTGCCCCGCAGGCTGATGCAGCACGACCCGGGCATGGGGCAGGACCGCGCGTTTGCCGGCCGCCCCGGCGGCCAGCATGACCGCACCCACACCGATGGCCTGCCCCACGCACGTCGTCGCGATGTCGGGCCGCACGTGCTGCATCGTGTCGTAGATCGCGAGCATCGCGCTCGGATCGCCGCCCTCGGAGTTGATGTACAGCTGGATGTCCCGCTCGGGACTGTCGGCGTCCAGGTGCAGCAGCTGGGCGATCAGCGCGTTCGCGACGCCGGCGTCGATCGCGGTGCCCAGGTACACGACCCGCTCGGTCAGCAGGTGCGAGTAGACATCCATGATGCGGTCGCCCCGCGGATGCTGGGAGACGACATTGGGGATCGTGTAGCCGCTCATGCCGCCACCTCCGTCGCACGCTCATCCGGCAGACCCAGGCCGAGTCCAGCCGGCCGCCGCCGCCGCGGCACCACCTGCGCGAAGTCGGTGACGGTGCCGTCGATGAATCCGTACTCCTGCGCCTGCGCTGCGGTGTACCAGCGGTCGTGCAGCGAGTCCTCGAAGATCCGCTCCACGGGCTGGCCCGTGTCCTGCGCGATCAGTCCGAGCACCGTGTCGCGCATGTGGCGCAGGTCGTCGGCCTGCACCTCGACCTCGACCGCCGAACCGCCGATCCCGGCGGAACCCTGGTGCATGAGGATCCGCGCGTGCGGCAGCGCACGCCGCTTGCCCTTCGTCCCGGCCGACAGCAGGAACTGCCCGGCACTGCAGGCCAGCCCGAGGGCGAGCGTGGCGACATCGTTGGGGATCAGCCGCATCACGTCGCGGATCGCCAGCATCGACGGCACCGAGCCTCCGGGCGAGTGGATCCACAGGGCGATGTCGGATGCCTCGTCCTCGGCGGCGAGCGCGAGCAGCTGCGTCGCGATCATCGTGCCGTTGTCGTCGTCGAGCGGGCCGTCGAGCACGAGCACGCGCTGGTGGAACAGTTCGCGCCGCGCCTCGGCTCCGAACTGCGGGATCTTTCCGTCATCTGCCATGACCCCAGCGTGCGCGGGGAGGCGCGCTCCCGCAGCGCAATCCGCCGCCAGCGGATCCGCCGCCAGCGGCACGGGCCTCGAAGCGTCAGGTCGTGCGTCGAGACGGACGAGCCAGCACGTCCGCGACAGCCTGGGCCAGCGCGTCCATCGCGTGCTCCGGGTGCACGGCGCGCGCGGCGGCGACCGCCTCGGCGGTGAGGCGCGCCCGCAGCTCGATGTCGGTCAGCAGCTCGACCATCGCCGCCGAGAGCGCGTCGATGTCGCCGTCGGGCACCAGCAGTCCTCCTCCTGCGGCGAGCAGGTCGCCCGGGCCGTACCGCACGTCGTACGCGACGACCGGGCAGCCGTGCGCGAGCGCCTCGGCGATCGACAGCCCCTGGCCTTCGAACGCCGACGTCGAGAGGAAGACGGATGCGGCATCCAGCTCACGCCCGGGATCGTCGGTGAGTCCACGCAGCACGACGTGCGCGTCGAGTCCGAGCTCGTCGATCAGGCGCTGCAGCGGGTCATGCTCCGAGCCGTCGCCGAACACGTCGAGCGTCGCCTCCGGCACGACCTCGATCACGGCGGCGAAGGCCCGGATCGCGTGGTCGATCCGCTTGCCCGGCGCGAGCCTGTTCAGCATGACGACGCGGCCGGGAACCCGCGCCGCCAGGGGCGTGACGGATGCCGCGGCCGGCACGGCGTTCGGCACCACGACATGCACGGGAGAGGCGCCGAACCGGTCCTGCACATCCGACCGCTGCGCGGCGGTGGGCCACAGCACGGCGTCGAAGCGCTCGGCGAGGGTGAACCACCGCGACCACAGCGGATTGAGCGACGCGTCAGGCGTGAACGGGGGCTCGAGGTGGATCGTGTGGATCGCGTGCACGAGGCGCAGCGCCGGGTCATCCCAGCCGGCGAGCAGCTCGCCGAGCTGCCGCGACTCGCAGACGACGACGACCGGACGGTCGGCATCCCCCGCCCGCAGCCCGTCCACGACGTGTTCGAGCCAGGCGCGGTAGAGGGCGCCGAACCCGTCGACGACGCCCGCAACCGCATGCCGCTCGTCGTACACGGCGATCGGAGCGGTTGTGACGTGCCAATCGGGGTCCCCCGCGATGATGGGCAGCCCGACCATCGGCCGCCCTGCGGCATCCTCGATCATCCGGTACTCGAGGGCCGGATCGGGCTCGCCCGGGTGCGCCGCCGTCCGCAGCCATCCCGCCGCCCCGCCGTGCGACCCGCCCGCCTCGTCGAAGAGGTTGCGCATCCGATGCGGGTCGACCACCAGGTCGCGCCCTGCGAACGCCGCGCGATGCTGCGCGTGCTCCGCAGGCGTCCCGGGGTCGAGGGTGAGCAGGAGCGGCCCGAGTCCGCCGTGGACGCCTGCCGCGGCCATCTGCCGCGCCCGGGCGAGCGTCGCGAGGGCGTACCCTCCGTCCCGATCGGGGATCAGCCTGCTCGAGAGGACGACGTACTCGGCGTCCGGGAACTCGGCGTGCGATTTCACGTTCACGGTTCCATCCTGCCCCGCGAAGGCCGGCTCTACGGCTGGCTCACTCCCACTCGATCGTTCCCGGCGGCTTGCTGGTCACATCGAGCACGACCCGGTTCACCTCGCGCACTTCGTTCGTGATGCGGTTGGAGATCCGGGCGAGGACGTCGTACGGCAGGCGGGTCCAGTCCGCGGTCATCGCGTCCTCGCTCGAGACCGGGCGCAGGACGATGGGGTGCCCGTAGGTGCGCCCGTCCCCCTGCACGCCGACCGAGCGGACGTCGGCCAGCAGCACGACCGGGCACTGCCAGATCTCGCCGTCCAGGCCCGCCCTGGTCAGCTCTTCGCGCGCGATCGCATCGGCGTCACGCAGAATCTCGAGACGGTCAGCGGTGACCTCGCCCACGATCCGGATGCCGAGGCCGGGGCCCGGAAACGGCTGACGGCCGACGATCACCTCGGGCAGGCCCAGCTCCCTGCCGATCGCGCGGACCTCGTCCTTGAAGAGGGTGCGCAGCGGCTCGACGAGCTCGAACTGCAGGTCCTCGGGCAGGCCGCCGACGTTGTGGTGGGACTTGATGTTCGCGGTGCCGGTGCCGCCGCCGGACTCGACCACGTCGGGGTACAGGGTCCCCTGCACGAGGAAGCGGATCGGCTCACCGTCGGCTGCCGCCTCGAGCACGAGCGTCTTCTCTGCGGCCTCGAACGAGCGGATGAACTCGCGCCCGATGATCTTGCGCTTCTGCTCGGGGTCGCTCACTCCGGCGAGCGCGGTGAGGAACTGCTCGCGCGCGTCGATCGTGACGAGCCGCACGCCGGTGGAGGCGACATAGTCGTTCTCGACCTGTTCGCGCTCGTTCTTGCGCAGCAGTCCGTGGTCGACGAATATGCAGACGAGCTGGTCGCCGACCGCCTCGTGGACGATCGCCGCGGCGACCGCCGAGTCCACGCCGCCGGAGAGGCCGCAGATCACGCGACCCGAGCCGACCTGCTCGCGGATGCGGGCCACCTGCTCTGCGATCACGTTCCCGCTGTTCCAGTCCGCGGGCAGCCCCGCCGCCTGATGCAGGAAGTTCTCGATCACGCGCTGCCCGAAGTCGGTGTGCTTCACCTCGGGGTGCCACTGCACGCCGTACATCCGGCGCTCGTCGCTGCCGAACGCCGCGACCGGGGTCGCCGACGTCGAGGCGAGCACATCGAAGCCCTCGGGCGCCTTCGAGACCTGGTCGCCGTGGCTCATCCACACGTTCTGGGCGGCCGGCTGGCCGGCAAGCAGCACGCCGCCGTCGCCCGTGAGCGCGGCATCCGTCGCTCCGTACTCGCGCAGGCCGGTGTTGGCGACCTCGCCGCCGAGCGCCTGGGCCATGACCTGGAAGCCGTAGCAGATGCCGAGGGTCGGCACGCCGAGGTCGAACACGCCAGAGTCCAGCGCAGGGGCGCCCGGCTCGTACACGGACGACGGACCGCCCGAGAGGATGAGCCCGACCGGGTTCTTCGCGGCGATCTCCCCCGCCGTCGCGGTGTGCGGCACGATCTCGCTGTAGACCCCGGCCTCACGCACGCGCCGCGCGATGAGCTGTGCGTACTGCGCGCCGAAGTCGACGACGAGGACGGGGCGCTGGGAGGTCTCGGTCTGCTCGGTCAACGCTTGTTCTCCGTCGGGATGGCCTGGGTCAAGGACGAGTGCTCGGCGCGCGAGTGCAGCTCGGCATCCTCCCGGGTCTTCAGGTAGGCGCGCACCTCGTGGGCGACGCGCACCTCGAGGAAGAACGACAGGAGGGGCACGATGCCGCCCGAAGCGAGCAGCAGGAAGCGCGGGAAGCGCCACCGCATCAGGCTCCAGACGCGGAAGCAGGCGAAGAGGTAGACGACGTAGAACCAGCCGTGTGCGACCAGGATGCCGAGCGAGAGGTTGAACCCGTCGCCGGTCGACTCGAGGCCGTTCGGGGTCTCGACGACCGGGGCGAACCAGAGGAGACCACCGGACCCGCCGAGGAACAGCTCGTACCCGAGCACGTACTTCGCGAGCATCTCGGCGCACAGGAGCAGCAGCATCGTGCCGGTGATCACCGAGCAGATCTGGTAGAACCTCAGCGCCCCGCGGATGGCCGGGAACGAGGCGAGTTTCGGGGCCGGAGGCATGCGCCCAGTCTACCCGCGGGATTCCGGCCCCTCTCGCGCGCGCGATGGGGTCAGGCCGCCGCCGGCTCGGTCTCCTCGAACTCCTCGACCTCGCGCTCCCAGGCATCGCGAGCGAGGCGATACCAGAGGTAGAACGCGAATCCCGCGAACACGGCCCACTCGATCGCGTAGAAGATGTTCAGCCAGTTCACGTTCGAGCCCTCGGCCGGAGCGGGCGACGAGATGTCCTCGAGCGGACCCTGCGCCACCTCGGAGGCGACATAGGCGCGGTAGACGTCGAGACCGTCGATCCCGTGCCAGCGCGAGAGCAGCGCGGCAGGCGACATCCGGGTCAGCGTCTGCGGGTCGCCGCTCTGCGGAGGCAGCACGGGCCCCTCGTCGGAGATCAGACGGCCGGTGATCGCGAGCGGGATCTCCGCCGCGCCGGGGGCGGCCGCGGCTTCCTCGAGCTGCTCGACCGCCGCCTGCGCCTCCGCGGGCGTCGCCGCCCATCCGATCGCGACTGCGACCGACACGGGCTGCCCGTCCTCTTCGCCCGCCACCCGCAGCTGGCCCGTCACCCAGTAGCCCTCGACGCCGTCGTTGTAGCGCGACGAGACGACGATGAAGTCCTCGGGCACCCACGTCCCGGTCACCGTGACGCGCTGCCCCACGAGCGGCTCGGGGACGTAGTCGCCGGGCGCGGCGGCCTCGGCAAGAGGCAGCACCTCCTCCGTGGCACCCGGCGGCGCCGGGTCGGTGTCGATCGCGCGACCGAGCTGCCACTGCCCGAGCCAGGCGAACACGCCTGCGACCACGAGACAGAGCGCGAGCAGCGCGAGCCATCGCGGTCGGAGCATCACCTCGCGCAGGGTCGGCGGGAAGTCCTCCGGCGCGACATCTGCCGGCTCGGGGGAGGCGGTCATCCCGTGGTGTACGGCGCGACCACGACATCCACCCGCTGGAATTCCTTCAGGTCGGAGTACCCGGTGGTCGCCATGGACTTCTTGAGCGCGCCGATGAGGTTGGCAGTGCCGTCGGCGACGGGCGCGGGCCCGTAGAGCACGGATTCGAGGTTCGTCACCTGGTCGACGCTCACGCGGTGGCCGCGTGGCAGCTTCGGGTGGTGCGACTCCGGGCCCCAGTGGTAGCCGCGACCCGGCGCGTCCGTCGCACGCGAGAGCGCGACACCGAGCATGACGGCATCCGCCCCCATGGCGAGCGCCTTGACGATGTCGCCCGAGGTGCCCACGCCGCCGTCCGCGATGACGTGCACGTAGCGTCCGCCCGACTCATCGAGGTAGTCGCGCCGTGCTCCCGCGACATCCGACACCGCGGTGGCCATCGGCGCGTGGATGCCGAGGGTGGCGCGCGTGGTGGATGCCGCTCCCCCGCCGAAGCCGACGAGCACGCCGGCCGCGCCGGTGCGCATCAGGTGCAGCGCTGCCGTGTAGGTCGAGGCGCCTCCGACGATGACAGGCACGTCGAGGTCGTAGATGAACTTCTTGAGGTTCAGCGGCTGATCGACCGATGAGACGTGCTCGGCCGAGACGGTGGTGCCGCGGATGACGAACAGATCGACACCCGCCGCCACGACGGTCTCGTACAGCTCCTGGGTGCGCTGCGGGGTGAGGGCTCCTGCGACGGTGACGCCTCCGGCGCGGATCTCCGCGAGCCGGTCGCGCACGAGCTCGGGCTTGATCGGCTCCGCGTAAAGCTCCTGCATCCGCCGCGTGGCGGTCGCGTCGTCGAGCGAGGCGATCTCGGTGAGGTACGGCTCGGGGTCGTCGTAGCGGGTCCAGAGGCCCTCGAGATCGAGCACGCCCAGACCGCCGAGCTGTCCGAGCATGATCGCCGTCGTGGGACTGACGACGGAGTCCATCGGCGCACCGAGCACGGGGATCGCGAACTGGAATGCGTCGATCGACCATGCCGTCGAGACATCCTCGGGATTGCGTGTGCGCCGAGACGGCACGACCGCGATGTCGTCGAACGTAAAGGCACGACGCGCGCGCTTGGCGCGACCGATCTCGATCTCCATGCTCACGGGATCAGCCTACCCGGCGCGGTCCGAGCGACGCGGTCAGGCCGCCTCACCAGGGCTCGTCGACGCGCGGCGCCTCCTCGAGCACCATGGCGATGCTCAGCGGGAAGCACTCGTCGAAGAGCTCCGTCATCCCGGCGTCCTTGCCGTACTCCTCCGTCATGCGCAGCCCGACCATCGTGTTGATGAGCATGCCCATCGCGAGGAACTTCTGCGCCTCCTCGGCGCTGAAGCCGGCTTCGTCCCGCAGGTAGCGCCAGACCTTCGCGAATCCGGCACGCGCGGCCGGGCCGATTACGGGGTGGGCGCCGAGCAGGAACGCCTGCGAGAGGATCTGATGCAGCCCGCGCACCTCGAGCAGACCCAGGTACGCCTGCCCCATGAGCTCGCCGCGCGCGTGCAGGTCGCCGACCGAAGGGACGGCCGCGAACCCTTCCAGCAGCCGCTCCAGCGCGCTGCCCAGAGCGGCCAGGAACAGGTTCTCCTTCGTGCCGAACAGCCGCACGACATACGGCTGCGAGACGGATGCCGCGCGCGCGACATCGTCGGTGGTCGTGCCCACGTAGCCCTTGGCGCCGAACACGGCGATCGCCGCGTCGATGATCTGCTCGCGCCGCTCCTCGGAGCTCATCCGACGGGTCGCATCGGGCGCGGCATCCACTGTCTCGCTGATTCTCGGATTCACGCTTGACATGTTATCAGTCGATTACTACAGTTGCGATGTCTTAGTAATCATCCGATTACAAACATCCGCGAAAGGAGTCCGCCGTGACTCTCACCTCCCCGCCCGCGACCAGGCGCCGGGCCTTCGGACTCGTCGTCGCCGCGGCATCCGTCCCGATGTTCATGGCGACGCTCGACAACCTCGTGATGACCAACGCACTGCCCGTGCTGCACGAGCGGCTCGGCGCGTCGGTCGAGGAGCTGCAGTGGTTCGTGAACGCGTACACGCTGTCGTTCGCGAGCATGATCCTCGTCGCCTCCGCGCTCGGCGACCGGTTCGGCCGCCGCACCGTGTTCATGATCGGCATCGGCATCTTCGGCCTGGGGTCGGTGCTGGCAGCCCTGAGCGCCGATCCCGGGCAGCTCATCGCGGCGCGGGCGCTGCAGGGGTTCGGCGCCGCCGGAGTCCTTCCGCTGTCGCTCGCCCTGATCTCGGGCGGTGTCGCCCCCGAGCGCCGACCGCTCGCGATCGGTATCTGGGGCGGCATCTCGGGCCTCGGCGTCGCCGTCGGACCACTGGTCGGAGGCGCGGTGATGGAGGGCTGGAGCTGGCAGGCGATCTTCTGGATCAACGTGCCCGTGGCCCTGATCGCGATGCCGCTCGCATTCTTCGTGCTGAACAATGACTTCGGGCAGCGCGCACGCATCGACGTCGTCGGCGCGGTGCTGGCCGGCGGAGGGGTGCTGGCGCTCGTGCACGCGATCGTGCGCGGCAACGACGACGGATGGAGCTCTGCGGGCGTGATCGCGGAGATCGTGGCAGCCGTCGTGCTGCTTGTCGTCTTCCTGCTCTGGCAGGCCCGCGCGAAGGCGCCGCTCGTGCCGCTGCGCCTGTTCGGCGACCGCTCGTTCTCGGTCACGAACATCGTCGGCTTCGCGTTCAGCTTCGGCACGTTCGGCGCGGTGTTCATCCTCATCCAGTACATGCAGGTCGTGCAGGGCTCCACCCCGCTCGAGGCCGCGGTGCAGACCACGCCGTGGACGCTCGCGCCGATGTTCGTCGCCCCACTCGCGGGGTTCATCGCGCCGCGCGTCGGCACCCGCGTGCTGATGGTCGCCGGCCTCGGGCTGCAGGCGGCGGCGCTGTTCTGGATCGCGATCACCATGTCGACCGACCTCGCGTACGCGCAGCTCGTCGTGCCGTTCATCATGGCCGGCGTCGGAATGGGGCTCGTCTTCGCTCCGTCGGCGACGGCGCTGCTGGCGACGCTCGGCATCCTGGATCACGCGAAGGCGTCCGGCGTGAACTCCACCGTCCGCGAGATCGGCATCGCACTGGGCACGGCCGTCATGACGGCGATCTTCGTGAGCGCGGGCGGCGAGCTGCTGCCCGACCAGTACGTCGACGCCGCGCGGCCCGCGGTGCTCGTCGGCGCCGCCGTGCTGGCGGCCGCGATGATCGTCGCGCTGTGGCTGCCGTCCGGCCGCTCGTCGACGGTCGCGGCGGCTGAGACGGGTGCCGATGCTGCGGCCGCTGAGGCTGCGGCATCCGACCCCGCCGAGCTGATCGGCGCCTAGCCGCCCGGTTCGCCTCCTCCTCTCCCGCCGAACCCACCCCTTCGCCGCGAGCCCACACGCTCCCTGGCACGGGAGGGCGTGGGTTCGCGGCGAGTGTGAGGGTTCGGCGGAGGAGGCTGGCAAGATCGAGGGATGCTGGAACACGTCCGGGTCGTGGTGATCGGCGGCGGCGTGATGGGGCTCTCGACGGCCTGGGCTCTGACCCGCCGCGGCGAGCGCCCGCTCGTGCTCGAGCGGTTCGCCCGAGGCCACACGCGCGGCGCGTCGCACGGTGCCACCCGGAACTTCAACAACGCGTACGCCGACGAGCACTACCTCGACCTGCTCACGCTCGCCCGCGAGGGCTGGGACGCGCTCGGATCACCCGACGGCAGGCCGCTGCTGCGACTTCACGGGCTCGTCTCGCACGGCTCCGGCGCGGCACTCGGCGGCACCGGCGCGGGGCTGCTCGCGATCCACGCGCGTCTCCGCGAGCGCGGAATCGCCGCCGACCTGCTCGAGGGTGCCGAAGCGACGCGGCGATGGCCGGGGATGCGGTTCGAAGACACGGTCCTGTTCTCGCCGGATGCGGGCGTGGCTCGGGCATCCGTCGCGCTCGACGAGCTCGAGCGGCGCACCGTCGCCGGCGGCGGCCAGGTGCGCTGGAACAGCCCCGCGACCCGGATCGAGGAGGACGCCGAGGGCGTCACGGTCCATCATCCTGGCGGCACGGTGCGCGCCGGCACGCTCATCGTCACGGCCGGCGCCTGGACCACCGCGCTGCTGCCCGGCATCCCTCTCCCGAGACTCACGGTCACCGAGGAGAGCCCCGCCCACTTCGCCCCGCGCGACCCAGGCACGCCCTGGCCGTCGTTCAATCACTTCGTCACGCCGGGCACCTGGCCTGCGAACGTGTACGGGATGCCGACGCCGGGTGAAGGCATGAAGGTCGGCTTCCACGCCGTCGGCGACGAGGTCGACCCCGATCGGCGACCGTTGCGCACCGACAAGCATGCGCACGCGCTCGCGGACTACGTGCGCGAGTGGATGCCGGGCCTCGACCCCGGCACCGCTGAGCCGATCAGCTGCACGTACACATCCACCGCCGACGAGGCGTTCGTGCTCGACCGGGTCGGCCGGATCGTGGTCGGCGCCGGCTTCTCGGGGCAGGGTTTCAAGTTCGCACCCGGCGTCGGCACGGTCCTCGCGGACCTCGCGCTGGACCCTGCGTCCACTGCGGCCTCGGCGTTCCGCCTACGCTGAGCCCCCTCCCTCCGCCGGGTCGCTGAATCCCATCTTCCCCGCGAACCCACACCTCCCCCGCCAACCCTCACGCTCGCGGGCACCGGAAGGCATGGGTTCGCCGGGAGCGTGAGGGTTCGGCGGAGGAGGCGGGCAGGGAGCCGGGCGCAAGAGCCCGCGCAAGAGCCGGGCGCAAGAGCCGAGGCGCAAGAGCCGAGGCGCACGAGCCGCGGCGCACGAGCCGAGGCGTAAGAGCGAGGCGCAAGAGCAGAGGGCAACAGCAGGGCGCAAGAGCCGAGGCGAAAGAACCCAGGCTCAGCGCGCCCGCGCCACCCGCTTCTCGTCCCACACCGGCTCGTCGGACTCGTACACCTCGCCGTCCGCCCCGAAGACGAGGAATCGATCGAACGACCGCGCGAACCACCGGTCGTGCGTCACCGCCAGCACGGTCCCCTCGAACCGCGCGAGCGCCGACTCGAGTGCCTCGGCGGACGCGAGGTCGAGGTTGTCGGTGGGCTCGTCCAGCAGCAGGAGCGTCGTGCCGGAGAGCTCCAGCAGCAGAATCTGGAACCGCGCCTGCTGGCCGCCCGACAGCGTCTCGAAGCTCTGCAGCGCCTGGCCGACGAGCCCGTAGCGGTCCAGCGCCGAGCTCGCGGCATCCCTCGGTATGCCCGGTCGGTTCTCGTCACCGCGATGCAGCAGCTCGAGCAGCGTGCGCCCGACGAACTCCGGGTGCCGATGGGTCTGGGCGAACCAGCCCGGAACAACCCGTGCACCCAGGATGCCGCGGCCCGAGTGCGCGACCGGCTCGAGCTTCGCGCCGGCCGAGGTGATGTGGCCGAGCCGCGCGTCGGGCTCGGTTCCCCCTCGCGCGAGGAGGCGAAGGAAATGGGACTTCCCCGAGCCGTTCGAGCCGAGCACCGCCACCCGGTCGCCGAACCACACCTCGAGATCGAACGGCTTCATGAGTCCGGTCAGCTCGAGTCGCTCCGCGATCACCGCGCGCTTGCCGGTGCGGGCTCCCCGCAGCCGCAGCTGCAGGTCCTGCTCGGGCGGGCGCTCCTCGGGAGGACCCGCCTCCTCGAACTTCGCGAGCCGGGTCTGAGCGGCGCGGTAGCGCGATGCGAACTCGTCGCTGGAGGTCGCCTTGACCTTCATCGCCGCAACGAGCGCTTTGATCTTCGCGTGCTGCTCGTCCCAGCGCCGACGCAGCTCGTCGAGGCGGTCCATCCGGTCGGTGCGGGCCGCATGGTAGGTGGCGAAGCCGCCTCCGTGCACCCACGCGGTGCTGCCGGCCGCACCGGTCTCGAGCGTCACGATGCGATCCGCGCCGCGCGCGAGCAGCTCGCGGTCGTGCGAGACGAGCAGCACTGTCTTCGGCGTCGCCCGCAGCTGCTTCTCGAGCCATCGCTTGCCGGGCACGTCGAGGTAGTTGTCGGGCTCGTCGAGCAGCAGGACCTCGTCGGGTCCGCGCAGCAGCGCTTCGAGCACGAGTCGCTTCTGCTCGCCGCCCGACAGCGTCGTCAGCTCCCGGAAGCGAGCGCGCTCGAACGGCACGCCGAGCGCGGCGACCGTGCACTGGTCCCAGACCGTCTCGTGCTCGTAGCCGCCGGCATCCGCGTAGTCGGCGAGCGCGGTCGCGTACCGCAGCTGGGCCGGAAGGTCGTCGGTCTCGATGATCGCGGCTTCCGCCGCTTCCAGTTCGGTCGCCGCCGCGTTGATGCGCCGCGGCGCGACGTCGATCAGGAGGTCGTGAACCGTAAGCCCCGCGGCGCCGTGGCCGACGAACTGGTCCATGACCCCGAGAGCGCCGCCGATCGACACGACGCCGCCGTGCGCGGGCTCGTCGCCGCGGATGATGCGCAGCAGGGTCGTCTTGCCGGCGCCGTTCGCGCCGATCAGCGCCGTGGTGGAGCCCTCGCCGACCCGGAACGACACCTCGTCGAGCAGCGGCCTGCCGTCGGGCAGGAAGAACGAGACTCCGCTGATGTCGATGTAGCCCATGACTCGCTGCCTGCCGCTCTTTATCCTCGCCGCGCGAGTCCGCGGCATGCGTCGGCGGGAATCGCCGGCCCGCGAGTGGCGAGCCGACCAGACTATCTCGCGCCGAAGGCGCCCGTGCACCCTCGGTCGCCGGAGCAGTGGTGCAGATGTCTCCTCGAGTGCCGCTTGTCACACACTCGCTGAAGCTGGTCCGCCGACCGCGGGCCGCTGCGATGGAGCGTCGGGGCTCAGGCGGCGGAGTACCGCCCGGAGGCGATCGCGCGCGCCCTCGCCTTGGCCGCCTCCTCCTCGCGGTTCTTCGGCGGCGTCACCGCGACCAGATCCTGCAGGAGGTGGCCCGTGATGTGCGCGATCTCGTGCACCGCGCGATCGAACGCGTCCTGGTTGGCCTTGGACGGCTTGGTCGTCCCCGCGATCTTGCGGACGTACTGGAGGGCGGCGGCATTGATCTCATCGTTCGTCGCCGCGGGCTCGAAGTTGTGGAGGGTGTGGATGTTCCGGCACATGCCGACAACGGTACGCCGCGGTCGCGGCATCCGTCACGCGACTGCTCAGTCGCCTCTGCCGCGCAGTGCCCTGGTCAGCAGCGGATCGAACAGGAACAGCAGGAAGGACGTCGAGCCGAGGAAGGGCGAGATGACGACGACGGTCGCCGAGATGAGGAGCGCGCTGAGGGCGCCGCGGCCGTATGCGCGCGCGTCGGCGTCGGACAGGTCGGGCAGCATCGTGGCGCGATGGCCGACCGCCCACATCCATTGCAGCCAGCTGAACAGGATCGCCATGAAGAACGTGGCGGGCATCAGCAGGCGCCCGGCCAGCCACTCGGAGTACTCGGTCGTGATGCTCGTGGCGAACGGCACCAGCACGATGAACAGCAGCCTGATGTTGTTGAGCCAGATCAGCGTGGAATCGACGCGCGCGACGTGCTCGAACTGCTGGACGTGCGTCATCCACAGCAGGCAGAGCAGCACGAAGCTCAGCCCGAAGTTGAGGAACAGCTCCCACATGCCGGCGAAGGCCGCCCACATCTGCGCGTCCGAGGTGATCTCGCCGATCGTGTGGGTCGTCAGATCCAGCACGAGCAGCGTCGCCGCGATCGCGAAGACGCCGTCGGTGAACGCCTCGAGGCGGGTCGTGCCCTGAGTGGCCGCCGGGTGGGTCCGCTGCCTGATCACCGGCCCAGGATACCGACGCCTAGCGCTTGTAGTTCGGTGCCTCGACCACGATCTGCACGTCGTGCGGGTGCGATTCCTTGAGCCCCGCGGCCGTGATCCGGACGAATCTGCCCTTCGCCTTCAGCTCTTCGATCGTGCGCGCGCCGACGTAGAACATCGACTGCCGGAGACCGCCGACGAGCTGGTAGGCGACCGCGGCGACCGGGCCGCGATAGGCGACCTGGCCCTCGATCCCCTCGGGGATGAGCTTGTCGTCGCTCGGCACATCGGCCTGGAAGTAGCGATCCTTCGAGTACGAGGTCTTCTTGCCGCGGGTCTGGAGGGCGCCGAGGGAGCCCATCCCGCGGTACTGCTTGAACTGCTTGCCGCCCTGGAACACGATCTCGCCCGGCGACTCGTCGGTGCCGGCCAGGAGCGAGCCGAGCATGACGGTGTCGGCACCAGCGACGAGCGCCTTCGCGATGTCGCCCGAATACTGCAGACCGCCGTCGGCGATCACCGGGATGCCCGCTTCGCGGGCCGCGAGGGATGCTTCGTAGACGGCGGTCACCTGAGGCACCCCGACGCCCGCGACGATGCGCGTCGTGCAGATCGACCCCGGCCCGACCCCGACCTTGACGGCATCCACGCCCGCATCGATCAGCGCCTGCGCGCCCTCGCGGGTCGCGACGTTGCCGCCGATGATGTCGATGTGGTCGAACGAACGGTCCGCCTTCAGCCGTCGGACGATGTCGATCACTCCGGCCGACTGGCCGTTGGCGGTGTCGACGACGAGCACGTCCACGCCGGCGTCGCGCAGGGCCTCCGCGCGCTCCCACGCGTCGCCGAAGAACCCGATCGCGGCGCCGACGCGCAGGCGGCCCTGCTCGTCCTTGGTCGCAAGCGGATACTTCTCGCTCTTGTCGAAGTCCTTCACGGTGATGAGCCCGGCGAGCTTGCCGTTGTCGTCGATCAGGGGAAGCTTCTCGACGCGGTGCTTGGCGAAGATTGCGATGACGTCATTCGCGCCGATCCCGACGTGCGCCGTGACCAGCCCTTCGCTCGTCATGACGTCCTTGACGAGCGTCGTGGAGCGCTCGAAGCCCGACACGAACCGCATGTCGCGGTTGGTGACGATGCCCACGAGCCGGTCGTCCTCGTCGACGACGGGAAGCCCGGAGATGCGGAACTGCGCGCACAGCGCCTCGACCTCGTCGATCGTGGCATCCGGCGTCGTCGTGATCGGGTTGGAGATCATCCCGGACTCGCTGCGCTTGACGCGGTCGACCTGCGAGGCCTGCTCTTCGATCGACAGGTTGCGATGCAGGATGCCGAGACCCCCCTCGCGGGCGACGGCGATCGCCATCCGAGCCTCCGTGACGGTGTCCATCGCGCTGGAGAGGAGCGGGGTGGCGACCGTGATCCGCCGGGTCACGCGAGATGACGTGTCGGCCTCGCTCGGGATGACATCCGTGTGCCCGGGCAGCAGCAGAACGTCGTCGTACGTCAGTCCGACGAAGCCGAAGGGATCGGGTTGCTCCATGCGCTGCTCTTCCTGCGCCGTTCGGCGCGAATCAGGACGTCGACGGCCAGGTTGCGGGAGGCATGCCCGCCGTACTCGATTCTAAGCGTCGGAGCCTGGGAATTGTTCCCGGGCGGCCCGGGGTGGTGCCCCGCAGGCGCGGCTGTGGCAGAGTCTCGATTCGATCACTTCTTGGCATCCGCGATTACTTATTGACCGGGTGCTGTAGGCGAAACAAGGTCGACACATTACGCTCGTACCGTCGTCATCACGGCTGATGCGACCCGTAGCGTCGTGCCGTGGCCGGACTGGAGGTTACGTGGGTTCCACGACTACGCTCGCGGGGCGTTCGCTGAAATGGCTCATCATCGCCATCGGCACGCTCGTTGCGGCCACGCTGCTCGTTCTGCAGGCACCCGGTGCGGCCCATGCCGCCGCACCCGATGAACCAGGCGGTGATCAGGAGCAGACCGCGTTCTACTTCGCCGGCGTCATCACCTACAAGGACGAACCCCTTCCCGACATCCGGGTGACGGTCGAGGGCAACGGGTTCGAGGCGGAGACGCTCACGGGCGCCGACGGGCGCTGGAGGCTCTACGTGCCCGAGAAGGACGCGTACACGATCGAGGTCGACGAGTCGACCCTCCCCGAGGGCGTCATCGTCGAGGACAACCCGAAGGAGGAGGAGTTCGGCCTCACCGGGTCGGTCATCATCAACAGCTTCCTCGCCCCCGGCGAACGCACGCAGACGAGCTTCCTTGATCAGGTGGTCGAGCGACTGGCGAACGGCCTGAACTTCGGTCTGCTCCTCGCCCTCGCCTCGATCGGTGTGTCGCTGATCTTCGGCACGACCGGCCTGACGAACTTCGCGCACGCCGAGATCCTCACCTTCGGCGCGATCGTCGCCCTGGTGTTCGGCGTGTGGTTCGCGTGGCCGATGTGGATCGTCATCCCGATCGTGATCGTGATGGGCGCGATACTCGGCTGGGTGCTCGATGCCGGCCTCTGGAAACCCTTGAGACGCAAGGGGCTCGGCCTCGTGCAGCTCATGATCGTGAGCATCGGCCTCTCGCTCGCAGCGCGCTACACCTTCCAGTTCTTCATCGGCGGGAGCACGTACCAGCTGCCTGGCGCGGGCGGGGCGCGCGACATCAAGTTCGGTCCGATCTCGCTGTCGCTGCTGGATGTGGTCTCGATGGGCATCAGCATCGTGCTGATCGCCGCGACCGCCTACTGGCTGCTCTATACCCGCATCGGCAAGGCAACCCGAGCCATCTCGGACAACCCGGGCCTGGCGGCGGCATCCGGCATCAACGTCGACCGCGTGATCCGCATCGTCTGGGTGCTCTCCACCGCCCTCGCCGCGATCGCCGGTGTGCTGTGGGCCTACTTCCGACCCGGCATCAAGTGGGACATGGGCTCGGGCGTTCTGCTGCTGATCTTCGCGGCCGTCACGCTCGGCGGTCTCGGTACGGCCTTCGGCGCCCTCCTGGGCTCGATCATCGTCGGCATCCTGGTCGAGATCTCGACACTCTGGATACCGCCCGACATGAAGTACGTCGGCGCACTCGCTGTGCTGATCATCATCCTGCTCGTCAGACCTCAGGGCATCCTGGGTCGCAAAGAGAGACTCGGTTAGGGGGCGACATGGACTGGGGACAGATCTTCAACAACACGGCCTACTGGGTATTCAGCCCGGAGACCATTGCCTACGCCCTCGCGGCGGTGGGACTCGCCGTTCAGTTCGGCTATGGCGGCCTGCTGAACTTCGGTATGGCGGGCTTCATGGCCCTCGGCGCCTACGGCTACGCGATCTCGATTCTGAGCTTCGGCTGGCCATGGTGGGTCGGCATCATCGTCGGGTGCCTCGCGGCCGTCGCCTTCGCGTTCATCCTCGGTATACCGACGCTGCGATTGCGAGCGGACTATCTCGCCATCGTCACGATCGCGGCGGCCGAGATCGTCAGGCTCTTCCTGACGACGCAGCTCTTCGACGACTACACCAACTCGGCGGACGGCCTCGGCGGGTACCACGCAGGCTTCCGAGGGGCGAATCCGTTCCCGGAGGGCACGTACGGCTTCGGTCCGTGGCAATGGACAGCCGACCAGCTCTGGGTGCGCGTCTTCGGTGCGATCCTGCTGGCGATCGCGGTCTACATCGTCTGGGCGATCATGCGCAGCCCCTGGGGTCGCGTGCTCAAGGGCATCCGCGAGGACGAGGACGCCGTTCGCTCGCTCGGCAAGAACGTCTTCGCATACAAGATGCAGGCGCTCATCATCGGTGGTGTGTTCGGCGCCCTGGGCGGCGTGGTCTTCGCGCTCCCGTCGGCCGTCGTCCCGGCGACATACACGACCTCGCTCACGTTCTTCATCTGGACGATCCTGCTGCTCGGCGGCGCGGCCACGGTCTTCGGACCGGTGCTGGGTTCCGTGATCTTCTGGGTCATCATGGGCTTCCTGGGCAACGTGCTGCCCGCACTGGCGAACTCCGGCATCCTGCCGCTGTCGTCCGTGCAGGCCGGAACGCTGCGCTTCATCCTGGTCGGTGTCGCCCTGATGCTGATCGTGATCTTCCGTCCACAGGGCATCCTCGGAAACAAGAGGGAGCTGACCTTTGTCAAGTAACGGCATCCCAGAGAACGGCACCGCACACGATGCCGCCGACGTTCCGGTCGAGGTCACCCCGACGGGCAGCATCCGCCGTCCCAAGGCGCAGGGGCTCGCGAAAGGCGAGAACGTCCCCGGCGTCGCGAAGGTCGATCCGATCCTGATCGCCGACAACATCACGCGGCGCTTCGGCGGCCTCACGGCCGTGGACGTCGACCATGTCGAGGTGCCCCGCGGTGTCATCACCGCCCTGATCGGGCCGAACGGTGCCGGCAAGACGACACTGTTCAACCTGCTGTGCGGGTTCGACAAGCCCAACAGCGGAACCTGGAGCTTCGACGGCAAGAGCCTGTCCGGCATCCCGTCGTTCAAGGTCGCCCGCATGGGTCAGGTCCGAACCTTCCAGCTGACCAAGGCACTCTCGCTCCTGACGGTGCTCGAGAACATGAAGCTCGGGGCGACCTCGCAGAAGGGCGAGAAGCTCTGGGCGAGCGTGATCCCGGCGATCTGGCGGAAGCAGGACAACGAGATCGAGGAGAAGGCCCAGGGACTCCTGGCGCGCTTCAAGCTCGACGCGAAGGCGGAGGACTACGCGGCGAGCCTCTCCGGCGGCCAGCGGAAGCTGCTCGAGATGGCGCGTGCGCTGATGAGCGACCCGACGCTGGTCATGCTCGACGAGCCCATGGCCGGCGTCAACCCGGCGCTGACCGAGTCCCTCCTGGATCACATCCTCGACCTCAAGGACCTGGGCATGACCGTGCTGTTCGTCGAGCACGACATGCACATGGTGCGCCACATCGCGGACTGGGTCATCGTGATGGCCGAGGGCCGGATCGTCGCCGAGGGGCCGCCCGAGACCGTGATGCACGACCAGGCGGTCATCGACGCCTATCTGGGCAGCCACCAGGACGTCGACCTGGGCGTCGTGACCGGGCGCGTGGAGGGCGAACTCGACGCCTCCGCAGAAGAGCTGCTCGAAGAGATCAAGGAAGCCGAAGAGGCCTCGATCGCCGACGCCGAGGAGGGCAAGTGATGGCATCCACGAGCACCGGGTCCACCGGCGCATCGGCAATGGCCGAGGGCAAGACCGACCGGATGGTGGTCGAGCTCAAGGACGTCGTCGCGGGCTACCTCCCGGGCGTGAACATCCTGAACGGCGCCAACCTCTACGCGCGCAAGGGCGAGCTGATCGGCATCATCGGGCCCAACGGCGCCGGCAAGTCGACGCTGCTGAAGGCGATCTTCGGCATGGTCAAGGTGCGCGAGGGCACGATCACCGTGAACGGCGAGAGCGTCGTCGGACTCAAGTCGGACCGGCTCGTCGCCCGCGGCGTCGGGTTCGTGCCGCAGACCAACAACGTGTTCCCATCGCTGACGATCGAAGAGAACCTGCAGATGGGCCTCTACCAGTCGCCGAAGACGTACAAGGAACGCCTCGAGTTCGTCGAGGGCATCTTCGCCGAGCTGGGCAAGCGCCTGAAGCAGCGCGCCGGCTCGCTCTCCGGCGGTGAGCGGCAGATGGTCGCGATGTCTCGCGCCCTGATGATGGACCCGGCGGTGCTGCTCCTCGACGAGCCCTCGGCGGGCCTGTCGCCCGTGCGTCAGGACGACGCCTTCATCCGCGTCTCCGACATCAACAAGGCCGGTGTGACCACGATCATGGTCGAGCAGAACGCCCGCCGCTGCCTGCAGATCTGCGACCGCGGCTACGTGCTCGACCAGGGCCGCGACGCCTACGAGGGCAGCGGGCGCGACCTGCTGAACGACCCGAAGGTCATCGGACTCTATCTCGGAACCCTCGGCTCCGACGGGGTCTGACTCGCACTGCGAAGAAGAGCGGATGCTGCGGCATCCGCTCTTCTTCGTCTGACGCTTCGGCCGGCTCACCTCCCAGGAACCCCTGGACCCCCGAACCCACACAGCCCCCGCGAACCCATGTGCTCCCGCGCGCACGAGCGCGTGGGTTCGCGGGGGACGTATGGGTTCGGCGTGGCGCACGGGGAGCGGACCGCACACACGCGAAGGGCCCCGGATCGCTCCGGGGCCCTCGCTGCGTTCGGCTGGATCAGCCGATGCGGGTGTTCAGGTTGTCTGCACCGTACTGGAAGATGCCGACGGTCGCCTCGGTCGGGTCGCCGTTCTCATCGAACGTGATCGGACCGGACTTGCCGTCGTAGTCGGCGACGCCACCCGCGAGGATGATGTCGGCGCAGTCGGCGTACGACGTGCACTTCTCACCGTCGCCGGTGCCGCCCGAGACCTCCTGCAGCTTGCCTGCGACCTCGCCCGGGTCGGTCGACCCTGCAGCCAGCGACGCGAGCGCGAGCAGGACGACGGCGTCGTACGACTCGTTGGCGTACGAGAAGTCGGTCAGCGCCTCGTTGCCCTCGGCGACCCACCAGTCGCTGACGGCGGTCTGGAACTCCTCGTCGGCCTCGAGAGGACCGGCGGGCGTGGTGCCCTTCGCGCCCTCCATGTTGGCCGCTGCGGGCCACTTGGCGTCGGAGCCGAACTGCTTCAGGTTGCCGTCGACGAGGTACAGCTGGTCGGCCGGGTAGCCGGCGGCCAGCAGTGCCGGACCGATCGTGTAGATCTCGTCGAACGTGATCAGCAGGATCGCGTCCGGGTTGGCCGCGAGCGTCGCGCTGATCTGCGCGTCGAACGTGGTGTCACCCGTGTTGTAGGACTGCTCGGAGACGACCGTGCCGCCGGTGCCCGTGAAGACCTCCTGGAACACGTCGTTCAGACCGGTGCCGTACGAGTCGTTCTGGTAGATGACCGAGACGTTGCTGTGGCCGTCCTCCGCGAGAAGGTTGCCGAGCACCTCGCCCTGCAGCGTGTCGGACGGAGCGGTGCGCCAGTACAGGCCGTTGTCGTCCCACGACGTGAAGTCGAGCGACGTGTTGGCCGGCGAGAAGGTGATGATGCCCGCGGCGACGGCGTCGTCGAGGAACAGCTTCGTCACACCGGACGACGCAGCGCCGATGGCGGCCGTGACGCCCTCGGAGATGAGGGTCTGGATCGTGGTCGCGTAGGCCTTGTTGTCGGTGTCACCCGAGTCGCCCCACACGATGTCGTCGATCGTGAGACCGGTCGTGTCTGCGTAGTCGTTGACATCCTGCGCACCAAGACCGACGCCGGCCTCCTCGGGCGGGCCGAGGAAGGAGAGGCTTCCGGTCTGCGGCAGGATCGTGCCGAGCTTGAGGGTGAGGTCCTCGACGGGCGCGGCAGACTCCGACGGCTCGGCGGTGCCGCCACCGCCGGCGCAGCCGGCGAGGACGAGGGCGCTAGCGCCGGCGATGGCGATGCCGCCGATCACCGTCCGCACGCGCGAGCGGGAGGCAGTGCCTCGGGAAAAGACGCTCATGTTGCTCCTTGCTGTGAATGAACGCGGTTCGACTCGGGCGCCGATCCAGTTCCACTAAACCTAACCGCGGACGGGTGTTCCCAATGTTGCCTTTCGTTAACGATGTGTAACGCAGTCAAATCGTTATCAAGCCCCGTTTTCACCCCGATCCTCACCGCGCGACCGCCGAGAGGTCACGAGACCGAGGTCGACGCGCACGGTCTCGCTGCGCGCATTCCGCCTCGCCGGAGGTCGATACCCCTGACCGGTATAGAGTTGCATGCAGCGTCCTACCCCCTAGGGGTATCCTGAACGAAAGCGATGACGATGACGATGTTGAACGAGTACCGCGTGACGGGCATGAGCTGCGGCCACTGCGAAACCTCGGTCCGCGATGAGGTCTCCAAGCTCGACGGTGTCGAGCAGGTCGACGTGAGTGCGGCCACGGGGCGCCTCCTGATCACCTCGGCACTCCCCCTGTCCGACTCCGCCGTCATCGCCGCGGTCGATGAAGCCGGATACGAGGCGGCGCGCATCTAATGGATGCCGCCGCCGTCGCCCCGGGAATCTCCCGGGTCGAGCTCGAGATCGGCGGCATGACGTGCGCGTCATGCGCGAGCCGCATCGAGAAGAAGCTCAATCGGCTCGACGGGGTGTCGGCGAGCGTCAACTACGCGACCGAGAAGGCCCTGGTGACCGCTCCGGCGGGCTTGGATCCGCACGTCCTGATCTCAGAGGTCGAGAAGACCGGATATACGGCGGCCCTCCCCCAGCCTCCGGCATCCGCTGATCCGCCCGAGGATCGCGAGCTCACCTCGCTGAGGCAGCGCCTGATCGGCGCGGTCGTGCTGTCGGTGCCGGTCATCGCGATGGCGATGATCCCGGTGCTGCAGTTCACCTTCTGGCAGTGGGCCTCACTGGCACTGGCTGCGCCGGTCGTGGTGTGGGCGGCGTACCCGTTCCACCGCGCCGCGTGGGTCAACCTCCGGCACGGCGCCGCGACGATGGACACGTTGATCTCGATCGGAGTGTCGGCGGCGTTCCTGTGGTCGCTCTATGCGCTGTTCTTCGGAGGCGCGGGCACGCCCGGAATGACGCACGAGTTCCAATGGTCCGTTCAGCAGGGCGACGGAGCCGACAGCATCTACCTCGAGGTCGCGGCGGGAGTGACGATGTTCGTCCTGGCGGGCCGCTACTACGAGCTGCGCTCGAAGCGCCGCGCGGGCGATGCACTGCGGGCACTCCTCGAGCTGGGCGCGAAGGACGTCGCGGTCGTGCGCGACGGGGTCGAGGGGCGCATCCCGGTCTCGTCACTGCGAGTCGGCGACGAGTTCGTCGTGCGCCCGGGCGAGAAGATCGCGACCGACGGCGTGATCGTGTCGGGCTCGTCCGCGATCGACGCCTCGATGGTCACGGGCGAATCGGTTCCCGTGGAGGTCGGCGCCGGCGACGCCGTGGTGGGCGCGACCGTGAACGCGGGCGGTCGCCTCGTCGTTCGGGCGACCCGCGTGGGCGATGACACCCAGCTGGCCCAGATGGCCCGGCTCGTCGAGGAGGCCCAGTCGGGCAAGGCGGACATCCAGCGGCTCGCCGACCGCATCTCGGGTGTGTTCGTCCCGGTGGTCCTCGTGATCTCGGTCGTGACCCTGGCCGCCTGGCTGCTGCTCGGATACCCCGCGGCCGCCGCCATGACCGCTGCGGTCGCAGTGCTGATCATCGCGTGCCCGTGCGCGCTCGGACTCGCGACGCCGACCGCGCTGCTGGTCGGCACCGGTCGAGGGGCGCAGATCGGCATCCTGATCAGGGGTCCCGAGGTGCTCGAGTCCACGCGGAGCGTCGACACGATCCTGCTCGACAAGACCGGCACCGTCACCAGCGGGCGCATGGCGCTCATCGACGCGATCACCGCACCGGGCACCGATCGCGCGGATGTCCTGCGACTGGCCGGCGCCCTCGAGGACGCGTCGGAGCACCCGATCGCGGCAGCGATCGCCCGGGCCGCGAAGGACGAGCTCGGCGACCTCCCGCCGGTCGAGTCGTTCGTCGCCTCCAGCGGCCTCGGCGTCTCAGGCGTCGTCGAAGGGCACGCGCTCGTCATCGGCCGCGAAGCGCTCCTCGCCGACTGGGCCATCCAGGTCGGCCCGGCACTCGCCGCCGCGAAGGATGCCGCGGAGGCTCAGGGGTCCTCGACCGTGATCGTCGCGTGGGACGGTGCGGCGAGGGCCGTCCTCGTGGTCGCCGATCAGGTCAAGCCGACAAGCGGCGAAGCCGTCGCGCAGTTCCGCTCGCTCGGGCTCGAGCCGGTGCTCCTCACCGGAGACAACGCCGCCGTCGCCGCTCGCATCGCCGCGCAGGTCGGCATCGACCGCGTGATCGCCGGCGTGCTTCCGCAGCAGAAGGTCGCCGAGGTGCGCGCCCTGCAGGCCGAGGGTCACGTGGTCGCGATGGTCGGCGACGGCGTCAACGACGCGGCAGCCCTCGCGCAGGCCGATCTCGGTCTTGCGATGGGGACGGGATCGGATGCCGCGATCGAGGCCTCCGACATCACCCTCGTCCGCGGCGACCTGCGCAGCGCCGCCGACGCGATCCGGCTGTCGCGGCGCACGTTCGGAACGATCCGCGTGAACCTGTTCTGGGCCTTCGCCTACAACGTCGCCGCCATCCCGCTCGCGGCGCTGGGGCTGCTGAACCCGATGATCGCCGGCGCGGCGATGGCGTTCTCGAGCGTGTTCGTCGTCGGCAACAGCCTGCGCCTGCGATCCTTTCGGAGTCGGGCGCTCACCACTCAGGAGAAGGAGCTGCGATGACCGATGTGCATGCCCACCACGGGTACATCACCGACAAGGAGAAGTACCTCAATCGCATGCGGCGGATCGAGGGTCAGGCCCGCGGCATCCACAAGATGGTGGAAGACGAGAAGTACTGCATCGACATCCTCACGCAGATCAGCGCGCTCACCAGCGCGCTCGAGGCCGTCGCGGTGGGCCTGCTGGACGATCACCTGCGACACTGCGTCGTGGATGCCGCACGCCTGGGCGGCGACGAGGCAGACGCGAAGATCTCCGAGGCGACCGCGGCGATCGCGCGTCTGGTGCGCTGACCGCGGGTCAGGTCAGCTCGCCGACGTCCGAGACGCCGCGCGCCCGACGGGCGAACAGGAGCGAGTCGACCGTGAGCACGATGAGTGCGAGCCAGACGAGCGCGAACCCGATCCAGCGCTCCAGCGTCATCGGCTCGCCCAGCAGCCACGCACCGATGATGAACTGCAGGATCGGCGCGACGAACTGCAGCAGTCCGATCACGGTCAGCGGCACGCGGCGGGCTCCCGCGGCGAACAGCAGCAGCGGGACCGCCGTGAAGACGCCCGCGAGACTGAGCAGGAGCGCGTGCCACGGACCGGCGGCACCCATGCTGAGGCCCGTCGTCGTGCCGACGACGACGAGGATCACGGTCGCCACGGGCACGAGCCAGAGCGATTCGAGGGTGAGCCCGCTCACGGCATCCACAGAGGGGCCCAGTCTCTTCTTGACCAGCCCGTACAGCCCGAAGGTGAAGGCGAGCGTGAGCGCGATCCAGGGGAACGCCCCGTAGCCGAAGACGATCACCGCGACCGCGATCACCGCGATGCCCACCGCGATCCACTGGGTGAGCCGCAGGCGTTCGCGGAGCACGACGACGCCGAGCACCACGGTGACGATGGGGTTCATGAAGTAGCCGAGGCTGGCCTCGATCACGTGGCCGCTCAGCGTCGCCACGATGTACACCTGCCAGTTGATGTAGATCAGACCGCCGGCGACACCGGTCCACAGCAGGAGCTTGGGCTGCCGCATGATCGCGATCAGCCGCCCCCATCCGCGCAGGACGGTCAGCAGGATCGCGCAGAACGCGAGCGAGAGGACGATCCGCCAGGCGACCAGTTCGAACGGCCCGGTCGGCGCCAGGAGCAGGAAGTACAGCGGGAGGAAGCCCCACAGGAAGTACGCCGTGAACGCGTAGACACCGCCCAGCGCGCGCTCCCGCGGGCTGTCCGAGAGGGGGCCCGTCGTCGGGTCCGCCTGAGCGGGTGCGCCGGACGCCTCGGTCGAAGCGGAGGGCGCGTCGCGGGTCACCCCTCCAGCGTACGGGCGCGACGGGGTGAGGCTGCCGATGCGGTGGGGTTCCGGCATCCGTCGACTGCCGTTCACCGCGTGGAATCTGCCACCGGGCATGCGGAAGGGCCCGGATGCCGAAGCATCCGGGCCCTTCCAGAGCTGCGTGTCCTAGCGGACGACGACCGCGAGCACGTCGCGGGCTGACAGGACGAGGAACTCGTCCGCGCCGAACTTGACCTCGGTGCCGCCGTACTTGCTGTACAGCACGCGATCGCCCACGGCGACGTCGAGCGGAACACGATTGCCGTTGTCGTCGATGCGACCCGGTCCGACCGCCACGACCTCGCCCTCCTGGGGCTTCTCCTTGGCGGTGTCCGGGATGACCAGGCCGCTGGCGGTGGTCTGCTCGGCCTCGACCTGGCGGATGACGATGCGGTCCTCGAGCGGCTTGATGGAAACCGACACGGTCTACCTCTGCTTTCCTTGAAACTTCAAGACTGATTAGCAAACTCCACCTGAGAGTGCTAATTCCCAGTCTAGGCAAGCACTGGCACTCATGCAACGTGAGTGCCAGTGACGCGCAATCCGAAGTCGCATCGACTCCGAATGGAACGTCGAGGGACTTCCTCGCCGATGGATGTATCAGACGCGGACGAGCCTGCTCTTCGCATTCGTGAGCAGTCCAGAAGGACGAGTCACGACGATTTGTGACACGAATGTGGGCGCCTCTTACCAAGGGGCCGCTCCGGTGGTAGACATATGTGGGGGATGTAACACGTCAAGTTCTTGGGGGAACTGGACATGACAGTGATGTCGTATTTTCTTGCCGTCGATGTGGGGACGAGCAGGACAGCAGCTTCCACTGCGCGCCTTTCGCCCGACGGTTCGCTTCTGACCGCGACCTTCGGACTCGGCCGCAGTTCGGACAGCGCTCCGAGCGCGATCTTCGCGGCGGACGGCGAGCTCCTGTTCGGCGAGGCCGCCGAGCGTCGGGGGCTGGCACAGCCTGAACGACTGGTCCGGGAGTTCAAACGGCGCGTCGGCGACGACGTTCCGATCCTCGCCGGCGACCAGCGCTTCGCGCCCGAGGACCTGTACGCGCGCATGGTGGCGTGGGTGGTGGAAGCCGTCACCGAACGCGAGGGCTCGAGTCCCGCGGGCATCTCGGTGACGATTCCGGTCACGTGGGGAGGACACCGCTCCGGACTGATCTCCGCCGCGCTCGCCCGCGAGATCTCCGGCGAGATCCAGCTGATCAGCGAGCCCGAGGCCGCCGCACGTCACTACGAGTCGACCTCGCCGCTCGAGGCGGGCCGCGCACTGGCCGTCTACGACCTCGGCGGAGGGACCTTCGACGCTGTGGTGCTGCGCAAGCAGGGGGATGGCGCGGTCCGGATCGTCGGGGAGCCTCTCGGTCTCGCCGACTTCGGCGGCGCCGACTTCGATGACATCGTCCTGCGCCACACGATCGCCGCGGCGGGCCTGTCGGCATCCGCGCTCTCGGCCGACCCGGCGTCGCGCGTCGCGCTCTCGACGCTCCGGCGCGAGTGCGTCGAGGCCAAGGAGGCGCTCTCGTTCGACTCCGAGGCCGTCGTGCCCGTGCTCGTCGGACAGTCCCACTCCACGGTGCGCCTCACACGGTCCGAGTTCGAGGAGATGATCGAGAGCGGCGTCGACCGCACGATCGAGGTGCTCGCGCAGGCGCTCGAGACCGCAGCCGTCGACCCCGCCGACCTCGAAGCGATTCTCCTCACCGGCGGCTCATCGCGGATTCCGCGCATCGCCGAGCTGCTCTCCGAGCGCTTCGACCGCCCGATAGCGATCGATGCCGATCCGAAGGCCATCGTCGCGCTCGGCGCGGCCCGTGCGATGGCGGATCCCCGCTCGACGGCAGGGCTCGCGGCCGGGCCTGCAGGCGCCGTGATCGGCGCAGAGGTGGCTCTGCTCTCCGAGCCGCCGGCCGCAGCGGCCGAAGGCCTCGACGGAGTCGGCGCAGCCGCGGCGACCGCGCGACGCCGGTGGTTCGAACGGCTGCCTGCGACGGCAGCAATGGCCGGTGGTGCCGTCGTGCTCGCCACCGGCATCGTGCTCGTCAGTGCGACCGGACTGGGGTCCAGTCCGGTCTCGAACTCCGAGGGCAAGTCGCAGTCATTCGCCGAGTGGCTCGGCGTGAGCCTTTTCGACACATCGGGTGCCGCGGCCGACGAGCCCGCGGCCGCCGTGCCGACGCCGGCGACGCCGCCCGACCCGCCCGCCGCCATCCAGCGCGCGGACTACGAGTCGCCGAATTCCTCGTCCAAGGCGAGCAACCCTCGCTCGCAGAGCATGCAGAAGGCCGCCGACGCGCCCAAGCCCAGCACCGCACCGCAGGCGCCCGCGTCATCGGCAGGCGGCACCGGGCAGCAGCCGACCGACACCACGACGGGCACCGACACCGGTACGACCGACCCGACGCCGGCGCCGACCACCGATCCGACGACCGACCCGACCCCGGCTCCGACCGCCGATCCGACGACCGACCCGACTCCCGACCCGACGACGGATCCCACTCCGGACCCGACCGGAGACCCGGCACCGGACCCGACCGGAGACCCGGCGCCCGAGCCGACCGGAGACCCGGCGCCCGAGCCGACCGGAGACCCGGCGCCCGAGCCGACCGGAGACCCGGCGCCCGAGCCGACGAGCGATCCCGCTCCCGAACCGCCCGCACCCGAACCCTCGCCATCGCCGACCGATCCGGTCTGATCCACCGGAGCGTCACCGATCATGTCAACGATTCAGACTGAGGGAACCACCGTGCGGCGTGCCGACACCATGTACATCTGGGAGCGACAGGTGCGTCCCGTGATGGACGCGATCTCCGCTCCGGCGGCCGGCCCGGCGCGCGCCGTCGTGGTGGGCAATGCCGGATCGGGCAAGTCGACGATGCTGCGGGAGCTGCACCGGCTGTTCTCCGACAACGCGACCCATGCGAGCCTCCTGGCTGATTCGACGGACGTCTCGCGCGTTCCGCGATCCCATGTGCTGCTGGTCGACGACCTCCACCTGCTCAATCCCGACCAGGTCGAGCGGGTCCAGGCTCGCTCGGAGGACCCGAGCGCGGCACTGGTCGTGACCAGCCGCCCCTGGCCGCGCATGGATGCTCTGACCACCATCACCCGGAGCCTCGAGCGCAGTCGCCCCGCAATCGTGCTCGGCCACGTGTCCCGCTCCGACGTGCTGACCTACCTCAGCGACGGCGATCGGGTGATCTCCAGCTCCTGCGTCGACCACCTCCTGGCGTTCACGGGCGGGGTCTCGTGGCTCGTGTCGGAGGCACTCGCCCTGCACGACGAACGCGACTGCGCGGACGACGACGGCCACCATGCGGTCATCCGGGCCATCGAGGATCGGATCGCCCATCGCCTGGACACGATCCCCTCTCTGCTCCGCCACGAGATCGAATCGCTGTGCGTGAGCGCCGGCGCACACGCACGACCCGTCACCGAGCGCGACGACATCATCGCGCAGGGCTACGCCGAGGGGCTGCTCATGCGCAACGGCCAGCCCGTCCCGCTGGTGCGCTCGGCCGTCCGGGCGACGATACCGGTCGGCCGGCTGATCGATCTGAGTGCGAACATGGCCGACGGTCTGGCGCGCTCCGCCGCCGAGGGCGACGCGGACTACCGCGACTGGATCGGCGGCATCCACGATCCCGGCATCGGGTCTGCGCTCGTCGAGCACGCCGACCGCGTGCTCGAGCAGGACCCCGCTCGGGCGCTGGACCTGTACGACGGCGCGATCGAATGCGGCGTCGAGCCGATCATCCTGGCCGGGAGGCGTGCGCAGGCAGCATGGGCCTCGGCACGTCCCGAGGTCGCGAGCTCGATCCTGGACGACGTGCCGCTGCTGGACGGGCTGGCCGACAGCGATCGCGTGGCCGACACGTCCGCCGCGATCTGGTCGCTTCGCGCCATGATGCGCATGAGCGATGCCGCCTACCGATCACTTCCCCCGGTCGGACAGGAGGCGTGCGCCCGCGCGGCGATCGCCGCGATCGGCTCCGGGCAGTCCGTCCCCAGCCAGCGCACGCCGACGAAGGGCCTGCCCTCCACGCTCGGCGTCGCGATGAGTCTGCTCGACCGCGGCCTTCGCGCCACGCTCAGCCCGGACAGTGCGGAATCCGCGGTCGCCGACCTCGTGCGCGCATCCGAGATGTACACGTCCTCGGCGACCTCGTCGCCGATCCCCGAGCTTCCGGCGGTGATCGCGGCGATCGTCGCGATGAACGTCGGAGACCTCGACATCGCGCACACCGTCATCGAGGATGCCATCCGCGGCGGCCACGGCGGCGACTGGGCGCGCACCCGGTTGCTGCTGTGGCGATCGTGGCTCGCCGTGCAGCGTTCACGGCCGCAGGAGGCGCGCGAGGCGCTGGAGCGTGCGCTCGGATCCGCCCCGTCACTGTCAGCGCGCGATCAGGTGCTCGCCCAAGCAGTCCGTGTCGCGATCGCGCGACGCTACGAGGATGCGGCAGCCCTGGATGCCGCGTGGAACGAAGCACGCGACAGTGTGCTGCACACCGAAGCCGATCTGTTCATGCTCCTGCCTCTGGCGGAGCTGGTCACCTCGGCGGCCCGGGTGGGTGACACGGCCCGTCTGCAGCCGCACTTCCTCCGTGGCCTCGAGATCGTGGCGCAACTCGGCTCGCCTCCACTGTGGTCGGTGCACCTGAACTGGGCCGGCATCCAGCAGGGGATCCTGAGCGGTCGGCCCGACGTCCTCAAGCCGCACGCTCGCGCACTCGTCGCGGCCTCGTCGCACAGTCCCATCGCCGCGGTGATGTCGCAGGCAGGACGCGTGTGGACGGCCACGCTCGCAGGGTCCGTGGATGCGGACGCCGTCGAGGCTGCTGCGCACGGGCTCGCCTCCGCCGGCCTGGGTTGGGACGGCGCGCGGCTCGCCGGTCACGGCGCGAGTCGCTCGACGGATCGCAAGGTCTCGGCGCGACTGCTCTCCTGCGCCCGCGAGCTGCACCCGAACGAGACGCTGCGGGCCCCCGCACGCATCGATGATGATCGGGACCGCGCGGAGTCGTCCACGTCCGACCGCATCATCCTGAGCGAGCGCGAGCGCGATGTCGCTCGGCTCGTCCTCCAGGGCAAGACGTATGCCGAGATCGGCGAGACGATTTTCATCTCGCCGCGAACGGCGGAGCATCACATCGCCCACATCCGGCGTCGGCTCGGCGCGACGTCTCGATCCGATCTCATCGCGAAACTGCGGGTGGTCGTCGAGCAGCCCGTTCGAAACGGGGAACGCGTGCCGGTCGACGAGGGGGCCGGCGTGTGAACCCCCTAGTGCCCCCGAGCCGCATCGGGGCAACCCCCGATGCTCCATCCCGAACAACTCAATAGCCTGATCCGTACAAGTCTTTAACCTGCGTGACATTCATGCTTTTTCGACGCTGAGGAGCCCACCATGAGTACCCCGGTAGCAACTGTCGCCGACGCACTGATCTCGTTCATCCTGAGCCTGCTGCGAGATCCCGCAGCGGTCGAGGAGTTCGATGCGGCGCCCAAGGCGATGCTGGCCAGCAAAGGCCTGCAGGACGCCTGCGCGGCCGACGTCCAGGCGGTCAAGCCCATCATCGTCGACAATCCGCATGTGATCATCAAGCCCGTCGGTCCGCCGCCGCCGCCGGACCCGCCGGACGAGGTGGTCAAGGAGATCAAGCACATCATCAATCAGTTCGCCACGATCGACAACCGCACCACGATCGTCGACCAGTCCACGAACCAGAACATCTGGACCGAGGGCGGCGATGTGACCCAGATCTTCGACCAGGAAGCCGTCGTCGCGTCGGGCGACGAAGCCGTCGCCGCCGGAGATGACGCGACCGTGGTGGACTCGGATGTCGACGTCACGATCGGCGATGTCGCGATCGGCAACACCACCAACGACGGAAGCTTCAACACGACCGGAGGCGACGGCGAAGCCGCAGCCCCGGACGTCGCCGCCGACCCGGCCGCCGCCGATGTCGATCCGGCCGATGCCGCCGTCGTCGCCGGTGCCGCCGTGGAGGCCGCTGTCGACGCGAGCCTGGACGCCTCGACCACGGCCGTGGACACCGTCACGGAGGCTGTCACGGAGCAGCCCGCCGTCGTCGAGGCACCGGCGGAGGATCCGCTGGCTGCCGACCTCACGTCGACGGAGAGCTACGAGGCCGAGGATGCGAGCACAGCCGTCGTGGACGACGCCTTCGTCGAAGAACCCATCGAGGAGCAGTGACGACCGGCACGTGACCGATCAGCAGAACCCACAACCGGGCCCTGGTGCCGGAGGCGGGGTCGTAGCGCGAGCTGCGACCCCGCCTCCGGCCGCCCGGGACGCACCCGCCGCTCCGGCGCGAGAGGCGCCGGCTCGCCCGCCCACAGCCAATCCGAACGCCGCGCCGGTGCTGGTGAAGAAGACGCCACCGTTCTCGGTGCGGATGAGCCAGCTGTTCTGGATCCTCAGCTTCGCAGTCGGCGGCTTCACCGCGATCTACTTCTTCGTCATCCGCCAGGAGCAGTTGCCCCTCATCTCCGAGCTCGTCCGAGAGGTCGCCGAGGGACGCAGCGATGAGACCTATGACACAGCCGCCGACATCGTGTTCTGGATCGTCTTCGGAGTCATGGTGGGCGTGCTACTGGTGCAGATCACGCTGCTCGTGTCATTCATGAGCCGTCGGCCGCACGTCCGATGGTGGCAGCTGGCCACCCTCGGCCTGCAGCTCATCCTGCTGCTGCTGTCAACGGAGTGGGTGGCGCTCGGCGAACGTCGCGAGTCGCTTCTCCTTCTTCTTGCGGCGCAGGCGGGACTTGTGATCCTCGCCCTGCTCTTCAGCACTCTGCCCAAGGCCATCGCCTGGTCCGCTCGTCAGCACGACATCCGCAGAGGACACGAGGGGGTCGTCGGCACCGGCGACCTCTGACGCGTCTGCGACTGGCTCAGGGGCCGGTGCAACCTCGGATGCCACCTCGTCCAGGCTGCGGATGACCACGCGACACACTCCGACGGCCGCGCGCTCGGTGAGCGGAGACTCCGCGAGCGTGCGCCAGTAGGCGAGCTTCGCGTCGACGCACGCGCGCATCGTCTCGTCGTCGGAGTCGTCGGGCAGACCGAGCCGAACGTGCGCGAACGTGCCGGAACCGCCGATGATCCGCTGCGCATCCGCGGCGTCCTCCTGCGAGAACGGAAGTCCGTCCGAGCGCGCGCTGGCCAGCAGCGCGAGCTCGCGCAGGGTGTGCGCCGCCGCCGAGATGCGCTCGATGCCTGCGCGGATCTGCTCGGTCCCCTCGCGTGGGTTGTCGCGGATCAGCTTCTCCAGCTCGAGAAGCACCCCGCGCAGCTTCAGGGTCGTCGCGCGGGTTCGGAACTGATCGTTGACGAACTGGCGCAGCTCCACCAGCCCGCTCTGCTTCACCATGGCGTCGGACAGCTCGGACGAGGTGCTCGCACCGCCGCGGATGAGGGCGGTGGCCAGGCGCACGCCGAAGATCCCGAACCGCGACAGCAGCGAGCGACGCTCGGCCGCGCTCAGCGTCGTGGCGTCGGACTCTCCGGTGAACCGGTCCGCCGATATGAACAGCCGTTCCCGGTCCGCACGTTCGAGCGCGGCGAGCTCGCGGAAGGCGGCGTACTCCTTCTCGCGGAGCGTTCTCGCACCCTCCGCCACCAGGCCGGCCACGGGGATGACGCCGAGCACCAGGGATGCGAGGTCGCCGTCGTGCTCATAGCGCCGCGCCACCTTGCCGGCCGACAGCAGCGAGTCGATGCGACCCGACCCGATCTCGTCGGATCTGGAGAGCACTCCGACCGCGCAGACGGTCTGCGCCGCACCTGCGGCGGTGTCACGGAACGCCTCGAGGAACTTCACGTCGGACGCGTGCAGGTGCCGCATGAGGTAGACGACGGCATCCGCTGATGACGGTGATTCCTCGGGGGTGAGGAATCGGGTCGTGCGCTTGGAGGTGTCTTCGGACAGCGAGGCGATTCCGGGGGTGTCGATCAGGATCATCGACTTGAGCCCTTCGAGCGGCCAGCCGACGTCGATCCAGTCGACGTCCTCCGCCGGCACGCCGCCCAGACCCATCACCAGCCGCCCGTGCTCGCGTCGCACCGGCATCCGGCGCGGCTCGCCCGCGTGCGTATGCAGGGTGATGGTGGGCGTCTTGGAGTACCGGTACCACGTGACCAGCCGCGTGCACTCGCCGGCGTCGGTCGGCGCGATCTGCTCGCCCAGCATCGCGTTCAGCAGGGTCGACTTGCCGGCCTTGACCATCCCGGCGATCGCGAGCCGCAGCGGCTCGTGCAAACGCCGCTCGAGCTCGGCGATGACGGTCAGTGCCGCAGGGTCGTCGTCGTAGACGACGCCCGCCGTCTGCAGCAGGACTTCCGCATCCTCCTTCGTCGGGCTGTTCACCGCCGCAGCGCCCCCTGGCGCATCGGCGGCAGTGCGGGCATCGCGCTGTGGAGCGACTCGAGCCGTTCGAGCTGCGCCTGCAGCTGCACGACCCGCTCGTCGCGCTTGGACGTGTAGATGCCGGCGGCCTGCTTCGATGCGTTCAGCGCCTCGGACAGCGAGCGATGCAGCTCTTCGGCCATGGAGCCGAAGTGGTCGCGCGCAGACCGCTGCACGAGACGCAGGCGGTCTTTGAGCTGCTTGCCCACCTGGAAGATGACCTCGTCGATGTAGCGGCGCACGAGCAGCTTCGCCTCGTGCTGGCGCCGCGACAGCCGGTTGCTCATGTCTTCGCGGTACGCTCGCCGACCCACGAGCACGCCGGCCAGGAGTGAGAGCGGGTTGATCAGCGAAAGGCCGATGAGGCCGGTCGCGAGACCGACCATGAGCACGCCGCCGTACGACCCACGGACGCCGATGTAGATCTTCTCCCCCGCGCCGAGGCGGCCGGCATCCAGCCCGCCCATGTGCTCCACGGGGTCCAGAACGCCCTGCGTGTCGCCGACGTAGATGGCGGGCAGTGCCGACTCGCCGTCGCTGAAGAGCTGGGCGACCTCTTCGGACAGCCAGCGGGAGCGCTCGTCCGTCCAGACGAACGTCTCGGAGACGGCCGCCGCCACCCGCTGATCGATCCACTCGGTGATCTGGTCCCAGATCGGACCCGGGTCGCCCTCGTCGATCGCGGTCTCCGCCTCGCGCTGCACCTTGCGGAGTCGGTCCCGAAGATCGTGCTCCATGTCGGCGATCAGGTCGGCGATGCCGTCGGTGAGCGTGACCTGCCAGCGCGCGGAGCGCCCGCGGAACTCGTCGGCGCGGGCCTTGGCCTCCTCAAGCTCGGCGATCATGCGCGGCGTGTCCTCGGGGTTCAGGATCGCGTTGAGCTCGCTGCGCAGTGAGATCGTCAGCTGTTCGACGACCGAGAGCAGGTCGTGGATCGCGCTGCGCTCGTGGAGCAGCTCAGCGCGTCCGAGCACCTCTCGGCGCAGGTGGACGACGAGCGCAGGGAATCCCGACTCGTCGTTGAGCGCGCGATCCTGGAGCTCGGCCGCCAGCAGTCTCAGGTCGCTCGACACCGAGAACATCGGCACGTCGCCCGCCTCGCTCAGGTGGCCGCGGTCGATCTGCTCGATCTGCCGCCATTCCGGATAGAGGTCGGTCTTGGCCAGCACCGCGGCGACGTTCGGCGAGATGCGCATCGCGTGCTTGAGGAACTGCACCTCCGGCTCGGTGTACTCCTGCGAGGCGTCCGAGACGAGCAGCACGGCGTGGGCGGAGGACAGCGCCGAGAGCGTCGCCAGCGCATTCGATGAGTCGAGACCGCCGACCCCCGGTGAGTCGATGAGCTTCAGTCCGCCCTTGAGGATCTCGCGAGGCAGCAGGACCTCCGCCGAGACGATGCGGCGCTCGTTGCCCGGATTCCCACGCTCCGACACATAGTCCGACAGCTCCTCGAGCGGCACCTCTCGACGCTCCACTGCCGTGCCGGGAGCCTGGGACGAGTCCTCCTCGCGGGTCATGATCCACGCGGAGGGCTCCTCGCCGTAGCCCACCGAGGTCGGCACGCTGGTCGCGATGTCGTCGTCGACCGGGCATGCCGGCGCGTTGACGAGCGCGTTGATGAGCTTGCTCTTGCCCTGCTTGAACTCCCCCACGACGATGACCCGCACGTCGGGGTCGAGCAGTCGGGCGTGAGTGTGCTCCAGTCGCTTGGCGAGGTCGGGCCGACCGGTCTCGGCGGCGAACTCGCTCAAGCTGTGGACGAGGGCCGTCATGTCGGATGCCCGCTGTGGGGCGACCGGCGGGGGCGTGACGGTCGCACCCGTCACCGCCTGCACTGCGCCGCGTGCGGCTGCCTTCTTCACACCGGGCGCGCTCGCCTGGCTCGACGTCGATGTCTGCTCGCGTTCGATCACTGCGAACTCCTCGGTGCTGCCCGTTTCCGGCACGTGATCCTCAGTTCCATCGTGACAGATCGGCAGGACGGGTGGACCCGTCCTGCCGAATGCGTGTGCGCCCTCGATCCGGGCGATTGTTAGATCGGGAAGTCGAGTCCCATGGCGCCGCCGTCGTCGACCGCGTCGGTTCCGACATCGCCCCAGATGCTTTCCGCATCGATGTCCCAGTCGGTGGCACTGACGTTCTCGATCTCCGCGGAGAACAGGTTGGCTCCGGGATCTGCGACGGCGTCCGCGAAGTCGACGCCCCAGAGGTCCGCGCCGGGCGCATCGCCGGCGTCGACAGACTGCTCCGGCACGTCATCGAGCGGCAGGTGGTCCTGCCAGCTCGCTGCGTCGTCACGGGACATCTCTCAACACCTTCGGGCCGGTTCTGTGAACTCCAGTGTGACACCCTCACCCGATCCCGGATGAGGGTGTGCCCGGCCGCCCCGAGGGGCGGCCGGGCATGACCTGCTCGTCGACTCAGAAGTCGATGTCGAACTCGTTGGCGTCACCGAAGGGGCTGGCCACGTTCGAGTTCTCGACGTCCACGTCGGTGTCGATCGAGTTGTCCTGGAACGAGTCGTTGATGGACCAGTTGTCCGAGAAGTCGTCGTTGAAGGAGTCGGTGTTCCACTCGTTGCCGGTCCAGATGTCGCCGACCTCGATGTCGATGTCGGTCTCGACGTTCGTGAGGTCGTCGCCCGCAGCCTGCGAGCCGTCACCCGACGCGACCGTGGCGTTCTGGCCGAAGAACTGGGTGACGTTTCCGCCCTCCGCGTCTCCGCCGTCAGCGTCGGCGTCGCCGCCGTCGCCGCCGTTGCCGCCACCGAGGCCGAGTGCACCGGCGTCGCCCGCACCCTGCGTCTCGCCGCCGTCGCCACCGTCGCCGCCGACACCCACGCCGAGGCCGAGGCCGAGGCCGCCGACGCCCACGCCGACTCCGTCGTCTCCGTCGCCGCCGTTGGCGTTGCCGGTGTCGCCGCCGATTGCGCCGGCAGCCGTCGGTCCGAAGCCGCCGTCCGCGTCGCCGCCGACGGCGAGCGCTGCGCCACCGCTGCCCGAGAAGGTCGAGATGTTCTGGTTGACGGACTGGTCGAGGTTCGTCTGACGGTTGTCGACCTCGATGTCGACGTCTCCGCCGCCACCGCCCCAGCTCTTGCCGGCGCCGAAGTCGTTGGCGTTGAAGAGGTTGAACTCACTGCCCGAGTTGTACTGGCGGATGCCCGCGTTCACCGAGTGGTCGTTGAACGAGTCCTCGTTGTTCGAGTAGAGGTCGTTGTACGAGTCGGTGTTGAACGAGTCGTCGTTGTTCGAGTGGTTGTCGGAGTTGTCGTTGAACGAGTCGTCCGCGTTGGCCTGGCCGTTGTCCGAGTGGTCGTCGACGTTGAACGAGTCATCGGCGTTGGCCTGGTCGTTGTCGGAGTGGTCGTCCGTGTCGACGTTGAACGAGTCGTCCGCGTTGGCCTGGTCGTTGTCGGAGTGGTCGTCGTCGTTGAACGAGCCGAGGTTGTTGTTCGACAGGAGGTCCGTGTCGAGGTTGGTCTGGATGCCCAGAACGTTGATGTTGTCTTCCACAGCCATGATCTTTTTCCTTCGTTCGTGGAGTGCCAAGTGGCGCGTTGGTATGAGTCTGGAGATTCGCGGCCGGTCCGGCATCGGGTGCAATCCCGCAGAATCCCCCATCGCGGACGGGGATCGGATGGGGGTGGTAGGGGATTGCGGGGGGAGGCACGGGGAACCCCCCATCGGGCCGATGGGGTGCGGCCCCACCGGGTCCTAGGCTGGCGCGATGGACATCGCCGAGCTCACCGCGCTGCTCACCCCCGAGGGTCTGCGGCTGCTGGACGGCCTCGATGCCGCGCAGTCGACGAAGGACGTCGCCCGCACGGTCTCGCGCCTGCGCGCGGCCGGATACTCCCCCGATCTCGTCTCGGCGGTGGTGGGGCAGGCGCGGCTGCGGGGCAGGGCGCAGGCGAAGTTCGGGGAGTTCGCGGAGCGGATGCTGTTCACCCGCGCGGGGTTGGAGCAGGCGACGCGGCTCTCCATCGCCGCACGACACGCCGGCCGGTTCCGGGATGCCGGTGTCGGCCGCGTGGCAGACCTCGGCTGCGGCATCGGAGGCGATGCGCTCGGATTCGCCGGTCTCGGCATCCGCGTCCGCGCAGTCGATGCAGACGAGGTGACGGCGGCGATCGCAGCGTACAACCTGGCGCCGTTCGACGACACGGTGACCGTCGAGCAGGGCCTCGCCGAGGCGGCTGACCTCTCCGACGTCGACGCGGTGTGGCTCGACCCGGCGCGGCGGACATCGGGCCACTCCGAGACGGCGCGCACCCGCCCGGAGGACTGGTCGCCGTCGCTGGACTGGGCCTTCGGGCTCGCCGAGCGCGTTCCGACCGGCATCAAGCTGGGACCCGGCATCGATCGCTCCGTGATCCCCGACGATGTCGAGGCCCAGTGGGTGAGCGCAGACGGATCCACGGTGGAACTCGTGCTTTGGTCGGGCCGACTCGCTCGCGAAGGCGTCCGCCGCGCCGCGCTGGTCACGCGCGGCGACGCCGCGTGGGAGCTGACCGCCTCGGGCGACGCGCCCGACGAGGCGGTGCGCGACCTCGGGACTTTCGTGCACGAACCGGACGGTGCGGTCATCCGCGCACGGCTCATCGGCGAGGTCGCCCGCTCGCTGGATGCCGGGATGCTCGCCGATCAGATCGCCTATCTGACTTCGGACGCGGCACTGACCAGTCCCTTCGTCGCGAGCTTCCGGGTGCGCGAAGTGCTTCCGGCCGAGGTGCGCGCACTCTCCCGGGCACTCCGCGAGCGCGGCATCGGCCGACTCGAGATAAAGAAGCGCGGCGTCGATCTCGACCCTGCGGCATTGCGCACCGCGCTCAAGCTGCGCGGCGACGGGTCGGCGACGCTGATCCTGACGCGGGTCGGCACGAAGCGTGTCGCGATCCTCGCCGACCGCGTGGCGCCGAGCTAGCCGAACAGGGCGATCTGATCGGCCATGCTGGCCGCGAACAGCAGCCATCCGGCGCTGTAGAGCACCGAGACGCCCCCCAGCACGAGCGCCCACACTGCGACCGCGCGGCTCTCGAGCGGCCTGCGCAGTGCGACGATGGCGGTCACGATCGCGACGAGTCCGATCGGGAAGCCCCAGCCGACGAACATCGAGACCACGAGTGCGACGATCGCGAATCCGAGGGCCCACGCGGCCATTCCGCGCGACGGAGCCGACGGCTCGGCGGAGGCCCACAGCACCGGCGCGTCGAGGTCCGGCGCGCTGGGGATCGGCGTGACCGCGACCGGAGCGGTGGGCCAGCGCTCGAATCCCCCGCGGTGCATTCCGGGCAGAGCCGATTCAGCCTCCACGGGCGCGACATCCGGCGACGGTGCCTCGAGCGCCGCCGCGGTCGGTGCACCCTGAGCGGGTTGGGACGCCGGAGCGGGGGCCGGCCCGGCTGTCTCCGACGTCGGCGCGGGGGCGTCCGACTCAGGCGCGGGTGGAGACGTCGGCGCGGGGGCGGATGCCGCGGCATCCGGTGCGTTGTCGTCCTCTGCGCGGCTCATGCCGCCTCCTCCGCGACCTGGATCTCGGTGACGGGCAGCGTCGAGTCCGCTCCGAAGCCCCAGGTCGAGGGCTCATGTCCGGCCATGATCAATTCCGACGCGAGAGCAGCGATCATCGCGCCGTTGTCGGTGCACAGCGACAGCGGCGGGATGCGGAGCGCGACACCGGCTGCCTCCGCCCGCATCGTCGCGACCTCGCGCAGGCGCCGGTTCGCGATCACGCCGCCGCCCAGCAGCAGCCGGGGCACGCCGTGGTCGGCGCAGGCGGCGAGCGCCTTCGTCACGAGCACGTCGACGACGGCTTCGCGGAAGGATGCCGCGACATCGGCGATCGGCACGGGCTCGCCACCGGCCTCGCGCTGCTCGGTCCATCGCGCGACCGCGGTCTTGAGCCCGGAGAACGAGAAGTCGTACCGGTGCTTCGCCAGATCGGACGCACGCGACAGCCCCCGCGGGAACGCGATCGCGCGATGATCGCCGACCAGCGCGGCCCGGTCGATCTCCGGACCTCCGGGGTAGGGCAGTCCGAGCAGCCGCGCGACCTTGTCGAAAGCCTCGCCCGCCGCGTCGTCCATCGTCTCGCCCAGCAGCTCCACATCGGAGGTGAGGTCGCGCACGAGCAGAAGAGAGGTGTGCCCGCCGCTCACCAGCAGCGCGACCGTCGGGTACTCCAGCGCGGGTGCGTCCGGGTCGAGGATGTCGGCGGCGATGTGCCCCACGAGGTGGTTCACGGCGTAGAGCGGCTTGCCCAGCGAGACGGCGAGCGCCTTCGCCGCACCGATGCCCACCATGAGAGCGCCGGCCAGGCCGGGACCGGACGTGACGGCGATCGCATCGAGGTCGCGAAGGTTCACCCGCGCTTCGACGAGAGCCGCCTCGATCGACGGGGTCAGCGCTTCGAGGTGCGCACGCGCCGCGACCTCCGGCACCACGCCGCCGTAGCGCGCGTGCTCGTCCATGCTCGATGCGATCGTGTTCGACAGGAGCGTGCGACCGCGGACGATGCCGATGCCGGTCTCGTCGCAGCTCGTCTCGATGCCCAGCACGAGCGGGTCGGTGCGGTTCACGTGCACGCTCCCGCGTCCGTGCGGACGCCGCCTCTCGCGGTCCAGCCCGGGAGGTCGAGGCGCATCACGATCGCGTCGACGTCGTCGGGCTGGTAGTAACGGGCTCGCCGCCCGACCTCCACGAACCCCACCGAGGCGTACAGCCCCTGCGCCACCGGGTTGTCCGCCCGCACTTCGAGGAACACGTCCTTCACATTCCGGCGGGCTGCCTCTTCCAGCAGCGATGTGAGCAGCGCGCGTCCTCGACCCCGGCCGCGGCCGCTCTCGGCGATCGTGATCGTCTGGATGTCGGCATCCGCCACCCCGCGCGCGACGCGCAGCCCGGCGTAGCCGATCAGCCGCCCGCCCTCCTCGACCACGACGTACCAGCCGTGCGGAGAGGCGAGCTCTTCGCGCATCATGGCGTCAGACCATGCGTCGTTCGGGAAGGACGCACGCTCGAGCGCCATGATGGCGGCGAGGTCGTCCGGGGTCGCGGGTCGCGTCGTCATGCGGTCACCCGCTTCGGTCCGTGCGGCATCGTGACGTCGGGTGAGCGCAGGTACAGCGGCTCGGTGGGCGCGGTCGATCGGCCAGCGGCGATCGCGCGGCCGGCGATGACGGCGACCATCGCCGCGGAGATCCCGGCTGCGTCCCGTCGCTCGGCGCCGAGCTCGGCCAGGCGCGCATCCAGCTCGTCGCGCGGGATGAGCCCCGGATCGGTGACCCGCACCGGGAGTCCGTCGTCATCGATCCCCTCGTAGACCGTGAAGGCGAACTCGCGCCTGCGCGCGTCGGTCACGACGGCGAATCGCGCGACCTCGGTGTCGGTCATCGCGCCTGCGAGGAAGATCTCGAGGGCGACGGCGTCGTGGCTCACGACCGGCACCACCGGAATGCCGCGGCCCAGCGCGAATGCGCGCGCCGCGGCGATTCCGACTCGCAGCCCGGTGAACGGCCCCGGCCCCATGCCCGCGGCGACATGCGTGAGCTGCTCGCCGCGTGCTTCGATCGAACCGGATGCCGCGGCCAGCGCGTCCTGCAGCAGTCCGCCGATCACCTCCGCGTGGCCGAGCGGGTTCTGACTCCGTCCTTCCGCGAGCACGACGCCGTCGTCCTCGAGGACCGCGACGGCGGTTCCGACCGAGGTGTCGATGGCGAGGATCACCCCTCCAGGGTAGTCGGGCTGCACCCGGGGAATCCGTCGGCGCCGCGGCGCCGAATACCCATCGTGAACCCGTTCCCGCACCCGCTGCCGCTGCGCACCGACGAAGCCGCCCTGGGACTGCGCCGACTCGTCGTGCCGACCTCGATCGGCGAGGTCGCCGTCCGCACCGGTCGTGACGCAGGCGGGCCTGCGACGATCCTGCTGCACGGCGCCGCCGGGTCGTGGACGACGTGGACGCCGCTCATCGCGGCATCCGATCTGCGCGGCGGAGCAGGGCTCTCCGATGTCGTCGCCGTCGACCTGCCCGGCTGGGGCGAGAGCGGCGAGCTCGATCGCGTCCGGACCGTGGAGGACATGTCCGACGCCGTCGTCGAACTCGCCCGCGCGCTCGGATACTCGTCGTGGCACGTCGTGGGTCACTCCCTCGGCGGGTTCGTCGCCCTGGACGTCGCGGCGCGGTACCCGGACGACACACTCGGTGTCACCCTCGTATCGGCCACCGGCACGGGTGTCCTCGACGCGATCCGCCGTCCGCTGCGCGGTGGGATCGGACTCCCCTGGTTCGCCGGGATGCTGCTCACGATGCGGACGCTCGCCGGCCCTCCTGTCGGCGGCAAGGGTGTGCTGAGGCGGAGGATCCGGGCCGCGGGCACCGGGCTCGTCCGGCTGATCGGACGCCTCGGGTGGCTGGGTGCGCTCACGTCGCCGCTGTTCGCGCAGGCGGTTCACCCATCTGTGATCTCCGCTTTCGCCGAGGAGGTGCGGCCCGCGTCGTTCGCCCGTGCCGCGCGACTGGCAGCCGACTACGAGGAGCGCACGTGGACCGGCATCCGGTGCCCCGTGCGATCCGTCCGCGGCGCTCGCGACGTCTTCGCCGGGGAGCAGGATGCCGGTGCCTTCGTCAGGCTCATCCCCGACTTCGGCGAGGTCCGGTTGCCTGATGCCGGGCACTTCGCGCACGTGGAGCGTCCCGACGCGGTGCTTGCGGCGATGGATGCGGTCACCCGCGCCGACCGGCCGCTTCGGGCCGCAGCGGAGCGGCCGTTCAGCGCCGGTCGCGCGTCAGCCTAGGGTCGCCGGGAGACGGTGACCACGCGGGGCGCGTCTGCGTCGAGCGCATCCGACGGGTCGCCGCACATCGTGTCGGCCCCCCGGCCGCCGAGCTCGCGCTCGAGTTCGATCTCCCACCACGAATCCCGGATGCCGTCCACCATGTCGCGCCCCCACTCGACGATCACGACCGACCGGTCGGCGTCGATGTCCAGGTCGTCGAGTTCGAGCGCTGATCCGAGCCGGTACGCGTCCACGTGCACGAGCGGCGGCCCCCCGACGAGTGACGGATGCGTCCGCGCGATCACGAACGTGGGGCTCTGCACGGGCCCGCGAACGCCCAGCCCGGCGGCGATCCCCCGGGTCAACGTCGTCTTGCCGGCTCCGAGCGCACCCGTGAGCACGACCAGGTCGCCGGGGCGCAGCATCCGCCCGACGCGATCGCCGAATTCCTCCATCTCGCCGGGCGAAGCGATCTCGTACCGGCCGACGAGCGGGTCGATTCCGCTCACGCGGAGACCTGTCGCCGTGCGACCCGCGGTCCGATCCGCGTGACGATCTCGTAGTTGATCGTGGATGCCGCGTCCGCCCAGTCGTCCGCTGCGGGCACCCCGAGGGTCGGGTCGCCGAAGAGCACCGCCTCATCGCCGACCGCGACCGGGTGGTCGCCGACGTCGACGACGAACTGGTCCATCGCGATGCGTCCGGACACGGTGAATCGCTCGCCGGCGATCGTGACCGCGCCGGCGCCCGACGCGTTGCGCGGCACGCCGTCCGCATATCCGAGCGGCACGAGCGCGAGGGTCGTCTCGCGATCGGTGCGGTAGTCGTAGCCGTAGGAGACCCCGTGCCCGGGCGGCACGCGTCGCACCGCGGCGACCGGCGCCCGCAGGGTCATGGCCGGACGCAGGCCGAGGTCGGCCGACGACCGGTTCGCGAACGGTGAGAGCCCGTAGATCCCGATCCCGATCCGGACGCACCCGAGCCGGGACTCGGGGAGTGCGATCGCCGCGTGCGTCGCCGCGATGTGGCGCAGCGGTGGGGCAAGCCCTGCGGATGCCGCGACCGCGACCGCGTCACGGAACACGCCGAGCGCCGCGCGGTCGTCTTCGGCGGACGCGTTGGAGAGGTGGCTGAACAGGCCGATCACCCGGAGCTTGCCGATGCGCTCGAGCCGGGCGGCTTCCGAGAACACCACTCGGTAGTCCTCGGGTGCGATGCCGTTGCGCCCCAACCCGGTCTCGAGCTTGAGGTGGACGCCGACCGCGCGGTCCTGGGATGCCGCGGCGGCGGCCTGCAGCAGCTGGTCGAAGTTCGAGATGCCGAGCTCGACGCCCACCGATGCGGCCTCGACGAACGAGGTGCCGGGCGCATGGAGCCACGCGAGGATCGGCGCCATGATCCCACCGCGCCGCAGGGCCATGGCCTCGCCGATGTCGGCGACGCCGAGCCGACTCGCTCCGCCGTCGAGCGCGGCGACCGCCGAGCGGACCGCACCGTGACCGTAGCCGTCGGCTTTGACGACGGCGATCACCTCGGAGTCGGTCAGTCGGCGCAGGTGACGAACGTTCGCGGTGATCGCGCCGACGTCGATCGTTGCCTCGCGCAGCACGCCCGCCGGAAGGCGGCTCATGCCCGAACCGCCGCGCTCGATCCGCTCGCGGCATCCGACTCCGCGACGACGAACGCGGTCGCGAATCCGGCGTCGTGCGACATGGACAGGTGCAGCCCCGTGATGCCGCGCTGTTCGATCACCCCGGCGGTCGAGCCGGTGAGCGTGAACCACGGCCGGCCGGACTCCTCCGGCGTGATCTCGATCTCGGTCCAGTGGACGCCGTCGGAGCCGCCGAGGGCTTTGATGAGCGCCTCTTTGGCGGCGTAGCGCGCGGCGAGCGAGCGCGGCGAGCGCAGCTGCTCAGCGGGCGAGAAGAGTCGCGCGAGAAGTCTCGGCGTCCGCTCGATCGTGCGCTCGAAGCGGGCGATGTCGACGAGGTCGACGCCGATCCCGACGATCATTCCTGCCCTCGTCTGCGCACTCCGCCACTTTATCTCGCAGCGCGGCCCGCGTTCTCTTCGACCAAACCACCCCTGCTCGTCGAGTCCACCCGCTTCGGACGCGCCAAAACGGCTGGTTTCGCCGAGAAGGGGTGGTTTCGCCGGGGGTGAAGGTCCGCGAGGACTACTCGACGGTGACGGACTTCGCCAGGTTGCGGGGCTGGTCCACGTCCAGGCCCTTGGCGGTGGCAAGCCCCATCGCGAAGATGTGCAGTGGCACGACGGCCAGAAGCGGCTCGAACAGCGGTCCCGCGAGCGGAATGCGCAGCACCTCGTCCGCGTGGGGCAGCACAGCGGCATCGCCCTCTTCCGCGATCGCGATCACGCGTGCACCGCGCGCGCGGATCTCCTCGATGTTGGAGACGACCTTCTTGTGCAGCTCACCGGACTCGCGCGGCGACGGAACGATCACGAAGACCGGCTGACCGGCTTCGATGAGCGCGATCGGGCCGTGCTTGAGCTCACCGGCGGCGAACCCCTCGGCGTGGATGTACGCGAGCTCCTTGAGCTTGAGCGCGCCCTCCATCGCGATCGGGTATCCGACGTGTCGGCCCAGGAACAGCACCGAGCGCGTGTCGGCCATCCAGTGGGCGAGCTGCTCGATGCGCTCCTGCTCACCGGAGAGGATCCTGCGGATCTTGTCGGGAATCGATTCCAGCTCCAGCACGTGCTGTGCGGCCTCGGTCGCGCCGAGCGTGCCGCGGACGCGCCCGACGTGCAGGCCCAAAAGGTACAGCGCGGTGATCTGGGCGACGAAGGCCTTGGTCGACGCGACGGCGACCTCGGGCCCCGCGTGCGTGTAGACGATCGCGTCGGACTCGCGCGGAATCGTCGCGCCCTGGGTGTTGCAGATCGACAGGGTCCGCGCGCCGTGCTCGCGGGCGTACTTGACGGCCATGAGCGTGTCCATGGTCTCGCCGGACTGGCTGATCGAGACGACCAGGGTGTCGGGTCCGATCACGGGGTCGCGGTAGCGGAACTCGTGGGCGAGCTCGACGTCGACGGGAACGCGCGCCCACTGCTCGATCGCGTACTTGCCGACGACGCCGGCGTACGCCGCGGTGCCGCACGCGACGACGATGATGCGCTGGATGCCGACGAACAGCTCGTCGAGCCCGTCGAGCTCCGGAATCACGACCTGGCCGTCGCGTGCACGACCGAGGATCGTGTTCGCGACCGCTTCCGGCTCTTCGCTGATCTCCTTGGCCATGAAGCTCGACCAGCCGCCCTTGTCGGCGGCCGAGGCGTCCCACAGCACTTCGAACGGCTCGACCTCGACAGCGTTGCCCTGGAAGTCGGTCACGGTGACGCCGCCGGGGGTGATCGCGACGATCTGATCCTGTCCGATCGCGAGCGCGTTGCGGGTGTGCTCGACGAACGCCGCGACGTCGGAGCCGAGGAAGTTCTCGCCCTCGCCGAGGCCGATCACGAGCGGCGAGTTGCGGCGCGCGCCGACGACGAGTCCGGGGTGGTCCTCGTGCATCGCGAGGAGCGTGAACGCGCCCTCCAGGCGGCTGACGACCGCGCGGAATGCCGCTTCGAGATCTCCGCCGGCCGCCTGGTACTCACGGCCGAGCAGGATGGCCGCGGCCTCGGTGTCGGTCTCGCTGCGGAAGGTGTACCCCTCGGAGAGCAGGTCCGCCTTGATGTCGCTGAAGTTCTCGATGATGCCGTTGTGGATGACGGCGAGCTTGTCATCGTCGGCGAGGTGCGGGTGGGCATTCGTGTCGGTCGGGCCGCCGTGGGTCGCCCAGCGCGTGTGGCCGATGCCGGTGGTGCCGTCTGCCAGGGGGTTCGCGGAGAGGTCGTCGCGCAGCACCTTGAGCTTCCCGGCGCGCTTGCGCATCCCGAGGTCGCCGTGACCGTCGATGACCGCGACACCGGCGGAGTCATAGCCCCGGTACTCGAGTCGGGCAAGGCCCGCGAGAAGGATGGCCTGGCTGTCGCGAGGGCCCACGTATCCGACGATTCCACACATGGGATCAATCCTATGGGCGCCGGGTGCAAGCATCCTGAGCGCGGCACCCACGGACCGGGTGCCATACCCGCACGGCCCCGGACGCCGCGCTCAGAGGGGACCGGATGCGTTGGGGTGAGACGGAACGGGATGCCGCGGTCCCCACTGCAGCATCCCGTCCCGGGTTCGTGGGGGCGACTCCTACAGGTCGGCCGAGCCGTCGCTGTCGACGAGCACCAGATCGGTGGGCGGCACGATCAGCTCAGGCGCGACCACCGCAGAGCTGCGCGCGGACGACGACTTGGCCGTCGGGAACACGCAGGCGCTGTAGCTGAGGTTGCCGAGGCCGATGTGCTGGTTGCCGGAGTTGCCGGTGATGCCCGCGATGTAGCGGATCACGACGACCTGGACGCTGCCGGCCCAGGTGAGGCGGATCGCGTTCGCGCCGCTGTCGATCGGCAGATCCCCGTTGGCGATCGGGCGGAACGGATTGCCGTCCGAGCCGTCGCCCTGGATGTTCGTCGGGTTGCCGAGGTTGGCCGTGTAGCCAGCCGTGCGGATGTTGACGAGGTCGCGCCAGCCCGACTGGGTCTGGTCGATGTCGTGGATGACGAAGGACAGGCCGGTGACCGGCTGGTTCAGCGTGATCGTGAGCTGCACCCAGTCGCCCTGCGTGAGCGGGCGCTGGCCGTTCTGCTCCATCTCGATCTCGATGTAGTTCCACGACGGGTTCGTGTTCGTCGCCGCGACTTCGCCCGTGTTGCCCCGGTTGACGCTGCCGGACGACGAGGTGAACGCGAGTCCAGCCGTGACCAGCGGGTCCGACGGGAAGAAGGCGATCGAGGTCGGCTTCGTCCCGGGCTTCAAGGTGTCGAGGGCCGTCGTGGGCGTGCACGGCGATGCGGCCATTGCGGGCACCGGCCCCGCGAATGCGATGACCGGAACGGCCCAGGCGGCGCCTTTCACGAGCGTGCGGCGGCTGACGCCGTTCGAGATCCGGCCGTCGTTTTCAGGCGCGCCAAATGACATGTTCATCCCCAGTGTTCTCAGCGGTACGGCTGTGCTTTCGGGTCACAGCCGGGACACCGTCACCCCAAATGACGGTCCCAAGCAGAACTTAGCACAGCCTAAAAACGTCGCGCCACAACTGATCGCTCAGGTTTTCCGCATGTTGCGATTCGCCGCGGTGGACCGGTCAGAGCTTGCGCAGCAGCACCCGCGCGACGCTGTGACTGGCGGCCTTGTCGAGGATCAGCGTCGCCTGATGCTTGGTCGGAAGCACGTTCTCCCGGAGGTTCGGCAGGTTGATCTCGTTCCAGTAGCCCATGGCCGTCTGCACGGCCTCCTCGTCGGTGAGATGCGCGAAGACGTTGAAGAAGGAGCTCGGGTTCGCGAACGCGCCCCGCCGCAGCGCCAGGAACCGATCGACGTACCAGGCGGCGATGTGGTCGGTCTGGGCATCCACGTAGATCGAGAAGTCGAAGAGCTCGCTGACGGCCATGTCGCTCGGCGAGGGCGACGGCTGCAGGACGTTGAGTCCCTCCACGATCACGACATCCGGCCGCCGCACCGTGATGTGCGCGTCCGGCACGATGTCGTAGCGCATGTGGGAGTAGAAGGGCGCACGCGCCTCCGGAGCCCCGCTCTTGACGTCCGTGAGGAACCGCACCATCGCGCGACGGTCGTATGACTCGGGAAAGCCTTTGCGATCCATGAGGCCGCGGCGCTCGAGTTCGGCGTTCGGGTAGAGGAATCCGTCGGTCGTGATCAGCTCGACCCGCGGCGTCCCGGGCCAACGGCTCATGAGCTCGCGCAGGAGGCGGGCGATCGTCGACTTGCCCACGGCGACCGAGCCGGCCACCGCCACGACGAACGGCGTCGTCGTGTCGGGCTCGCGCAGGAACGCGCTCGTGTCGGCCCCGAGGCGCTTCGTCGCGTTCGCGTAGAGGCTCAGCAGGCGGCTCAGCGGCAGGTAGACCTCTCGCACCTCGGCCATGTCGAGCATGTCGCCGAGCCCGCGGATCTGCACGATCTCGGTCTCGGACAGCGGCTGGGCCATGTCGGCCGCCAGTCGCGCCCACTCCCCGCGATCGATCTCGCGGTAGAGCGAGAGCGACGGGGTGACCGTGGTGGCTGCGTCATCGGCGGGCATCCCGAACATCGTATCGGGTCGGATGCCGCGCCCTGCTCCGGCGAGACGGTCCCCCCGTCGCCCGGAGCCCCGGCGCACACAGTCGGCCCGAGACGAGCGCGGGCGCCCCGCGCTACGCTTCACCCGTGCGCCTCGGAGTTCTCGACATCGGCTCGAACACGGTCCACCTGCTGGTCGCTGACGTCCGGCCCGGTGGGCGGCCCCTTGCGACCACGAGCCAGCGCACGGTGCTGCGCCTCATGCGCTATCTCGCGCCGGACGGCTCGATCATCGAGGACGGCGTCCGCGCCCTCGTCGCCGCGGTCGCGGAGGCGCGTGCGGTCGCCGAGTCCGAGCGGGTCGACGAGCTTCTCGCGACGGCGACATCGGCCGTGCGCGAGGCGGCCAACGGCGCGGATGTGATCGCCCGCATCGAGGCGGCGCTGGGCCAGCCGCTGCAGGTGCTCGGCGGCGAGACCGAGGCGCGGCTGACCTTCCTCGCAGTGCGGCGATGGTTCGGCTGGGCTGCCGGCCAGATCCTGCTGTTCGACATCGGCGGCGGGTCGCTCGAGATCGCGGCAGGATCCGATGAGCTCCCCGACGCGGCCGAGTCGGTGCCGCTCGGCGCCGGACGCATGACGGTGCAATTCCTGCCGGACGATCCTCCAGGTCCCGAGGCGATCGAGGCGCTCCGCACGCACGCCGCGGAGGTCCTGCGCCCGGTCGCCGAACGCTTCGCGTCACAGCCGCGGCCCGACCATGTCGTGGGATCGTCCAAGGCGATCCGATCGCTGGCCAGGCTCGCCGGCTACCCCGCGCCGGGGTGGTCGAGCATCGAGCGGATGGTGCTGCCGCGGCGCGACCTCAAGGCGTGGATCCCGCGGCTGGCCCGCATCCCCGCCGAGACGCGTCAGGAGCTGCCCGGCATCACGGCCGACCGGACCTTCCAGATCGTCGCAGGTGCGGTCGTGCTGCATCAGGCGATGAAGGCGATGGAGATCGACGAACTCGAAGTGAGCCCCTGGGCACTGCGCGAGGGCGTGCTGCTCCGCTACATCGAGTCCCTGTCCTGGAACGCTCCGGCCGCGTAGCGATCCGGGCCGTCGACGCCCGATCACGGAAGCCGCGCGCGGGGGCGGAGCCGCACCGACCCGAAAGGGTAGCGGTGCGCGCCCGCGTGCGCCACACTTCTGGGATGGACGCTCACCCGGCGTCGATCCGCACTCCCGACCAGCGCATCCGGGTCTTCCTGAGCTCCACCCTCCGTGAGTTGGAGCCCGAGCGCGAGGCGGCACGTGCCGCGATCGAGTCACTCCGCCTGGCACCGGTCATGTTCGAACTCGGGGCACGACCGCATCCGCCGCGCTCGCTGTACCGCGCGTACCTCGCGCAGAGCGACATCTTCGTGGGCCTGTACTGGGAGAGCTACGGGTGGGTCGCGCCCGACGAGGAGATCTCGGGCCTGGAGGACGAGTACCGGCTCTCCGGCGCGATGCCGCATCTGATCTACATCAAGGACCCGGCGCCCAAGCGCGATCCGCGGCTCGCAGATCTCCTCGACCGCATCCGCGGCGACGATCACAGCTCGTATCGCGCGTTCTCGGATCCGGCAGAGCTCGCCGAGCTGATCGTGGCCGACGTCGCGACCCTGCTGGCGGATCGGTTCGACGCGGCCCGCGCCGCCTCGGCGCCGGTCGCGCCCGAGTCCATGCTCAGCATCCCCGCCCCGTTCACGACGATCGTCGGTCGGGGCGACGAGCAGGCGCGGCTGCTGGAACTGCTGTCGACGCCGGGTGTCCGCATCGTCACGGTCGTGGGTCCGGGCGGGATCGGCAAGTCGCGGCTGGCGATCGAGGTCGCCGAGACGATCGCTGCGACCGGCCGCGAGGTGGCCTTCGCGACGCTCGAGTCGATCACCTCGCCCGAGCGGGTCATCAGTGTGATCGCGCGCGCGGCTGGAGTCCGCGAGACGGGCGAGGAACGCGTCGAGACCAAGCTCGTCACCGCCCTCGCCGGGCGGGACATGCTGATCGTGGTCGACAACATGGAGCATCTGCTCGACGCGACCGGTGACCTCGTGCGCCTGATCACCGATCTGCCGCGACTGCAGCTGCTCGTGACCAGCCGGTCCCCGTTGCGGGTGCGCGCCGAGCACACCTTCGAGCTCGGACCGCTCGCGGTGCCCGACACCGAGGCGACGAGGGCGGATGCCGTCGCCGCGAGCGCCGTCGACCTGTTCGTGCAGCGCGCGACTGCGATCAACCCGGCGTTCCGCCTGACCGACGAGTCCGCCGCCGCGGTCTCCGGAATCGTGCGGGCACTGGACGGCGTGCCGCTGGCGATCGAGCTCGCCGCCGCGAGGACCCGGACGATGTCGCCGCGCGAGATCCTCGATCGGCTCGACTCCGCGCTGAGCCTGCTCGTCGGCGGTTCGCGGGATCTGCCCGAGCGGCAGCGTGCGGTGCGCGACACGATCGCATGGAGCGTCCGGCTGCTGGATGCCGAGGCGACTGCCGCGTTCGAAGCGCTCTCGGTCTTCTCCGGACCGTTCACGTTCGAGGCCGCGGAGGCCGTGCTCGGCACGGATGGCGACATCGACGGTGCGTTCGCACCGATCGAGGCGCTCGTCGATGCGAGCCTTCTGTGGCAGCACGAGCGCGACGGTGTCCGCGTGTTCGGCATGCTCGTCCTCGTGCGCGCGTTCGCCCGCGAGCAGGCGGCCGCCGAGGCATCGACCGAAGCCGCGACCCTCGCGAGCGAGCGGTGGGTGTCCTACTACGTGGACCTTGCCCGCCAGGCGCCGATGCGCATGCGCGCGGCCGGCCAGATGGAGTGGATGCGCCGGCTGAACGCCGAGTCGGAGAACCTCGCGTCGGTCATGCGCCGGCTCCTGGACTCGTCGCGGCTCGACGAGGCCGCCGAGTACGCGTGGTCGCTCTACCTCTACCTGTGGATCGGCGGCCTGCTGGGCGTCGTCAGGGACTGGATGACCGAACTGCTCGAGCGCGCGGAGCGCGACGGCCTCCTCCTCGCACCTCGCACGGAGGCGATCGCGCTGTACTTCACCCGCGCGGTGGCGTACTGGCAGGAGCCGGGCTTCGACGTGCTGCCCGGGCTGCAGCGCAGCGCCACCCTCTTCGAGGAGTCCGGCGACCCCGCCAGCGCGGGCCTTGCGCGCGTATCGGTCGCCCTCGCCCAATTGTCCGCGCCGACCGGACCCGATCTGGCCGCAGCCCGGACGACCCTCGAGGATGGTCTGGCGGGCTTCACCGGCGCCGGCGATTCCTGGGGTCAGGCGATGACCCTGGTGACGCTGGGCCGGATCGACCTGGCGACGCAGGACATCGCCGGGGCGGCCGGCCGCTTCGAGGAGAGTCTGCGCCTGGCCTCCTCGGCGGGCGAGATGCTCGGGATCGTGATCGCGCAGCACCACCGCGGCTGGCCGAAGCTCTTCGCCGGCGACATCGACGGCGCCGAGGAGGATTTCGCGGAGTCGCTCGACACGTCGCTGGCGATGCGACACGACGAAGGCATCGCGTACGGGCTCGAGGGGCTCGCATCGGTGCGCGCCGCTCGCGGGGACATCGCGCAGACCGGGCTGCTGCTCGGTGCCGCGGATCGCCTGCGTCGGCGCACCGGCCTGGTGGGGCCGGCGGGATTCACCCTCTACGGGCACCTCGTCGACGGGCTCCGTGCGGGTGGCGGAGGCACTGCGCTGGATTCCGCGATCGACGAGGGCGCGCAGCTGCCGGTCTCCGAAGTGATCGCCCGTGTCGCACACTGACGGCGAGGTGCGCGAGCCGACGCGCACGGACGAGGCGGATGCCGGCGATGACCGCGTCCTGCTCGTCACACGCGTCGTCGCGATCGTGATCGTGCCGTTCCTGGTCGTGGCCGCGATCCTGCTGTTCGGCTTCCCGCACCGCACCGGCGAGCTGTTCGCGTGGGCGATCGATCCGCCGTTGTCGGCGTACATGCTCGCCTCAGCATACGTGGGGGGCATCTGGTTCTTCGTCGGGGTCGCGGTGACCAGGCGGTGGCACCGCGTCGCGCCCGGCTTCCCCGCCGTCGTCGTGTTCGCCGGCGCATTGCTGGTCGCGACCCTGCTGCACCTCGACCGGTTCTCGCAGAACCTCTCCTTCTTCACCTGGGTGACGCTGTACGCGACGACTCCGTTCGCGGTCGCGTGGCTGTGGTGGCTGCAGCGCCGCAGCGATGACGGGCGGCCCGACGCGGTCGACGCCCGGGTCCCACGGCTCGTGCGGGGCATGATGCTGGCGGTCGGCGCGGCATCCCTCGTCACCGGCGCGGTGATGTTCATCGCGCCGACGCTGGTCATCCCGGTGTGGGCGTGGGAGCTCACGCCCCTGACCGCACGGGTGCTGGGTGCGGTGCTGTCGCTGCCCGGCGTCGTCGCGGTGGGATTCCTGCGCGATGACCGCTGGAGCTCGTTCCGCATCCTGTTCCAGGCGCAGCTGGTCAGCCTCATCGCGATCGCATGCTCGCTGATCGCGGGCCGGGATGCGCTGCAGTGGGATCGGGTTGCCACACCCGCATTCCTCGCGCTGATCGCAGTCGCGTTCGCCGGCTACGCCGCCCTGGTGGTCGGCATGGAATTGCGCACCCGCCGCTCGGCATGACCTCCCGCTCTGCGAAGCCCGGCCACGCTGCTTCCCGACACCCGGGAATGCGGCGCATCGTGCTGTTCGCCGTGGCGCTCGTCGCCGCCGTCCTCGTCGTCGCGGTCGCGGGACTCCCCGTCTACGTGTTCCCGCCGGAGGGCGAGACGGGGCGCGCTGACGTCGCCTACGTCATCGGACCGCCGACCGAACAGCGCGTCGCACTCGCGGAGCAGCTGCGGGCGGACGGGGTGGTGGAGCAGATCCTCGTGTCGGTTCCGCGCAGCGGAGGCCAGTCCGCGCGCAAGCTCAGTGCGTGCGCCCGTCCGGAGGTCACGTGCGAGACACCGACGCCCTTCTCCACGAAAGGCGAGGTGGCGATGCTCTCCGACTTCCTGAGCGGGGACCGCAGCGCGAAGGTGATCGTCATCACCTTCACGCCCCATGTGGCGAGGACTCGCTTCATCCTGGACAAGTGCTTCGACGGAGACGCCGTCGTCATCGCCGTCGAGCAGAGACTCCGGCCCGATCAGTGGGCCTTCCAGTACGCGTATCAGACCGCGGCGTTCGTGAAGGCGATCGTCACCCCGTGCGCGGACGCCGCCGACCTGTAGCCGGGTCCGCCACGAACTGTTGACACACTTGTAACGCCCCCGACTCACGCCGGCGCGCATGCGCGTCCGCGGCCGCGATAGCGTGAAGGCACGTCGTCAGGGTTGCGATTCCGCATCGTCCGTCGACGACGCGGCAGGCCCGGACCCAAGCAGGTTGGGATGAGGCCATGAGCCGTTTCACACATGTTCCGAAGGCCGCGATCGGTGTCGGCGCAGCCGGGATCGCACTCGCCGTCGCGGGCGGACTGATGCTGGCGACTCCCGCCCTTGCGGCGCAGGACGACGGGATATTCGGCGAGACCACGGTCGTGCTGGACTTCAGCTCGACCGCGCACCTCGGCGTCGAGATCACGACCACGAACCTGTCGGGAGTGCCGGCCTACGGTGCCGCGTACATCACGATCCCGAACGGGAACCGCTACGACTTCGGTCCGTCGCTGTACGCGGCGGGTGAGACGCGCACCTTCGCCGCGGCGCTGCCCGGCCACCCGTGCTCCGATGTCGGGAAGATGTCGGCAGCCGCATACGGATTCGCCGACCTGTCCGATGAGACCCCCGAATGGACGTCCGGTGTCGTCGGCTATCCCGACCCGCGCGTCACCGTGATCGGCTGCGGGCCGACCCCGACGCCGACACCCACGCACACGATCACGCCCACTCCCACGATCACGCCCACTCCGACGATCACACCGACACCGACGGCCACGCCGACCATCACCCCGACGCCGGTGGTGACGCCCGTTCCGAGCACGACTCCGGTGCCGGCCGGGGCCGAAGGCGGGTGGCTCGCCCAGACGGGCACCGCGATCGGAGGAACCCTGCTCCTGGCCGCGGCCGCGATCATGGCCGTCGCCGCGGGCCTGTTCATCCGGGGTCGTCGGGGACGGAAGACGCCTTCCGAGTAGATCCCTGCGGTCGCCCTCGCCGTCCGGCTCAGGACGGCGGTCGGCCTACAGCGCGAGACGCTCCCGCACGACGCCCGCGAGACGGTCTGCGTAGTCCTGGGCGGCGGCGGCGTCGGCGGCTTCGACCATGACGCGGACCATCTCCTCGGTGCCCGACGGGCGCAGCAGCACCCGCCCGGAGTCTCCGAGCTCCGCGGCGACGGAGGCGACGGCATCCGCCACGCCCTCGTCCGAGGCCGCGCGCGAGCGATCGACGTGCCGCACGTTCACCAGCACCTGCGGATACACGGTCATGATCGACGCGAGCTCGGCGAGGGTCTTGCCCTGTCGCGCCATCTCCGCCATCAGGTGCAGTCCGGTCAGCAGCCCGTCGCCGGTGGTCGCGTACTCGCTCATGATCACGTGCCCGGACTGCTCGCCGCCGAGACTGAATCCGCCTTCGTTCATCGCCTCGAGCACATAGCGGTCGCCGACGCCGGTCTGGACGACCGTGATGCCCTGATCGGTCATGGCGCGGTGCAGTCCGAGGTTGCTCATCACCGTGGCGACGAGGGTGTCCTCGACGAGGTGTCCGCGATCCTTCATCGCGACCGCGAGGATCGCCATGATCTGGTCGCCGTCGACGATTCGACCGCGGGCGTCCACCGCGAGGCAGCGGTCGGCGTCTCCGTCGTGGGCGATGCCCACATCGGCCCCGACGCGCACGACGTGCTCGGCGAGTGAATCGAGGTGGGTGGAGCCGACGCCGTCGTTGATGTTGAGGCCGTCCGGATCGGCCCCGATCACGGTCACACGCGCTCCGGCGTCGCGGAACGTCTCGGGCGAGACGCCGGATGCCGCACCGTGCGCGCAGTCGAGGACGACATGCAGACCGTCGAGCCGGTGCGGCAGGGAGGCCAGGAGGTGGACGACGTAGCGGTCCTCGGCATCCGCGAACCTGCGGATGCGGCCGACCCCGGCCCCGGTGGGCTGCAGCTTCGGGAGGCTCATCGCGTGCTCGATGCGCTGCTCGACAACGTCGGGGAGCTTGACACCCCCGCGCGCGAAGATCTTGATGCCGTTGTCGGGCGCCGGATTGTGGGATGCCGAGACCATCACGCCGAAGTCGGCGTCGATGTCGGCGATCAGGTACGCGGTCGCAGGCGTCGGCAGCACGCCCGCATCGAGGACGTCGACTCCCGACGAGGCGAGCCCGGCCGACACAGCAGCCGCGAGGAATTCGCCGGAGACACGCGGATCACGCGCGACGACGGCAGTCAGCCGCTTGCCGGCGGCCTTGCGAGCCTCGGCAGTGCGGCCCTGGCCCAGGACGACGGCAGTCGCCTGGGCCAGGGTGAGAGCGAGGTCGGCGGTGAGGGGGCCGTTGGCCAGCCCCCGCACCCCGTCCGTGCCGAAGAGCGGCATCGGAGGGATTCCGACCTAGCGCTTCGAGTACTGAGGAGCCTTGCGGGCCTTCTTGAGACCGGCCTTCTTGCGCTCCTTCACGCGCGCGTCGCGCGAGAGGAAGCCGGCCTTCTTCAGGGTGGCCCGGTTGTTCTCTTCGTCGATGCCGTTCAGCGAGCGGGCGATGCCGAGGCGCAGCGCGCCGGCCTGGCCCGAGGGGCCGCCGCCGGAGATGCGCGCGATGACGTCGTACGCGTCGGTGAGGTTGAGCACCGTGAACGGGTCGGTCACCAGCTGCTGGTGCAGCTTGTTCGGGAAGTAGTCCTCGAACGAGCGGCCGTTGACGGTGATGACGCCCGAGCCGGGGACGATGCGCACGCGGGCGATGGCCTGCTTGCGACGGCCGACCGCAGCGCCGGGAACGCTGAGCACGGGGCGCGGGGCGGCGACAGCCGCCTGGTCGACCGGGGTCTCGGTCGAGAAGTTGCTTTCGGTGGATTCTTCGATCTTCGCCACGAGTGTGTCCTTAGTCAGTCTGGGAGGCGCTTACTGGGCGACCTGGTCGAGGGTGAAGGTCTTGGGCTGCTGCGCACCGTGGGGGTGCTCGGCGCCGCGGTAGACCTTGAGCTTGGTGAGCTGCTGCGCACCCAGGCTGTTCTTCGGGAGCATGCCGCGGACGGCCTTCTCGACAGCGCGCTCGGGGTTCTTCGCGAGGAGCTCTTCGTAGGTGACCGACTTGAGCCCGCCCGGGTAGCCCGAGTGGCGGTAGGCCTTCTTCTTCTGGAGCTTCTGGCCCGTCAGCGCGACCTTGTCGGCGTTGATGATGATGACGAAGTCGCCCATGTCCATGTGGGGAGCGAAGGTCGCCTTGTGCTTGCCGCGGAGGAGAGCCGCGGCGTGGCTCGCGAGGCGGCCGAGGACGACGTCGGTGGCGTCGATGACAAGCCACTCACGCTGAGCTTCGCCAGCCTTGGGGGTGTACGTGCGCGTCACAATAGTGCTGCTTTCTTGATTCGAACGGAGATGTTCGTGAATCCCGCTCCGGGGTGGTTCTCCGGCCGAGGGCCGACGGAACACGCCAGTGGAGGGCTCACGTTCGCGGTGCACGGCCAGCAGGGCGCAGGCACCAAGGATCGATTCTACGGCATCCGGATGCCGCGACCAAACCGCGAGCGCGAGTGGACCGCCACTTGGCGTGACCGTTGCGAAACCCGCGGTTCACATCCCGCCGTTACGGTCGGCACATGACCACTCCCTCCATCAAGGCAGTCATCCCCGCGGCCGGCCTCGGCACCCGCTTCCTCCCCGCCACGAAGGCGATGCCGAAGGAGATGCTTCCGGTCGTCGACAAGCCGGCGATCCAGTACGTCGTCGAAGAGGCGGTCGCGGCAGGCATCGACGACATCCTGGTGATCATCGGGCGCAACAAGAACGCCCTGGCGAATCACTTCGACCGCGTCACCGAACTCGAGCACACGCTCGAGGCGAAGGGCGATCACGGCAAGCTCGCACGTGTGATGGAGCCGAGTTCGCTGGCCGACATCCACTTCGTCCGCCAGGGGGATCCCAAGGGTCTCGGCCACGCAGTCCTGCGTGCCAAGAAGCACGTCGGCCGGGAGACGTTCGCCGTCATGCTCGGCGACGACCTCATCGATGCGCGCGACCCGCTCCTCTCGCGGATGATCGAGGTGTCCTTCGCCCGGTCTGCCACCGTCGTGGCGCTGATGGAGGTCGAGCCCTCGCAGATCCACCTGTACGGGTGCGCGGACGTCGAACCGACCGATGAGGCCGATGTCGTCAGGATCAGGGCGCTCGTCGAGAAGCCCGCCGCCGCCGAGGCTCCGAGCAATCTCGCGATCATCGGCCGATACGTGCTCAAGCCGGAGATCTTCGAGGTGCTCGAGAACACCGAACCCGGCAAGGGCGGCGAGATCCAGCTCACCGACGCCCTCGAGGAGCTCGCCGCGGACGAGGCGATCGCCGGGCCCGTGCTCGGCGTGATCTTCTCCGGCCGCCGGTACGACACCGGTGACCGGCTCGATTACCTCAAATCCAGCATCCTGCTCGCCCTGGATCGCGAAGATCTCGGCCCCGAGCTCGCCGCGTGGATCGCCGAGATGGCACCGACGCTGATTCCGGCCCGCAACTGACCCACCCGCACCGGGTCGGAGGCGGGCGCGCGCCGGGCAGCCGTCCTACGGCAGCGTGGGCGGCGTCGGGCCCGGTGGAGTGCTCGGCTCGGTCGGTGGCGGCACAGGCTCCGGGACCGGCTCCTGCGTCGGCGCGGGCGCCGGCGCAGGCTCGGGGTTCGTCTCCGTCGTCGGAGTCTCGGATTCCTGCGTGTCGCCGTTGATCACACGCTCCTGATCGGCGCGCATCGCGGCGACAGCGGCCGCGTACGCGATCAGCTCGGGATCCCCGGATGCGCCGGCGTTCTGCGCGGCGCCGACCGCGAGCGACGCCGCGATCACCGCGTCGCGCAGGCTCTGCTCCGCCTCCTCGTTCTCGCCCACGATGCGCACGGCGGTCTCGGGGATCGTGACTCCGAGCGCGACCTGCGCGTTGCGGAGGGCGACGAGCTTCTCCTGCAGCGAGGTCTGCGCGGCCCCCACTGCGCGTGTCGCGGCTGTGATGCTCTCCCCGTGATCCTCGGCTGTCGCCGTTGCCGCGCGCACGGCATCGATGTCGGTGAGATCGACGTCGCCGCGCTCATACGGCGCGGGAGGATCGGCGAGCGAGTCGGCGTCGAGCTGGGCGGTCAGGGCGGCCAGGGCCGCATTGGCCGCATCGAGGGGTGCCTGCTCGGTGACGCCGACCACCGCCGCCAGGGCCGGCCCCGCGCTGTCTGCGGTGCCGCGGGCGAGCAGCACGCTCTCGTCGTATGCGGCGACCGAGTCCTTCAGCACCGACTCGGGCTCCGTGGCCGCTGTCTCGGCCGCCTCGAGTTCGGCGACGGCGGCGGCGAGCTCCTGCGCGGCGAGGTTGTTCGCGGCGAGCATCTGAGCGATCACGACCGAACCGGCGATGACGCCGATCAGCAGCACGATCGACACGGCGACCGACCACCGCACGCGGGTGCTCCAGCCCCGGATGCCGCGCCGGCGCTCCGCCGGGAAGAACGCACCGGCCGAGGTGCCGACCTCGGTGGCTGCGGGAAGCACCGCAGTCTTCTCGGCCGCCGGAGGTTCCGGCGCCGCCGCGGACGCCGACCCGGCAACGGCTGCCCCGCCGACGATGCCCGCCCAGCCCGCCGTCGCGGCCGCGCTCTTCTTCTCCGTCGGTTCGACTGCCGGCTCCTCGACCAGGCCGAGCCAGGCCAGCGGGTCGTCCTCCACGGCCTCCGCCGGCGCGTCGTCCTGCCGGACCGGCTCCACGACGGCCGCGGATGCGACGGCGCCGGCACCGGCCATCACGATCGGCTCGTCGTCCGGCAGGTCGTCCTGGTACGCGGATGGCTCGACAGCCGCCGGCGGTGTCGCCGGCAGCCTGTCCTTCGCAGCAGCAGCGACCGGCGCGGTCGAGAATGCCTCCTCGCGAGCGGGTTCGGCGAAGAGCGCCGCGAGCCTCTCGCCGGCGTCATCCGACTGCTCGTCGGCCCGTTCGGTCTCCTGCTCGGCAGCGCGTCCGAAGAGCTCAGCCAGCTCCCGCGCACGCTCGGATTCCTCGCCGGCCGCGGGCGCGCCAGGCACCGTTGCCGCGTCTTTCTGCGGCTGGATGTCTGGCTCTCGGGATGCTGTCACGTGCGCCACCTCGCTTCAGGATAGAAGCGGCGTCAGCCTACACGGTCGAGGCGGCAGTATCAGGTGTGCGGAACGGGATGCTGCGACCTGGCGCGCTGAGCGGCCATCTGCTCGTCGAACTCCGCCTGCCAGCCCGCGCTGACGGCGATGCCCTTCCGCTCCGCCTCTTCCGTGGAAAGCTCGACCGGGAATCCGTATGTGTCGTAGAGGACGAACAGCTCCTGCCCTGTGACGCCGGTGGCGCGGTACGCGTTGAGCTGTTTCAGGCCCTTCCGCAGGGTCCGCCGGAACGCCTGCTCCTCCTTCACGAGGATGCGCTCGACGTACTCGGCGTGTTCGGCGACCTCGGGGAAGTGCGCCTCGTAGATTCCGGCGATCGTCGGGATGATCTGGGGGAAGAAGTTCTCCTCGAGGCCCAGCTCGAACGCGAATCGCACGGCTCGGCGGATGAGGCGGCGCATGACGTATCCCTGCGCCTTGTTGCCCGGCTGCACGCCGTCTACGGCGAGGAAGGTCGCGCCGCGCAGATGGTCGGCGATCACGCGCATCGCGCGCGTCTCGTCTTCGTAGGTCTTCCCCGAGAGCTCCTGCAGTCGCTCGATGATCGGCCAGAGCAGACCGATGCGGAAGACGTCAGGAGTGTCCATCGCGGCAGCGGCGATGCGGGCGAGCCCTCCGCCGTAGTCGACGTTGCGTCGCGGAAGCGGCTCGAAGCCCGACTCGGTGCGTCGGTACTCCATGAACACCGAGTTGCCGAGCTCGATGAACCGGCCGCAGTCGCAGTTCTGATGGCAGTGCCGGCCGTACGCGGGGTCGTGCTCCACCGTCGGGAAGAGGTAGAAGATCTCGGTGTCGGGACCACCGGGCTCCCCGACCGGCATGTCCTCGGCCTTGCCGCCGCGGCACCACCAGTTCTTCTTGCCGTAGAACGCGATCCGGGCACCGTCGGTGCCGACAGCAGCCGCGTGCTCCTCCGTTCCGAGATCCACCTGCGCGCTCGAGATCCCCGCCTTCTCGAACAGCCCCGTCCAGATCGCGGCGGACTCGTCGTCCTTCGGGATGCCGTTCTCGGGGTCGCCGCTGAAGCACGACACGTAGATGCGCGCGGGATCGAGGCCGACCTTCTCGGTGAGGAACGTCCACACCTGCGGAATCTGCTCCTGCTTGAAGTAGTCGCCGAGGCTCCAGTTGCCGAGCATCTCGAAGAAGGTCGTATGGCGGTTGTCGCCGACCTCCTCGATGTCCTGGACGCGCAGGCACGTCTGGCTGTCGGCGAGTCGTGCACCTGCCGGGTGATCCGCGCCGAGCAGGTAGGGCAGCAGCGGCTGCATCCCGCTCCCGGTGAACAGCGTGGTCGGATCGTCCTTCGGGATCAGCGGGGCCCGGGGAATCACGATGTGACCGCGCTCGGCCATGAACTCGAGGAATATGCGTCGGATCTCGTCAGCGGTCATTCACCTGACGCGCCGATCCCCCGTCGGCTGGAGAGCCTCGGCACGTCTCCCTTCGCGACTTGTCTACCACCCCGGGGGATCGATACACTCGAACTCTTCGGGGGACGCGCACTTGAGGCGCCTCGCAGGTGCAATTCCTGAGTCCTCCACCACAAGGGTCCTGACGACCCGCGCCGTCTACGCCTCGACAGCCACCCCGTCTTCGGCATCCGTCGTCGCGACCTTCGAGCGCCCTCGCACCAGATGGTCGATCAGCGCGGCCAGCCACGCCCCGCCGAGCCCGAAGACGACCACCATCGCCTCCGTGACGAGGGTGTACGCGCCCGACGTGGCCGAGACGTCCACGAGGATCCGGCTCACGATCGGCGGGATGAGCGCCAGCAGCAGCACCACGAAGCACAGCGGATGCCGTCCGCGGACGATCAGCCAGCCGCCGAGTGCGACCACCAGCGTGATCATGCCCTGATTCACGACGAAGGTCCAGAACGCGATCGGCTCGGTGATGTTGCCGATTCCGCGTTCGATGCCGACCGTCGCCCACAGCAGCAGCACGACGCTCGCGAGCGTGACCGCGCCCAGCCTGCGGGCGCCGGAGGCGGGCATGAGGATGAACGACGCGATGTACAGGCCCAGCAGCACCACGAACTGCACGAAGTCCACCGCCGGCACATCCGTGCCCAGGGCGCCCGCGTAATTGGCAGCCTGGATGAAGGCGCTGAAGTCGGTGGCGATGTTCAGGAACGCGGCGAACATCACACCCACCATCGCGGCCCCGTACCGCGCGTTCCGGTCGAAGCGGACCTCTGGAATCATGGCTCGACACTAGCGGCTGGGCCCCGGCCGGCCCTTTCAGCGAGACCTTATACTGGCGAAAAGCCGTGCGATCTAGGGGGGCCGTGAGCGAATCGAACACGCCGGCCTCACCCGGTGAGCCGCCGGCGACCTCCCGCCGCGACTTTCTGCGCAAAGCCGGCATCGGGGCGGCGGGCATCGCGATCGGCGGGGCCGCCGGAGCTGCGGTCACGGCTGCGGCGACCGCGCATCCCCCCGAGTTCGATCCGCTCCCCAAGCGCACGACGCCCGGATTCGACCACATCGTCGTGGTGATGTTCGAGAACCGGAGCTTCGACAACATGCTCGGGTGGCTCTACACGGCGGATGAGAAGTCCAAGGACGAGTTCGACGGGCTCGCCCAGGGCAGCTACTCCAACCTCGGACTCGACGGCGAGACGGTTCCGGCCTATGTGTACGACGGCGCCACCGACACGGTCATGCAGTCGCCGCAGCCCGACCCGGGTGAGACGTATCCCCACGTCAACACGCAGCTGTTCGGCACGGTCGACCCGCCGACGAACGCCGACATCCGTCACCACAGTCAGCTGCCGCCGTTCAACACCCCGCCGATCGAGGCGACGGCCGACATGTCCGGCTTCGTGAGGGACTTCGCGATCAACTTCCAGCGGGACAAGGGCAGGCTCCCGACCGCCGCCGAGTACAAAGTGGCGATGGGCGGATTCTCGCCCGAGATGATGCCGGTCCTGTCAACGCTCGCCCGCGAGTTCGCCGTGTACGACGCCTGGCACGCCGGGGTGCCCTCGCAGACGTTCTGCAACCGGCTCTTCTTCCACGCCTCGACATCGAACGGGTACGTCACCAATCACGGTGGAGACAGCTACTACAAGTGGATCAACGGCCCGCCCGCCACCACGATCTTCAACCGGCTCGAAGAGGCCGGCATCCCGTGGCGCATCTACTACGACCCGTCGCAGCTCGTGTCGCTGACCGGACTGCTGCACGCGCCGGTGCTGCAGCAGTACTGGAAGACCCACTTCCGCGTGATGAGCCAGTTCCTGGAGGACGCCAAGAACGGCGACCTCCCCGCATACAGCTTCATCGAGCCGCGCATGGTCTTCAACCACAACGACATGCATCCGCCGTGGGGCCAGAAGATCCACGAGGACGACGTCGAGATCGACGGCCGGATGTTCCCGGTGTACAACAGCGCCCTCTCGGATGTGCGCGCGGGCGACAAGCTCGTTCAGCACGTCTATGACGCGATCCGCACGAGCAAGGCGACCAAAGGCTCGAACGCGATGAACACCGCGCTGGTCATCACCTTCGACGAGCACGGCGGCACGTACGACCATGTTCCCCCGCCGACCGCGACGCCACCGGATCGCAGCGGATCGGGTGAGATGGGATTCACGTTCGACCGGCTGGGATGCCGCGTCCCGACGATCGTGGTCAGCGCCTACACCGCGCCGAACACGGTGATCCATGACGAGATGCATCACGGGTCGGTGATCAACACGATCTGCCGCCAGCACGGCCTGCCGCCGCTCACGCTCCGCGACCAGAGCGCGAATCCGATCTTCAACTCGGTGAACCTGACGGAGCCCCGCCAGCCGTACAGCTGGCCCAAGCCGAAGGCGCTCTACAAGGGGCGCAATCCGGAGGAGGACGACGCTGCCGCCGCGGCCACCAAGCACAAGCACCGTCCGCTCACGGCCCCGGCGCAAGGACTGACCGGGCTGCTGCTGGCCCGATTCAATCCGGGCAGCAAGGCTCCGCAGACGTACGCGGAGGCCTACGAAGCGATCAGCCGCTTCGGCAAGGGGCTGTTCGGCACCACCGACGACGCCAAGTGACCGGCGGGATCCGCGGTCGAAGAGGGGTTCGAGCATGAAGCTGTCCGTGATCGGATGCGGCTACCTGGGCGCCGTCCACGCGGCGGCGATGGCCTCGATCGGCCATGAGGTGGTGGGCATCGACGTGGACCGCCGCAAGATCGCCGCGCTCTCCGGCGGAGAGGCGCCCTTCTTCGAACCCGGACTGCCCGAGATCCTCGCGGACGGCATCGCGTCCGGCCGCCTGACCTTCACGACGGACATGGCCGCCGCAGCCGGGGCGGCCGTGCACTTCATCGCCGTGGGCACCCCGCAGCAGAAGGACGGCAATGCGGCCGACCTCACGTTCGTGAACGCGGCGGTCGACGCACTGCTGCCCCACCTCCGGCCCGGCGACGTGGTCGCCGGCAAGTCGACAGTGCCCGTGGGAACCTCCGCGGACCTCGCGCCCCGGATCGAGGCGACCGGCGCCACCCTGGTCTGGAATCCCGAATTCCTGCGCGAGGGCTGGGCGCTCCAGGACACGATCGACCCCGACCGCATCGTCGTCGGGGTCGCATCCGGCGCTGCCGGAGAGCGCGCAGCCGATGTGCTGCGTGAGGTCTACCATCCCGCCGTGGCCCGCAGCATCCCGTTCCTCGTGACCGACCGGCCCACCGCCGAGCTCGTGAAAGTGGCCGCCAACGCGTTCCTGGCGACGAAGATCTCCTTCATCAACGCCATGGCCGAGATCGCCGAAGTGACCGGCGCGGACGTCACTCAGCTCGCCGACGCCATCGGACACGATGCCCGCATCGGCCGCCGCTTCCTCGGCGCCGGCATCGGCTTCGGCGGGGGATGCCTCCCCAAGGACATCCGTGCATTCTCTGCGCGGGCCGAAGAGCTCGGCCGGGGTGAGTCGGTGGCCTTCCTGCGCGAGGTGGACGCGATCAACCTCCGTCGGCGCGAGCGCGCGGTGCAGCTGGTCGTCGCGGCTCTGGGCGGCACGGTGTTCGAGAAGAGGGTCACCGTGCTCGGCGCGGCATTCAAACCCCACAGCGACGACATCCGCGACTCCCCCGGGCTGGACGTCGCGACACAGCTGCGCGGGCTCGGTGCACTCGTCACCGTCACCGATCCGGCAGCCATCGACAATGCGCGCAGGACCCACCCGCAGCTCGGCTTCGTGACCGACCGCGACGAAGCGCTGACCGGCGCCGATGCCGTGATCGTCGTCACCGAGTGGGACGAGTACCGCCGGGAGCTCTCGCCGGCCCACGCTGCCGGCCTCGTCGCGGGCCGGATCGTGGTGGACGGACGCAACTGCCTGGATGCCGCCGCCTGGCGCGCGGCCGGGTGGGAGTACTACGGCATGGGCAGGCCCTGACGCCGCGGCCTCAGGCGGCCTTCGCCGCCTCTGAGATCGTGGCCGTCACGAGAATGGGCAGGTGGTCGCTCCGACCCTGCGGGAGGGTTCGCACGCGGTCGATCTCGAGGCCGACCGACGTCGCGAAATCGTAGTGGCCGCGGAAGAAGCGGTAGCGGGTGTACGTCCGCGCGTCACTGAGGTTCAGCTCGTACCCGTGCTCGCGCACCTTCTGGCTCAGGTTCTCCTTGAAGACCGGATAGTTGTAGTCGCCGACCATCAGCACGGGAAGCCCGTCACCGAGCTGCTGGAGCTCGGTGAGCGCGGTGCGGATCTGATGGCGCCGCAGCGAATTGAGCGCGGTGAGCGGCGCGGCGTGGAACGACGCCACGATCACGTCCCTGTTCTCGTCGATGTCGTGCAGCCTCACGCCCAGCATCCGCTCTTCGGCGGGCTTGAGCACGCGGTCGTGCATCGACTTCTTCAGCGCCATCGAGCGCACCTCCATGAGGCGGAACGTGTTCTCGCGGTAATAGACGGCCAGACCCAGACGATTGCGCGAGGTGGCTTCGGCCAGACGCAGATCTCCGATGGATGCCGGCATGTCGGCAGTGTCGCACTCCTGCAGGCACAGCACGTCCGCGCCGTGGCGCTGGACCAGTGCCGTGAGCTCGCCTGCGGCCCGGTGCTTGCGGAGGTTGTATGAGATGACCTTCATATCGATCCCCAGCCTAGGGCGGTGAGGTTTCGCGCGGGTGTCCCCTTGACAATCACTGGCCGACCTCACAGCCGACGCGGAGTGACGAGCGAACGCCGCCGAGCGCCGCCCCGGCCACCAGGTACCGTGAGGGGGTGTCCGAGACAACCCCCCGCCCCTGGTGGCGACGCGTCCTCGGAAGCACGTGGTTCCACCTCGCCGCGGCGCTGGTCGTGACCGGGCTGATCCTGAGCTTCGTCGCCAAGCCGTACTGGGTGCCGTCGGGGTCCATGGAGGCCACTCTGCAGCCCGGGGACCGCGTGCTGGTGAACCGGCTCGCATATCTCGGCGCATCGCCCGCGACCGGCGATGTGGTCGTGTTCGACGCGGGCCCGACCTGGGACATCGAGGGTGAATCCCCCTCCGATCCGATCCGCGGAGCGCTGCGATGGGTCGGCGAGGTCACCGGTTTCGGGCCCTCCAGCGCGCACACCCTGGTCAAGCGGGTGATCGCCGCGCCCGGCCAGACAGTCGAGTGCTGCAGCGACGACGGGCGACTGCTGGTCGACGGGGAAGCCCTGGATGAGCCGTACGTCACGAACGACTTCCCCTTCGAACCGGGTGAATTCGACTGCGACACGACCCCCCGTTCGGCGCGCTGCCTGGACCCGATCACCGTGCCCGCCGACTCGTACCTGATGCTCGGCGACAACCGGGCGAACTCCTCGGACTCGGCAGCCGCCTGCCGAAGCGAGGACTCTGCCGCGGACTGCTGGCGATGGGCGGTGCGATCCGACATCGTCGGCAAGGCCGCCCTGGTCTTCTGGCCCTTCACCCGCTGGAGTGCGCTCTAGCGGACTCGATGTACGAAAACGGCCGCTGCCGCCTCTTCAGGTGTGAGAACTGACACCGACAGGAGGGTCTCGCGATGACCATTCAGATGAGCGCGCAGCACAGTCGCACGGAGCACAGTCGCACGGAGCTGCTCGAGTCGGCCCACCGCGATCGACTGCTCGCGGAACGCGCGCTGCGGCGAAGCGAACTGGAGCGCGATCAGGCCGCGCGGGCCCTCGAGTCGAACCTCGCACCATCGCCGATCGGCGAAGCGGCTCGCGCTCGCCTCCGTGCCACGTACGCGGATGCCGCGGGCTCGGTCGAGCGCCACCGCCGCGCCTTCGACCGCGCGCTCGCGATCGAGCAGGCTGCCGACGTGCTGGCGAAGGCGTTCGACGACGAGTCGGATCCGGCCGGCCACGACGCTGCCGACAATCTGATCCAGCTGTTCGCCTCGAAGCGGCCGGGCGCGCTGAGCGTCAGCGCCTGAGTCACCGCACGTCTGCGGCGACCGGGCAGGGTTCGAACAGGGCCTTCGCGAGAGCGGCCGACTGGTAGGCGGACTGCTGCGCCCACTGCCATGCGTCGGCCGGACGCCCGACGGCCAGCACCGTGAATTCTCCGGGGTAGCACTTGCCGAAGATGTAGCGCGCACGCGCGACGTGCGGCACGCTCGTCACGACGATGACCGATGACTCCCCGGTCGCTCGCGCGTGCTCGCTCATCAGCAGCACCTCGCCGCGCGTCGTGTACGGATCGGGCACCTCGCACGTGACCCCCGGCTCCCGGCAGAGGGCCGTGTCGCCCGCCGTCTGACCTCCGGATGGCTGCACCGAGATCACGATCTCGTCGACGATGCCTTCATCTCGCAGCCGCTCCGCGAGTTCCAGGCGCGCATCCATCGGGGGTCCCAGCACGAAGACGGCATCGCTCGGGCGGATCTCATCGACGGCGGGGAACACGCACAGCGGCAGGGCGATCAGGACGAGAAGCCACACCCCCGCGATGATCGTGAGCAGAACACGCAGCAGCCGGCTCACTCGCGGTCCCGTCGCGCCCGGGTCTGCTCCGCTCGCTGGGCGAGAAGCTCATCGGCGGGGTAGCCGACCTCGGTGAGGGTGAGCCCGCGCGCAGCGAGCACCGTGAAGTCGTTCGTGCGCCGGACGGCATCGCGGATGCCGACGACATCCTCGACGGCGAGCCGGCCCTGACCCACCGCGACGCACGCGCCGACGAGTGCGCGCACCATGCTGTGGCAGAACGCGTCGGCCTTCACGTTCGCCAGCAGCACGCCCTGGGCATCCCGTCGCCAGTCGAACTCGAGGAGGGTGCGGATCGTGGTCGACTCCTCGCGAGGCTTGCAGTACGCGGCGAAGTCGTGGAGGCCGATGAGCGAGCGGGCAGCGGCATCCATCGCGTTCGCGTCGAGGCGCCCGCGCACGGTCGTGGTCCGGTGCCGCTCGAGCGGGTCGTACCGCTCATCGGCGATCCGGTACGAGTATCGGCGCCACACCGCGGAGAATCGCGCGTCGAAGCCGTCGGGGGCGAGCGTGGTGCGCTGCACCGCGACATCCGAGTACGCGCCCACGACACCGCGCACGCGCGTGGCCAGCCTGCCGGCGGCCGCCGCGGCGGCCGGATCCGGCTGGGTCGCCGAGCCCGTCGGATCGTCGAAGACCCCTCCCCTGCCCTGGCTCAGGCGCCGCTCCTGGTCCGCATCCAGATCGAGGTGGGCGACCTGTCCGGTCGCGTGAACGCCGGCGTCAGTCCGACCGGCGACGACGAGCCGCGGCTGACCGCCGAGGATCCGCGCGAGGGCGCCCTCGACCGTGCCCTGGACGGTGCGCAGGCCGGGCTGCAGCGCCCACCCGCGGAAGTGGGTCCCGTCGTAGGCGATGTCGAGGCGGATGCGCACCCGCCAAGCCTAAGTGCGCACCCTGGCACGGCCTATCAGCCCGTTCGGCGAGAGGGCGTGGTGCTGACGCGCCGCCTCAGCGCACCACGAAGGTCGGCGCGCCCGGCTGGAGGACCCGCTCCTCGAGCAGGCCGGATTCGATCAGTTCCGCGACCGCCGTCGGCACGTCGTCGACGGCATCGCCTGCGGGGTCCGATCCTGTCATCATCGCTCGGACGATCAGCTGCGTCATGGTGCGAGGCTCATCCAGCCATTCCCAGATGAGCGCCGTGGACCCCGTGAGCGCCGCCGCCCGTGCGAGCTGGTCGTCGATGTCGGGGCCGACCGGCCGAGCGGTAGCCGGATCGTCGACATCGACCCAGACCACTTCGTCGCGCCGGGCGATGACCGGCTCGTCCGAGCTCAGCAGTCCGGCATCCAGCAGCAGTCCCACCGCGGCGAGCACAGCGCTCTCCGCATCGAAGTCCTCGGGCGGGTCGTGAGCGGTGACCGCAGCGTCCGTCAGCTGCCGGAGCGTCGCGCCATCGGCGGCACGCCACACCGCCGGCCCGATCCCTCCCAGGAGGGTCACGTGCCCCTGGTGGCCCGTGATGGTGAGCAGGGCGATGCGGTCCGGATCCTCGACCGAGACCTCGTCGACGACCTCGACCCGCGAGAACCGCGGCCCGAGGTGCTCGGGGTCGGCGACGGGGGCGATGTGAGCCGGCCGTTCGGGCAGCACGATCGCCGCCGACGGGCGGATGAGGTCCGCGATCACGGAGGGGAGCGTCGCGGCGTCCCGGTACTTCACGGTCCGGACGCCGCCTGTCGCCGTCGCGAGCGCCGCGATGAATCGCAGCGGGGCGGGTTGGTCATGCAGGAAGCTCGTCTGCGACACGAGCGCCTCGAGCGCGGTCCCGAGGTCGGTCACCTCGACGAGCGGCGACTCCGGGTGCTCCTCGTCGCGATCGAGCAGCACGACCGCCGCGACGCGCAGCTCGGCGGACGGCAGCGGCCGCAGGCCCAGGGCGGACGGTGGATGCTGCGTCTTCGGCGCCGCGGGATCCTCGATGACCGACAGGGGCTTGCGGTACGGCCACACCCGGCCGTCGTGGTCGATCGCGATCGTCTCGTCGGACACGTAGCCGTACACGGCGCCGAGCGCCCGCGACGCGGTGGTCTTGCCTCGCCCCGAGGGACCCACCAGCACCACCACGTCTCCGTCGGGTGTCGCGATCCCCGCGGCGTGCAGCATCCAGGCACGCCCGCGCGCCGCTTCGATCGCCGCCAGCGTGACCTGCTGCGACAGGGCCGAGAGCATGCTCGAACGATCGGTGTCGTACGGCGTCACGGTCGCGACGGCGCGGGCACCGGCGTCGGCCGCGGCATCCGCCCAGGCGGCCCGGACGGCCGCCTCGTCGCCGTCATCGAGCGCGCTCAGATCGATGGCGATGCAGGAGCCGACGGCATCGACGAGGAGAGTACGGGGCACACCGGAAGTGTACGTGGAACGCGTCGCCGGGCATGGTCGAGTGGGTAGCGAACGGGCGGAGGTGAGGTCTATCGTTATCCCCCGGTACACGGTAGCGTTGCCTGAAGTGCGTCTGCGACCTGGGGAAGCGGGCGCCGGTGGGATGCGTCGCCGTGGTAACCCGAATCCACGATTCGACGTCGTCCTGCTTCGGAGACGGAGTTTGCCATCACTACTTCCATTGCGAGCCATGCGCACACGGAGCTTCCTATGCGCGCGCAGTCCGGACTGATCATCCATGAGTGGGTCGAACGCTGGGGCGGCGCGGAGCGTGTTCTCCAGGCGATGGCCGACGCATTCCCGGATGCCGACGTCCGGGTGCTGTGGAGCGACGCACCCGAGCTCTTCGACCGCACGGTCACCGAGTCCTGGCTCGCCCGCACTCCGCTGCGCCACCACAAGGCGCTGGCGCTTCCCGCGATGCTGCCGACCTGGCGCCTGCCGCTCGGATCTGATCCGGACTGGGTGCTGGTCAGCTCTCATCTGTTCGCACACCACGTGCGCACGCCCAAGGCGACCAAGAAGTTCGTCTACACGCACACGCCGGCCCGCTACATCTGGGAGCCGGACCGGGATCGACGCGGCCGCAACCCCTTCGTGCGCGCGGCGAGCGCCGCGCTGAAGCCCATCGACCGGCACCGCTCGGCCGAGGCCACCTCGATCGCCGTCAACAGCTCGTTCACCGGGGAGCGCGTGCGCAACGCCTGGCACCAGCCCTCTCGCGTGATCTATCCGCCGGTCGACACCGAGCTGCTCACCGCCATCGACGACTGGCGCACGCCGCTCGTCGATTCCGAGCAGCGGCTGCTCGACTCCCTCAAGCGGCCCTACCTCTTCGGAGCATCGCGGTTCGTCACGTACAAGCGGCTCCACAAGGTGATCGAGGCCGGCGTGGCGACGGGGCTCCCGGTGGTGATCGCCGGTGCCGGTCCGAGCGAAGCGCGCCTCCGGTCCCTCGCCGTCGAGCTCGGCGCCGATGTCACGTTCGTGATCTCGCCCTCGAACGAACTCATCCGCGCGCTCTACGCGAACGCGGTCGCGTACGTCTTCCCGGCCGTCGAGGACTTCGGGATCATGCCCGTCGAGGCGATGGCGTGCGGCACTCCGGTGATCGGCAGCGACATCGGAGGTGTGCACGAGAGCGTGACACTGGTCGGCGGCGGGATCACGGCCGACCTCGATCACGGCACCGACTGGAACGATCTGCTCCAGCGCGCCACCGACCTCGATCCGGCCGACTTCCGTCAGCGCACGCTCGCTTTCTCGCGCGCGCGCTTCATCGGACAGATCCAGGACTGGGTCGCCGAGCAGGCCTAGACCCGCGACCGGGCGCCGCGCAGGCCGGGCGACCGGCTCGGCGGGAGCGTCCGGGACGACCGCGCGCCGACGGTCCTCGGAACGGCGTGGTCCGCCTCGCGTCGCCGAACCCCTTGGAGTGCTGCGACGATCAGGATTCCCACGCATGCCCCGACCGTGTTCGCGATGATGTCGAGCATGCTCGGCGTGCGCCTGTCGAGCATGAGGGCCTGCGAGCACTCGATCACCGCGGTGACCGCGACCGCGATCGGCAGGATCAGGTACCGCCGGCGGATGATCAGCATCAGCAGCGCGCCGAGCGGGACGAACAGCAGGATGTTCGCGAGCAGCTCGATGCGCGGATAGGTCAGGGGCGGAAACGCCAGGGTGATTTGGCGCAGCAGCGGCCCCGCATCGGAATCGACGGGCACCGGCCAGAAGGCGATCAGCGCGAGCGTGATCGCGTACACCGTCAGGAGGGCTCTCGCGATCGCGCGCGAGGAGCTGCGGGGACGACGGTCGGGTGCGTCAGCGGAAGTCATGCGGGCCTCTCGATAGGGCGCCGCGACGCTGATGCGCGTGAGCGAGAGCCTACCCGACGAATCCGGGGACTCGAGGGTCGGGAGCACCGGCGGCGCTCAGCCGAAGACGTTGCGCCCCGGGGCGAGGTGCTCGCCGACCGCCGCGAGCGCACTGCGGGCGAGGCGCACGCGGTTGTCGTTCTCACGCACGATCTCACGGGCGAGCACCGGGTGCGCGCGCACCACGTCATCGAGCAGATGCACCGGGATCGTGAGCACCTCGAGCTCGGTGAGGGCGATGGCGCGAGAGATCGTCTGGGTGCGCGTCAGCGCGGTCAGCCCCACCGCGTCGTCCCGCCCGAGCTCGGTCACCTGGACCAGGCCCGCATCGGTCGGGATCCCGAGCATCACCCGGCCGGCGAGGATGTACCTGGTCGCGGTCGGGATCATACCGGGCCTCAGGATCACCTCGCCCTGGCAGAAGCGCTCCAGGCGAGCCGAGACGGCGAGCGCCTCGGCATCCTCCGGACGCAGGCTGAGGATCGGGGCGATCTGGTGCAGGGCGTCCTGCAGGCGGCCGGGAGTGTTCCACTCGTCGGTCACGTCCCCGTTCAGGTGCAGGTCGGCGCGGCGCGCGGCATACCAGAGACGCGTCGAGAAGGCGTCGAGCACCACATCCTTGTCCCCGGGGGACTGCAGCGGGATCGAGACCTGGAACTGCGCGCCGTCGAGGGTCGCGACGCTGGGGTCGCGGTCGGCGGAGACGAGCGGGATGTCGCGCGCGACATCGACCAGCAGCGCCCGCACCCGGGCCGGCGGATCATCGGTCGCGAACGAGAACGCGCGCTGGGCCGCGTACGGCTCCGGGCTGCGCGACAGGTTCGTGAACGATCCGCCCGCGAGCTCGGAGGTCGGCATGACCACGGTCCCGTTCCCGACGTCGAGGTGGATCGCCCGCCAGTTCACCTCGATGATCTGACCGCGCACGTCGCCGGTCTCGATCCAGTCGCCGAGCTGGAACGGCGCCTCGAAGATGAGGAACAGGCCCGACACCACGGAGCCGACCGCGTTCTGCAGCGCGAGGCCGACCACGATCGATGTGACGCCCAGTGCCGCGAAGATGCCGGCGACATCGGCGCCCCACACCCACCAGAACAGCAGGGCGATCCCGACGAGGATGAACACGAACCGGATCAGGTCGCTGAAGATCGTCGGGAACCGGTCGCGCCACGAGCCCTTCTCGGCGCGGTGGAACACGAGGTGGTTGATCGCGTTGATCACGACGAGGATCACGAGCAGCCCGAAGATCGTCGTGACGACCTTCGGCCAGGTGCCCTCGCCCTCCCACGCACCGGGCTGGCTGATCAGCACCAGCACGCCGGCGACCGGAACGAGGTAGTTGCGCACCATCAGCACGATCGGCGCGGCGCGGCTGCCGCGGCGCGCCATGGCGTTGTGCATCTCGGTGAGCCCGATCAGCAGCAGCGGGAGTCCGACCGAGACGATGACCGCCGGCCAGAACCAGGGCTGGGAGACGATGTCGGCCATCAGCCGGAGCCTTCGACCACCGGAACCACGGTCTCGATGCGCCACACCCGCTGGGTGCCGCTCTGCGTCGAGACGTCACCGGCCGGCGTGATCTGGACGGTGTCCGGGATGCGGTCGGCGACGCGCTGCGTGATGTAGATGCCCGGCTCGTCGGAGTCGCCCTGCACGCGGAACGCGAGGTTCACGGCATCCCCCCACATGTCGTACACGACCCGCGCCCGCCCGATGAGTCCGCTGGTGACCTGGCCCGAGTCCAGCCCGGCGCGAAGATCGAGTTTGACCCCCTGCTGCGCCGAGTAGCGCTCGAGGATCGTGTCGATCTCGATCGCGAACTCCACCGCGCGGCGGGCATTGTCCACGCGCGGGGTGCCCAGGCCGCAGCTGGCCAGATAGCTCTGCCGCGTCGTGCGCACGCGCTCGACGCCGAACCGCTCCGCAGCTTCGTCGAATGTGCGGATGAGGTCGTTGAGCTTGGCGACCGCCTCCTCGGAGGTCATCGACAGCGCCATCTCCTCGAAGCCGACGATGTCGGCGAAGATGACCGTGACGTCCTCGTTCTCCTGCGTGATGGCCTCGTCGCCGTGCTTGTACCGGTCGGCCATGCCCTCGGGCATGAACGAGAGGATGAGGTTCTCGTTCGCGCGCTCCTGCTCCTCGATGAGATTCGATTTGACCTGCAGGCTGCGGCTCATGTCGTTGAACGCCGTGGCGACGTCCGCCAGTTCATCGGAGGAGCCGGCATCGACCTGCACGCCCTCCTCGCCCGCGGCGATGCGCCGGGCCGCGGTCTTCAGTCGCCGCAGCGGCCGCACGAACACCTGCGCGAGCACGAGCGAGAGCAGGCAGACGAAGATGATCATCCCGGCGGTGGACAGGATCAGGTTGCGCGTGAAGTCCTCGACCGGGATGAGCGCTTCGGCCGAGGCCTCCTGCGCGACGATCACCCAGTTCAGTCCGTCGATGTTCAGCGGGGCGAACGCGGTGAGGCTGTCACGGCCGAGGTAGCTGTGCTCCAGCATCGTGCCGCTGTCGCCGGCGAGCGCGGCGGTCACCGCTGCGCCGCTCACGATCTGCTGCAGCAGCGTGTTGCCGTTCTGCACGCTCATCGCCGCCGAGTTCGGCGACAGACCTGCGGAGACGGCGGCATCCTCGTAGGCGGCGGGGTCGTCGACGAGTTCGCGCGAGATGGAGCGCATGAGTCCGTCGCGTCCGACGAGATAGGTCTCCCCGGTCGCGCCGAGGCCGTTGATCTGCCACTCGCCCGAGGCGGTCATCACCTCGTTGATGCGGTCGATCGGCAGCTCGATCGCGAGCGCGCCGACGACCTCGCCGTCCACGGCGACCGGGGTCACCGCCCAGCCCGCCGGATTGCCCAGGCTCGGGCTGTACGCGGCGAAGTCGGCGAGCACGACCTCGCCGACGATGTTGTGGCTCATCGACTTGCGGTACGCCTCCGACAGGTTCGAGAGGCGGTACGGGCCGTCGAGCAGGTTCGTGCCGAGGTCGACGCCCTTGAACGCGCTGTAGACCACATTGCCCTGCGTGTCGATCATGAGCACGTCTTCGAAGTCCTGCAGCTGCGTCATCGCCCGGAAGTAGTCGTGGTACTTCGCGTGCGCCGCCGACCAGGCACTGCCGTCGCCCGCGTCGTCGGTGAGGATCGCCTCTTCCCAGCTGTCGTAGGGGATCACGTACTTGGCCTGGAGGTACTTTGCGGCCGGGGTGCGCGGCGCGAAGCTCGCACCGTCCACGTCCTCCCCCGTCGCCTCCGACAGATCGGCGGCGAACTCGTCGCGGTAGTAGGCCGCCAATGCGGAGCTGTCGGCCGAGTCGACCGGCTGCTGGTCGAGCGCGGCGAAGCCTTCCGTGAAGGCGATCGCCGCCTGCTTGCTGGTCTCGTTCATCGCTCCGAGTCGCACGGCGTTCTCGATCGTCGAGAACAGCTGCGTGACCTCGCGCGCGCGGTTCTCACGGATCTCGACGAGCTTCTCGTACGCGATCGTGCGCAGCGCCTCGGTGCCGTTGACGTATCCGATGATGCCCACGACGATGCTCGAGAGCACGCTCACCGACAGCAGCATGATCAGCAGGATGCTGTAGATCGACAGACCGGCACGACGGCGGGCGCGCGGAGTGCCCACCCATTCGGTGGATGCCGGACTGGAGGCAGGCGCACCGGATGCCGCAACCGGCATGTTCGGTGCTGCCATCGTGCGCTCCCTGATGCGCTCTGCCCTAGCGGACGATGCCGCAGATCCCCAGACCCCCGGCCGTTCCCTGCTGCACAGAGGGTTCGCCCAGGATAGCCCCGCGCGTTCTCTCGGGCATAGAGCGCGCAGAGGGCCGTTGTGATACCGAAACCGCCGGCCGGACTAGAAGTGGCGCACGAGCGCCTGCTGGCGCTGCGTCGCGCGGAATCCGAGCCGCTCGTACAGCCGGTTCGCACCGGTCTTGCTCGCGGTGTCCACGTCGAGCACCGCCTGTTCGAGCCCGGCGGCACGGGCCGCCTCGAGCGTACGTGCGATGACAGCAGGCGCGAGGCCGCGGCCGCGCTGATCGCGGACCACGCCGATCAGGTCGATGTACGTGTTCGGGGCGCCCAGCGCCGCCCAGTCCTCCTCGTTCACCGACGCGAGGCAGAACGCCGCCACCCGGCCATCGACCAGAGCCAGGGTGGACAGGTCGGGGCGCAGGAACGGCCCGTTCACGAACTGCGCCCAGCGCTCCGCCGGACTCGGCAGGCTCCCCCAGTGATCGCGGAACGCATCGTTGCGGGCCTCGCGCACGTCCTCGGCCCGGTCGGGCGTGTACGCGACCAGGACCACGCCATCCCTCGCGTCCGGCCCCTCGATCGGCTCCGACAGGTCGCGCTGCATCGAGGTGAACCACCGCTCGGTGCGCAGCCCGAGCCGTTCGCCGAGGGTCGCGGCATCCGCGTTGCTCTCGTCGACGTACTGGAAGATCGCCGCATCGGCGCTCGACCCGGTCTCGATGAGCATCTCGGCGGCGCGCGCGTACAGCCAGCCGATCAGGGCGGTGCCGACGCCACGGCGACGCCGGTCGGGGTGCACCGTGCCCTGCAGGTATGCGTGCAGCGCGGCATCCTGGCTCGGATGCAGCATCGCCCAGCCCATCGCCGCGACGGATCCGTCCGGCGCGATCGCGAGCAGCGTGTCGCGCGCGACGTCGACGTGCGAGAGTTCGAACACGTCGGCGATCTCCTCGCGCGGGGTCACCCACGTCGGATGGTCGCGCCGATCGGATGCCGCGATCGCGGTGTGGATCGCATCGATGTCGGCGACCGTCGCCGGCCGGAACGCGACATCGGGATGCTGCGGCACGACCGGCGGCTGCGCATCGAGTCGCTCCGCCAGGGGCTTGTCGGCACTCATCCCTTCACCCTATCCAGCAGGAGCGGGGCGTCCCCGGACGCAGTGAGACCCGCGGGCCCCGAAGGGCACGCGGGTCTCACGGGTGCAGCTGTGGAGCGGCTCAGGCCTTCTCGGCGGCCTCGGCGGTGACCGCGGCCTCCTCGGCCTCGACGTCGTCCGCAGCGATCTCGGCGGCGGCGTCCGCAGCCTCGTCCGCCTCGACGACCTCGGCCTCGTCGGCCGGAGTCTCCTCGACCGGGGCTGCGGCCGGAGCGGCCTTCGCGGTCTTCTTGGCGCTCTTCGGCTTCGGGTTCACGGGCTCGAGGACGAGCTCGATGACGGCCATGGGGGCGTTGTCGCCCTTGCGGTTGCCGATCTTCGTGATGCGGGTGTAGCCGCCCTCACGGTCGGCCACCAGCGGCGCGATCTCGGTGAACAGGACGTGCACGACTTCCTTGTCACCGATGACCGACAGCACGCGACGGCGGGCGTGCAGGTCGCCGCGCTTGGCGAACGTCACGAGACGCTCCGCGAGCGGGCGAACGCGCTTGGCCTTCGTCTCGGTCGTGGTGATGCTCTTGTGCGTGAACAGGGCGGCCGCGAGGTTGGCCAGCAGGAGGCGCTCGTGGGCAGGACCGCCGCCGAGGCGGGGACCCTTCGTGGGCTTAGGCATTCTCAGTTACTCCAGTGTGGATTCTCGATCGGGGGATCAGACGGTCTCGTCGTCGTATCCGCCGTAGAAGTGCGCGCCGTCGAACCCGGGAACCGAGTCCTTCAGCGACAGGCCGAGCGAGATGAGCTTGTCGCGCACCTCGTCGACCGACTTCTGACCGAAGTTGCGGATGTTCATGAGCTGCGTCTCCGACAGGGCGACGAGCTCCGACACGGTGTTGATGCCCTCGCGCTTGAGGCAGTTGTACGAGCGGACCGACAGGTCGAGGTCCTCGATCGGCATCGACAGCTCGTTCGAGAGGACGGTCTCGACGGGTGCCGGGCCGATCTCGATGCCCTCGGCCTCGACGTTGAGCTCGCGCGCCAGACCGAACAGCTCGGTGAGGGTGCGGCCGGCCGAAGCGACGGCATCCCGCGGGGCGATCGAGTTCTTGGTCTCGACATCCAGGACGAGCTTGTCGAAGTCGGTGCGCTCACCGGCGCGCGTCGCGTCGACGCGGTAGCTGACCTTGAGCACCGGCGAGTAGATCGAGTCGATCGGGATCTGACCCGACTCGGCGTACTCGTTGCGGTTCTGGGTCGCCGAGACGTAGCCACGGCCACGCTCGATCGTCAGCTCGAGCTCGAACTTCGCGGTGTCGTTGAGCGTCGCGATGACCAGCTCGGGGTTGTGCACCTCGACGCCGGCCGGAGCCGAGATGTCGGCGGCCGTGACCTCGCCGGCACCCGTCTTGCGCAGGTACGCGGTGATCGGCTCGTCGCGCTCGCTCGAGACGACGAGCTGCTTGATGTTGAGGATGATCTCGGTGACATCCTCCTTCACACCCGGGATGGTGCTGAACTCGTGCTGGACGCCGTCCAGGCGGATGCTGGTGACGGCGGCGCCGGGGATCGACGACAGCAGGCTGCGGCGCAGCGCGTTGCCGATCGTGTAACCGAAACCGGGCTCGAGCGGCTCGATGATGAACCGGCTGCGGAACTCCCCGATCTTCTCCTCGGTCAGAGTGGGACGCTGTGCGATGAGCACTATGTGTTCCTTTCGATCACGTGTCCGCTATATGACACGTGCAGTGGGTGAGAGTGTTGAGTTTTTCTCAGGCGTGCCCTTGCGGGCCTGCTCGTCGGTGGTCGGGTCGGCGCGTGAGCGCCGTATCGAGACCCCGGCCGCTGCACGGCCTGCTCGACGCCGAAACGGGCTCGAGCAGGCCGCTGTGCAGCCGAGGGATGTCAGACGCGGCGGCGCTTCGGGGGACGGCATCCGTTGTGCGCCTGCGGCGTCACATCGTTGATGGAGCCCACCTCGAGGCCGGCGGCCTGCAGCGAACGGATGGCGGTCTCGCGGCCCGAACCCGGGCCCTTCACGAAGACGTCGACCTTCTTGACGCCGTGCTCCTGCGCCTGGCGGGCGGCCGACTCGGCTGCCATGCCTGCGGCGTACGGAGTCGACTTGCGCGAGCCCTTGAAGCCCACGCCACCCGACGAGGCCCAGCTGATGACGGCGCCGGCCGGGTCGGTGATCGAGACGATCGTGTTGTTGAACGTCGACTTGATGTGGGCCTGGCCCAGCGCGATGTTCTTCTTTTCCTTGCGACGCGGCTTGCGCGCGGCGGTCTTGGGTGCAGCCATGTTCTTGTTCTCCTAGCCGCGCCCTAGCGCGCCTTCTTCTTGCCGGCGACAGTGCGCTTGGGTCCCTTGCGGGTGCGTGCGTTGGTCTTGGTGCGCTGACCGTGCACGGGCAGGCCGCGGCGGTGGCGGATGCCCTGGTAGGAGCCGATCTCGACCTTGCGGCGGATGTCGGCGGCGACCTCGCGACGGAGGTCACCCTCCACCTTGTAGTTGCCCTCGATGTAGTCGCGCAGCTGGATCAGCTGGTCGTCACTGAGGTCCTTGACGCGGATGTCGGGGCTGATCTCGGTCGCTGCGAGGATGTCCTTCGAGCGGTTCGGACCAACGCCGTAGATGTACGTGAGGGCGATCACCACGCGCTTGTCGCGCGGGATGTCAACGCCGGCAAGACGTGCCATGCGGTTCTCCTGGGAGTGTTGTGGAGGTGTGGAGCAGGATCGGTGCCCGGGCCTCCAGCCCGAGGTGTCCCCTCCGAAGAGGATCTGGTCCTGCCGAGTATGTGTTCAGTTGTGGTGGTTCCGGATGGCGGGGGCACCGGCATCCGGAATGAGATCTGTGGACTAGCCCTGGCGCTGCTTGTGACGCGGGTTCGACTTGCAGATGACCATGACGACGCCGTGACGGCGGATCACCTTGCAGTGATCGCAGATGGGCTTGACGCTCGGGTTGACCTTCATTGTGTTTTCCTGTTCGCTGTCTTCACCGGGCAGGCCGAAGCCTGGGGTGTTACTTCTCGACCGGTCTAGCGGTAGCGGTAGACGATTCGGCCGCGCGTGAGGTCGTAGGGGCTCAGCTCCACGACGACGCGGTCCTCCGGAATGATGCGGATGTAGTTCTGCCGCATCTTGCCCGAGATCGTGGCGAGGACCTTGTGTCCGTTGCTCAACTCAACGCGGAACATCGCGTTGGGAAGCGCCTCGGAGATCACGCCCTCGATCTCGATGACACCGTCTTTCTTCGCCATACACTCGCTAACGCTCAGCAGACTGGTCGGTCTGCGTTTTGGGTGGGGTTCCGGTGCTTGGACACGCCGATGAAGGCGCAACGCACCAAGGATCAAGCATACGTGATAGTGGAAGCCGCGGCAACTTGAGCCGGTCTGGGCCCGGCCCCTCTCCCCTTTCGGGGCGAAACCACCCCTTTTCGCCGAATCCACCCACGATTGTTCGACTGATTGGGGTGGTTTCGACGAGCAGGGGTGGTTTCGACGCGGTGGCGTCGGTCTCTCAACGCGTCGGCAGGATGCCGAACGAGGACAGCCGCGACCCGAGGGCCTCCGCGGTCGCCACGTGTTGCATCCCCCAGCGGACGAATCGGCGCTGCGACCGACCGCGGATCCAGTCCTCACGATGCTTCTCACGCATGATCGCCTGATCGGGGGTTCGGCCATCGAGCAGGTCTGGATCGGTGTACTTGCCGACCCCGTCGAACTCCCCCCACGCCCCGACGTCATCGAGCCCGAAATCGATCAGCCATTGCTCACCATTCGGTCCGTCGAAGGGAACCTGCAGGCGGGGCGCAGCGAACCCCAACTCAACGAGGTAGAGGCGACTCACGCTCTCGCCCGGCAGTTCCGCGCGACCATCCGCGAACCTTGCGAGCCATCGTGCCTGACGGATGCCTCGCGCGCCGACCGAACGCGCGATCCGCCCGAGCAGGCTGGCGCGCCAAGCGTCGGCGGCATCGTCGTCGTATCTCCCTCGGCGGGAACCCGCGGCGACCAGCCGCATGGCCGCATCAGCCAGCGCAACCGCCGCCTCCTTCGACTGTGTGCGGATCATGTCGTAGACCGTCCGCTCGAGAGACGTGCACGGCAGGCCGGCGATGACGACACGATCCTCGTCGTCGACGGCCACGGCATGGTGCGCGAGGCCCGCCTTCGGACGAACGACTCCATCCGTGCGGGGGCCGCTCGTGTGCACAGGACTCGGTGGCATGCGAAACAGGGGCAGCCCCCACGCGACAGCCGCCGAGGCGTGCGAGAACACCACATCGCCGCCCTTGCGGGCCCTGTCCGCGGCGAGCACCGCGAGCAGATGCCGCTCCTCGGCGCGCGCAGACTCCCAGTCCTGCCGCGTCACGAATGCTCCGGTGTGAAGTCGCCGCAGCCGACCGTCTCGAAGGCTGCGCTTGAGTTGAGATTCCCTGATTCCGCTCGCGAGGAGCTCGTGCCGTGTGAGGATCTTGGTTCGGGTTTCGTCGATGCGCACGCGGCCATGGTCGTGGCCGTGCGGAGCGCGCGGCATCCGATCCTCGGATCTGTGAATCCGGCGCGCGGCGCATCGGCCTGTGGAGAGGTTCTCGCGCACCCCGCTCTGCGGACGAAACCACCTCTTTTCGTCGAGCCCACCTCAAATGGCGCGACCTAGGCGCGTGGTTTCGACGAGAAGGGGTGGTTTCGCCGAGGAACGACCCAACGACCCAGCTAGCCAGCGGGCCCACGACCGGCGGATGCCGCGGCTGCGGCATCCGGAACCCGTGACCGCTACTCGAAGAGGCTCGCCAGATCCGCGGGCTCGGGCAGGGTCGAGTTCGCGATGACCTCGCCGTTGATCGCGATCGTCGGCGTGCCGATGCCGCTCGCGCCGGGCGCGATCGGCGTCTTGTCGGTCATCGTGGTCACATACGACGAGTACTCGCCGTCGTTGACGCACGAGTCGATCTCGGTCACGCCCACGCCCGCGGCGATCGCGAGGATCTGCTCGTTCGTCAGACCGGTCGAGCCCTCCTCGGGCTGGTTGGCGAACATCGCCTGCATGAACGGCACGGCGGCGGCACCGTCGGCTGCGGCGACGCAGTACATCGCGTTCGCTGCGCGCGTCGAGTACTCCGTGCCCGATGAGGCTCGGTCGAGGATCGAGATCGGGTGGATGTTGAGGGTGATCGTGCCGTCGTCCACCAGGCCGCTGATCGCCTCGCCGTAGAGCTGCTCGAACTGGTTGCACACCGGGCACATGAAGTCGATGTACGTGTCCATCGTGTTCTCGCCGTCGCCGACCACGATCGCGCCGGTCTCGACGTTGATGTTCGCGGCCTCCGGCGTCGGCCCGGGCGCGGGGTTGCTCGCGCTGTTGTTCATCCAGACCACGAGGGCGGCGACCAGCACGAGAACGACGACCACCGCGACGCTCACCCAGATCGCGAACCAATTCGTCTTGCGCGCAGTGGCAGCCATCACGTTTCCTATCCGATCTCGCGCGGAGTGACACCGAAGGGTGCAAGACCCGCGGCGCCGCCGTCGGGCGCCGTCAGCACCCAGATACCGCCATCATGCACGGCGACGCTATGTTCCCAATGTGAGCCGGCTGTGCCGTCGATGGTCGAGACGGTCCAGTCGTCGTCCTCGACGAACGTGGCCTGATCGCCGATCACGACCATCGGCTCGATCGCGACCGCGAGTCCGGGGCGCACTTCGGCACCCGGGTCGGCGACCCGGTAGTTGAAGACCGACGGCGACTCGTGCATCTTGCGGCCGATGCCGTGACCGACGTACTCGCGCAGGATGCCGTACCCGTGGCCCGCCCCGTCGATGTAGTCCTGCACGGCCGTTCCGACCTGGCCGAGGTGCCGGGCGGTGGCAAGCGCCGCGATTCCGGCCCAGAGCGACCCTTCGGTCACCCGCGACAGCTCGGTGCGCTCCGCGACGACGTCGGGCCGCGCGTCATCGGGCACCACCACCGTGAACGCGGAGTCGCCGTTCCAGCCCTCGAACTCGGCTCCGGCGTCGATCGAGACGATGTCGCCCGGCTCCAGCGCGCGCGAGGACGGGATGCCGTGCACGACCTGCTCGTTCACCGACGCGCAGATCGTGTGCCGGTATCCGCGCACCATCTGGAAGTTCGACTTCGCCCCTCGACCGACGATGACCGCGGATGCCGCCTCGTCCAGCTCGAGCGTGGTGACACCCGGGGCGATCAGCCGGCGCACCGCGTCGAGCGCGGCGGCCGTGATCAATCCGGGCTCGACCATCGCCCTCAGCTGAGCGGGCGTCTTGTAGATCGACCGACGCCCCGGAAGCAGAGGACTCACGAAACGGACTCCGCCACGTCAGGCAGCGGCGGAGCGCATCAGGCCGCGCCGCTCGAGCGCGGCGATGACCCGGTCGGTGATCTCATCGAGCGTGCCCACGCCGTCGATCTCGTCGACGATGCCGCGTCCGCGGTACACGTCGAGGATCGGCGCGGTCTCGCGCTCGTAGATCGCCAGGCGGTTCGCGATGACCTGCTCGGTGTCGTCCGCACGCCCCTGCTCGGCGGCACGCTGCGTGAGACGCTCGATGCTCTCCTCGCGCGGGACGACGAGTTCGATGACCGCGTCGAGCTCCTCGCCACGGCCGGTGAGGAACGCGTCGAGATCGGCGACCTGGCCGAGGTTGCGGGGGTAGCCGTCGAGCAGGAAGCCGCTCGCGGCATCCGGCTGCGAAAGACGGTCGGCCACGACGGCGCTGGTCAGCTCGTCGGGGACGAGGTCGCCTGCCTGGATGATCGCGGTGACCTGGGTGCCGAGATCGGAGCCGCTGGCGACCGCCGCGCGGAACATGTCGCCGGTCGAGATCGCCGGGACGCCGAACGCGTCGGCAATCCGGATCCCCTGCGTTCCCTTGCCGGAGCCCTGGGGCCCGACGATCAGCAGCCGCGCACTCTGCACCGCGGTCATCGCAGGAGTCCTTCGTAGTGACGCTGCTGCAGCTGGGCGTCGATCTGCTTCACGGTCTCGAGTCCGACACCGACGATGATCAGGATCGAGGCGCCGCCGAACGGGAAGTTCTGGTTGGCGCCGACCGCCGCGAGGGCGATGAGCGGCAGCAGGGCGATGAAGCCCAGGTACAGCGCACCGGCCAGCGTGATGCGGGTGAGCACGTAGTCGAGGTACTCCGCGGTGGGACGACCCGCACGGATGCCGGGGATGAAGCCGCCGTACTTCTTCATGTTGTCGGCGACCTCGACCGGGTTGAACGTGATGGCGACGTAGAAGTACGTGAAGCCCACGATCAGGAGGAAGTAGATGAACATGTAGAGCGGGTGATCGCCCTTGGTGAGGTACTGCGAGACCCACGCGACCCAGCCCGGCGCGTCCTGGCCTGCCTGCGGCTGGTTGAACTGCGCGATGAGGGCGGGGATGTACAGCAGCGACGAGGCGAAGATGACGGGCACCACGCCGGCCATGTTGACCTTGATCGGGATGTAGGTGTTGGTGCCGCCGTATGTGCGCCGGCCGACCATCCGCTTCGCGTACTGCACCGGGATGCGTCGCTGCGACTGCTCGACGAAGACCACCAGGGCCACCACCAGGATGCCGACGCCGAGCACGAGGAGGAAGACCTCGAAGCCCTTGGTCTGCCAGATCGCCCACATCGACGCGGGGAAGGCCGCCGCGATCGAGGTGAAGATCAGGATCGACATTCCGTTGCCGATGCCCTTCTCGGTGACGAGCTCGGCGAACCACATGATGAGGCCGGTGCCGGCGGTCAGCGTGATGATCATCAGCAGCTGCGCCCACCACACGTCGTTGGTGAGCAGCTGCTCGCACTCCGGGATGCCGGTGGTGCCGAACAGTTGACCGCTGCGGGCGACGGTGACGAGCGTCGTCGACTGCAGCAGCGCGAGTGCGATCGTCAGGTAGCGGGTGTACTGCGTCAGCCGCGACTGACCTGCCTGACCCTCCTTGTAGAGGGTCTCGAAGTGCGGGATCACGACGCGCAGCAGCTGCACGATGATCGTCGCCGTGATGTACGGCATGACGCCGAGGGCGAAGATCGACAGCTGCAGCAGCGCGCCACCTGAGAACAGGTTGACCAGCGACAGGAGTCCCTCGGTGCCGGCGCTCTGCTTGAGGCAGGACTGCACGTTGGGGAAGTCGACGAAGGGCGCGGGGATGTGCGCGCCGAGGCGATACAGGGCGATGATCGCCAGAGTGAATGCGATCTTCCGACGAAGGTCGGGTGTACGGAAGACCCGCGCGATGGCGCTGAACAAGAGGATGCCTCCAGAGGGGATGCCGACGCGCAACGGGGCGCATCAACCTCCAGGGTAACTCAGCGGGGGTCGGAGCATGCTCCGACCCCCGCTGGGTGTGACTACTTGACGGATCCGCCCGCGGCGACGATCTTCTGCTCGGCGGAACCCGAGACCTTGTCGACCGCCACGGTGAGCTTCACATCGATGTCGCCGGTGCCGAGCACCTTGACCTTCTCGTTCTTGCGAACGGCGCCCTTGGCGACGAGGTCGACGACGGTGACGTCGCCGCCCTTCGGGTAGAGCTCGGCGAGCTTCTCGAGGTTGACCACCTGGTACTCCACGCGGAACGGGTTCTTGAACCCGCGCAGCTTGGGGGTGCGCATGTGGAGGGGCATCTGCCCGCCCTCGAAGCCGGCCTTGACCTGGTAGCGGGCCTTCTGACCCTTGGTGCCACGACCGGCGGTCTTGCCCTTGGAGCCCTCACCGCGACCCACGCGGGTCTTGGCGGTGTTGGCGCCCGGGACGGGACGCAGGTGGTGCACCTTCAGGACGCCGGGACGCGTTGCCGCAGCATCCGCCTTCGGCGCGGCCTTCTTGGCCGGAGCCTTCGCGGCGGCCTTGGCCGGAGCCTTCTCCGCCTTGTCGGCAGAGTCGGCCTTGGCTGCGGAAGCCTTGGCCGGAGCCTTCTTGGCGGCGGGCGCCTTGGCGGCGGCGGCCTTGGCCGGAGCCTTCTTCGCCGGTGCCTTCTTCTCGACGACCTCTTCGGTCGCCTTCTCAGCCTTGTCGGCCATTAGTCGATCTCCTCAACCTTCACGAGGTGGGCGACGGTCTTGACGTATCCGCGCGTCTGCGCGTCGTCGGGACGGACGACCGAGTCGCCGATCCGCTTCAGACCGAGGCTGCGCAGCGTGTCACGCTGGTTCTGCTTCTCGCTCACCTTGGACTTCGTCTGTGTGACCTTCAGTCGGGCGGCCATCAGGCACCTACCTTCGCAGCAGCGGCGGCGTCGGCCTCCGCACGAACGAGACGGGCGGGGGCGACCTGGTCGAACTCGAGTCCGCGACGCGCGGCGACCGCACGGGGCTCCTCGAGCTGCTTCAGGGCCGCGACGGTCGCATGCACGATGTTGATCGTGTTCGACGAGCCGAGCGACTTCGACAGGACGTCGTGGATGCCGGCGCATTCGAGCACGGCACGCACGGGACCGCCCGCGATGACACCGGTACCGGCAGCGGCGGGGCGCAGCAGCACCACACCGGCGGCGGCCTCACCCTGCACGGGGTGCGGGATGGTCACGCCGACGCGGGGCACGCGGAAGAAGTTGCGCTTGGCCTCTTCGACACCCTTCGAGATCGCGAGGGGAACCTCACGAGCCTTTCCGTAGCCGACGCCCACGACGCCGTTGCCGTCGCCCACGACCACGAGGGCCGTGAAGCTGAAGCGGCGACCGCCCTTGACGACCTTCGAGACGCGGTTGATCGTCACGACGCGCTCCAGGAACTGGCTCTTGTCTGCGTCACGCGAACCGCGGTCGCGGTTCGGGTTGCGCTCACGGCCGCCACGGCGGGGCTCGCGCTCGCGCTCGGGCGCCGCCTCGGTTGCAGCCGTCGCCTCGGGCGCGGTCTGCACGGCATCCACTGCCACTTCGGTCTCCTTGATTTCACTCACAGGTTCAGTCCCCCTTCGCGGGCGCCGTCGGCGATCGCCGCGACACGGCCCGCGTAGCGGTTGCCACCGCGGTCGAACACGACATCCTCGATGCCGGCGGCCTTCGCGCGCTCGGCGACGAGCTCGCCGACCTTGTGCGCCTTGGCGGTCTTGTCACCGTCGAACGAACGCAGGTCCGCTTCGAGGGTGGATGCCGATGCCACGGTGTGACCCTTGGCATCGTCGACGACCTGGACGAACACGTGGCGCGCCGAGCGGGTGACGACGAGCCGCGGACGCAGCTCGGTGCCGACGACCTTCTTGCGAAGGCGGGCGTGACGACGCGAACGTGCGTCTGTCTTCGACTTCACAGCCATGGTTACTTACCAGCCTTTCCGGCCTTGCGCCGAACGACCTCGCCGGCGTAACGCACACCCTTGCCCTTGTAGGGCTCGGGCTTGCGGATCTTGCGGATGTTCGCAGCGGCCTCACCGACGGCCTGCTTGTCGATGCCGGCCACGGTGACCTTGTTGTTGCCCTCGACCGTGAACGTGATGCCGGCGGGCGGCTCGACGAGCACGGGGTGCGAGAAGCCGAGGGCGAACTCGATCGAGCCGCCCTTCTGAGCGACGCGGTAACCGGTGCCGACGACCTCGAGGCCCTTCGTGTAGCCCTGCGTGACGCCGATGATGTTGTTGTTGATCAGGGTGCGGGTCAGTCCGTGGAGCGAGCGCGACTCGCGCTCGTCGTCGGGACGGCTGACGACGACCTGACCTTCCTCGATCTTGACCTCGATGGGGCGCGAGACGGTGAGCGCGAGCTCACCCTTCGGGCCCTTGACTGCGACATCCTGGCCGTCGACCGTGATGGTCACGTCCGCGGGGATGTCGATCGGAAGACGTCCAATACGCGACATGTCAGGTCACCACACGTAGGCGAGGACTTCCCCACCCACGCCCTTCTGCTCAGCCTGGCGGTCGGTGAGAAGACCGGAGGAGGTGGACAGGATGGCGACGCCGAGGCCACCGAGGACCGTGGGGATCTCGGTCGACTTCGCGTACACGCGCAGGCCGGGCTTGGAGACGCGCTTGATGCCGGCGATGGACCGCTCGCGGTTCGGGCCGTACTTCAGCTCGAGGGTGAGGGTCTGGCCCACGCGGGCCTCCTCGACCTTCCAGGAAGCGATGTAGCCCTCGCGCTTGAGGATCTCGGCGATGTGGGTCTTGAGCTTGGAGCTGGGCAGCGACACGGAGTCGTGGTGCGCCGAGTTCGCGTTGCGCAGACGGGTCAGCATGTCTGCGACCGGGTCTGTCATTGTCATGAGTTGTTTCCTTTGTTCATTCGGTTTCGACTGCCGTTACACGACAGCCGACCTGCTATGACGTTCTGTTATGCGTTCTCTTCGGTGCGGAACGGGAAGCCCAGTCCGCGCAGAAGCGCGCGGCCCTCGGCATCCGTCTTCGCCGTGGTGACCACGGTGATGTCGAAACCGCGGACGCGATCGATCTTGTCCTGGTCGATCTCGTGGAACACCGACTGCTCCTGCAGACCGAACGTGTAGTTGCCCGTGCCGTCGAACTGCTTCGGCGACAGGCCGCGGAAGTCGCGGATGCGGGGCAGCGCGAGCGAGACGAGACGGTCCAGGAACTCCCAGGCGCGGTCGCCACGGAGCGTGACGTGCGCGCCGATGGCCTGGCCCTCGCGGAGCTTGAACTGGGCGATCGACTTGCGCGCCTTCGTGACGACCGGCTTCTGGCCGGTGATCTTGGTGAGGTCATCGACCGCGCCATCGATCACCTTGCTGTCGCGAGCTGCCTCGCCGACACCGGTGTTCACGACGACCTTGACGATCCGGGGGATCTGGTTGACGTTCACGTAGCCGAACTCGTCCTGGAGCGCTTTCGCGATCTCGGACTGGTACTTCTGCTTCAGGCGCGGCTGGATCTTGCCAGCCGGCGCGGCAGTGGTGGTGCTCATCAGAGGTCCTTGCCTGACTTCTTCGCGTAGCGCACGCGGACGGTGCGCTTCACGCCGTCCTTCGTCTGCTCCTGGATCCGGTGGCCGACACGGGTCGGCTTCTTGGTCGAGGGGTCGACGACGGCGACGTTGGAGATGTGGATGGGGGCCTCGAAGGTCTCGATGCCGCCCGTCTTGGTGCCGCGCTGGGTCTGGCCCACGCGGTTGTGCTTCGTGACGTAATTCACGCCCTCGACGATGACGCGGTTCTGCTCGGCGAGGACCTCGAGGACCTTGCCCTGCTTGCCGCGGTCTCCGCCGCGCTCGGGCTTGGAGCCCGCGATGACCTGAACCAGGTCACCCTTCTTGATCTTCGCCATGACTAAATGACCTCCGGCGCCAGCGAGACGATCTTCATGAACTTCTTGTCACGAAGCTCGCGACCGACCGGTCCGAAGATGCGGGTGCCGCGGGGCTCCCCGTCGTTCTTCAGGATGACGGCGGCGTTCTCGTCGAACTTGATGTACGAGCCGTCGGGACGGCGCGTGGACTTGACGGTGCGGACGATGACGGCCTTGACCACATCGCCCTTCTTCACGTTGCCACCGGGGATCGCGTCCTTGACGGTCGCGACGATGGTGTCACCGAGACCGGCGTAGCGGCGCTTCGAGCCGCCGAGCACGCGGATGGTGAGCAGCACCTTGGCGCCGGTGTTGTCGGCAACCTTGACTCGGGATTCCTGCTGAATCATGTCTTACTCCTTGGGTTCCAAGCAGGCCGGGGCCTACTTGGCCTTCTCGAGGATCTCGACCAGGCGCCAGCGCTTGGTGGCGCTCAGCGGGCGGGTCTCGTTGATGAGGACGAGGTCGCCGATGCCGGCCGAGTTGCTCTCGTCGTGCGCCTTGACCTTCGATGTGCGGCGGATGACCTTGCCGTACAGCGGGTGCTTCACGCGGTCCTCGACCTCGACGACGATGGTCTTGTCCATCTTGTCGCTGGTCACGTAGCCGCGGCGGGCCTTGCGGTAGCCACGGGCGTCGGCGTCGCGCACGTCGTGCGCGGACGACTCGTGACCCTTCGCCTCGACGGGCGCCTCGACGACGGCCTCAGCCTTGGCGGCGGCCTTCTTCGGGGCGGCGGCCTTCTTGGGCGCAGCCGGCTTCTTCTCAGTGGTCTCAGCCATTACTCGGCCTCTTCCTTCACGGCCTCGTCGGCGGCATCCGCCTTCTTGGCCTTCGTCTTCTTCGCCTTCGTCGCGACCTCAACGGGAGCGGGAGTGGCACGGATGCCGAGCTCGCGCTCACGGATCACGGTGTAGAGCCGCGCGATGTCGCGCTTGACGGCGCGGATGCGACCGTGGCTCTCGAGCTGGCCGGTGGCCGACTGGAAGCGCAGGTTGAACAGCTCTTCCTTGGCCTTGCGCAGCTCCTCGACGAGGCGCTGGTCTTCGAACGTGTCGAGCTCGCTCGGAGCGAGCTGCTTGGTGCCGATCGCCATTACGCGTCGCCCTCCTCGCGCTTGATGATGCGTGCCTTCAGGGGCAGCTTGTGAATGGCACGGGTCAGGGCCTCACGAGCGAGCTGCTCGTTGACGCCGGCGACCTCGAAGAGGACGCGACCCGGCTTGACGTTCGCGACCCACCACTCGGGCGAACCCTTACCGGAACCCATGCGGGTCTCGGCGGGCTTCTTGGTCAGCGGACGGTCGGGGTAGATGTTGATCCACACCTTTCCACCGCGCTTGATGTGACGCGTCATCGCGATGCGAGCGGACTCGATCTGACGGTTGGTCACGTAAGCGGGCGTGATCGCCTGGATGCCGAACTCACCGAACGACACCTTCGTGCCACCGGTGGCCTGACCCGAGCGGCCGGGGTGGTGCTGCTTGCGGTACTTGACCTTGCGGGGGATAAGCATCAGGCAGACGCTCCTTCTGCGACGGGGGCATCGTTGCGCGGGCCACGGCGACGGTCGCCACCGCGGTCATCGCGACCACGGGGTGCCTTCGGAGCGTTGGCCTGCTCGCGAGCGAGTTCCTTGGCGGTGAGGTCGCCCTTGTAGATCCAGACCTTCACGCCGATGCGGCCGAAGGTGGTCTTAGCCTCGTAGAAGCCGTAGTCGATGTTCGCGCGCAGGGTGTGCAGGGGCACACGGCCTTCGCGGTAGAACTCCGAACGGCTCATCTCGGCGCCGCCGAGGCGGCCGGAGACCTGGATGCGGACGCCCTTGGCGCCGGCGCGCTGAGCACCCTGCAGACCCTTGCGCATCGCGCGGCGGAATGCCACGCGGGCGGAGAGCTGCTCGGCGATGCCCTGGGCGACCAGCTGAGCGTCGGCCTCGGGGTTCTTGACCTCGAGGATGTTCAACTGGATCTGCTTGCCGGTGAGCTTCTCGAGGTCGGTGCGGATGCGCTCGGCCTCGGCGCCGCGGCGACCGATCACGATGCCCGGGCGGGCGGTGTGGATGTCGACGCGGACGCGGTCGCGCGTGCGCTCGATCTCGATGTTGCTGACGCCCGCGCGGTCGAGGCTCGACTGCAGGAGCTTGCGGATCTTGATGTCCTCGGCCACGTAGTCGGCGTAGCGCTGTCCGGGCTTCGTCGAGTCGGAGAACCAGCGCGACACGTGGTCGGTGGTGATGCCGAGGCGGAAGCCGTACGGGTTTACCTTCTGGCCCATTACTTGCTCGCCTTCTTGGTCTTGGCTGCCGGGGCGGCGTCGGCCACCTCAGGCGTTGCGAGCACGACCGTGATGTGGCTCGTGCGCTTCTTGATCTGGAACGCGCGACCCTGGGCGCGGGGCTGGAAACGCTTGAGCGTCGTCCCCTCGTCCACGTACGCGTTCGCCACGTACAGGTCCTGCTCGTCCAGGTACTCGCTGTCCTTGTCGGCCTTGACACGAGCGTTCGCGATCGCAGCTGCAACCAGCTTGTAGATCGGCTCGCTCGCGCTCTGCGGCGCGAACTTCAGGATGGCGAGGGCCTCCTGGGCCTGCTTGCCCTTGATGAGGGCGACGACACGACGAGCCTTCTGAGGGGTCACGCGGATGTGTCGCACACGTGCGATGGACTCCACCATTTCTCTCTCCTCCTCAGTCGCCTAGCGGCGACGGCCCTTCTTGTCGTCCTTCTCGTGGCCGCGGAAGGTGCGGGTGGGCGCGAATTCGCCCAGTTTGTGGCCGACCATGGTCTCGGACACGAACACAGGGATGTGCTTGCGACCGTCATGGACGGCGATCGTGTGGCCGAGCATGGCCGGAACGATCATGCTGCGACGCGACCAGGTCTTGATCACGTTCTTGGTACCGGCTTCGTTCTGAACGACGACCTTGCGGAGCAGGTGCTCGTCGACGAAGGGGCCCTTCTTAAGACTGCGTGGCATCTTCCTCTACTCCTACTTGCGCTTCTTGCCGGCGTTGCGACGACGGACGATGTACTTGTCGCTTTCCTTGTTGGCGTGACGCGTGCGGCCTTCCTTCTGGCCCCACGGCGTCACCGGGTGACGTCCACCGGACGTCTTGCCCTCGCCACCACCGTGCGGGTGGTCGACCGGGTTCATCGCGACACCGCGGACGGTCGGGCGGATGCCCTTCCAGCGGTTGCGGCCGGCCTTGCCCCAGTTGATGTTCGACTGCTCGGCGTTGCCGACCTCGCCGATCGTGGCGCGGCAGCGCGCGTCCACGTTGCGGATCTCGCCCGAGGGGAGACGCAGCTGGGCGTACGGGCCGTCCTTGGCGACCAGGCGCACACCGGCGCCGGCCGAACGGGCCATCTTCGCGCCGCCACCGGGGCGGAGCTCGATCGCGTGGATGACGGTACCGGTCGGGATGTTGCGCAGCGGCAGGTTGTTGCCGGGCTTGATGTCCGCGGACGGACCCGACTCGACGATGTCGCCCTGCGACAGCTTGTTCGGCGCGATGATGTAGCGCTTCTCGCCGTCCGCGTAGTGCAGCAGCGCGATGCGCGCGGTGCGGTTCGGGTCGTACTCGATGTGAGCGACCTTCGCGTCGATGCCGTCCTTGTCGTTGCGACGGAAGTCGATCACGCGGTACTGGCGCTTGTGGCCACCGCCGATGTGGCGGGTGGTGATGCGACCCTGGTTGTTGCGACCACCGGTCTTGGACAGCGGGCGGAGGAGCGACTTCTCGGGCGTCGATCGGGTGATCTCAGCGAAGTCCGCCACCGACGAGCCGCGGCGACCCGGAGTCGTGGGCTTGTACTTGCGAATTGCCATTGTTCTCTAGTCCTTCGTCCCGGTCGTCAGCCGACGGCCGTGAAGATGTCGATGGTGCCCGACTTGAGCGTCACGATCGCGCGCTTGGTGTCCTTGCGCTTGCCGGCGCCGAAGCGCGTGCGACGCGCCTTGCCGACGCGGTTGATCGTGTTGACCGCAGCCACCTTCACGCCGAAGATCTTCTCGATCGCGAGCTTGATCTCGGTCTTGGTCGCGCGGGGGTCCACGAGGAACGTGTACTTGCCCTCGTCGATGAGCCCGTAGCTCTTCTCCGAAACGACCGGCTTGAGGATGATGTCGCGCGGGTCCTTGTTCAGGGCCGTCTGCAGGGTGGTCATGCCGAGACCTCCTCGGTGGCGGAAGCCTTCGCCGCGATGAACGCGTCGTAGGCGGCCTTGGTGAAGACGATGTCGTCGGAGACGAGCACGTCGTAGGCGTTGAGCTGGTCGACCGGGAGCACGTGGACGTACTTCAGGTTGCGGACGCTCTTGACGGTGATCTCGTCGCTGCGCTCGATGACCACGAGCACGCGCTTGGTCTGGGCGACGTCGGCGAGGTACGCGGCGGCGGCCTTCGTGGAAGGCGCGCCCTCGATGCCGAAGGACTCGATGACGTGCAGGCGCTCGCCCCGCGCGCGATCGCTCAGCGCGCCCAGCAGGGCGGCCGCGATCATCTTCTTGGGGGTGCGCTGCGCGTAGTCGCGCGGCTTCGGTCCGTGGACGATGCCACCACCTGTCATGTGCGGCGCGCGGATCGAGCCCTGACGGGCGTTACCGGTGCCCTTCTGCTTGAAGGGCTTGCGGCCTGCACCCGAGACCTCGCCACGACGCTTGGTCGAGTGCGTGCCCTGGCGTGCCGCCGCGCGCTGCGCGACGACGACCTGGTGGATCAGCGGAATGTTCGTCTTGACGTCGAAGAGCGCGGCGGGCAGCTCGACGGAGCCTGCCTTCTTGCCGTCTGCGCTTCGCACGTCGAGCGCGAGAGTCTGGTCAGCCATGGACTCAAGCCCCCTTCACTGCGTTGCGGACGAAGACGATGCGGCCACGGGCACCGGGGACGGCGCCCTTGACGAGCAGCAGACCCTTCTCGGCGTCGACGGCGTGCACCGTGAGGTTCAGGACGGTCACGCGCTCGCCACCCATACGGCCGGCCATGCGCATTCCCTTGAAGACGCGGCTCGGAGTCGACGATGCGCCGATCGAGCCGGGCTTGCGGTGGTTGCGGTGCGAACCGTGCGATGCCGAGACGCCCTTGAAGTTGTGACGCTTCATGACACCGGCGAAGCCCTTGCCCTTGCTGGTGCCGACGACGTCGACCAGCTGGCCGGCCTCGAACGTGCCCTCAGCGGTGAGCTCCTGGCCCAGCGTGTAGTCGCCCGCATCCGCCGTGCGCACCTCGGTGAGGTGGCGGCGCGGGGTCACGCCGGCAGCCTCGAAGTGGGCCGTCTGCGGCTTGTTGACCTTGCGGGGGTCGATCTGGCCGTAGGCGATCTGGATCGCGTTGTAGCCGTCACGCTCGGGCGTGCGAACCTGGGTGACCACGTTCGGCGCGAGCTCGATGACGGTGACGGGAACGAGCTTGCCGCTCTCGTTCCATACCTGGGTCATGCCGAGCTTGGTGCCCAGCATCCCCTTCGAAATCTTGGAGTTGATGTCTGCCATGGCGAGTCCTAGAGCTTGATCTCGATGTTGACGTCAGCCGGCAGGTCAAGGCGCATCAGCGAATCGACGGCCTTGGGCGTCGGGTCGATGATGTCGATCAGACGCTTGTGGGTGCGCATCTCGAAGTGCTCGCGGCTGTCCTTGTACTTGTGCGGCGACCGGATGACGCAGATGACGTTCTTCTCGGTCGGAAGGGGCACGGGGCCCACGACGGTCGCACCGGCACGGGTCACGGTGTCGACGATCTTGCGGGCCGACGAATCGAGGCCGGCGTGATCATACGACTTCAGGCGAATGCGGATCTTCTGTCCCGCCATTGTCTGCTCTCTCTCTTTCCGCGTCATACGTGTTCGTTTCGAACCGCATTGGACGCACGGGGGCGTGGGAGGGTTCTTCCCTCGCCCTTGGCACTTCGCATACCCGCGTTGCCGCGGTGATGCTGCACCACTGTTCTGCTGTCAAACCGGGGACTGCCGCCTCCGGCTCCGACACCCTCGTCGCGCACGGATGCGCACGCCCGTTTCCGGGGCTGCTGGTGTGGGAAGTTGCGCTCTGCTGCCTGCGGCCTAGGACCCTGCGCGTGAGCGCCGCCTATGCACTGCCCTGGCAGTGATCCGGGGGCACCGCGAAGCGCCCGCCGGAATGTGGAACCTCACTAGTCTACGTGTCGCCCGGGCGTGTCGCAAACTCGGGCGTGTCGCGCCCAGCACCCTCCCAGCGGAGCCCGGCCGATCGGCATCCATCCGGGGGTTCACCGGCCCGACAGCACAGCGCCGGCGCCCGGTCGCGTGGACCCGGGCGCCGGCGCGGAAGCGGGACTACTCGTTCCCGATGCTCTTGTCGACGTTGTCGCGGACGTCGTCCACCGTCGCGTGCGCGTCCGCCGGTGCGACCTTCTTCACGAAGTCCGCTGCGGCATCCAGCGCGCCGTCGCTGACACCCTCCGCCTGCTCGCTCTTGAGCGCCTCGCCGATCTTGTCCTTGTTCTGATCCAGGAAGTCCTTGCCCTGATTCACGAGGTCTTCGATGCCCATGGTCATCCCCTTCGATTGCGTGTGCGTGTATCGCCCGATCAGTCTGGCGAACTCTCCCTCCGGAGGGAACCCCGTCGTCACGGGCGGGTCACGATTGCCTGCTCGCGCCAGATCGCCAGGAACAGATCTGCCTGATTGGTGGCACAATGGCAGGGTTGCGGCGAGCGTCGTATGCGTTCTGGGGATGCATACCGGCGAACATCACCTCCGGGTGGTTCTCGTACGCGAAAGGGGAGTTGTGGCGTCCAATCTCATCCGCTCGGCGAGGAAGAAGCCGTCCGGAGCAGGCACGGTGCGGGTGGGGCGCGCGCCGGGCGAAATCGAAGCGATCCATCTGACGGATGCCGGCACGGCCGGGCCTCCCGTCGGAGCCGACTGGCGCAGGCGCTACGCCATCAGACTGTGGCTGAGCGATCTCATCGTGCTCGTCGCGGTCGCCTTCGGCACCCAGATCGCGTGGTTCGGCCTGGGCAACGCCCAGGTGTCGATCCGCGAGGACTCGCGCCTGAGCGTCGTGTCGTACTGGTTCTTCTCGGCTCTGCTCGTCGTGGCCTGGATGTGGTCCCTGAGCCTGATCGATTCCCGCAGCGACCGCGCGATCGGCACCGGCTCGACCGAGTACATCCGAATCATCTCGGTCAGCATCAGGCTCTTCGGCATCATCGCGATCCTCGCCTTCCTGCTGCGCGTCGACGTCGCGCGCGGGTACCTGCTGATCGCCTTCCCGCTCGGGATGCTGCTCCTCCTGGTCGAGCGGTGGCTGTGGCGGCAGTGGCTCGTTGTCAAGCGCGCGCGCGGCGCATTCAGCGCTCGCGTCGTGCTCGTGGGCTCGGAGAACTCGGTCGCGCAGATCGGCGAGGCGCTGCGGCGCACGCCGAGCGCGGGCTACCTCGTCGTCGGCGCGTGCGTGCCGCTCGGCATCCCGGGTGAGTACGTGCGCGGCACCGACATCCCGATCGTCGGCTCCGTGCTGTCGGTCTCGGCCGCGCTCGCCTCGGTCCAGGCCGATACGGTCGCGATCTCGAGCACCGACGAACTGCCGCCGTCCGTGGTCAAGCGGATCTCATGGCAGCTCGAGGCAGGACGCCAGCACCTCGTGCTCGCACCGGGCATCATCGACGTTGTCGGCCCGCGCATCCAGACCCGCCCGGTCGCCGGCCTGCCCCTGATCCACGTCGAGACGCCGCGCTACAGCAAGGGCCAGCGGCTCGCCAAGCGCGGACTCGACCTGCTGCTGGCGACGGTCGGCGTCATCCTGCTGAGTCCGGTGATGGGCGTCATCGCGCTCGTCATCGGTTCGACCACGCACGGACCGATCCTGTTCCGTCAGACGCGCGTGGGCCTCGACGGCCGCGAGTTCCGTCTGCTGAAGTTCCGGACGATGGTCGCGAACGCCGAAGATCTGCTCGCCGAGCTCGAGCCGCACCGCAACGCGGGCAACGAAGTGCTCTTCAAGATGACCGAGGATCCGCGCGTCACCGGCATCGGCCGCTTCCTGCGTCGCTACAGCCTCGACGAGCTGCCCCAGCTGTTCAACGTCCTGGGCGGCTCGATGTCGCTCGTCGGTCCTCGCCCCTCTCTGCCGCGCGAGGTCGAGCGCTACGCGGACCACGTGCACCGCCGGTTCATGGTCAAGCCGGGCATCACCGGACTCTGGCAGATCAGCGGTCGCTCGACACTCTCCTGGGAGGAGTCGGTGCGCCTGGACCTCTCGTACGTCGAGAACTGGACGCTCGTCGGCGACATCGTGATCATGTTCAAGACCGCTCGTGCGGCACTCGCTCCGGGAAACACCTCGGCCTGAGCGGCGCAACCGCTGGGCGTCTCGCGACGCTCCCTGAGCCGCGAGCCCTGAGGGCGTGCCGCGACGCTCGCCTGCAGCGCCTCAACACGCTCGGCGACGCCGGCTACGGTCCGGTGAGCTCCGCGCACGCCGGCGCGATCGTGACGGGCGTGTCCGTGACGGTCGGGCTGTAGCGCACCGAGATCGGTCCGAGCGGTCCCTCCGGCAGGACGCTCGTGTATGTCACGGTCCGCGTCTGGCCGCGGTCCAGCAGCACGGCGATGCTCTGGGCGTTCCTGCCGTCCTCCGTGCTCGTGCGCGCCAGATCCTGGGCATCGCCCTCGGCCGGATCCACGCCGGCGATCGTGGCGCCCGGTGGTGCGAAGTAGAGCACATCCAGGAGCATCGACGTGCCGCTGCCTCCATAGCTCGGCGAACGGCGGGCGAGGATGTGGAAGGTCAGATCGTCGCGGTCCACCGAGTTCGTCATCGTGATGGACGTCGTGACCGTGCGGTCCGCGGGATTGCAGGACACATCGACCGAGGTCGACAGGTAGTACTCGAGCTTGCTGACGGCTGCGTCGTTGAGGAAGATGCCGACCTCGGTCGTCTCCGCGTTGTCGGCCTTCATCGCGCCGTCGATGCCCAGCTCGCGGGCGACGACCTCCTCGTCCTCACGGCCGAACCAGCCGTACAGACGCTGCTGCTCGCCGGCCGCTGCGAAGACGTCGAGCATCTTCATCAGATCCCAGTCGCCCGAGACGAGCTTCTGGAACACCGTCGCGGAGGTGGCCGCGAAGAATGCGTCAGCCGGCCCCTGGTCGCCGGGGTTGCGGAGGTACGTGTCGCTCAGCAGGATCTGCAGCGCGTTGTCGGCGTTGACCTCGATGCCGTCGACGGTGACCGGTCCGGTCACCGCGAGGATGTCGCTGAGCACGACGGGATCCAGCGAGACGACACCGTCGACCCCGTAGCCGGTCTTCGCGGCGATCGCCTGGAACATCCGCGCGGCTGTGGGGAAGTTCGGGGTCTTCGTGTAGTTCTGCGAGAACCGGGCGAACTCGTCGTCGTAGAGGGCCAGGGTGTCCGCCGGCAGATCGAGGTGCTGCACGCCGGTGAGCCCAGGAGACTCGAAGGTGGTCGATCCGGTCTGCCCTTCCAGAGTGAGGCGACCTCCGTCAGCTCGGACGTACACCGCGGCGGCACCCTCGCCGCCGGTCGCGCGGATCTCGGCGTTGTTCTGGAAGATGACCAGGTACGTCCTCGGCCCCTGCTCGCCGAGCATCGTCAGCGCCGTCGGCAGGACCTCCGTCGCGGTGTGCGCCAACGGCGCGGCCTGGTCGATCACCTCGATCACCTGGCCGACCGCGTCGTCCACGATCGGGAGCAGATCATCGCGATCGATGCCGGCGATCTTCTGCTGAGCCTCCGCGAACGCGGCGTCCACGGCCGGGAGCGCGTCCAGCGCCTGGCGGAAGGTCGCGAGGTTGAAGCCTCCGCCTTCGAAGCGGATGTTCTCGCGCTGCATCGCGCCGAGCACGGTGAAGCTCGCAGGGAGCGCGTCCCGCACGAGCAGATGCGTCGCCTCGGTCGTGGAGCGGATGGCCGCGATGTTCTGCCCGACGAACGGGATCCACGACGCATACTCCCAGAGCGGGCCCTGCACGATCCGGTCGGCGCTGGAGGTGTACCCCAGCACCTCGGCGGCCACCGTGTCGAACTGGGCCTGATCGCCGCTGCGCACCAGCTCGGTCACGTTGCTCAGACGGGACTTCGCCGACTCCAGATCGGATCGCACGTCCATCGCCTCTGAGAAGAGCTTCGCGCCGGCGATGCCCGCCGCGATGAGCACGATGATGATGATGCCGACGATGCCCAGCACCCACGGCCAGATCCGGCGGCGGCGCCGGCGCGGACGCGCGTCGATCAGGTCGTCATTCGGGTGTGATTCGGGCACTGAAGAATCCTAACGAGGCAAGCCCGGAAACCGCCGTGAACGCCGACCGGGCGGGAGTCGGCCGGCGCAGACGCGAAGAGAGGGCCGGGCCAGTGGCCCGACCCTCTCAGGATCGCTTACGGGCGTGTCTCGATACGGTCGCAGAGCGACCTACTCGACAACCGTGCTTACTTCAGGATCTTCACGACCGTGCCGGCGCCGACGGTGCGGCCACCCTCACGGATCGCGTAGCCGAGGCCCTCTTCCATGGCGATGGGCTGGATCAGCTCGACCGTCATGTCGGTGGTGTCGCCGGGCATGACCATCTCGGTGCCCTCGGGCAGCGTGATGACGCCGGTGACGTCGGTGGTGCGGAAGTAGAACTGCGGGCGGTAGTTCGTGAAGAACGGGTTGTGACGGCCGCCCTCCTCCTTGGACAGGATGTACGCCGTGCCCTCGAAGTTGGTGTGCGGGGTGACCGAACCGGGCTTGACGACGACCTGGCCGCGCTCGACGTCGTCACGCTTGGTGCCGCGCAGGAGCAGACCACAGTTCTCGCCGGCCCATGCCTCGTCGAGCTGCTTGTGGAACATCTCGATACCGGTGACGATCGTCTTCTGCGTCGGGCGCAGACCCACGATCTCGACCTCGGAGTTGATCGCGAGGGTGCCGCGCTCGGCGCGACCCGTCACGACCGTGCCACGGCCGGTGATGGTGAAGACGTCCTCGATGGGCATGAGGAACGGCTTGTCCTTGTCACGCACCGGGTCGGGGATCGAGTCGTCGACGGCTTCCATGAGCTCGACGATCTTCTCGGTCCATTCGGCGTCGCCCTCGAGCGCCTTCAGGCCCGAGACGCGGATGACGGGAGCGTTGTCGCCGTCGAAGTCCTGGCTCGACAGCAGCTCGCGGACCTCGAGCTCGACGAGCTCCAGGATCTCCTCGTCGTCGACCATGTCGGACTTGTTCAGCGCGACCAGCAGGTACGGCACGCCGACCTGCTTGGCCAGCAGCACGTGCTCGCGCGTCTGAGCCATCGGGCCGTCGGTGGCGGCGACCACGAGGATCGCGCCGTCCATCTGGGCAGCACCGGTGATCATGTTCTTGATGTAGTCGGCGTGACCGGGGGCGTCGACGTGCGCGTAGTGGCGCTTCGGCGTCTCGTACTCGACGTGCGAGATGTTGATCGTGATGCCGCGCTGGCGCTCTTCGGGAGCGGAGTCGATCGACGCGAAGTCGCGCTGCACGTTGGTGGCCGACGGGTACTTGTCAGCGAGCACCTTCGAGATGGCAGCGGTCAGCGTGGTCTTGCCGTGGTCGACGTGACCGATCGTTCCGATGTTTACGTGCGGCTTGGTCCGCTCGAACTTGGCCTTAGCCACTGGGTCCTCCTCAGGACGTTCATGTAGATGCGCCGGGCACTGGTTTGCGATCGGTTCTCTACGGGGATTGGTTTCTACTTTAGTAGAGAGGTTGTTACTGAGACTGTGAAGTTGTGGGGCGATGGATGCCGCCGCGCAGGGCCGCGGCATCCATCCGGGCTATTCGCCCTTGTTCTTTTGGACGATCTCGTCGGCCACGTTGCGGGGAACCTCTGCGTAGCTGTCGAACTCCATCGAGTACACGGCCCGGCCCGAGGTCTTCGAGCGCAGGTCGCCGATGTAGCCGAACATCTCCGACAGCGGCACCAGAGCCTTGACGACCTTGACGCCCTGGGCGTCCTCCATCGACTGGATCTGCCCGCGACGCGAGTTCAGGTCGCCGATGACGTCGCCCATGTACTCCTCGGGGGTTCGCACCTCGACACCCATGATCGGCTCGAGGATCACGGGGTTCGCCTTGCGGGCGGCCTCCTTGAAGCCCATCGAGCCGGCGATCTTGAACGCCATCTCGGACGAGTCGACGTCGTGCGCCGCGCCGTCGAGCAGGATCGCCTTGACGCCGACCATGGGGTAGCCCGCGAGGACTCCCACGTTCATCGCGTCCTGGAAACCCTGGTTGATCGAGGGGATGTACTCGCGCGGGATGCGGCCACCGGTGACCTTGTTGTCGAACTCGTAGGTCTCATCGGCAGCGAGGTCGAGGGGCTCGAGCGCGAACTGGATCTTCGCGAACTGACCCGAACCACCGGTCTGCTTCTTGTGCGTGTAGTCGTGGCGCTCGACGGCCTTCTTGATCGTCTCGCGGTACGCGACCTGGGGCTTGCCGACGTTCGCCTCGACGCGGAACTCCCGCTTCATGCGGTCGACCAGGATATCCAGGTGCAGCTCGCCCATGCCCTTGATGACGGTCTGACCGGTGTCGGAGTTCTGCTCGACGCGGAACGTCGGGTCCTCCTCCGCGAGCTTCTGGATCGCGAGACCCAGCTTCTCCTGGTCGGCCTTGGTCTTGGGCTCGATCGCGACCTCGATGACCGGCTCGGGGAACGTCATCGACTCGAGCACGACCTGGTGCTGCGAATCGGAGAGCGTGTCGCCCGTGGTGGTGTCCTTGAGGCCGATGACCGCGTAGATGTGACCGGCGGTCACCGAGTCGACCGGGTTCTCCTTGTTGGCGTACATCTGGAAGATCTTCCCGATGCGCTCCTTCTTGGACTTGGTCGAGTTGACGATCTGTCCACCGGAATCCAGGTGACCGGAGTACACGCGGATATAGGTGAGGCGACCGAAGAACGGGTGCGTCACGATCTTGAACGCGAGCGCCGTGAAGGGCTCGTCGCGGTCGGAGTGGCGCAGGATGACGGTCTCTTCGTTCTTCGGATCGTGCGCCTCGATCGCCGGCACGTCCAGGGGCGACGGCAGGTAGTCGATGACGGCGTCGAGCATCGGCTGCACGCCGCGGTTCTTGAACGCCGAGCCGCAGAGCACGGGGTAGATCTCGGAGTTGACGGTCAGCTTGCGGATCGCAGCCTTGATCTCGGCAACCGTCAGCGCTTCGCCGCCGAAGTGCTTCTCGAGAAGCTCCTCGTCGGTCTCGGCGACAGTCTCCAGCAGCTCTTCGCGATACTTGGCGACCACATCAGCCATGTCGGCGGGGATCTCCTGGATGTCGTACTTGGCACCCATGGTGACATCACCCTTGGCGTCGCCCGCCCAGACCAGCGCGCGCATCTCGACCAGGTCGACCACGCCGACGAAGTCGTTCTCGACGCCGATGGGCAGCTGGATGACCAGTGGCTTCGCCTTGAGCTTGTTGATGATCGTGTCGACCGTGAAGTAGAAGTCGGCACCGAGCTTGTCCATCTTGTTGACGAAGCAGATGCGCGGCACGTTGTACTTGTCGGCCTGGCGCCACACGGTCTCGGACTGGGGCTCGACGCCCTCCTTGCCGTCGAAGACGGCGACGGCGCCGTCGAGGACGCGCAGCGACCGCTCCACCTCGACCGTGAAGTCCACGTGGCCGGGGGTGTCGATGATGTTGATCTGGTTCTTGTCCCAGAAGCACGTGACCGCGGCGGAGGTGATCGTGATGCCACGCTCCTGCTCCTGCTCCATCCAGTCGGTGGTCGAGGCGCCGTCGTGGGTCTCGCCGATCTTGTGGTTGGTTCCCGTGTAGAACAGGATGCGCTCGGTCGTCGTCGTCTTGCCGGCATCGATGTGCGCCATGATGCCGATGTTGCGGACCTTCGTGAGGTCGGTGAGCACGTCTTGTGCCACGGGGTCTCTTCCTTATCTATGACAGGGGGATGCGGGGGCTGGATCCCAGCCCCCGCATCTCGGAGGCTGTTACCAGCGGTAGTGCGCGAACGCGCGGTTCGACTCGGCCATCTTGTGGGTGTCTTCGCGGCGCTTGACCGCGGCACCCAGGCCGTTCGAGGCGTCCAGGATCTCGTTCTGCAGGCGCTCGGTCATCGTCTTCTCACGACGGCCCTTCGCGTAGCTGACGAGCCAGCGCAGCGCGAGGGTGTTCGCGCGGTGCGGCTTGACCTCGACGGGCACCTGGTAGGTCGAGCCGCCGACGCGGCGGCTCTTGACCTCGAGGGTCGGACGCACGTTGTCGAGCGCCTTCTTGAGGGTGGCGACGGCGTCCTGGCCGTTCTTGGCCTCGACGCCCTTCAGGGCGGTGTAGACGATCGACTCGGCGAGCGACTTCTTGCCGTCGACGAGGATCTTGTTGACGAGCTGGCTGACGATCGGCGCGCCGTAGACCGGGTCGTTGACGACCGGGCGCTTCGGGGCGGGTCCCTTGCGAGGCATGTTCCTTAACCCTTCTTCGCGCCGTAGCGGCTGCGAGCCTGCTTACGGTTCTTGACGGCCTGGGTGTCCAGGGCGCCGCGGACGATCTTGTAGCGCACGCCGGGGAGGTCTTTCACGCGACCGCCGCGGACGAGCACGAGCGAGTGCTCCTGCAGGTTGTGGCCCTCGCCGGGGATGTACGCGGTGACCTCGGTGCCGTTGCGGAGCTTGACACGGGCGACCTTGCGCATCGCCGAGTTCGGCTTCTTGGGCGTGGTCGTGTACACGCGGGTGCAGACGCCGGCCTGCTGGGGGTTCGACTTGAGGGCGGGTGCCTTGGTCTTCGCGACCTTCGGCGAGCGTCCCTTGCGAACCAACTGCTGAATAGTTGGCACGTTCTCTCCTTGTAAGTGCTGCACGGTGACAGCGTCGTGGTCTCCCCTCGGACTCGCGGATCTTTCGATCTGTTTCGTCTGAGGCTCACGCGGACCCACCGGCGCGGCATGATGAATGACGCGAGTGTGTGTGGTGGGTATGCCGTGGGGGCCGCCTGTTCGCAGGCTTTTCCCTGAGATGTGGCGCCGGCTTCCTCGCCCTGCGCCGAGGCGCAGCACAAGGCGCGCACATGCGCACACCCTGTCAATGATACGCGGTCGGAGCGGGGGCGGTCAAACGCGCCCGAACCTCACAGGTTGATCGTGAGCGCGATCAGCGATGCGCCGGCGGCGAGCGCGAGGACGGATGCCGCCACGACGACGAGCAGCGCGGTCCGGCGTGCCTTCCTCCGCTCCGCGGCCGACGCGGCGTCGCCGTCGACAGGTGCCTGCGCCGCCCGGCTCTGCGGGGGCGTTCGAGCGACCACGGCCGGCTCCCCGGTGCGCGGGCGGTAGACGTCGGATGCGGTGTCCGGAACGGACGCCACCCGCCCGGCGGGCGCGTCGAGGGGCGGTGCGCCGGATGCGGGCACGCCGGGGGTTGTCGTCGCGTGCACCCGCTCGGCTCGGCGGCGCGTCTCGCGGCGGGCGATGAACGTCGAACCGTCGGTCTGCTCGCCCCCGCCCCCGTCGACGTAGGTCGAACGGCGTCGCGTCGGCCCCGGGGTGCCGTCCTGGCTCGCGGCCACCGTGTCGGCCGACCGCCGCCGGTCTGCGGTGCCGCTCTCGGTGTCGGGCTCCGTGTCTCCGGCCCGCTCGGTCTGGCCCGAGGGCTGGGTCGCATCCCCCGGCAGCGCGTCGCCCGGACCGTCCGGTGGGGTACCGGTCGACGCCGCACGACGGACCCGGACGGTCTCCTCGTCAGGGAGATCCGTCATCCGGCGCTGCGCTGAAGGCGCACTTCCGCGTCACCGAGGTAGAAGCGCTCGCCCGCCTCGACCTCCTCGCCCGGAGTCGCCTCGACCTCCGTGCCCATCAGGGTCGCGAACAGCACGCCGTTGGTGGAGCCCAGGTCGGTCACGTACCAGTGGTCGGCGCGCAGCGCGAGCCGCGCGTGCGTCTTGGAGACGGTCCCGTCATCGATCGGGATCAGCTGGGCCTCGGGATACGCCCGATCCGGCGAGGGCTTGCGCCCGAGCAGCACGACCTCGGCTGTGATCGGCACAGCGGCGCCGCTCGGCAGGATCAGCGACCAATCGGTGCGCCGCCGGCGCGTGATGATCGTCTCGTCGATGGGCTCTTCGGGGATCTCCGACTTCGTGTGCTGTGCCGAGACCGTGCTGCGCGCGGACCGCGGCGTGCCCGCATCCGGCGCTCCGACGATCGCGGAGACCTGCCCGGAGGTCTCGGCCGACCCGTCGGGGTCGCTCATCGGCGATCGGGCTGGCGCCCACGGCTCGGCTGCCGGAGTCGGCGCCGGTGTCGGGGGGACACGCGTGACCGGGGGCGGGGGCACGATCGCCGGCGGCTCGGCCGCCGGGCGCACCGGCACCGCGGAGATCGGGGCCGGCGCTCCGGAGTCGGCGCCGGTCACCTCGCTCGTGACCTCGCTGACGGCCCCGAGGTCGAATCCGCCCCACCGGCCCGAGTCGGGATCCGCAGGGGGCTCGAGCGTGGAGCGACCGATCACGGGAGCGAACGACGCCGCCGGCGGCGGCGCGTACCGCTCGGGATCCGCGTCGGAGGCGACCGGCAGGGGTTCGGCTGCGGCCGGCTGCGGAAGGAGCGGGGCGGGTGGCATCGGCGGCGGCGTCCAGCCGCCGACGGGCTCGGCCGGTGCTGCGACCGTCGGACTGTACGAGGGTGCGCTGACGCGCGGAACGTATGCCGCGTCGGCGTCGTCGGATGCGTCTGCATCGGGCGCGGCGGTCCGCCGCGGTCCGCCGGTCGCGGGCCGGCGTCCGCCCGGCTCGGCGCCGAGCCACCGGGCCGGCCCGAAACCGAGGACCGAAGCCCACACCGGCAGGAGCAGGGCCGCCAGGACGGTCATGCCCGCGCCGTGACCGAATGCGGCGTTGATGCGGTGGTACGCCACGATCAGCAGCGCCCACACGATCAGCGGTCCGATGAACGGGATGAGCGCGAGCACCAGCAGCCAGCCCGACAGCCGGCCCAGCTGCAGGAGGACGACCAGGTTCAGGACCGGCACCCATGCCTTCCACGACTGCTCGCCCGACTTGCGGAACACGGCGGACAGGCCCAGGGCGGTCCAGACGTACAGCACCACGAACAGCAGGAACGAGATCGTGCCGAGGGCGGTGGCGGTGGAGTCATCGAAGATGGTCATGGCGATGGGCGCTGGGACTGGACGACCCGGCGCTTCCCCCTCTCGGCGATGCGCGACCGGGCGCCGGGGGGCGCCAGGTGACGGACGAATGATCTCAACGATACGGTCGCGAGCAGGCCGCGCCAGATTCCGCGCTCGCGCACCAGGTCGTGACGCTCCTGTTCGACGATGCGCCAGAAGTCCTCCGCGTCCTGCGCCGAGATCGCGGCTCCCGAGAAGACCGCGCGGTCGGCATCCACTGCGAGGGTTCCACCGGCAGCCGTCTCGAACAGGTCTGCGAGCTCGGTCCGGGTGAAGACCGGCGAGGCGTCCCGGCCGGAGTCGACGGCGGCATCCACGTACTCGTCCCATCCGCCGGCGATCTGCACGGCGGGATCCGCCTGGGTCCGGCGTGCGCGACGTCGCGCCGCCTTCGCCGCCGCGATGAGGGCGAACGGCCCGAGGAGCAGCAGCAGGACGAGCAGCACGACGGCGCCGACGCGCAGGATCGGCCACAGCCAGGCGAGATCGATCGCGGCGGCGTCGTCGGCGCGATCGTCGGCGCCGGAGTCCTCCTCGAGCGGATCCGGCGGCACGACGTCCTGGACGGCGTCCGGACGCACCTCAGTGACATTCTCGGGGTTGCGCTGCTCGGTCACCTCGAGGCTCGGTGACTGGGCGTACTGCGGGGTGACGTCGATCGGAACCCACTCCCCTGCGGCGGACTGCACCTCGGTCCAGACGGCGAGATCCTGGGCGCGGCATGCGCCCGCTTCGCAGGTGGGCAGTGCGGCATCCGTCGAAGTGAGTCTCGCGCCGACCACGACCCGCGACGGGAAGCCGAGCTCACGCGCGATCAGGGACACCGCGACGGCGAACTGCTCGTCATCGCCGACGGCGGCGACGTAGTTCTCGGACGCCGCGGCCCGCGGATCGGTCTCGCGCTCCAGCAGGCGGGAGAACATCGCGTCGATCCGGGCCAGGGAGTGCCCCGATGCGCTGGGCTGGAAGGTGTAGTCGGGCAGCGACTGCATCCACAGCGGCGCGGCGTCACCGATCTCCAGGGCATGGCTGAGATACCCCCGCTCTCGCAGCAGTGCGACGAGGCCGGCGAGGGCGGCCCCGCCGGATTCGGAGACATGCTCGTCCACCCAGGTGCGGACGCTCTGCGGCACGGCCACGTCGTCGCCGAGTCCGCCCGGTGCCTCGATCGACGCGAGGTCGGGCATCGCCTGCTCGATCGCGCTGATCCGGTAGGCGTCGCCTGCGGCGAGTCCGCCCGCGGCGGTCTGCACGCCCGCCGCGGCCTCGGCGCGATAGTAGAACCCGTCCGCGAGGGATGCCGCGCGGGAGCCCGCGAAATCGACCGACGCGAGCCGGCCGAGGGTCGGCATCCAGATCCCGTCGAGCGCCTCGATCGTGACGCGCGCGTCCACGGGGCGCCCGGAGCCGGCATCGAGCGTCGAGGGGACGCGCACGAAGCGCGCCTCGTCGACCGCGCCGGTTCCGCCGCTGCGATAGATCTCCCCGTCATAGGAGTCGAGGGTCGCCAATCGAACCCGCTCCGGGAGCGCGTCCGCGGATGAGACGGTGAACAGCACGTCGTCGGCCCGGTCGTCGGCGAACATGGCGCGGTACTGCGCGAGCGGACTGATCGCCGACGCCACCGCGATCTCTGGTCCTGCCGTCGAGCGCAGCACTTCCCGCTCGGCGCCGCGGGCGGCGTACGGCACGACGATCGCTGCGGCCAGGACGGCGATCAGGAGCATGCCGGCCCCGAGGGTCGAGCGCCGCCGGTCGGCGAGCGACGGCCGACGCGAGATGCGCACCCCACTGGATGCCGCGGCGCGCCGGAGTGACCGCATCCGCTCATCGCGACTGCGCCAGGCCAGCCACAGCAGGCTCGAGAGCAGGGCCGCGATCCCGAGCGCCGTCTCCAGCGGAGCGGAGATCGTCAAGGGACCGAGCTCGAGCGGCGAGCTGACCGTCGTGCGGCCGAAGAACAGCCCGAAGGGGGTCATTCCGAGCGAGACCGGCACAGCCCAGAAGGCGGCTCGATCCGATCGCCACGACAGGAGCAGCCCGGCGCACGTGCCGACGAGGAAGACGATCAGAGCCGGGACCAGGAGGTTCCGGTAGGTGCCGACGGGGAGGTCGACGGTGATCAAGTCCTTCCAGGCGAAGACCGCTCCGGTCGCGAGGTCGCCGAGCCCTCGAAGGAGCTCGAGCGAGCTGCCCAGCCGCGAAGGCACAGCCAGGGGGATGCCGAGCACGAAGAAGGCCAGCGCCAGGAGGCCCGCGATGCTCCAGCCGCCCCAGTGGCGACTGCGCGCCAGCGCAGCGATCGCCGCCGCCACGAGGGCGGTCACCCCCACCAGCAGCAGGAACGACCAATCCCGATAGATCGGCCACGCCGCGAGTCCCGCGATCACGACAGTGGCGGCGAGGAACAGCGATCCTGCGACGATTCGGGGCGCGAAGACGGCGCCGCGGCCCGACGACTCCGTGGCGGTCCCATCCACTGCATCGGATGACGCCTTCGCGGGTGCGTCGCCGGCGCTCATGCGGTCGCTCCGTGCAGCAGCAGTCCGGACAGGTCCTCGAGCGTGCCGACCGTGAGCACGGTGAGGCCGGACAGCACCCGCATGCGCGGGTGCGCGCGCTCGTCGCACATCACGGCGACCACGGCCGTGTCGGCCGGAAAGCCGAGTGCCGCCTGACGGAGCCGTCCGAGCGTGACGCGCGAGCCCACCACGATGAACGCGATCGACAGGCGCTCGTTCGCCTCGGCGGCGAGCCGGCACACGTCGGCGATCGGCATCGTGTTCTCGAGCAGGTCGACGGCACTGAACCCGTCCAGCATGGTCCGACGGGACGCCGCCGGAATGTGCCTGATCGCGCGCAGGCGCCCGCGCACCACCCGCGGGATCTCGCTGCCCGTGACGATGTCGACCTCGCGAGCGTCGTGCACGGCCCGCAGACCCAGCGACGCTGCGCAGCTGACGGCGAGCTCGAACTCGTCGGCATCCGTGAATTCCGGTTCGGCCACCGACAGCACCACGGCCATCCGCGAACGACGGGACTCCTCGTACTGGCGCACCATGAGCTGGCCGGTCTTGGCCGTCGACTTCCAGTGGATCTGGCGCCGCGAGTCGCCGGGTGCGTACTCGCGGATCGCGTGGAACGACATGTCCGCGTCCACCAGCCGACGGGTCGGATTGCCCTCGAGGTCGCGGATCAGCCCGGCGCTCGTGGAGGGGATGGGGATCGTGCGCGGATGGACGTAGAGCTCGTGCACGTCGTGGAAGGCGTGCTCGCGCCGCAGGAGGCCGATCGGATCGCTGCGCACCGTCGTGGCGGGTCCGACAGTCACGATGCCGCGACGCAGGGCCGGGATCTCCAGCGGCTGCGCGACCACGTGGCCCGGGCGCAGCAGCGGCACGCCGAACTCGACGAGCCCCGCACCGACGGGGATGTCGAGGCGACCCGGCAGCGCGACCCGGCGGCTGTCGTTGCGGACGACGATCTCGCCGGTCACATCGTCGCCGGCGACGACGCGCTCGTGCGCCAGAACGAGATCGACGTCGTAGGAGCGTGCGCCGAAGAGGAACGGCACGCACATCACGACCAGCAGGAGTGCGATCGCCCCAGCGACCATCCACTCCACCCAGCCGAACGCGACGCCCATGGCGAGCCCGGCGGTCGCGGCGACCACGACGAGCACGCCGGCGGGCCGCACCGTGTGCGCGGTCCACCGCGCCGCGGCGGCGAGCGCCGCACCCGCGGCGCGGGACACGCGCGTCCACCAGACGACCGCGCGGACGATCCGTCGCCCGCCGGCAGCCGTGGTGACCTGCGTCGTCGCCGACGGCGCGGCGGTGCCGACGGCCGAGCCGGTGGAGGCGGACGTGCGGGTGAGACGGGGCTCGGTCAGGCTCATGCGGTCTCGCGACGACTCGGTGGGGCGACATCCAGCAGGACCTGGCCGATCACGGCCTCCTGGGTCACCCCGTCGAACTCGGCCTCGGGGTGCAGGATGAGCCTGTGCGAGAGCACCGAGACAGCCAGCGCCTTCACATCGTCGGGCGTGACGTACGTGCGGCCCTGCGAGGCGGCACGCGAACGCGACGCCTTGGTCAGGGCGAGCGCACCCCTGATGCTGACGCCGAGGCGCACTTCATCGGCGGCGCGGGTGCCGTCCACGAGTCGCGCGATGTAGTCGAGGACGAGTGCGTCGACGTACACGTCCGCAGCGAGGTCGGCCATTCCGATCAGCGCCTCCGGGGTGATGACCGCGACGAGATCCGCGGTCGCCACCGCGGCGCCGTCCAGGATGCGCACTGTGGCGGCATGATCCGGGTAGCCGAGTGAGGCGCGCATCATGAATCGGTCGAGCTGCGCCTCCGGCAGCCGGTAGGTGCCGGCCTGCTCGACGGGGTTCTGCGTGGCCAGCACCAGGAACGGCACGCCGACCTGCCGGGAGACGCCGTCGATCGTGACCTTGCCCTCCTCCATGACCTCCAGCAGCGCGGACTGGGTCTTGGGGCTCGCACGGTTGATCTCGTCGGCCAGCACGATGTTGGCGAAGATCGGTCCGGAGTGGAACTCGAACGTGCCGGTCTTCTGGTCGTACACCGTGATTCCGGTGATGTCGCCGGGCAGCAGGTCAGGCGTGAACTGGATGCGGGTGTTCGTGCCCTGCACCGACTGCGCGACGGCACGCGCGAGCGAGGTCTTGCCGGTGCCGGGCACGTCCTCCAGGAGCACATGCCCGTCGCTGAGCATCGCCGTCAGGACGAGCTCGACGACGTGGCGCTTGCCGAGCACGGCGCGCTCGACGTTGTCGGCGAGCTGCGCGAACGTCTGCGCGAACCAGGTCGCCTGCTCCTGCGTGATGGTCATGTGGTTCGTCCTCTGTCGGTCGTTCTGCGGGGTGTCGGGCAGGTCATGGGGTGGGCGGAGCCGGAGAGTTCGGGTCGCAGGATGCCGCGAACGTCGAGCTCGCGGGCGATAGGCCCCAGGCCTGCGCCGTCCAGTCGACCGACACGGTGATGCCCTCGACGCGGACTGCACCGACCGGAACCGTCCAGGTGCCCGCTGTGTGAGCCAGCTGCGCGCCGCCTGCGTCGTAGTAGCGGAGGCCGGCGTTGCCGAACGTGATCGCCGCCTTGCCGCCTGCCGGGTCAGCGGACGAGTCGCCTGCGGCGACGAGCGTCGATCCGCCGACGCAGCTCTGCACGCTCCACTGCGCCTGCACCTGATATGGCGCGCTGCCGGCTCGTGGCGTCACGCTCGCCCACGGCGTGGCCGTCCCCCAGATCTCGTGGACGTACCGCACCTGGATCCCCGGATCCCGGTCGAAGATCGAACTCGGCGTCCCGGCGAATTCGACGCGGTTGCGGTTGGGCACACGCTCGTCGGAGATGGGCTGGTCGCGGATGATCCAGTCGGCGCGGCTATCGGAGACATCGGGGGTCGCCGCGACCGCGAACGTGTAGCCCCGCGGTGCCCGGCCCGCCTGCTGCGCGCGCACACCCGCATCGGCCGCGGCGGCACCGAAGGATTCGCCGTCGAACCACGACTCGGCGCACAGGGTGAAGACGTACTCGTCCCCGTCCGCGAGCCCGGGGAAGACCGCGGTGTCGCCGCCGACCGTCGGGGTGCAGCGATCGCCCTCCCGGACGATTCCATACTGCAGCGTCGAGCCGTCTCCGTTGAGTGCGGCCGTGCCGCGTGCGGTCACGGTCGAGGTGCCGTCGCCGTTGGATGCCGAGCTCAGCGAGAGCACCAGGCCGGTCGGCGCGCCGATGCCGTTGCCCCATCCGGTCGCCGCGGCACCCGACGCACTCCCCCCGAGCCCGGGCGGCAGGTCGAAGCGCGAGAACGGCGTGACCGTGATCGGGCTGGACGTGTTGGACCCGACGCGGTAGGCGGCGACATCGACGACGGTCTCATTGCGCCGGACCGGCACGGTCACCGTTTCGCCGGCGGGACTCGTGATCTCGAGGTTGCCCGTCTCCTCCGGATCGATCCCCTCGATGTGCAGGGACACGACCCCGCCCTCGCCTGACGTGACGACGGGGGTCACCTGCACGGTCGCCGGCGTCGCAGGCGCGTTGTACGCCCATGCCACGGTGCGCACGCTGCCGCTCGAGGTGCCGACCGCGTTCTGCGCGAACGCCTCGTATGTGCGCTGCTCGCCGTTCGGGGCGGCGATCGGCGGGCAGGTCCCGTCGGAGGAGCACTCGGCGAGGTCCTGGCCGTTCCAGCGGATGACGAAGCCGGTCAGCGCCGGATACGCGAGCGCCGCCTCCCCGGGATCGACGCGGAGTGTGAGCGTGCCGTCGGCGTACCCGGTCTGCGACACGCTCGCCGGCGTCTTCGGATACCCCTGCAGATCCAGGAGCAGCCGTCCGTCGCGCTCGGCGTTCGTGCGCCGACCCTGTGCATCCTGCACCGAGAAGACCGCGCTGCAGGTCGCCCCGGGCGCGTCGGCCGACCAGGAGGCGACGACCGAGGTCGGGGACGCCACCTGGAAGCTCACTCCGACGCACGCACCCGTCGGTCGCGCATCGATCACCGTGAGCGGCGTCCGGGGCAGCGGATTGACTTCGCCCGTGGCGCCGATCACGGAGATCGTGCAGGACGAGCCCGCCGCCTGCGAGCACTGCTGGGTCACCGATCCGCCCTGCGGGAGCGTCGACGGCGCCGCGCCGACGCGGAGGATCAGGCGCACCGGGGCGACGGCGGTGTGACTTGTGACCGAGACGATCGCGGCCTCCTCGGACCCTGGGACGGCGCTGTCGGCGCCGATCACGGTCACGATCGACCCGTCCAGCGACACCTCGAAGGCCGAGCCGCCGTAGTCCAGGGCGTACCGGATGCCGCTCCAGTCCTCGCGCAGCTGCCAGCTCGTCATGTTCCGCAGATCGAACGTCGCGGTCTCACCCGGGCCGACCGTCATGGAACCTGCCCGCAGCTCGGGCTGGGGGTCGAGCGCACGGACGAGGATCGGCACGGAGAGATAGGTCCAGTCCTGCTGTCCGGCGATGCGGACCGGAACCTGGCAGGCGTCCACCCATGGAGCGCCCGCGCCGGAGTCGTAGCGGACCGTCGTCCCCGACTCGAACGAGCAGGACGCGCCGCTGCGAGCGCCGGACGCACGTACATCGACTCCGATCTCGATCGTGCTGCCGCGCGGTTTGGAGACGAGCTTGGCCATGTCGAACGAGACCGACTCCAGCTCGGTGACCTCGGGCGTCGCGGCGCTCGAACGGAGCGCGAGCGACAGGTCGTCGTCTCCGGGCACGCGAAGGAACGCGTAGGTGGTCACCTCACCGGTCGGACCTTCGCCGGTCACGGCGAACGGGATCACGCGGGTCGTCTCGGGCAGCGCGCCGCGCAGCTCCCGACCGTCGACGGTGACCCCCGGCGGATCGCCCCAGAGGCTCATTTCGAGGTCGTCGACGTCGCCGCCCGACCATGCCACGCGACCCGAGAGGACATCGACGCCGGACGGGAAGTCCTCCCGCGTCTCCGCGGTGAGGACGGTGTCGTCCACGACGGGGTAGTTCGGCACGCTCTCGCGGACGACCTTCACGACGATGAGACCACGGCCGGTGTTGCCGGAGCTCGACTCGACGTCGTACAGGAATGACATCGTGGTGGGGGCCGTGCCGGCCGCGATCACGACGGTCGACTCGCCTTCCGATTCGAGCCGGCCCTCCAGCCGCTCGTACTCGGGGTTGTCGCTGCCGTCCCCCAGCGTCGCGGGCAGGTCGGGACGCACATCCGTGATCGCCAGGGCGCCCATCGTCGGGTCGACGTCGTTCGCCAGCGGGCTCACCCGGATCGTGCTGTCCGCGCCCGCCTGCACCTGTACGTAGTCGGTGAAGGTGATCGGGCTCGGATTGGACTGACTGTCGAGGACTCCGATGCGCACGACGCCCTCGCCGGTCTCGCCGAAGGCGTCGACGACGCGGTATCGGAAGGAGGCCTGCCCGCGATAGCCGGCGACGCTCGAGTAGAGGATCGACTCGCCGTCGGCTGCGATCGTGGCCGATCCGCTCTCCGGCTGGCTGACGATGCGGTCAAGGCTCACCACATCGCCGTCCGGGTCCATCCCGAACCCGTCGAACTCGATGACCGTCGACTGGCCGCTCAGCACGCGGCCTTCGAGCGTCTCCGGAAGCGGCTTGCGGTTCGCGTCGTCCGGCAGCACCTCGATTCGCACGGTCGCGGCGTCGGCGAGCGCCGGAGCGCCGGTCGTGTAGACGGAGTAGTCCACCGTGTACTCCCCCGGCTCGATAGGTGCGAGATAGCGCAGCACGTCGCCGCCCGCGAAGGCGAGGGCGTCTTCGCTCGAGGACACGATCGAGGCCGGGTTCAGTGTCGGCCGTCCACCGGCGGGAGCGATGTCGTTGTCGAGCACCGGGATGTCGATCTGCGAGCCCGCTCGCACGACGACCGTGTCATCGACCGCGATCGGCGCGAGTTCCGGCGCCTGCGGGAGCAGGAACACCGTCGCCTCGCCCTGCACGCCGGCGCCCTGATCGTCTGTGCCGTCGCTGATCGTGTAGGTCACTGTGCCGAGACGCCCGGCGGCTCCGGTGGCGGTGGAGCCCGACACGCGCAGGTAGTTCTGACCCACGCCGTCGACGGACAGGGCGGCTCCGGCATCCGCGTGTCCCACGACATCGCTCAGCAGGAGCACTCGCCGCGTGGGGTTGGACACCGCTGAGAACACGTCGAGGGTCGCGTCCTCCTGCGGGTGCACGAACGCGACGACAGGCGAGGTCGCCAGCTGCGGCGGCGCGTCGGAGGGCAGGATCGTGATGCGCGCAGTGCCGTTGGCGGGAGTCGTTCCGTCGGTCACCGTGAAGTCCACGCGGAACGTGCCCGGAGTGCGGGCGGAGAAGTCGAAGGACGCCGACCCGCCCACGATGGTCGCGGTGGCCGCGGCCTCGTCGAGCACGCGCACCGACTCGAGCGAGATCTCACCGGCGGTTCCGGTGACGTGCGGCGTCACATCGACCGTCAGGCCGGCGTCGATCGAGTCGACGAGCGCGAACGACTGCACGCTGAGCGCGGGCTGCGGAGAGACGCGCACGAGCAGGGGCTTCGTCGAGACCTGCCCGGCGGTGTCGGAGACGGTCACCTCGAGGGAGATGAGCTCCTCGCCTCCCCCGCCGTCATCGCTGTGCTGGTAGACGACATCCCCGCCCGGGGTCGACGCGACCGTCCCGATGCCCGACGTGTTCTGGACGGACAGGAGCAGCAGCGGGTCCCCGTCCGGGTCGACCCAGCCGGGGAGGACCGGCACCGTGACGGTCCCGCCGCGCGCGACCTCGGGCGTGGGCCAGGGCACGAGGCACCCCTCCACACCGCACCACTCCGGTGCGCCGTCGCCCGTCGAGACGGTGAGCGTCACCGTCGTCGCAGGCGAGAGCAATCCGTCCACGGCGGTTCCGTCGGTGACGGCGTACGAGAACGTCGCGGTGCCGCTCGCGCCGGGCGCCACCCGCACGGTGATGCGCTGCGCGTCATCGGTGATCGAGAGCGTGCCGAAGCCGGGGTCGAGCCCGGTCACCGAGGCCGGGTCGATGCTCAGCACGTCCTCGTTCGGATCGTGGTCGTTCATGAGCACGGGCAGGGTGACCAGACTCGCGGCGCGAACCCCGAATGCGTCGGCGACCGCGACCGGCGGCTTCGGGTCGATCACGACGGTCAGCTGCTCGGCGCTCGGCTCGGCATCCGGGTCGGTCCGCTCATCCAGCGACCAGTTCTGGCTGGAGACGACCAGCCCGCCGCCGGGGATCGTCCACACCCACCCCGTGCGGGTCTCGTTGAGGATCATCGCGTCCTCGCTCGCGACGAACGTGGGGCGGCGCTGGTCGGGCAGCCCCAGCCCGCCGTAGTCCAGCGCGGACTGCCCGGTGCGCGAGTTCCACAGCACGCCGCCCTGCGTGCCCTGCGGAAGCCAGGCCGCGTACACCTCGCCGTCGTGGACCGTTGGGCGCGCCGGCGTCCCCAGCACGCTCGCGCCGGTCCCGACCTCCGTCGTGACCGCCGACCCGTCCACCGGAACCCGCACGAGGGCGGTCTCATCGGCGAGGTACACGGCCGATCCGACGGGGTCGGGCTGGCTGAGGATCACTCCGCCGGTCGTCGGTGTGGAGATCGCGGCATCCGCCCCCTTCAGCCACACATCGCCGTCAGTGCCGTCCACCACCGCCCAGGCATCGCCGGCCGCGGTGATGGAGGGCGCCGAGATGTCCGACTCGTCCAGCACGTCGCGCTCGCGCACCTCCGAGGCACGAAGGTCGTACCGGAGCACCGACCCGTCGGCGACCGAGTAGCTGAACAGCATGCCGCGCTCGTCGACCGCGATCGCGTCGGAGGTGTACTGCGGGGCATTCTCGTCATCGGACGGGAACGGGTCCAGCTGCGTCGATTCGCCCGAGGAGAGCCTCCCCACGAAGACCGCACCTGAGTCGGTGCGATACGCGACGTAGTCGTCGGCGGTCACGACGTCGACGGTTCCCGCAGGGGTCGACGGCGAGGAGCGCAGCGCCTCCTCGTCGAGGTCGGACGGCAGCGCGGCATCGATCCGGGTGAGCTTGCTGAAGCTGTCGGAGAAGAGATACGCACCGTCGCCGTTCTGCGCCACCTGACTCGGGTTGCTGATCTCGCGGACGGTGTCGAGCTCCCCGATCGTCGTGTTGACGCGGGCGTAGCGCCGGCCGTCGCCGGTCTGCAGAGCCCACACCGACGTGTCGGTCCTGTCGGTCGTCTGGGCGTCGAGCCCCGGCCACACGACGCTCACACCGGCCACGAGCGCGATCGCGGCACCCGCCGCGATCAGGCCTGCGACCGAACGACGTCGCATCAGAGCACTCCCGTGGCCAGCAGCGCGGTCAGGATGCCGCCCACCGCGACCACGACCCCGATGGCGCCGGCGATGACCCAAGGCAGGACCCGTCGGGGCCGATCGGGCGAGGAGAACTCGGTCTCCTCGTCGCGGGCGAGACCTGCCACACCGGCACCGGGAGCGGACTTGCGCCGTTCGTCGCGCTCGATGCGGCTGCGGGCGGGCCCTCGCAGCGCGGTGTCCGTGAAGTCGACGGGTCCGGAGGCCGGGGCCCAGCCGTCGGCTGCGATCTCGACCTGCGTCGGTGAGGCGCCGAGCTCGACCTGCACAGCCCGCAGCGCCTCCGCGAACTCCAACGCCGAGGAATGGCGCTGCCGCGGGTCACGGCTCATCGAGCGAGCGAGGACCACCTGGAGGGATGCCGGCACGTCGGCGCGGGAGATGTCGGTGTACGAGGCCCGTGCGATGCGGCGGCGCAGCTGCTCCTTCGTGTTCTGCCCGCGCTCACGGCGCTCGAACGGACTGTGGCCGGCCAGCAGCGAGTACACCGTCGCCCCGAGGCTCCACACCTCGCTCGTGACGGTGCCGGCGGTCTGCTCCGCGATCACCTCGGGCGCACTCCACGGAATCGACATCGCGAGCACCTCATCGGCGGTCTGCCGTGACAGCGACGACGAGATGCCGAAGTCGGCGAGCACAGGGGCCCCGAAGGTCGTGACCAGGATGTTGCTGGGCTTCACGTCGCGGTGGACCAGACCGGCGCGATGGGCGGATTCGAGCGCGCTGGCCATCTTGACGCCGATCGTGAGCACCTCGTCGATCGGGATCCGCTCGATGCGGTACCGCTGCGACAGTGAGCCGGGGCAGAACTCCATGACGATGTACGGGCGGCCGTCGGCCGAGATCCCCGCCTGATAGACGGTGACGATCGACGGGTGCGCGGACAGATGCGCGAGGACGTCGGCCTCCGCGTTGAACATGCGCCGCAGGTCGGGGTCGCGCACGTCGCTCGGCAGCACCTTCACCGCGACGTCGCGCCGTGGCATGTCCTGCTCGTAGAGGAACACGTCTGCGAAGCCGCCCGAGCCGAGCGGCCGGATGTAGGCGAGACCCGGCAGGATCGGGGGCGCGGACGGCAGGCGTGTGGCCACCGAAGCCTCCCCGGAGTATGCCCGCTCAAGCCCGGCGGGGGCGCACCGCACAGTGCGCGTCTCAGTCGACAGGCACCCACCGACGCAGGAAGGTGCAAACCCGCTCATGCTAACAAAGCCGCCTGAGGAGCACCCTGTGCGCTGTGGAGGCGCCGTGGCGTCATCGGGACGCCGGCATCAGATCGTCGGCGGCTCGTTCGGATCGAACGGCGCGTCCAGCGAACGGGTCAGCTCCTCGAGCATCGCCTCGATCTGCGGCTCCACGTACTGGCTGATCGCGGCCTGGATCCGCAGCCGATGGTGCAGCAGGATCGTGCACACCTCGCGGCCGATCATGTTGGCGTAGTCGTCGGCCAGCCCGACCTCCTGGCGCAGCGCGGCCTTCGCCTCGTCGCTGAGCGGCGGCAGCGCCGGGACGCCGGCATCCGCCTCTTCGGCGAGACCGGAGATCGTGAACAGGAACGGAGCGCCCGGCTGCGGCTCCGGGTCCAGCGGCAGGCCCTCGAACTCCGGTTCGAGCCCCTCGCCGGGACGATAGCTGCGCGCGCGGTTGCGGTCGGCCTGGTGATCGAGCTCGGTCTGCAGCATCGGGAGGTTCAGCGTCGTGTACTCGGCGACGGCGTGGTCGACGATCGCCTTGATGCGCGTGGACAGTCCGTGCTGCACACCGTGCGGCACGTCGGCGCCCAGGCCGGCCGCCGACAGCACGGGCGAGCCGAAGCACCGCCGGCAGGGGGCCACGCGACCACGGTGGGTGGCCGGCTCCCATCGCGGCAGCCACCGCAGCCAGGCATCAACTGCCTGGCTGACCTGGGTTTCGAGCGACCGCTCCACGCCTACACGCTAGCCCGCCGTGGCCCGTTTCCGCCGCTTTCGCAGCGACTCCGCGCCGCCTCGGCATCCATCCGGGTGCGATCCGCCGTCCGATCACTCGTCGAACTCGTCCTCCCATGGCCAGCGGGGTCGTTCGGCGCGCGTGCGTGACAGCGCGATCCCTCCCCACGCCGAGACCGCCGCGGCAGCGGCCACGACCGCGCCGAACCATGTGGTGGCGATCCGACCCGCGACCTCCGCCGCGATCGAGAAGGCGCCGCCGGCCACGAGTGCTCCGATCCACATGCCCCCGACGTACACGAGGTAGCACGCCACCGCAGCCCAGAGCGCGGTCCAGTACGAGCGCTTCGGAGCCCGCAGCCCGAGCCAGAGCACCAGCGCGAACGCCCCGACCGTCACCGCGGTCGCGAAGACGCCCGGTATCTGCCCGAGGCCGGGCACCTCGACGACGTCCTCCTCCAGGATCAGGCTCACCATGCCGAGTCCGAAGATCAGCAGCGCGACGAAGGCCACGGTCGCCAGACCGAGTGCGACGAGCGGGCGAACCGGGCCGCCGGACGCGCCCCCGGTGGCAGCCACGGCTACACGCGCGTGAGCTGCGGACCCGCCTCGAGCGTGCGCTCGTACTCGCGCTGTGCCTCGACGTTGAGTTCGGTCACGCGCGCACCGCGTCGGGCCACCCATGCTCCGAACCAGATCGTGAGTTCACGGCCGATCACGAATGCGGCGATCGCAAGCGGCGAGAGCAGCTGCGCCTCGACGAGCTCGGCACCCTGGCTGGCGGTCAGCATCCAGAACGGCGCCTGGAAGAGCGCGCCGAGGATGTGGCCGAGATACGCCGCGACGCCGACGAGCAGGCCGAAGATGACCCATGCGCCCCAGCGTCCGCGGTTGATGATCGCCCCGAGCAGCCAGAAGGCGATGAAGAACACGACGACCGGAACCCACAGTGCCCACGTTCCCAGGGCGACGAGCACGGTGGAGACGATCGCATCCGTCGTCACCTCGCCGCTGAGCAGGCCGATGCCGATCCAGACGGCGAGGTACAGCACGGCGAACGACAGCGCGGCAAGCAGGCCGATCGCGCCCGCAGCCCCACGGTTGCCGCGCGGACGCGGCGCCTCGGGCGCCTGGACGAAGATGGGCTGAGGGGCGTACGCCGCGCCGGCGACGGCTGCGGGAGCGACGACGGCGGGTTCGATGACCGTCGTCTCTGCGACGGGCGCCTGGACGACCGGCTCGCTCGGGGTCACGACCGGAGCCGCGGCCGCCGTGGCGACCGGATACGCCGTCGTGGCGTCATCGGCATGCGCCTCGTACATGGCGCTGTCGAACGAGGGGTCCTCCTCGACCATCGGCTCCGAGGGTGCGGAGACGACCTCGGGTGCGGCGTGCGACTCCGCGGGGGGCTCTTCGACCACGACCGCGTCGCGGCCGGCGGCCTCGGCATCGGCGATGCCCTCGTGGGCGCTCCCGACGACGTCATCGACCGCCTTGGGCTCCTCGACCGGTTCGCCGTAGGACGACTTCGAGTCACTCATCCGATGCACTCCTCACGCAGGGCACGTCCCTGCAGTGCGAGAGTATCCCGCGCGGTGCGCCGCTCCGTGGAGGCGTGCCGTGGGATTCGGGGTGTTGCGCCGCGATCTGCGGCCGTCGTCGCGCTTATCGTGGCCCCATGACCCGCCGACCCATCGCCCGCTCCTGGGCTGCCGCATCCGTCCTGGCGTGCGTCACGATCCTCGCGGCATGCCTGCCGGAGCCGGGTGCGACCCCTTCGCCCACCGCTTCAGCCGCCTCCGCCACGCCGTCGGCGTCCCCGACGCCGACGGTCGCCGCCGCGAAGATCCCCACCGACTGCCGCGAGATGCTCGACGCGGGGGTGCTCGCGGAGCTCGGCGACATTCCCCTGAACGGGTCGTCCGTCGGCGCGTCCGGTGCGCAGCCCGACGGGAGTCTCATCTGCGTCTGGGGCGATCCCGCGGTCGACACGTCGCACCTCGTCACGACGATCGCCTTCATGTCCCGCGGACCCGCGCTGGACATGCTCAACGGCCTGGCCGCTGAAGGGTACAGCTGCTACCGGCCCGACGGCGGAACCCGATGCGAGAAGACCTGGTTCAGCGAGCCCGATCTTCTCCCGCAGGGTCGCACGCTGTTCTGGCGCGAGGACATCATGATCGACTCGTCGTTCTCGGATCTCGCCCCGACCGGCTACACTGCTGCGATCGTGGCGAGCATCTTCGCCGGCTGAACCGGCACCGGGCTCACCCCCAGATGTGTGCGGTCAGACGGGCGCCGTATGCGTCCGGATGCCATCGGGTCTCGACGCTGGAGAGCCACAGTCCGCCGCGGATGGTGTGCTCCTCGACGACATCCCCGGAGGTCCGCGCGCACACCACCGCGTCGTCGTCCGTCGTGCACGCGAAGCCCTGACCTCGCAGCGACGCCTCCGCCACGGGACCTGCGTCGCTGGCCACCCCGGCGAGCGTCGAGACGATCAGGCCCCCCTCCTCGGTGCGCCAGTGGCACGTGATCCGCACCGATGGGCTCAGCGCATCGGTGAGCGAGGTGACCGAGGTCGCAGGCGCCGCGTAGTCCTGCGAGAGGAGCACGTGCGGGGTCCAGGTGAGCTCCGCCCAGAGCCCGTCGGGGTACAGCGCGCGGCAGTCGATGTCACCCGGGGCGATGGCGAGCGTGGCGACGCTCTGCGCGGCCGGAGCAGGCACCTGGGCGGCGCTGGCCGCGCGCAGCATGTCCCCCATCCATGCGACCGAGACGGGGAGCATGGGCTGGGCGAGCCAGGCGAGCGCACCCACGACTGCCGCGCACAGCAGCCCCGCGGGCCACGCGATCCACGAGTTGCGTCCGCCGACACGCGCCAAGGCCCCCACCTCCTGCATCCACGGTAAACGCAGAAACGCCCTGGTCCGTGAGGACCAGGGCGTTTCCACGCGGCTCAGTTGTAGGTGCCGGGCGTGAAGTCGTCCGTCGAGAAGCTGTCGAAGTCGACGTAGCTCAGATCGGCGTCGCTGTAGGCGCCGTCCGAGGCGAAGATGCGGTTGGGGTACCGCTCGCTCTTGGCCTCCTCCGTCGCCTCGACCACGACGTTGCGGTACTTCGCAAGTCCGGTTCCGGCGGGGATGAGCTTTCCGATGATGACGTTCTCCTTGAGGCCCAGAAGCGGGTCGCTCTTGCCCTCCATGGCGGCCTGCGTCAGGACGCGGGTCGTCTCCTGGAAGGAAGCGGCCGACAGCCACGATTCGGTCGCGAGCGACGCCTTCGTGATGCCCATGAGCTCCGGGCGACCGGACGCGGGACGCTTGCCCTCTGCCACGACCTCGCGGTTCATGTTCTGGTACTTCTTGAAGTCGACGAGCTCACCCGGAAGCAGCGTGGTCTCGCCGTGGTCGACCACGGTGATCTTGCGCAGCATCTGGCGCACGATGACCTCGATGTGCTTGTCGTGGATCGGCACACCCTGCGAGCGGTAGACGCCCTGCACGCCGTTGACGAGGTAGCGCTGCACCTCGCGGGCGCCCATGACGCGCATGACCTCCTTGGGGTCCAGCGTGCCCACCAGGATCGGCTGACCGACGGTGACGTGCTGGCCGTCCTCGACCAGGAGCGTCGCGCGGCGCAGCACCGGGTAGACGTGCGGCTCGTCGCCGTTGTCTGGCGTCAGGATGACCTTCTTGGCGCGATCGGTCTCTTCGATCGTGATGCGACCGTCGGACTCGGCGATCGGCGACGCACCCTTGGGGGTGCGGGCCTCGAAGAGCTCCTGCACACGCGGCAGACCCTGGGTGATGTCATCGGCCGAGGCCGAACCACCCGTGTGGAAGGTGCGCATCGTGAGCTGGGTTCCCGGCTCGCCGATCGACTGGGCCGCGATGATGCCGACGGCCTCTCCGATGTCGACGAGCTTTCCGGTCGCGAGCGAGCGGCCGTAGCACTGCGCGCAGACTCCGACAGCCGAGTCGCAGGTGAGCACGGAGCGCACCTTGATGGTCTCCACACCCGCCTCGATCAGCGTGTTCAGCAGCACGTCGCCCACGTCGTCGCCGGCGGCTGCCAGCACGTTGCCCTTGGCGTCGACCGCCTCGGAGGCGAGGGTGCGCGAGAACACGGAGTTCTCCACGTTCGCGTCCTTGACGAGCACGCCGTCGGACCCGGCGGCCGCGATCGGCAGCTCGAGACCCTTGGTCGTACCGCAGTCGTCTTCGCGGATGATGACATCCTGCGAGACGTCCACGAGACGACGCGTGAGGTACCCGGAGTCGGCGGTACGGAGGGCCGTGTCGGCCAGACCCTTGCGGGCACCGTGCGTCGCGATGAAGTACTCCGCCACCGACAGACCCTCGCGGTACGAGGAGATGATCGGACGGGGGATGATCTCACCCTTGGGGTTGTTCACCAGGCCTCGCATACCGGCGATGTTCCGGATCTGCAGCCAGTTGCCTCGGGCGCCCGAGGACACCATGCGGTTGATGGTGTTGTCCTCCGGGAAGTTCGCCCGCATCGCGACCTGGACCTCGTCGGTCGCCTCGGTCCAGATCTTGATGAGCTCCTGACGGCGCTCCGAGTCCGTCGTGAGACCCTTCTCGAACTGCGCCTGCACCTTGGCCGCGGCCTTCTCGTGGCGTGCCACGATCGCGGGCTTGTCCGGCGGGGTGAGGATGTCGCTCAGCGCGACCGTCACGCCCGAACGCGTGGCCCAGTAGAAGCCGGCGTCCTTGATGCGGTCCAGCGTCGCTGCGACCTCGACCTTGGGGTACTCCTCGGCGAGCTTGTTCACGATCTCCGAGAGCTTGCCCTTGTCCGCCTGCTGGCGCACGAACGGGTAGCCCTTGGGGAGCGTGTCATTGAAGATCGCCTGACCGAGCGAGGTCTCCACGAGGCCGTTCTTCTCGTACGCCTCGATGGACTCCTGGCTGTCGCCTTCGGCCTCGAGGAACGTGAGCCCCGGGATGCGGATGCGCACCTTGGCCTGCAGGTCGAGGGTGCCCTCGTCCTTGGCCAGGATCGCCTCGCCGACCGACCCGAACGCGCGGCCCTCGCCGGCTGCGCCGGGCTTGACCGTGGTCAGGTGGTGCAGGCCGATGATCATGTCCTGCGAAGGCAGGGTGACCGGTCGGCCGTCGGACGGCTTCAGGATGTTGTTCGAGGCGAGCATCAGGATGCGGGCCTCGGCCTGGGCCTCGACCGACAGCGGCAGGTGAACGGCCATCTGGTCGCCGTCGAAGTCCGCGTTGAACGCGGCGCAGACGAGCGGGTGCAGCTGGATCGCCTTGCCCTCGACGAGCTGAGGCTCGAACGCCTGGATACCGAGACGGTGCAGCGTCGGCGCGCGATTGAGGAGCACGGGGCGCTCGCGGATGATCTCCTCGAGCACGTCCCACACCTCGGGCCGCGTACGCTCCACGGCGCGCTTGGCGGCCTTGATGTTCTGCGAGTGACCGAGGTCGATCAGACGCTTGATCACGAACGGCTTGAACAGCTCGAGCGCCATCTGCTTGGGCAGACCGCACTGGTGGAGCTTGAGCTGCGGGCCGACGACGATGACCGAACGGCCCGAGTAGTCCACGCGCTTGCCGAGCAGGTTCTGACGGAAGCGTCCCTGCTTTCCCTTGAGCATGTCGCTCAGGGACTTCAGGGCCCGGTTGCCGGTGCCCGTGACGGGGCGACCGCGGCGGCCGTTGTCGAACAGGGCGTCGACGGCCTCCTGCAGCATCCGCTTCTCGTTGTTGACGATGATCTCGGGGGCACCGAGATCGATCAGGCGACGGAGGCGGTTGTTGCGGTTGATCACACGGCGGTACAGGTCGTTCAGGTCGGAGGTCGCGAAGCGGCCACCGTCCAGCTGGACCATCGGGCGCAGCTCCGGCGGGATCACCGGGACGACGTCCAGCACCATGGATGCCGGGCTCATGCCGGTCTGCAGGAACGAGTTGACGACCTTCAGGCGCTTGATCGCACGGATCTTGCGCTGGCCCTTGCCCTCGGAGATCTGCAGGCGCAGTGAGTCGGACTCGGCCGCGAGGTCGAACGCCTCGAGGCGGCGCTTGATGGACTCGGCGCCCATGTAGGCCTCGAAGTACTGACCGAAGCGGTCCTGCAGCTCGTGGAAGATCTCGTCTTCGCCCTTGAGGTCACCGACCGAGAGCGTGCGGAAGTCCTCCCACACCTTCTCGAGCCGGGTGATCTGGTCGTCGAAGGACTTGCGGATGCCCGCCATGTCCTTCTCGGCGGCGTCCTTGACCTTCTTCTTCTGGTCGGCCTTGGCGCCCTCTTCCTCGAGCGCCGCGAGCTCCTCTTCCAGCTTCTGCAGGCGCGTGGCGATGCGCGAGTCGCGCCGGTCGCCGAGCGTCTTCAGCTCGAGCCGGATGTTGTTCTCCTGCGTGGGGAGGTCGCGGTGACGTGCCTCCTCGTCGACGGAGATCACCATGTAGGCGGCGAAGTAGATGACCTTCTCGAGGTCCTTCGGCGCCATGTCCAGCAGGTAGCCCAGGCGCGACGGGACGCCCTTGAAGTACCAGATGTGGGTGACGGGTGCGGCGAGCTCGATGTGGCCCATGCGCTCGCGGCGGACGGAGGACTTGGTGACCTCCACGCCGCAGCGCTCGCAGACGATGCCCTTGAAGCGGACGCGCTTGTACTTGCCGCACGCGCACTCCCAGTCGCGGGAGGGTCCGAAGATCTGCTCTCCGAAGAGACCGTCCTTCTCGGGCTTGAGGGTGCGGTAGTTGATGGTCTCAGGCTTCTTGACCTCACCGTACGACCAACGACGGATGTCGTCGGCAGTGGCCAGGCCGATGCGCAGCTGATCGAAAGTTGTTGATTCGAGCACTTGTTCTCAGTTCTCCTGTATCGGAATTCTGTATCGGACCGGCCGGGCTTAGATCTCGTCGATCGACGAGGACTCGAAGCGGCTGGAGATGTTGATGCCGAGCTCTTCGGCGGCGCGGAATGCGTCGTCGTCGGTGTCGCGGAGGTTGACCGCGGTGCCGTCGGCCGAGAGGACCTCGACGTTCAGGCAGAGCGACTGCATCTCCTTCATGAGCACCTTGAACGACTCGGGGATGCCGGGCTCCTGGATGTTCTCGCCCTTGACGATCGCCTCGTACACCTTGACGCGGCCGAGGATGTCGTCGGACTTGATCGTGAGGAGCTCCTGGAGCGCGTATGCCGCGCCGTAGGCCTCGAGGGCCCACACCTCCATCTCACCGAAGCGCTGTCCGCCGAACTGCGCCTTTCCACCGAGCGGCTGCTGGGTGATCATCGAGTACGGGCCAGTGGAGCGCGCGTGGATCTTGTCGTCGACGAGGTGGTGCAGCTTCAGGATGTACATGTAGCCCACCGAGACCGGAGCCGGGAACGGATCGCCGGAGCGGCCGTCGAACAGCACGGTCTTTCCGCTGGAGCCGATCAGGCGCTCGCCGTCGCGGGTCACGTTGGTCGAGTCGAGGAGTCCTTCGATCTCCGACTCGAACGCGCCGTCGAACACCGGGGTGGCGACCTTGGTGCCGGGTGCGGCCTCGAGGGCCTCCTTCGGCATCTTGGCGGCCCACTTCGGGGACCCTTCGACCTTCCAGCCCTGCTGGGCGATCCAGCCGAGGTGCAGCTCGAGCACCTGGCCGAAGTTCATTCGACCCGGGATGCCGAGCGGGTTCAGGATGACCTGGACCGGGGTGCCGTCGGCGAGGAAGGGCATGTCCTCGACGGGGAGGATCTTCGCTATGACGCCCTTGTTGCCGTGGCGACCCGCGAGCTTGTCGCCCTCGGTGATCTTGCGCTTCTGGGCGATGTAGACCACGACGCGGCGGTTCACGCCCGAGCCGAGCTCGTCGTCGCCGTCCTCGGCGTTGAACTCCTTGACGGCGATGATCGTGCCCTGCTCGCCGTGGGGGACCTTCAGCGACGTGTCGCGGACCTCGCGGCTCTTCTCGTTGAAGATCGCGCGCAGCAGGCGCTCCTCGGCCGACAGCTCGGTCTCGCCCTTGGGCGTGACCTTGCCGACCAGGATGTCGCCGGGGCGGACCTCGGCGCCGATGCGGATGATGCCGCGCTCGTCGAGGTCCTTCAGCAGGTCGGGGCTGACGTTCGGGAGATCACGGGTGATCTCCTCCTTGCCGAGCTTCGTGTCGCGGGAGTCGACCTCGTACTCCTCGATGTGGATCGAGGAGAGGGTGTCGTCCTTCACGAGGTCCTGGCTGAGGATGATCGCGTCCTCGAAGTTGTGACCCTCCCACGTCATGAACGCGACGAGGAGGTTCTTGCCGAGCGCGAGCTCGCCGTTCTCCGTGGCCGGTCCGTCGGCGATGACCTCGCCCGCCTCGACGCGCTCGCCGGCGGAGACCACAACACGCTGGTTGTAGCTCGTGCCCTGGTTGGAGCGGTCGAACTTGCGGAGGAAGTACTGCTGCGTGCCGCCCTCGTCGAGCTGCACGGTCACGACGTCCGCCGAGACCTCGAGGACGACGCCCGCCTTCTCGGCGGTGACGACGTCACCCGCGTCGATGGCGGCGAAGCCCTCCATACCGGTGCCGACCAGCGGCGACTCGGAACGCAGGAGCGGGACGGCCTGACGCTGCATGTTCGCACCCATGAGGGCGCGGTTCGCATCGTCGTGCTCGAGGAACGGGATGAGCGAGGTCGCGACCGACACCATCTGCCGGGGCGAGACGTCCATGTAGCCGATCTCGTCCGCGTGGAAGAGGTCGACCTCGCCGCCCTTCTTGCGGGCGAGGACGCGGTCCTCGGTGAAGTGACCGTCGGCCTTCAGCGGCGCATTGGCCTGGGCGACGATGTAGTCGTCCTCCTCGCTGGCCGTGAGGTAGTCGATCTGGTCGGTGACCCGGCCCTTGACGACCTTGCGGTACGGCGTCTCGATGAAGCCGAACGCGTTGATGCGAGCGAACGACGCGAGCGAGCCGATCAGGCCGATGTTCGGGCCTTCCGGGGTCTCGATGGGGCACATGCGGCCGTAGTGCGACGGGTGGACGTCGCGGACCTCGACGCCGGCGCGCTCACGCGAGAGGCCACCGGGGCCGAGCGCGGAGAGGCGGCGCTTGTGGGTCAGGCCTGCGAGCGGGTTGTTCTGGTCCATGAACTGCGACAGCTGCGACGTTCCGAAGAACTCCTTGATCGCGGCCACGACGGGGCGCACGTTGATCAGGGTCTGCGGCGTGATCGCCTCGATGTCCTGCGTGGTCATGCGCTCGCGGACGACGCGCTCCATGCGCGACAGCCCGGTGCGGACCTGGTTCTGGATCAGCTCGCCGACCGCGCGGATGCGACGGTTGCCGAAGTTGTCGATGTCGTCGATGTCCAGACGGATCTCGGCGGGCTTGCCCGCGCGAAGGCCGTCGAACGTCGTGTCGCCGCGGTGCAGGCGAACAAGGTACTTGATCGTCGCGACGATGTCGGCGACGGTCAGGACCGAGTCCGACAGGGGCGCGTCAAGGCCGAGCTTCTGGTTGATCTTGTAGCGACCCACCTTCGCGAGGTCGTAGCGCTTGGAGTTGAAGTAGAAGTTGTCCAGGAGCGCACGAGCGGCCTCCGCGGCGACCTGCTCGCCCGGGCGGAGCTTGCGGTAGATGTCGCGGAGCGCGTCTTCCTTGGAGAGGATCGTGTCCTTCGACAGCGTCTCCTCGATCGAGTCGAAGCCCGCGAACTCCTGCAGGATCTCCTCGCTCGTCAGGCCGAGCGCCTTGAGGAACACCGTGACCGACTGCTTGCGCTTGCGGTCGATGCGCACGCCGACCTGGTCGCGCTTGTCGATCTCGAACTCGAGCCAGGCACCGCGGCTGGGGATGATGCGCGCCGAGACGATGTCCTTGTCGGAGGTCTTGTCGGGCGTCTTGTCGAAGTAGACGCCGGGCGAGCGGACCAGCTGCGACACGACGACGCGCTCGGTGCCGTTGATGATGAACGTGCCCTTGCCGGTCTGCAGCGGGAAGTCGCCCATGAAGACGGTCTGCGTCTTGATCTCACCGGTCTGGTGGTTCATGAACTCGGCCTCGACGTACAGCGGGGCGGCGTAGGTCTTGCCGCGCTCCTTGCACTCGTCGATCGAGTACTTCTCGGGCTCGAGGTACGGGTTCGTGAACGAGAGCTGCATCGTCTCGCTGAGATCCTCGATCGGCGAGATCTCCTCGAAGATCTCCTCGAGGCCGCTGATCTCGGGCACGTCGGTGCGGCCGATGCTCTTGGCCTCGGCGACGCGCGCCTTCCACGCCTCGTTGCCGACGAGCCAGTCGAACGACTCGGTCTGCAGCGCGAGAAGGTCGGGGACCGTCAGCGTGTCGGTGATCTTGGCGAACGAGAGGCGGGATGCTCCGCGGCCGTTCTTGGTGGTGGTGGTAGATGCGTTGCGCGCAGCAGCCAAGGGGATTACCTCCGTGGGCCCGGGCAGGGCTCGTTTCCTTGTCGTCAGGGTGGAGTGCTCATCTGTCCCCGAAACCTGGGCGCCACACTCCGCTTCATCGTTCGAAGCGGGGGCACGCAGGCACAGCCGACCACCATATGAGGGCAGGGGGAATCCAAGAGCGCAAGGACCTACTATACGCCGGGTGCCACGCCGTGTCCAGTCGGGTTCTTGAAAAGTTTGCGCTCCTGCGGTATAACCGCGGCCGGCATCCATCGATTCCCGGCCTCGACGGCCGGCGCGGGACGCCGGATGCTGGACGGCGCGGTGCGGATTCCCCACAATGGGCGCATGGGGGATGCCGTCAGCGCGCGCACTGCGCCGATCCGCACACCCGATCAGCGGCTTCGGATCTTCGTCTCCTCCACGCTGCGCGAGGTGGAGGCCGAGCGCAGAGCGGTTCGGGCGGCGATCGAACGGCTGCGCCTCGCGCCGGTGATGTTCGAGCTGGGTGCCAGGCCGCATCCGCCCCGGGACCTCTATCGCGCCTATCTCGAGCAGAGCGACGTCTTCGTCGGCATCTACGCCGAACGGTACGGCTGGATCGCGCCGGGCGAGGAGATCTCCGGGCTCGAGGACGAGTACCGGCTCGCTCCGCGGGCGATGCCCAAGCTCATCTACGTGAGGGAGCCCGCTGAACGCGACGACCGCCTGAACGAGCTGATCGCCCGGATCCGCTCCGACGACACCGCGTCCTACAAGTCGTACGCGACGGTCGACGAGCTCGCCGAACTCGTCGAAGCCGACCTCGCGACACTCCTCGCCGAGCGGTTCGACGCGTCACGCGCCGAGGCGGCCACTCCCGCGGCCGACACGCTGACCGCCCGCATCCCCTCGCCGTACACGCGCCTGATCGGGCGCGACGCCGACGTGGCCGCGGTGCTCGAGCTGCTCGGCGACCGCGACCGCAGACTCGTGACGCTGCTCGGGCCGGGCGGCATCGGCAAGAGCCGGCTCGCGATCGCCGTCGCGAGTGCCGTCGGCGAGCTCTTTCCGGACGGCGCGATCTTCGTGCCGCTGGAGAACGTCGTCGAGGCCGAGCTGCTGCTTCCGACGATCGGCTACGCGCTCGGGGTCCGGGATGCCGGCGACCTGCCCCTCGAGGAGCGCCTGTCGATCGCACTCGCCGGCCGCCGGCTGCTGCTGGTGCTCGACAATTTCGAGCAGCTGCTGGATGCCGCGCCCATCCTCGTCAGGCTGTACACGATCGCGCCCGACGCGGCCTTCCTGGTGACCAGTCGCGCGCTGCTGCGGATCCGCGGCGAGCAGGTCTTCGAGGTGCCGGCGCTGCGCACCCACGATCCCGCATCGCCGGACTCGGTCGCGCGGGCGCGCACCAGCCCCGCGGTCGAGCTCTTCGTCGACCGGGCGCGGGCGGTCAAGCCCGATTTCGAGGTCACCGATGCGAATGCCGCCGCGGTCGTCGGGATCTGCCGGGCGCTGCAGGGTCTGCCGCTGGCGATCGAACTGGCCGCCGCGCGCATGCGCGTGCTCACCCCGGCGGCCGTCCTTCAGCGGCTCGACAAGCAGCTCCCGCTGCTCGTGGACTCCTCCCGCGACCTGCCCGAGCGACAGCGCACCCTCCGCTCCACGATCGAATGGTCCACCGGGCTGCTGCCGGACGACGAGCGCAGGCTGCTGAACGAGCTCGGCGTGTTCTCCCCCGGTTTCACGCTCGAGTCCGTCGAGGCGTTCGGGACGCACCGCGGGTGGGACTTCGACGCGTTCGAGGCGCTCGAGACCCTCGTGGACTCGTCGCTGGTCGACCAGAGCGATTTGGACGGGGAGTCGGTGTTCTCGCTGCTCGCGACCGTCAGGGAGTTCGGACTGGAGCGGCTGCGCGCGGCCGACGAGGAGCAGGCGGCTCGTCGCGCACACGCCGACGTCTACGTCGAGCTCGCGCGCCGCGAGGGCCGGGGACTCGGCTTCGGCCAGCAGACCGCGGCGGTCGCCCGGCTCAACCTCGAACGCGGCAACCTGCGGGCGGCCGTGCGCCACCTCGCCATGATCGGCGATGTCGACACTGCGGCCGACACGGCATGGCGCCTGTACCTGTATTGGTGGGTGGGCGGATACCTGACCGAGGTCGCGCTGTGGATGGAGGAGCTGCTGGCTTCGGGCGCCGAGCACGTTCCGCCCCGCACACGCGCCGTCGCCGCCTTCTACGTCGCGTGGCGGGACATGTGGCTCACGCCGTCGCACGAGATCACCCGATCGCTGCGCGCGGCGGCCGAGGACTTCGCGGCGGACGGCGACGAGCTCGGGGCGACGATGGCGGGCGCGACGGCGGGTCTGGCGGAGATCAACACCGCCGACCCCGACATCGAGAGCGCCACCGCCTGGCTCCGCGAGGGCGCGGATCGCTTCCGGGCGCTGGGAGCGGGGTGGGGCGAGACGCTCGCACTCGTCGCCCTGGGCCGGATCGACGCGCTGATGGGAGACCTGGATGCGGCCACGGTGGAGTTCGAGCGCGGGGTCGCCGCGGCGACCGCCAGCGGCGACACGTTCGCCGCGACCGTCGCGACCCATCACCTCGCGCGGATGCGCCTGTTCACGGGCCGCGTGGACGACTCGGAGCGACTGTTCCTCGACGCGATCGCCGGGTCGCTGATCCTGCGCCACGAGGAGGGCATCGCGTACGGACTCGAAGGTCTCAGCGCGATCGCGGCGACACGAGGCCAGGCCGAGCGCGCCGGCGTGCTGGCCGGCGCCGCGGGCGCCATCCGCAAGCGCGCCGCGGTCTTCGACGCTCCGGTGTTCGTCTTCCACACCCGCTACCTCGAAGCGCTGGCCGCTCAGGGCGAGCGCGAGCGCATCCGCGCGGCCGAAGCGCGAGGTGCGGAGTACGGCGCGCGGGAGGCGGCTGAGTACGCGCTCGCCGGCGCCGCGCCTTCGACGCTGGCGCCGGGCGTGCGGTGAGGCCATGATGACCTCATGACTGGGGGCCGAGAGCCCGCGATCCGCACGCCAGATCAGCGGATCCGCGTGTTCGTGAGTTCGACTCTGCGCGAACTGGCCCCCGAGCGGCGGGCGGTCCGTGCGGCGATCGAAGGCATGCGCATGGCGCCGGTGATGTTCGAGCTCGGCGCTCGGCCGCATCCTCCCCGGGAGCTCTACCGCGCGTACCTGGAGCAGAGCGACGTCTTCGTGGGTGTCTACGGCGACAGCTACGGCTGGGTCGCGCCGGGCGAGGACGTCTCGGGGCTCGAGGACGAGTACAACCTCGCCCGGGACGGGATGCCGAAGCTCATCTATCTGAAGGACAGCGGCGCCCGAGAGCCGAAGCTCACCGACCTGATCGATCGCATCAAGGCGGACGACACCGTCTCGTACGTCTCGTTCTCCACTCCGGGGCAGCTCGCCGAGCGCGTCGCGGCCGACCTCGCGGCCCTCTTGGCGGAGCGGTTCGACGGCGCAGGCGGTGACGGAGGGGCGGCAGCCGCCCCGCCCCGACGGGTGCCCGCCGCATACACGGAGGCGATCGGCCGGCAGACGGAGGTCACCGCACTGCTGGAGCAGCTGGACCGCCCGGACATGCGCCTGGTCACGCTGGTGGGGCCCGGCGGGATCGGAAAGAGCCGCCTCGCGATCGAAGTCGCCCAGCGCGTCGCGGATGCCGGGGACATGAGCGTCTCGTTCGTCCTGCTCGAGCACGTGACCGACCCGGCGCGCGTGGTCCCGGCGATCGCGGCGGAGCTCGGGGTGCGCGACTCCGGTGCCGGCGATCCGGCGGCCGACCTCGGGCGGGTGGCGGGCGATCGGCGGATGCTGATCGTGCTCGACAACTTCGAGCAGGTGCTGGATGCCGGCCCCGAGATCGCGGCCCTGTTCACAGAGCTGCCGGGGGCGACGTTCCTGGTGACGAGCCGGGCGCGCCTGCGTCTGCGGAGCGAGACCGTCTTCGAGGTGCAGCCGCTCGGACTGCCCGACGCGTCGCGGGCCCGAGGTGCGGAGACCGCCCTCGATTCGCCCGCTGTGCGACTGTTCCGGGATCGCGCGCGTGCGGCCAACCCGCTGTTCGACGTCACGGACGAGAACATCGACGCGGTCGTGCGCATCTGCGAAGCGCTCGAGGGCGTGCCGCTCGCGATCGAGCTGGCTGCGGCCCGCATCCGCGTGCTGTCCCCCGCGATGATGCTCGAACGGCTGGACGGGCAACTCGCCCTGCTCGTGGCGTCGGCGCGCGATCTGCCCGATCGGCAGCGGACGATCGAGGCGACGATCGAATGGAGCGTCGGCCTGCTCGGCACGGAGCCCTGCGAGCTCCTCGTGCGGCTCGGGGTGTTCGCGGGCGACTTCAGCGTGGAGGCGGTCGAGGCGATCGCAGCGGATGCCGGCTGGCAGACCGACACGCTCACGCTGCTGACCGAGTTGATCGACAACAGCCTGGTGCGCTCCCGTGACGTCGCATCGTTCCCGCTGTTCGGCATGCTCGCCACCGTGCGCGAGTTCGCCCTGGCAGAGCTGGATTCGCGACCCGAGGCCGATCGGATCCGCCGCGTGCACGCCGCGTGCTACACGCGGCTCGCCCTGGAGACGGCGCCGCTCCTGCAGGGACCGACGCAGCTTGCGGCGCTCGAGCGGCTCGGCGCCGAACGGGAGAACCTCCGGGCCGCCGGCCGGTACCTCCTCGAGACCGGCGAGATCGAAACCCTGTCGCGGGTGGTGTGGGACCTCTTCCTCTACTGGTGGATACGCGGGCTCATGCCTGAGGCGCGGGGGTGGATGGACGCGATCCTCGCGACCGGGGTCGAGGTGTCGGACCGGACGCGCGCGATCGCCCTCGGGTTCTCGGCCTGGGTGAGCCTGTGGCAGAAGCGCGGCGGACTCGGCCCCGCGCCCTTCGAGGAGAGCGTCCGGCTCTTCCGCGTCGTTGGCGACGCGGGCAGCGAGGCGCTCGCGCTGTGCTCGCTCGCACTCGCCTATCTCGGCGAGATCCCGCCCGATCTGGATGGGGCGGAGGAGTCGGGGCGCGCCTCGCTCGCGATCGTGGAGGGCGCAGCGCCGACGATCGAGTCCATGGCGAAGGTGACCATCGGCCGGGTCATGGTCGTGCGCGGCGACCTCGCGACCGCCGCTCAGCTGTTCGACGAGGCGCTGAGGCAGGCGGATGCCGAAGGCGACATGTTCGCTGCGACCCTCGCACTCACGAACCGAGGGTGGGCGGCCCTCGCGCTCGGCGAGCCGCGGCCGGAGCTGTTCGAACGCAATCTGCGGCTCGCCGTGACCCTGGACAACGTCGACGGCGTCGCATACGCGTTCGAGGGACTCATCGCGATCGCAGTCCTCCAGGGCGATCCCGAGCGAGCGGGTGTGCTCACCGGCGCGGCCGAGGCCGTCCGCCAGCTGACCGGGGTCGGCGAGCAGGCATCGATCGTCACCTACGAGCCGTTCGTCGATTCGGTCCTCGCCTCCCAGGCGGCCCCGGTCTTCGAGGCCGGACGCGCGCGGGGTCGCGCGATGACGGTCTGGGAGGTCGCGGAATTCGCGCTGGCGCCGTTCGACCGACCGAAGGACGACGAACCGGTGCATTCCGCGCGCTGAATGAGTGCGCGCGCGGGCCGATGAGGCCATGATGTGTTTCATGACTGGGGCGCGAGACCCGGTGATCCGCACGCCCGACCAGCGGATCCGGGTGTTCGTGAGTTCGACTCTGCGCGAGCTGGCGGACGAGCGGGGCGCCGTTCGTGCTGCCATCGAGCGGATGCGGCTCGCGCCGGTCATGTTCGAACTCGGTGCGCGCCCGCACCCGCCGCGCGAGCTGTATCGCTCGTACCTCCTGCAGAGCGACATCTTCGTCGGCATCTACGGCGACAGCTACGGGTGGGTCGCGCCCGACGAGGACGTGTCGGGTCTCGAGGACGAGTACAACCTCGCGCCGCGGGATATGCCCAAGCTCATATACATCAAGGCGTCCGATCAGCGCGAGGATCGCCTGAACGACCTGATCGCCCGCATCCGGACGGACGACACGGCCGCCTACCTGCCGTTCGAGTCGGCGGAGGAGCTCGAGGAGCGCGTGGTCAGCGACCTCGCCACGCTCCTGGCGGAGCGGTTCGACCGATCCCGGCCCGAGGGGAGACCGGAGGCGGGTGAGGATGCCGCGGCATCCCTCGTCTCGCGGGTGCCCGCACCGTACACGACCACGATCGGCCGCGAGCGCGACCTCGCGCAGGTGCGCCAGCTGCTCGAGCGCGGAGACGACCGGGTCGTGAGCCTGATCGGGCCGGGGGGCATCGGCAAGAGTCGGCTCGCGATCGAGGTCGCCCACGCGACGGAGGATCTCTTCCCGGACGGCACGTACTTCGTGCTGCTGGAGGGAGTGCTCGAGCCCGGACTCGTCCTGCCGACCATCGCGTACACCCTCGGCATCCGCGACAACGGCGAGGCCGGCCTCGAAGATCGCATCTCGCGCGCGCTCGAGGGCCGCAGAGTGCTGATCGTGCTCGACAACTTCGAGCAGATCGTGGACGCCGCGCCCCAGCTCGTGCGGCTGTACACGGTGGCACCGCTCGCCAGCTTCCTGGTGACCAGCCGGATCGTGCTGCGCATCCGCGGCGAGCAGGTCTACGAAGTCGAGTCGCTCCGCCCGCCTGAGGGCGACGGGCTCGTCAGCCTCGACCGGGCACGGCGATCGACGGCGGTGCAGCTGTTCGTCGACCGGGCGCAGGCGGCGAAGCCGGGATTCACCCTGACCGCCGAGAACGTCGAGGCGGTCTCCGACATCTGCCGGCGGCTGGACGGACTGCCGCTCGCGATCGAGCTCGCCGCCGCCAAAGTGCGCCTGCTCACGCCGCAGGGGATCGCCCAGCGCCTGGGCCACAGCCTGCCGCTGCTGACCGCATCCGTGCGCGACCTTCCCGACCGGCATCGCACGATGCAGGCGACGATCGACTGGAGCGTGAGCCTGCTGCCCGACGAGCGGCGCGCGATGCTCGAGGACCTGGGGGTCTTCGCGACGCGCTTCACCCTCGACGCCGTCGAGGCGATCGGCCGCGGCCGCATCTGGGACGGGCACGGCCTCGACGCGCTGTCCGAGCTCGTCGACGCCTCCCTCGTCCGGCAGGTCGAGATCGACGGCAGATCGACGTTCACCCTGCTCGCGATCATGCGCGAGTACGCGATGGGGCGGCTCAAGGAGCGGGGTGAGGCGGATGTCGTGCGAGTCGCACACGCCGACTACTACCTCGCCCTCGTGCACTCGGTCGCTCCGAACCTCCGCGGCGCCGAGCAGCCCGACGCCGTGCTGCAGCTCGGCCTGGAGCTGCCGAACCTGCGCGCCGCCGCGCGCCACCTCGTCTACACGAACCGCCTCGACGAGGCCGGCGACTTCGCGTGGAGCCTCTTGGTCTACTGGTGGATCTCCGGCTTCTTCAGCGAAGTGCGCCTGTGGATGCTGGAGCTGCTCGGCAAGGAGCAGCCCATCGCGAAGCGCACGCGTGCGGCCGCGTGGTTCTTCACGCTGTGGGGCGAGATGTGGCAGCGACCCACCGACCAGGTCGTCACCGGACTCGGCGAGGTGGTCCGGCTCTTCAAGGAGAGCGGCGACCCGGATGCCGCGGCGATGGCGCTCGCCGCCCGCGCGACGACCCGCATGCAGTTCCCCGACCTCGATCCGGCCACAGCCCATGCGGAGCTGACCGAGGCTGTCTCCACCCTCCACGACCTCGGGGACGGATGGGCGGAGTCGCTGGCCGAGACTGCGCTCGGCCTGCTGGCGGTGGTCACCGGCCAGCTCGGGCCCGCCCTCGAGCACTTCGAGCGCGCTGCGGCGATCGCCGACGCGGGCCACGACATCTTCACGCGGGTCGTCTCCGGCAACAACCGCGCGCGCGTGCTGTTCCTCCTGGGCAGAGTCGAAGATGCGGAGCAGGAGTGGTTCCTGACGCTCCGCGAGTCGACCCGCCTGCACTTCGACGAGGGCGTGGCCTACGCGCTCGAGGGGATGTCGGCGGTCGCCGCGCTCCGCGGAGACGCCTGGCGCGCGGGTGCGCTTGCGGTAGTGACTGCCACGATCCGCCAGGCGACGGGGATCTTCGATCTCGAAGGCTTCGCGGTCCACGCCGCGCCGCTGGCGGCTTTGCGCGAGAGCGAGCCCGAGGGAATGGCCGCGGGCGAGCGCGCGGGCGCCGAGATGAGCGTGGTCGAGGCGATCGCCCTCGCGCTTCCCGAGCCCGATCCCACGATGCGACGCGCCCTCGCCCGATGGTGAACCGGCCGGTCATCCGCACACCCGACCAGCGGATCCGGGTGTTCGTCAGCTCGACCCTCCACGAGCTCGCCGACGAGCGGGCGGCCGTGCGCTCCGCGATCGAGCGCCTCCAGCTCGCGCCGGTCATGTTCGAACTCGGCGCCCGCCCGCATCCCCCGCGGGAGCTCTACCGCTCCTATCTCGCGCAGAGCGACGTGTTCGTCGGGATCTACGCCGACAGTTACGGGTGGGTCGCGCCCGATGAGGAGATATCGGGCCTGGAGGACGAATACAACCTCGCGCCGCGGGACATGCCCAAGCTCATCTACATCCGCAGGAGCGAGCACCGCGACGAGCGACTGCAGCAGCTGATCCGCCGGATCCAGACCGACGACACGGCCGCCTACCTGCCCTTCGAGACGCCCGAGCAGTTGCAGGACAGGGTCGCCGACGATCTCGCGACGCTGCTCGCCGAGCGCTTCGACGAGTCCCGGTCGGCCGCCGAAGGCGACGACGGGACGGATGCGGCCGCATCCCTCGTCGCGCGCGTCCCCGCGCCGTACACGACCACGATCGGCCGCGAGGAGGATCTCGAGAACGTCCGCGCGCTGCTCGAGCGGGGCACGGATCGCGTGGTGAGCCTGATCGGCCCTGGGGGCATCGGCAAGAGCCGCCTCGCGATCGAGGTCGCGCACGCCACCGAGGACCTCTTCCCCGACGGCACGTATTTCGTGCTGCTCGAGGGGGTGCTCGAGCAGCAGCTCCTCCTGCCGACGATCGCATACACGCTCGGCATCCGCGATAACGGCGAGGCATCGCTCGAGGAGCGCATCTCCCGAGCGCTGGAAGGGCGGCGTGTGCTGATCGTGCTCGACAACTTCGAGCAGATCGTCGATGTCGCACCGCTCCTGGTGCGGCTCTACACGGTCGCGCCGCTCGCCAGCTTCCTGGTGACGAGCCGGATCGTGCTGCGCATCCGCGGTGAGCGGGTCTACGAGGTCGCCGCACTGCGTGCGCCCGAGGGGACGGGACCCGCGAGCCTCGAGCGGGCGGAGCAGTCACCCGCCGTCGCGCTGTTCGTCGATCGCGCGAGGGCCGTGAAGCCGGACTTCGCGCTGACCGAGGAGAACGCCGCCGATGTCGCCGACATCTGCCGGCGACTGGAGGGTCTGCCGCTGGCGATCGAGCTCGCCGCGGCGAAGGTGCGTGTGCTCAGCCCTGCGGGGATCGCCGAGCGACTGCAGCGGGCACTGCCCCTGCTGACCGCAGCGGTGCGCGACATGCCCGTCCGGCATCGGACGATGCAGGCGACGATCGACTGGAGTGTCAGCCTGCTGCCCGAGGCCCAGCGCGACCTCCTCGAGGACCTCGGTGTCTTCGCGACGCGGTTCAGCTTCGATGCCGTCGAGGCGATCGGCCAGGGGCGATCGTGGGAGCACGAGTGCATGGACGCGCTCGCGGCGCTCGTGGACGCGTCGCTGGTCACGCAGGTCGAGATCGACGGCCGATCCTCGCTCTCGCTGCTGGCGATCGTCCGGGAGTACGCGCTCGGCCGGCTGAAAGCCCGTGGTGACGCCGCACGCATGCGCGCGGCGCACGCGGACTACTACATCGGCCTCGTTCAGCGGGTCGCGCCCGGCCTGCGCGGCGAGGGACAGGCCGACGCCGTCGTTCAGCTGGGCCTCGAGCTGCCGAACCTCCGCGCCGCCGTGCGCCACCTCGTCTACACCGATCGGCTCGACGACGCGGCCGATTTCGCATGGAGCCTGCTGATCTACTGGTGGATCGCGGGATTCTTCGGCGAGGTGCGCGTGTGGATGCTCGAGCTGCTCGACAAGCAGCAGCCGATCACTCAGCACACCCGCGCCGTGGCCTGGTTCTTCGCGCTGTGGGGCGAGATGTGGCAGAACCCGTCCGAGGGCGTGGTCGCGGGGCTCGCCGAGTGCATCCGGCTGTTCGCCGAGTCCGGCGACGACGATGCATCGGCGATGGCCCTCGCGGCGCGCGCCACGGCGCGGGTGCAGCTCCCCGCCCCCGACGTGGTGAAGGCGCAGGCGGAGCTGACCGATGCGGTCGCGAAGCTCCACGCGGTCGGCAACGGGTGGGCCGAGGCGATCACCGAGGTCTCGCTCGGCAGGCTCGCCTGGGTGATGGGCAGGACGCCGGAGGCGCTCGAGCACTTCGATCGCGCGACCGGGATCGCCACCGCCGGACAGGACCTGTTCACGATGTCGGTGGCCGGAAACCTGCGCTCGCGCCTGAACTTCCTGCGCGGGGAGATCGAGATCGCCGAAAAGGAGTTCGTGCACACCCTCGAGCTCGCGATCCGCCTGCACTACGACGAGGGGCTCGCGTACGGCCTGGAGGGCCTGTGCGCAGTGGCCGCCGCGAAGGGCGACGCGTGGCGCGCGGGCGCGCTGTCCGCCGCGGCGAGCGCGATCCGCCACCGGATCGGGGTGTTCGACGCCGAGGCGTTCACCGTGCACACGGCCGACCTCGCCGCGCTCCGCGCGAAGGACGCCGACGGCGTCGCGGCCGGCGAGCGGGCGGGGGCCGAGCTGAGCGTGCAGGAGGCCGTCGCCCTCGCCCTGCCGGATGCCGGCGCCGCGGTGCGCGAGTCGGTCGAGCACTGGTGACGGTCCGGGACCGGTCCACCTCCCGTTCATCCGTCACCCGTGCACGCGGAACGGCCGCCCCGCTGTACCCGCGTGACGGATGAGCTAGGGGTGCGGCGCGCGACCGATGAGCTAGGGGCTGCGGCGCGCGTGACGGAACCGCACGTGCGTACCCGGCCGGGCCTGCGCGAGCAGGTCGAGCGCAGCATCCGTCGCCACCGCGATCACCGGGTAGCCGCCTGTGACCGGACCGTCGGCGAGCAGGACCGTGGGGCGCCCGCTCGGCGGCACCTGCAGCGCGCCGGGGACCATGCCCTCGCTGGGCAGCTCGTCCGTCCTGGTGCGGACGAGCTCGGGCCCGTCCAGGCGCATCCCGACACGGTCCGCGTCGTTCGTGACCGTCCAGACCTCCTCGAACAGCGCCTCAAGGGCGGATGCCGCGAACCAGTCCGCTCGAGGGCCGGGAGCCAGGTCGACCTCGAGCTCCTCGTCGTGCGGCGCGCCCCACGGCGCGACCGCGGCGACCGGGATCGGAGCGTCGACCTCGTGCCCGAGCGCCAGCTCGTCCCCCACCCGCAGACGGGGCGGACCGATCGCCGCGAGCAGATCGGTGGAGCGCGAGCCGAGCACTTTCGGGCCCTCGACGCCGCCGCGCACGGCGAGGTACCCCCGCGCTCCGTGACCGAACCAGTCCAGCTGCAGCTCGGCGCCCGCCGGCCAGGCGTGCGCCTCGTACGGATCGACCTCACGCTGGCCGGACTGAAGGCCCGCGAGCCGGATCGCACCCCACGCGCCGGTGACCGCGAACCACAGGTCGCTCAGTGCGACGGCGCGGAACCCGCCCATCGTCACTTCGATCACCGCAGCCCCCTCGGCGTTGCCGAGCAGCCGGTTCGCGGTCCTGGCCGACCCTCGGTCGAGCGCTCCCGAGACGGCGACCCCGAGTGAGGCCGAGCCGGCACGGCCGAGATCCTGGACCGTCGCCAGCAGCCCCGGCTCGATGACGCGGATCGCCGCCTGCCGACCCTCCGGTTCCCGGGCGACTGCATGCGCGCCACGAGACGCAGCGCGTTCGCCGCTGTCTTGCGGTGCCCCTGCGTTCTGGCGGTCCGCGAGGGCGGTCGCCGACCGATCGACCGCGCGGAAGCGCACCGGCGTGCCCGGCGCGAGCAGGGCGGGGGATGCGGCATCCGGATCGAACAGCGGTGCATCGGTCCTGCCGATCAGACGCCACCCGCCGGGGGTCTCGCGCGGGTACGCGCCCGTGAACTCGCCGGCCAGGCCCACCGCACCGCGGGGGACGCGCGTGCGCGGGCTGGGCAGACGCGCCACATCGAAGGGCCAGTCCGGGCTCACGAGGTATCCGAAGCCGGGCGCGAAGCCCGTGAAGGCGACGGTCCAGGCGGCCGAGGTGTGCCGGCGCACCAGCTCGTCCGCCGTCATGCCGAGCATCGCGGCCGTCTCGGCGAGATCGGCTCCGTCGTAGAGGACCTCCAGCTCCACGACCTCAGGGCTCGCCGGCGCTACCGGGGCGGCATCCGATGTCGTCGCCTCGATCCACGCTCTGGCCGCGGCGAGCGAGAGCCGGGACTGGTCGACGCGCACGAGCACCGTCCGCGCGGCGGGGACGAGGTCCACGACGCCGGCGGGCCGTGATGCCGCGAGGCGGCGGTGCAGTCCGACCGCGGCCTCCAGCGACCCGACTTCGAGGAGCATGGCGCGCTCCCCCATCGGCAGGATGCGCGGCGAGGCGGCATCGCGGGGGCCGGAGTCGGTCACCATGGCGCCCGGACCTCGACGCCGTCGGCGGCGAGCGCGTCGCGCACCGCGCGGGCCATCGCGACCGCGCCAGGTGAGTCGCCGTGGACGCACAGGGACGCGGCATCCACGAGGACGAGCGTGCCGTCGGCCGCCTCGACCGCGCCCTCGCGCACCAGTCGCACTGCGCGGGCGCCCACCTCCGCGGGGTCGTGCAGCAGATCGCCGGGCTCGCCACGCGGAACGAGGGTCCCGTCGGCCCGATAGCCGCGGTCGAGGAAGGCCTCGCGGACGAAGACGAGGCCGGCGGCCTCCGCCGCCTGCTCGATCGCCCCGCCGACCCCGAGGACGGCGACGGGATGCCCTTGCCGGTCTGCGAGCGCCGCGACGGCGGCGACCACCGCGGCGGCCTGAGCCGGGTCGCCGGTGACCGCGTGGTACAGCGCGCCGTGCGGCTTGACGTACCGCACATCGGCTCCGGCATCGGCGAGCACGTGCAGCTGGGCGGTCACGGTCGCGGTCAGGTCCTCGCGCGTCATCGCGACCGCGACGCGGCCGAAGTTCGCCGTATCCGGATACGACGGGTGCGCCCCGATCGTGACGCCGAACCGCACGGCCCGCTTGATCGCGGCTCGGACGGATGCGGCATCCCCCGCGTGTCCGCCGCAGGCGATGCTCGCACTCGAGATCACCGCGAACATCGCCTCGTCATCGGCCGTCGGCACGCCCGCGACCGACTCGCCGAGGTCGGCGTTCAGATCGATCGAGGCCATGCTCCACGGTATCCCCGCGCGTGCCTGACCGGCGGGCGGGATAGCGTTGTCGCATGGCCCGAGCCCGGTTCGAGGAGCCCCCCGCGTCGGTGCGGCTCTCCGACGGGACGCTCGCGCACATCGTGCGCTCCGAGTACGCCGGCGGGTGGGAGCTCCAGGTCGACGGGACGCCCCAGTCGCACGTCGACCTCGACGATCCCACGCATCTGCACTTCGAGTACGTCGCCCGCATGGGTGCCGTCATCGACCTGCTGAAGATGCCGGGCCAGCCCCTGACCGCCGTGCACCTCGGTGCCGGCGCCCTGACCCTGCCGCGGTACGTCGCCGCGACGCGGCCGGACTCGCGTCAGCAGGTGATCGAGCTTGAGCCCGCGCTGATCGAGCTCGTGCGCAGCGAGCTGCCGCTTCCGCGCGGCGCGTCGATCCGCGTGCGGATCGGAGACGCGCGCGAGGGACTGGGGCGGCTGCCGGCCGCGCTCGTCGGCAACGTCGACCTGCTCATCTCGGATGTGTTCGCCGGGTCGCAGACGCCCGCGCATCTGACCACGGTCGAGTTCTACACCGCAGCCGAGCGGATGCTGGCACCCCACGGCGTGCTGCTGGTCAATGTCGCCGACGGCGCGGGGCTCGCCTTCGCTCGGCGCCAGGTCGCGACGGTGCGGGCCGTCTTCCCGCACGTGATCGTGCTCGCCGAGGTGCAGGTGCTCAAGGGGCGGCGCTTCGGCAACCTCGTCATCGCGGCATCCCGCACGCCGCTCCCGTCCCAGTGGCTCCCACGGCTCATGGCCGCAGGACCGCACCCGGCGAAGGTCGCGCAGGACGTCGAGCTCGATGAGTTCGCGCGCGGCGCGCGGGTGGCGACGGATGCCGATTCCACACCCTCGCCGAGGCCCGCGGCATCCGTCTTCGAGCGTCGGCCGTGACGCCTCGCGTCCGGTGACGAGGGCGGCCCGCACGCTCCGCATGCGAATCGGCGCGACGTCACGTGATCCAGCGGCGCGTCAGCCCGGGCCTTCGCGGGCCGCGGGGCACACTGGAAGGGCGAACGCGCTCGCGCGGAGAGGAGTCGACGATGAGCTACATCCACGGGTATGACCCCGACACCCTGCGCGAGCAGGTCGACGCGCGACAGTGCAAGGACCGGCTCGAGGAGATCGGCGAGCAGCGGAGCCTTCCGGCGCTGCTCGAGCGGGTGTGGCTGCTGAAGGTCCTCGGGCGGCTCGAGGACTCGCTCGTGCTGTCGGAGCAGTCGGTGCGCGTGGCGCGCATGGCGGGCACGCGCAAGGATCTGCTTCGCGCACGCATCCTGCACGCGTCGGTGCTGCAGTTCCGGGGCGCGTACGCGGCCGCCGAGCAGGAGCTCACAACCTGCGCCTACGAGGCGGAGGGGCAGGATTGGAACGCGATCGCCGCCTTCGCCTACCAGCACCGCGGCAAGGTGCACTACGACGCGGAGGACTATGTGTCGGCGCGGGCCGACTTCAAGCGCGCGCTGTTCCTGCGCCAGGAATCCGGCGCGTCGGACGATCAGCTTGAGGCCACGCTGCTCGCGGTCGACGCCGCCGACCGGCGTCGCACCAGCGCCTCCGTCGCCAGCTGAGACCCCGCCCCGGTCCCCGCAACCCCCCGTGTCGTAGGTACGTTCTACTCTCGCCGCCATGTCGGATCTTCATCGTGTGCGCGTCTGGGCCGACGCGCTGATCGCCCACCACCTGGATGACTCGTGGTCGTTCGGGTTCGACAATGCGAAGCGCCGCGCCGGCCTCTGCGACTACACGCGCAAGCGCATCAGCGTCTCGCGCTACCTCGCCGCCCGCTACGACGACGACACGAACCATCAGACCCTCCTGCACGAGGTCGCGCACGCGCTTGCGGGGGCCAAGGCCGGACACGGTGCGAAGTGGAAGGCAGTCGCCCGCGACCTGGGGTACGTCGGCGGGACGACGCACCACGGCGAGACTGCCACCGAACTCGCCCCCTGGATCGGCGTGTGTCCCGCCGGGCACCTGGCCTACCGGCACCGGCGGGTCACCCGGCCCACGTCCTGCGCGAGATGCGCTCCGCGGTTCGACGAGCGGTTCGTCTTCACGTGGTCGCGTCGCGAGATCGGTCCCGCGGTACGGCTCGCGGCGATGACCCCGCGCTAGCCGCGTTCAGTGCACGCGGAAGACGCCCTCGCGGAGCACCGGGACGACGGATGCCGCATCCAGGGCGGACGCTGCGACCACGTCATCTCCGCGACCCTGACCTGCCAGCTCCAGCCCCGAGCCGGACGCGGTGAGCAGATGCTTCGCCGAACGGCGGAGCGCGCGGAACGACTCCGCCGCCACGGCGGCCTCGGGCGAAGTGTGGTCGATGCCCAGCGAGCCGAGCGCCTCCACGATCGCGCCCGCGCCGAGGTGATCTTCGACGGCGAAGCGCACCCTTGCGGCGCCATCCCGTCCGGTCAGCTCGCCGGCGGCGATCACCGCGATGCTGGTGCGCCCGCCGCGTCGCTCCTGTTCGGCTGAGGCGGCGACGGCGACCGCCGACGCGTTGCGCAGCGCGCCCACCAGCACGAGCGCTCCGCTCGACGCTGCAGCCTCGGCGACCGCGGCGCCGTTGATCGATGCGGCGTGGGCGGCGGCATCCAGCGGGTGGTCCTCGCCCTGCTCGAGTCGGCGGATCACGTTCGTCGAGTACCGGAGCACGTCCACGACCACGACGATGTCGGATGCGGCGAGGCGCTCGAGCCCGTCCACACCCCACTCCAGTCGCACCTGGTACATGGACTGGTCGAACGGACTCCCCGGCATCCGACCAGCGTACGGCCGGGCTCGGTCGTCCGCCGCAGCGGGCGACCGGCGCGGCCACCCGATGGGAGACTGAGACGATGCGCATCCTCCTCAAGCTGGTCATCGACTGCGACGCGGATGCCGCGTGGCGGGCCGTGCACTCCCCCCGCGCGGTCGCCGAACTGTACGGCCCGCTCATGGACCTGTCGCCGCTGGATCCGCAGGGCCTTCCGACGACGTGGGAGCCTGGCGGCGATGTGCCGGTGCAGCTGGCCCTTGCCGGTCTCGTCCCGATGGGCCGGCAGCTCATCCACGTCAGCGACCGCATCACGGAAGACGCGAACGGTGCGGTGCGCATCTTCCGCGACAGCGGCATCCCGCTCACCGGACCCCTCGCGAGCCTCGACGTGTGGGACCACCAGATGGCGATCTCGCCCGCTCCCGGCGATCCCGCCAAGACGCTCTGGCGGGATCGGCTCGTGATCGGCGGTCCGACCGCGCTCGCGCTGTGGCCGCTGCTGTGGACGACGTGGCAGTGGCGCGCGACGCGGATCAAGGCGATGGCGCCGACCTGGGCGCACGACCCCGAGCTCGCACGGGAGCAGACGAGCGACTGACGTCCGCTACTCGGCGAGCGCCTCGACCGGCGCGACCCGCGTCGCCAGACGCGTCGGCACGACGGCCGCGACGAGGGTGAGCACGGTGGTGGCGCCCGCGATCGCGACGATCGGCCAGAACGGCACGGCCGGCCACACGAAGCTGGACGCAGACGGGGCATCCGGGTTCACCGGAATCGACCCGAGCAGGGATTGCGCTCCCGCCCACCCGTAGAGCACGCCGAGCACGAGCCCGGTCGCCAGCGCGGCGATCGTGACGTGGGCGGCCTCCAGCAGCACCATGCGGCGCACCTGGCCGTTGGAGACGCCGAGCGCCCGCAGCAGCCCGAGCTCACGGCGCCGCTGCACGACCCCGATCGTGAGCAGGTTCACGAGTCCGACGCCGGCGATCACCGCAGACACGGCGACGAGCCCCATCATGATCGCCGCGAAGCTGTCGAGCACCGTCGCGATCTCCGGCGGCAGCTGCCCGCCAGCGGCGGCGCTCATGACGGCTTTCACGGACTCGATCGCGACGGCGAACATGGTCACGAGCGTGACGCCCATCACGACGCCGATCGCCATCCGCGACGAGCGCTCGGGGTGGCGCAGGGCGTTCTCGGCGGCGAGCCGGGCGGTCGCCGATCCGCCGAAGATCCGTCCGACCAGGCGCAGCACCGGAGGCATGACGAGCGTCGCGCCGAGCGCGAGCCCGGTGAAGGACAGGATGCCGCCCGCGAACGCCACGATCACGCCGAGTGGCGAGACCAGGCCCAGGAGCACGCCTCCCGCCAGAAGCGCTCCCCCGGCGACGAACAGCGAGATCGCCCACACATTCCGCCCGGTCCGGCGTGACAGCTGGTCGTGCGTCGCCTCGACCGACCCTCCGAGCGCCTGCAGTGGCGTGACTGCGAGCACGCGGCGCGATCCCGCCCATGCCGCGGCCCAGGTCGTCAGCGCGACGATCGCCGCGGGCACCAGCAGCACCGGCTGCACCACGCCGAATGAGACGCCCTCCAGCCCCAGCATCCGTCCGGCCGTCCACACCCCGACCGCGGCGAGCGCCGTGCCGCCGACGAGTCCGGCGAACGAACCGATCGCGCCGACCACCAGCCCCTGGCGGGCGACCTGCGAGCGCTGCGTGCGCGCGGACGCCCCGATCAGTCGGAGGAGGGCGATGCGCCGCGTGCGGCCCGCGATCACGGTGGAGAACGTGTTCGCCGTGACGATCGCGGCGACGTACACCGCGACGCCCACCAGCAGGACCGTCATGATCCCGAGCACGACCGCGAGCATCGCGCTGTCGCCGATGTACGGATCCGCTCGGAGCATCGCCGCGATGTACCCGGTGGCCGAGATGAGCACGACGCCGAAGGCGCTCGAGATCGCCGCGACCAGGATGCTCGCCCCCATGCCGCGGTCCCTGAGCCAGCCCAGCGGAGCGGATGCCGCTGCCGGACGCGGCTCGATGCCCGCGGTCGCGGTGGCGACGGCGCTCATGCGAGCACCGCTGCGGCGTCGTCGCCGATCGAGGTCGGCGCGCCGAGTTCGGAGGCCAGCATGTATGCCGCGATCTGCTCGGGGCTCTGGCGGGGCTTGTCGGCGACGACCCGGCCGTCGGCGAGGAAGATCACCCGGTCGGCGTGGCTCGCGGCGATCGGGTCGTGCGTGACCATCGCGATCGACTGACCCTGGTCACGACTCGCCTTGGCGAGCAGACCGAGCACCTCACGACCGCTGCGCGAATCGAGATTGCCGGTCGGCTCGTCGGCGAACACGAGATCCGGCGCGGTGGCCAGCGCCCGTGCGATCGCGACCCGCTGCTGCTGACCGCCGCTGAGTTCGTGCGGGCGGTGTCGCAGTCGCGATCCGAGCCCGAGCGCCTCGATCAGCCCGTCGATGCGACCGCGTTCCAGGGCACTCGGCCGTCGGCCGTCGAGGTCGAAGGGCAGCAGGATGTTGGCGAGCGCGTCGAGGGTCGGCACGAGGTTGAACGCCTGGAACACGAAGCCGACCCGCCGGCGTCGCAGGATCGTCAGCTCGAGGTCCGAGAGACCGGTGATGTCCGTGTCGCCGATCCAGGCCCGGCCGCTCGTCGCGGCATCCAGCCCGGCCATGATGTGCATGATGGTCGACTTGCCCGACCCGGACGGACCCATGATCGCGGTGAACTCACCGCGACGGATGCCGACGCTCACGTCATCGAGCGCGCGCACCGTGCTCTGGCCGTGACCGTAGGTCTTGGTGAGGTTCTGCACACGGGCGGCGAGCCCGAGGTCTGTCGATGAGAGGTTCATGCCTCCGACGGTACGAATCGCCGGGCGCAGGCGCGTCGGCCCGCAGAGGCATCCCGCGTACATCGCTGGGATGATCCGAGCCCGGGATCCGATCCGTCAGCGGCGCGTGGAATCCAGCACCTCCTGGGCGCGGGATGGCGCCGGGGCGTAGACGCGCAGGGCCTTCGGCAGGATCCGGCAGGTCAGCGTGTAGCGACCGTCGTCGCCGACCGCGGGGCGTCGCTCGAGTTCGCCGTCGTGCGCGTAGAAGGTCGCCTCGCCGTGCCTCGGCTGCACGGAGATCGCGATGTCGGTCGCGGTGATGTGCTCGATGTCGGATGCCGGGGGCAGCAGGCGCAGCGCACGCAGCACCGCGCGCGTCGCCCTGCCGAACGAGAGCGCAGCGACCGCCTGGAGGCGGGAGCCGCGCGCGTGCAGCACCCGAACGTCCAGGACGCCGTCGGAGAGCGTGCGTCGCTGCATCGTCGCCGCCTGGCCGGGAGTGTTGCGGCCGACGCTCGCGAACACCGACCAGACGCGGGCACGCCTGCCGCCGACGGTGATGTCGATGGGCTCGGCGTCCCGAACCTGACGCCACGTCGCGACCACGCCGCCGATCCACTTGCCGAGCGTGGCCTTCCGCCGCGTCCGCTCCGCCACGAACTCGGGGTAGATCCCGATCGACGCGGCGTTCAGGACCGTCGTCGTGCGTCCCCCGGCCGTGAGTTCGCCGACGCTCGCGGCGATCCCCGATCCGGACTGCAGGGCGTCGATCGCGAGGTCGACGCTCTCGATGCCCGCCGTGCGGGAGAAGTGATTGAAGGTGCCGCCGGGCAGCGCCAGGAACGGCCTGTCGAACTCGAGCGCGAGGTGCGCCATGCGCGAGACCGACCCGTCTCCGCCGTACACCCCGAGCACCTGCGGCGCGTCCTCGCCGGCCATGATCTCCCGCACGACGTCGTCCATGTCCTCGTCGGGTTCGAGCTCCCGCACCATGGCAGCGGGCAGCCGGTTCGCGATCGTCGAGCGCGGATCGAGCCGGATGACCGCTGTCCCTGCACCCTGGTTCATCACGATCAGCACGCCGCGGCCGTCATCGGAAGCCGGCAGGGTGATCAGCTCGACCACCTGCTCGACCTCGTCGTCGCTCACCTCCTCATCGTGAGCGCGGGCGGGCACGACGATCCGGCCCAGCAGCGCGACGCCGGCGCCGATCGCGACACCGCCCACGACGTCGGAGAGCCAGTGGGCGCCGACGTGCAGGCGCGAGTACGCCACCGCAGCCGCGAGCGGCCCGATGACCAGCCCCGAGCGCCCCGACTCCAGCGCGACCCCCGTCGCGAAGCCCGCGGCGCTGGCCGAGTGCCCCGATGGGAACGACGGCGTCGAGGGATGGATGCGCAGCCGCCGCACGGCGGGAACGTCATCGAAGAGCGGTCGCGGGCCCGCGAAGAAGCTCTTCACGACGACGTCGGAGGTGACGCTCGCGACCAGCATCGAGGCGACGCCGCGAATCGCCGCACGTCGCCGACCCAGCGCGAACAGCGTGGCGGCGATCGAATACCACAGCAGTCCGTGATCGGCGGCCCGGCTGAGCCGGGTGTAGGCGCGGTCGTGCACATGCCAGGACGCCGAGGCGTTGAGGCGCCGGCCGACCGTGCGATCGACCCCGCGCACCCACGCAGGCAGCATCCGCCGACGGCGAGAAGGGAGCAGCTGGTGCCCTGAGGTGCTCGAACGCATGATCCTGAGGCTAGTTCGCCGGGCACCTGCGCACACGCATCGCGGCGCGTCGACTGCCGAGATCTTCCGCGGCGTCGCGGCGCGGCGCTAGGGTCCTGTTCCAGAACCCGAGTGAGGAGCGATGATGCCTGCAACCGCCATGCCGCCGAGCGGTGATGAACCTGCCGCGCGGAAGACGTGCGATGCCCGCGGCATGGTCGAGATCCACCGGATGTTCCGGCGCGGCTTCGGCGAGGCCCCGGGGCTCGTGCGAGCGGTCTCTTCCGGCGACCTCGCCCACGCCGAGATCGTCGCCGATCAGCTGCACATGCTCTCGGTCGGCCTGCACGCGCACCACGAGGCAGAGGACGAGCGCCTCTGGGACGCTCTGGAGGAGCGCGCGCCGTCCTGCGCGATCCACGTGGAGCGCATGAAGGCCCAGCACGCCGAGATGCTCGTCCAGCTGAAGGCGCTCGACCGAGCCCTCCCCGAGTGGAGGACGACGGCCACGGCGACGGGTGCGGCTCCGGTGCTGACAGCGCTCGACGGCATCAACGCCGCGCTCGGCGTGCACCTCCCCGACGAGGAGACGAACATCGTCCCGGTCATGGAGAGGACCATCACCGAGGAGGAGGTGGAGTGGTTCGCCGACCACGGACGACGCGCCGTCCCGAAGGGCCAGACCTGGAATCAGCTCGGCGAGATCCTGGCCGCGCAGCCCGACGGCGGCGACGAGTGGCTGCACGAGCACATGCCAGCGCCGGCGCGGCTGATGTGGCGGTGGATCGGCAAGCCGAAGTACGTCAAGCACCGCGCGGCGCTCGAGGGTCGCTGAGCCGGGCGCCCGCTACGCCAGGCCGTGCTCGAAGGCGAACACCACGAGCTGGACGCGGTCGCGCAGCGCGAGCTTGGTCAGGATGCGGCTGACGTGCGTCTTGACCGTGGCTTCGGAGAGGAATTCGCGCCCGGCGATCTCGGCGTTCGAGAGCCCCTGTGCGGCGAGCGCGAAGATCTCCCGCTCCCGATCGGTCAGGTCGAGATACGCCGGCGGAACCGGCCGCGGCGCCGCAACAGCGAAGTGCGCGAACAGGTCGCGGGTGGCGGAGGCCGCGATCACCGCCGACCCCGAGTGGACGGTGCGGATCGCGGCGAGCAGGAACTCCGGCTCGGCATCCTTCAGCAGGAACCCGCTCGCACCCTGCCGGATCGCGCGCGCGGCGGCCTCGTCGAGATCGAAGGTCGTCAGCATCACGATCCGCGGCGGGTCCTCGTCACGGAGCAGCTCGGCGGTCGCGGCGAGTCCGTCCATGACCGGCATCCGGATGTCCATGAGCACGACGTCGGGGCGGGCCGCACGCACGACCTCGAGCGCCTCGCGGCCGTCCGCCGCCTCGGCGACGACCTCGAGATCGGCCTGCGAGTCGATCAGCATGCGGATGCCGGCACGGAACAGCGCCTGGTCGTCGACCAGCACGACGCGGATCGGCTTCACTCGACGCCTCCGACCGGGAGCACGCCGGTGACCACGAACTCGCCGTCCGGATCCGAGGCGCTGAGCCACCCGCCGACCAGGTTCGCTCGTTCGCCCATCCCGATCAGTCCGTGCCCCGATTCGGTCGGATGCTCGCCCGACCGCAGGCGGTTGCGCACCTCGAACTCGACTCCGGGGCGTCCCTTGCACACCGTCGCAAGCCAGGCGAGCCGCACGAGCACCGGCCCGCCGTCGCCGTGGCGGAGGGCGTTCGTGAGGGCCTCCTGCAGGATCCGGTACAGCGCGAGCTGCACGGCAGCGGACGGCTGGACGGTGGGTGCCGGATCGATGTCGACCCGCAGCTCGACCCCGGCCGCGCGCACCTGCGCGTAGAGCTCCTCGAGATCGGCGAGCGTCGGCTGCGGGCCCGGGGATTGGTTATGGCGCAGCTGGGTCAGCAGCAGCCGGACGTCGGCGAGCGCAGCACGGGCCGTCGTCGAGATCGTGCCGAGCGCCGCCGTCGCAGCTGCCGGGTCGGCGGGGGCCGCGTACCTGGCCCCGTCGGCCTGGGCGATCACGACGGCGAGCGAGTGCGCGACGACGTCGTGCATGTCCCGCGCGATCCGCACGCGCTCCTGCTCCGTCGCCGCCTCGACCTCGGCGCGCTCCTGCGCCTCGCGGTTGGCACTCGCGCGGAGGGCCGCCCGCACGAGCGCGCCGACCGTCCACGCCAGCAGCAGCGCGAAGGCGGCAGCGACCAGCACGGCGACCGCGAGCGGCAGCGTGCGCAGCGACAGGCCGCCACCGGCGAACGTCGGCCCGACGAAGAGGTAGATCGTGATCACGAGGGCGCCTGCGAGCGCGGACGCGAAGCCCGCCCAGTAGACGCGGCGGGTGCCGTAGGCGGCCGTCACGTAGAGCACGCCGAAGATCGCCAGATCGGCGGCGGTCGGCGGTCGGCCGAGCGCCATCTGCAGGACGGCGCCGGCCCAGGCGAGCGCCAGCGCGATCGGCGGCGACCAGCGACGGACGCCCAGTGCCGCGCTGAAGATCACGGCGATCGTCACGCCGGCCAGTAGCGCGACCGGAGCGCCCAGGAGGCTCACCGTGCCCGTCTCGCCCACCATGATCTCCACCGGCAGGGCGACCGCGAAGAACACGACGGCGACCGAGACGTCGACCGTGATCTGGTAGGTCTTCAGCCGGCGGAACACGCACTCACGCTAACCGGGAAGGCGACGGCGCAGCATCCATCCTGCGATGTATTCGGCCCTGCCGCGCTGTGGCGGCATCAGTCGGGGATGTATCCGGCGAACCCCTTGCCGCGCATCGCCCTCAGGCTTTACTGTCCGGACACAGGCTGAAATCGACGGGAAACGTCGGAGGACCAAGATCGAACAGCGGGGAGCGATCCCCACCGGAACCCGAACCGGTCCCCGTCGATGCAGCACGAAGAGGATCAGTCGAGGACGGACGGAGACCGGCATGACGACGGTACGCGCGGCAATCACACAGACCACCTGGACCGGCGACAAGGAGTCGATGCTCGACAAGCACGAGCGGTTCGCGAGGGATGCCGCAGCAGAGGGCGCGCAGGTGATCTGCTTCCAGGAGCTGTTCTACGGCCCGTACTTCGGGATCACCGAGGACAAGAAGTACTACCGCTACGCCGAGCCGGCCGACGGCCCGATCGTGCAGCGATTCGCCGCCCTTGCCGCCGAGCTGAACATGGTCATGATCCTCCCGATCTACGAGGAGGACATCACCGGCGTGTACTACAACACGGCAGTCGTGGTCGACGCCGATGGGACGATCCTCGGCAAGTACCGCAAGCACCACCTCCCGCATCTCGATCGCTTCTGGGAGAAGTTCTACTTCCGTCCCGGCAACCTCGGATACCCGGTGTTCGACACGGCCATCGGCAAGGTCGGGGTCTACATCTGCTACGACCGCCACTTCCCGGAGGGCTGGCGCGAGCTGGGCCTGGGCGGAGCGCACGTCGTGTTCAACCCGAACGCGACCAAGCCGGGGCTGTCCAACCGCCTCTGGGAGGTCGAGGGCCCGTGCGCCGCGGTCGCGAACGGCTACTTCGTGCTCCAGCCGAACCGCGTCGGACGGGAGGACAACGAGTACGGAGAGCTCGCGGTGGACTTCTACGGAACCAGCCAGGTGATCGACCCGCGGGGCAACTTCGTCGGCGAGCGCGGGTCGGGCACCCATGAAGAGGTCCTCATCCGCGACCTCGAGATGGACATGGTCCAGGAGATGCGCGACGACTGGCAGTTCTACCGGGACCGCCGGCCCGACTCGTACGCGCTGATCGCGAAGCCGTGACCCGGGTGATCGAGTAGCGACGAAGGGGCGTATCGAGATCATGGCAACGACACTCATCACCGGCGGCACGGTCGTCTCGGCCACCGGCCGCTCCGCGGCCGACGTGCTGATAGACGGCGAGACGATCGCCGCGGTCCTGCAGCCGGGCTCCGAGCTTCTCGGGACGGACGTCGCGGCATCCGTCGACCGCGTCATCGACGCGACAGGCAAGTACGTCATCCCGGGCGGCATCGACGCGCACACCCACATGGAGCTGCCCTTCGGCGGCACCGCCGCGATCGACACGTTCGAGACCGGCACGCGTGCGGCGGCCTGGGGCGGAACCACGAGCATCATCGACTTCGCGGTGCAGCGGTACGGTGAGCGCGTCCAGGACGGCCTGGCGGCGTGGCACGCGAAAGCCGCCGGAAACTGCGCGATCGACTACGGGTTCCACCAGATCATCGGCGGCGTCGACGAGGACGCGCTCGCGGCCATGCCCGGCCTGATCGACGAGGGCATCACGAGCTTCAAGCTCTTCATGGCCTACCCGGGAGTCTTCTACTCCGACGATGCCCAGGTGCTGCGGGCGATGCAGGTCTCGCGCGAGACCGGCCTGCTCACGATGATGCACGCCGAGAACGGACCGGTGATCGACGTGCTCGCCGCACAGCTCGTCGCGGAGGGCAAGACCGACCCGTACTTCCACGGCATCGCCCGTGCATGGCAGATGGAGGAGGAGGCCACGCACCGCGCGATCATGATCGCGAACCTCACCGGAGCGCCGCTGTACGTCGTGCATGTGAGCGCCAAGCAGGCCGTCGAGCAGCTCGCCGCCGCCCGCGACAAGGGTCAGAACGTGTTCGGCGAGACGTGTCCGCAGTACCTGTACCTGTCTCTGGAGGAGCAGCTCGGTGCCACGAGCGACGAGTGGGGGCGGTTCGAGGGCGCCAAGTGGGTGTGCTCGACCCCGCTGCGCTCGCGCGCCGAGGGCCACCAGGACCACATGTGGCAGGCGCTGCGCACGAACGACCTGCAGATGGTCTCGACCGACCACTGCCCGTTCTGCATGAAAGACCAGAAGGAGCTCGGGCTCGGCGACTTCCGCGCGATCCCGAACGGCATCGGCTCGATCGAGCACCGCATGGATCTGATGTACCAGGGCGTCGTGACGGGGAAGATCACCCTGGAGCGGTGGGTGGAGCTCACCTCGACCACCCCCGCGCGGATGTTCGGGCTGTACGGCCGCAAGGGCGTGATCCAGCCGGGTGCCGACGGCGACGTCGTGATCTACGACCCGAACGGGCATACGTCGATCGGTCTCGGCAAGACGCATCACATGAACATGGACCACTCGGCGTGGGAGGGCTTCGAGATCGACGGGCACGTCGACACCGTGCTCTCCCGCGGCAAGGTCATCGTCGACGGCGGCGAGTATCTCGGCGCAAAGGGCGATGGGCGCTTCCTCAAGCGCGGCCTCAGCCAGTACCTGACATGACCGCGCGGCCGATCGATAGGAGCACCATGGACTTCGGCGTCGTACTGCAGACCAACCCGCCCGCGGCCCGCACCGTGCAGCTCGCGAAGCTCGCCGAGGCGCACGGGTTCACCCACGTGTGGACCTTCGACTCGCACCTGCTGTGGGAAGAGCCCTACGTCATCCACTCGGCGATCCTCGCGGAGACGAAACGGGTGACCGTCGGGCCCTTCGTGACCAATCCCGCCACGCGGGACTGGACGGTGACGGCATCCGTCTTCGCGACGTTGAATGAGATGTACGGCAACCGCACCGTGTGCGGAATCGGGCGCGGCGACTCGGCGGTGCGCGTCACCAACGGCAAGCCGGTCTCGATGAGCGAGCTGCGCGAGTCGATCCACGTGATCCGGGAGCTCGCCAACTCGCGTCCGGTCGAGTACAACGGCGCCACCCTGCAGTTCCCGTGGAGCCACGGCTCGGAGCTGGAGGTGTGGGTCGCCGCGTACGGGCCGCTGGCGCTGAAGCTCACCGGCGAGGTCGGCGACGGCTTCATCCTCCAGCTCGCCGACCTCGACATCGCCGCGTGGATGATCAAGACGGTCCGCCAGGCGGCCGAGAACGTCGGACGCGACCCCGACTCGATCGCGTTCTGCGTGGCCGCGCCGATGTACATCGGCGACGACTGGCAGCACATGCGCGATCAGTGCCGCTGGTTCGGCGGCATGGTCGGCAACCACGTCGCCGACATCGTCGCGAAGTACGGCCATCACGGTGCCGTCCCGGATGCGCTCACCGACTACATCGCCGGCAGGCACGGCTACGACTACAACACGCACGGCAAGTCCGACAACGACCACGTCGACTTCGTGCCCGACGAGATCGTCGACCGGTTCTGCATCCTGGGCACGGCGGACGAGCACATCGCCAAGCTCCAGAAGCTCCGTGAGATCGGGGTGACGCAGTTCGCCGGCTACCTCCAGCACGACAACAAGGAGGAGACGATGCGGGTGTACGGCGAAACCGTGATCCCCGCCCTGTCCGAGCACGTGACGGCCAAGACATGACCTCACCCGCGACCGACACCGCGAGAACGCAACCGACCGGCGAGACCGTGGACAAGGGCCGCGGTTCCGCCCGCCCGGCGCGCGCTCGCACGCGAACCGGCCCGCACGCTCTCTCGGCGTGGGCTTGGGGCGCCGTCGGCATCCTCCTCCTCGTCATCGTGTGGGAGGCGTACAAATTCCTGGGTCCCTCCGACGGGGTGGTCATCGGAGGGGCGAGGATCCTGCCGCGGACGACCGACCTCGCGATGCCGCACGTGTGGGACATGATCGGGCGGCTGCTCGAGCCCGTCACCCGCGCCGACGGCTCCCCTCCGCTGTGGGGAGCCATCGCGCTGGCGTGCCTGACGACCCTCGGCATCGCCGCCGTCGGGTGGCTGGTGGGGCTCGTCGTCGGCGTCGGCCTCGCCCTCGTGATGCAGCGCTGGCGCCTGGTCGAGTGGGGTCTGCTGCCGTGGATCATCCTGAGCCAGACGGTGCCGCTGATCGCGTTCGCCCCGATCGTGAAGAGCTGGGGATCGCGCGTCTCGATCGGCGGATTCGAGTGGCAGGACTGGATGTCGGTCGCCCTCATCGCTTCCTATCTCGCGTTCTTCCCGATCGCCGTGGGCGCCCTGCGGGGGCTGCAGTCCCCCGACCGGATCCATACCGAACTCATGCACACCTACGCGGCCGGCTACTGGCCGACCCTGCTGCGACTGCGATTCCCGGCATCCGTGCCCTACCTGCTCCCGGCGCTGCGCCTCGGCGCGGCCAACGCCGTGATCGGCGCCGTGGTCGCCGAGGTGTCGACCGGGCTGCAGGGCGGGATCGGCCGTCTGCTGATCCAGTTCGCCGGCCAGGCGTCGGGTGACCCGTCCAAGGCGTGGGCGCCGATCTTCGGCGCGATCGCCCTCGGGCTGGTCGCCGCCGGATCGGTCGCGATGCTCGGACTGCTGCTGAAGGACTACCGACGAGGAGAGGCCACCTGATGACCCTTGGACATGCTCACGGGGGTCCGGATGCGACGGCAGGCACGGATTCCGTCGTCGTGCGGGACGTCGCCAAGACCTTCGCGACGAAGACCGGCGATGTCAGCGCGCTCGAAGGCATCGATCTGACCGTCGCCGAGGGCGAGTTCGTCGCGCTGATCGGCCCGTCCGGGTGCGGCAAGTCCACCCTGCTGCGCCTGATCGCCGACCTCGACTCGCCCACGTCCGGCACGATCGAGGTCTTCGGAAAGCCGGCGCATCGGGCGCGCCGCGACCAGGATTACGGCATCGCGTTCCAGCAGGCGGGGCTCCTGCCGTGGCGGACCGTCGCCGCCAACATCGCGCTCCCCCTCGAGCTGCACGGTGTGGCGGCCGCGGAGCGCAAGGCCCGCGTGGCCGAGCTCGCGGAGCTCGTCGGCCTCACGGACTTCGCGGACCGGCATCCGGATCAGCTCTCCGGCGGAATGCAGCAGCGTGTCGCGATCGCGCGCGCGCTCGCCGAGCGACCGCGGCTGCTGCTCATGGACGAGCCGTTCGGGGCGCTGGATGAGATGACCCGTGAGCGGATGCAGACCGAGCTGTCCCGGATCGCCGCCGAGACCGGCGCCGCCGTGGTGTTCGTCACGCACTCGATCCCCGAGGCGGTCTTCCTCTCGGATCGCGTGGTTGTGATGTCGCCGCGTCCCGGCCGGATCACCGAGGTGATCGAGACCGGGTTCGGCAAGGACACCGCGCGCGATGAGGCTCTGCGCGAAGTGCCCGCGTTCTTCGATCGCGTGACCTCGGTGCGCGAGGCACTGCACGGCACACCGGTGCCCACGAGCGGGCGGGAGGAACGATGACGGCGGTCACCCCGCGGGATGTCGCGCCCCGCCCGCCGCGCGCGGCGTGGAGTGCCGCGACCGAGCGACGCCTGCGGATCATCGCGCCGATCGTGGTCGGGATCACCGGCCTCGCGCTGTGGCAGTTCCTCGTCACCGTCGTGGGCGTGTCGGACTACCTGCTGCCCAGCCCGGCGGCGATCGCGCAGCAGTTCGCGGAGTTCGGTCCGGCGATCTGGTCAGCGGCGCTCGTGACGGGGACGAACGCGTTGATCGGCCTCGTGGTGGGCACGGTCCTCGCGATCGTGCTCGCCGCGTTCGCCGCGCGCTGGCACGCGATCGACGGGATGTCGGCGCCGGTCGTGGCAGCCCTCGCCGTCGTGCCGATCGTCGCCCTCGCCCCGGTGCTGAACTCGATGTTCGGCGCCGACAGCCAATTCGGCCGGCAGGCGATCGCCGCGCTCGCATCCTTCGTCCCGGTCTTCATCAACACGTTCCGCGGTCTGCGGCAGACCCGGCCGGTGCACCGGGACCTGATGCGAAGCTATGCCGCCAGCGGCGCCCAGTCCTTCCGCACCGTCACACTCCCCACTGCCCTGCCGTACCTGCTCACCGGCGTGCGGATCGCCAGTTCGCTCGCCGTGATCTCGGCGCTGGTCGCGGAGTACTTCGGCGGCCCGCGCGGCGGCTTGGGCAGCGCGATCTCCACCTCCGCCGCGACCAGCGCGTACGCGCGCGCCTGGGCCTACGTGGTCGCGGCGATCGTCGTCGGCCTGATCTTCTATCTCGCGACGGCGCTCATCGAGCGCCTCGTGCTCCGCCGCATCCCGGTCGGAGGCGCGCAATGAAGCGCGCCGCGCTGGATGCGGCGGGTCGTCGTCCTCGCCAGTCGAGGCCGGTCCCGCATCACCGCATCCCGCAAGGGAACCCGAAAGGAACGACATGAGACACAGCACACGTCGCGGCCTCGCGACAGGCGCATTCGCGCTGTCGGCGGCCGTCATCCTGAGCGCCTGCTCCGGCGGAGGCGGCACGTCGCCCTCGTCGGACGCCTCGGGCGACTCCGGCGAGCTGACCCCGGTCAAGCTCCAGCTCCAGTGGCTCCCCCAGGCTCAGTTCGCCGGTTACTTCGCCGCCGTCGAGCAGGGCTTCTTCAAGGACGAGGGCCTCGAGGTCGAGATCATCCCGTCGGGCGGCGACATCGTTCCGCAGGATGCCCTGGCCAACGGTGACGTCGACTTCGCGATCGCCTGGGTGCCCAAAGTGCTCGGATCGATCGAGGCCGGCGCGAACCTGACCGACATCGCGCAGATCTTCCAGCGCTCCGGCACCCTTCAGGTGTCGTGGGCCGATTCGGGCATCGACTCGGTCGCCGACTTCGAGGGCAAGAAGATCGGCTCGTGGGGCTTCGGCAACGAGTGGGAGATCTTCGCGGCGATGGCCGCGGAGGACCTCGACGCCACCACCGTCCAGATCATCACGCAGGACTTCAACATGAACGCCTTCCTGCAGGGTGACATCGACGCGGCGCAGGCGATGACCTACAACGAGTACGCGCAGCTGCTGGAGACCACCGACCCGGAGACCGGCGAGCTCTACCAGCCCGAGGACTTCAATGTCATCAGCTACCAGGACACCGTCGGCGCGATGCTGCAGGACGCCGTCTGGGCCGACACCGAGCGCCTGGCCTCGGATGAGGCGTACGCCGACACCGCGGTGAAGTTCCTCAAGGCCGTCATCAAGGGGTGGGTCTACTCGCGGGAGAACCCCGATGAGGCTGCCGCGATCACCCTGGCCTCCGGGTCAGGGTGGGGTCCGAGCCACGAGCTGTGGATGATGAACGAGATCAACAAGCTCATCTGGCCGTCGCCCGACGGAATCGGAATCATCGACGAGGCGGCCTGGAACCAGACCGTCGAGGGCGCGCTCGCCGCTGTGAACGAGACCGGCGCGCACCTCATCACCGAGGAGCCGCCGTCGACGGCGTACAGCAACGAGTACATCCAGAAGGCGCTGGATGAGCTCGAGGAGGAGGGCGGCATCGACGTCCTCGGCGAGGAGTTCACGCCGCTGGAGGTCGAGCTGCAGGAGGGCGGCAACTAGCCGTCCACGCGTTTTCGTCGCTTCGCTCGCTCAACGACCGACCCCGGTCGTTGGGCGAGCGATGACGAGCGAGACGGAGCGCCGTGGCCCGCGGCGGAACGGCGGCATCCGGACGCTTCGACGGACCCGGCGATCGGATCAGAACAGTTCGTGGCTTGACCCGCGGTGCCCGACAGACGAGCGTTGATCACTGAGCGGCGGCGCAGCGCGCCGACGCGATCGCACGCGCGAAGGGACCGCACGCATGACCGATGAAGACCTGGACGCCCAGGCGAGCTCCCTCGACCGCGAGTTCGTGTTCCACTCCTGGCTGGCCCAGGCCAACCTCGACCTGCCGGTGATCGCAGGCGGGTGCGGGTCGACCGTCTGGGATCACGCCGGCAATCGGATGCTGGATTTCGCGAGCCAGCTCGTCAACGTCAACATCGGGCACCAGCATCCGGCGGTCGTCGCGGCGATCCAGGAGCAGGCGGCGACGCTCGCGACGATCGGCCCCGCCACCGCCAATCTGACGCGCGGGCAGGCCGCCCGGCGCATCATCGGCAAGGCGCCCGACGGCTTCGCGAAGGTGTTCTTCACCAACGGCGGCGCCGACGCGAACGAGAACGCGATCCGGATGGCCCGGCTGCACACCGGCCGCGACACGGTGCTCTCGACCTATCGCTCGTACCACGGCAACACCGGCGCGGCCATCGTCGCGACCGGCGACTGGCGGCGGATGCCGAACCAGTACGCCCGCGGCCACGCGCACTTCTTCGGCCCCTACCTGTACCGCAGCGAGTTCTGGGCGACGACGCCCGAGGAGGAGTCGGCGCGGGCGCTGCACCATCTCGAGCGCGTCATCCAGTCGGAGGGACCGGCCACGATCGCGGCGATCCTGCTGGAGTCGGTGCCCGGCACGGCCGGCATCCTGCTTCCGCCGCCCGGGTATCTCTCCGGCGTGCGCGCGCTGTGCGACCGCTACGGCATCATCCTGATCCTCGACGAGGTGATGGCCGGGTTCGGCCGCACCGGTCGCTGGTTCGCGTTCGAGGGCTACGACGTCGTCCCCGACCTGATCACCTTCGCGAAGGGCGTCAACTCCGGTTACGTCCCGGTGGGCGGCGTGATCATCTCCGAGGAGATCTCGTCGACGTTCGACGAGCGGGTCTTCCCTGGGGGACTCACCTACAGCGGGCACCCGCTGGCCGCGGCATCCATCGTCGCGTCGATCGACGCGATGGAGGGCGAGGGCATCGTCGAGAACGCGCGGCGCATCGGCGAGGAGGCGATCGGGCCCGGCCTGGCCGACCTCGAGCAGAAGCACCGCCTGATCGGCGAAGTCCGGGGCGAAGGCGTCTTCTGGGCGATCGAACTGGTCGCCGACCGGTCGACGCGCGAGCCCGTGGCGCCGGCGGTCATCGGCCGGCTCAAGCAGGAGCTCACCTCACGCGGGCTCGTGCCGTTCGCGTCGGAGAACCGCATCCACGTGGTGCCGCCGTGCGTCGTCACCGACGACGAGGTCGCCCAGGCGATGTCGATCTACGACGAGGCGCTCACCGCCGTCGAGGCCGCCGGCTAGCGCGCACCGCCCTATCGGTCGCGCGGACCGCGACTTACCCTGGAAAGACACGTGCCCACGAGGCCAGAAGAAGGAAGACCATGACTGACACCACGACACTCGAGCCGGCAACGGAGTCCGCGACCACGATCCTCGACCACTGGGTCGACGGCGGCACCTGGGCGGGCGCATCCACTCGCACGGCACCGGTCTACAACCCGGCCTGGGGCAAGGTCCAGCGCGAGGTGCGCCTCGCCTCCACCGCCGACGTCGACGACGCCGTCGCATCGGCGACCGCGGCATGGGCGCAGTGGCGCGACTCATCGATCGCCAAGCGCCAGACCGTGCTGTTCGCGTTCCGCGAGCTGCTGAACGCCCGCAAGCAGGAGCTCGCCGAGATCCTCACGTCGGAGCACGGCAAGGTCATCTCCGACGCCCTCGGCGAGATCGCCCGCGGCATGGAGGTCGTCGAGTTCGCGTGCGGGCTCGGACACCTCACGAAGGGCGCCTACTCCGAGAACGTCTCGACCGGTGTCGACGTGTACACCGTCAAGCAGCCGATCGGCGTCGTCGGGATCATCAGCCCGTTCAACTTCCCGGCGATGGTGCCGCTCTGGTTCTTCTCGATCGCGCTCGCCGCCGGCAACGCAGTGATCCTCAAGCCCTCGGAGAAGGACCCGAGCGCCGCGAACTGGATGGCCGCGCTGCTGAAGGAGGCAGGCCTCCCCGACGGCGTGCTGAACGTCGTGCACGGCGACAAGGAGGCCGTCGACGCGCTGCTGGAGCACCCCGACGTGCGGGCGATCTCGTTCGTCGGCTCCACCCCGATCGCGAAGTACGTCTACGAGACTGCGACCTCGCACGGCAAGCGCGTGCAGGCCCTCGGCGGCGCCAAGAACCACATGCTGATCCTTCCGGATGCCGACCTCGACCTCGCTGCGGACGCCGCCGTGAACGCCGGCTTCGGCTCGGCCGGCGAGCGCTGCATGGCGATCTCGGTCGTGCTCGCGGTCGACACGATCGCCGACGAGTTCGTCGAGAAGGTCAGCCAGCGCATGGGCACCCTGCGCACCGGTGACGGCACGCGCGGCTGCGACATGGGCCCGCTCATCACCCAGGTGCACCGCGACAAGGTCGCCTCGTACATCGACGTGGCCTCGGCGGACGGGGCCTCGGTCGTCGTCGACGGCCGCGATGTCGAGATCGACGGCGACCCCGACGGGTTCTGGCTCGGACCCACCCTGATCGACAAGGTGCCGACCTCCTCGACGGTGTACCGCGACGAGATCTTCGGCCCCGTGCTGTCGGTCGTGCGCGTCGACGGCTACGAAGAGGGCCTCGGCATCATCAACGGCAGCCAGTACGGCAACGGCACGGCGATCTTCACGAACGACGGCGGCGCTGCGCGGCGCTTCCAGCGCGAGGTGCACGTCGGCATGATCGGCATCAACGTGCCGATCCCGGTGCCGGTGGCGTACCACTCCTTCGGCGGGTGGAAGGCCTCGCTGTTCGGCGACGCGAAGGCGTACGGTCCGCACGGCTTCGACTTCTTCACGCAGGAGAAGGCCGTCACGAGCCGTTGGCTGGACCCGTCGCACGGCGGCCTGAACCTGGGCTTCCCCCAGCACGATTAGCGGACGGCTCTGCTGCTCCCCTGGCGAAACCACCTCTTCTCGCCGAATCCACGCGGTTCAGTCGACCCATCTTGGGTGGTCTCGGCGAGAAGGGGTGGTTTCGCGAAAAGACGGGAGTCGAGCGGCCAGCCGGGTCAGAGGGCCATCGGACGGTTCTCGTAGAACGTCTGCAGCACCACCGTCGTGCGCGTGCTGACGGATGCGGCGAGTCGGATGTCGCGGATGAGCGCTTCGAGGCCGCGAGGCGTGCCGACCCGCACGAACAGGATGTAGCTCGCATCGCCCGCGATCGAGTGGCACGCCTCGATCGCGGTCAGGTGCTCGAGCAGCTCCGGGGCATTGTCGGGCTGCGAGGGGTCGAGCGGCGTGATCTCGATGAAGGCGGAGAGCGATCGGCCGACGGCCTCGGGGTCCAGGAGTGCGCGGTATCCCGTGATGACGCCGGTGCTCTCGAGTCGGCGCAGCCGCGCCTGGACTGCCGAGACGCCGAGGCCGACGTTCTCGGACAGCTGCGCGAGCGTGGCCCGCGGATCCCGCGAGACCGCCGCGAGGATCGCTGAGTCGACAGGATCGTCCATGACATGGAAGAATATCGGTTGAACCGGTGAATCGCCGGAATGTTTCCATCTCTTCCTCGGATCGGAGGTTGCCATGTCCCTCAGCCAGACCCACCAGACCGGTGCGCGCCAGGCCGTCGTCGGCGAACCCGAGGTCGTCGAGGACGGCCGCGCACTCGGTGTCGAGACCACGCCGGCCTGGCTCTCACTGAAGGATGCGGCGATCGCCCTCCAGGCCATCCAGGCTCAGGACGGCTCGGTTCCCGACCCCGCCGACCACGCCGAGGCGCGGACGTGCGTCGAAGCTGTCGTCGAGTCCATCCGGGCGCTCTCGCATCGCTTCCCCCACGACGCCGAGTACCTCGCGGCGAGCGCGCACGATTTCGAGCGGTGGGCGGACGGCGGGTTCGGCGTCCCGGACTTCTACGATTCGCTCGTCGCGTTCCAGCCGCAGCAGCACCGTGTGGACGGCATCCGCCACCTCGTCGTGTTCCCTATGTACACCCAGAACGGGTCGTCCGATCGGTACGTCGAGGCGCTCATCGTCGAGGTGATCTGGCCGGAGTTCATCGCCGAGCTCGAGACCGAATACGTCAACCGGCTCTTCGTCTCGCTTCGCCTGGTGGACTTCACGCCCGGCTACGACACCAACTCGGCTGTGCTGTTCCCCGAGACCGTGGCGATGCGCGAGATCCCCACGTTCACGTGGGGCGCGATCTTCCAGGACCGCGAGGCCGCGCGCTACCGCCGGGTCGTGCGTGCCGCGTCGGAGATCACGAAGCTCGAGCTCCCCGAGGGCGCGGCGCGGATGCTGGAGGACCAGGCGCTGGCCGAGCGGACGTTCGTGATGTGGGACATCATCCACGACCGCACGCACATGCGCGGCGACCTGCCGTTCGATCCGTTCATGATCAAGCAGCGGATGCCGTACTTCCTGTACTCGCTCGAAGAGCTGCGCTGCGACCTCACAGCCTTCCGCGAGTGCGTGGCGATCACGAAGCGCCTGCGCGAGCGTGTCGCCTCCGGCGCGACGCTCAGCGATGTCGAAGCCGAGATGCTCGAGCACGCGGTGCTCGTGCAGTACGCCGTGATCTTCGATCGGATCTTCCGCTTCGCGATCACCGGTTCGCGCGTCCGCAACTACGACGCGGTCGGCGGTCAGCTGCTGTTCGCCTGGCTGCACCAGCGGGGCGTCCTGCACTGGACCGACACGGCACTGACCTTCGACTGGCCGAACGTGCCCTCCGCGGTGGTCGAGCTGAGCGATGCGATCGACGAGCTGTACTGGCGCTCGATCGACCGCCCGAAGACCGCGCACTGGCTGGCCGCCTACGAGCTGGTCCGCTCGACGCTCACGCCCCACCCGGCCTCGCGGTGGGCGCGCGGTCTGCCCGACGACGTGCTCGCCGGGCTTCCGAAGGGCTACACCGACGCGGTCATGGACGACGAGTTCCCGCTCTCGATGTTCTTCGAGGCGCTCGAGAAGAAGATGCGCCCGGTGATCGAGTCGACTGCGGGCATCCGGGCCGAGGACGCCTGACGCGATGAGCGCGCCTGCGGAGTCCGCGGCGGCCGAGGGGCGGGTCGTGCTGATCGCAGGCGCGACGAGCGCGAGCGGTCTCGCGGTCACCCGGGCGCTGGTCCAGGCCGGCGCCCGGGTCATCGCCGTCGGCCGGGATGCCGACAAGATCGACGCGATGGCCGGGGCCCTGCGACAGGTCGACGGGCCGACGATCCGCACCGAGGTGTGCGATCTGATCGACGAGTTCTCGGTGCGCACGCTCGCCGAGCACGTCCATGCCGCGATCGGACCGGTCGACGGCGTCGTGAACCTCGTGGGCGGCTGGCGTGGCGGCGGAGGCCTGGCCGGTCAGAGCGATGAGGACTTCCGCTTCCTGGAGCGCTCGTTCACCGCCCTCCGCCACGTGAGCCGCGCATTCGACGAAGACCTGCGCACCTCGAGCGCCGGGCGCCTCGCGATCGTGTCTTCCACGGCCGTGGCACGGCCGCTCGCCGGAGGTGCGAACTACGCAGCCGTGAAGGCGGCATCCGAGGCGTGGACGCGCGCCGTCGCGCAGGGGTTCGCGAAGAGCGCACGGGATGCCGGATCCCCGTTGTCGTCGGCGGCCGCGATCTTCCGAGTCAAGAGTCTGGAGGGGCTCGAGGACGTGCTCGCCGAGCACGTCGTGCGCCTCTGGACGCAGGATGCGGCATCCGTCAACGACGCCGTCATCACGATCGAGGGCTGACCGCCCAGACACACGCGCGCCCCGGCGTCAAGCCGTTCCGGGCAGGTGATCCGGGTGGCTACGCTTCGGCTATGACAACCCCGCAGGCCGCCGCACAGGCGGCTCAGAACTCCACGCCCTTTCGCGTCGTCGCGCGAATCGGCTACGTCGTGCTCGGCATCCTCCACATCGTCATCGGCGTGATCGCGATCTCCGTCGCAACCGGAGGCGGAGGTGAAGCCGACCAGGGCGGTGCGATGGAGCAGATCCAGAAGACGCCTGCCGGGGTCTTCCTGCTGTGGGCGATCGTCCTGGGTCTCACGGCGCTGGCGATCTGGCAGATCGCCGAAGCGTTCCTCGAGCGCGACCCCGACACGAAGAAGAAGTGGGGCTACCGCGTCAAGTTCGTCGGGACCGCGGTCGCATACATCGCCATCGCGATCACGGCGCTCGTCTACGCGCTCGGCGGCCAGTCGGACTCGTCGCAGTCCTCGACCTCGTTCAGCGCTCAGCTGCTGGCGACCCCGGGTGGCGTCGTGCTCCTGGTGCTGTTCGGTCTGCTGATCGCAGGGATCGGCATCGCATTCATCGTGCGCGGCTTCACGCGTGCCTTCAAGAAGCACCTCGACCTTCCGCCCGACCCTGCCGGCAAGGGGATCGTGACCTTCGGTGTGGTCGGCTATGTCGCGAAGGGGATCGCGATCGCGGTGACCGGCGCGCTCTTCGTGGTGGCGGCCGTCACACACGACCCCGAGACCGCCGGAGGGCTCGACGCCGCCCTGCACACCCTGGCGGGGCTGCCATTCGGCCCGATCATCCTCTGGATCGTCGGCGCCGGACTCATCATCTACGGCCTGTTCTGCTTCGCCCGCGCCCGATACGCGAGGATGTGAGGGGCGAATGCCGAGCGTCACGAGTTCGGATGGGGTGCGCCTGAACTACCTCGAATCGGGCGACCCCGCCGGGCGCCCGGTGCTGCTGGTCGCCGGGTTCAAGGCACCGGCCACCAGCTGGAAGCCGCAGCTCGCCGACCTCGAGAACGCGGGGTACCGCGTGATCGCCCTCGACCGTCGCGGCCACGGCGACTCTGAGATCGGTCCGGACGACGCGCACACGATGGACCGCCACGGCGCCGACATCGGGGACGCGATCGAGGCCCTCGGCCTGCTGGACGCGACGGTCGTCGGCCAGTCGATGGGCGGCAATTCCGTGTGGGCCCTGCTGGCCGCGGGCCGGGCCACCGGCGTCCGCGACATCGTGATCGTCGACCAAACCCCGAAGATGCTCAACTCTGACGACTGGGCGTTCGGCTTCTACGGCTATGACGCATCGAACGCCGACACGTACTTCGCGGCCGGCGTCCCCGATCCGGGCCGCCACTCCCTCGCGTCGAAGGGGCCGGTGCGGGTGGCGCGGCTGCTCAAGGCGATGGACCTCAAGGCGGCGAAAGCCGGGTTCACCACCGCAGAACTCGCGTTGCTGAACGATCACGCCAGACGGGACTGGCGGCCTGCGATCTCCGCGACCGACGTGCCGGTCCTGTTCGTGGCGGGTCGCGAGAGCGACTTCTGGCCGTGCGAGCACGCGGCGGCATCAGCCGCACTGGCACCGCTCGGCGAGTCCGCCATTGTCGAGAAGGCGGGTCACGCGACGAACATCGAGCAGCCGAAGGCATTCACTTCCGGGCTCCTGCGCTGGCTCGCGCGCTGAACTGGCGGACGTGGCTGCCTAGAACGCCTTGCCCGGATTGAGCGTGCCGAGGGGGTCGAGTGCCGCCTTGATGTCGCGGTGCATCGCGAGCACGCGCCCGCCGAGCTCTGCCCGTGCGCCGGGCAGCTTCAGCAGCCCGACACCGTGCTCGCCGGTCACCGTCCCGCCGAGATCCCTGCAGTCCTCGACGATGCGGTCGAAGGCCTGTTTCGCACGAGCTTTTGCCGCGGCATCCCCCTCCGGCGCGATGATCAGCGGGTGCAGGTTGCCGTCACCGGCGTGCGCGATCGTGGCGATCACGACGTCGTGCGCGGCCGCGGTGTCGCGGATCCGGCCCAGCATCGCGGGCACGGCGGCGCGCGGCACGCAGATGTCCTCGGTCAGCACCGGCCCGAGCCGTTCGAGTGCCGGATAGGCCAGGCGCCGTGCGAGGAACAGGCGGTCGATCTCGACGGGCTCGACGGCCTCGTCGACGGCGAGCGCACCGGCATCGGTCATGTGACGGGCGATGGATGCCGCGGCCGCCGCGCCGGTCGCACCCGGCTCGTCGACCGTGGACAGGAGGAGCGCCGCGACGCCCTGCGGCAGGCCGAGCCCCTGCCACTCGTCGACGGCGCGGACGCACATCTCGTCGATGAGCTCCAGCGCGGAAGGGATGATGCCCGCCGCGGTGATCGCCGCGACGGCCACTCCGGCGGCTTCGAGCGAGGCGAACGACCCCACCACTGCGCGCTCTTCACGGCCGCCCAGCGGCAGCAGCGACAGGGTCAGTTCGGTGATGATGCCGAGCGTGCCCTCCGACCCGACCATGAGCGCGGTCAGGTCGTAGCCGGTCGCGCCCTTGGCGGTGCGGCGTCCGAGCCTGACCACGTCGCCGTCGGCGAGGACGACCGTCATGCCGAGCACGTAGTCGCGGGTGACCCCGTACTTGACGCAGCAGATGCCGCCCGCGTTGGTGGCGGCATTGCCGCCGATCGTCGAGATCCGGTAGCTCGCCGGGTCGGGCGGGTACCAGAGTCCGTGCGCGGCGACCGCAGCGCGCAGGTCGTCGTTGATCACCCCCGCCTCCGCGACGACGTAGCGTTCGGCGGCGTTCACCTCGATCACGCGCGTCATGCGCTCCAGCGACACCACGATGGCGTCCTGAAGGGCGTTCGCTCCGCCGGAGAGGCCGGTGCCGGCCCCGCGCGCGACCACGTTGGCGCCCCGTGACGCGGCGAACCGGACGACCGCAGCCACGTCCTGCGTGGTCTCGGCGAGCACGACGGCCGCCGGTCGCCGGTACTCGGCCCACTCGGCATCGTCGTGGGCATACGCGTCACGGTCGACGGGGTCTGCCACGACCTGATCCGGCCGCAGGATCTTCTGGAGCTCGGCGGTCAGCGAATCGGCGACGGCCACGCCGGGATCTTCGGGCATGAGGCGACTCTAGCCACCCGCCTGGACCTCTTCGGGCTCCGACGGCTCGGGCGCCCGCTCGTACTCCTCGGACAGTGTCCGGTAGCTGCGGGTGGTGAACGCGAGCAGTGCGACCACGACCATCACCAGTCCGCTCACGAGGAAGACGAGCGCGATGCCGCGCGCATCGCCGTCGCCGAGCAGCCAGCCCCAGGCATCCTGCCCGGCATCCGAGTTCATGTAGGGGATGATCCAGAACTGGGCGATCGGCGCGATCAGGAACGCCGTGATCGGCGCGGCGGCGGACTCGAGCGCCGCGGCCAGGCCGAACACCCGCCCCTGCGTTCGGAACGGCACGACCTTCTGGATGACCGTCTGCTCCGCGGCCTCGACCGCCGGCACCAGCGCCATGTACAGCCAGATGCCGACGGCGTAGAGCCACCACCACTCGCGGATCGTGAACAGTGCACCGAGGATGCCCATCGCGACGACCACCAGCAGCATCGTGCGGATCGGGTTGCGGCCCAGGCCCCGCGCGGCGATCACGATTCCGCCGATGATGAATCCCGTCGATGCGACGCCGAGCACCACGCCCCACCATTCGACCGGGAAGAGCGTGAGACCGTACGGGTCCATGAGCGCCATGTAGACGCCGCCGATCAGGTTGTTGAACGTCGCGAAGATGATGAGCGCGAAGAGCCCGGGTGCAGATCTGATCGCGCGGATGCTGCCGCGGAAGTCCACGATCGGCTGGCGACCCGCGTCGCGCCGCGGCTTGTCTTCGGGGATGCGGATGAAGGCGATGTGCACCAGCGCGAGCAGAGTGAACGCGATCGCGATCGCGAGCGTCCAGCCCATGCCCAGGAGGCCGATCGACAGCCCGCTGAACACGCTGGTCACCGCGAAGGCGATGCCCTGCACCGTGCCCACCATGCCGTTCGCGTTCGCGTGGCGCTCGACCGGCACGAGCAGGGTGACGGTTGTGGACAGCGCGATGTTGCGCATGTTCTCGATCACGCCGCCGAAGAGGATGATCCCGGAGAAGAGCCAGAACCAGGGTCCGCCGAGGTCCAGCAGCGCCGACTCCGGGTGGGCCAGGTAGATCGCGCCCGCGATGACGAAGGATGTCAGCGTCACCAGGCTCGAGAGCACCATCACCACGTGCTTGCGGTAGCGGTCGACGATCGTGCCGAAGATCATCGAGAAGATCGCGACGAACAGCATGTAGGCGCCGCCGATGATGCCCGTGGCGAGAACGGACTGGGTTTCGATGTAGACCCAGAACGTCAGCGCGAACCACAGAAAGCTCGTGGTGATGTTCGCGAGGGCGGTGTTGACGAGCACCTGGATGAACGTGCGCATGCCACCAGGGGGTGGCACGACATCGGAGGAGGGCGCCGGATGCTGCTGCTCCGTGGATCCGCCGCCGTCAGCCGCGATCGCGCCCGAATGATCACCGGGGGAGGTCATTTCGCGAGGATACCCAGCGGTGCCGACATCCGGAACCCCGGAAGCGCCCGCCGGTCCGCATCCGACGGGAGCGATCCCCGCCGGCCGTAGGCTTGACACTGTGACTCCGCTCCATGACACCGCCCTGCGCGGCTTCGCCTCCGACAACTACTCCGGCATCCACCCCGAGGTGCTCGCGGCGATCGCCACCGCCAATGACGGACATCAGGTCGCGTACGGCGAGGACGATTACACCGCGCGGCTCCAGGAGGTCTTCGCCCATCACTTCGGCGACGGCGTCGAGGCGTTCCCGGTCTTCAACGGCACCGGCGCGAACGTCGTCGGGCTGCAGTCGATGCTGCCCCGCTGGGGCGCGGTGATCGCGGCATCCACGGCGCACATCAACGTCGACGAGGGTGGTGCGCCCGAGCGCGTGGCGGGCATCAAGCTGCTCACCGTGCCGACCGACGACGGCAAGCTCACGCCCGAGCTGATCGACCGCGAAGCCTGGGGCTGGGGCGATGAGCACCGCGCACAGCCGCTCGTGGTGGCGGTCACGCAGTCCACCGAGCTCGGCACGGTCTACTCGGTCGACGAGCTGCGCGCGATCGCCGACCACACGCACGCCCTCGGCATGAAGCTGCACCTCGACGGCGCCCGGCTCTCCAACGCCGCGGCATCCCTCGGCCTGCCGCTGCGAGAGTTCACCCGCGATATCGGCGTCGACGTGCTCAGCTTCGGCGGCACGAAGAATGGCGCGATGCTCGGCGAGGCGATCGTCGTGCTCGACCCGGAGGCTTCCGCCGGCCTGACGTTCCTGCGCAAGCTGAACATGCAACTCTCCTCGAAGATGCGGTTCGTCTCAGCGCAGCTCATCGCGCTGCTGGAGGGGGACCTGTGGCTGCGCAACGCGTCCCATTCGAACGCGATGGCCCACCGCCTGCGCGCCGGCGTCGAGGCGGGGATCGCGGACGGATCGATCACCGGGGTCGCCTTCACGCAGCAGACCCAGGCGAACGGGGTCTTCGCGACCCTGCCCGACGGCGTCGCGGACCGCCTGCGCGAGTCGTTCCGCTTCTACGACTGGGATGCCGCGAAGAACGAGGTGCGCTGGATGTGCAGCTTCGACACCACTGAGGACGACATCGACGCGTTCATCGCCGCGATCGCCAAGGAGACTTCGCACCTCGGTCGTTGAGCGAGGAGCGCTCGGGCTCAGCCCTCGACGCGCTCCAGTTCGTCTGCCTGATCGGCCTCGGATTCGCCACCGCGCTCGCCATCCTCCGGCGACACCGCAGGCTCGGCGATGCGCTCCGCCTCTTCGACCGGCTCCGCCTCGGACGCATCGAAGGCGGTCTCCGGACGGATCAGGTCGGAGACCTCGGCCATGAAGCTCGTCAGCTGCTGCTGCTGCCAGCGCAGCTGACGGGTGCGGTCCTCGGCGTCGCGCAGCACCGACTGGGAGTGCATCGTGACCATGTCCATGATCTGCTGGGCCTTCACGCGGGCCCGATCCAGCTGCTCGTTCGCGCGCAGGTTCGCGTCGGCCTCGATCTGGTGCGCCTGCGCGCGCATCAGCCGCTCGAAGTCCTCGGCCTTGGACGCGACGCGCTGCGCGTGCTCGAGGGATGCTGCGACCTGCTCGTTCGCATCCTGTGTGATCCGCTCGGCGTGGGCGACCGCCTGGTTGTGCAGCACGAGGAACTCCTGCTGCGCGTCGTCCTGACGCCGCGTGAGCGACGCCTCGAACTCGAGCGCCCGCACGCGGAGCTCGCGCACGGCGTCCTCGGCATCCGCACGGGCCAGCTCCGTCTCACGCGCGCCCATCGACCGCAGCGCCGCAGCGCCCTTCTCGGCCTCGGTGCGGATGGCGGCAGCCTCGCGCTCGGCCTGCACGACCTTCTCGGCGGCGTGCGCGGATTCGCGCTCGATGCGCGCCTGGTGGGCGGTCAGCTCGGTGTCGATGCGCAGCCGCGCCTGCTGCGCGTCGTGCTGGGCGTGGGAGACGATCGCCTCGGCTTCGGCCTTGGCCTCCTTGCGACGATTGTCGATCTCCTCGCGCGCGGCGTTGAGCAGCCGGTCGCCCTGATCGGTCGCGTTGCGAAGCAGCACGCTCGCCTGGTCCTCGGCGACGCGAAGCACTTCTTCGAACTTGTGGCGGCTGGGCGTGCCGTCGGCGGATCCGGCGAGCTCCTCGGTGAGCCCGCGCGTCTGCTGCTCGGCGTTCGCCGCCCGGGCCTGGGCGGCTGCCAGCTCGGCCTCGAGCCGCCCGAGGGTCTCACGGGTCTCCGCCTGGGCGGCATCGACCTCGGCCTGCACCCGCTCGGCCGACTCCGACTTCGCGGTCTCGAGCTCGGCCTCGAGGCGCGCCACGGCCTGGCGGCCCTGGGCGAGCACCCGGCGGTGGCGCTCGGTCAGCTGCGTGGTCTGCTCGGCTTCGGCACGCACACGTGCGGTGAGTCCCGCGATCGCCGCATCCACCTCGTCCTTGTCGTAGCCGCGGAACGCACTCGTGAATGCGGCCTCCCGCGGTGTGTGTCCCGAGACCGCGATCAGCTGGTCGAACGGAGTGGGCTCGTCGCTGGAGTTCGAGCGTGAGGAGAGGGGGTTTTCGGGCATCGAGGGTCTCGCTTCGGATGTTGGCGGGGGTCGGCGCGCGGACGGCTCCGCGGCCGGGATGTCTCACTTCGTTCCGGTGACGCGCGCGGTCGCCGGGTGAAGGAATCTCGGCGCGTTGCAGACGGCACCAGGGTGTGCGCAGGGAAACGCACGTCGGGTAGGACGAAGAATACCTCCCGCGCCTGTGTGCGCGGAACGAGCGAGAGCTCTCAGTCGAGCAAGGGTCAGCGCAGCGCGCCGACGCTCGCGAGCGCGAGACGGATCAGGCTGCCGCGGCCGCCCTCCATCTCGGCGGACAGGGCGTCGGACGCGGCCTCCGCCGGCGGCATCCAGGTGACCTCGAGCGCATCCTGACGCGGCTGGCAGGTGCCGGTCACCGGAACCACGAACGCGAGCGACACCGCATGCTGCCGGTCGTCGTGGAAGGCGGACACGCCCGGCATCGGGAAGTACTCCGCGACGGTGAACGGCACCGGCTGCGGCGGGAGCAGGGGGAAGGCCATCGGGCCGAGGTCGTTCTCGAGGTGGCGGAACAGCGCGTCCCGCACCGTCTCTCCGTACCGCACCCGGCCACTCACGATCGTCCTGGTCATCTCACCCAGGGGCGTGGCGCGCAACAGGATGCCGACCTCCGTGACCGCACCGACCCCGTCCGTGCGCACCGGCACCGCCTCGACGTAGAGGATCGGCATCCGTCGACGCACTTCGGCGAGCTCGATGTCGGTCAGCCACCCGGGGTTCGTCGCGCTGCCCGGCGTCGGCGAGCCGAACGAGCCGTCGCCGAGCGGGTGGCCCCGGCCCCCGAACGACGCACCGATGCCGTCGAGCGGATCCTGCGGCGTGCCGCTGTCGTCGCGCTCGTTGGGGTCGGGATCGGGGGTTCGGACAGCCATGCCTCCTGTATACCCCAGGCGCACCGCGCATGCCCGCAGGTCGGCGGCGGCTGGGAGGATGGGGCCATGGCAGAGAATCCCGCGCTCGACCATGCCGCAGTGCTGTGGTCCGCCGAGGCCGCCGACCGCGGCGATCGCCCACTGCTCGTCCTGCTGCACGGGTACGGCGCCGACGAGCGCGACCTGTTCGGACTGGTGCCGTACCTGCCGTCCGAGTTCGTCGTGGCCGCCGTGCGGGCGCCGCTCGCGCCGCCGTTCCCGGCTCCGGGGTTCTCCTGGTATCCGATCGGGCGCGCGTCAGCAAGCCGGGGGTCTGGGGCGGAGCCCCAGTCAGGAGGGCTCGACGGGAGCGATGCGAGCCATGTGACCCGCGCGGCGTCCCAGCTCATCGACTGGCTGGACGTGGTCGCGGCCGGCGCGGTCGTCGGGCTCCTCGGCTTCTCTCAGGGAGCCGCCGTGGCGCTGCAGGCGATGCGGCTGCAACCCCGACGCTTCTCTTTCGCCGTGAATCTCAGCGGCTATGCGACGCCGGGAACCGTGGCCGGCGACGCGGAGCTGGCGGACCGTCGCCCACCGGTGTTCTGGGGCCGCGGCACTCGTGACGACGTGATCCCGACCTTCCTCGTCGAGCACACCGTCACGTGGCTGCCCGAGCACGCGGAGCTCAGCGGCCGGGTCTATCAGGGGCTCACGCACAGCGTCTCCGAACAGGAGCTGGCCGATGTGCGCATCTTCCTCGAGAAGCAGCTCGAGAGACTCGCGCCGGAGAACTGACCGACGCCGCTGCCGCGGCATCCGCTATCCTGGAGTTCCTTGTCCGCAACGTGAGGATCCTCCGGTGAGAATGATCGACGCTTCCGCGCCCGCATCCGCGCGCTGACCCGTCGACGCTCCCCCTCCACACCATGGTGAGCAGCGCCCCGTCGATCTGATCCGATCGACCCGGGGTACCGGTGTCAGTGCATCCCTGAGACTCAGGCCTGACACAAGGAGGCCCCATGCCTGCTCACACCACCACTGCATCCGTCGTCCTGGACCGCGTCTCGTACGCATGGCCGGACGGCTCCCTCGCCCTGAGCGAGATCTCCGGCGCGTTCGGCGTCGGCCGCACCGGGCTCATCGGCCGCAACGGGTCCGGCAAGTCGACGCTGCTGCGGCTGATCGCGGGCGAGCTCGTCCCGACCGTCGGCCAGGTGAACACGACCGCGCCCGTCGCGTATCTGCCGCAGAGGCTGACGCTCGACGTCCGGCGAACCGTCGCCGAGCTGCTGGGCGTGGCAGCACCGCTGGCCGCGCTGCGGGCGATCGAATCCGGCGACGTCGACCCTCGACACTTCGACGCCGTGGGCGACGACTGGGACATCGAGGCGCGGTCCCACGCGGCGCTGGCCGATGCCGGCCTGCGCCCTGAGATGCTCGACCGCCGCATCGGCGAACTGTCGGGCGGCGAGGCGGTGCTGACGGCGATCGCCGGCATCCGGCTGCTCGATGCGGGCATCACGCTCCTGGACGAGCCGACGAACAACCTCGACCGCGACGCGCGCACCCGTCTCGCCGACATGGTCCGAGGCTGGCGAGGCGCCCTGGTGGTCGTCAGCCACGACCTCGCGCTGCTGGAGCTGATGGAGGACACTGCCGAGCTCTACGGGAACGAGCTGTCGGTGTTCGGCGGCCCGTACTCGCAGTGGCGGGAGCGGCTGGAGTCGGAGCAGGACGCCGCCCGGCAGGCGGAGCGCACCGCGGCGCAGGTCGTCAGGCGCGAGAAGCGCGACCGCATCGAGGCCGAGACCAAGATCTCCAAGCGCAGGGCGATGGGCCACAAGGCCCAGATCGAGAAGCGCGTTCCCGGGATCATCGCGGGCGCCCGCAAGCGCTCGGCGCAGGTGTCGGCCGGCAAGATGCGCACCGAGATGCGCGACCGCGAGAACACCGCCCGGGCCGCGCACGATGCCGCGGAGCGTCGAGTCCGCGACGACGACGCGATCCGGATCGACCTGCCGGATCCCGATGTCCCGTCCGGTCGCCGCATCGCGACGATCGGCGACGGCGCGCGCATGTGGACGATCCAGGGTCCGGAGCGTGTCGCGCTGGTCGGCGCGAACGGCGTCGGCAAGACGACGCTGCTCGAAGCGCTGATCTTCGGCGCGAACGGCGGCGGACTGACGAGTCACCGCCACACCGACCGCATCGGGTATCTGCCGCAGCGGGTCGACGGTCTGGATGAAACGGCGTCGGTGCTCGAGAACGTGCGGGAGGCGGCATCCACCGTTCCCGACCGGGAGCTGCGCAACCGGCTCGCGCGCTTCCTGATCCGCGGCAGCGCCGTGGATCGACAGGTCTCGACGCTGTCGGGCGGCGAGCGGTTCCGGGTGGCGCTGGCCCGGCTGCTGCTGGCCGATCCCCCGCCGCAGCTGCTCGTGCTCGACGAGCCGACGAACAACCTCGACATCGACACCGTCGACCGGTTCGTCGAGGCGCTCGCGGCCTATCGCGGTGCCGTGCTGGTCGTCAGCCACGACGATGCGTTCCTGGCCAGGCTCGGCATCGACCTGCGCATCGAGCTGGGATCGGACGCGACGTTGACCGAGCGCTGAGCCGGGTCCGGTCGGATCAGCTCACATCGGACGCGGTGAGCTCCGCCATGATCGACGCGAGCTCATCCGGCGACCAGGGGGCATCCGGCGCGACCTCGAGAGAGAGTGAGTTGACGCCATCGGTGAACTCGTAGTCGGGTCCTCCGAGGTATCCACCGGCGCCCACCGAGTACGCCGTCACGCCGGGGACACCGAGGTCCAGCCGCTCGGCATCGCCGCCCCACGGCACGTCCCAGGCCACGCCCGATTCGAAGACGACGAGGGCGATCGTGGCTCCACCCTGCGCGAGCAGGCACCACGTGCGGCGAGAGGCGGTGTCCGCGACGAGGGTCGCAGGCAGCGGCGGGTCGTGATACCCGATCGGCTCGCCGGTGAGGGTCGCACCCAGGGTCGCGCCCACAGCCGATGCCACCGACGAGCATTCCCGGGTGGACCACCACTGCGCCCGATCCGACTGCCAGTCCAGACCGGCCGCGCTCACGCGCGCGGCGATGTCCGCCCCGATCCGGGCACCGATCCGATCGGCCTCCGCCCGCCCTCGTTCAGGAAGATCGGACTGATAGCCCGAGATCCACAGCTCGTCCGACTCCACCACCCACGCGCACGTCCAGCCGCACTCGACGAAGTAGTCCTCATACGATGCTGCTGCCAATTCCGCGCCATCCAGCGATTCGACGGGAAGGATGCTGACACTTCCCTCTGCGCCGCCGATGTGCCACTCGCAGACCAGACCGCCGACGTTGTCGATCGCGCGCGTCCACAGCGGATCGCGCCGCGTGACTTCGGTGACGGGCAGCCCTGTCGCCTCGGCGATCACCCCGGCCGGGACTGCTGCCTCGCAGTCCCCGCCGAACACCGACGGCGGTCGGGATCCCGGATCGAGCAGCACGGTCTCCGATGCGGGCGCGGGCGTAGGCGTCGCCGGAGGAGTCGGGGCCGGGGTCGACTCCGGCGCTGAGGGGGACGTGCACGCCGTGAGCGCGACCGTCAGGAGCAGCGCGAGCGCGATGGCTGCCGTGCGGCGGGGCATCGTGAGTCCTGTCGTAGGCGGCGATCTGCGCCGATGCACTGAGGGTATTTCACGCGGGGCGACGCGCAGGGCGCGCAGTACAACGATCGGATGACGACCGGCAGGCGCGACCCGCAGACGCTGACGGGCGCCCTCTGGCGTCGACGCCTGCGGGGCGTCATGATGGCGGCATGGGTCAACTCGCGCGTCCCCATCAGGGTCGCCTGATCGCCGGCGTGTGCCGGGGTCTCGCAGACCGCTTCGGCGTCAGTGTGACGCCCGTGCGCATCCTCGCGGTCGCCGGCACCGTCTTCTTCGGCTTCTCGATCTGGGTCTACGTCGTGCTGTGGATCCTCATGCCCTCGGAATCCTGATCCACGGCTCCTCGCCCGAATGTCCCCTCCACCGGGGAAGATGGACGGATGGGCGACGTGCTCGAGCGGTTCGGTCCTGCCACGCAGGACTGGTTCCGCGGCGCCTTCGCGGCACCGACCCCCGCGCAGCTCGGCGCATGGGACGCGATCTCGCACGGCCGGCACGCACTCGTGGTCGCGCCCACCGGTTCGGGCAAGACGCTGTCCGCGTTCCTCTGGGCGATCGATCGCGTCTTCCATGACCCCTTCGATACGGCGGCTCCGCCGCCTGCTCAGGGACCGCGCGACCGCACCTCGGCCGTACCGCGTTCGCCGCGAGATCGCAAAGACCCTTCGACTCGTACACGCATCCTCTACATCTCGCCGCTGAAGGCGCTCGGCGTCGACGTGGAGCGCAACCTGCGCTCGCCCCTCGTCGGGATCGGGCAGTCGGCGAGGCGGCTCGGCATCACCGTGCCCGGGGTCACCGTCGGCGTGCGCTCCGGCGACACGACCTCGTCCGACCGGCGCAAGCTCGTCACCGCTCCTCCCGACATCCTCATCACCACCCCCGAGTCGCTGTACCTGATGCTCACGAGCCAGGCCGGCGAGACCCTGCGCGGCGTCCACACCGTGATCGTCGACGAGGTGCACGCGGTCGCGGCCACCAAGCGCGGCGCGCACCTGGCGGTGAGCCTCGAGCGGCTCGACGCGCTGCTGGACGCGCCCGCTCAGCGCATCGGCCTGTCCGCCACGGTGCGGCCCATCGACGAAGTCGCCCGGTTCCTCGGCGGATCCGCACCCGTGGAGATCGTCGCGCCACGCGCGACGAAGACCTTCGACCTGAAGGTCGTGGTCCCCGTCGACGACATGCTCAATCCGCCGCCTCCGCCGGGTGCCGACCCGGGTCCCGACGCCGCGCGGACCGATGCGGCAGCACCGGAGCCGATCGATGAGGACTGGTTCGCCGACGGGAGCTCCGGCCGCACGGCCACCAGCGCGGGTGAGACCGAGATGACGGGGTCGCTCTGGCCGCACGTCGAAGAGGCGATCGTCGACCGCGTCCTGCAGCACCGCTCGACCATCGTGTTCTCCAACTCGCGCCGCCTCGCAGAACGGCTCACCGGCCGGCTGAACGAGATCTATGCGGAGAGGCTGGGCCTCGCAGTTCCGGACGCCGCGATCCCGGCCGGGATGATGGCGCAGGCGGGGATCAGCGCGGGCGCCGACCCCGTGCTCGCGAAGGCCCATCACGGATCGGTGTCGAAGGAGCAGCGCGCGCAGGTCGAGGAGGAGCTGAAATCGGGTGTGCTCCGGTGCGTCGTGGCCACCAGCAGCCTTGAGCTCGGCATCGACATGGGAGCGGTCGACCTGGTCATCCAGGTCGAGGCGCCGCCGAGCGCGGCATCCGGACTGCAGCGCATCGGGCGAGCCGGCCACCAGGTCGGCGAAGTGAGCCGAGCGGCCCTGTTCCCCAAGCACCGCGGCGACGTGCTGCACACCGCGATCGTGACCGAGCGGATGCTGGCCGGCCAGATCGAGGCGATCACGGTCCCCCAGAATCCGCTCGACATCCTCGCGCAGCAGACGGTGGCGGCATCAGCCCTCGGCCCCGTCGACGTCGAGGGGTGGTTCGAGACGGTCAAGCGCAGCGCGCCGTTCCGCACGCTCCCCCGTTCTGCCTACGAGGCGACGCTCGATCTGCTCGCCGGCCGGTTCCCGTCCGACGAGTTCGCGGAGCTGCGCCCCCGTGTGGTGTGGGATCGCGACAAGGGGACGCTCACCGGCCGGCCCGGAGCGCAGCGGATCGCGGTCACCAGCGGCGGCACGATCCCCGACCGCGGGCTGTTCGGCGTCTTCGTCGCGGGTGAGTCGCAGAACGCGCGCGTGGGAGAGCTGGACGAGGAGATGGTCTACGAGTCGCGGGTGAACGATGTGTTCACCCTCGGCACGACGAGCTGGCGCATCGTCGAGATCACGCACGACCGGGTGAACGTGCTCCCGGCGTACGGGCAGCCCGGGAAGCTGCCGTTCTGGCACGGCGACGGACTCGGCCGGCCGGCCGAACTCGGCGAGGCGCTCGGCCGGTTCTCGCGGGAGGTGTCGGCGGCCGCACCCGACAAGGCCCGGGACCGCCTGCGTGAGGCCGGACTCGATGAGAACGCGTCCGTGAATCTGCTCGCGTATCTCGCCGAGCAGCGCGAAGCGACCGGAACGCTCCCGACCGACAAGGCGCTGACCGTCGAACGCGGCCGCGACGAGGTCGGCGACTGGCGGGTGATCCTCCATTCCCCGTACGGCATGAAGGTCCACGGCCCGTGGGCCCTCGCCGTCAACGCCCGCATCCGCGAGCGTCTCGGCGTCGAAGGCTCCGCCGTCGCGAGCGACGACGGCATCATCGCGCGTGTCCCCGACGCCACGGCCGAGCCGCCGGGCGCTGAGCTGTTCGTCTTCGAGCCCGACGAGCTCGAGCAGATCGTGATCGACGAGGTCGGCGGCTCCGCGCTGTTCGCCTCGCGCTTCAGAGAGTGCGCCGCGCGTGCACTGCTGATGCCCCGCATGAACCCGAACCGCCGCTCGCCGCTGTGGCAGCAGCGCCAGAGGTCGGCCCAGCTGCTCGAGGTCGCCCGCCGCTACCCGACGTTCCCGATCATCCTCGAGACGCTGCGCGAGGTGCTGCAGGACGTGTACGACGTTCCCGCGCTGCTGCGCATCGCACGCAGCATCGGCGATCGCAGCATCCGGCTCGTCGAGACGACCACCACCTCGCCGTCGCCCTTCGCGCGCGACCTCCTGTTCGGCTACGTCGGCGCGTTCATGTACGAGGGCGACTCTCCCCTCGCGGAGCGCCGGGCCGCCGCGCTGTCGGTCGACCCGGCTCTGCTGAGCGAACTGCTCGGCAAGGTCGAGATGCGGGAGCTGCTCGACCCGGAGATCATGGCGCAGTTCGAGCGCGAGGCCCAGCGCCTCGACCCCGACCGGCGCGCCCGCGGCATCGAGGGCGTCGCCGACCTGCTGCGGATGCTCGGCCCCCTCGACGCCGACGAGGTCTCGCGCCGCCTGGAGGCCACCGAGACGGATGCCGTCGCCGAAGCAGCGGGACACCTCGACGAGCTCATCGCGACGCGGCGGGCGATTCCGGTCACGATCGGCGGAGTCTCGCGGGTCGCCGCGATCGAAGACGCCGGCCGCCTGCGCGACGCGCTCGGCGCAGCGCTGCCGGTCGGCATCCCGAACGCATTCCTCGAGCCGCTCGCCGACCCGCTCGGCGACCTGGTCGCGAGATACGCCCGCACGCACGGCCCCTTCACGAGCACGTCGGTCGCCGAGCGACTCGGCGTCGGCATCGCCGTCGCACGACTCACCCTCCAGCGCCTCGAAGCGCAGGGGCGCATCTCCAGCGGGTTCTTCCTGCCGGTGCCCGCGACGGGCGCGCTCGCCGATGAGACCGAGTGGTGCGACACCGAGGTGCTGCGCCGACTGCGGATGCGGTCGCTCGCCGCGATCCGCGGGAGCGTCGAGCCGGTGCCGCCCGAGGCATTCGCCCGGTTCCTGCCCGTGTGGCAGCACCTGGCCCGTCCGCTGGAGGGTCTGGACGGCGTTGCCGCGGTCATCGAGCAGCTTGCCGGCGTGCCGATTCCGGCGAGCGCTTGGGAGTCGCTCGTGCTCCCCTCGCGCGTCTCGGACTACACGCCGGGAATGCTCGACGAGCTCACCGCCACGGGAGAGGTCATCTGGTCCGGTCACGGCGCGCTCCCGGGTCGGGACGGCTGGATCGCGCTCCACCCGGCGGATGCTGCGCCGCTCACGCTCCTTCCGCCCGAAGACGAGCTGATCCCGGGCTCGCTCGAGGAGCGCCTCGTCGCAGCGCTGGAGAGCGGCGGCGCGTATTTCGCCGCCCAGCTGCGTCAGCTCGCCGGCGCCGAGAACGAGCAGTCGGTGATCGAGGCGCTGTGGAGCCTCACCTGGGCGGGGCGCGTCACGAACGACACGTTCGCGCCCGTGCGGCTGCTGCTCGGGGGCGGCTCGCAGGCCCACCGGACGGCACGAAAGGCGCCTCGCGCCCGGATGTACCGGGGCGCGACGATTCCACGCGCGAGTTCGCCGCCCCGACCGCCGTCCATCGGGGGCCGCTGGTCGCTGCTCGCACCTGCCGAGGCCGACCCGGCGCTGCGTGCGACCGCCGCGGCGAGCCTCCTGCTCGATCGCTACGGCGTCGTCACCCGCGGATCCGTGCAGGCGGAAGGGATGCCGGGCGGCTTCGCCCAGGCGTACCGCGTGCTCGCGGGGTTCGAGCAGGCCGGCCACTGCCGTCGCGGATACGTGATCGAGAAGCTCGGAGCCGCGCAGTTCGCGGCATCCGCCACCGTCGACCGCCTGCGCGAATTCGCCGGACTCGCCGACCCTCCCCCGCTGCGCACGTTCTTGCTGGCAGCCACCGATCCGGCGAACCCGTACGGCGCGGCGCTGCCGTGGCCGGCGTTGGAGGGTGTCACGCACCGCCCCGGGCGCAAGGCAGGCGGACTCGTGGCGATCGTCGACGGCGAACTCGCGCTGTACCTCGAACGCGGCGGCAAGTCCGCGCTCGCATTCACGGACGACGAGGACGTTCTGGCCGCCGCCGCGCGCGAGCTCGTCGCGACCGCGCGCGCACGTCGGCTCGCGACGCTCACGATAGAGCAGGTGAACGGAGCGTTCGTCTACGGGACCGCGGTGGGGCGGGCGCTTCGCGACGCCGGCTTCGTCGAGTCGCCCCGCGGGCTCACGCTGCGCCGCGCCACGGCGGGTGACGCCCTCCGGGAGTCGGCGCGTGCCTGAGGGCGACACCGTCCACCGTGCGGCGAAGCGGCTGAACGACGCGCTCGCCGGCGAAGAGGTGACCTGGTTCGAGCTGCGCGTTCCGCAGGTCGCGACCGTCGATCTGCGCGGCATGGTCGTCCACGATGTCGTCGCGCGGGGCAAGCATCTGCTGCACCGAATCGGCGAGTGGACGCTGCACTCCCACCTGAAGATGGAGGGCGAGTGGCACGTCTACCCGCGAGGCGGACGATGGCGCCAGCCCGGCTTCAGGGCGCGTGCGATCGTCGGCAACGCGGAGTGGGACACAGTCGGCTTCGACCTGGCGGACATCGCCGTCGTACCGACCCGCGACGAGGCGCAGCTCGTCGGCCACCTCGGTCCCGACCCCCTGTCGGACGCATGGGATCCTGCCGAGGCCGCGCGGCGGCTCGCCGCCGATGACCGTGCCGTGCACGTCGCCCTCCTCGACCAGCGCAATGTCGCCGGGTTCGGCAACGAGTACGCGAACGAGATCCTGTTCGTGCGCGGCATCCTGCCGACGACTCCTGCGACGCAGACGGACGCGGCGGCGATCATCGATCTCGGTGCCAGGATGATCCGGGCCAACCGGGACCGCTCGGGGCGCACCTTCACGGGCGACGATCGGCCCGGTCGTTCGACCTGGGTCTACCGTCGGGAGAACCGGCCGTGCCGCCGGTGCGGCACACAGATCCGCGCCGGGTCGCTCGGCGCCGACCCGACCCGCGAGCGCAACACGTTCTGGTGTCCCGCCTGTCAGACCTGACCCGCCGACCCCTCGCCGCAGTGCGCCGGGCACCCGCCCGGACGATCTGTCAGGCTCGCCACGATGGCGCCTCGGATCGTCCGGTTTCGCCGATGCGGCCATTGCACGCGGTCAGCGCGACGTATTGAATGACCGGACATCCCCCGCGCATCGACGCGCGGCGGGGCCGGTGTGATGCGAGACGTGGAGGCACCCGCGACGTGACCGAATCGACAGTGGCGCCAGAGATGGCAATCCCCGCGATCACGCCCTCATCCCGCATCGACGAGCGCGGAAGTGTGATCCTCGACGGGATCACCAAGCGTTACGGCGATCAGTCCGCCGTCGACGACCTGTCCCTCACGATCCAACCGGGTGAGTTCATCTCCCTGCTCGGACCGTCCGGCTGCGGCAAGACCACCACGCTGCGCATGATCGCGGGCTTCGAACGACCGGATGCCGGGGACATCCTCATCTCCGGTCGATCGGTGCTCGCAGAGCCCCCGTACCGCCGCGATGTCAACACGGTGTTCCAGGCGTACGCGCTCTTCCCCCACCTGTCGGTCGCCGAGAACGTCGCGTATGGACTGCAGCAGCGGCGCACTCCGAAATCCGAGGTCCGCGAGCGCGTCTCGCAGGCACTCGACCACGTGCAGATGCGTCATTTCGCGGACCGCAAGCCCACCCAGCTCTCCGGCGGCCAGCAGCAGCGCGTCGCCCTCTCCCGCGCGCTGGTGAACCGGCCGGCGGTGCTCCTGCTCGACGAGCCGCTCGGCGCCCTGGACCGCCAGCTGCGGGAGGAGATGCAGCTCGAGCTCAAGCTGCTGCAGTCGCGCCTGGGCATCACCTTCGTCTTCGTCACGCACGACCAGGGCGAGGCGCTCTCGATGAGCGATCGCATCGCGATCATGCGATCGGGTCGCATCGAGCAGCTCGCCGACGCCGACACGGTCTACGCGCGGCCCGCCTCGGCGTACGTGGCGGCATTCGTCGGTCAGCAGAACTTCTTCCGGGGTGCGGTCGCGGGCGACGGCGCCGAGATCGAGTCCCCGCATGTGCGGGTGCGCGGCGGCGCGGCATCCCTCGTCGACGGCCAGGCCGGTCAGGCCGCCGTGCGCCCCGAGTTCGTCAGGATCGCACGGGATGCCGACGCCGCGCTCCCGGATGTGAACGCGGTCCGCGGCCGCGTGATCGGCGTCTCGCACCTCGGCGAGACGATGCAGTACCTCGTCAGCATCGGCGAGGACCAGAGCCTGATCGCGAGGCGACCGACGCCGGAGGCGCCCGCGCTGGCCATGGACGACGCCGTCGTGTGCTCGTGGGCTCCCGGCGACGTGCTCCTCTTCCCGGCCGACGACGCGGCGACCGCCGGAGGCTACGTCGCCCCGCCGACCGTCTGAGAGACCCGCACCATACCGAACGCCCCGTCCGATCACCGTCCCGAAGCACCCGGAGGCACCGATGACCGAATCCCGCACCCCCATCCGCATCCTCGCGAGCGACGGCGCAGCGCGCGTCATCCGCAGCGAGCTGACCAGGCGCGGGTTCCTCGGCCTCGCCGTCGCCGCGGGCAGCGCCGCCGTGCTGGCGGCATGCGCACCCGGCGGCGGTTCCAGCCCCAGTGCGCAGGCGACCGGCGGACCGCTCGAGGACAGCCTCACGATCTACACCTGGGGCGAGTACGACGCGCCGTCGCTGCTCGAGACGTTCACGTCGGAGCTCGGCCCGACGATCACACTCGACTCGTTCAGCTCGAACGAGGAGCTGATCTCCAAGCTCGTCGCTGCGAAGGGCACGAGCGGCTACGACATCGTGGTGCCGACCGGCGTGTTCATTCCGCAGATGATCGAGAACGGGCTGCTCAGCAAGCTGAACCTCGACCTCATTCCGAACCTCGAGCACATGGACCCCGCCTACCTCGGCCGCGCCTGGGACCCGACCAATGACTACTCGATCTGCAAGGCGTGGGGCACCACGGGCTTCGTCTACGACAAGACCGTGATCACGCGCGAGCTCTCGACCTGGGCGGATTTCCTGGATGCGGCGCAGAACGAAGCCAGCGGCAAGACCTCGGTGCTCGATGACCCGGGCGACCTCACCGGCATCTACTTCTGGGCGAACGACATCGACTGGAACACCACCGACGCCGCCGAACTCGACGCGTGCCAGGACTACCTCGTCAACACGCTCGCTCCGCACCTGTCCGCCTTCGACTCGTACCCTGGCGGCAGCGCCATCCCGCAAGGAACGCAGGTGCTGATGCAGGCGTGGAACGGTGACACCCGTCTCGGCATCCTCGAGAGCCCCGACCCCGACCGCTGGCAGTGGGTGCTCGCCGGGCCGGCCACCGAGATCTGGATGGACAACTGGGCGATCGCCGCCGGAGCGCCGCACCCCGAGGCCGCTCACGCGTTCATCAACTTCATCCTCGCGCCCGAGAACGCTCTGGTCGAACTCGACTACATCGGGTACCACACCGGCGCGAGCGACATCGAGCAGGCCGCGGCCGACGAGGGGCTTCCGATGCTGGACCTCGTCTTCTTCACGCCCGAGCAGGTCGCGACGATGCACGAGGGCGAGGTCAACGACGCCCAGCAGCGCCGCGTCGAGATCTGGAACGCGACGAAGGCCGCTGCGGGTGCGTAGAACCGGCATCGCGCTCGCGGTTCCCGCGTGGGTGTGGCTGACCCTGTTCTTCGTCGCGCCCGTGGGGATGGTGATCTGGTTCAGCTTCGGCTACAAGCCCGGCATCTTCGGCACCCACGCGAACGACGTGCTCTCGCTTGACAGGTACGCCGAGGCGATGTCGCCCACGTTCTTCGCGACGTTCCAGAACACGCTCTGGGTCGGCATCGCAGGCACGGTGCTGTGCCTGCTGATCGGGATGCCGGTCGCGTACTGGATGGCCGTGAAGGTGAGGCCGGAGCGCCGCGGCATCCTGATCGCGCTCGTGCTGGTGCCGTTCTGGACGAACTTCCTGGTGCGCACGATCGGCTGGCAGGTGCTGCTCGCCCCCGAGGGATGGGTGTCGACGCTCCTGCAGGGGGTCGGCATCACCCAGGGGCCTCTTGAGATCCTCTACACGCGCACCGCCGTGCTGATCGGCGTGGTCTACAACTACCTTCCGCTGATGATCCTGCCTCTGTTCGTCGCGTTCGACCGCGTCGGCGGTCCCCTCCGCGAAGCATCGAAGGACCTCGGAGCCGGCCGGTGGGCGACGTTCTTCCGGGTCACGCTGCCACTGGCGGGCCCAGGCGTGATCGCGGGCGTGCTCCTGGTGTTCATCCCCCTGATGGGCGACTACATCACTGCGACCGTGCTCGGCGGAGCGAAGGGCAACATGGTCGGCCAGCTCGTTGCCAGCCAGTTCCAGACGGCACAGAACTGGGCGCTCGGCTCGGCGATGGCCGTGCTGCTGATCCTCGTGATCACCGTCACGATCGCTGTCGGCGCTGCGATCGTGTGGCTGATCCTGTGGCCGATCCGTCGGCGCAACCGGCTCGTGCTCGGCGAGACCCCGCCGCCGGACCCCGCCACTCCCGTGCGCGAGCTCGAGGAGGTGGGAGCATGACCCTCGAACAGACCCGAGTACCGCCGAAGGCAGCGCCGAGAACCCGGCGCGCGCGGGCCTCCTGGTCGGATGTCGCGCTCTCGGTGTGGGGCGTGCTCGTGTTCATCTTCCTGTTCGCGCCGATCGCCGTGATCGTGGTGTCGTCGTTCAACAGCGGGCGCCTCCTGGTCGCCTGGGACGGCTTCAGCATCGCGCCGTTCCTCACGATCCTGGCCAAGCCCGCCGTGCAGAGCGCGGTGCTCATCTCGATCCAGACCGGGCTGATCGCCGCCGTGTTCGCGACGCTCCTGGGCACACTGGCCGGAATCGCGATGGCGCGGCATCCCGGCAAGTGGGTCTACTGGTTCCTCGGTCTGCTGCTGCTGGTCTCGGTCACGCCCGAGATCGTGGACGCCGTCGCCCTCCTGCCGTGGCTCGTGTTCCTCGGGCAGGACCTCGGGCTCACGATGTTCGGCAACGGCATCGTGCGCCTCGTGGTGGGCCACTCGCTCTTCGCGATCGCCGTGGTGTCGTACCTCGTGCGCGCTCGCCTGATCGGCATGGACGCGCAGCTCGAAGAGGCATCCGGCGACCTGTATGCCAAGCCGTTCACGACCTTCCGCCGGATCACCCTGCCGCTGGCCATGCCCGCCGTGCTCGCCGGGTTCCTGCTGTCGTTCACTCTGAGTCTCGACAACACCGTGATCGCCGCCTTCGTCCAGGTGTCGGGCACGACGCCGTGGCCGGTCTACGTCCTCAGCGCCCTGCGCTCGGGACTCCGCCCGGAGATCGCGGCCGTCTCGACGCTGATGCTGCTGCTCACGCTCGTGGCGCTGGCCGCCGTCGCGCTCGTGCTCAAGCGCGCGGGCGACTCGGCGACGCAGATCGCACGCACGCTCGGCGGCGGCTGACCCGCTCGCTCAACGCACGAAACCAAGGAGTCCACCACATGACCTACGCCGACCTCGTCTTCATCGGCGGGCCAGTCTTCACCGCCGACACGGTCCGATCGCGGGCGACCGCGGTTGCCGTGACCGGGGGCCGCATCGTCGCGGTCGGCGGCGACGACGTGCGTGAGCTGATCGGTGACCGCACCGAAGTCGTCGACCTGGCCGGACGGATGCTGCTGCCCGGGTTCCAGGACGCGCACGTGCACCCCGTCTCCGGTGGGCTGGAGCTGCTGCGCTGCGACCTGAACGAGGGGACGACGGAGGGCGAGTACCTCGAGATCGTCGCGCGCTACGCGGCGCAGCATCCGGATGAGGAGTGGATCCTCGGCGGCGGCTGGTCGATGTCGACGTTCCCCGGCGGCACGCCGACCGCCGCAGCCCTGGACCGCGTGGTCGCGGACCGACCCGTGTTCCTGCCGAATCGCGACGGCCACGGCGCATGGGTCAACTCGGAGGCGCTGCGCCGCGCGGGCATCGAGCGCGGCACGCCTGATCCTGCCGACGGGCGAATCGAGAGGGATGCCGACGGCAACCCGTCGGGCACCCTGCACGAGGGGGCGATGAACCTCGTCAATCGGCTTCTGCCCGAGATCGGCACGGCCGAGCTGACCGAGGCCCTGCTCGTCGGGCAGCGCTACCTGCACTCGTTCGGCATCACGGCCTGGCAGGACGCGATCATCGGCGACTACAGCGACCTGAGCGACCCCGGCCCGGCCTACCTGGCTGCGGCAGCATCGGGCGCGCTCACGGCGCGCGTCGTCGGTGCGATCTGGTGGGACCGCTCCGCGGGGCTGGAGCAGATCCCCTCGCTCGTGGAGCGCCGGGAGCGCTATCGCGGCGGCCGCTTCGCCGCCACGAGCATCAAGGTCATGCAGGACGGCGTCGCTGAGAACTTCACCGCTGCGATGCTCGAGCCCTACTGCGACGGGCACGGGCACCGCACCGACAACTCGGGCATCTCGTTCGTCGACCCGGCCGTCCTGAACGAGGCGGTGCCGCAGCTGGACGCACTCGGGTTCCAGGTGCATTTCCACGCGATCGGAGACCGTGCCGTTCGCGAGTGCCTCGACGCGGTCGAGCACGCGCTCTCGCGCAACGGGCGCGGCGACAACCGGCATCACATCGCGCACATCCAGGTCATCCACCCCGAGGACATCCCCCGCTTCCGTCAGCTCGGCGTCGCGGCGAACATGCAGTCGCTGTGGGCCGCGCTCGAGCCGCAGATGGTCGAGCTGACGCTGCCGTTCCTCGGGTCGCCGAGGGATGCCTGGCAGTACCCCTTCGGCGACCTGCTGCGCTCGGGTGCGGTGCTGGCCGCGGGCAGCGACTGGTCGGTGTCCACCCCGAACCCGCTGGCGGCGATCCACGTCGCGGTCAACCGCAAGGCGGCGCCGGGGTACGAGGAGGGCGAGTACGACGCGTTCCTGCCGGAGCAGGCGATCGACCTGGCGACCTCGCTCACCGCCTACACGGCCGGATCGGCGTGGGTGAACCACCTCGACCGCGACACCGGCACGATCGAGGTCGGCAAGTTCGCCGACCTCGCCGTGCTCGATCGCGACCCCTTCGCCGGGCCGGCCGACCATATCGGTGCGACCCGCGTGCTCCAGACCTACGTCGAGGGCGAGCGCGTCTTCGCATCCGACGACGCCTGACGCCCGGGTGGGGATGCCGGACAGGGCGTCCGGTCGCGCGCCCGGTTCGCGACAGCGGGGCCTCGCGCGGAGCACGCGACCCCGGCGAAGATGGAGTCACCAATCGACAGGGAAGTGATACCCGTGGGCACGACCGTCTTCGAACGACAGCGGCCGGCAGCATCCGTCATCGAGCGCAGCCTCGCCGGAACGCGCCAGAGCATCTTCTGGCTCGACGATCTGCCCGACCAGCCGCATCGGCCGGCGCTTCGCGGAACCCACGACGCCGACCTCGTGATCGTCGGCGGCGGGTACACCGGATTGTGGACGGCGCTGCTCGCGCGTCGCCGTGACCCCGACCTGCGCATCGCCCTCGTCGAAGCACGGACGGTCGGCTGGGCGGCGTCCGGTCGCAACGGCGGATTCTGCGAGGCGAGCCTCACGCACGGTCGCGACAACGGCCTGAGCCGCTGGCCCGAGGAGATCGAGACCCTCGATCGCATGGGCATGAAGAACCTCGATGCGATGGGCGCCGACATCGAGGAATGGGGCATCGACGCCGAGTGGGAGCGCGTCGGAGCCCTCGCCGTGGCGACCGAGCCACACCAGCTGGAGTGGCTGGACGACTGGGCGCATGATTCCGCGGCCCGCGGTGAGGACGGCGTGGTGCGACTCGACCGCGAGCAGGTGCAGGCGGCCGTCTCCTCGCCGACCTACCTCGGTGCGGTCTTCGAGACCCACTCGAACGCGCTCGTTCACCCCGGCAAGCTCGCGACCGGCCTGGCCCGGGCCGCCGAGGAGCGCGGCGTCGAGATCTTCGAGCACTCCCCGGTGCGCCGGATCGACACCTCCGGAGACGGCGTCGAGGTCATCACGAACGGCGGGCGCATCTCGGCCCGCAAGGCCGTGCTCGCCACGAACGTGTTCCCCTCGCTGCTGCGCCGCAACACGCTCATGACGGTCCCCGTCTACGACTACGTGCTGATGACCGAGCCGCTGAGCGCCGAGCAGCGCGCGGCGATCGGCTGGGACCAGCGGCAGGGCCTGAGCGACCTCGCCAACCAGTTCCACTACTTCCGGCAGACCGCGGACGGCCGCATCCTGTTCGGCGGCTATGACGCGGTATATCACTACGGCGGGCGGGTCCGGGCGGCCTACGAGAATCGCCCCGAGTCGTTCAGCAAGCTCGCGAGCCACTTCTTCACCATGTTCCCGCAGCTCGAGGGGGTCCGGTTCACGCACCGCTGGGCAGGCGCGATCGACACCTGCTCGCGCTTCTGCGCGTTCTTCGGCAGCGCACGCGACGGGAAGGTCGCCTACGCCGCGGGCTTCACCGGCCTCGGCGTGGCCGCGACCCGGTTCGCCGGCGAGGTCATGCTCGATCTGCTGCACGGCGTCCCGACGGCCCGCACGTCCCTGCGGATGGTGCGGGAGAAGCCCCTGCCGTTCCCGCCGGAGCCGGTCGCGGCGATCGGCATCAACGCGACCCGCTGGTCTCTGGATCGTGCCGACCACAACCGCGGGCGCCGAAACGTCCTGCTCAAGACGCTCGACGCCCTGGGCCTGGGGTTCGACTCGTGACCGGGCGCATGCCGGCGGGCGTCGTGACGGATGCCGTCTCCCTCGCGCTCGTGCCCGAGCCGGTGCCCGCCGACCAGACCGTCGCGGGGTCGCCGACGACCGCCCTGCATGAGCTCGACGCCTCGACCGGCGTCTGGGAGATGAGCCCCGGCGTGATGAGCGACGTCGAGGCGGACGAGCTGTTCGTCGTCCTGACCGGCGACGCCACGGTCGAGTTCGTCCACCCGGCGCTACCGTCGATCCGGCTCAGCCCGGGATCGGTGGTGCGGCTCGAGGCGGGCATGCGCACCGTGTGGACCGTGCGCGAAACCCTCCGCAAGGTCTACATCGCCTTCTGACGCGTCAGGGCGACCTCCCACCGTCCCTACCGGCCGGCGGAGCGCCGCACGAGCAGGGCGAGGTGCAGGGCCGTCTGGGTCTCGCCGTCGTCGAGGTCGACGTCGAGCAGATCCTCGATCAGGGCGATGCGCTGGTAGAACACCGACCGCGAGAGGTGCGATGCGGATGCCGCTGCCGTGCGGTTTCCGGGATGCGCGAGCATCGCCTCGAGCACGTCGAGCAGGTCGCCGCCGCGCTCCAGGTCATACACGATGAGGGGAGCGAGCATTCGCTCGCCGTGATCGAGCAGGCGGTAGTCGTCGCGCAGCGATGTGACCAGCTGCACGAGCGGCCGGTCCTCCGCGCGTCGCAGAACCGGGCCGCGCACGGCGCGTCGGCGGCGTCCGCGCGCCAGGTCGATGGCCTCCTGCAGCGACGTCAGCGCCTCGTCGAGCCCCCTGGCCGGGCTCCCGATCGATGCGACGACCCGATCGGCGGCATCCCCCGCGACCGCGCGTAAGAACCGGAGTGCGGCTTCGTCATCGAACGATGCGTCCTCCGGCAGCGACAGCAGCACAGCGGCCGCCGGGGCTCCGACCCCGTCCGGTGCCGAGCCCGCGAGCGCGCGGCCGCGCAGAGTGCGCGCCGCGGCGTCCGCCGCCTCCGCGTGAACCGCAGCACCCGCGATGATCAGGCCGAACAGCAGTGCGCGCTGCGTGGGCATTCCGGCGGCCTCGAGCCGCGCCGCGGCACCCGCGATTCCGGCGAACCGACCCGCGAGGAGTCCGTCGAGCAGCCGCCTGCGCCCGATGCGCGCCCACTCGTCGGCATCCCCGTCTGCAAGCCGGCCGATCGCGAGTGCGATCGCCCCCTGCTCGAGCACCGCGGCCCTGCCTGCAGGGTGCGGCGGACCGGGCAGGGCGATCAGGCTCCCCCACCGGATGCCGCGCGCCTCGACCGGCACCACGAGCCAGTCGGCGCGCTCGAGGGCGCCGTCGCGCTGCTGCCGGCTTCCCCGATGAGCCGCGCGGGAGCGCAGCTCCCAGTCCGTGAACAGCTCCTCCTCGATCGCGAGCGGCGTCTCGCTCGCCACGATCTCGTGCGCCAGGTTCTCGAGGATCACCGGCGCAGCAAGCGTCTGGGCGAGCTGCTGCACGATGAAGTCCGCGGGCGCCCCGCGCAGCGACAGCGCGGTGAACCGTTCGCGCACCTCGTCCCGGGCGCGAAGGGCTTCGGTCTGTGCCGAGATGACCCTGCCGTGCACGGCCTCGGTCAGGGTGACGAACTTTACCTCGCGGTGCAGCGCGATGAGCGCGAGCCCGCGATCCCGTGCGGTCTCGATCACGACGGGTGGGACGTCGCCGTAGTGGGTGCCGAGCTCGACCACCAGCCCTGAGAGCCCGGCATCGCCGAGCTCGGTGACGAATCGCCGCAGCTCGTCTGCCTCGGAGGGCCACGCCGACCCGGTCGAGAGCAGCAGTTCGCCGCCGTTGAGCAGTCGCGCGACACCAGCACTGTCGGAGACGTGCACCCAGCGCACTCGGGCGTCGAGGGCGCCGTCGCCCACGAGCACTTCCGGCGCGCCCTGCGCGACCGCATCCAGGCCGATCACCTCGCGCACGGTGGGAAGCGTCTCGTGACCGTCGAGACCGCCCGGACGATCCGTCCGAGCCACGGCTTCGTCACGGCTTTCGGCCGCCATCGCACACGCTCCTGCTTCAACGCTTCGGGTTCCAGACAGCCTAGGCGATCACCGGTCGATCTGTCCGGCCGACCTCGGAGTCGCCTCGCGCGTGCCCGATTCGGCCATCCGAGCGGTCCCGGACATCCGATCCGGTCGCCGCGACGAATATCAGTTGCGTCAGCATGCATCCGTACAGGCCGATGCGCGGGAATGAATCAGTGACAGGTCAGGTTATTCCTGTACTCGGCACGAATGGGCCGCAGGAGGGGATCGTGGGTAAGAACTACGTCGACATCGAGAACGACCGTGGTGAGCTGCTTCGCTACCGCAAGCACACCAACGGCCGAGGCCTGGTCGCGCACGGCGCGAAGGTCCACCCCAGCGCGATCGTGGAAGCCGGTGCCTACGTCGAGCCCGGTGTGATGATCGCCGCAGGAGCCCACGTCGGACGCGGCGTCTGGGTCGAGGCGGATGCCGTCATCGGACCCGAGGCCGACATCGCCCCGCACGCCCACATCGGCTCGGGCGCCGCCATCGGAGCAGGAGCCAAGATCGGCGTGCGCACGTACGTCGGCACCGGCGCCCGTGTCGCCGTCGGCTCGCTGATCGGCGATGACGAGACGATCGGCGACGGCGAGCGCGTCGCTACCGACCGCCGGGGCCTGCGCCTGGCCGCCTGACCCGCCGCGGTGTCGCCGTCGCACCCTAGGCTTGCAGAGTGATCAGACGAGCCGGGATCGGCATCCTGTGCCTCGCCGTGATCGCGATCGCGATCTGGTGGCTCGTTCCGCGCGACGCGGCGACGACCGCCCCGCCGACCGGTGCCCCGTCCACCTCGCTGCCATTGCCCGGCATCCCGGCCGAGGCGTTCGAGATGACCGTCGAGAGTGTGCACGACGGAGACACGATCCGCGCGCACGTCGACGCTCACAACGCCGTGGTCACCGACCTCGAATCGACGAGGGTGCGCCTGATCGGGCTGGACACCCCCGAGATCTCACCCGCCGTCGAGTGCTGGGGCGACGAGGCGACCGCGAGCCTGTCCACGCTGCTGCCGCCCGGCTCGACCGTCTGGGCGGCGGCCGACCTCGAGGTGCTCGACCAGTACGGGCGCCATCTGCTCTACCTGTGGACTCCGGACGGGCGCTTCGTCAACGCCGCGCTCGTCGCGCAGGGCGACGGCGTGGTGATGGTGTTCGCACCCAACACGCTGCACGAGCAGCTCTTCCGCTCGCTCGAAGCCGAGGCCTCGGCCGCCGGGCGCGGTCTGTGGGGAGCCTGCTGAGCTCGACCGCGATGCGCTCTGGCACCGGATGACTGCCGGCGTCCGCGGCGCGAGGTCACGCCGTCAGGTGAACAGGAAGAGCACGAAGCCGATCAGCGGCAGGGTCCCCTGGATGAGCGCGGGCCGCAGGTACTTGCCGCCGCTCGTGAGCAGTACGAGCGATGCCGCGACCATCGAGCCGAGGCTGAAGAGCACGAGGGTGAGGCCCGCCACCCGCAGCGGGTTGCCGTCGCTGCCCGCCCAGTACAGGATCAGGCCGAGGATCGCCCCGATCGCGAGGAACAGGTTGTAGAAGCCCTGGTTGTACGCCATCGGCTTGGTGGTGTCCGCAGCCGCCTGGTCCGGAACGCCGAAGCGCTTCCACACGCGCGGCTGAGTCCACTGCACGCTCTCCATGACGAAGATGTACACGTGCAGGAGCGCGGCGAGCGCGGCGAACACGGTGGCGATGATGGCGATCATGAGCGAACCATATCGCCCCGGCCAAGGTCGCGGAATGGGATGCTGTCTCAATGGCGAAGGGCGGCGGTGCACGGGGTCGGCAGGGTCGACCCGGCAAGTCTCCCGGCGCGGGGCGCGCGAAGAAGGATGCCGCGCCCCGGCGCCCGGGCAAGCCATCGACCACTGCACCGCGCGGCGCAGACGCGCCGCCCGAGACCGCTCGCGCTCCCACGACGTTCGTGCTCGGTGCGATCCCGGGCGCGACGCCCGGCGGGTGGATCGACGCGTGGAACGAGCGGATGCCGCACACCGAGTTCGAGCTGCGCCCGATCGCCGTTGCGACTCAGCGCGACACCCTGCGCGAGGGGGTTCTGGACGCCGCGCTCGTCCGACTCCCCATCGACGGCGACGGGCTCCACATCATCCCGCTCTACGACGAGGTCTCGGTCGTCGTCTCGCCCGCGGACTCGCACCTGACCGCGGCCGACGAGCTCGAGCTGGCGGACCTGGCAGGCGAGATCCTGATCGTGCCGCACGACGACGTGCTCGCGCTCGACGTGCCCGGCGCCGTCAGCCCGTCATTCGCCGCTCCCGAGGACACCGAGCAGGCGATCGCGACCGTCGCGGCCGGTGTCGGCATCGTCATCGTGCCGATGTCGCTGGCACGACTGCATCGGCGCAAGGATGCCGCGTATCGCCCGCTGCGAGACGCACCGACCTCGACCGTCGCCCTCGCGTGGCCGGCTGAGCGGACGACACCGTCGGTCGAGACGTTCGTCGGGATCGTGCGCGGGCGCACTGCGAATTCGTCGCGAAGCTGAGACAGAAGACGGGGGATGTCGCCGACCTGGGTCTCTGCGACATCCCCCGCGGAACAGCCCCGAGATCCCTCGCGCCCCGATCGCGCCCCACGGATCCCGTGCCCCCAATGGCCGGTACCCCCCGGTGCCGTCCTGCGTGAGCCGTTCCATGTACCAGGAGCAGGCAGCATCCGGCCTGATACATCGAATCGGAATATTCTCAGAAACCGGCTCCGTGCGCCTGGAACGGCGCCACGATCCCCGTGCTCTCCGATGCGGCGGCGAGGGCCTCGCTCGGAGCCCGGCCCGCAGCAAGCCCCTCGTGCATCGCACCGAGCAGCTCGCACGCGACGTCGTCGGCGACGACCACCGGGGCCGCGATCACGCAGCTCGTGCCGGCGTGCAGCCAGGCGCGCGCCATTCCGACGGCCTCCTCACCCCACCGCACCGACGAGCGACCCGCCTCGCAGGCCGACAGCACGACCGTGGACGGCACGCGCGGCATCCGATCGATGTCGTACCCGAACAGGGCGCCGTCGGCCAGCTCGAGACCGGAGAACATCGGGTTGTCCGACGAGTGCCGACCGTGCGCGGCGATGTGCAGCACATCGACCTCGGCAGCGAGCGAGGTGACGTCGTCGACGGTCGCCGCCTCGACGATGACCGGATCCGGCCACGCCGCAGCCGCGGCATCGACTTCCTCGTCGGCACGCGCGACGTCGGGCCCGGCTGCGAATCCGACCGAGTGCGGCGGCTCCGCCCCGCCGCGCTGCCGCACCCACCGGGATGCCGAAGCCGGCAGGGTGAACGCCTTTCCACGCAGCGCCGGCAGCATCGCCCACGGGATGCCGCCCAGCAGGCCCGGGACGGTGATCGCGTACCGGCGAGCGCCGGCGACCTCGACCGCGCGGTCCAGCAGTTCGCGGGAGAAGGACGCCAGCCTGTCGTCGAGCGTTCTGCGTACGACCTCGCCCATCCGGCCGCGGATGGTCGCCGCCATGTCGAGATCGGACCGCAGCGCGGGAAGGGCGTCGCGGACGCTGCGCCATCCGTCGATCGGAAGCATGCTCACCCGCTCACCAGTGACGACGAGGACGATCAGCGAGTCACCGGAGAAGACGTACGACAGCAGGGCGGTCTCGTCGTCCAGCACCGCCTGCACCTCGTCGAGCGTCGCGCGCGGCTGGATCGCGGCCGAGCCGGTGGTCGACCACTGGCGCTCGCGCACCCGTTCGCGCAGTTCACGCGCACGCGGATCGGCCTGCCAATCCCCGCCTTCGCTGCGCAGCATCCGGATCTCCGCCAGATCGTCGGCCAGCTGGGCGTCGGGGGGCGGACGCAGCGGGATGACCTGCATGCTCATGTGACGCGCCCACTCCGACCACTCGAAGACGACCTCGGGCCGCCCCGACTGGACTGCGGAATCCAATCCCACCCTGATGAGCCCGTTGCCCTGCATGACCGCCGAGGTCTGCAGGTCGAGGCTGCCGAAATCGCTCAGCCACGCCGACAGCTCGACGAGTCCCGCCGCCGCATGCCTGCGGGCGTCCCCGTGGCGACCGCGCGCGGACGCGCGTGCCGCGCGCACCTCGTAGGCGAGCAGCCGCACCTCCATCGAGGCGGCGGCCGGAACCCGGGTGATCCGAGCCGGGTCGCCGTCGACGTGCGGCTGGCGGGCGCGCCACAGCTCGTGCGTCATCCGCAGCGCAGCCGCATCGCTGCCGAACCCGAACCGTTCGAGTGCACCGGATGCGCCCTCGACATCGTCACGGGCGGGAACGCGACGCGGAGGCGGGACGTGGTGCCCGGTGCGCATGACCTGCCCGCCGCTGAGCTCGGCGCGCATGCGCACGGCCTCCGCGCGGGAGGCCCACGAGTCGTTCCCGACCGTCCGGAAGCGACGTGCCGCCCTCGTCGCGACCGGGCGCGCCCGCAGCGGGTCATGAGCCAGAAGGGATCGAGCCAGGTGGTACTCGGCCTCACCACGGGACTGCGGCATCCGCTGGCGACCGAAGACCGTCGCCGCCTGAGCGAGGATCCGTTCGGCCTCGATCGTGTGCCCGGCGTCCCTGAGGACCTCCGCGCGGTCCACGTCGCACACCGCCGCGAAGACCGGCGAGACATCCACGAGGGTGCTCCGCGCCGAAGACATGATCCGCATCGCCGTGATCAGATCGCCACCGAGCAGGGCCATGTATCCCTCGTTGTGCAGCGCCTGCGCCTGATCGACGGGTCGGGCGAGCGCCCCGAAGATCTCCGACGCACGGGCCGCGTCGCGGGAGGCCTCCGCGAGCCGGAGCCTGCGCATGTTGACCAGGCTCCGGTTCACCAGGAGGTTGGCCATTTCCTCCGAATCCTCCTCGAGCGCATCGATCCCCTGCGTGAGCCACCGTTCGGAGTCGTCGTAGCGGCCGGCCTGCTCGGCGAGCGCGCCGAGCTGCCCGGCCAGGAGCGCGTACGTGTGCGAGTCGATGCCGGGCTGGGCCATGGCATCGAGGCACATCTGCTCGCCTTCGGCCGGCGCACCGGTGCGCGACTTGATGTACGCGAGCGTGCCGGCGATCCGAGCACGCACGTTCACATCGTCGGTGAGCTCCTGTGCGGCCAGCAGCATCCTCGTGGCGGCGGCATGGCGCCCCTCGTTGGCCAGGCGCACGCCGGCCTCGTGAAGTTCCCCCGCGGAGCGCGCCATTCCCCCATCATGGCGCGATCAGGCGGTGCGGACGACCTTCCCGGAGAGCTCGCCGATCAGCTGATCGCTCGCCTGGCTCAGCGTGCGCACGCACGCCGGCGTCTCCGCGGCCTCCGAGGCGAGCTGATCCACCAGCGCCTGCGCGAGCCTGCCCGCGACATACGGCGCGGCGAACGAGGTGCCGCTCCACAGCGCGAATCCCCCGGAGTAGTCGTCCGGGTCGATCGTCTCCCGCCGCATGCCCATCCGATCGGAGCGGCTGCCGGCCTGCACACCGCCCCTCAGCGGGGGCGACGTGCTCAGCACTGCGGCGCCCGGCGCGTATGCGTGCACCCAGGGCCCGATGTTGCTGAACAGGGCGACGGTGTCGTTCGGATTGAGCGCGCCGACCGCGATGTGCGGTGCGGCATCCGCCGGGTCGTCGACCGTGAAGTCCGAGCCCGGCCAGTTCCACAGGGCAGCCGGAAACGTCGGGCGATCCGTCGCCTCGTTGCCCGCCGAGCACACCACGGCGCAGCCCTGACGCCGCGCGATCGCCAGCAGCTCGCTGAGCGTGCCGTCGAAGAGCTCGTCCTCGGGGGTCTCGTGGTAGTAGCCGAGGGAGAGGTTCATCACGTCGATCCGGCGCCCGCCCTCGGATGCCGGGAGCAGCATCCACTTCACGAGCGTGCGCACCGCGTACATGAAGTCGCCCTCCAGGAGCATCCCGGTGCTGTCCGCGACGCGGACGGCGACGATGTCGGCGTCGGGGCACACCTGCCGCACGATGCCGGCGATGAACGTGCCGTGACCGGCCGAGGCGTCCAGCTCGCCGTCGAACGGCCCCGAGACGTCCCCGACGCTCTCGGGATCGGTGCCCGCGTCCTGGACGCCCAGCACCTTGCCGTCCACCACGGGCTCGCGCATCACGATGTCATCGGGAAGCCAGGGGTGCTCCCCGCAGCCTGTGTCGAATACGGCGACGACGGGCCGCCGACCACCTGTGGCGATGGTGGCGCGACGCTCGGGCGCCGGTCCGACGTACTGGATCACCTGCCGCCCGCCGCCTCCTGCGATCGCGTAGCTGTCCACTCCGGGCGCATTCGTCTTGCCGAACGGGTTGGTCCTCCCGAAGGGGTTCGTCTTGCCGAACGGGTTCGTCTTGCCGAACGGGTTGGTCTTGCCGAACGGATCGACCGTCAGCACGTGGTCGAGGCTGATGCCCCGGATCACCCTCCCGTTCCGCGCGCGAGCGCGCTGCAGCAGCCGCCAGGCGTCGATGGGCGGCACCGGCTGATCGTCGCGATCAGGGCTCGGCGACGGGAAGATCGCCACGCGGTAGATCGTCGGCAGGTCGAACAGATCGCGGCCGCGCCGACCGCGCTCGTTGGCGGTCTCGACGTCGACGTCCGAGCCGTCCAGATTCTGCAGCTCGATCCCCCAGCCGAAGTCCGCCGCCGCAGGTCGCAGGATCTCCAGCACCGGCTCGACATCGTCTCCGGAGGTGAGCAGCAGGTGGTCGGGTGCGTAGGAGGTCGGGTATGCGCTGACGCCGCGCACCGGCTCACCGGTCGGGTCGAGGTGCACGCCGTTCGCACGGGCGGCGTCGTAGCGACGACGCCAGCCCGGCGTCGTGCCTCCACCGGATGCCGAACCGCGGGCCGGGTCGTCGGGGGTGAGATCGCTCATGCCGTCGTGCCCGGAACGCCGAGGACCTGCGTGATCGCGTCAGCTGCATCTCGAAGATCCCGTGAGCGCTCGGCCGCATCCGGCGACGACTTGCCCGCGAGCATTCCCTGAGCGACCCGATGGGCGATCGAACCGGCGATGTAGGGCGCCGCGAACGAGGTTCCGCTCCAGAGGGCGAACCCGCCGGTGAAGTCGTCGGGATCGATCGACGCGCGGGCGAGCACGACGCCGTCGATGGTCACGTCGTCGCGCGTGCCGGCCTGGACTGCACCCTGGAACGCCGGGGACGTGCTCAGCACGGACGTTCCCGGCGCGTACACCTTGACCCATGCCCCGATGTTGCTGAACAGCGCCACGGTCTCGTTGTCGGGGTTGAGTGCTCCGACCGAGACGTGCGGCGCAGCATCCTCCGGCTCGACCACGTCGTATTCGGCGCCGGCGTACCGCCAGAGCGCGGCGGGGAACGCCGGCCGATCCGTCGAGTCGTTGCCCGCCGAGCAGACCACCGCGCACCCCTGCTTCCGCGCATCCGCGAGGAGCAGGCTCATCGTGTCGTCGAAGCGGACGTCGCGGGGCGTCTCGTGGTAGTAGCCGATGGAGAGGTTGAGCACATCGATCGGCTGCGCGTCGCCGTCGTCTCCTCGGATCCACGCGACCAAGCTCCGCACGGCCTCGAGGAAGTCGCCCTCCAGGACGAGACCCTCGCTGTCTGCGACCCGGATGGCGACGATCTCGGCCTCCGGGCAGCGCTGACGGATGATCCCCGCGATGAACGTTCCGTGCCCGGCGGCGTCGTCGAGGAAGCCGTCGTACGGACCTGCCTGGTCTCCGTAGACCTCCGGATCGGTGGCCGGGTCGTAGCGCCCGATCGCGCCGCCGTTGGGCAGCACGGGATCCAGGCGGACATGCCCGTCCAGCCAGGGGTGGCTGCCGCATCCGGTGTCGAGAATCGCGACCACGGGGCGGCGGCCTCCTTCGACGACATCGATCTCGTGGGTCGGGGCCGCACCGGCGAAGCTCACGGCCTCGCGACCCCCGCTCCCTGGATCGGCGTAGCCGTCGGGTCCGGGCGCGTTCGTCCGCGTGAACGGATTCGTCCGGGTGAACGGATTCGTGCGCGTGAACGGATTCGTGCGCGGGAATGGACCGACCGACATGACGTGATCGAGACCGACGCGGCGCACGAGACCGCGCGAGCGCGCATCCTCGAGAAGGCGCCATGCATCGATCACGGCGACCGGTTCGTCGTCGACGTCATCCTTGGGATCCACGACGATCAGTGCGCGATAGAGCGCAGGAACGCGCCCCGCTGCCCGTTCCCCCTGCGCCTGCTGCTGTGCGGCATTCCGTGCGTCCACCGTGTCGAGCACCTCGCCGTCGAGCGTCGTGATCAGGATGCTCCAGCCGAAGTGCAGTGCAGCGGCATTGAGCACCTCGTACACGGAATCGAGCTCGTCGGACCCGGTGACCAGCAGATGGCGGGGCGCGTAGCCGGTCGGCTGCACGGCTTCCCTGCCGAAGCCGTCCTCCTGCGTGGGCTTGAGCTGCACGCCGAGCGGGCGAGCGGCTCCGGTGCGCTGCCACCACGGCTGACCCGGGGGACGGCGTGGCAGGGGCGGGCGTCGGATCGGATCGTCAGTCATCGTCTCTCCTCATGGCCGCGAGGGGCCGTCAGGGTGCCGCATTCGTCGCGGCACCCGATCACACTTCGAATTGGGGGGTCTGGAACTCGCGCAGATCGTCATCATCGTTGCGCACGACGAGGCGGATGCGTGACACACCGGGTTTGACACCGTCGAACGCGAAGCGACCGTGCTCGCCGAGCTCGGCCGACCACTCCCGATCGCCCTGGACCAGGCGGACGGCGAGCGCCGTCGCATCGACCCATCCGTCGATGCGGCGATGATCGTCTTCGGGGGCGGTCACGTGCAGCAGCACGCTCGTGTCTCCGTCGCTGAACTGCAGCGTCAGGGTGTCCGTGTCGCCACGCACGGCGGCGAGCTCACCCGCCACGAGTGTCAGCAGCGCGTACTCGCGCGACAGGTCCTCGACCGCGACGGCAGCGACCATTCGGTCGACGAGATCGGCCGGTGCGGGGTCGATCTCCTCCCACATGGCGCGCATTCGGGCGAAAAGTGCCGCATCCGCAGCGAAGTCTTCAGTCTCCATCGGAATCCCCTCCCCAGCCGTCGCCCTCGAGGAGGGCGCGGAGTTTGCCGAGGCAGCGCTGACGCGTCGGCCCGATCGAGCCGATCGGCATCGCCATGTCCTGCGCGATGCGTGCGTAGTCGGGGCGCTCCTCGAATGCCACGATGCGCAGCAGGCGCTGGCACCGATCATTGAGCTGTGCCACCGCGAGCCACAGACGATGGGATTCGTCCTCGGTCGCGGCGGTCTGCTCTGCGGACTCCTGGGCGGGAAGATGCGGTTCGAGGCTCTCGGCTTCGGTCGGATCGGCACGGCGCTGGAGCTTTCCTACACGCCACGCTTCGCGACGGGCGACCATCGTCAGCCACCCTGACACCGCCTGCGGCTCCGTGATCGACTCGTGCCTGCGCACGAGCGTGAGCCACGTCGTCTGCACGACGTCCTCGGCGAGCGCACGGTCCAGGCCGTACGCGCGCACCACATGCCACAGCAGCGGCGTCATCAGCCGAACGAGATCGTCCATCGCCCGCGCGTCACCGTCACGCCACTTCAGGAACATCGCCGCAGCGCGCTCCCAGCGTGTCGGCTCGGCGGAGTCGACTGAAGCCTCGGCGCCCCCATGCGTCATAGCGCCCATTGTGTCCACATCTGGAGGAGCGCGAAAGGACATGGCTGATACATCGGCGCCCCGGCCCTTTACACTCGCACCATGACGACGGCGCCGCTGCTCTATGTGTGCGTGCGGCCGCAGCAGGGCGCGGCTGCCATGGAGTACGAATCGTTTCGCGTCGCCGCGCACCTGGAGCCGTCCCAGCTCGTCCAGCTCGACCTCGTGCGCGACCCTCTGCCCGAGGACGTGTTCGAGCGCTACAGCGGATTCTTCGTCGGCGGCAGCCCGTTCAACGTGACCGATCCCGAGTCGACGAAGACTCCGGTGCAGCGCCGGCTCGAGGGCGACCTCGAGCGGATCGCGGATGCCGCAATCTCGGCATCGGCCGTCGCGCCGGTCGCCGCCTTCTTCACCTGCTACGGCATCGGCGTGGTCACGCGCATGCTGGGCGGCGAGGTGAGCCGCGCCTATCCCGAGGACACCGGCCCGGTCACGATCGATCTCACGGCCGAAGGCGAGAGCGATCCCCTGCTGGGCACGCTGGCGCACCGTTTCACCGCCCTGACCGCGCACAAGGAGGGTGCGGCGGCCGTGCCCGAGGGCGCCACGCTCCTCGCGACGAACGGGCAGTGCCCCGTGCAGGCGTTCCGGGTGGGCGATCGCCTCTACGCGACGCAGTTCCATCCTGAGCCGACGACCAAAGCGTTCACCGAGCGCATGGCGGTGTACCGGGACGACGGCTATTTCCCGGCGAACGACTTCGACACGGTCGCCGGACGCGTGCTCGCGGCATCCGTCACCGAGCCGGTGCGGCTCCTGCGCGCGTTCGCCCGCGAATTCGGTCCCGTCTGAGCTAGGCGCCCGAAGGCGGGTGCCGGAGGAGTTCGATGCGCTCGTCGAGATATGCGGCGAGCGGCATGTAGCTCCCCGCCGCGCTCCAGCGCACGCTCGGCGTGCCTTCGATCAGGGCGAGCGGGCCGGACGCCGCCCCGCTGTCCACCTGATCGGCGTCGAGCACCGTCCAGCCGATGTGCACCGGCTCACCCTCCGCGAAGCCGCCCCGGCGGGCGGCTGCCGCCAGTTCGGCGCGTCGGCGCTGCGACTCGGCAGTGAAGCCGCGCCTGACCTCCTGCCGCGCGCGCACGATGTCGCCGGTGGCCAGCACTCCGTCGTCGACGAGCAGCAGCACCCCGAGGTGCCAGGCCGCGCCGCGCCGCACGATCCGCGTCGAGCGGCCGACACCGAGCACCCGTCGCGGCACGATCATTTCGCCGAGCGCCTCCTGCGGCGCATCCACCAGCTCGGCGCGCGCGTCGGCGAGCAGCGCGCTCGTGCTCACGCCAGGTCGTCCTCGAGCGGAGCCGTCGCCCGCACCGTGCGCTCCCCGCGGAGGGTCATCGCGATCAGGGGGAAGAGCAGCACCGACAGCATCCCGGCGCCGACGAGCACCGCTGCGCCGGCCGTGGACAGGACTCCCTCGTCCACGCCGATCGCGGTGACCGCCACGATGATCGGCAGGCCCGTCGCGCCGAGGAACGCGACCGAGAGCCGTTCGCGACCGCTGGAGCCCACCGGCGCGGCCAGCATCGACGGCAGGCCGCGCACGACGAACAGCGCCACGACCAGCAGCGGCACGACCGCCAGCAGGAGCGGCTGCGCGAGCAGCGCGGCCAGATCGAACGTCACTCCGGTGTAGACGAAGAAGACCGGCACCAGGAAGCCGAAGGCGACGGCCTCGACCTTGCTCTCGACGACCTTGCGATCGGACTCGTCGGCATCCCGCATGAGCAGTCGCCAGACGACGCCCGCGGCGAACGCGCCCAGGAGCATGTCGAGATCGAGCAGGATACTCAGCGCGACCAAGGCCGAGAGGATCAGGAACACGACGCGGATCGCGAACTGCCCCGAGGTGTGCAGCGTCCCGCTGACCACCCGGTGCATCGCACCGCGGGGCATCTTGAAGGCGAGGAAGATCGCGAGCCCCGCGACCACTGCGAAGATCACCAGCACGACCGCCTCGATCCCGGGGTTGCTGGCCCCGAGGAAGATCGAGATCGCGATCAGGGGTCCGAACTCCCCGACGGCGCCGATCGCGCCGATCGCCTGCCCGAACGGTGTGCGCAGCTCGCCGGCGTCGCGCAGGATCGGCAGGATCGTGCCGAGCGCGGTGGAGCACAGGGCGATCCCGACGACGATCGCGATCTCACCGGGATAGACGAACCAGACCACTCCGACGCCGATCGCCAGACTGATCAGCCAGCCGAAGAGGGCGAACCGCCCGGTGCGGCCGCGGAACGCGGTGAACTCGATCTCGGACCCGGCGACGAAGAACAGCATGGCCAGACCGAACTCCGACAGCGCGCCGACGAAGTCGGACGGCACCGCCCAGCCGAGCAGCGACGGACCGAAGAGGATGCCGAGTGCGAGCTCGAACACGACGACCGGGATGCGGACCCAGCGCCCCAGGCCACGGGTCAGCAGCGGCGCCAGCACCGCGAGCAGCGGGATGACGAGGAGGGTCGGCTCGAGCTGGTCCACGGGTTCACCGTATCGACTCGGACGCCCGGGAGGTATCAGCCGATCACGGCACCACTCGGTCGAGCCACGCCGTCAATCCGGGGATCGCGAGGTAGGCCACCGTGCCGTGCGTCGCGAACGGGATCTCCTGATAGGTCACGTCGATCCCGAGCGAGGCCTCGTGCTCGACGAAGTCGGTCGTATCCGTGGGAACCACCAGTTCGTCGTCGAGCCCCTGTGCGATGAACAGCGGCGCGTCGAACGCCGTCGAGCCGGCGGAGTTGTCGGCCAGGAGGGTCTTCCACGGTTCGGTGGTGGTCGGATCACTGGAGGTGAAATCGCCGACGAGGGGCGCTCCGATGCGATGCAGCTCGGTGATGTTCGCGAGCAGGCAGAGCTGATTCATCTCGGGCACGATCTCGAGCGCATCCGGGGTGAGGATGCTGTCGAGCTTCGCCGCGGGATACACCGAGGCGAACGCCGTGAAGGCGTACGAGCCGATCGTGACGCCTGAGATGTCGTCGAGGTGCGCGCTCATCAAGTCGATGAGGTCGGCGGCCGGAGCTGCCGCGGCCACTGCCTGGATGTCCAGCTCGGGGGCATAGCTCGGGGCGCGCTCGGCGGCGAACAGCACGGCCTGGCCACCCTGCGAGTGGCCCCAGAGGATCACGCGATCGCTCGCATCCGCATCCGGCACCGCCCGTGCGGCGCGGACCGCGTCGAGCACCGCGTTGCCGCCGGTGATACCGACGAGATACGAGTCGGGACCGTCCGTCCCCATGCCCACGTAGTCCGTCGCGACGACCGCATAGCCGCGATCCAGCAGAGCGCGGAGCCCTTCGATCAGCACGAACGGGTCGAATCCGTACGACGGGGCGCACTCGCGCGCGGCGCCCGTGGTGGGGTGCGCCCACGAGACCACGGTGCGGCCCCCCGGCGGGGCCGGAGCGAGCGGCACGACGAGCACGCCGGTGGCGACCACCGCGTCGCCGTTGAGGTCGGTCGTGCGGTACATGATCCGCCAGGCGCGCGCAGCCAACGGCGCCCCGAGGAGCGGATCGAGCTTCACGATGGACCCAGGCTCGCCGTCCGCGGCATCCGCCGGCTGCTCGTAGAACGCGTCGATGCCGGGCCGCTCGAGGGCGTCGCCGCCGATGCGCAGGGCCTCGACCGCCACCACGCCGCCGGCGACCGCCAGCACGGCCGCGACGAAGACCGCGGCCCAGCGGAAGCCTGGTCTCACGCTGCGACCTGACCGCGGTCAGTCATCGAGCGGCTCGACGGCGATCACGGTCGATGACCAGGGGCAGTAGATGTCGCTGGTCAGGGTTCCGTCCTCCACGTACTCCGGCAGACCGTCGCAGACCTCTGTCGTGAAGTCGGCGAACTCGAGCGTCTCGGGGTCGATGTGCCAGCTCCACGGCTCGTTCACCGAGGGGTCGTCGCGCACGATCGTCCCCACCGGGATCGCCGGCACCTCCTTGCCCGCCATCAGGTCCTTGGCGTGCTGCACCAGCTCGGCGGTGACGAGCTCGATCTTGAAGGTCTGGCCCTCGACATCGAAGGTCGCGACGCTGGGCACATCGCTGCTCGGGCCGGCGCAGCCGCTCACCGCGAGGGCTGCGGCGGCGAGCGTCAGAGCCGCGAGCGCTCGTCGCGGGGAGCATCCTCGGCGGGCCGTCATTCCAGTGCCTTCCGCGCCTTCTCGGCTTCGTGCTCGGCGGCGCGAGCGCGTGTGGCGGCGTCCGCCCTCTGGTCATCGAGGTGCTCGGTGTCGCGATCGACCTTCTCGACGTCGCCTTCCAGGCGCGCCAGCTCGCCGCGCAGGTCGTCGATGCGCTCCCGCAGGTGGTCTCCGCGCTCGCGTGCCTTGGCGAGCTGCGCGTCGATCTTCGCGAGTTCGCGGTCTGCCTCACCCGCTGCCCGCTCCGCTTCCCGCAGCGCCTTCTCCGCCGCCTTCCGCGCTCGGCGCTCGGCGAGGTCGTCGCGACTGGGCGGCGGCGCGTCGGGGACGCCGGGGAGGCTCCCGCCGACCGCATCCGAGACGTCGACCGGATCGAATCCGGACGCCTCGAGCGGGCGCACCAGGCGCGCTGTCATGACGGCGGCCGCGGCCGCGGCATCCATCACGGCCGCGTTGATCGTCTTCTCGACGTCGGCGCGCGCCGCGGCGCTGATCGTCACGCCCTTGTCCTCGGCCAGACCGACCGCCTGGGTGGCGAGCGCGGCCACGAGGGCGCGGCGCTGGCGGCTCAGGCGCGCGAGCTCGGCGGCGTCCAGGTCGTCCTGCGCCTCGCGCAGCGCACCGGCCAGTTCGAGCGCTTCGGCCAGCTGCCCGTCGCGGGCGAGCAGATCCACGGCCCACGCCGAAGCGGTCGGCTTGCGGAGCGCTTTCACGCGCGCGGCGAGGGAACGGTCGGATGCCGCGGCACGGGCGTTGCGCGCCTCGGTGAACGCGTCGGGAGCCAGGGCATACAGTTCCACCGCGATCGCGTCGACCTGTGCGACAGCGGACTCTTCGGCGGAAGGTGGCACGCGTCCATTCTGGTGGGCAGGTCGGCCCGGCCGCGACATCTCCCCCCGAGCCGCGGAAGACTCGCCGCCCCACGAGGCCGCGCGCTACAAAGGACACATCCGTCCAGTGCTGGGGAGCCTCATGTATTTCGTCTTCGTTGTGTTCACGACCGTCCTCGCTCCGCTCGTCTCAGGGGTCATCGCGGGATCGATGACCGAGTGGGCCGGCGGTGCGCTGCACGTGTTCGGGGTCTGGTGGGTCTTCTGGGGGATCGGCGTCCGCCTGTTGGCCGCAGGCGTGAGCCAGATCCTGCGCCCGCAGTTCACGAGCAAGGAGATCCTGCACATCGACGCCCCGGAAGCAGCGCAGATCGTGCAGGAGCTCGGCTTCATGAACCTCTCGATCGGCCTTGCGGCGGTGATCAGCGTCTTCGTGCCGGAGTGGGCACCGGCCATCGGCTTGGCAGGCGGCGGCTTCCTGCTGCTCGCAGGCCTTCGTCACCTTCCGAAGAAGGACAAGAGCGCGAAGGAGTGGGTCGCCTGTCTCACCGACCTCCTGGTGGGCGTCGTCGGTGTCGCGTTCGCCGTCGGCTCGCTCCTGGGCGCCGCCTGAGTCGTCCTCAGATCGCGACCATACGGCCGTGCCCGGCGGGGCCGTGCAGTTCGCGGTGCAGGCGCTGCATGCGCTCATCGAGCTCGGCGGCCGTGTCGGCGGCATCCTTCAGGCTGCTGAGGAGCTCGCCGGGCACCTGCCGGTCGTACTTGTAATAGATCTTGTGCTCGAGGCTCGCCCAGAAGTCCATCGCGATCGTGCGGAACTGCACCTCGACGGGCACCGCGACCCGGCCGCTGGAGAGGAAAACGGGCACCTCGACGATCGCGTGCAGGCTCTTGTAGCCGTTCGATTTGGGCTCGGCGATGTAGTCCTTCACCGCGACGACCGTGACGTCGTCCTGCGCGGTGAGCAGGTCGAAGAGCCGGTAGGCATCGGTCGTGAAGCTGCAGGTGATGCGGACCCCGGCGATGTCGGTGATCGCCTCGCGGATCGAGGCGAAGTCCGCGTCGATCCCCTTGCGGACGACCTTGTCGACGAGGCTGTCGGGAGACTTCACCCGGCTCGAGACGTGCTCGATCGGGTTGTAGTCGTGCATGTAGAGGAACTCGTCGCGGAGGATCGCCACCTTGGTCTCGATCTCCTGCATCCCGAAGCGGTACTCGAGCAGGAACCGCTGCATCTCGTCGCGCATCGCGCGGAGCTCATTCGTCGAGAAGGTGACCTGATCATCGTCGGTGTCTTCGAGGGGCATGCCTCCGACGCTATGGCCCGGGGCTACGAGATCACTGTGAGAGCCCGGCCGCCCCTCTCGTGCAGCCGGCCCCCTCGTTCAGCCGTCACCCGTGCACGCGATCACCGCGCGAGCGCGTACCGCGGTGACGGATGAACCGGAGGATCAGGCGCCGGAGGCCGACGCGGCGACGACGGATGCCGCCTGCCGTGCCGCACCGAGTGCGACGTACTCCCCCGGCGCGGGCACTTCGACCGGCACGCCGAGCACGAGCGGGGCGATGACGCGCACGGCCTCAGACTGCGCACCGCCGCCGATCAGCAGCGCACGCCGGATCGGCACTTCCAGCCCGCGGAGTGCTTCGAGTCCGGCGCCGAGTCCGCCCAGCATCCCCTCCACCGCCGCCCGTGCCAGGTTCTCGCGGGTGGTCGAGGCGAGGGTCATGCCGGTCAGGGAAGCCGTGGCCTCGGGCAGATTCGGTGTGCGCTCACCCTCGAAGTAGGGCACGAGCTGCAGCCCCGCCGCGCCGGGCTCCGCAGCCAGTGCGAGACGGCTGAGCTCGGCGTGGTCCACACCGAGCAGGCCGCCGATCGCGGTCATCACGCGGGCGGCGTTGAGCGTCGCGACCAGCGGCAGGAAGCGGCCGGTGCAGTCGGCGAAGCCGGCGACGGTGCCGGTCGGGTCGATCGTGCGCTGCTCGCTGACCGCGAAGACGGTGCCGCTCGTGCCGATCGAGACCACGACGTCACCCGGCCCGGCACCCAGGCCCAGGGCGGCGCCGGCGTTGTCGCCCGCTCCGCCGCCGACGCGACGGCCCGCCTCGTCCTCGACCCATTCCTGCGGTCCGAGGACGCGCGGCAGGATCGCATCGTGCCCGAGCGCGGCCACGAGCAGGTCGCGGTCGTAGCCTCCGGTCGCAGGATCCCAGTAGCCGGTGCCCGAGGCGTCGGAGCGGTCGGTGACGAGCTCGGCGAGCACCGGACCGAGCGGCGACTCGTCCGCGGGTCCGAAGCCGCGAAGCCGCCACGTCAGCCAGTCGTGGGGCAGTGCGACAGCGGCGACGCGCGCGGCGTTCTCCGGCTCGTGGTCTCGCAGCCATCGGAGCTTCGTGATCGTGAAGGAAGCTACCGGAACCAGGCCGGTGCGCTGGGCCAGCGCTTCGGCACCGAACTCGGCGATCAGGTCCGCCGCCGCACCCGCGGAGCGGGTGTCGTTCCACAGCAGCGCGTCGCGGATGACCCGGCCGTCCTCGCCGAGGACGACCATGCCGTGCTGCTGGCCGCCGATCGCCCACGCCGCCACGTCGCCGAGGCCCCCGGCATCCGCGATCGCCGCCCGCAGGGCCGACCACCATGCGCCGGGATGCACCTCGGTGCCCTCGGGGTGCGACGCGCGCCCTTCGCTCACGACGCTGCCGGTCTCGGCATCCGTCAGGACGACCTTGCACGACTGCGTCGACGAGTCGACTCCTGCCACGAGCGTCATCGCTGCTCCTTCGGTGTGTGCCCGGCCGGTTCCGGAATCATCCCTCTGTCGACTTGCCGTATATGCATGTCGCCGCACGGCGTGTCGCCTACATATACGGCAAGTCGACCAGAGGAGGGGTGTCAGCGAGCGCCGAGCAGGTGCTCGGTCGCGAGCTGCTGCAGGCGGACGAAGCCGAAGCCCTTGCCGCCCAGGTAGACACTCGGGTCGAAGTCCTCGTACGCCGACCGGTCGGCGAGGAAGTCGTCGTACGTCTCGCCCGGGTTCAGCGTCGGCACCGAGAGCTCGTGCACGCGCGAAGCCTCGAGCGCCTCCTGCACCTCGGGGTCGGCGCGGAAGGCGGCCGCGCGCTCCTTGAGCAGCAGGTAGGTGCGCATGTTGGCCGCCGCAGAGTCCCAGACGCCGTTCTCGTCCTCGGTGCGCGAGGGCTTGTAGTCGAAGTGACGGGGGCCGTCGTAGGCCGGCACTCCGCCGGGGCCGCCGTTCTCGAGCAGGTCGACGAGGGCGAACGCGTTGTGCAGGTCACCGTGGCCGAACACGAGGTCCTGGTCGTACTTGATGCCGCGCTGTCCGTTCAGGTCGATGTGGAAGAGCTTGCCGTGGTACAGCGCCTGGGCGATGCCGGCGGCGAAGTTCAGCCCCGCCATCTGCTCGTGGCCGACCTCGGGATTCAGGCCCACCAGCTCGGGGCGCTCGAGCGAGTCGATGAACGCGATCGCGTGACCCAGCGTGGGCAGCAGGATGTCGCCGCGCGGCTCGTTGGGCTTGGGCTCGATCGCGAAGCGGATGTCGTAGCCCTTGTCGGTGACGTAGTCGCCCAGGAGGTTGACGGCCTCGCGGTAGCGCTCCAGCGCCTGGCGGATGTCCTTCGCGGAGTCGTACTCGGCGCCCTCGCGGCCGCCCCACATGACGAACGTCTTCGCGCCCAGCTCGGCACCCAGATCGAGCTGACGGAACACCTTGCGCAGCGCGAAGCGGCGCACGTCGCGGTCGTTCGAGGTGAAGCCGCCGTCCTTGAAGACGGGTGCGCTGAACAGGTTCGTGGTGACCATCGGGATGATCATCCCGGTGTCGGCGAGTGCGCCCTTGAGGCGGTCGATCTGCTTCTGTCGCTCGGCGTCGGTCGACCCGAATGCGAACAGGTCGTCGTCGTGGAAGGTGAGACCGTACGCGCCGAGCTCGGTGAGCTTCTCGACGGCGTGAACGACGTCGAGGGGATGGCGGGTCGGTCCACCGAACGGGTCGGTGCCGTTGTAGCCGACGGTCCAGAGTCCGAACGAGAACTTGTCGGCGGTGGTGGGGGTGGGCATGACGCTCCTTCGCGGGAATTGTTGCTGAAAACAACCTATAGCAGATCGGATGCCGCGTCCACCGCGAATCCGCATCGGATTCGTCGCGGAGAGGAGAGGGGTCGGGCATCCCTCGACGGCAGCGCGCGGCCGCACGCCGAAACCGGATTGTTGTCGGTCGCAACGTATAATTCACGCGTGACCCGTCCCGCCCATCTCGCTCGTCGGCGAGTTCCGCGCGCACCGGCGGCATGAACGAGACGGTCGGCAGGCGCCAAGCGAATCTCTCGCGATTGCTGCGGCTCGTCCATCTCGAAGGTCCGGTCTCCCGCGCGACGCTCACGTCCGAGACGGGGCTGAACCGCTCCACCATCGCGGATCTGGTCGGCGACCTGGTCTCGCTCGGCGTCGTCGAGGAGCGCGCGCCCGACCCCAGCCGGCGCGTCGGCCGCCCTTCGCCGCTGGTGAGCGCGCACCCCCGGGTCATTGCCATCGCGGTCAACCCCGAAGTCGATGCCCTCGAGCTGGGCGCTGTCGGGCTCGACCGCACCGTTCGGCGACGCGAGCGCATCGAGATGGCGGGGCTGATCGGGCCCGAGCAGACCGCCCGCATCATCGGCGAGCGCATCGCGGCGTGGCGCAGCGAAGAGTTCGCCGATGCGGCGATCGCCGGAATCGGCGTCGCCGTGCCGGGTCTCGTTCGCGCAGCGGATGGGCTCGTGCGCGACGCCCCGCACCTGTCCTGGACGGATGTCGCATTCCGGGAGCTCATCGAAGCCGCGACGGGGCTGCCCGCTGTCGTGGGCAACGACGCCGCGATGGGCGTCCTCGCAGAGCACCTGTTCGGCGCCGCGCAGGGCATCGATGACGTGGTCTACCTGAACGGCGGCGCGAGCGGCATCGGCGGTGGTCTGATCGTGCAGGGGATCCCGGTCGCTGGCGCGTCGGGGTACTCGGGGGAGTTCGGCCAGAATCGGCCAGGCATCGCGTCCGCGGCTGATCGCCGCGCCAACGACGGCGTGCTCGAAGACGAAGTCAGCCGCGCGAGGCTGCTCGCGTGTCTCGGCCGGGCCAACGTCGACGAGCCCACGCTCGCGCGGCTCCTCGCAGCGACGCAGTCCCCCGACGTGCTCGATGAGATCGCCCGGCAGCGCCGCATCCTCGCGACGGCACTGGCCAACGCGGTCAACGTGCTCAACCCCGCGGTCGTGATCCTCGGCGGATTCCTCGGGATGCTGGCGGCCCACGATCTCGAAGGCTTCCGGCTGGCTGTGATCGCGCAGACGATGCACGCCAATGGCGAGGAGCTCGAGATCCACCCCGCGGCACTCGGGGAGGATCGGCTGCTCATCGGCGCGTCCGAGGCGGCGTTCGCCGAGCTTCTGGCAGATCCCGCCGGCGTCGCGCTGCGGTGAGCCCGGCTATGCGGGCGGCGCCGTCGTCCCGCGCGTCACGAGCCGGGTCGGGAGCTTCAAGTGCGTGGCCGCGGGTGTCTCACCCTGCATGAGCGACAGCAGCATCCGGGCGGCCTCCGCTCCGAGCGTCTGCATCGGCTGACGGACCGTCGACAGCGCGGGGGTCGCCGCGGACGCTTCGGGCACGTCGTCGAATCCGATGATCGACAGGTCCTGCGGGACATCCAGCCCGAGCTCCGCAGCGACCTTCATGATCTCGAGCGCCGAGATGTCGTTGGCGGCGAAGATCGCCGTCGGCCGATCGAGGCGGCTGAGCATCTCGAGGGCGGCGACCCGCACCGCATCCTGGCGGTAGCTTCCTGATCCGACGAGCGCGGGGTCGACGGGAAGCCCGGCATTCACCAGCGCACGCCGGTAGCCCGCGTCACGCGCGATCGACGAGCGCAGGTCGGTTCGGCCGGCGATGAAGCCGATGCGGGAGTGGCCGAGTTCGATGAGGTGGCGCGTCGCCTGGTGCGCGCCGCCGAAACTGTCGCACTCGACGGTGGGCAGGTCGGCCGGCCCCGCGTGCGGGTCGATGGCGACGAGGGGGACATCCGTGCTGACATTGACGACCGTCGGAGTCACCATGATCGCGCCGTCGATGAGCGTTCCGCTCAGGCGGGACAGCGAACGCCGCTCCCAGCCCTCGGCGGTCCCATGGGAGCCCGAGTACGCGAGCAGGTCGTAGCGCGAGGCGCTCAGCGCCTGGCCGACGCCCTTCAGGATCTCGGCGCTGAACGGCTCGAAGTCGGCCACGAGCACGCCGATGACCCCCGTTCTGCGGGAGCGCATGCTGCTCGCGATGAGGCTGGACTCATAGCCGAGCTCCGCCACGACCGACAGCACGCGGTCAACCGTCTCAGGGGCGACTCCGTACCGGCCGTTGACCGCCTTGGAGACGGTCGCCACTGAGACTCCTGCTGCAGCGGCGACATCCATGATTGTCGGACGGCGCTCCATGATCTCGAAAGCATAACGGGTTAGAAACCGTTTTCGAAAACGTTTGACAAAGATTTGTTGTGGACGCACACTTTTCCTGCTCGGACAGCACGCCGAGTTTGCGCGGTCCCGACCGCGCTGACCACCGGCACCCCGGAGCAGGGGTGCTCCTCGAAGAAGAGAACGGGAATCACATGAAGCGCAACAGGATCCTCGCCGGGTCCGTCGCACTCGTCGTCGGCGCATTGGCGCTCGCCGGCTGCAGTGGCGGCGGCTCCAACGAGAACAGTGACGGAACCGTCGAGATGACGCTGTGGCAGAACTCGACGACAGGGCCGGGACAGCAGTTCTGGAAGGACGCGATCGCGGCGTTCGAGGAGGAGAATCCGAACGTCACGATCAAGATGCAGTCCGTCCAGAACGAAGACATGGACGGCAAGCTGCAGACGTCCCTGAACGCCGGCGACCCGCCGGACATCTTCCTCCAGCGCGGCGGCGGCAAGATGGCGGCCATGGTGCAGGCCAATCAGCTCATGGACCTCACCGGCAAGATCACCGGCGAGGCGGCGGAGAACATCCCGGAGGGCTCGTTCAAGGCCGAGACCTACCAGGACAAGCTCTGGGCGATCCCGTTGTCGGTGCTGCCCGGTGGCATCTTCTACAGCCAGGACCTCTACGAGGCCGCAGGCATCAGCGAGACGCCGAAGACCATCGACGACCTGGTGGCCGCGAACGACAAGCTGAAGGCGACGGACGTCGCTCCGCTCGCCCTCGGAGCGAAGGACGCCTGGCCTGCGGCGCACTGGTTCTACTGGTTCGCCCTGCGCGAGTGCTCCCCCGCGACCGTGGAGGCGACCGGCGACTCGAAGGACTTCAGCGACCCCTGCTGGCTCAAGGCCGCGCAGGACCTCGCCGACTTCAACGCGACGCAGCCCTTCAACGAAGGCTTCCTCACGACCGCTGCGCAGCAGGGCGCCGGCAGCTCGGCCGGTCTGGTCGCCAACCACAAGGCGGGCGGCGAACTGATGGGCGCTTGGGACCCGGGCGTGATCGCCTCGCTGACGCCCGACGAGAAGCCGCTGCCGGATCTCGCCTGGTACCCGTTCCCCGAGGTCCCCGGTGGGGATGGTGAGCCCGGCTCGATGATGGGCGGCGTCGACGGCTACTCCTGCTCCGCGCAAGCGCCGAAGGAATGCGTCGACTTCCTCAGCTTCGTCGGCTCGGACGCTCAGCAGACCGCGTACTACGAGGCGTTCTCGTCCCCGCCGGTCAACACGGTCGCGCAGGAGGCTGTCACCGAGCCGTACCTGATTCAGATCCTCGAGGCCTACAACAAGGCTCCGTTCGTCTCGCAGTGGCTCGACACCGTGCTCGGTCAGAACGTCGGCAACGCGCTGAACGTGTCGGTCGTGTCGCTGCTGGCCGGGCAGAGCACGCCGCAGCAGATGATCGACGAGGCCAACGCGGCCGGGGCGAAGGGCTAGGAACACTTCCCATGCATGCAAGCGAGACACCGAAAACGGACGATCGCCCGGAGACGGATCTCGCGCAGCGCGCCGGGGGCGGTGGCGTCGAGTCGCCGCCCTCGGCACCGCGGCGCCGCCGACCCCGGGGCATCGGATGGTCGGGCCGATTCGAGATCGCCCTGCTGGCCGGGCCGGCGATGATCGTCTTCATCGGCTTCGTCATCTTCCCGATGGTCATGGCGGCCTACTACGGCTTCTTCAGATGGCAGGGCTACGGACCGCCGACGGACTTCGTCGGCCTGCAGAACTACTTCCTGATCCTGACCGACCCCGACTTCCAGGAAGCGCTCGGCCACAACGCGTTCATCGTGGTGATGTCGATCGTCATCCAGGGACCTGCGGCCCTGCTGATCGCATTGCTGCTCAACCGCAAGATGCGGGGGCAGTCGATCATCCGGGTGCTCATCTTCGCGCCCTACGTGATCGCCGAGGTCGTCGTGGGTACCGGCTTCGCCCTCCTGCTCGCGACGAACGGCGCTCTGAACGGAGTGCTCGAGAATCTCGGGCTGTCGGGACTGGCCCGCGACTGGCTGGCCGACCCCAGCATCGCCATCTGGACGCTCATGGCGATCCTCACGTGGAAGTACGTCGGCTTCGCGGTCATCCTGTTCCTCGCGGGGCTCCAGAGCATCCCGGACGAGCTCTACGAGGCGGCCGCGATCGACGGCGCGAGCTACTGGCAGATCCAGCGGCGCATCACGATCCCGCTCCTCAGCCCGACCCTGCGCATCTGGGTGTTCCTGTCGATCATCGGGGCGCTGCAGCTGTTCGACCTGGTGTACATCATCTGGGGGCAATACGTCGCACCGGTGGCGGGCACATCCACGATGGCCACCTACATGGTCTCCAACGGCCGCAACGCAGGAAACTTCGGCTACGGCAACGCCGTCGCCGTCGTCATCTTCCTCATCTCCCTCATCGTCGCCTTGATCTACCAGCGCTTCGTGCTGCGCCGCGACACCGCGGGGGCGCTCACTGAAAGGACCACCCGATGACCGCCGCCTTGGCGACCATTGAGCTGCCGCCACCACGACGTCGGCCCATGCAGGCCGGTACGCCCGCCGTGTACTTCGTCGCGCTGGTCGTGATCGCGCTCATGCTGGGTCCGATCATCTACATCATCCTGGGTGGATTCCGCTCGAATTCGCAGATCACGGCGGATCCTGGGGGGCTTCCCGACCCATGGGTCTGGACGAACTACTTCGAAGTGCTGACCGGCGGCGTCTTCTGGCAGCTCGTGCTCAACTCTGCGATCGTCGGAGTCGCGACCACTGTGGGCGTCATCCTGCTCGGCCTGATGGCGAGCTACGTGCTCGCGAGGTACCGCTTCCGCGGTCGTGGGGCGATGTACGCGCTGTTCGCGGCGGGACTCATGTTCCCGATCACGGTCGCCATCACGCCCCTCTACATCGTCGTGCGCGACCTCGGGCTCATCAATTCGCTCGTCGGCGTCATCCTTCCCCAGATCGCGTTCGCACTGCCGGTGACGATCATCATCCTGGTGCCGTTCCTGCGTGCGATCCCCGACGAGATCGAAGAGGCGGCGTTCATCGACGGCTGCAGCCGCCTGGGATTCTTCTGGCGCATGGTGCTTCCGCTGGCGATTCCTGGCGTCATCACGGTCGGAATCCTCGCCTTCATCGGCAGCTGGAACAGTTATCTCCTGCCGCTGTTCCTGCTCAACGACAATGCGAACTTCACGCTGCCACTGGGCGTCCAGGCGTTCTCGTCGCAGTACTCGCAGGACACCGCGAAGGTGCTCGCGTTCACGTCGCTGTCGATGATCCCGGCGCTGGTCTTCTTCAGCCTCTTCGAGCGACGCATCGTCGGCGGTCTGACGGGGGCGGTCAAGGGATGAGCGAGGTCCGACTCCCGCCGGTGTCCGGGCGGGTGCAGTCCCTGCACGAGCGAATGACCCTCGACGAGAAGCTCGCTCAGCTCGTCGGGTACTGGGTCGACCAGGGCGATGAGCTCGTGGCGCCGATGGCGGGCGAGATGGCGACGTCGACGAGATACGAGGATGCGACGGCGCACGGCATCGGACATCTCACGCGCGTCTACGGCACTCGACCGGTCGATCCGGTCGAGCGCGCCGCGTGGCTGTGGGCGGAGCAGCGCCGGCTCCGCCAGGAGACCCGGCTCGGCATCCCGGCGATCGTCCACGAGGAGTGCCTCACGGGGCTTGCCGCGTGGAAGGCCGCGACATTCCCGACTCCGCTCGCGTGGGGTGCCTCGTTCGACCCCGCCCTGGTCGAGGAGATGGGCCGTCTCATCGGGGAATCCATGCGGGCGCTCGGCATCCATCAGGGTCTCGCACCCGTGCTGGACGTCATCCGCGACCCACGTTGGGGGCGGGTCGACGAGTGCATCGCCGAGGACCCCTACGTCGTCGGCACGATCGGCACCGCATACGTGCGCGGACTGCAGGATGCCGGCATCCACGCGACTCTGAAGCACTTCGTGGGGTACTCCGCGTCGCAAGGGGGACGCAACCACGCGCCCGTGCACGCGGGCGCCCGCGAGCTGGCCGACGTGCTGCTGCCGCCGTTCGAGATGGCCGTGCGCGACGGTGGCGTGCGGTCGGTCATGAACTCGTACGCGGAGATCGACGGGGTGCCGGCCGCGGCCTCGCAGGAACTGCTGACGGACATACTGCGAGGCCAGTGGGGCTTCGACGGCGTCGTGGTCTCCGACTACTTCTCCGTGGCGTTCCTGCACACGATGCATGCCGTGGCCGAAGACCTGGGAGAAGCGGGTGCGCTCGCACTCATGGCGGGCATCGATGTCGAACTGCCGACAGGCGATGCGTTCACGGCGCCCCTGGCCGCCGCTGTGCGGGAAGGTCGCGTCGACGAAGGGCTCGTCGACCGCGCGGTGCTGAGGGTGCTCAACGAGAAGGAGGAGCTGGGCCTGCTCGACGAGAGCTTCGACCAGCCCCCCACCGAGATCGACCTCGACACGCCGGCTCATCGAGAGGTCGCCCGTCGCCTCGCCGCCGAGTCGATCGTCCTGCTCTCCAATGACGGCCTCCTGCCGCTCGATCTTCGCGGCGGCGCGCGGATCGCCGTGATCGGTCCCAACGCGGATGCGCCGGAGGCGCTCATGGGCTGCTACTCGTTCGTCAACCATGTCCTGGCGCATCACCCCGAGGTGCCGCTGGGCTTGGAGCTGCCGAGCGTTGCGGACGCGATCCGTGCAGAACTGCCGGATGCCACGATCGAGGTGGCCGCCGGGTGCCAGGTGACGGGCGATGACGACAGCGGCATCCCGGCCGCGGTCGCGGCGGCGCGCGCAGCCGACGTCGCCATCGTCGTCGTGGGCGACCGCGCGGGCCTGTTCGGCCGCGGGACGGTGGGCGAAGGCAACGACGTCGAGGACCTCGAGCTTCCCGGCCTGCAACGCCGGCTCGTGCAGGAGGTCGTGGAGACGGGCGTGCCGACGGTCATGGTCGTGCTCTCGGGGCGTCCGTACTCGATCGGCTGGGCCATCGCCGGACCGACGGCTCCGGCCGCGGTCCTCCAGACCTTCTTCCCGGGAGAGGAGGGCGGCGCCGCGATCTCCGAGATCCTCACCGGCCGCACCGCCCCATCCGGACGGCTTCCGGTCTCCCTGCCTCGATCGGCGGGAGCGCAACCCTACACGTACCTGCATCCGATCCTGGGCGGCGCGTCCGAGATCACGAGCGCCGACAGCACTCCGGTACTGCCCTTCGGTCACGGCCTCACGTACACGTCGTTCGAGCACACCCGTCTGACGGCCCCGGCCGAAACGTCGACGGCTGCGGACTTCGCCGTCACGGTCGAGGTCCTCAACTCCGGCGATCGCGCCGGAGTCGACGTCGTGCAGCTGTACGCACGCGATCCGTATGCGAGCGTGACACGTCCCGTCGCGCAGCTCGTCGGCTACGCACGCGTCGCCCTCGAGGCAGGCGAGCGGACCGTCGTGCGGTTCCAGGTGCCGTCGGCCCGTCTCGCATTCGCGGATCGACGCGGGGTCCGCATCGTCGAGCCCGGAGACGTCGAACTCTGGGTCGGCGCCTCCTGCGAGGACCGGGAGACGTCGGCAACGATGCGCTTCATCGGCCCCGTGCACGAGGTGACTGCGGCCGACGGCCGCACGGTGTCAGTGGCCGTGGCGGCTCCGATTCAGGCATAGGCCGACTTCGCCAGACGCGCACCGCAGACGGACGGTGGACGGTCCGCCGGATCTGCACGAGGATCCGGACGGACCGTTCTGGCCGTGCGGTGATCGCGCCGGTATCGTCGGTAACGATGCCCGACGGAAGGTCCCACATGTCGATCTCGACCGAACGAACGACCCGCACCGACGCGGAGCTTCAGGAGATGGCCCGCGACCACCTGTGGATGCACTTCTCCCGTCAGTCGGTGATGACCGAGGGTCCGGGTGTGCCGATCATCGTCAAGGGCGACGGTCACCGCATCTGGGACTCCAACGGCAAGGAGTACATCGACGGGCTCTCCGGCCTGTTCGTCGTGAACGCCGGTCACGGTCGCCGTCGACTCGCCGAGGCCGGCGCGCGGCAGGCCGAGCAGCTCGCGTTCTTCCCGATCTGGTCGTATGCGCACCCCGCCGCGATCGAGCTCGCCGACCGCATCGCCCACCTCGCGCCGGGCGACCTCAACCACGTGTTCTTCTCGACCGGGGGCGGTGAAGCGGTAGAGACCGCGTTCAAGCTCGCCAAGCAGTACTGGAAGCTCGCCGGCCAGCCCACCAAGCACAAGGTGATCTCTCGGTACATCGCGTACCACGGCACCCCGCAGGGCGCGCTCGCGATCACCGGCCTCCCCGGGATGAAGTCGATGTTCGAGCCGGTGACGCCCGGCGGCTTCCGGGTGCCGAACACCAACTACTACCGCGCGGGCGAGATGGGCTTCACCGGCGGAACCGAGGAGGAGTTCGGAGTCTGGGCGGCCGATCGCATCGAGGAGATGATCAACTTCGAGGGACCCGAGACCGTCGCGGCGATCTTCCTCGAGCCCGTGCAGAACTCGGGTGGGTGCTTCCCGCCGCCCGCGGGCTACTTCCAGCGGGTGCGAGAGATCTGCGATCGGTACGACGTGCTGCTGGTCTCCGACGAGGTCATCTGCGCGTTCGGTCGGCTGGGGCACTACTTCGGCGCCGATGCATACGGCTACCAGCCGGACATGATCACCTTCGCGAAGGCGGTGACGAGCGGGTACTCCCCGCTCGGCGGCACGATCGTGAGCGACCGCATCTACGAGCCGTTCTCCCACGGGCACGTGTCCTTCCCGCACGGCTACACGTTCGGGGGGCACCCGGTCTCGTCCGCCGTTGCGATGGAGAACCTCGACATCTTCGAGGAGGAGGGTCTCCTGGCGAACGTCCGGGAGAACTCGCCGGTCTTCCGCTCGACGCTCGAGAAGCTCACCGACCTGCCGATCGTCGGGGATGTGCGCGGCGACGGATACTTCTTCGGCATCGAGCTCGTGAAGGACAAGGCGACCAAGGCGACCTTCGACGACGACGAGTCCGAGCGTCTGCTGCGCGGCTTCCTCTCCAAGGCGCTGTTCGATGCCGGGCTGTACTGCCGCGCCGACGATCGGGGAGACCCGGTCATCCAGCTCGCCCCGCCGCTCACGATCGGGCCGGCCGAGTTCGACGAGATCGAGCAGATCCTGCGCGGCGTGCTCACCGAGGCCTGGTCGCGGCTGTAACACCACGACGTCGGGGAATACCCACGGAACGGCGGCGTTCCACCCCCGCATGACACGTTTCGGAATCATCGGCGCAGGACACATCGGTTCGACCCTGGCTCGCGGTCTCGTCGACCGCGGCTACGACGTGACGATCAGCAACTCGCGGGGACCCGAGTCGCTGGCGCCCCTCATCGCCGAGCTCGGCGAGCGGGCGACCGCGGGGACCGCTGCGGATGCCGCAGCCTTCGGCGATGTCGTGATCGTGACCGTGCCGCTCAAGGCCTACCAGGACGTGCCGGTCGCTCCGCTCGCCGGCAAGATCGTGCTCGACACCAACAACTACTACTGGGAGCGCGATGGCCGCATCCCCTCGCTCGACGAGAAGGTCGCCACCACCAGCGGACTCCTGCAGGAGCACCTGCCCGAGTCGAAGGTCGCCAAGGCGTTCAACCACATCACCTCCAGCCAGATCCTCACCGACGGCAGGCCCGCCGGCACCGCTGACCGGCGCGCGCTCGCGACGGCCGGCGACAGCGACGAGGCGACCGCATTCGTCACCGCGCTGTACGACGAATTCGGATTCGACACGGTGAACGTGGGCCCCCTCGAGGACAGCTGGCGCGTCGAGCGCGACCAGCCCGCCTACGTCGTTCGCCAGACCCGCGACGAGCTGGTGGACAACCTGGCTCTCGCCACACGCTGACCCCTCGCTCGACCGCGGAGGGGACGAGTTTCCACAGGGATGCCGGGGCGCGGTCGTCCGGGGCTTATGGTGGCCACGTGGGCACCATCTACTACGGCGGGTCGGCAACACCGATCCACATCGATGATCGCGCTCTGGCGCACCTGAAGGTCGTCATCGCGACCAAGCTGCGACGAAGCGAGAGTTTCACGGTCACCTGGCGGCATCCCGAGGATCAGCCGCGCGGACGCAGCACGATCTGGCTGCATCCGTCGATCCCGCTGCGCTTCGTCTTCGACGACCCGGAGCCGACCGAGCTGAGCCGCGAGTGGATCGAGGAGCTGGCCAGCTCGGCGAACTCCTCGGGCGGAATCACCCTGATCGCCGAGCACTTCGACACAGGTCCCGTCGATCTCGTCTCGACCGAGGACGCCCACCTGTCCGTGGGAAAGGTCGACGTCGACGAGCTGTCGATCGACAAGCTCACCGTCGCCGGCACCGAGGTGCCGATCAGCGGCGTGACCACCGAGCAGAATGTGCTCGAGACGGCCGAGACTCCGATTCAGCCGGCCGACTGAGTCTCTTCGACCGGCGCGTCCTCTGCAGGCTCGGTCGTGATCGTCAGGCCGTTCGGGCCGCTCGCGGCCTGCATCAGATCCTCGATCCATGCGCGATTGATGCGAGGCTGACGGCTGCCGAAGAAGTGGAACTGGATCGGCACCGACGGGTGCATCCAGAAGCTTCGCCGACCGCTGCCGTCACCGACCTCGACGTCGAACATGAACGCCTCGGTGCGCCGGAGCTTGTTCATCACGACGATCCGCAGATGGGCCAGCGTCCGATCGTCGATGTCGACCGAATTCGCCATGGTGTCGTAGATGAACCTGCCCATGCACTGAGCCTACCCGCGGACCTCCTGCGCGTGGGGTCAGCGCGGTGCGAATGCCGCGCGGAACAGCGCGCGCGCACGACGTGCGACCTCGGGGCGCTGTGCGGGATCGGCCCGGGCGAGCTCCGTCGCCAGCATCCCGGTCGCCATCATGACATCCTCGACCTCGACATGGGCGCCCACATGGCCGAGGGTCCGCTCGCGGGCGAGCAGCCGCTCGGCGACACCGTAGAAGCGGATGCCGAGCGGCGCGACCCGGGGATCGTGCACATCCGCGGTGATGAGATCGATGAATGCGGTCGAGACCATCGCCTGCGCCACCACGCGGTCCAGCAGGTCGTCGATCGTGCGTTCGGGCGATGCCGTGAACTCCTCCAGGTCGATGAGATTCTCCTCGAACACCGCGACCGCGAGGGCCTTTCGGTCGGGGAAGTGGCGGTAGAGGCTCCCCTGCCCGACCCCGGCCCGTTTCGCCACTGCGCTGAACGGTGCGTTCAGACCATCGTCGGCGTACACCTCCCGCGCGGCGGCGATGAGCGCTGCCCGATTTCCGGGACCCGCGGCGGGGCCGCGGTTCGGGCGCTTCGGATCTGGTTCAGGGGTCGGCACGGGTGTAGCCTAATACCGGACATGGTTGTCCGGTAGAAAGGAACACATCATGGGCACCGCGCCTCTCACTGCAGACTCCTCCATCGCCAAATGGCTGGACGACCCGGTCGGCAACGCCATCCTCACCGACATGCTCGCTCAGGGCGGCCAGTCGCCCGAGGTGTTCGCACCGATCAAGCGGCTGGCGATCAAGCGGCTCGTGAAGATGAGCCGAGGTGCGTTCACGCAGGAGATGCTCGACGACCTCGTCCGCCGCGCCGCCGCCGGCGATGTCCCGGCCGGTGCGGATGCCGCTCCCGAAGCCCCCGCGGAGCCCTCAGCAGCTGACGCCGTCACCCTTCGCGAGTGGACCGAGCGCATCGACCAGGGGCGCTTCACGGGTCAGACCGTGATCGTGACGGGCGCCGGCTCCGGCATCGGCCGCGCGACCGCATCCCGCATCGCCCGCGAGGGCGGCCGCGTGATCGCCGTCGACGTGAGCCAGGAGCGCCTGGACGAGTTCGTCGCCGAGCACGCAGGAGCCGACATCGTCTCGCTCACGGCCGACATCACCGACGACGCCGGCGTGGCCCGCATCATCGAAGCGGCCGGCGACACGATCGACGGGCTCGCGAACATCGCCGGGATCATGGACGACATGACCCCGGTCGGCGACGTGACGGATGCCGTCTGGGATCGCGTCTTCCGGGTGAACGTCAACGGCACGATGAAGCTCATGCGCGCCGTGATCCCCGCGATGCTCGCTCAGGGCGGCGGTTCCATCGTGAACACGGCCTCCGAGGCGGCACTCCGCGGCTCCGCGGCCGGAGTCGCCTACACGGCCTCGAAGCACGCGGTCGCGGGGCTCACCAAGAGCAGTGCGTTCATGTACGGCCCCTCGGGCATCCGGGTCAACGCGGTGGCGCCGGGCCCGACGATCACGAACATCGAGGCGAGCTTCGGCTCCCCACTCGGCGCCGAGCGGATCCAGACCGCCATGGCGGTCATGCCCGATCCGGCCGAAGCCGACGCGCTCGCGGCATCCATCACGTTCCTGCTCAGCAACGACGGCGTCAACGTGAACGGGATCATCATGGCGAGCGATGGCGGCTGGTCGGCGGCATAGCCGGGATCAGACAGGGGCGCGGCGGCGCATGATCGAACCCGCGACCACAGTCGCCGCGAGCACGACGGCGGCGAAGACCAGCAGGACGGCCACGGGCGGCGCGAAGGCCAGCGCGATGCCGACTGCGAGCACCGGGATCACCGGACCCGCGTACGCGATCAGGAACAGCAGTGCGAGCGTCTCACCGGAATGACCCGGTTCGGCGATGCCGAGTGCGGTCGCGATCGCGCCGCGGAAGAGGACGCCGACACCGAGTCCTGCGATGACACCGCCGCCGAGGAACAGGGCGACCTGCGGAAGCAGGGCGCCGACCGCGACGAGTGTGAGGCCCACCGCGCAGGCGGCGATCGCGATCGTGAGCTGAGTTCGCAGGCGTCGCGAGGCCAGTGCGAGCTGACCTACTGCGGCGGAGGCGAAGATCGCGAAGACGGCGACTCCGGCGAGCAGGTGGTCGCGGTCGCCGAACGTCCCTGCGAGGAAGGTCGGCACCAGGGAGCTGAAGAGTCCGAAGACGGCGAATCCCGCGAACGCGCCGAACGCCGCGACCAGGAAGATCGTCCGATTGGCGCGCGGCACCGAGAGCTTCTGGGGCCGGTAGCGGGGCCGCTCGTTCGGCGGCACGACCGTCTCGGGCACCATCAGGAGCGCAAGCGCGCAGAGGATGAGCAGCACGAGGAAGAGGATGTGCGGGATGACGAGCGGATCGGGGAGGAACTCGGCGAGGAGTCCGCCGACGAGCGGACCCAGCGCCAGGCCGCCGAGATTGGCCCCGCCGGCCACCGACGTCGCGAACGCGATGCTCTCCTGCGGCTTGGCGATCGCGCGCAGCTCCCCCAAGTGCGCGGTCGCGGTCGCCGACAGGATGCCGATGCTCACCCCGTTCACCAGCCGCGCGCCGATGAGCCCGAGCGACTCGGGCCACAGGAGGAACATCAGGGCGGAGAGGATCGAGATCCCGACGGCGACGAGCAGCATCCGCCGTCTGCCGAGCCAGTCGCTCACATGACCTGCGAAGTACAGGCTGAGCATCACTCCGACCGCGTACGAGGAGTAGATCACGGTCACGAGGCTCACCGGGAAGCCGTCGGCCTTCTCGTAGAGCGGGTACAGCGGCGTCGGCACGGTCGAATAGGCCATGGTCGTCAGGAACACGGCCGCGACGATCCAGAAACCGGCTTCGTGCCCGGCACTCGCACGGAACGCGCTCATGCGGGGTCGCCGTCGCACGGTCGCTCGCACATGAGTCCGATCGTAGGCGGCCGGGAGACCTCGCGCAGGGCCCGGCCCCACCGGCAATCCACCAGCGCGGACCGCTCGCTGGTTCGAGCGGTCCGCGGGGTCGAGCAGGGCCGATCAGGGGACGTCGGGCTCGTTCGTCACGACCTCGTTGGTGAGGCCGCCGCGGGCGAAGTCCTCGCCCCGAGTCGCGGCGTCGTCGATCGCACCCTGATCCAGCACGACGTTGTTCGTGCTGGTGAGCTGATTCACGACCTCCTGCAGCGCGGCGACCTGGCCGGACAGCCTGGCGATCAGGTTCTGGTTGTGCGCCACGATCGGCAGCACGCCGTAGTTGAACACCGAGACCTGGCCGTCGATGGTCGCTCGACCGCCGGACCAGATGCCTGCGTGGGTGTTCATGATCGCGTTGCGCACCGTGGTGAGCAGAGCCCGGTCTTCGTCGTTGAACATGTCATCCTCCATTGCAAAACCTGCGGGCCCGGTCCTGTTGAGCCCGACGAATCGTTCGAAATCATCCGTTCCGGAGATCCCCGGAACCGGTGGGTTGTCTTCTCCCCGCGCACGCCAGAACGTCCAGTGCAGATGCGGGCCGAAGAAGGTCTCACTGCCGTTCGCAGATGCACCCGAGAGGCCGATCACGTCGCCCTGTCTGACGCTCTGCCCCTCCCGCACATGGATCTCGGAGAGGTGCAGGGCACGATGCCAGTCGCCCCCGGTGCGCAGCATGATCGTTCGACCTCCGCCGCCTGACGGCGAGTCGTGGGTCTCGACGATGACTGCATCCGCCGGCGCATGCACCGCGGTGCCCGATCCGCAGCCGTAATCGACGCCGGGCTCGGTTGAGGGCGTGGGTCTGTCTATGTGCCCCTGCCAGCTGTCGGAGATGAAGATGTCCCCGACGGGTCGGATATATGCCATTGGCTCCTCCCTCGTTCGATGAGCCGTGCGGTCGCGCGGCTGTCTTCGGTGGAGAGGCTAGACCCGCCGTCAGTGATACACGAGGGGTCCGCGCGCAGGCTCACTGCCGCGCACGGCCTCAGACTGCCTCGATGATCTCCGACTCGGCCGGCATCCCGTTCTCGACGGTCGCGCCCGTTCGAACGCTGCGGTACGCACGGAACGACATCGGGATGCCGTGGGCCGAGTTCCACTCGACGGAGTCCGTCACCTGGAGGTGGAGGCACGGCTCGGTGCTGTTGCCGGAATTGCCGCATTCGGCGAGCTCCTCGCCGGTCCCGACGACGTCGCCGACGGCCACCTGCGCGGTCCCGCGACGCAGGTGGACCAGCCCCACGAACGGCCCGCTGGGACTGAGGGCGATCACGATGTGGTTGCCCGCGATGGCCCCGATGCCGGCGCGGATGCGCGCCCCCTGGCCGAGCATGTACGGGATGAGGCTCAGCGGCGAGCGGCGCCCGACGTGGTCGGATTCGCCGTCGTGGACCGCCGCGACCGTCCCCGCGACGGGCGCGAGGATCGGGCGGCCGAAACCCGCGAAGGTCTCGGGAGGTTCGGACGAGAGCGCCGCCCGCCATGTGCGCGGTGCGGACAGTCCGTCCTCGCGGACGCCGACGAAGTCGATCGCGTAGGTGATGCCGAACAGATCGGTGCCGTGACTCGGCACCCTCGAGGCGGGACTCATCTCCGCGCGCCACCGACCGCGGAAGGGGAGCTCCAGCATGACCGGCTGCATCAGGTCGCCTCAGCCGCGCAGACTCGCGAGTCCCGCGATGTCATAGGCGAGCTCCACCGCCTCGAAGATCGCCGCGTCGATCGTGCGGGGCGCGAACGCGTCGCCGATGGCGACGATCCGCGGCCCTGCGGCCTCGTCATCGAGTCCGGTGACGCTCACCGGGCTGCGCGGCTCGATCGCGACGATCGCATCCAGCGCCCCGACCACAGTGGTGCGTCCGGTCAGCTGGTCGGTCGCGGTGAGGGCACTGTCGGTCACCTGATCGACGCGATGCGAGACCACGCGATCGAAACCGCCGCCGGCGGTGAGACGCTCGAACAGGAGCGGTCGATCGTAGCCCGCGCCGACATGCGGGAACGCGGTCTCGAACGGCGTGATCAAGGTGAGCTCGTCCACCGCCTCGAGCAGCAGGAGCACGATGCCCGACGCGTAGGCGGTGCCGTCGTCGTCGATCACCGCGATCCTCCGGCCGAGCATCGCCGGATCGGATGCCGCGGCGAACGCGTCCACGGTTCCCAGCGCCGGGAATCCGTCTCGGTACGCCCCGCCGATCGCCAACGAGGTCGACCTCGGCGCGGACGCACCGGTCGCCAGCACGATTCCATCCGGGGAGAGCTCCCGCACAGTCCGGGCCGTCGCCTCCGTCCCGAGCCGCACGTCGACGCCGGCCGCAGTGAGATCACGGTGCAGATCCGCGATCAGCAGGCCGATGCTCTCGCGGCCCGGCACGGCGCGAGCCAGACGCAGCTGGCCGCCGAGCTCGGCATCCCGCTCGAGGAGCGTCACCGCGTGGCCATCCGTCGCGAGTTCGACCGCGGCGCGCATTCCGGCCGGTCCGCCGCCGACCACGATCCAGCGCTGCGGCGCGGCTGTCGCGGGGCGTGGCGCGCGATCCAGCTCACGACCCGCGAGCGGGTTCACGGTGCACGACATCGCGAGGCCGCGACTGCCCCGGCCCAGGCACCCCTGGTTCAGGCGGATGCAGTGCCGGATGTCTCCGCGCCCATCCCGGAGCTTGAGCCCGAGGTCCGGATCGGCGATCTGCGCGCGGGTGAGGGCCACCATGTCGGCGATCCCGTCGCGCACCACCTCTTCGGCCTGCTCGACGCTGATCGCGGCGCCGACTCCGAACACCGGGATGTCGGGGTTGGCGGACTTCGCCGCTGCGACCTCGTCGCGCATCCACGCGTAGGGCATCGCGTCCGACGGGAACACGTAGTGGACGTTGTGGTAGCCGCCCGCGGCCAGATCGAGGAAATCGATGCGGTTCGAGCCGCGGAGCATCGCGATCGCATCGCGGAGGTCGGCGGCATCCATCCCCTGCGGGTGGAACTCGTTCGCCACGATGCGGATGCCGACCACGAAGTCCTCGCCGACCCGCTCGCGCACGGCCGCGAGCACGTCGCGGGCGAATCGCGTGCGGCCGTCGAGGTCTCCGCCGTACGAGTCGCTGCGTGCGTTGTAGAGCGGCGAGAGGAACTGGTGCAGCAGATATCCGTGCGCGATGTGGATCTCGACACCGTCGAAGCCGCCCTCTTGGGCGATCCCGGCGGACGCGGCCCAGGATGCGGTGAACCGGTCGATGTCGGCGACGCTCATCTCACGGGTCGCGTGCGCCGTGGAGGGCGATAATATGCGCGATGGCGCATATACCGCGCGCGGACCGTCCGGGCCGTCTGGTGTGGCCTGCGCGCCGTGGTGGTTCAGCTGGACGAACACGCGCGCGCCGGCCTCGTGGATCGCGTCGGTCATGCGCCGATCGGAGCCGATCGCTTCCGGGCGGAACGCGTCTTCGAAGCCCCGGATCGATCCCGACGGATGCACGAAGTGGTTGCCCGCGACGAACAGGCCGCACCCGCCACGCGCACGGCGGACGAAATAGGCCGTCTCGCGCGCGGACTCGGTGCGGTCCGAGTACTGCTTCGAGTGCGCGGTCTGCATGATGCGATTGGGCACGGTGATGCCGCCGATCCGCAGCGGCGCGAAGAGCGGCGATCCGTGGCTCGTGTCGATGGTCACCGATCTCATCCTGGCCCCAGCCGCACCGCCGGATCCATCCGGCGCGCCCGCGATGACCGGGTGCCCGCGCCTGATCAGAGGCCGACGAGCCGCGAACTGCGGTCCCAGAGCTCACGTGCGAGCTCGGCATCCGCGGCCTGCGGGCTGGTCCCCGCGATCTGCAGCCGCTCGTAGAACTCCCCGGACTCCCAGTCCGCACCCGGCGTCGTCTCGGCGAGCCAGATGAGCGTGATCGCACCCTGGTCGGGCGTGATCAACCCGGCGACGTGACGCAGCGGTGACTGGTAGACCCAGCGCATGAGACTCGTCGACCCGGTCGCGAAACCCGTCGCGACCGGCCCAGGGTGAAACGCCGCCGCGGCCAGGCCGTCGGCATGGAACCGCCGATGCAGCTCCTTCGTGAAGAGGATGTTCGCGAGCTTGGAGTCGCCGTAGGCCTTGCGAGCCGAGAACCTGCGGTCGTTGTTCAGATCGTCGATGTCGATGCGACCCCACAGGCGCGCCGCGACGCTGGAGGTGCTGATCACGCTCGCCCCGCTCGCACGCAGCGTGGGCATCAGCAGGTTCGTCAGCAGGAACGGTGCGAGATGGTTCACCTGAAGGGTCTTCTCGAATCCGTCCCGGGTGCGGTGGCGATCGCCGAAGATGCCACCTGCGTTGTTCACGAGCACGTCGATCGTCGGGCAGGCGGATGCGAGGTCGGAGGCGAGTGCGCGCACCTGGCCGAGATCGGCGAAGTCGGCCGCGAAGTACGGGGACGCCAGCTCCTCGCCGATCCGCCGGGTCTTCTCCGGAGATCTGCCCACGAGCACGAGCGAGTGCCCGCCGGCCCTCAGCCGGCGCGCCGCGGCCGCCCCGATCCCATCGCTCGCACCGGTGATCACGATCGTCTTCGCGTGCGATGCGCTGCTCATCCCTTCGACTCTTGCACGGGATGCCGCCGCCGGGGCCGTCCGGACGACTCGGTTCGTGCGCACGGGAGTCATGGTCCACACGACGAAGGGCCGAGCGCAGTGCGCTCGGCCCTCGCGTCCCTCCCGCCGTTACTGCGGAATCTGCACCACCGCGAAGTCGGTCGTCGCGGCACTGCGGTACGTCAGCAGCAGCCCGGTCTGGGTCGAGGTCGCCGTCGAGCCCGTCGCCTGGACGTTCACCGTCATGCCCGACTTGGCCGGAACCGTCACGGCGCCCGATGACGGCGTGTACTTCGACGCGCCGGCCGTGAACGACTGCCCCTCGATGGCGTCGGTGGCGGCGCCGGTGAAGTAGTTGTCGAAGGCGTACACGCTGTACCCGAACGTCTGACCCTGCGCGATCCCGAGCGCCGCGAGCGGCGCCGTGAAAATCTGCGTCGCCGAGTTGAACCCGCCGTCGACGTAGAAGTAGGCCGTCGACGCCCCGGTGCTGAGGTTCGCCACGTACACCGCGGTCTGCCCGGTCACGGCGAATCCGCCCACTTCGGCGTTGTAGAGCACGTAATCATCCGTGCCGTCGTTGTTCGAGTCGATGTAGACGTCGAACTCGGCCGGGTAGTTCAGCACGGTGCGTCGATCGTACGTGGCGATTGCGAACTGCAGCACGTCCACTGCGGGCTGGCGGACTCCGACCGCGGCGAGGTCGATGATCGCGGCGTTGCTGCCCGGCGATCCGGGCTCGCCCGGCGCCGGATCCGGAAGCTCCGGACTCGTCCCGGTCAGCGCGAAGATCTCCGTCGGTCCGGCGGCGACGAACGACCCGTTCTTGAGCTTCAGGGTGCCCGCGCCGTTCTTCAGCTTGAGCGACGAGGACGTGCTCACGTCAGCCGCCTTCTTCGGCAGCACGGTCCAGCCGAGCTTCACGCTCTCGCTGTCCGAGGTCGCCGTGATCCAGCCGTCGAACTCGGGACCGTTCAGCAGCGAGCCGGTGCCGCCGGTCGCGCCGACCGAGTTGAACGGCCAGTCCGCGAGCTTCGATCCGTCGATCGTCACCTGCACCTTGATCTTCTGGGTCTTCCCCTTCGGCACGACCACCGTGTTCGGCGCGATCTTGATCGAGACCGCCCCGCTGGCCTGGTCTGCCTCCTCGCGGTAGCTCGCCGTGAGGGAGTACTTGCGATTCGCATCGGACGTGTTCGAGAGGGTCAGTTCCACGTCGGTGCTGTACGTCTTCGTCACGGACGGGATGCCGAGCCCGATGTTGCCGCCGACTCCCGGAACCGCCAGGACACCGACGGCGTCCGCGGATGGCGCGACACGCACCTCGCCCGCCCCGATGCGGGAGATCGGGGTCGTGATGAACCCGTCCGCGGTCGGGGTGCGGTTGCTGCTGTCGGCACCGTTGAGCAGACGTGCCTTGATGACTGCCGGAGTCGCGCCCTCGAACTTGTCGAGCAGCAGCGCGGCTGCGCCGGAGACGACCGGAGCCGCACCGGACGTGCCGCCGAAGTTCGTCTCCTCGGTCGCAGTGCCCGTCTCTGCCGAGAGCCAGGCACCCGGGGCTCCGATGTCGGGCTTGGCCCGGTGGTCGCCGACGGTCGTTCCGCGACTGGACGTGCCGACCATGGTGTTGGTCAGTGAGATCGCCTGAGCGGGATCGATCGTGACGCTGGTCGCCCCGGAGGCGATGAGGGCGTTCCCGTCCGCCTGCGAGATGCTGAACGTCGGGACGGTCACCGGCACGGTGCTGCCGAAGCTGAAGCTCGGCGGGTCACCCGGTGCGTTGTTGTAGATGATGACCGCCACGGCGCCCCCACCCTGGGCGAACACCGCCTTGTCGGAGACGTTGCACGATCCGCGCGAGACGAGCGCGACGGCCCCGGCGGGGAAGCCCGCGAAGTCAGCCGGACTGCAGCCGAGGATGCCTGCCGGACGTGCCAATGCGCTCGTGATCGGCGCGGTGGGCGCCGGCGACCACGACTGGAGCACTGCGTTGGTGATCGTGGGACCGGCATCCGGCTGGATCACCCACTGCAGGTCATCCGGCAGTGACGTCTGGGCGACGCTGATCACGCCGGGGGCGGTCGAGGGCGAACCGACGATGAACGGGCGGTCGGCGGAGTTGCCCGCCGACACGACCACGACCACGCCCGCGTTCACGAGGTTGTTCGCAGCCAGCGAGGAGTCGTCCTGCTCCTGCCCGTACGACGAGCCGAGGGACATGTTGACCACATCGACGGCGTCCGAGATGTCGCCGTCGCCGTTCGGGTCGAGCGCCCAGTCCATGCCGAGCAGCATCGCGACGCCGTTGCACGAAGTGGAGACCGCCGAGCAGACCTTGACCGCGTACAGGTCGACTCCCGGAGCGATTCCCAAGTGGGTGCCATCGGCGCTGCGACCGCCGATGATGTCGGCGACATGCGAGCCGTGGCCCGCATCGCTGCCCGCATCGATCGGGTTCGGATCCTCGAGGCGGGCACCAGTCGGCCACGTCTCGCCGACGAAGTCGTACCCGCCCTTCACCTTCGGCGCACTGTCGCCGAAGAGCGTCGCGCACACGCCCGCGACCGCGGCCGCGGCTCCGGCGAAGCACTCGTCGGTCACGGCCTGATCACCGGGTCCGCCGAGGTTGAAGTGGGTGAAGTCGATGCCCGAGTCGAGCACCGCGACCTTCACGCCGGTGCCGTCGAATCCTGCCTCGTGCAGCGGCCGGGCCTGTACGTAGTCGATCGCCTGGGCGAGGCTGCCGGACTGCACAGCGTCGTCCTGGGTCGTCGCGTGGGTCTCGTACGTGCGGATCGGCGTCACAGAGATGACGTTGGGAAGCGCCGCGATCTCTTCGAGCTGTCCTGCGTCCGCCGACACGGCGACGAGGTTGGCCGCGAGATCCGTGCGGCCCAGCTCGGTCGCGCCGAGGTCGCTCGCCTCGGTCACGAACTCGTCCTGCTGAGCCGTGACCTTGTCCTTCTTCGCCTTCTGGTCGGCCTTGCCGGGCACGGTGCCCTCGGCGACGGCGCCCTCGGGCACGGTCTCCGCGATCGTGGGCTCGGCGAGGCGCACTGTCACCTCGACGGTGCCGCTCGCCCGCTTCAGGCTGTCCGCGAGCCCTCGCGGCTCAGGCGGCGTCCAGTCGCCGCCGTCACTCGTCACCTCATCGGGGAGCGTCGGCGGCGAAACCGGATCGGCAGCCCATGCGGCGGACGAGCCGAACACGAGTGCGGGGACCGCGACAGCGGCGACGAGGCCGGTGACGAGGGTGCGAAGGCGACGATTCATGACACTCCTGGGGGGATGTGAGGTCCTGACGACGCATGTCGGACGTCTCGGTCCGTCACACGGCTGAAAGCCAGCGGGGTCGAGTCTATGGATCGCATGTGCGTCCGGCAACGGTGTTGCCGGGCGCGCTCGTGTCCTGCTATACGGCGAGCGTGTCGAGGATCTCGGTGAGGGTTTCGAACGTCGTGAGCGGGCTGATGATCGCGAACCGCAGCACGGTTTCACTCGCGTGCGAGCTCGGCACCACGAACGCCTTCTGCTCCTCCAGCAATCGGTTCGACCACGATTGATAGTCCGCGGCCGTCCATCCCTCCCGCCGGAACACGACCACCGACAGCTGGGGATCCCGCACGAGCGACAGGCCCTCGCGTGCCGTGATCTCGTCGGCGATGCGCTGCGCCAGCAGGATGCCGCTGTCCACGGCTGCGCGGTAGTGCTCGGTGCCGTGGGTCGCGAGGGAGAACCACAGCGGCAGCCCTCGCGCCCGTCGCGTCAGCTGCACGGCCAGATCGGACGGGTTCCAGTCCGCGGACTCCGTGAGAGTGTCGAGGTACTCGGCCTTCTGCGTGTGCGCGGCCAGGGCGACCGTCGGGTCGCGGTAGATCAGGGCGCACGCGTCGAACGGCGCGAACAGCCATTTGTGCGGGTCGACGATGACGGAGTCGGCCTCGCCGACACCCTCGAACACCGGCCGCATCCGATCGACCAGCATCGCCGCGAGCCCGTAGGCGCCGTCGATGTGGAGCCACACGTCGCGGCCGCGGGTCGCCGCGGCGATCGAGGCGATATGGTCCACGATCCCGAAGTTCGTGGTGCCTCCGGTCGCGACGACCGCGAAGACCGCGGCGCCGTGTTCGTCGAGGGCGGCGGTCACCGCGTCGCCGTGAAGCCGACCCCCGGCATCCGGAGTCGCGGTGACGACATCGACGTCCATCACCGCCGCCGCCGAGGCGATCGAGGAGTGCGCCTCGGCGCTGCAGACGATGATCCAGCGGGCAGGGTCGACGCGGCCCGCCGCCCGGTTGCGGCGACGGGCGACGTCGCGTGCCGCCACGAGGGCCGAGAGGTTGCCGATCGTGCCGCCCTGGACGAACACTCCACCGGCGCCCTCGGGCAGTCCGAACTCGGCGGCGAGCCAGTGCAGCACCTCGTTCTCTGCGAACACCGCGCCGGCGCCTTCCATCCACGAGCCGGCGTAGATGGCGGATGCCGATACGACCACGTCGAAGGCGAGTGCGGCCTTTGTCGGCGCCGACGGGATGAACGAGAGATAGCCCGGGTGGTCGGTGGAGATGCACGCCGGGGCGAGCACGTTCTCGAACAGGCCGATCGCCCGACGAGCGCCGATGCCGTCGGCGGTGATCGAGCCGGATGCCAAGCGCTCGAGGTCGCGGGGCGACATCGCCTTGTCGAGAGGGACGTTCTGGAACAGCGCGCGGCGGCGCGCGTAGTGCAGGACCTCGTCGACGGTGTCACGGGTGTCTTCCGAGATCGCGTGCATGTGGTCGGGCTGATACGCGTGGGTCATGGTGTTCTCCTGTTCGCGGACGCTGGGCTCGGGCCGCCGCGATCGACTCCCTGACAGTCTGGCCGCTGGCGGCGGCGTCGGCGAGTCCCTCTGCGCGCCCGCGGACTCCTGCTCAGTCCCCGAGCGTCCGGGCGAGCCATCCATCACGTGCCGCCGCTGCGGCTCTGGAGATCCGCGCATCGGGTGCGAAGTTCTCGAATCCGTGGAAGCCGCCGGGCCACACGTGCAGCTCCGCGACGCCGCCGCACGCCCAGATGCGCGACGCGTACGACACCGCCTCGTCGCGGAAGACCTCCGCGCTTCCGACGGAGATGAACGCGGGGGGAAGCCCCGCGAGGTCTTCGACACGGCCGGGCGCGGCCGATGCAGCCACATCGTCGCCGCCGCGCCGCGCTCCGAGGAGGGCGGTCCATCCGGTGTCGTTGCTCGACCGGTCCCACACTCCGATTCCGTCGATCTGGTGCGCGGAGACGGTGTCGTTGCGATCGTCGAGCATCGGGCTGACCAGCACCTGGGCGGCGATCGCGGGTCCGCCGCGGTCGCGTGCGAGCAGCGCGACACCGGCTGCGAGCCCTGCTCCGGCGCTCTGACCCGCCACGATGAGTCGAGCCGGATCGACGCCGAGCTCGGCGGCGTTCTTCGCCACCCACTGCACTGCGGCGAAGCAGTCCTCGACCGGTACCGGGTCCGGATGCTCGGGGGCGAGGCGGTACTCGACCGTCACGACGACGACGCCATGGCTCTGGATGAACGGCAGATAGGCGCCCACGCCGCCGAATCGGTTCCCGAAGATCATGCCGCCGCCGTGGAGGTACACGATGGCCGGGCCCGGCGTGCGCTGCGGCCCGCGGATGACCGACACCGCGACGTCGGCGCCCGCGTACCCGGCGATCGTGCGCTCGTCGCGCACGGCGCCGACCTGCTCGATGAGGCCTCCGACGGACGGATCGGCGGGAATCGCGCGGAACCCTTCGATCATCGGCGCCGTGATGGTCGGTGGAACCTTGTCGGCGAGCGCGGCCAGGACGCCTTCGAGCTCAGGATCGAAGGGCGGGCCGACGGGGATCGGCACCGCTACGGACCGGTTGATTCCGCAGGCGCCGAGGCCTCCGGCGCGGCCGCAGCGGCCTTGGCCTTCCCGTTCGCTGCGCCGTTGCCGTTGCCGTTCGCTGCGCCGTTCCCGTTCGCCGCGCCGTTGCCGTCCGCTGCGCCGCTCGCGCTCACGTTTCCGTTGGCTGCACCGTTCGCGTTGCCGTTCCCGTTTCCGTTGGCTGCACCGTTCGCGTTGCCGTTCCCGTTTCCGCCCGCGTTCCCGTCGGCAGCACCGTTCGCGTTGCCGTTCCCGTTTCCGCCCGCGTTCCCGTCGTCAGCACCGTTCGCGTTGCCGTTCCGCCCCGCGTTCGCGTTGCTGTTCGCGTTTGCGTTCCCGTTGCCCGTCGTGGCGGCGTTCGGATTGGCGTTGGCGTTCGTGGTCGCCTTCGGTGTTGCGCTCGCGCCGGACTCGACCACCTTCTTCGCAGGGCCCGATCCGTTGGCGCTGGAGTTCGTGTCGGCGTTGGCATTTGCGTTCGCATTGCCGTTGGCGTTCGCATTCGCGTTTCCGGAACCGTTGCCGGAGTTGTTCGCCGAGCCGGTTCCGCTGCTGTTCGCGTTGCCGGCGCCGTTGCCGTTGCCTGAGCCGTTCGCGTCGTCGTTCGCGTTCGCGTTCGCATTGCCGTTCGCCGCGCCCTCCGCGCTCGCGTGCGGGTTCGCGTTGCCGCTCGGCTGGGCGCGGCCGTTGCCGCTCCCGTCCCAGAAGTCGGAGCTGTCGTCGGTGCCCGCGATGCCGGAATCCGAGTCGCCATCAGGAGCGGTCGAGGCCCCGCCACCGTTCGCCGGCCCATCCGACGCTCCGGCGACGTCGACGGGTTCGGACTCCGGAGAGTCCAGGGATCCGGATCCGGCGTCCGCATCCGAACTGGTCGAATGGCTGACGGAAGGCGCGTGCTGCGAAGCTTCGATGAGCATCTGGGTCGGCGGCACCATCATGGTCGCCACGAGGGCGCACGCCGCCACCTTGCCGACGACCGACAGCGCCGCCGCGCCACCCGCGCTCGTCCCGCCCACCGAGGCGAGCAGGGCGGTCGGAGGCGCGATCGAGGATGCCGATGCGACGGCGATCGATCCGGCGCCGAGCTTCGAGACGTATGCCGCGACACCGCCTCCGGCGCCGAGCTTCGAGACGTATGCCGCGACACCGCCTCCGGCGGCGAGGACGGGCAGCAGGACGAGGGCGAGACGCCCGGGGGTCAGGAGTTCGGAGAGCTCACCGACGACCGAGGTGCAGTGTGCGCAGCCGTTGAGGTGGTGCTCGACGCGGAGGCGATCGCGGCGCGACAGCCCCTGACGCGAGTACGCGCCGAGCAGCGGCGTGATGGCTTCGCATCCGCGGTCGAGGTCGGAGTGGCTGCTGATGTGCTCCTGCAGCCAGGCCGTCCGCAGGGCCTCGCGTGCGCGGAACGAGAGCGCCGAGACGGCATTCGCGTTCATGCCGAGCAGCGATGCCGTGTGATCGCGGGTGTAGCCCTCGACCTCGGTGTACCAGAGCACCTCCTGCCAGCGCGCCGGCAGGGAGAGGAAGGCACGGGCGGTCACGGATCCGTCGAAGCTGCGCATCGAGGCGACATCGGCTCCCCGGTCGCCGATGATGTCTTCGATCGCATCGCCCGCGGGCGCCGTGCGGCGGGATCTGACCATGGACACGTACGTGTTCCGCACGGCCGAGCGGATGTAGTACCGGAAGTCCTCTTCCGGCCCGCGGCCGGCCTTGATCGCGGCGTAGACCTTGAGGAACGCCTCGGACACCACGTCGTCGGCATCCGACATCGTCAGGGTCTTGGCGTATTTGAGCGCGCTGACGGAATGCCGCGCCCAGAGCGCCGCGTACGCACGCCGCGACCCGTCACGGGTCGCGCGAACCAGCTCGGCGTCGCTCAGCTCCCCAAAACCGGTTCGAACATGCGACGACCCCAAATCGTCAGCCATTGAGCATGCATATCATGCGCGGGGCGCCAAAGGAAGCGAGAGATACCCAACCGCAACGGGAAATAAAGTAAGGGCCGGCGCTGACTTCTGGGGATGAAACCAAGCAGCGTCGGCCCAGGCGCTGTTGGGGCAGCACCGTGAAGCATTCAGTTCTCTACTTCACACTCCTAGGACGCCGGTTCGCGGAATCCATTACGCGGATTCGCAGAAAGTTTTTTGTCGACTTCGCCGGCCGCCGTTCGACGCCGCTTGTGAACCGGCATCCGCCGGTCGCGAGAGGAGTCCCGCCATGAGCACGAACCCGCAGACGCCCCAGTCCGAGTTGCCGCTCCCGCAGATCGTCAGCAGATCCGAATGGCAGGACCGTCGGGACGAGCTGCTGATCCGGGAGAAGCTGCATACTCGAGCCGGCGATGCGCTCGCCGCTGAGCGCCGCCGCCTGCCGATGACACCGGTCGACCCGGTGACCCTGATCGGCGCGGACGGGCCGACGTCGCTGCAGGTCGTGTTCGAGGACCGGCCGGTCCTGCTCGCATACGCGTTCATGTGGCACGACGGCTGTTCGATCGCACGGCAGTGCGAGGGATGCACGTTCACGATCGCCGACATCGCCCAAGCCGCACCGCTCTACCTCGCCGAGCGCGACGTGACGTTCGCGGTCTTGTGCGAAGGCGCGTGGGAGGACATCGCGGAGTATCGAGAGTTCCTGGGCTGGAACATGCCCTGGTACTCGACCCGGTCCGTCCAGGACAACCCGGCCGTGGCCGGGGGCGGCATCATGCGCGCGTACCTCCGCGACGGCGAAGACGTGTATCTCACGTACGAGACGACTGACCGCGGAACCGAGGCGTTCTCACCCACGCTGCACCTGCTCGACCTGACGGCGTACGGGCGGAAGGAGGAGTGGGAGGACTCGCCGGCCGGGTGGCCGCAGGATCGGACCGGCGCGTGGTGGCGCAGGGGCGGGCGGCCGGTGCTCCAGTGGCTGAGAACGGACACCCCGGCGGACTAGGGCTCGAGGATCCGCTCCAGCAGAGCCAGGCTCTTCGCGATGTCGACGGTCGGCTCGAGCAGCCACTGCACCTGCAGGCCGTCGGATGCGGCGATGACGAGTGCCGCCATCGAAGCGGGGTCGATGCCGCGTCGGATCGATCCATCATCCTGGCCGATCCGGATCAGCTCCTCGAGCTGTGCGCGGATCCTCGCGAAGCGTGCGGAGAAGAACTCGCGTGAGTACTCCTTGTCGGCTTCGAGCGAGCCGGCCAGCAGCATCGTGTACAGCGCGACGAAGCCGGGGATCGTGACGTTGCGCTCGGCGGCGCGCACCATCATGCCGACGACCTCGCCCTTGTCGCGCGGATCGCTGCGTCGTCGCTCCCCCTCGCGCAGGACCTCGACCAGGAGTTCCTCCCGTGAGCCGAAGTAGTGCAGGAGAGCGGCATGCGAGACGCCGATCTTCTCTGCGATCGCCCGGAGGGAGGTTCCCTCGGCACCCTTGTCGGCGAACACCTCGATCGCCCGGTCCAGGATCTCCTGGCGCCGCGCCACTCCCTTCGCGTACGACCTCGGGCGGTTCGGCACCGGCGCATCGCCGGTCGGCTCATCCGCCGGAGCAGGGGAGGTGACGGCCATGCCGAAAGCCTATCAAGATAAAACCTCCACATGGTGGTTTTTCGTGGTACCGTTCCCATATCGCAATGACGCCATCAGAAAGCAGGACACGAAATGACCACCCCGGCGATCTCCATCCAGCTCTGGACAGTGAGAGACGAACTGACAGCCGACCTGGATGGCACGCTCGCCAAACTGAGCGCCATCGGATTCGCGAATGTGGAGGCCTTCGGCTTCGTCTCGCGCGCCGATGAGCTCGCCGCCGCGTTCGCGCGCCACGGCGTCTCCTCCCCGACCGGCCACGCATCGCTCGCATCCGGCACCGAGAACCCGTTCGACTCGTCGATCGCCGTTCCGACCCCGGATGAGGTCTTCGCCGCGGCGCAGAAGCTCGGCATGACGACGGTTTTCGACCCCTTCGTCGCGCCCGACCGCTGGGAGAGCGTCGAGGAGATCACCAAGACGGTCGAAGCGCTCAACTCGGCAGCCGTGATCGGAGCGGGCTACGGCATCTCGGTGGGCTATCACAATCACAACCAGGAATTCCTGACCGAGATCGAAGGCCGCTACCCGCTGGAGATCTTCGCGGAGCTGCTCGACCCGGGCGTGTCCCTCGAACTGGACCTGTACTGGGCATCGGCCGGCGGCGCCGACGTCGTCGCACTGCTCGAGCGCCTCGGCGACAAGGTGACCGCGCTGCACGTGAAGGACGGCACGCTCGAGCCGCTGCCGTCGCTCGGCGCGATCCCCACCGATCAGGTCCCCGCGGGGGAAGGCGTGGTCGCACTCGCCGACGCATTGGATGCCGCGCACAGCGCGCAGTACGCGATCGTCGAGTTCGACCACTACCCCGGCGACATCTGGCAGGGTGTCCGGACCGGCTACGAGTTCCTCGCAGCGCGGGGTCTCGCCTGATGGCCGAGTTCGCGCCGCGCGGCACCGGCCCGGTCGGCATCGGCTTCGTCGGGGTGGGCGTCATCAGCGACACCTACCTCGAGAACCTGAACAGCTTCCCCGATGTCGAGGTGCTGATCCTCGGCGACCTCCTCACCGATCGCGCCGCCTCGCAGGCGCAGAAGCACGGCATCCCGGCATCCGGAACTACCGCCGACGTCCTGGCGCACCCGGGAGTCGAGCTCGTCGTCAACCTGACCGTCCCGGCGGTGCACGTCGAGATCTCGTCGCAGGCGATCTCGGCAGGCAAGCACGTCTGGAGTGAGAAGCCGATCGGCATCGACCGGGCGAGCGCGCGAGCGCTCCTCGACCAGGCGGATGCCGCCGGCCTGAGACTCGGCATCGCACCGGACACGGTGCTCGGCCCCGGGATCCAGTCCGCGAAGCGCGCGATCGAGCGCGGCGACATCGGCCGCCCGCTGTTCGCGCAGACCAGCATGCAGTACCAGGGCCCCGAGGTCTTCCACCCGAACCCCGCGTTCCTGTTCGCCCACGGCGCCGGACCCCTGTTCGACATGGGCCCGTACTACTTCACGATGCTCGTGAGCATCCTGGGTCCGGTCGCCGCGGTCGCCGCGCTCGGACTGAAGGCGACGGAGCAGCGCGAGATCCTGGTCGGCCCTGACGCCGGCAAGACCTTCCCGGTCGAGGTCCCGTCGAGCATCAACGTGCTGGCCAGCTTCGAGCACGGCGCTCAGTCGCAGTCGCTGCTGAGCTTCGACTCACCGCTTCGCCGCCAGGGCTTCGTCGAGATCTCGGGCACGGAAGGGACGATCGTGCTTCCCGACCCCAACATGTTCACCGGGCGCACTGCGATCACCCGCCCGTTCAGCCACCGCGGCAGCGACCCGGGCATCACAGCCGGGGCCGAGCAGCCGTGGGAGGACGTTGCAGAGGAAGGCGTCGTCGTCGGTCGTGGCCTCGGCGTCCTCGACATGGCGCGCGCCATCCGCAGCGGCCGCCCGCACCGCGCCACCGGCGAACTCGGCTACCACGTGCTCGACACGATGGTGTCGGCTCAGGAGTCGGCGGCACGGGGCGAGTTCATAGCGGTCGAGAGCACGGTCGAGAAGATCGAGGCGGTGCCGGTCGACTTCGACCCGTTCGCGCGAACGCTCTAGCCCACACGAGGAACGGCCGGACCCCATGCGGGTCCGGCCGTTCGTGTCGGTGCTAGACGGCCGATGCGGCGTCGCGCTTGGGCAGGACCCAGCCCGGACGCACGAAGTGGCACGTGTAGCCGTGCGGGATCCGCACGAGGTAGTCCTGGTGCTCGGGCTCGGCCTCCCAGAACGGCCCGGCGGGCTCGATCGTGGTGACGGCCTTCTTCGGCCACAGACCGGACGCGTCCACGTCGGCGATCGTGTCGCGGGCGACCCGCTCCTGCTCGGCATCCAGCGGGAAGATCGCCGAGCGGTAGCTCGACCCGATGTCGTTGCCCTGACGGTTCAGGGTCGACGGGTCGTGGATCTGGAAGAAGAACGCGAGGATGTCGCGATACGTCGTCTTGGTCGGATCGAAGACGATCTCGACCGCCTCGGCGTGGCCGGTGTGGTTGCGGTACGTCGCGTGGTCCTTGGTTCCGCCGGTGTAGCCCACGCGAGTGTCCAGGACGCCGGGCTGCTTGCGGATGAGGTCCTCGACGCCCCAGAAGCAGCCGCCGGCGAGCACGGCAGTCTCGGTGCCCGCAGTGCGGGTGATCTCACCCTTGTCGAATGGTCCACTGGTCATGATGCGTTCTCCTTGCTGTTTGCTGAGCCGGTCGAAGGGTCGGTGTCCTCGAAGAGCCCGCGGTAGTCACCGTAGCCCTGCTCCTCGAGCTGTGCGACGGGCACGAAGCGCAGTGCCGCCGAGTTCATGCAGTAGCGCATGCCGCCGGCCTCTCGCGGTCCGTCGTCGAAGACGTGGCCCAGGTGGCTGTCGGCACCCGATGAACGCACCTCAGTGCGCCGCATCCAGAGCTTGCCGTCGACCTTCTCGGTGACGGCGTCGGCGGCGAGCGGCTTGGTGAAGCTGGGCCACCCCGTCCCGCTGTCGTACTTGTCGGTCGATGAGAAGAGCGGCTGCCCTGACACGACATCGACGTAGATGCCGGCCTCGTGGTTGTTCCAGTACTCGTTGCGGAACGGCGGCTCGGTGCCGTCGTCCTGAGTGACGCGATACTGCGCGGGCGTGAGGCGGCTGAGCGCATCGGCCGTCGCGCGATAGTCCTGTGACATCTTCTTCCTCCTCGTGAGCCACGAATGGCGTCACGTTCCTCCTCGGATGACGCGGCTGGCTGCAGCGTCATAGAGAAGAACGGATGCCGCATCCGATTTGGTCCCGCGAAGCTGAGAGCGGGCCGTGAATTCTCGGCCGCCGGTGGGAATGCCCATCGGCCGGATCGACTTGTCGCTCCTATGGCGGGCGAGGACAATGCTGGTAGATGACTGAGCTGACGATCATTCAGCGATCGCCCGATCCCGAGCAGGTCGCAGCACAGTCGCGCACTCGGCGCTCGATCGCCGAGAAGATCCGGGCGATGGGGCAGAACCGGATCGGTGCGCTGATCCTCCTGATCGCGACGGCCGCGGCGATCATCTGGGCGAACGTGTCGATCGGCTCGTACGAGACGTTCTGGGAGACCCACCTCACGGTCGGCGTGGGCGATCTGCAGCTCGACTTCACCCTCCACGCCCTCGTGAACGACGCTCTGATGGCGATCTTCTTCTTCACGGTCGGTCTCGAGGTGCGCCGCGAGTTCGCCATCGGCGAGCTGACGAGCTGGTCGCGCGCGGTCGTGCCCGTGGTCGCGGCGATCGCCGGGCTCGCGATCCCCGCGCTGCTGTTCGTGCTGATCGCAGCCGGGTCGGGCCACGAGTACGCGTGGGGAATCGTCATCTCGACCGACACCGCGTTCCTCGTCGGCGCGCTGGCGCTCATCGGTCCGCGCGTCCCGGGCCGGCTGCGCGTGTTCCTCCTGGCTCTCGCAGTGGTGGACGACATCGGAGCGCTCAGCATCATCGCGCTCGTCTACACCGAGAACTTCAATCCGATGCCGCTGCTGATCGCGGCGGCCGGCCTCACCGGCGTGTACTTCACGCGCTACCTGCGCGGGGGTCGCGGGCCGGTCTACGCGACCCTCTCGATCATCGTGTGGCTCGCATTCCTCGCCTCGGGCGTGCACCCGACGCTCGCCGGCGTCGCGATCGCGCTCCTCGTGCCCGTCTACCGGCCCGACCGCCGCGACGTGGAGCACGCCCTCGACCTGGCCCGGACATTCCGCCAGTCGCCGAACACCGAGTACGCGCGCGCCGCGGCGAACAGCCTCCGCGAGTCGATCTCGATCAACGAGCGGCTGCAGTCGGCCTACGCGCCCTACGTCGCATACGTGATCCTGCCGCTGTTCGCCCTGGCCAACGCGGGGGTCGTGATCAGTCCGGAGATCCTGGCCGGGGCGATGACCTCCGCGCTCACATGGGGCATCGTCGTGGGCCTGGTGGTCGGCAAGTTCATCGGCGTGTTCGGCTCGGCCGCGGTCCTGCGCGTGCTGAAGATCGGCGAGTTCGGCCCTGGCCTCACGCTCGACCGCATCGCGGGGGGCGCCGCCCTCTGCGGCATCGGCTTCACGATCTCGCTCTTCATCGTCGACCTCGCGATCGACGACCCGGCGGCCCAGAACCAGGCGCGCGTGGGCGTGCTCGCGGCATCCGTCATCGCTTTCCTCGTCTCGACGGTGATCTTCCGCATCTCCGACGTCGTCCGCCCCGACCTCGAATCCGGCCAGACGCTGATGCGCCCGGTCGACGCGAAGCGCGACCACGTGTTCGGCAGCGAAAACGCCCCGTACACGATCGTCGAGTACGGCGACTTCCAGTGCGGATTCTGCCTCAAGGCATCCGGCTCGATCCAGGAGGTCAAGGAGGAGCTCGGCGACGACCTGCGGTACGTGTGGCGGCACGCGCCGCTGACGCAGTACCACCCGAACGCACTGGCGGGCGCAGAAGCCGCGGAGGCGGCATCCCTGCAGGGCAAGTTCTTCGAGTTCGAGCGCGGCCTGTTCACCGATCAGGAGAACCAGCGACCCTCCGACATCATCCGCCTCGCGCGTGAGCTCGGTCTCGACATCGAGAAGTTCGAACGCGATCTGACTTCTCCCGAGGTCACCGGCCGGGTGCGCGACGACATGCTGGATGCCGAGGCGATGAACATCACGTCGGTGCCGACTCTCTTCATCAACGGTCGCCGCCACACGGGTCCATACGATTCGCAGTCGCTCATCAGAGCGCTGTCGCAGCCCGACCAGGGCACGGCGACCGCCACCCTGACCACGCCGACGCTCTAAGAGGAAGCCTCCCCCGATGGGAAACCACGAACTCGACCTTGTGCAGCGACCGGAACTCACCGACGCCCAGTGGGAGCGGCTGTGCTCGTTCGGAACCCCGGAGGAGGTCGCGGTCGGGGACTACGTGTTCCGGTCGGGCGATCGAGACTACGACCTGATCCTGGTCGACACCGGCGAGGTCGAGGTCGTCCGCGATTCCCTCTGGTGGATCGAGGAGGCGGTGCTGGTGCGGATGGGTCCTCGCTCGTTCGTCGGCGAGCTCGGCCTGCTCAACGGCCAGGGCGCGTTCCTGTCCGCGCGCGTCACGGAAGCAGGCAGGATGCTGCGCGTCACCCGCGCCGAGCTGCGCAAGCTCATGGCCGAGGACGACGAGCTGTGCGACATCATCCTGCACTCGCTGTGGGCGCGTCGCGAGTCGCTGCGGAAGGGCCCCGCCGCGCTGACCCTGAAATTCGTCGGGACGACGTCCTCTCGCGACTTCCTCTCGCTCCGCCGGTTCGCCGAGCGACTCGACCTGGTGCACGCTGCCGTCGAGCTTCCGCCCGGCGACCTCGGCTCTCTGACGGGGCACGACATCACCGTCGACGACCTCCCCGTGGCGTTCATCCAGGGCGAGCCGATCCTCCGGGCGACTCCGGGCATGGTCGCCGAGAGACTCGGGCTGAGCTACCAGGCCAACGGCGACGAGGTGGTGGATCTCGTGGTCGTGGGCGGTGGGCCGGCCGGGCTGGCCGCGGCGATCTACGGTGCGTCCGAAGGACTCAGCACAGTACTGCTCGACGCCGTCGCGCCCGGCGGCCAGGCGGCCGCGACCTCGCGCATCGAGAACTTCCTCGGCTTCCCGTTCGGCGTCAGCGGCGGCGATCTGATCGGGCAGGCATCGCTGCAGGCGCTCAAGTTCGGTGTGCGCGTCTACGCGCCGTGCGAGGCGGTGAAGCTCGAACCCGTCGACGACCTGCTCGATGTCACCCTCACCGACGGACGCATCATCCGCACCCGGACGGCGATCGTCACATCCGGCGCCGCATACCGGACCCTCGACCTCGATCGCTGGTCGGACTTCGAGCGCGCAGGCATCTACTACGCCGCGACCCAGCTCGAGCTGCGCCAGGTGATGGACTCCCCCGTCGTCGTGGTGGGCGGAGCGAACTCTGCGGGTCAGGCGTCGCTGTACCTCGCGGCGAACGGCTGCCCGGTGCGACTCGTCGTGCGCGGTTCGGACCTCGGCACGCGGATGTCGTCGTACCTCGTCGACCGACTTCTCGAGGACCCGCGCGTGGAGGTCCACACCGGGTCCCGCGTCACCGGTCTGGACGGCGGGCACTCCCTCGAACGGGTCAGCATCGACAGCGTCGGCACCGTCGACGCGCGGGGTCTGTTCTGCTTCATCGGCGCCGAGCCGGCGACGTCGTGGCTCGACGGCCTCGACCGTGATGCGGACGGATTCCTGCGCACGGGCACCGACATCGCGGCGCAGTCGCTCGCGCAGTGGCAGATGCTCGGCCGCGAGCCGCTCCCCTTCGAGACATCGGTGCCGCGCATCTTCGCCGCCGGCGACGTGCGCCGCGGATCGATGAAGCGCGTCGCCGCGGCCGTCGGCGAAGGCTCCAGCGCCGTCGCCTCGGTGCACCGCGCCCTGGCCGGCTGACCGCGAGCGCCTCCCCTTCCTCTCGAACCCATCCCGTCCCTTCGAACCCACACGTCGAACGGCCGTTCTCTGCATGGTCTCGCGACGAGCGCATGGGTTCGGGATCAAACGCGCTCTGCGGGCGCATGTTTCCGCGCGTAACGCGCGATGCGAAGCGGATGCCGATGCCCGCATAGTCTCCGTGCATGACACAGAACGGCCCGCTCGGCTTCGCGACCCGGCAGATCCATGCCGGCGCGGAGCTCGATGACTCGCACCGCCCGCGCGCGACCCCGATCTACCTGACGGCCGGGTTCGTGTTCGACGACTTCGAGCAGGCGAACGAGCGTTTCGTGCAGTCCGACGACGGCTACAGCTACACGCGGGTCGGCAACCCGACGAACACCGCGGTCGAGCGGCGCATCGCCGACCTCGAGGGCGGCATCGGAGCACTCCTCGTCGGCAGCGGGCAGGCAGCCGTGTCGACTGCAGTGCTGGCGCTCGCCGGCGCCGGAGACCACCTGGTATCGGCGGCGAGCATCTATGAGGGCTCGCGCGAGCTGTTCCGCGACAACTTCGCGCGACTCGGGATCACGACCTCCTTCGTGACCGAGGCGAACGACCCGGCGTCGTGGGAGGCCGCGATCCGACCCGAGACGCGGGCACTGTTCGCGGAGTCCATCCCGAACCCGAAGAACGACGTCCTCGACATCCGCGCCGTGGCCGAGGTCGCGCGCCGCCACGGCCTGCCGCTCATCATCGACAACACGCTCGCGACGCCGTACCTGCTGCGGCCGATCGAGCATGGCGCGGATATCGTCGTCCACTCCGCGAGCAAGTTCCTCGCGGGCCACGGCACCGTCCTGGGCGGGGTGATCGTCGATGCGGGCCGGATCGACTGGTCCGCCGCACCGGATCGCTACCCGCATCTCGCGCAGAACGTCGGGTCGGACGGGCGCACGTTCGCCGAGCGGTCGGGGCGTGCGGCATTCCTCGCGTACGCGCGATCGGTCATCGCGCTGCGACAGGGTCCATCGCCGTCGCCGTTCAACGCCTTCTTCATCCTCCAGGGCATCGAGACGCTCTCGCTTCGCGTGCAGCGGCACTCCGAGTCGGCACGGCGCATCGCGGCCTGGCTCGAAGCGCACCCCGCGGTCGAGTCGGTCGACTACAGCGGGCTCGCCTCCAGCCCGTACCACGCGCTCGCTCAGCAGTACCTGCCGCGCGGGCAGGGATCGGTCTTCGCGTTCACACTCCGGGGTGGCCGGGATGCCGCGAAGACGTTCACCGATTCGCTGCACCTTTTCACCCGCATGACCCACCTCGGCGATGTGCGCTCGCTCGTGCTGCATCCCGCATCGACGACCCACGTGAACCGCACCGAGGACGAGCGCGTCGCGGCAGGGGTGGGGCAGGGGCTGCTTCGGGTCTCGATCGGCCTGGAGGATGCCGACGACCTCATCGCAGATCTCGATCATGCTCTGGCTGCCGTGCAGGCGGCGGAACTCCTCGAAAGGGCCGGCATCGTATGAGCAAGCAGCAGCACTTCGGCTGGTTCCTCTCGCGGGGCTTCGGCCCGCACGGCTGGGCGCGGCCGTACTACGAGTGGAATTACCCCTGGCAGAAGCCCGGCCTCTACCAGGAGGGCGCGCGCACCCTCGAGCAGGCCGGGTTCGACTTCGTCCTGATCGAAGACGCCCTCTCGGTCGGCATCAGTCCCGAGACGCTCGATCTGCGCGTGCGGAAGGCATACGGCGGTCCCAAGCACGACCCGTGGACGCTCGCCCCCTACCTGTTCGCAGCCACCGAGCACCTCGGCGTGATCCCGACGGCGAACCCCGCGGGTTGGCATCCGTACACCGCGGCGCGGCAGTTCGCTTCGCTGCAGCATCTGTCCGGCGGCCGAGTCGGCCTGAACGTCGTGACCGATGTCGGCTCCGCCCACCACTTCGGCCAGGAGCGCCTGTCGCACGACGCCGCATACGACCGCGCGCAGGAGTGGCTCGACGCGCTCCGCCTGCTGTGGCGCAGCTGGGACGAGGGCGCCCTCATCGCCGATCCGGAGACCCAGATCTATGCCGACGGCTCGAAGATCCGCGCTGTCGAGCACCGCGGAAGGTACTGGTCGTTCGACGGCCCGCTCAACGCGGAGCCGCTTCCGTCGGAGCCGGTCATCGCCTCTCCCGGCGGCTCGCCGCGCGGCATCCGCTTCGCCGGGGAGAACTCGGACATCCAGCTCGCCCTCTCCAACCTCGATGTCGACGCCGTCCGCGCCTACCGCGAGCGCGTCCGTGCCGACGCGGTCGCACACGGCCGCGATCCGGACACGATCAAGACGATGTTCGTCTTCAAGCCGATCGTCGCGTCGTCGGTCGAGGAAGCCGACCGCATCGTGGCCGCATCCGCCGATCCCGACGAAGCCGCGCTGCTCGCGGTGGCAGAGGCCTGGTCGAGCGACCTCGAGACCGACCTGACGACGCTGGATCTCGATCGGCCGCTGGATCCGGCGATCTTCGGCGAGCATGTGTCGCAGGGCACGATCAAGGGCCTGCGCGGTCGCTTCGACTCGTTCGCGGACGTGCCGTTCCGGCAGATCCTCGCCGGCAAGGCCAGGCTCGGCCGTATCGGCGACGGCATCAGCGGCACGGTGGGAACCGCCGAAGAGCTCGCAGATCTGGTCCAGGCTCTGGGGGACGACGCCGACAACGACGGCCTCATCTTCTCCGGCGACCTTCACCCGGTCACCCTTCACCACGCGCTCGACGAGCTTGTGCCCATCCTGCGTCGGCGCGGCATCCTGCGTTCGGAGTTCGTGCCCGGAGGGCTGCAGGCGAACCTCTCCTCGTTCTAGCCCGATCCCGCCTCGGGGGGGGTATCACCGGAGCGGGCAGTCGCTCTACCCTGCGAGTGGGCTCGGTTCGGCGAGCCCCGAGAGCGGAGGTGCGACGTGGCACGCGCGTACACAGGTGTCTTTCTGCCCGGTGATGACGGACACGCATTGTGGGTGGCCGGCTGGGACAGCTTCGTGGCGAAATGGCAGGAGCTGTCCGATGGCGGCCAGAGGCTGCACGGCATCTCGGTGTCGGTGGAGGACGGCGACGTCCAGTTCATCGGCATGTACCGGGCGGGCACGGGCGGGCACGCGCTGTGGGTGTCGGCGTGGGACAGCTTCGTCGCGAAATGGCAGGAGCTGTCGGGACAGGGCCTGCGCCTGGTGAGCATCGCGATCTACGAGGTGGACGGCACCGCGATGTACGCGGGTGCGTTCCTCCCGGGTACCGACGGGTACGCGCTCTGGGTCTCGCCGTGGGACAGCTTCGTCGCGAAGTGGCAGGAGCTCTCGGACGGTGGCCTTCGGCTCGTGAACGTCTCGGCCGCGGTGATCGGCGGCTCACCGGTCTTCGCCGGGGTCTTCCGAGAGGGCAACGCGGGGCATGCGCTGTGGGCGGCGCCGTGGGACAGCTTCGTCGCGAAATGGCAGGAGCTGTCGGGGCAGGGGCTTCGCCTCACGAGCATCGACACGTACGAGCACAACGGGGAGCGGACCTGGGTCGGCGCCTACCTCCCGGGCGAGGGCGGCCACGGGCTGTGGGCGGGCGTGGATTGGGAGAGCTTCACCGCGCGGTGGAACGAATGGTCGCAGGCGGGTCTGCGGCTGGTGGATGCCGCCGGCTCGAGGCACGGCTGCACAGCGGACGCGCTCAACCAGGTCGTCATGCCCACCGGCATGTACAACTATCAGGTCACAGGTACCGGCAACTTCTACAGCTGGCCGGTCCAGGACACCTCGGGGGCGACCCGATTCGCGAGGCTGAGTGTCCTGACCGGCGTCGAGCCGTTCCTCCGCCTCCCGTTCACCGACACCGCCGTCAAGCGAGGCGGGATCTGGCGGTACGGCGGCGGCGGATACCACCACGCGGGCGACTACTCGCGGGACGATTCCGGCACGTTCGAGGTCAAGGCATCTGCCGACGGCCGGGTGCTCTTCGTCGGCTGGGACAACTGGTCGGGCAACACGGTGATCCTCAGTCACGACGTGAACGGCGTCGCCGATGCCTATCGCACGATCTACATGCACCTGCGCGACGGTGCCACCCACGACGCGGATGCCGCATGGAACAACACGGTGGCCACCGGCGGACTGAACGCCGCCGACCTCGCCGACTACAAGACCCATCTCACCGATACCGGCTGCACACAGGACCCCGCGACACGGAGCCTCGATGCCGCCCATTGGGGCACCGATGCGCAGACCATCCTGGTCGCAGCGAACGACACCGTCACGCGCGGGCAGACGATCGCATGGGCCGGCAACACCGGCCCCGGCGGCAAGAAGGGTTCGGGCGGGCCGAACACCCACCTGCACATCTTCTGGACGCGCCGTGACACCGACGGCGAGTACTACTTCTTCGATCCGTACGGCATCTACTCGATCCCCGAGAACTACGCGGCCGGTGTGACCGATGCGACGACCGGTCCATGCGTGCGGTACCCGGTGGCGTGGGAGGGCGGCCGGCCGCAGTATCCGTAGACCCTCCTGTGCGGCCGACCTCTGCCGCCACCGGCTTGATCAGCGGACGAAGACGATCCGGCGCTCCGTCGGCAGGCCGCGCACGATGACGGTGTCGCTGAAGACTCCGCGTTCGTCCAGGTGAGCGGCCAGGGTGTCCGCGGACCGGATGATCACGAAACCGCCGCGCGTGGTGGTCACGAATCCCATCGGTCCGAGGAACTGGGAGTGGAGATCGGTGTATCCGCCGTCCGCGTCGACCCGGCCGGTCGCGGAATCTCCGGTCGCCGTGTTGTAGAACAGCACGTTGCCGTCGCCCGCCGAGAGGATCGTGGTCCACGTGTCGAACTCGAAGCTCTGACCGAGGTCCCGGAATCCGCCGTCACCGGTCACCAGGCCCGTGGCGGCCAGGCGGGTCCTGCTGTTGTAGAACAGCAGGAGTCCTTCGCCGACGTGCACGATATGGGTCCAGAAGTCCAGCAGGAGCTGCTCGCTGATGACCTCGTGACGACCGTCGGCGTGCACACGGCCGATCACTGAGACGCTGCGATACTCACCGTTCTCGGAGACGGTGCGATTCCACATCACGAGCCCGGCGGGCAGCACCGTGACACGGTGGAAGAACCCGCCGAGGGGACTGGTGACCAGGTCGGTGAATCGCCCGTCCGCACCGAACACCCCGGTGCTGACCTGATCCTGCGACAGGCGGAAGAAGATGTTCACCCCGCCCGTCGTCGGCAGGATGAACTCCCAGGTCGGGTCGAGCTGGAACTGGGTGAGCGGGTGCGCGGTGCCGTCGGGCGTGAGATGCCCGGTCGTCGCCGCGCCGGTGTTCCGGTCGTAGGCCAGCCACAGGTCTTCCCCGTTCAAGAACTCTTGCGACGCACTGCGGATCGGCTCCATCGGAGACCTCCCTATACCGGCAGGATCAAGGGTATTCCCGGGGCCGATGGGGATCTAGGGTTCATATGTGAAGCGCTTCTGGCTGTTCCTCATCCCCGGTGTGATTCTGAGCGCGGTCGGCCTGGTGTGGACCTTGCAAGGGCTCAATGTGCTCGGCGGGTCGGCGATGAGCGGTTCGCCTTTGTGGGCGACGATCGGTCCGATCGTCCTGGTCGTCGGCGTGGTCCTGATCGTCATCGCGATCGTGATCGCCGTGCGCAGGCGCCGCACCCAACCCTGACGCGCGACGGCCAGGCCTAGGCGTCGCCCGGATCGGAGTCCGGCAGCGGCGCATCGATGACCCCGATCCCGACCGCGGTGTGGTCGGGCTCCGCATCGGATGCGCCGCCTCTCGGCTCCTCATCTGGTTCCTTCTCCGTGCTCGGCTGGGCGAGCTCCTCGGTCGTCGGCATCTCGTCGGCCTGCTCGCGCTCATCACCGTCACCCTGGACGTCGGGCTGATTCGTCATCTCGTTGCCTCCTTGAACGGCGGTCATGAACCCAGCGTCCGCCGATCGCCGCCGACCGGCCACCACCTTGACCAGAGAGTGGGGATGTGCCACCAGCCTTTGCACGCCGGTCGGTGTCGATATCCGCTCATCCCGTTCGACGCACATGATGAAGGTGGCAGAGCGCGATGCCGCCCCACACCGTTCGTCACACCAGAGGGAGTCACCATGGATCTGAAGCTCGAACTCGTACCCGTGCCGGTCAGCGACATCGACCGCGCGATGCGCTTCTACACGGAGCAGGCCGGATTCGTCCTCGATGTGGACGTGGCTCCCGCTGAAGGGGTTCGCTTCGTACAGCTCACCCCGCCGGGCTCCGCGTGTTCGATCTCGCTCAGTCACGGCGTGCCCTCGCTCGACCGGATGCTGCCCGGCACGGTTCACGGGATTCACCTGGTCGTGAACAGCATCGACGACGCCTGCACCGAGCTTCGTGGTCACGGCGTCGAGGTCTCAGCGATCACGGACGTCGGCGGCGGAGTCAGATACGCCGAGTTCAGCGACCCGGACGGCAACACCATGCTGTTGCAGGAGATGGCGTGGCGGACCGGCGAGGACTACTGACGCACCACGGCTCGGGGCTCGCACGGGCACGAGCGGATTGCAGGGCTCACGTCTGCTGGTCGTAGTGGCGCACGCGGTCGTCCCGCTCCAGGAGGTAGCGATCGTCTTCGGGATACAGGACGGCACGCTCGTAGTCGGCGCCGGCGAATCGCGTGATCGCCTCGAGCGACTCCCACCCGGGAGACGGTGGCGATCTCGGTTCGACCGTCACCGAGGTCACGGGTCAGCAGCCACGCATCGAGGTTGCCCGCCGTATCGCGGTAGGCGGCGATGCCGGTCTGCTCCACGTAGCCGACGTAGGCATCCCGGTCTTCCGTGCGAACGACGCCGGTCCACATCCGCACCACCGGTCGCGTGCCGGTCATGAGTCCACGCGCGCCCGCACGACACGGGCGGTGGCCGCTGGGTCGGGCCGGTGCATCACCGACTCCGGAACGATGACGAGTTCCGCGCCATCCAGCTCCTGCGCGAGCCGATCTGCCGCGGTCACCAGGATGGGGAACGTCTGCTCGCCGCGCAGGATCGTGACCGGCTGCGACACGGAGAGCATCTCGGGTGTCGGAGTCGACATCTGCATCGTGAGATTCGCGTCGTAGACCGTGGACTGAGCGAGCGGGACGAGCGTGGCGAACAGATCGCTCTGCCGGATCTGATCGACCATCTCCTGCGGCAGCCCCACCCCCTCCAGTTGGAACGTGACGACGGCATCCTCTCCCCTGCCGTCGTCGACGAGCTGCTGCAGCCGCTCAGGGAGATCATCGGCGGGCTCGTCCACCCCGAATCGGAACGGCGGCTCCGACAGGAAGAGGGCCCGGATCGGCACGCCCCTGCCTGCGGCGAAGAGCGCGAGAACGGCGCCGGACGAGTGACCGAGCACGAACGCGTCACCCCCGACCGCGTCGATCACGGCCGCGAGGTCGTCGGCCTCGTCCTCCGGCGAGGATCCGCGCTTGTCGCCGCTGGAGCCCCTCGCCCGCCGGTCCACCGTCACAGCCCGGAATCCGGCATCCACGAGGGCGCTCGCGAGCGCATCCCCATCGGTCGCGACGGAGAAGGCGCCGCCCACGATCACGATCGTCGGCCCGTCACCCACCTGTTCGAAGGCGATCGTCGTCCCGTCAGCTGAAGTCGCGGTGTTCATCCCAACAAGAAACCACGACCCCACGACACTGGCAAGACGCGTTGCGCGGCTTCCGCGACCGCTGCATGGATTCCGTGAGGATGCCGATCTCGAGCAGTCTCCGGCGCTCGCGCGAGCGTAGTGTCGCCTGCCGTGACCATTGAATCCCGAGAGCCGGGAGATGAACCGCCGCTGGCGAAGCGGCTCATCCTCGGCGACCCGCTCACCTCCGAGAACCTCGAGGGGCAGCTCCTCCCCAAGAAGCGCGCACTGCCGATCTTCGCGTCCGACGCGCTGAGCTCTGTCGCGTACGCGCCGCAGGAGCTGCTGATGATCCTGCTCATCGGCGGAACCGCATTCCTCGCATTCTCGCCGTGGGTCGCTGCGGCAGTCGTGCTGCTGCTGATCGTGGTGGTCGCGAGCTACCGGCAGCTCATCAAGGCGTATCCGTCAGGCGGTGGCGACTACGAGGTGGCGCGGACGAACCTCGGCGAAGTGCCTGGCGTCGTGGTCGCAGCAGCGCTTCTGGTGGACTACGTCCTGACCGTCGCCGTCTCGGTTGCATCGGGCGTGGACAACATCATCTCGGCGATTCCGGAGCTCAACCCAGGACGAATCGAGCTCGCGGTCGGGTTCGTCATCCTCATCGTGATCGTCAATCTGCGCGGCGTGCGCGAGGCCTCATTCGCATTCGCGATCCCGACGTATGTCTTCATCGGCTCGGTGGCGCTCATGGTGATCGTCGGCCTCACGCGCACCTTCGCGGGCAACCCGCCGGTGGCATCCAGCGCCGAGTACGCCGTCCATGCCGAATCGCTCACCCAGGCGGCCGTGATCCTGCTCGTGCTGCGCGCATTCTCCAGCGGCTGCTCGGCGCTCACCGGAGTCGAAGCCGTCTCCAACGGCGTGCCCGCGTTCCGCAAGCCCAAGGTGCGCAACGCGCAGATGACCCTGACGCTCATGGGCGGCATCGCGATCCTCCTGTTCTCCGGGCTGACCGCGATCGCACTCGTGTCGGGCGTCCACTACGCCGAGAACCCCTGCAACCTGATCGGCTTCGACTGCGCAAACCCCCAGCCGAGCCTCATGGCCCAGGTCGCCGCGGCGACATTCGGCATGGGATCCATTCCGTTCTTCGTCATTCAGGCCGCCACGGCGTGCGTGTTACTGCTCGCCGCGAACACCGCGTTCAACGGCTTCCCGCTGCTGGGTGCCGTGCTCGCCCGCGACGGGTTCGCGCCGAAGGCGCTGAACACCCGCGGCGACCGACTCGTCTACTCGAACGGCATGATCATCCTCGGCATCGTCGCGATCATCGTCCTGATCGTGTACCAGGCCAATCTGACCACGCTCATCCAGCTGTACATCATCGGCGTCTTCGTGTCGTTCTCGATCGGGCAGATCGGCATGGTGCGGCACTGGCGGCGCAGCCTGCGGGAGATGTCGAAGCTGTCGCCGGATGCCGCGGCCCAGGCATCCGCCCGTCATGCGCGTCGGTCCGCCTACAGCGGACTTGCGATCAACGCCGTGGGCGCAGCCATGACGATCTCAGTGCTGCTGATCGTCACGATCACGAAGTTCACGCACGGTGCGTGGCTCGTGTTCATCGCGATCCCGATCCTCGCGGTGCTCATGATCGGGGTGAACCGCTATTACCGTGACGTCGAGCACGAGATCCGCGTCGATGACACCACCCATTTCGGCGCCGACGGCGACCTGGCGATCGTCCTGGTGAACCGCCTGCAGAAGCCGGTCCTCAAGGCCGTGGAATACGCGCTGGCCGCCAAGCACGACAAGGCGATCGCCGTGCACATCGCAGTCAGCGATGAGGAGTCCGCCGCGCTGCAGAAGGAGTGGCAGGAGCACAGGGTCCCGATGAAGCTCGTCATCATCGAGTCGCCGTATCGGTCCTATGCCTCCCCCATCGCGAAGTTCATCAAGCAGTACCGGCACGAGTTCGGATCGTCCGTCGTGACGGTCTACCTGCCGCAGTACATCGTGGGGCACTGGTGGGAGGCGCCGTTGCACAACCGGCGGTCGCGGCGCATCGCGCAGCAGCTCATGCTCGTGCACGGCGTGTCGATCACGCTGGTGCCGTGGCTGCTCGACTCGTCGGAGCTGATCTACGGCCGCCGTTCGCGACCGCTCCCCGGAGATCAGCGCGCCGGTCGTCCCGCGCCGGAGGTCCACACGAACGGGCGCCGGGCGAGCCGTCCGGCCGGCCCGCCCGCCGCGGAACCCGAGAAGGAGACGGCGTCGGTGCCTTGACCCGGGCAGCGGCTCGGCTGCTCAGCCGCGTGAGGAGCACCGCGCGAGGGTCGGCGGGTGTTGGATCGAGAGGGTGGACGACATCGACACGAAGGCCACATCCCGCGAGCGCATCGTCGCAGCGGTCAGCGGTGACCCCGATGGTGAGACGCTGCTCCGCCGGGCCGCACACATCGCCGACCGATCCGGCCGCGGAGAGTTCATGGCAGTGCACGTCTCCAGCCAGGACGACGCACGCGCGGCAGCGCCCGCCGACCTCGCCGCGCAGCAGGCACTCGTCGAATCCCTCGGCGGGACCTATCACCAGGTCATCGGCGAAGACATCGCGCAGGCGGTCATCGAGTTCGCCGGCGCGCACGAGGCCACCCAGCTCGTCATCGGCGAGAGCCGGCGCGGGCGGATCGCCGCCGTGCTGTCGGGCCCAGGGATCGGCGCCACCGTCGTCCGCGACTCCGGTGACCTCGATGTGCACATCGTGAGCCACCCGGCCTCGCGGGACCGGCCGGCGCTCCCGCGGATCACCGGCGGTGCGCTGAGCCGACAGCGGGTCGCACTCGGGTTCGTGGTCGCGCTCGTGGGCGGGCCGCTGCTGACCTGGCTCCTCTACTCGGCGCGCACACCGGAATCGATCACATCCGATGTGCTCGCGTTCCAACTGCTCGTCGTCATCGTCGCCCTCGTCGGCGGCATCTGGCCCGCGCTGTTCGCCGCTGTCCTGTCTGGGCTGACCCTCGACTTCCTCTTCGTCGCCCCGCAGTTCACGGTCGAGGTCTCCGATCCCCTTCACCTCTGGGCCCTGTTCCTCTACGTGCTCATCGCCCTGCTGGTCAGCTACATCGTCGACCAGGCCGCGAGGCGGGCGCGCACCGCCCAGCGCGCCACCGCCGAGGCAGAGCTGCTCGCGACGGTGGCCGGCAATGTGCTGCGCGGCGAAAGCGCGGTCCCGGCCCTCGTCAGTCGGGCGCGCGAGGCGTTCGGACTCGCCGGGGTGCGACTCCTCGACGTCGACGGCACGGTGAAAGCGACCGACGGCGAGCCGGTCCGCGACGGCCGATTCGTCGCCGTGCCGATCGGCACGCGCGGTGCTCCGCCGCGTGCGACGCTCGAGCTGCACGGACAGGAACTGGACGCATCCGAGCGACGCCTGCTCGATGTCATCGTCGCCCAGCTCGGCGCCGCTCTCGAGCGCGCCGAACTGACCGAGACCGCGCGCGCGGCGGAAGCACTCGCCGCAGCCGATCAGGTTCGCAGCGCGCTCCTGTCGGCCGTGAGCCACGACGTGCGCCGTCCGCTGGCGGCCGCGATCGCAGCTGTCGGCGGGCTCCGCGCCAGCGGTCCGCACCTCTCGGACGCAGACCGCCAGGAGCTCGTCGAGACTGCGGACGAGAGCCTGGCCGCACTCTCGAAGCTGGTGACCGATCTGCTGGATGTCAGCCGGGTCGAGGCAGGAGTCCTGACCGCCTCCACGCGGGCGGTCGACGCCGCCGATGTCGTGCTCTCCGCCCTGGAGGAGCTTGGCCTCGGTCCCGACGTCGTCGACCTCGCCCTCGACCCCGACCTTCCGGCGATCTCAGCAGATCCCGTCCTGCTGCAGCGTGTGCTGGTGAACGTGCTCGCGAACGCGGAGCGTCACGCGCCCCACGGCACGCTGGTCAAGGTGACCACCGGAGCGCGCAGAGGCAGGGCGACGCTGCGCGTCATCGATCACGGCGCAGGCATCGCCCCCGAACGCCGCGACGAGATGTTCGCACCGTTCCAGCGCCTGGGCGACACCGACAACACGTCGGGGCTCGGCCTGGGGCTCGCGCTGTCCAAAGGCTTCACGGAGGGGATGGGCGGCACGCTCACACCGGAGGACACGCCCGGCGGAGGGTTGACGATGGTGATCGAACTCCCCATCGCCGAGGTCGAGACGTGAAGATCCTCATCGCCGACGATGACCCGCAGCTCGTCCGCGCCCTGCGCATCACGCTCGCCGCCCACGGATACGACGTGGTCGCCGCGCCGGACGGTGCCGCCGCGATCGCTCTTGCGGCGAAGGAGCATCCCGACATCGTGATGGTCGACCTCGGGATGCCGCACCTCGACGGCGTGCAGGTGATCGAGGCCCTGCGCGGTTGGATGACGGCGCCGATCATCGTCGTCTCGGGCAGGGCCGGCTCGGCCGACAAGGTCGAGGCCCTGGACGCCGGCGCTGACGACTTCGTGACCAAGCCCTTCCAGATCGACGAGCTGCTGGCGAGACTGCGCGCCCTGTCCCGTCGTGCGCCGGCATCCGCCGACGATCCGATCGTCTCGTTCGGTGATGTGCGTGTCGACCTCGCCGCGAAGGCCGTCACCCGCCGCGGCGCACTCGTGCACCTCACCCCGACCGAGTGGCAGATCCTGGAGTTCCTGGCGCGCAAGCCCGGCGTCCTGGTGACGCGCCAGGCGCTGCTCACAGACATCTGGGGCACCGAACAGGTCACCGACACCGGCTACCTCCGGCTCTATCTCTCCCAGTTGCGCAAGAAGCTCGAGGCCGACCCTTCGCGACCGGTGCACCTGCTGACCGAGTCCGGCATGGGATACCGGCTGGTGCTCGACAACGTCGGCTAGCCCGCCGGGGCGTCGAGGGACGCGGCGTCGTGCACCTGTTCTACCGGGTGGTCGATCAGCTGCCCCGATGACGCAGATCGTGGGGCGGGCCGACGTCGCTCTGGGGATGAACCAGTGACGTCGGCCCTGGCGCCGTTTGGGGCGGCGCCACGGGGCGAACGAACTGGGGCTGAGCCCAGGACGAACCCCCCGCACTTCTAGGACGCCGACATCCGGCATCCATTACGCCGTTCTTTGCGAGATCGAGTCGCGGAGCGATCGCTATTGCTCGCCGGGCGAGATGTCAAGCCCCGCTCGGGTGCTCGGCGCCGGAGTGACACTTGGCACGTCGAAAGACAGAAGCAACGAGTCGGTTGGGGCCGACCCATTGGAATGCGATGCGCAGCTCTGCGCACGAAAGCGGAGGCCCCACCGACCATGCGAACCGACCACAGGCAGGCCGGAGCCGCCCTGCCGCACGACCGGCCCTCCGAGATGCCGCCCTGGGGGCAGGCGAAATTTCGGAGGGCCTTGTGCGCACCACGCGCCAGCGCGGTGTCTGTGCACGAAAGGAACCTCGATGGCCGATGAGATCCCTCGAGAGAGCCTCCGGCAACCCGCGTTGCCGCAGGACGCGGTGGACGAAGACCGCGTGGTCATCACGCACGAGCAGATCGGCGGGCCGCCTGATCTTCGAATGCCCGAGCCGGAAGTGCGCGACTCGCCGGACGCTGGCGCGATCGACTGGCACGAGCAGATCGAGCCCGGGCTCCCTGCGCAGCCCGCGGACGGTTCACCCACGCGCTGACGTCAAGATCTCGAGGTGCATGACCGGAGAATTATGAGAATCCGGCCCACATGCCTGTGGAGCGGACCTACTCTCTCGTCATGACAACATCGCCGCCTCCGATCACCACGACCGGACAGCTGCGCGCGTCGGGGCACACCTACCGGCCCGTGCGCGTCGAACTGCGGGAGAACCTCCTGTCGGCACTCGCCGAAGGAAGCGACCCGTGGCCCGGAATCCACGGGTTCGACACGACCGTGATACCGCAGCTGGAACGAGCGCTCCTCGCCGGTCACGACGTGGTCCTCCTCGGCGAGCGCGGTCAGGGCAAGACGCGTCTGCTGCGCAGCCTCTCGGGGCTGCTCGACGAGTGGTCGCCGGTCATCGCCGGTTCCGAATTGGGGGAGCACCCGTTCCATCCGGTGACGCCTGGGTCCGTCCGGCGGGCATCGGAGCTGGGAGACGACCTCCCGGTCTCGTGGCGCCACCGCGCCGAGCGGTACGTCGAGAAGCTGGCGACTCCCGACACGTCGGTGGCCGACCTGATCGGCGACGTGGACCCGATGAAGGTCGCAGAGGGCCGCTCGCTCGGCGACCCCGAAACGATCCACTTCGGGCTGGTCCCCCGAAGCCATCGCGGAATCGTCGCGATCAACGAGCTGCCCGATCTGGCGGAGCGCATCCAGGTGTCGCTGCTGAATGTCATGGAGGAACGCGACATCCAGATCCGGGGCTACGTGCTGCGCCTCGACCTTGACGTGCTCGTCGTCGCGACCGCCAACCCCGAGGACTACACCAACCGGGGTCGAATCATCACGCCTCTGCAGGACCGCTTCGGCGCAGAGATCCGCACCCACTACCCGCAGACCATCGAGGAGGAGGTCGCGGTCATCCGTCAGGAGGCGGATCTCGTCGCGGACGTCCCCGAGCACCTGCTCGAGGTCCTGGCGCGGTTCACCCGCAATCTTCGCGAGTCGGATGCCGTCGATCAGCGCGCCGGCGTATCGGCGCGCTTCGCGATCGCGGGGGCGGAGACGATCGCCGCGGCGGCCCTTCACCGCGCGACGCGTCAGCACGAAGGAGTCGGGGTGGCGCGACCCGTCGACCTCGAGACCGCCGTCGACGTCCTGGGCGGAAAGATCGAGTTCGAGACGGGCGAGGAAGGCCGTGAGCGCGCCGTCCTGGAGCACCTGCTGCGGACCGCGGTTGCCGACACTGCTCGCGCACATCTGCGCGGCATCGATGCCGGCGCCCTGGTGGAGGCGCTCCACGACGGCGCGACAGTCATGACGGGCGAGCAGGTTCCGGCCGCCGAAGTGCTCGCGGCGATGCCGATCCTCGGCGAATCGGACCTCTACGACCAGGTGGCCGAGCGGCTCGGCGCGCAGACTCCCGGCGAGCGCGCGGGCGCGCTGGAACTCCTGCTCGAAGCGCTCTACCTGGAACGGCGGATCAGCAAGGACCACGCCGACGGGGAGACGGTCTATGGCTGATCGACCGCGGGGTACTCGGGTGCCGACATCGGGCGGCGCGCGCTGATGCCTCGCGGATTCCACCGCGTGCCCGCCCACACCAACCGGTATGGGCGGTACGCCGGCGGGCCGGATCCGCTCGCTCCGCCCGTGCCCGTGCAGGAGGCGCTCGAGGCGATCGGTCGCGACGTCATGTCGGGGACGTCGGCCGAGCGCGCGATGCGCGAGTATCTTCGCCGGGGCGCGCGCGATCAGCTCGGCCTCGACGACCTGGCGCGTCGTGTGCGCGAGCGACGCGCCGAGCTGGTGCGCCGTCACCGTCTCGACGGCACGCTGGAAGAGGTCCGACGACTCCTCGATCATGCGGTCCTCGAAGAGCGCAAGCACCTCGTGCGCGATGTCGAGATGGACGACGATGCGCGGGCGTTCGGCGAGATGCGGCTCGAGAACCTCCCGATGAGCACCGCGGCCGCCGTGAACGACCTGTCCGACTACGAATGGCGGAGCCCGAGCGCCCGGGCCGACTATGAGCGGATCAAGGAGCTGCTCGGTCGCGAGCTTCTCGACCAGCGTTTCGCGGGCATGAAGTCCGCCCTCGAAGGGGCGACGGATGCCGATCGGCAGGCGATCCGCGAGATGCTCGGCGACCTCAACGAGCTGCTCGAGAAGCGTCGGCTCGGCGAGGACACGCCGGAGGACTTCGACGAGTTCATGCGCAAGCACGGCGATCAGTTCCCGGAGAACCCACGGAATCTCGATGAGCTGCTGGACACCCTCGCCGAGCGGTCCGCCGCGGCCCAGCGGATGCTGAACTCGATGACCCCCGAGCAGCGGGACGAGCTGATGAGTCTCGCGGCGCAGGCGTTCGGCTCGCCCGACCTCATGCAGTCCCTATCACGGCTCGACGACAACCTGCGCTCGCTTCGACCCGGCGAGGACTGGGGAGGCTCCGCCTCCTTCTCCGGAGACCAGCCGGCAGGTCTCGGCGAGGCGACGGGCATCATGCAGGATCTCTCCGACCTCGATTCGCTCTCCGATCAGCTGAGTCAGGCCTACCCCGGTGCGCGCATGGACGACATCGACGTGGATGCGCTTGAGCGACTCGTCGGCGACGAGGCCGCCGTCAGCGCCCGTGCGCTGCGGACGCTCGAGCAGGAGCTCAAGGACACCGGGATGCTGCAGCGTGCATCCGATGGTGCGCTGCGGCTCACCCCCCGCGCCATGCGGCAGCTCGGACGAGCGCTCCTGCGGGACATCGCCACACACCAGTCCGGACGCACGGGCCGCCGCGAGACCCGCAACGCCGGCGCAGCCGGCGATCGCACCGGATCGACCCGCGAGTGGGCGTTCGGCGACACCGAACCGTGGGACATCCCCCGCACGGTGTCCAACGCTGTGCTCCGGACGGTCGCCGACGGCGGCGATGCGGCATCCGGCGTGCGACTGGAGACCCGCGATGTCGAGGTGGTCGAGACGGAGGAGCGCACGCAGGCCGCGGTCGCCCTGCTGGTCGACACATCGTTCTCGATGGAGATGGACGGCCGATGGGTGCCGATGAAGCGCACCGCGCTCGCGCTCCATCACCTCATCTCGAGTCGCTTCCGCGGCGACAGCCTCCAGCTGATCGCGTTCGCCCGGTACGCCGAGGTGATCGACATCGAGCACCTGACGGCGAAGGATTCCGTGTGGGACAAGGGGACGAACCTGCACCACGCGCTGCTGCTCGCCCAGAAGCACTTCCGGCGCAACCCGACCGCGCAGCCCGTGCTGCTCATCGTCACCGACGGAGAGCCGACCTCGCATCTCGAACCGGACGGTCAGGTTCATTTCGCCTACCCGCCAGACCCCTACACGGTGGCCGTGACGGTGCGCGAGCTCGACACGGTGCAGCGACTCGGCGCCCAGACGACCTTCTTCCGGCTGGGAGACGATCCGGGTCTCGCACGGTTCATGGACGCCCTCGCGCGGCGGGCCGGCGGGCAGGTCGTCGCGCCCGAACTCGACGATCTCGGGCGAGCGGTCGTGGAGAGCTACCTCGGCTCGCGTCCCTCCGGGCGCGGCTCACCCGAGGACTTCGGCGAGATGCTCCGCGGCCGATCCTGGTGGTGAACGAGCGGTCAGGCGGATCCGAAGCGCCGCCACGTCCCCTCTGAGACCACCTCGACAGTGCCGTCGACGACCGCGATCGCGGTCTGGTCGTCGATCGCGTAGGACGGATGCGGGATTCCCGCCGCCCACTTCTCCGCGGCGGCCATGGGGTTGCCGGGCGCGCCGTCCACGGCGAGATGCGGGCAGATCGAGAACTCGACGAGCCCCAGCGCGGTGTCGTCTCCGGTCGGCGGCTTCCATCCCACGAACTCCCCGCCGATCCGCGGGGTCATCACCATGCTCCCCGCGCTCATCCCGACCCACACCGTGTCCTCCAGCGACGGGATCATCTCGGCCAGTCCGGATTCCCGCATCCAATGGGCGAGGTAGAGGGCGTCGCCGCCCGCCGCCAGCAGAACGTCGGTGTCACGGACCAGGGGCTTCCATCGGTCGTCGTCGATGCTGGGCAGTGCGGTCAGCTCGAGCACGCCGACCGACTTCCAGCCCAGGTCGACCATCGGGTTCTCGGACCTGCCGCTGATGAACTCCCAGGCGTTGACCCCGGGCCCCAACCACGGGTGACCGTACTGCGCGGTGGGGATGCAGAGTGCGGTGCACTCGCTGACGGGCCTGGGAAGCATGGCGACGAGAGCGTCGAGAATCGACGGATTGGTCACTCCCGCCGAGGTGAGGAGAAGCTTCACTCCGCCTCCAGTTCGAGGGCGTAGTAGTAGGCGCGTTCGCCCGTGTCCGGGTCGGCACCGCTGAAGCCGTGGCGTTCGTAGAACCGCTGCGCGTCGACGTCGCCCGCGTCGACGTTGATCTCGATGGCGGCGAGGCCCCACTCCTCGGCGTCTGCGATCAGCCGGCGGATCATCGCCGCACCGATGCCGTGATCGCGCCGATCGGGTGCGACGTAGAGCTCGTCCAGCAGGGCCACCTGTCCGTCGTACCAGACGTTGGCCCGCAGGGTCACGAGCGCGACTCCCGCGGCGGGGTCGCCCGCGAGGTAGGCGACGGTGCTCGGCTGACCGAGCAGCGACTCCAGACGTGCTGTCAGCGTCGCAGTCCCCGGCGTCGGGGTGTCGAACTCGGTGTTGAAGTCATGCAGCAGCCGAGCGACGGCGGCGGCATCCCGTGGGCCGGCGCGTCGAACCGCGGGCTCCTCAGCGATCTCCGGCATGTCCGAGATGCTAGCGCTCGGCCGGTGGCCGTCCTAGCCGAATCAGCGAGGAGTGAGCTGCAGGACGGGGATGCGCCGATCGGTCTTGTGGAGGTATTCGCCGAACTGCGGCTCCTCGGCCGCGATCGCCGCGTACGCGTCCTGCCAGTCGTCGGCCCCGATCTCGCTCACCGTGACCGGCACCGTCACGATCTCGCCGTCCACGAGCGCCTCGATCTCGATCGACGGGTTGGCTTTGAGATTGTGGTACCACGAAGGATTCTCCGGCGTGCCGCCCTTGGACGCCACCACCCGCCAGCCGAGGTCGCTGCGGAACCCCACGACGGGGTTCAGATGCGTCTTGCCCGACTTCGCGCCGATCGAATGCAGGATGATCAGCTTCGGACCCCAGTAGTTCTCGGTGCCCTTGCTGCTGCGGAACTTCGTGATGACGTCGTCGTTCCAACCCATGCATGCCTCAACACGGCTGCGGCCGAGAACCTTCCGTCCACGATCGGTGTCGTACGATCCGATGCCGGTGGTGTCGAATACGGGCTTCTCAGTTCACCCGTCGGTACCGGATGTGCGTTGCCAGCGGCGAGTGCAGCACCTCGACCGGCTCCATGCCGAAGGATTCGATCCCGTCGAAGATCCGCTCGCCGGACCCGAGCAGGACCGGTGCGATGTCCAGGGTGAGCTCGTCCACGACTCCCGCGGCGAGCGCCTGCCGAACGGTGGACGCCCCGCCGGCGATGTCCACGCCGTCGCCGCCGGCCGCCGCCACCGCCTGTGCGTAGGCGGCATCGAAGCCATCGGTGACGAAGAAGAAGGTCGTCCCGCCCTCCATCTCGATCGGGTCGTGAGCATGGTGCGTGAGCACGAAGACCGGGGCGTGATACGGCGGCTCCGGCCCCCACCATCCGCGCCAGTCCTCGTCCCACGCGCCCCGGATCGGCCCGAACATGTTGCGACCCATGACATAGGCGCCGCGGGGGCGCATGAGCCAGCCGGTCGCGATCTCGTCGGCCTCGGTTGCCCGCTCATCCCCGATGTGCCACCGATGCACCTCGATCCCGCCGATGCCGAGAGGGTTCTCGCGGCTCTGTTCCGGGCCGGCGGCGAAGCCGTCGAGCGAGACCGACATGTGGCACGTGGTGTCCGGCATCCGGGACCCTTCGACGGTGGGCGATCAGCGAGCAATGGCCCGAAATCTACCCGACGGCGATTCCGAACTGAAGGTCGTCGGCCAGACGCCGGCGCTGGATCGCGTTCGCGATTCAGCTTCTCAGCCATGCAGTACCGTCGGAGATCGGGGCCGCAGCCTCGCCCGTCGCTTCTCGAGGAGGTAGCCGTGCCCGATCCATCGCCGTCCGCGTGGAAGCGCTTCTGGGAGCGGGGCGGAGGGTGGAAGGCCCTTCTTCTCGCGGCCGTCTACTACGGCCTGTACCAGCTGATGGCGCTGCTCGTCGGCGCCGTCTTCGGGACCGAGGGCGGTGTCCGCGGCGAGAAGGGCAGCGCGATGGACATCGTCATCGGCACCGCGCTCCCGATCATCCTGGGCAGCATCCTGCTGGTCCTCTTCGCGCTGTCGGTCGGCTGGCTGAAGGAGCTGTTCAGCAGGCAGCCCGTCGGCGGACGCGGATGGATGTGGGTGGCCGTCGGCGTGGTGGCGGCGATCAACGTCTCCGCGTTCCTCAGCATCGACTACGCCGAGGCCGGCGCCCCCCTGGTGGCCGCATGGCTGTTCACCGGCCTGTTCGTCGGGTTCGCCGAGGAGGTCCTCACCCGGGGCTTCGCCGTGAACCTGATGCGCAAGGCCGGGCACGGCGAGATCGCGGTTGCGCTGGTCTCATCCGGCATCTTCGCGGCACTGCACCTCGGCAACCTGTTCACGACCGACCAGGGGCTTCCGACCACGCTCCTCCAGGTCGTCTACACGTTCTGCTTCGGCATGTGCATGTACCTCGCGCTGCGCGTGACCGGCAACCTGATCTGGCCGATCCTGCTGCACGCCACGACCGACCCGACGCTGTTCCTGCACGGCGAGGCTCCCGCGGCGGGGTCGATCTTCGGCATCCTCCCGGCGTTCAGCACCTACCTCATCATCGTGACGGGTCTGATCCTCCTCGTCGTACTCGTCGTGAGCGAACGACGCCGGGCGAGGAGGGATGCAGTCGAGGCGACGGCCGGTCCGGCCTGAGCCGGACCGGGCATCGCGGGTCTCGTCTCGTCTACCTGACGCTCTTGATGGGCAGCACGCACAGCGCGCCGAGCACGCCGAACACGATCGCCGCGATGAACAGCGCGGAGTAGTTCTCGCCGCTGCCGCCGATCGCGAGCAGCGGGATCGCGAGCACCGGCACCAGCACCTGAGGCACCTGGTACGAGAGCGACACGATGCCGAGGTCCTTGCCGGCCTCGTCGAAGTTCGGCAGCACCTCGGTCATCATCGCGATGTCGACGGAGATGAACGCGCCCTGCGCCGCGCCGACGAACATCATCGCGATGAAGAAGGTCGCCAGGTCGGGGGCGATCGCCGCCACGATCAGGCCACCGGCCGACAGCAGCGCCGAGACCCACACGATCGCCTTGCGGCGGCCGGTGCGGTCCGAGATCCAGCCGAAGACGACGGTGGTGACGACGCTCATGAGCGTGAAGCCGGTGAGCACTCCGGCGAAGACACCCGATGCCTCCTCGAGCGGCACGTCGAGTCGGTCGATGATGAAGTACAGCATGTAGGTCGCGACCGTGAAGATCGACATCGTCACGAACAGACGGCAGGCCCACGCCCAGAAGAAGTCGCGGTACTTCACCGGGTTCAGCCAGTAGGTCGACAGCACGTCCGACCACTTCCACGGCTCGGGCTTGTCGGTGCGAACGATGTCGTGCAGGCGGAAGAAGAGCAGCACGCTGAACACGGTGCCGATCGCACCCGGCACGATGAACCACGTCCACTGCATGTCGTTCGGCAGTGAGGCGATCATGACGGCGCCGAAGATGAGCGCGACGGCGTTCGCGACACTCGCCGCTGCCGATACCCGCGCGCGGATGCGCTTGGGGATCTGGTCGGCGAGGAGCGCGTGCACGGCGGCGTTCGTGGCGCCGTAGCCGGTCTGCACGATCGCCCAGCCGACGATGACCTGCCACAGGCCGGCCGAGAAGGCGAGCATGACGACGCCGACCAGCCCGACGAGCGCTCCGCCCATGATCCACGGCCGGCGCTTGCCGAGCCGCGACATCGTCCGATCGCTCAGCCGGCCGAACAGCGGCGTGATCACGATGACCACGACCCCGCCGACCGCCGCGACGATCGAGAGGTTGACTCCCTTGGTGGCGTCGTCGAGGAACGCGAACACCTTGGGGATCGCCGCACCGCCCAGCGTGCTCAGCACGAGGCTGATGCCGAACCAGGCAGCGACGAATGTGAACAGGAATCCGCGCGGCTGCTTCGAGCCGGGCACGGTGTCGGGGCCGACGGCGCCGATCGGGTCGAGGGTGGTCTGGGACATCGTCGTCTCCTTGAGGTGGTCGGTCGGGTCAGCCGGCGTGCTGCCGGGCGGGGATGGTGTCGTAGGCGAGGGCGAGCAGCTGCGCGTGGCGTCCCTGCCACTCGCGAGCACCGTCGAACGCGGCGGTGATGCCTGGGGTTCCGTGCAGGTGTCCCGCGCCGATGTGAAGCTCGACGGGCACGCCCGCCTGCCGCAGCCGCTCGGCGTACTCGACGCCGGAGTCACGAAGAGGGTCATGCTCGGCGGCCAGGATGAGCGTCGCCGGCAGACCGCTCAGGTCATCGACGTCGAGCGGCGAGATGAGCGGATCGGCCGGGCCGCCCGGGCCGGTGTACATGTCGACGATGGCCTCGAGCGCATCGAGCCCGAAGCCGATCGCGTAGTCCTCGGCCGAGCGCCCCACACGTCGCATTGCGAGCGGAGGCACTTCGAGATCCACGTGGACGAGACGTGGGGTCTCGGCATCCCGAACCCGCAGCGCCGTGCTGGCGGCGATCGCGGCTCCCGCCGAATTGCCGCCGATGCCGAGCCGTTCGGGGTCGACCCCGTATCTCTGCGGATCGGCCGCGAAGGCCTCGAGCGCCGCGACGGCGTCGAGCTCGGGTGCCGGATACACATGCTCCGGACTGAGCCGGTAGTCGAGCGAGAAGACCTGCACGCCGCTCTCGAGCGCGCGCCGCGCGCAGAGCCGGTCGTTGAGCACCTCGTCGATCGAGCCCGCGTAGAAGCCGCCTCCGTGCAGCCAGAGCTGCGTCGGCTGCAGGCCGGATGCGTCGGAGCGTCGGTAGCGCCGCAGGCGGAGCGCGCCTCCCGGCCCTGCGAGCTCGACGTCGTCGAGGTCGACGCCCTCGGGGAGGGGCAGGGTGAAGTCGACGGCGAGCGCATCCGAGAGCTCGAGATCGGCGGCGCGTCGCAGCACCGGGTCGGCGCTCGCGAGATCCGGCATCGAGGGGGCGAGCTGTTCGATGCGGGCGATCCAGCGACGTATGCCGGGATCGAGGGACAGTTCGGCGAGCGTGGTCATCGCGTTCCGACCTCCGGGTAGACGGCGGGTTCTTCGTGCAGGGTGCGGAGCGTGGCGACGATGTCGCGGTGCAGGTGGTCGGCGGCGGGGACGAATCCGCGGTAGCCGGCGGAGCCGTGGTTCTGGCCGATCATCCGCAGGCAGGTGACCGGCACGCCCGCATCGCTCAAGGCGCGTGCGTAGGCCTCACCGTCGCCGCGCAGGGCGTCGAGTTCGGCCGTGTAGATGACCGTGGGCGGCATGCCCCGCAGCGACTGGGCGAGCAGCGGCGAGGCGTAGGACTCGCGCGCTGTCGCCTTGTCCTTGCCGAGGTACTGCCCGATGATCATGCGCACGAGGCGTCGGAGGAGCGGCTTGGGCACGGCGGACGCCTGAGCGTCCAGATCGAGGTGCCCCGCCGTCAGGTCGAGCAGGGGGACTTCCAGCAGCTGCAGCCGCACGGGTCGGTTCGCACGGTCCCGGTTCATGAGGGCGGTCGCGGTGGCGAGGTTGCCGCCCGACGAACCGCCGCCGATGGCGAGCCGCTCCGGATCGCCGCCGAGTTCGCGCGCGTTGGTCGCCGCCCATTCGAAGACCGACCAGCACTGCTCGGGCTGCGACGGGTAGGTCACCTCGGGGGCGTGGGAGTACTCGCCCGCCACGAGGATGATGCCCGCGTCGCGGGCGCGCTCCCGGAAGGACGCATCCCACCAGACCCAGTCGATCCCCGCGATCTCGAAGCCGCCGCCGAAGAAGTAGACCAGGACGGGAAGCCCGCCCGCGGTCACCGGGTCGGGCCGCTCCGGAGTCGGCCAGTAGACGCGCAGCCGGGCGTCGGGGTGCCCGGGCACCGGGATCGTGTGCTCCTCCGTGGCAACGTCGATGGGAGCGATGCCGAGCTCGGTCGTCATCACCTTGTCGAACGCCTCGGCGATGCTGCGCCGCTGCTGGGCCGTCTTGCCCTGGGGCTCTTGAAGCGGTGCGAGGCGCTTCTCGACGGCGTCGACGAATGCGTCCGTGCGTGCCTTCTTGTCGTTCATCTTTGACGACCTCCTCCGGTCTCCGGATAGTCTGGGGCAATCGAAGTACTTCGATGAAGTACTTTTTTCGAAGGGGTGCAATGGCGGGCGCGGCGAGGGTGACGATCTATACCGTCGCCGAGCGCGCCGGTGTCAGCATCTCGACGGTCTCGCTCGCGATCAACGCGCCCCACCGCGTGAGCGAGGAGACCCGCGCCCGGGTCGTCGCCGCGGCAGGGGCGCTCGGGTACCGCACCGGATCGGCGACGGCACGCGTGGGCGGCGGAACACGCGTCGCCGTCGCCGCGCCGTTCAGCACCTACTCGACCTACTTCCGCCGGTTCGCCGGGATGCTGGTGCGCGCGAGGGAGACCGCCATCGAGCTGACCGCGCACGATCTCGACTCGGCCGCGAGCGTGCGGGCGCCCCTGCTGGACGCCCTCCCTGCGCGGCGCGGGATCGAGGGTCTGATCGTGATGGGCGTGCCGCTCGGCAGCGCCGCGATGCGGGCGAGCCGCGAGGCCGCGCTCCCGCTCGTGCTCATCGACGTGCGTCGTGCTCGGCCCGTCGGCGATGACGCCCCCGTCGTGCTCGTGGACGATGAGGCCGGCGGGCGCCTGGTCGGGGAGCACCTGCGCGAACGCGGGCACAGCCGCGTGATCTATCTGGGCGAGCCACAGCTCTCGCGGGATTACATCTCGGCCGGGATGCTGCGCATGCAGGGTCTCTCCGAGCACGTCGCCATCACACGCGTCACCTCCGCGCTCGACGCCGACCCGACCCCGGCGCTCCTCGCAGCGCTGTCGAAGCGCGACGGTCCGACCGCGATCGTCGCCAACCACGACGAGTTCGCCTCGCGCGCCTGGCGCGGGCTCGCGACCAGCGGCCTCTCCGTGCCCGACGATGTCGCGATCGTCGGCTTCGACGACGGTCCGCTGGCGGACGGGCTTGGGCTGACGACTGTCCGGCAGCCGTTCGAGGAGTCGGGGCGGGTCGCGCTCGATCTCCTGCTCGGGATCGCCGCCGGCACCAACGGACCCGTCCGCCGGGTCGACCTCGTGCCGTCGCTGGTCGTGCGGTCGAGCACGTAGACGCGCAACGGAGCACGACGCGTCGCCCGAAACGCGATGATCGACAGAAACCCCCCGATCACCGAGACTGGGCATGGCGTTGCCCCGCACCGCGATGACGCGGCGCCGGCGGCGCGTAGGGAGAACTCGGAATGGTGAGAACGGTGACGTTCGTCGCGGCCTTCGTGGCGGCGACGGCACTCGTGTCGGGGGGCGCGCTGAGCGCGTCGGCAGCCGAAGGGGATGCCCAGGAGGTCTACCACGTCGTGCAGATGGGCGACTCGTACTCGGCCGGCAACGGCGCGGGCGACTACTACGGCGACCCGGCGGCCTACCGCAGCCACCGCAGCTGGGCGAATCTGTACGCGGACTGGCTCGCCGATCAGCCGAACCTTCCGGTGCAGTACGTCTCGTACGCGCACAGCGGTGCCGAGACCTCGGACATCCTGAGCACTCAGCTTCCCCAGGTGTCGGCCGACACCGACCTGGTGATGTTCACGATCGGCGGCAACGATGTCGGGTTCGCGACGATCGTCGAGGACTGCTTCCTCGTGGGCTACCGCAGCGCTGACGGATGCCGCACGTCGGTGGACACCGCGGTCGCCGATCTTCCAGCCGTCGCCACGGCGACACGACAGATCCTCGACGAGCTCGCCGCGAAGCTGAGCCCGGACGCGCAGATCGTGATCCTCGGCTACCCGCTCCTGTCCACCGACACTCCGTACATCCTGTGCGACTACCACGTCATCTGCTGGGGCAGCTACGAGTACGACGCTGCCGCGAATGTCCGCCAGCTCGGACTGCAGGCCAACGCGCTGCAGGACACGGTCGTGGCGCAGTACAACGCGCAGCCCGGAGTGCCGCAGGCGATCCATGTCACCGACATCCACGACCTGTTCGCGGGCCACGAGCCGGCGCCGGGCACGTCGAACGACTACCGATGGGTGGATGAGTTCCTCGAAACCGAGACCGTGCAGGACCCGCCCGGATTCGTCGCGCAGACCGATTACAGCTACAGCGCAGACAAGTTCACGTTCTGGCACCCCGGAATCACCGGCCACGCGCAGGAGGCGCAGCATCTGGCAGCGCAACTCGGTCTGCTGCCGCGCGCGCTCGCGATACAGGCGGCGAACGCCGGGGCTCCCGAGAATCCGGCAGGTGCCACCCCGCCGACGGCGTGGCTGGCAGGCCCGTACGTCCGGACGATCGGGGACTCCATCGAGTTCGATGCGCGGGGCTCGGCGGCCGGCGGTGGTCGCATCACCCAGTACGAGTGGGACTTCGACGGCGACGGCGTCTTCGACGAGACGACGGCCGCTCCGCATGCGACGGCAGCGTACTCGGGCCCGGCCGAGGTCGACGTGGCCGTGCGGGTGACGCAGACGGATGGCCAGTCGGCGACGACGACCACCGAGGTTCACATCAGCTCCGACGGCGACTCCACGCCAGAGGAGCTCGACAACTGCCCCGCGATCTACAACTACAGCCAGACCGACCTCGACGGTGACGGCACCGGCGACGATTGCGACGACTCCCCCGGACACCCGACCGGGGATGCGGCGAGCCTGTACTTCCACGGCCCGGACGGCGTCCTGCAGCGCGTCGGCGTCGATCCCGCCGACGTGAACGTCGTACCCGCGGATTCCGAGGGGACGTCGGTGACACTGGGCGCCGGAACCCTGACAGCAGGCCAGACAGTGACGGTGACCGCATCCGGATTCGTCCCCGGCGACACCGCCGACGTGTGGATCGCATCCGATCCGATCGTGCTCGAGACGAGCACGATCTCGGATGCCGGCACGCTGACTGCGACCGTCCAGGTGCCGGCGGACATCGAGCCGGGCGCGCATCGCATCTACGTGACCGCACCCGCGACCGTCGCCTCCGCGCCGGTCACGATCACTGCGGGGGGCGCCGATTCGGGAAGCACCGGCCAGCTGGCGGCATCAGGAGGCCAGGCACCGATCTGGCCCATGGCCGTGGGTCTGCTCGCGGTGTGCGCGGGACTCGCTCTCGCGTGGATCGGCCGAGTGCGTCGGGTTCGACGCCGCTGAGTGCTCGGCCCGCGCGAGCGACGGTGGGCATACTGGAGACGTGATTCCGGAAGACGTCCGTGCGTACTGCGCCGCGAAATGGGGAGCGTGGGAGGACCAGCCCTGGGAGGGGGACGTGGTCTTCAAGGTCGGACCGGATGCCCGCGGCAAGATCTTCGTCTTCTTCGGCGACGGCACCTCGATCGGCGTCAAGGCAGCGACGACCCGGGAGGAGGCGGACGACTGGCTGGTCCGCTATCCGCAGGATGCCCGCGTCTCGCCGTACATCGGGCGGTCGGGCTGGAACGTGCTCGCCACCGGTGGCGGCATCCCCGATGATGAGCTGCGCGAGGCGATCGACCACTCCTACGAGCTCGTGCTGGCCGGACTGCCGAAGAAGCTGCGCGGTCCAGGTGCCGACTGATCGGATGCTGGACAACAACCGACAGTTGGGTGCGCAGCCTCGATCGTGCCGCACACTGGATGCATGTGGAGCTTCCTCAGGGCGATCAAGAACCATGAGCACCGCATCGCGCCGACGACGACGATCGCCGCGATCGCTGCAGTGGTCTACACGTTCGCGCCCATCGATCTGATTCCCGAACTCGTCCTCGGTCCACTCGGACTCGCGGACGACGTCAGCCTCTGGGGCATCTTCATCTTGCTCTTCGCCCGCGAACAGCGGCGCTGGCAGGCCGGCCTCGAGTCGAACTAGGCAAGCGGCCTGCGAGGAGCAGCCCTACTCCGGGTCCTCGAGGCGGAACCCCACCTTGAGCGTCACCTGGAAGTGATGGATCGCGCCGTCCTCGACGTGTCCTCGCGTGGACACGACCTCGAACCAGTCGATGTTGCGCAGGGTCTTGGATGCGCGGTCGAGAGCGCCTCGGATCGCGGCGTCGGTTCCTTCGGATGACGTCCCGACGATCTCCGTCACTCGGTAGGTGTGATCAGTCATGCCCAGCCCTTTCGTATCCTGTCGTGCCGATGAGGTCTTTCCGCGATCATGGCACTTCGACGGAGTCCCCGTACACGATGCGACGGCCGCGCTGCGGAAGCATCACGATGAACGGCGACAGGCCGATGGGATCGCCCTCGTGCAGCTCGTATTCGGCGAGCTGCACGCGGAGGCGCTCCCCCGCGATGCGTTCGGGGAGCGGCACCGCGCCGACCCACTCCGCCTCGGCGAAGCGCTCCTGCCGGATCGCGGCGAGCCCCATGCGCACCTCCAGCACCACCGGACCTCCGACCTGAACCCAGTCGAGGTCGCTGGTGGCGTCGGCCGGCAGTCGCTCCACCCAGGCCTCGACGCGCCGCGAGGCGCTGATCTCGGATGCGAGGTCCGGCAACCCGCGCGCGTGCTCGGGGATGCCGACCGTGCCGGCCACGGTGAGCAGCACCGCGGCGCCGTCGGGCGTCGAGACGAAGGTGGCTTCGCGTCGTGGCAGCGGCTGCAGCCAGTCGGCGCGGACCACGGTCGAGATCTCGACACCGCCGATGGAGTGCGGCTGATAGCGGGCGAGCGCGAGCTGCACGAACGGCGTGTACGCGGAACCGGCCTCGATCGCGACATCGCAGTACCAGAGCTTCCGATCGGCGTCGAAGTCCGGCTGGTGCCCGACGACGGTCACGGTATCGGGCACCTCTGCAAGCGCGACTGTGCCGACCGCGACCCGGCGCGGGAAGTGGGTCGCGAACGGGCCGGACGGCACCGGGTCGCCCGCGAAGATCGGGTCGGCGCCCCACACGCTGGTGAATCGTCGGCCTTCGGGTCCGGTTCCCGTGAAGAACGGCGAGAAGTCGGTGACCAGTCCCGCCGCGACATCGGTCTCCACCGCGCTGACCCGATCCCGATCGATCAAGCGAGCTGCGGTCACCGAGCGATCCGTCGCGACCACGAAGCGGTCCACGTCGTTGCGGGCCCGGATCGCCCTGTCGCCGCGTGCGCGGAAGGCCTCTTCGCGCACCGCCGCAGCGGCGGACGCGATGTGATCCGCCACGAGCGCCGAGGCCGCGGCATCCGCACCTGCGCCGATGCCCTCGACGGCGCGGATGCCGGCGCCTTCGACGACCTGCTCCGCCCACGCCTCCGACGCACCTCTTGTCGCGCTGTCCACGAAGACTCCGCGGTCGATGTCCACGGGCCACCGGATGAAGGGCTGACGCGCGAGCACGACACCGAGCAGTTCGTCGGGTCCGCTCGAGAACCACGGACGCCCGAGGTAGACGCGCAGACCGCCCGCAGTGCGGACGCGACGCACCGCGAGTGGCGCGTCGAGTCCGAGTTCCTCGGTGCGCCACTCCCAGTAGGGTACGAGGTACTTCACGTCGGGCGGCGCGGGTCGTGAACTGGATGGCACGTCGACGGTCAGCGGCTCGCCGACCGACGTGATCAGCTGCGGGTCGTCCGTGATCTTCGGTGGAAAGTACTCGCGGAATCGCGTCGTCGCCTGAGGCGTGTATTCCACCCAGCGGTGGCGGGTGTCACCGAACTCATGCCGCACCGCGTGGCGCGGTCCGTACGGGCCGGCCGCGGGTCCGTTCACCGCCCACATCTGCGCATCGACTTCGAAGGCCTCGAGCTGGAAGTCCGCGACGTGGGCGCGCTTCGTTTCGTCGCGGGGCGCCGGCTCGAGCACGTCGTCGACCGGATCCGCCCATTTCGCGTCGATGTCGAGGCGGCCGGTGCTCGGCGCGTGGTTGTGCACGACGCCCGGAAGCAGCGAGAACGTGGCATCGCGATCGCGCATGCGTCCCGGCTGCAGCCGGATCTCGGGCGGCTCCAGCGGCTTCTCCACCGCGTGCACGAGGGTGAGCTCGGTGGCCGGAGTGATCATCCAGTGCCGCCCCCGGCGCACCGTGTCGAGCTGTGCGGAGCTCGCGGGCGCCTGGTGCTCATCGATGAGGTGCCAGACACGCATGAGGTCGATGTCGCCGTCGTCGAGGAACGAGCTGAGTCGCACCGTGCGCAGGGTGGCCTTCGGCAGGCGCACGGTCAGTACACGCGCATCGGCATCGAACTCGGGGTCTCCGTCGCCTTCGACGACCCGGATCAGCACCGGCCGGCGGTCGGTCCAGTCCGCGGGATCGCCCGGCCAGCGCAGCAGCCGTGTCGGCGGATCGCCCTCGACGGCTGGCCCGCCGCCCTCGTCGCCGGGGAGGGTGGTGAACGAGATCCCGCGCGCGAGCGGGTCGGGCAGGTAAGGGAGGGAGAGCGAGCGGTCGGTGTGGACGATGTACTGGCCGTCTGGCAGCACCTGATCCTTCTCACCGGTGAGCGCATCCGCCGGGCCGCGCGGATTGACGACACGCGCGCCGGGGAGCGTGAGGAAGCTCCCTGCCTCCCTTCCGGCGATCGCGAACTGCGCCGCGACGGCAGCGGCATCACCGGCGAGCGCCGCGTCGAACATGCCGTGCGTCTCGGCGAGCTGCACACTGCCGATCGGCGCGGCCAGGTTCCGCTCGTTCTCCGCGCGGTAGACGATGCCCAGGTCACCGTCTGCCGCATGCCCGGGCAGGTTCGCGACGCGGTCGAGTGCGATGTAATCGGCGACCGGCACGTCGAGCGTGGAGCGGATCACCATGCGCATGAGCGATTCACCCTCGGTGTACTCCGTGAGGGGGACGACCGCGGGCGACGGCACCGGCTCCCAGCGCTGGTATGTGCGTCCCAGGTCGCGTTCGCGCGCCTCGTCGAGCTGATCGGCGGGAATCGATCGGCCGGAGAGGTCGACGGCGCGCACTCGGAATCGGTACGGCCGTCCGAAGCGCAGGCGCGGCAGCGACCCCCGCTGGACGCGGAAGCGGGCAGCGAGCGGAAAGCCGGTGTCGGCGACCTCCGGGGGCACGGAGGGGTCGGCGGCCTCGGTCTCGTTCACGACCCTGCCCGGTCGCTTCACCGCCAGCGACCAGCCGTCCCATCCGGCGAGGGTCTCGTGCAGGTACTGGTCTGCGGTCGGGTCGGCCTTGCCGCTCGACATCGACGCGGCCTTCAGGTAGCCCTCGTCGGGCTTGGGCTGCACGTCCAGCGGTGTCGGGTCAGCGCCCGGCGCCACCAGTTCGTATTCGCCCGCACGGCGGTGCAGCGAGAACCACTCTCGCGAGCCGGAGGCCTCATCCTGCACGTCGATGCGCCAGCCGCGGGTGACGTCGGCGGCGTTCAGTCGCGCGGCCTGTCCGCCGGTGCGGGTCTGGTCGTGGTCCGCGGAGGCGTCGAACTGCGCGACCATCCCCGCGGCGCGGTCGCGGCGTGCGACGATCACACCGGTCGAGCGCAGCGCGGGCAGCGACGATGCGTCGGCCGTCATCGACGGGGCGTTGTTGTTCGCCTGCGCGCTGTCTCGCAGCGCCTGGTCGGTGCGCTCGAGGTCGGCCAGGAGCGTCGTCACCTTGAGTGCGGCACCGTCGGGGTCGAGCTGATCCACGAGGAAGCGGCGGGCGTCGTCGATCACCAGGCTGCCGTCCACGATGTCGGGCAGCTCCGTGCGGGAGTCGGGCGCCCACACGCGATCGGTGCGGTGCGTGAGGGTGACGGGGCGCGCCTGCTCCGGCGCGGCGGGCGGGGTGATGAGCTCCTCGAGCAGGTCGACGTTGAAGCCGGATGCGACCCGGATGCCGGTGAACTCGGGGATGCCGCCGTCGTCGGGGATCGCGAGGTCGATCGCCAGCCCGAGATGGCGGAGCAGTTCGGGATAGTCGGCGCAGCGGGCGACGAACGAGTGGAATTCCGGGGCGACCGGTTCAGGCGCCGGTGCGGTGGCTGTCGCGTCGTCCCATGGGTCATCCGTGCGGTCGTAGAAGCTCGCCGCCGCGGCGAGCGCGAACGCCTGTCGCTCCGCGGGAGGGACGTCCTCGATGCGCAGGAACCGCCCGGGCAGCCCACCGGGTCGCGGGTCGGACGTGCGCCGGACCCGCTCGATGAGCTGCTTGATGGCCCGCCGGTGCCCGCCCTCGCCGAACTGCTCGCGGACGGTGAGCGGTGAGCGCAGCTCTTCGAGCTTGCCCGCGAGCGGCCCCCTCGTGATCGCGGGGAAGGAGGTCGGACTCGTGACGGCGATGGTCTGGTACAGGCCGGTGATCGCCTTGGCGACCTCGTCCACGGAGTAGGAATGGACGACTGCCTGCTCGAAGTGCTGGAAGTTCGCTTCGCCGACACTCGTGCGGTCGAACAGCTGCGACCACACGTCGGGGCTCGGCGTGACCGCATCCGGGTCGACGTCGGTGAACGGGATGCCGTCGATCGTGCCGACCCCGTCGACTTCGATGCCCCACTTCGCATCGGCGAGCGTCTTCGGCCAGTTCGCGAACGCCGCGAACGCGGGCAGTTCGATGAGCACCCCGCTGCCGGGCGGCTCGTCAGTGGAGAGCCGTGGGGTGACGAAGACCGTCACCTTGAGCAGCCCCTGGTCCGGCATCCGTCCGGCGGGGATCGCGGTGAAGATCGCGGATTCGGTGGTCACATCGCCTCCACGCCGAACGCGTCGCAGTACTCGGCCCAGGGGTCGCGGTCGACGCCCCGATGGTCGACGAACTTGCCCATCGTGTCGAGGAACGTCGGGTCGCCGCTCGAGCCTGCGAACTGCTTCTCGCACGTGACCGACACGGAGAACGACAGGAAGCAGACCGACACCTCGATGCTGATCGACGCCTTGCCGACGGCCTTCGAGGCTCCACCCACCGAGCGGTAGCTGAGCTCGAGGTAGAGCTCGATCGACGCGGAGATGAGTCCGAGCACGTCGACCTCGCCACGGGCGCGGAAGTATCCGGTCAGCTGCACGGCCTGCGTGTCGCCCTGCATCTCGAGGCGGAAGTAGATCCCCGCCATCACCGAGAGGCTGCCTGATGCGACCACGAAGCTCATCTCCACGGCGGCACCGAACTCGAATGCGGCCTCGATGACCTTGAGACCCTTGGGCGAGATCGTGATCGCGAAGAATCCGCCGCCGGCGAAGAACGCCACCTGCAGGCGGAAGGGGTTCTCGCGGGTGGCGAAGAAGAAGCGGAACTCGAGCGATTCGCCGATGAACGGGACCGACAGCTCCGCACCGACATGGATGTTCGTGAGGGCGAACACGCCCACCGCGAGGTCGGGGATCTCCAGGTCGAAGCCGGCCTTCAGACCGCTCGGCTCGATGTCGAGGTACGGCGGGTCGCTGAAGCCGTCGAACGGGATGATCTCCTTCAGGGTGTTCACGAACGCGAGCGGACCGAGGAACTCGATGCCTTCGGCGCGCCCATCCTTGCCGTCGCTCAGCTCCACGTTCACGTCGGTCTTGCGCCCGGGCTGAACCGAGAACTCCATCACCATGACGTGGATGGCGATGAACCGGGTGTCGCCGAACAGCGTGACGGTGAAAGGCGGCAGCGAGCACGACACGAGGGTCGTCGGTGTGCCACCGCGGAGCGGTGCCTGCACTTCGGACACCAGCCGCAGGCGCTTGTCGCCCTCGGGCAGGAACACGGGCGGGCTGACCCCCGTGGGCGGCCATGGCACGAGCTCGGTGGTCCACTCCAGCCGGGCACTGACACGTTCGGGCAGGAGCGCGCCGGTCGCGAAATCCTGGATGGCCTGTGCGATCGGGCCCGCGTCGGAGGCGAGGTCGGCGAGGCGGTCGAGGACGCCGAAGACGCGCTCGAGGTCGGGGCGGGGTATCGCGAGCCCGGCCGCGCCGGCGACGGCGGCTCCGGCTGCCGAGGTGATCGCCCGAAGCCGGTCGACCAGGGCACGAGCGCGGAGTGCGAGCTCGTCCAGCAGTGCCTCGAGCGGCTGCGCCGGATGCGGCGGCTGCAGCACTGCGGCGAGGGCGTCGGCGACCGCCTCCCCGGCATCGCCGAGGGCGACGGCAGCCTGCTGGACAGCCGCGCCCTGCGCGTTCAGCTGCGCGGCCTGGGCGGTGAGGAATGCGCGGGCCTCGGCGACGGCGCCGTCCAGGTCGACGACGACGTTCACCGCCTTCGTGACGAACGCCGGCAGCGGGCCACCACTCGACGGGAGGAGTTCGGCCAGCGGAAGGATGCCGAACAGCTTCGCGGCATCCAGCCCGAACATGCCTCCGACGTCGAAGGTCCCGGCGTTGGAGGCGAGCTTGGCCAGATCACCGCCGACCGGCCCGACCCGTCGGGCGAGCGCTGTCACGCCGACGCTCGGGCTGACGAAGCCTCCCGACTTCTGCGACTGCGACGAGAAGCCCATGGCGACGGCGCCGCTCGGCGCAATCGGACTGCCGGCATCGTCGGCGAGCTGCAGGAACAGGCCACCCTGATTGCCCGGGTGAGCAGTCGGGTCAGGCCCGGTGCCGACGCCGTGATCGCGGTACGCGGTGGCGTAGGTGAGGGCGCGGGCCCCGGTCTGCCCGGTGAAGGCCGACATGGCCGGAACCGGCGCATGGGCGACCCGCATGAAAGGCAGCACGAAGTTCACCGACTTCTCGCTCGTGACCAGGTCGAAACCGGCGTCGAACCGGATCCGCTCGGTTGCGAGGGTCGTGTCGTCCGGATCGAGCGGCGGCGCGAACGCGATGCGCTGGCCGAGGAGTGGGTACGTCGTGTCGACGCCGTTGGCCTTCTCGAGCGCGGCTGCTCGGGCGGCGCCCTCGAAGACCGTCTTCTCCACGAAAACTGCGGGACCCTCGAACTCGATGAGCCGGTTGGCGATGTCGTTGGCCACGAAGCGGAAGTGGAACGGCTGCACGCCGGCACCAGGCTGACCGGGTGCCGGCGCAGGTCCATCGGCCACTGCGATCTCGGGGAGGAAGATCTGCCCGCCGGCCCCATCCAGGAGTGCGCGGGGCGCCGACAGCGGCGGCGTTTCGGCCGTGAGGATGCGCACCCAGCGCAGCGGCATCCGATTGTCGAACTGCTTGGTGCCGCTGGCGAGGAACCTCCGCTCGGGCTGGCGCACGACGATGAAGAACCGCTGATAGAGCGTGGCACGGCCATCCGACTTCACCCGTCGTTCGGTGACCTTCACCAGCGATGCGCGGTGACCGAACGGCAGCAGCACGCCCTGGTAGACGACCTTGACGTAGTGGTCCCGGCCGAGGGTCGCGCGGTGCCGCCATTCCTCGATGGACAGCCCCAGGGGTGGGGAGAAATGCGCCTCCAAGGCGAGCCACCCACCGGGCGCGGTGAGCATGAGCCGCTCGACGGCGGCGGGCTGCGGTCTGTACCCGTCCCAGCGGTGATTCGACGTCAGGTGGACGAGCTGCATGCGGTCGCGCACGGAGAGGGTGGCCCGGAACGGCGGGAGCGTGCTCAGCTTGCTGAAGTCCTCATCCGCGGGGAAGGCCCCGGTGCGCTGAGCCGGCCCCTTGCCGGGGGTGAAGTCGCGCGTCCAGACGGCCCGGACCGTGCGCCCCGCGCTCTGCGACTCGTCCACCGGTGGCGGGGTGCTCGGGTCGAGGTCGGCTGCGGCGTCCGTCCTGTTGCCGAGCCGCGAGTGCCAGAGCTCGACGCGACCGTCGTGATCGACCTCGCCCAGCGCGTGCGTGAACGCGCCGCGCGAGTGCGGGCTGAGCTGCAACCGCCACGGGATCTCGAGGGCCGTCTCCGTCGACTCGGGAATCCGCGGCACGGGCGGGCGCAGGTCCAGTCGCAGCCGAGGACCCAGTTCGACGCCGGCGCGAAGGTCGGTGGTCACTGCAGCCACCGCTGATGCGGTCCCGAAGCGCATCTCCACCTCGTCGGCCGTGCGGCGGAGGCGAACCGCCTCGGTCAGGTCGGTGAAGGCCGCGGCGCGGCGTCCGGGGCTGCGCCGCACGGCAACCGCGCCGACGCCCCTCAGCCTGCGCGTGACGGTTGCGATGGCGCCGAGGTCGTCGGCGAGTTCGTGCCATCTGATGATGGGGGGCGCGCCCTCGGCGTGCGGCACCACGCTGAGAGGCAGGACGCGCATTGCGTGCAGCAAGCCGCCGGTGGTGAACAGGATCCGCTCGTCGGTGACCCGGTAGGCGATGCGGCTCGCGCGGGCGATGCGCGCCTTCACCGGATACACCGGCACCTCGACGCCGGTGTTCGCATCGGCGCGCTTCTCATCATCGCGCGGAGGCTTCGTGGTGGTCGCGAACGCGCCGGGCGGACCGGAGGGATCGAAGAACGCCTGCTCGAGAATGTGCTGCGGGCCGAAGACAGCGATCAGGAACGCGGGCTTGGCCGCATCCCGTCGGGCGAGCGTCGGCATGCCGTCCGCATCGACGCGGTCGAGGTTCACGAACCGGAACTCGACGCGGAGCAGGTCGCCGGGACGGAAGATGGTGGTGCGCGGCAGCGACTCCGGCGCGTCGAGCGGCTCCCCGCCGAGGGCTCCGATGCCCTCGACCACCCCGATGCCGCCGATCTCGGTGAAAGGCACCTCGATCGTCGGGTTCCGCGCGAACACGCGAGACAGCGCGCCGACCAGTCGTGGATCCAGTTCTTCCGCCATTGCGCCCCCGCGCCCGAGCCGCCCCCACTTGCGTCGCGCGTCACTCTACTCGCGCGGCCAGCCGGGCACACCCCCTCCGGTGCCACCGATCCGGGTCACGCGGGACTCGTGCTCAGCGTCTCCGCCGATGGATCGTCACCAGCACTCCGTCGCCGTAGACGCTCGCGTCGGCGAGCTCCCACGCCGTCATGTCCGCGGTGCTGTCCCAGAGCCGCCGGCCGTGGCCGAGGATCACCGGAAAGGTCATCAGGTGCAGCTCGTCGACCAGGTCGGCCGCGAGCAGGGCCTGGACGAGGCGGATGCTGCCCGGCACTGAGATCTCTCCTTCGACCTCGGTCTTCAGGCGCGTCACCTCGTCGACCAGGTCGCCGGAAAGGACGGTGGTGTTGTGCCACGCCGGATCGGTGAGGGTCCTGGAGACCACGTACTTCGGCATCCCGTTGTACTTGTCGGCGAGATCGCCGTCGTACTGCGGCCATGCTCCGGCGAAGCCCTCGTACGTCGCGCGTCCCAGAAGCAGCGCCGCCGAACCGTAGGCCTCTTCCTCCTTGAAGCGCTCGCCGCCGGGACCGCGATCGAAGGCGAAGCTCCAGTTCGGGTACTTGAAGTCGTCCCCACCCGGCGCTTCGACCACGGCATCGAGCGAGATGAACTCGGTCGCGACGATCCTGCCCATCTCACCCCTCCTCGACGAAGGCGCGCAGCACCGGGGCGAGCACGTCGGCGGTCGTGGAGTGGCTCTCGCCCGGCACCGCCCTCAGAGCGCCGGTGGGCAGCAGGTCGGCGACCGCACGCGCGCCGGCGGCCAGGTACGGCCAGGTGTGCTCGCCATACAGCACGAGCACCGGGATGCGCACGCGGTTCCACCGCTGCGTGCTCAGCGGCCTGCCCGACATCGCCTCGCCGACGTTGCGGCCGTCGTAGGAGATCGTGGGTGCGATCGCCTCCATCCCGGGCCACATGTCGCTCGCACGGATGCCGGCCACGAACTCCTCAGGCATCAAGACGGCAGCGGTGAGGAAGAGTTCGGCCGCGTCTCCGGGCCGACCCGCGGCGATCGCCGCATCGAGCCTCTCGACGTAGTCAGGCGGGAGCGGCGGGCGGGAGTCGTCGACCACTGCCGGAGGTTCGAACAGTGCGAGCCGCCCGATCGGAGCGCCGGACTGCACCGCGTTCAGCGCGAGGAATCCGCCGGACGACCACGCGAAGACCGTCGCGGGAGCACCTCCGCCGGGGCCTGCGATGATCGCCTCGAGGTCCTCGATCTCCCGCGCGACCGCGTACGGAGCCGTATCGCCGCTCTCACCGCGCCCGCGGCGGTCGTAGCTGATGACCCGGAACCGACCGGCGAGCAGCTCCGCCGTGGCGGCATCCTCCGGTGTGGTGGCGCGATACGCGGTGGCACCGTCGACGATCACGATCGGATCGCCCTCACCCCACGCCGTGTACGCGATGGGTGTGCCGTCCGCCGAGGTGACTGTGCCGTGGAACATGACGGGATCTCCTTCTGCATGTGTCGCGGTGCCGGTCACCGAAGACACCATCAGGCTAGGAAACCGTCGGTCCTTCGGGCTTGTACAGAAGCGACAGGGCGTCCGCTCCCTCGGGCGGGCTGCGCAGCTCCGAGGCGGTGCGACCGATGAACCGCTGCAGCGACCGCGCGAGATGCGGCTGGTCGTAGTAGCCGAGCTGGTTCACGACCTCGAGCGGGGCGATCCCTTCCGCCAGCAGCACCGCCGCACTGCGTGCACGATCGATCTGGCGGATCGCGCTCCGAGTCAGCCCCGTCGAAGTGACCACGCGCCGCTGCACGGATCTCGTGCCGACCCGTGCGATACCGCCCCAGACCACTTCGTCGACGAGCGGATCGCGGGTGAGCACGCCTGCGCGCACGAGGCGCGCGACGAACTGCTCCGCGTTGTCGAAGTCGGGGACCTCCCACTCCTCGCCGACCAGGACGAACGTGCGCCCTTCGACATGCGGGCTCTCGACGGACCCGTCCACGATGCCCGGGATCGCCAGGTGCGGCATCGACGCACCGTGAGCGAAGCTGATGCCGAGCGACGTCGACTCCCCGTCGATCCGGGCACTCGACGCCGCCGTCTCAGGGCCGCGCGCAGCGGCGTGCATCACGCCGTCCTCTTGCCAGAAGACCAGCTCCCAGGTCGAGGTGGCGATGGACGTCATCGTCTCGCGACCGGACGTGCGCCCCCTCCACACCCGCGCGACGTAGGGCGAGTCGGAACCGCGATGCTCGCTCTCGATGGGCATACCTCTCCTCTACGCGTCGAGCACCCGCCACTTCTGGAATGTCTGGATCAACCAGAACACGCCGAAGCCGATCAGCCCCCACGCCTCGACCCAGAACATGCCGTCCGGGCCGGGCTTGATCAGTCCGGTGAAGATCGCGGCCCCCATGAACAGCACGCCCACCAGCAGCGCGGCGATGAACCAGTAGACCCACGGCAGCCCGCGCTGCAGCGGCGTCGGCTTCTCTCCGTTCGCGATCTCCTGGCGTGTCTGCAGCGGCCCGAGGATCGCCTGCCACAGCGCGACGAGTGTGACCACGATGAAGAAGGCGACCGCGGAGATGTAGTGCCCTGCCGCGAAGAACGCCTCGCGGAACCACATGAACCAGGTGAAGACGGCGATCCACACCGCCCAGCACAGCCCCTGCGTCCAGAGGAACTGCGTGGTGAACCTGCCGCTGGACCGACGATCGGCGATGCCGATGGCCAGCGCGATCAGGAGCACAGTGGGCACTGCGATCAACCACACCGTCATCCCGATCGTGGCGTACCCGTCGAACGGCGACGGCACGCAGACCTCCCTGCCGTCCGGACACACGTTCTGGCGCAGGTTCTCGAGGATCTTGTTGTCCGCGTTGGTCGGCACCAGCGCGATGATCGGCACCAGCATCGCCGCGATGTCCAGCAGGACCTGCTGAACACCGTCACCTGACAGCGCAAGCATGGCGGCCGCGGCCGCGATGAGCGAGCCGACGAACACGACTCCGGCGGGCGTGTAGAAGAAGTGACTGATCGTCGGGATCAGGTGGTGGTATTCCTGCCACGTCAATCCGACTGCGAGGAAGATCGCGGCCACCGCGCCGATCATCACGAGGCGCAGGTACCGATACGTGCGCCTCGGCGTCAGCCTGGGGTCCTCCGAGAGCGATCGCAGCTGGTGCGCAGCGCCCCGCGCAGCATCCCGGCTGCTGCGCAGTCGGACGATCTCCTGGTGAAGACCGGCGATCCGGGGATCGGCGGGATCCTCGCCGGGTGACACCGCAGGTGCGGTCGGCGCATCGGCCTGAGCGGTGGGCGGGGGAAGGAGCCTGTCCACACGCGCGAGCTTCTCGTCGGCGCGGGTTTCCTTCAGGCGCGCCCGAATTCTCGCCACGATCGTCGGTGCACGCTCGGTGTCCGCCATGTGCGCACCGTACTGGCGATTGATTTTGCCGGTCAAGAGCGGTCGCGAAGTGCCCGGGTCAGTGGCGCTCCGATGGACGCCGCTCGGCGCCGAATCGGGTGGTCCGCGCTCAGGTCAGGGAGTCGAAGTCTCCTCGCGCCCAGCCGATGTGCCGATTCGCCGACCACCGCACGATCTCACGGGCGCGTTCCGGGATCACGTTGTCGAAGTTCCCGTACAGCCGGTCGAATTCGAATCTCTCCAAAGAGGTGGCGATCCGCTCCACGACTGCTCCGGACAGCGGGAGACGATTCGGGAAACTCCGCATGAAGCTCACGGAGGACCGGTCGGGATTTGCGTAGATCGTGTCACCCGACAGGAGCACACCCCGACCGTCCGCGCCCTGTGCCCAGTGCGCGACGGTGCTTCCGGGGAAGTGACCACCGGGTTGGGTGAGCGTCACGCCTGGGAGGATCTCCACGTCGTCCGACCACGTCTGAACAACCGGATCGGGCCGCGCCACCCATTCCCTGTCCTTCTCCGCCACGAGCACCGGCACCCCTCCGAGCGCGCGGCTCCACTCCACCTGGACGCCGTACATGTGCGGATGGCTCGCCACGATCGCGACAACGGGCCCGACGTCGAGGATGCCCTCCACACCCGCACCGTCGAGGAAGCCGATCGGATCGAAGAGCAGGCAGCCGGCGCTGGTGCGCACGAGCTTGGACTGCTGCCCGATTCCCACGCCCGGCCGGCTGCTGACGCCCCACAGATCCGGCTCCAACTCGACCAGCGAGGTTCGGCAGCCGTCATCCGCCAGTTCCGTCAACGTGGTCCATCGCTGCCCGTCCGCGGGAACCCACTGCCGCTCGTCTGCGCAGATCGCACAGACATCCGTCCGCTCCGCATGCTCCACCGCGCACGTCGCGCAGATCCAGAACGACATCCATTGCTCCTTCGAAGGCGGCCGGCCCGACGTTCAGCCGTACGGGCCACGGCATTCCCTAGTCGACGACCTCTTGGTAGTCGGTGTAGGGCGCGTCCACCCCGGGAAGGTGGACGACGTAGCCCAGCCACCGCTCGAGGATGGGGCCGGCGACTGCAAGCCACGCACGACCCTCCGCGGTGTCGTCGAAGCCGCCGTTGGGGGACACGCGGTCGCGGGCTTCGACGCTGTCGATCTCGACGAGGGCGAGGTACTCCCCGACATGATCGCCGCGCTCGCCCCTCAGCAGTGCGATCCGCCAGCCGGGCAGCGCGGGCAGTCGCCCGGCGTCGCTCGCGAGAAACCGCTCGAATTCGTCACCGGCGACGCCGGGACGAAGCTCCAGGGAGTGCAGTCCGTAGATCTTGCCCATGGTGTTCCCTCCGTCGATTCCGATGCGTTCATCGTGGCACTGCGCCCCACGCTTCGCACGACCTCCGAGTGTCGCGATATGATGGACGGGATAGACGGACTTCTCATCCGTCTCGCCCCGGCCGCGTGGTAACGGTCGGGGCTCTTTTCTTGTCCGGCCCTCCGAGTACGGTGAATTCCCTGGAGTGGTCGCCGGCGGCGGCTGAGGACTCCGGCAGGCCGCGAAGGAGCTTCCATGGACGAGTCGATGAGCGGATCGGAGCGGATCTCCGCAGCCGATTTCCACCGGGCATCAGGCGTCTCGGCCTGGCGCGTCACCGGCACGGGCCCGCAGGCCGTCTTCACCGCGGGCTCGCTCGCGCAGGCGTCTGGTCTCGTCGCCCCGGTCGTGGCCGCCGCCGAGCGTTTCGGCATCCTCCCCGACGTCGACGTGCGTCCCGAGGCGGTCGTGGTCCGCATCCCTGATCGCGACTTCGCGGGCATCCCCGCGGCCGCCGCGGAGTTCGCGGCTGCCGTCTCCGGTGCTGCCGCCGACCTGCACCTGACGCCCGATCCCTCGCTCGCGCAGTCGGTCGGCATCTACGTCGCGCAGCACTCGCAGACCGATGCACGACCGTTCTTCATGGCCGCACTGGGCTACGAGGCCCTCGGCGAGACGGATGCCGTCGATCCACTGCGCTGCGGGCCGCAGCTCGCCTTCAACCCCATCACCGGTGACACCCCGGCGAGGGGTCGGACGCACTTCGATGTCTTCGTCCCGGCCGATCAGGCGCAGGCCCGGGTGGATGCCGCGCTCGCGGCCGGCGGCAGGCTCGCCGACGATTCATACGCACCGGCCTTCTGGTCGCTCGCGTCGCCCGACAACCACGGCATCGACATCGCATCCTGGACGGACACGTCCGACTGAACCCTCCAGCGCCGCCGCGGGGTGCTCTCGCCTCCGGGATCAGCGGTGAATGCGCGCGGCCGCCTGCTCGATCGCCGGGGAGTCGACGTAGCTTAATCCGGCCGCCTCGATCCGCCGCCTCCACTCGCCTGAATCGGGATCGCTGGAACCGGGCGGCGGCTGGCGCCACACGGTGTGCGCGCGGAGCCGGTGCGCCTCGGCGATGATCCCTTCGATCTCGGCGATGGGTCGGTAGACGTACAGGACGTCAGCCTGATCGGGATACCGGCCGACCGGCCGGCGCACGATCGCCCCTTCGGCGAGCTCGCTGACGACGACATCCTGCTCGTCGGGGCCGTCATACACGGTCACGACGAAACCGGCGCTCGTCAGGGCATCGGGGACATCGTGACTCGGGTAGTCCTTGACGACGACGTGAGTGGCGGTGCGAAGAATCTCATCTGGTGTGGGCATGGCGGCTCCTGCGGCGAGAGCCTAGTCCCTGGAGCCGCCGGGCTCCGGAGCGCGCTGCACCAGCATCCGGGTTCGATCGGTGAGAAGGTGCAGCGCATCGGTCCATTCCGGCGTCTCGGGATGCCCGTGCGCACAGCCCAGCCTGCACAGGGCGTCGAGGATATAACCCTCGAGCCAGACGTACGGATCGGCGAGTCGATTGCAGCGTGCCAGCGCGTCGATCATGATGGCGAACGCGCGATCCGTCTCACCCCTGGCCTCGGCGACGAGCGCGAGCGCGCGCGCCGACATCCCCTCCCAACACGGATCCCGGAGCTGACACGCGCGAGCGAACGCCTGCTCCAACACCGCAGCGGCAGCCGTCAGGTCGCCCTGAACCAGCTTCACTTCGCCCAGGATGGCCTGCGGCCAGGGCAGGAACGCCAGCCAATGATCGTGCTGCGCAACGGCCATCGACCGCGCGAGCCACGCCTCGGCGGCCGCCGATCGCCCCGACAGCAGCTCGACCCGTCCGAGCATTGCGAGTCCGTACGCCTGTTGACGCGGTGCGCCCGCCGCCTCCGACATGTCTGCCGCCGACTCGAGAAGTCGACGTGCACGGTCCAGGTCGCCTCGATCGCTCGCCACCGCGCCGAGGTAGGTGGTCGCCTTCGCACGAATCTTGGGTGCGTCGTCGGCGTATGTCAGCGCGTCCGTCAGCCACCGTTCGGCACGGTCGTAGCGGGCGCGGAGGAAGTCGACGTATCCGAGCTCGGCACGGATCTCGGCCACGGCTGCCCGCAGTCGATGGGTTCGTGCGATCTCATCGGCCTCGTACAGCCGTGAAAGACCCTGCTCGTCGAGGCCGCCGAGCCCGTGGATCAGGGCCTCCGCCAGTGCGAGCCGGGTCGTCACCCGGCGCGGCGGGTCATCTGCACGGTCGGCCAGCTCGGCGGCGAGCCCGAGCGACTCGATCCCCGCCTCGATCGACCCCGCCGCCGCTGCGGCTGAGCCGGCCTCGATGAGCGCGTCGATCGTGACCTCATCGAAGGCAGAGGCGTCGACGTGCACGCGTTCCCGATACGCCGCATCGATCGCGGGCCCGGGCGGCACGCCGAGTTCTCTGTGGAACAGCTCGCGGCATGCGGCGTATTGGCGTTCGGCCGCCTCATCATCGCCGGCAAGCCGGTACAGGCGGATCAGCAGGGCCTGATGGTTCTCGTCGAGCGGGCTCATGGTCGAAGCGCGCAGCGCGTACCCCAGTGCCGCGTTCAGGTCGCCGCCGGACATCGAACCCAGTGCCGCTTCGTGCAGGACGGCTTCGGAGACTGCAGCCACGTGACGCTGCTGCGAGATGAGCCAGGTCTCATAGGCACCGGCGTAGCGCGGTGCCAGACCGTCCAGCAGCTCCGCACCCACCCCCGGAAGACGAACCGCCTCCTCCCAGGTGCCACGGATGAGCACCTGGACATCGACCACCGCATCCGAGGGCAGTGCCACCGTCACCGGGTCGCCGTCGAGGGCGGCGTCATCACCGAGCCCGCGGCGGATCTCGGCAAGGCACCAGCGCAGCGCTCGAGCCGGGTCGTCAGCCTCACCGAAGAGCATTCCAGTGAGGTGCGCCCGGCTCGGCGCCCGCTCGCTCAGCAGCAGGTAGGCGAGCACGGCCCAGCTCTTGCGGCTGCGGAACTCGTACGCCTCACCCGCGCTCCGCAGGATCCGGGGGCGTCCGAGGAGCTGCACGGTGAGGCTCGGACGATCGATGATCGCCACCATGACCCCATGCTCCCGCACTTCTCCGAGGCGTGATCAGGAATGCTCGTGGACCGGGTAGATCTCGTCGGCGACGAGCCCGTGGGCCTCGCGGTGCACCGCGTTGGCCGCATCCGCGTCGGGCGCCTCGACCAGGCAGAAGATCTTGCCTGCCTGCTCATCGACCCAATACCGCAGGTAGTTCACTCCGTGTGTGCTCTGGGTGGCCACATCGGCCGCGTGCGCGCTGGCGACGTCGGCCTCCGAGACTCCCCCGTCGATGGTGTGGACATCCATGAAAAGCGTCATGATCTGCTCGTTTCCTTCTCGCGACCCACGTGGTTCGCCGGTCTCTCGCAGACATCACACCGCACGCGCGTTTGACGCGGCGTTTGACGTCAGCCGGGATGCCGAGAAGCGCCTCCGTGCAGCACTGCACACCCGCCCGCTCCCTCACCCCTCCGTTCGAGCAAGCGCGCGACGGTGCACCTCGCGCATCTCCGCATCGAAGGGCGCAACGGGCGCGATCACCACGACATCCGGCACGACTTCCGTGAGCGGCATCGGGGTGACCGGACCCGGAGGCAGACCCCACGACGCCCGCCACTCGGCGAGCTGTCCGGCGGAGGCGGCAGCGACGACGCGCCCCAATCCAGCCCATCCGTGGGCAGCGGCGCACATCGGGCAGTGCTCTCCTGACGTGTACACGGTGGATGCTGCGCGCTGGGCCGGCGTGAGACGCGCGATCGCCCACCTCACGAGCTCCAATTCAGGATGCGCCGTCGGGTCACGGTCGGATGCCTCGCGGTTCATCGCCTCGGCCAGCACCGCGCCGTCCGCGTCGACGAGAACGGACCCGAACGGATCGTCGCCGTTCTCGAGCGCCTGCGTCGCCAGGGCGACGCATCGCCGGAGATGGACCTCATCGACAGCGGAGACCTGGTGGTGGCCACGCGGTCCCGAGCCGTGCCTGCCCTGCGGCACCGTCACCGACGCGGACGAGGACCGTGGAGCATGTCGCGCCAAGGCTCGCCCGATGTGTAACGCTCATCCACCGGGATCGCACTGCGCATCACGCTGCGTTTCGACACGGCCGACATCACTGAGGCGAACGACACCCAGGAGAGCACCGCGACCGCCGACACGGCGGAGCCGATGGCCAGCACCGACGCGAACGAGCCGATCGATCCGATCGAGAGGGCCGAGCCGACGCTGCCGATCGACAGCACCGAGTTCTTCGATGCGATCGACAGCACAGAGCCGGTGGACCACAGCGAGAGCACTGAGCGATCAGACATCCGCCACCCCAATCTTCGCCACGATCGTACTCGGCATCGCGATTCGCCCTCCACAGCTCATCGGCGGCGCGGGTCAGGCGGCACGGGTGCCGAGCACTGTGGATGCGGGGAAGGGCCCGGACTGCGCCGTCCCGCTCATCCGGTTGCCGATCACGCGCAGGTCGAACACGACGGACATCGCCACGGGTGCGACGAAGTCGAGCCTGAACTGCACTGCGTCGCCCGCCACGGTCCCGTCTCGGATCGGTACCGGTCCGGTCGCACCGACGGCGGTGCCTGTCAGCGTGGTTCCCGCAGCGGTCAGGGTGAGGTCGTAGCGCCGGGAACCCGCGAGGGTCGCAACATCGATGGCCCACTTCCCAGTGATATCAGCCACACCGACCTCCCGAATGCCCTCGACCGAGCCCTGCCGTCGGGCTCATTCTGCTCCCCCATCGTTCCCGCGCGCACAGAAGTGCCCGCAGCGGACGGCTTCTGGACGTACCCGGAGCCGAGGTGGCCGGCCGCGCGAGCGGATCGCGCCAGCGGGCTACGACCGAGCCGCGGCGAATTCGTCGATCGCCTCCGCGGTCAGTTCCATCTCGCGGTCCCCGCCATGGCCTTCCGTCTCGACGATGCGGAGGATGCTGCCGGGCCACGCGCGATGGAGCAGCCAGGGAGTGATCGCCGGACCGCTGATGTCGCGGCGGCCATGGATGAGCACGCCGGGAGTCCCCGCCAGTTCGCCGATGCGATCGCGGATGCGAGCGTGGCCGACGAGGAAGCAGTCGTTGGACCAGTAGTGCGTGACCAGGGTCGCGAAGTTCTCTCGCTCGCGATCGGTCTCGAACATCGGTCCGGCGACGAAGCTGGGGTCGAGGGAGACGTGCGTCCCTTCCCATTCCTCCCACCGAGCAGCGGCGGCAGCACGCACGCCCGGGCTCGGGTCCCGCAGCAGACGAGCGTACGCGTCGATCACACGCTCGCCGGGAGCCGTCGATGCCGCCAGCCGTTCCCAGGCTTCGGGGAAGACGGCGCCGATGCCTTCCGTGATCCAATCGATCTCCTCCCGAGATCCGGAGGTCACGGCGGTGACCACGAGCTCGGTCACTCGATCGGGATGCTCCAGTGCGTAGGCGAGCGCGAGCGTGGAGCCCCACGAGACGCCGTGCACCAACCAGGCATGGATCCCGAGGTGCGTCCGCAAAGCCTCGATGTCGCCGATCATCGCCTGCGTGGTGTTGGTCTCGAGAGCATCGCGGTCGTCGATCGCCCAAGGCGTGCTGCGGCCACAGCCGCGCTGATCGAACCCGACGATCAAGTGCTTGGAAGGATCGAATCTTCGCCGGTAGCCGCCCGGCCCCAGGCCGCTGCCGGGACCGCCATGAAGATAGAGGGCAGCGCGTCCATCTCGCACGCCGGCCAGCTCCCAGTACAGACGGGCACCGTCGGGTCGATCGAGGAACCCGTGCTCGAACGGTTCAATCGGAGGATGCACGGTCGCATCGTATGCGATCGCACGAGGGCGGATCGTCGGGTCCGGCGGCGCTGAGGCGGCGTGAGCTCCCGCTTCGGCGCGGTTGTGGCCTGCCCAAACGGTCGCAGAGTGGCTAGAGTCAGCGGCATCCCCACCCCTGGTCGAGGAGGGAGGCCGTCGCTTGCCGAACATCCTGGCCGGTCCACGCCCGAAGACGGGGACACACGCGCTCGTCATCGGCGTGAGCGACTATCCGTTCCTCAACGATCCCGCTTCGTGGCTCGTCACCGAGGGTTTCGCGCTGCCGCAGTTGACGACGGCGGCCCGCGCAGCGTCCGATGTCGCGGCATGGCTGCTCGACGAGTACTACAACCCCGATGCCCCGCTGGCGAGTCTGCGCGTCCTTCTGTCACCGGCCGACGGCGAGCGGATCAACGGCCGGATCAAGCCGCTCCTGGACGGAGTGACCTCGAGAGCTGAGCGGGATGCCGTCATCGAGGAAGTCCGGGCCTTCGAAGAGGATTGCAAGAAGGACCCGAAGGGCATGGCGTTCGTCTACGTCGTCGGCCATGGATTGGAGCTGACGACGCGCTCGGCGCTGCTGCTGCTGAGCGACTTCGGGGATCCGTCCCACCTCAATCGCGTCAGCGCCGCACTCGATGTGACGTCGTTCCATTCGGCGATGAACGCGGAGGGCAAGCCGGAGCGTCAGATCTGGTTCGCTGACGCGTGCCGCCAGCAGGCCGACGTCCTGGCCAAATGGACTCACCTGCCCGGCGCGATCAGCCCGGATGGCGGGGGACCGCCGGTCATGTCCTCGACCCTCATCCTGTCGGCGACCACGGGAGAAAGCGCCTTCGCCACTCGCACCGGAACGCTGTTCACCAAGGCGCTCCTGGAAGGCCTGCGCGGTGCTGCCGGCACAGGTCCGGAGGCGAACGGCTCAACCGATTGGCAGATAAAGCTCGACGAACTCAAGGCATGGCTCAGCGCGAGGGTCGGCGCTCTGGCCGGGCAGTCGAATGTGGACCAGAGCATCGACGTGATGGGGCGGGTGTTCCAGACCGTCCTGCTTCGCCTCCGGGAGGCCCCGAAGGTCGATCTCACGCTCAAACTCTCGCCGAAGGGCCTCAACCCGCTGCCCAGAGGCACGATCGACAAGGAGGCGAAGGTGATCGCGAAGGTCACCGAGTGGCCGGACAAGCGGAAGGTTCCCGCTGGGCTCTACCGGATCACGGTGAGGTCCAATCCCAAGGTCGTTCGAGACGTGGACGTGAGACCGCCGAAGTTCGACTTCACAATCGAGGTTGCCCCATGACGAAGCCACGGAAAGAAGGTGGTCTGGTCGTCTCGGGCGGAACTGCATCGACGATGTCCGGCTACGCGAAGATCACCATCAGAAACGACGAGCTCGCGGAAGTGCACAGCGGACCCGCCGGCGCCGAGTTCGCCCTCCCCGAGGGGCTCTACTCGGTGGAGGCCACTGCGCAGTCCGGCGAGGCGCTCAGCCAGCTGGTGCGCGTAGAGGCGGGCAAGACGACCCAGTTGGCCCTCGACGAGCCCGCGAGCCCGCAGAAGCGAAAGCGCCGGCGTACGTCGTCGGCTGATGATCGCGCCGAGGACGCCGCTCCGCCCGCTCGAGAGGTCTCGCTGGACGGCGGTGAAGGCTGGACGTCCGCACAGACGGTGAGTGGATGGATCTTCAGTCCGACCCCGCCCTACAGCGCGGTTCCTTCGGTGCTGCTGTCTCGCGGCTCGGCGCGGTGGGAGGTGTCGCTCCCGCTGAATCCGGAGGGGTTCGATGAGAACGCGACGTGCGCCCTCGAGACCATCGACCCGGCACCGGTCGAGTCGGTCGTACCGGTCGTGCTGCGATATCCCCCCAGCCGGGCGACGATGGGTCTGATCAGCGGGCAGTTGGAGCGAAACACGATCTCCTCCGACACCGCCGTCCTCGACGACGCGGTTTCGATGCTCCACAGCAAGATGTCCGACCCGACCGCCGCCGCCCTCGGCGGTCTGACACTTCACCGGCTCGGAATGCTCAGCGAGCGCGCAGAGTGGGTCGAGAACCTCGCGAACGGGTTCCCCTGGCTGGTCGACGGTCGGATCCTGTTGGCCGCGCTGCTCCGCGACGATCCGGATCCCGCCGATCGTGCACGTGGCCTGAAGCTTCTGCTGGAAGCGAGTCGCGAGCGGCCCATGTTCGCCGACGGGCTCGCCCTGGCGCTGGACCTCCTGAATCGCTGGCCCGACGATGTCGAACAGGATGCGCGATCGACCGCAGCAGGTGCCCTCGGACCCCTGATCGCGTACACGAACTGGAGCTCGGTGAACCTCGTCACGCGGGTGCCATGAGCGACGACCTCGCCATCCAGTTCCTGCCGGCGCGTCAAGGAGACGCGATCTGGATCCGCTGGGGTGCGCAGCACCAGATGCTCATCGACATGGGCACACCCGAGATCGGCAAGAAGATCCGCAAACGCCTCTCGGAACTCGACGAGGCAGGACGCACGTTCGAATTGATCGTGGTGACCCACATCGACAGCGACCATATCGGCGGCGTCCTGACCGGCATGGTCAGGGCGAAGAGCACCCTGCCCCCCGTCGTCTTCAAGGACTTCTGGTTCAACGGCTGGGACCACATCCATGGGCGCAAGACCACGCGCTTGAAGGCGATGGGCCCGGCGCAGGGTGAGGAGCTCGGGACCTGGCTTGCGGACAAGCCATGGAATGAGGCCTTCGATCGAGGACCGGCACGCCGGGGACCCCGATCGTTTCCTGCCGTCGAGCTCGCTGGAGGGATGCGGCTCACCGTCCTCGCTCCGGACGCGCTGCGATTGACGGAGCTGCAAGCGGCCTGGACCCAGGTCATCCACGACGCGGAGGAGAAGAAGCGCCGCACGAAGGCCGGCGGCCTGGTGCCGATGGGAGTGTCGGATGCCCCGACGCTGGACACCCGAGAGCAGCTCGTCGATCTGGCGAACTCGAACCTGGATGAAGACGACAGCAAGGCGAATCGCACGAGCATCTGCCTCCTGCTCGAGTACGACGGCAAGCGCGTACTGCTGACCGGGGACGCCATCTCGGCGGACTTCGTCCTCGCACTCAAGCAACTCGCCGTCAAGCGGCCGGAGCTGACCGGCGCCGGCGGTCGTGTCGATCTCGACCTGGTCAAGATGCCGCACCACGGGAGCCAGTACAACGTGACGCGTGAACTGGTCGAGGCCGTCAACTGCAAGGAGTGGGTGTTCACGACCGACGGCACCGACCACATGCATCCCGATCCGCCCGCCATCGCACGGCTGCTGGAATGGGGCACGCGCAAGCCGACCCTCATCTTCAACGAGCGAAGCGCCTTCAACGCGTGGTGGGCGACCCCCGCGTGGAGGACCGATTTCGAGTACGACGCCCGCTACGGCACGAATGTCGTGGACCAGTACGGCCAGAAGGAGAGCGGGATCACCTGGCCGCTGCCTCGCCGATAGCCGTCGACGGTGACCACGGTGCGCCTCACGGTGTGCCGGTGGGCGCGTCCTCGCGGGGGACGGGGTACGTCGCACCCAGCGCGGTCGGAAGGGGCAGCATCCGCCGCAATTCGTCCTCCATCGTGAGCCCGATGTAGCGCCTCAACAGCGGGGCGATGTCGATCGGCTGTCCGTCGGGTCCTGGGCCGGAGTCCTCCTCGGCGAAGCTGAAGTAGAACCCGTGCGCCGCACCCGGTGTGCTGCGGCGCTTCATCCCGTGCGAGTAGCCGTCCTTCGGGCCATGCGCGGGCGCGTGGCCGCCGACGTTTCCCATGACGGGGATGTCGAGCACGCCCGGCCCGAACAGCCCGCGCAGCGGTCCGCCGAACCAGTCGCCCCAGAAGCCCTTCTCTGCCGGGAAGTACAGGTTCGTCCAGCGCACGGCCGCGAACGGGGCGGCGTGGTACGGCACCCAGCGGCCGAGCTCCTTGGAGCAGTACGCCTCGCGCTGCGGGACAGCCGTCTTCTCGACCATCTGGCTGCGGGGGATCGGCGGGCACACCGGCAGTTCGGCCCGGTGCACCAGTTCGAGGAATTGCGAGCGCTTGCGCGTGTAGAGCAGGTCGGCGAAGTACATCGGCGTGCCGAGGGTGATGAAATCCGTGATGAGCCACGGACTGCCCTGCGCCCGCAGTCCCTGCCAGAACGCGAACTGCGTGTCGCGGTATGCGTCGATGAGCACCCGCACGTCTGCCGGCACCGTTTCGACCAGCTCCGGTGGCTTCTCGGCCCAGTTGTACTTCGCGGCCGCATCGCGCAGTGCTCTGCCTGCCTTCTGCACCTCTTCGCGTCCGCCCAGCTTGGGAGCGGGCTCGTCGTCGTCCTGGATCGGTCCGCTGTGCGCAGTGTGGTACTCCGCCCACAGCGAGGTCAGTCCGTCATAGGCGATGTAGCCGCCGAGGCTGTGAGCCACCACAACGACGCGCTGGTACTTCCCGGATTCATGGATGCCGCGCAAAAGCGACACCATCCCGTCGCGGATGTCGCGCCTGACCGCGTACGAGCGCGGCGAGTTGTCGAGGTAGCGCACGACGTCGACGAAGTAGGTCGTGACGGTGTTGCCCAGCAGCTTGAGCACCCACATCACCACGCTCGCCAGGAACGCCGCCGCGGGCAGGCCGATCACGACGCCGAGGATGAACCCGATGACACCTGCGGCGTTGACCTCCTGGCCGGCGGTGCGCGCGAGCAGGAACCACACGAACAGCGCGAAGAGGATGAGGATGATGCCCCACGCGATCAGCCAGATCACGCGCAGCCCCTTCGGCCGCGTGCTCGGCCGGCGCCACAGCAGTCGCCACAGCGTCGGCAGGAAGTCCCCCAGCCGATTGCCGGTCATCTTGTAGGACCAGTGGTACTCGTAGAAGTCGAACCGGTCGTGCACTCGCGGGTGTTCGGCGGTCGGGACGACGGGCTGTGCATATGCGGCCAGCTTGCGCGCCTCGTACGACCCCGAGACCACGTCCGGCCGCGAGAAGTACTGCCGCGTCGGCGGCTCACCGGTGCGCGGCAGCGCCGTCTTGACGAACTGGTTCACGGTCTCGAGCGGAACCTGCTCCCCCATGCCATGCACCATCACGACGGCGGTGCGGATCTCAGGCTCGGTCATCGTCTTTCCCCAATCGCCGGTGACGCGTTCAGCATGGCAGTTCGGTCTGGCTGGGCGCCAGGCCGCCTGCCCGCTGCCGATGCGGCCGGGCCCGCCGTGCACCGGACTAGGATTCCGGGCACCGGCTGACGAGAGGCGCAGGACGATGCGAAAACTGGTCTACGGCATGAATCTCTCACTGGATGGCTTCGTCGCCGCGCCGGGCGACGACCTCGGGTGGAGCGCGCCGAGCGACGAGCTGTTCCAGTGGTGGCTCGATGAGGAGCGAGCGATCGGCCTGCTGCTGTACGGGCGCCGATTGTGGGAAACGATGAGCTCCCATTGGCCGACCGGTGACCAGCAGCCTGATGCCACCCCGGCGCAGATCGACTTCGCGCGGAACTGGCGCGACACGCCGAAGGTCGTCTTCTCCTCGACGGTGCAGGAGGTCGACTGGAACGCCCGCCTGTTCACCGGCGACGCGGTCGCGGAGATCACGCGACTCAAGACCGAGGACGGTGACCCGATGAGGGTCGGCGGAGCAACGCTCGCCGGAGCGGCCATGCGGGCGGGGCTGATCGACGAATACACGATCGTGACGCATCCGGTGCTGCTCGGCGCCGGTGACCCGTTCTTCGCTCCTGTGAACAGCTGGGTGCAGCTGAACCTCGTGGAGACGCGGACCTTTCCCGGCGGGGTGGTTCTGACCAGGTACGAGGTGAGGCGCTGAGCGAAGAGCGACATCGGTTTCGCGTGATGACTCATTGACACCAATTTATATTCATGTCAGTATGCACTAACACCAAATCATCACCGATCGATTCGAGGCGAGATGGCACCGCCGACGGAAGTCAGCTCACCGCGGCCGTACCGGATGCGGGCTCGCGCCGAAGGTGCCTCCCGCACCAGGGCGCGTGTGATCACCGCGGTGATCGAGCTCGCGAACGAGAAGCCCGTCGCCGCGATCACCCTCCCGCTGATCGCGGATCGAGCAGGCGTCGCGGTGCAGACCGTGCTGCGGCAGTTCGGGAGTCGTGAGCGACTGATCGATGAGGCGGCCGGCACCGCGCGGGCGGAGGTTCTCGCGGAGAGATCGGCCGATCCACACGACGTGGATGGATCTCTCGATGCCCTCGTCGCCCACTACGAGGCACGAGGAGATGGTGTGCTTCTCCTGCTCGGACAGGAGAGCTGGGACCAGACCGCGGCGACGATCACGGCCGACGGCAAGTCGCTGCATCGAGACTGGGTCCGTCGCGCATTCGCGCATGCACTCTCGCCCTTGACCGAGGCGGAGCAGGACGAGGCGCTGGATCTGCTCGTCGTCGCGACGGACGTGTACGCGTGGAAGCTGCTGCGTCGAGATCGCGGCCTCAGCCGCGATGACACAGCCGAGCGGATGCGGCGGCTCGCAGCATCCGTCCTCTCTTTGTATGCACCCAGTGAGGAGTGAACAATGTCCACCATCGCAATCGTCACCGTCGCCGCGGGCGGCAATGTTCCCCCGGCGATATCGATCGGCCGCGAGCTGATCGCAGACGGTCATCGCGTGCATGTGCTCGGCCAGGAGGACCAGCGGGTGCGGTTCGAAACCGCGGGCTTCGAGTTCACCCCGGTGGCGAGCCTCGAGTTCTGGGGGGACCGTCGCACGAAGTCCTCGGTGCTGGAGACAGTCCGGCACGCCGCACGTCTCGCCGCGGGCCGTGACTTACGCCAGGAGGTCGCCGAGAAACTGGCACTGGTTGCTCCGCGCGCGGTGCTCATCGATGCGCTGATGCCGATCGCCGTGCTCGCCGCCCAGGACGCCGGCGTGCCCTCGGCTGTGCTCTTTCACACGTACTACAAGTACTGGGTGAGCAACCTCCACGCCGGTCCGGTCGGCTGGCTGGCGCGCGCGCGAGGTGTGAACATGCGCAGGACGTGGGAGTCCGCTGATGCGCAGCTCGTGACCAGTGAGTCCGACTTCGACCCCGCCGCCCGCGACCTCGATCTCTCGCGGCGTCCGATCTGGGTCGGGGCCACGACTTCGGGGACGGCATCCGCGCCTCCCTCCGGGACGCCGCTCGTGCTCGTCAGCCTCAGCTCGACCTGGATGCCGGGGCAGACCGACACCTACCAGCGCATCATCACCGCGCTCGGAGGTCTCCCGGTGCGTGGGCTCGTGACCCTGGGCGGCGTTGCGCCCGACCGTGTGCTGACGGTGCCGGCGAACGTCGAGGTCCGAGACTTCGCTCGTCACGACGAGATCATGCCGACGGCATCGCTCGTCGTCGGCCATGGTGGGCACGCCACCACCTTCACGGCTCTCGCCCACGGCAAGCCGCTGCTCATCCTGCCGATGCACCCGCTGATGGACCAGCCCATGGTCGGCGCATCCGTGGTCGATGCCGGCGTCGGCCTGATGCTCAAGCGCACCGCGACCAGCGATGAGATCACGTCCGCCGTCGAGCGACTGCTCGCGGACACGGCGATTGCGCAGTCCGCCCGGGCGATCGGGAACAGGCTCCGCGAAACCCGTGCAGCCAGAGCCGCCGCCGACCGCCTGCTCGAGCTCGGAAGCACCGGGCGTGCGGAGCAGCCTCAGCAGGCGAACCACTAGGGCCCCCGGCCCCGGCTCAGATCGTCAGGCGGCGGGGAGCGGCGGCGAGCTGCCCCGTCCCGCCTGTCAGTGAACCCGACCCAGGAGCACGCCGGCGGCGAGCGCCGAGATCAGCCCGAGCTCGATGCTCGAGCTGATGACGAGCCGGATCGCGAGCGTGTCGGGGGCTCCGAGCGCGGCCACGAGCACCGCCCCGACGACAGCTGCGATGCATCCCGCCATCCACCCACGCTGCGCGGTGCGCCCGAACCGCACCGCGAGGACGATTCCGCCTGCGATGAACGCCACCTGAGTGAGGATGAATCCGACCTCGTGCACCGCGCCGTGCCAGCTCATCTCCGGCGCGCCCGCCGGCGCGCCCGCAGGAAAGCCGGCGCCGGCATCGGTCACGAACACCCCGGCGACCACCAGTCCGACTCCCATCAGCACGATCAGAGTGGTCGCCCACCGGGTGAGTCGTCCGGCTTCGAGCGTGCGCCCCAACCCGATCCCGCCGCCGATGACCAGCATCCCGGTGAGCACGAAGTCGGCGATCTGCACCCAGCCGGAGTCGCCGAGGCTCAGGAGACTCATCGGATGGTACGTGGGGCGGAAGCCATCACGAGTGAACGCGTGGACGGCCCAGAGCACGACGAAGAGCGGCGTGGCAGCCATGGCGCCGATCAGCAGCGCACGGGATGAGTGGGACACGAGACCTCCGAACGTTGAACCAATAAGTTCAGTGTTTCATACTGAACCGATTAGTTCAACGAACGGCGCCTCCTCGGTTCGGCAGACCCGAGGGTGCCGGCCATGTCAGGCGAACAGGTCGTCAGCCGTCGGCCGGCGGCACCGTCTTGCGCATCACCGTCTTGCTCTTGCCAATGTGCCGCTCGAACGTGAATCCCGCCTTCTCGAACATGGCCCTCGTGCCGTTGTGCAGGAACGAGGACGAGGTGCGCTTGCCCGGTGTGAGTTCGTTCGGAAACGAGACCACCTCACCGCCGCCGGCCTGGGCGATCAGCTCGAGCGCGCCGTCCAGCGCCTCCCGTGCCACTCCCGACCGACGGTGGTCGCGGTCGACGAAGAAGCAGGTGATGCGCCAGGGCGCCGGATTCGCCTCGCCCGCGTCGTACTGCTTGCGGTGGTAGATGTTCGGCAGCTCGAGCGGACTGCCGTACTCGCACCATGCGATCGCGTCGTCGCCGTCGAACACGAGCGCGGCATGCGCGATCCCCTCCGCCACGAGTCGCTGCTTGAACGTCGCACGGTCATACTCGTCCTTGACGGTCTCTTCCGTGTCGCCGTGGAAATACGAGCAGTAGCACCCACCCCAGACCCCGTTGTGCTTCTGCGCGAGCGCCAGCCATGCGGGGAAGGTCTCGGGAGTGAGCGGCTTGATGCTGTACCCAGTCGCAACGTCCTCATCGGCCATGGCAGCTCCTCGCGTCGGTACTGCCAGTCTGCCGACAGCCTCCGACGCTCGACAAGGTCGGCGCGGGCATCGTCCGTACCGGTCGCTCCGACTGATCAGGCGCAGTTCCGAAGCGAACGAGACGCGGCGCAAACCGCGCGGTAGTGTCCCGCCATGGCCGAACTTCCCGAGCATGCAGCCGTGAATCGCGAGTACTGGGACGGCATGGCCCACGAATGGGTCGAGTCCGGCGAGCGCGCCTGGAGTCAGGCGGAGCCCTCCTGGGGCATCTGGAGCGTCCCCGAAAGCGAGCTCCACCTGCTCCCGGACGACATGACCGGAATGCGTGCGATCGAACTCGGATGCGGCACGGCATACGTGGCGGCCTGGATGGCACGAAGAGGCGCCACGGTCACCGGGATCGACAACTCCGCGGAGCAGCTGCGCACCGCACAGCGACTTTCGGAGCAGCATGGTGTGGCCCTCGAGCTCATCCACGGCAACGCGGAGAAGGTCCCCCAGCCCGATGGGTCCTTCGACTTCGCGATCAGCGAGTACGGGGCCGCCATCTGGGCCGACCCGTACGCATGGATTCCCGAGGCGCACCGCCTGCTCCGGCCGGGAGGGACGCTGGTGTTCCTGGGGAATCACATCCTCGTGGCAATGTGCTCGCCGGTCGACGGATCGTTCCCGATCGCCCGCCGACTTGAGCGGCCGTACTTCGGCATCCATCGCCTCGACTGGCGGGACGCCGTCGACGATCCCGGCGGCATCGAATTCAGCCTGACGTTCTCGGAGTGGATCCGGCTCTTCCGCGAAACCGGCTTCGAGATCCTCGACCTGGCCGAGATCCATGCTCCAGCCGATGCCACAGGTTCTCATGCAGGCATCTCCGCCGACTGGGCGAGGGACTTCCCCAGCGAGCACGTCTGGACCCTTCGCAAAGCAGCGTGACCGCGAACGGGTGAGAGGTGACCGGAGGTTGAGGCGCCGCCTCGTCTCTGCGACGGTAGACGGATGACGGATCAGATTTCCCCCGCTCCGGCAGTCGAGACCGGCTACGTCGAACTCGGCGAGCTTCGCATGTACTACGAGGTGCACGGCGGTGCATCCGAGAGCACGCCGCTGGTGCTGCTGCACGGCGGCCTGTTCGACATCGACCAGCAGTTCGGTCCGCTCATCCCCGACTTCGCGGCCGGGCGTCGCGTGATCGCACTCGATTTCCAGGGGCACGGGCGCACGAACGACATCGACCGCCCGTTCTCCGCGGCGGGGTTCGCCGGCGATGTGCTGGCCGTGCTCGACCACCTCGGCGTGCAGCGTGCCGACATCTTCGGGTTCAGCGTCGGGGGTGCTGTCGCGCTCGACCTCGCGATCGACCACCCACAACGCGTTCGCAAGGTCATCGTATCGTCCACGTCGTATGCCGCATCGGGAATGCGGGGCGCCGAGAACGCGGATGCGGTCGGCGCCATGACTGTGGACATGATCGCCGGCACACCCATGGAAGCCGCCTACCTCGCGAAGTCGCCGCACCCCGATCTGCTGCATCTCCAAGGTCTGCTCGACAAGCTTGGCGCCACGTACGACGGCGGGTTTCCCGATCGCACGGATGCCGAGATCCGCAGCATCGAGGCGCCCACGCTCATCACCCTGGGCGACGCCGACATGGTCTCCCTCGAGCACGCCGTGCAGTTCCTGCGCCTTCGCGGAGGCGACGTCAACGGCGACTTCGATGGCGTCCCGGCATCTCAGCTCGCGGTCTTCCCGGGGACGACGCACTTCTTCGGGCTGGCCCGGACGGACTTGGTCCGCGGCGTCGTGATCGGCTTCCTTGACGCGCCCGGCGCGTAGTCGAAGCCTTGCGCCACGGGACTACTCCACTGTTTTGTCGACCCAGGTCACCATGAGGTACGGGCTGTAGACGTAGACGATCGTGTCGCCCTTCCACGCGATCTCGATCGTGCCCTTGCCCGCGTCCATCGCCGTGAGGATCTGGGATCGAACGGCGTCCCATGCGCTCGCCTCTGTGAACCGGAACTTCCGGTACGCCGTCTCCGGGCCGATGTAGAGCGTCACTTCCGTTGCCATGGGACGCACTCTATCGACCTCAGGTCGTCGGGTGCGCGCGGACCTCAAGGCGGTATCAACGCGTTTGCGGGCTGCCGATCGGGACGCTCCTGTGGGTGCCGACCGCGGGTCGGGGTTCATGCGCGCATCCCTAGGATGAGCACATGGCGATGCCGGTACTGGCGACCAAGCTCTTCGTCCCGCCGCCGCGCTCCCACGCCGTGTCCCGCCGCCGCCTCGTCGCGCGTCTGGACGACGGGCTCGCCCGCGGGCACAGATTCACGCTCATCTCGGCGCCCGCCGGGTTCGGAAAGACCACGGTGCTCAGCGAGTGGGTCGCCGAGCGCAGGCGGGCCGACCCCGAACTCGGGGTCGGCTGGGTCTCTCTTGACGAGGGCGACAACGACCCAGTGCGATTCCTCTCCTACGTGGTCGCAGCGCTCACCGAAGCGGCCGGCCTGACCGGTCCACCGCCCGGCGACCTCGCCCGGACGGCCGAATCGACGCTGACCACACTGGTGAACGACGCTGCACGCAATACGGGTCGGACCCTCCTCGTCCTCGATGACTTCCAGCTGATCGAGGACGCGTCAGTGCGCGATGCGGTCATCTTCCTGCTCGACCACGCGCCGCCGAATCTGCACCTCGCGATCGCCAGTCGATCCGATCCGCTCCTGCCGATCGCTCGTCTGCGAGCTCGCAACGAGCTCACCGAACTGCGAGCGGCCGATCTGCGATTCGCACCGGACGAAGCCGCACGGTTCCTCACCGATGCGACGGGACTTGCCCTCTCCACGGCCGACGTCGCCGCGTTGGAGGCGCGGACGGAGGGTTGGATCGCCGGACTCCAACTGGCTGCCCTGTCCCTCCGCGAGCGGCCCGACGCGTCCGAGTTCGTCGCCGCCTTCACCGGAAGCAATCGATTCGTCATCGACTACCTGATCGAGGAGGTTCTGGACCGTGCCCCGGCGCATGTCCGCGAATTCCTCTACCAGACCGCGATCCTGGAACGGCTGTCAGGACCGCTCTGCGACGCCGTCACAGGCGACGCGGACGGCATCGAGATGCTTGCCACCCTCGAACGCGCCAACCTGTTCGTCGTTCCGCTCGATGACCAGCGACAGTGGTTCCGCTACCATCACCTCTTCGCCGACGTCCTGAAGGTCCGCCTCTCGGCCCACGGCGTCGCGCATGTGAACGCGCTGCAGAGCCGTGCCAGTGACTGGTTCGAACGCCACGGCTCCCCGGAGGAGGCCGTGCGCCACGCCCTGGCCGGTTCCGACTTCTCGCGAGCAGCGAGACTCATCGAGTCGGCGATCCCGAGCGTGCGCAAGAGTCGACAGGACGCCACTCTGCTCGGATGGCTCGCCCAGCTGCCGCAATCGGCGATCGATGCCCGGCCCGTGCTGCGTGTCTTCGCGGCGTGGGCGTCTCTCGTCGCGGGTGATATCGCCGCGGTCGAACCGCAGCTCGCAGCGGCAGAAGCGCAGCTCTTGTCCGCGCAGGCGGGTGGCGGGCACGAGTCCGAACCGGGAGAGGAATTGAACTCGCTCCCCGTGACGATCGCTCTGTATCGGGGCGCGGTGGCGATGGCCGTCGGCGACACGACGGCGGTCAGAGCCCATGCGCAGCGCGCACTGGATGTCGCCGCATCCGATGACTACCTCGGCCGGGGCGCGGCCGCCGGCATGCTCGGCCTGGCCGCGTGGGCCCGCGGTGATCTCGAAGCGGGAGCGGCAGCATTCCGCGAGTCGGCCGCCAATCTGCGCCAGGCGGGCAACCTCCTGGATGCGCTCAGCACCACGATGGTGGTGGGCGACATGCTGCTCGCGCTCGGCCGGCTCGCCGAAGCGCAGGCGGGCTACGAGCTCGCGTTGCGCGAGGCGAACGGCAACCCGCCGGCCGCCGACCTGCACGCAGGGTTCAGTGAGGTGCTCCGGCAGCGCAACGAGTTGCACGCGACCGCGGAACAGCTCTCCACGGCCGAGGCGGTGGGTTCCGGCTGGTTCTCGCACGAGCACCGCTACCGCTGGGCGCTCGGCATGGCCGCGCTCGCGCAATCCCAGGGGGAGCCGGATGCCGGGCTGGACTTCCTGGCCACGGCTGACACGCAGTATCGACGGGGATTCTTTCCCGACGTGCGCCCCATCGGCGGCGTGCGGGCGAGGGTCTGGATCACTCAGGGACGATTCGCCGACGCTCGGAATTGGATCACCGAACATGGCTTCAGCAGCTCCGACGAGCTTGCCTACCTGAGCGAATTCGGACACATCACTCTTGCCCGACTGCTCCTAGCCGAGGGCCGGGACGACTCCGTCGACGAGGCGGAGTCGCTGTTGTCGCGCCTCGCCCTCGCCGCCGAATCCGGTGGGCGCCTCGGCAGCCTCGTTGAGATCCGGATGCTGCACGCACTCGCGCTGCACGCGCGCGGCGATGCCACTCCCGCGCTGGCGTCGTTCGAGAGAGCTCTTGCGCTCGCCGAACCGGACGGCCAGCTCCGGCTCTTCCTCGATGAGGGCGCGCCCGTGCTGCACCTCCTGAGAGCGGCCGCGGGCGCGGGCACCCGACCGGACTTCGTTCGGACGCTCAGCCGATCATTACGGAACGCCGGCGAGATCGCCCCCGTCGTGCCGCTCCCGGATCCGCTCAGCGATCGCGAGCTGAGCGTCGTTCGACTGCTCGGGACGCAGCTGACCGGACCGGAAATCGCCCGTGAGCTGCACGTCTCCGTGAACACCTTGCGGACTCACACCAAGCACATCTTCGTCAAGCTCTCCGTCAACGATCGCGCAGCCGCCGTGCGACGGGCTGAGGCACTCGGGCTCATCTAGTCGAAAGATCACCACCCGAACTGCCCATGTGGGGATGCCCGGTCACCACGTCCCTTCGTAGCTTCAGGACGTCCCCGCGACCCGCCCGGACGTCCTCAGCATCGGAGAATCGCCATGAGCATCAGCTCGACCACCCTCACCCGCGCGGCCGCCGTCGCCGCAGCACTCGCGGGCCTCGCGTACATCGTCATCCAGTTCATCCACCCGGCCGATGTCATCGAGTCCCTCTCGACCCAGGCGTGGGTGACGGTCCACGTCATCAGCTTCGCCGAAGCCGTGCTCGCCCTGATCGGGGTCACCGGCCTCTACCTCTACCAAGCCCGAAAGGCCGGCATCCTCGGTCTGATCGGATACATGATGTTCGGCCTCTTCTTCATCCTGCAGGCATCGTTCAACTTCGCTGAGGCATTCATCGCACCGCTCATCGCCATCAGCGCTCCGCAGCTCGCGGTCGACCTCGTCGGACTCTTCGGCCGCTATCCCGCTGAGACCGACCTCGGTGCCCTCGCCGCGCTGCCTCTCGTCGGCGCCATCCTCTACGTCGGCGGCGCCATCCTGTTCGGCATCGCCATCATCCGGGCGCACATGCTGTCCCGCGGAGCGGCGATCCTCCTGATCGTCGCCGCGGCCGTCACCCCGCTCGCCGCCCTCCTTCCTCACGCCCTCGAGCGAATGGCTGCCGTCCCGATGGGTCTCGCGCTGATCTGGCTCGGCTGGTCCCTGTGGATCCGCAGCAGCACCCGCACCCCCCAGGCGGTTGATGCGAGCTCCGACCGGATCGCCGCGAACTGACCGGCCAGAGCGATGACGCACCCACCAGCTCGCGGGGACACCGGCCCAAGCTGTTACGAGATCCGCCTGCACGGGCAGCTGGATCAGCGATGGAGCGACTGGTTCGGAGGCTTCGAGCTGACGAACCTGAGCGACGGAACCACCACCCTCACCGGCCCCGTCGCCGACCAAGCCGCGCTGCACGGCCTCCTCCGACGCGTCGGCGACCTCGGCGTGACCCTCATCTCCCTGAACATCACGCACGGATCGAAGGACGACCACCATGGACCGAACGAATAGCCGGACTGCTCCGGCCAGTCCGACCGGAGCGCCGCTCCCGGGCGGCCGCGCAATGAGCGTCGTCGCCGCGCGGGTCGCCGCGAAAGGAGCCTGGACCCAATGGCTGGCGCCGAGTGGCCTGATCGTTCTGTCGCTCATCCCGATCCTCGCCGGCGGGCTGCGGCTCGCCGAACTGACCGGGAACCCCATCCCCACCCCCGCGAACGCCCGGTTCGTGGCCTCACCGATCCCCGTCGTGGTCCACATCGTCAGCGTGACGATCTTCAGCCTTCTCGGCGCCTTCCAGTTCGCCCCGGCGCTGCGGCGCCGCGGAGCGCGCTGGCACCGGACGGTCGGCCGCATCCTCATTCCGGCCGGCCTGCTCACCGCGTTCTCGGGAATGTGGATGGCGGTCTTCTACGCCCACCCCGCCGGTGACGGAGTCGTCCTGCTGGTCCTGCGCCTCGTGTTCGGATCGGCGATGATCGCGTGCATCGTGCTCGGCATCCGCGCGATCGTTCGACGCGACTTCGTCGGTCACGGCGCATGGATGACTCGTGCCTACGCGATCGGAATCGGCGCAGGCACCCAGGCGATCGTGCTCATCCCCGGCTCGATCATCTTCGGCTCGACCCACGAGGTCTCTCGCACCGCCCTGATGGGCGCGGGGTGGATCATCAACCTCGCCGTCGCGGAAGTCGTGATCCGTCGACGGGCGCACCGCCGCTTGCTCCACGTGCAAGCCTCTAGATTGACGAGGACGAAGGAGAGCGCATGGCGATCACGGTGAGCGGGCTGATCAAGCGGTACCGCGGCGTGACCGCCGTCGATGACATCAGCTTCGACGTCGACGACGGCCAGGTCTTCGCGTTCCTCGGCACCAACGGCGCGGGCAAGTCGACCACCATCGGGTGTCTCACGACGACCCTGGCCTTCGATGCGGGCACCGTCGAGGTCGCCGGCCACGACGTCGTCTCCGACGGCGAGGAGGTGCGCGAAGCGGTCGGCGTCGTGTTCCAGGACTCGCTGCTGGACCCCACGCTGACAGTGCGTGAGAACCTCGCGCTGCGAGCCTCGTTCGCCCACCTGGACCGCAGCCACACGAGCCGCCGGATCACCGAACTCTCCGCGCTGATCGAACTGGACGAATTTCTCGGCCGACGGTACGGCCAGCTCTCGGGCGGTCAGCGCCGTCGCGTCGACATCGCACGCGCGCTGCTGCACGAACCCCGCATCCTCTTCCTGGACGAACCTACCGCCGGGCTCGATCCGGCCAGTCGATCAGTCGTGTGGAAGACGATCAAGGAACTGCGCCGGCAGTCTGGCCTCACGGTCTTCCTCACCACGCACTACATGGAGGAGACGGAGGAAGCCGACCGTGTCTGCATCATCGACCGCGGGAGGATCATCGCCGACGGAACCCCGGCCGAGCTTCGCGCGGCCCACAGCCGCAGTGTGCTCACAGTGACCAGCGACGACCCCGCCGGCCTGTTCCGACTCGCAGCGAAGTATGGGGTCGAGCCGGAGCGGAACGATGACGTCATCCTGGTGCCCGTGCCGGACGCGGCCACGGCCCGACTGATCCTCGCCGAGCACGGCGACCTGGTGCGCGACTTCGAGTTCCGCCACGGCCGGATGGATGATGTCTTCCTGGCTCTGACAGGGCGGTCCGGCGAAGAGTCCGCGACCGGCACGGAAGCCGCGGCATGAAGGTCGTCGCCGCGATCGTCGTGCGGAATCTTCGCCTGTTCTTCCGCGACCGGCTCAACGTGTTCTTCTCGCTGCTCGGCGCGATCATCCTGTTCGGCCTGTACACCCTGTTCCTGGGCAACCTGCAGACGCAGGGGCTCGAGGCGACATTTCCCGACGCCGAGCCCCGCGAGGTGAAGGCCTTCGTCGACAGCTGGATGTTCGCCGGCATCATCCTGATCACGACCATCACGACCGGGCTGGGTGCGCTTTCGGTGCTCGTCGACGATGCGCAATCAGGACGCTTCCGCGATTTCCTGGTGTCACCGATCCGCAGAGGGCAGATCGTGCTCGGCTACCTGATCGCTGCCGTCGCGGTCGCGCTGCTGATGTCGATGTTCGTGCTGGTGCTGAGCGTGGTCTACCTGGGTGTCGTCGACGGGATGTGGCTCGCGCCCGACGTCCTTCTGCGGGTCACCGGCATCGTCGTGCTCTGCTGCCTGGCGTTCACCGCACTGTCGGCGCTGATCGTGTCGGGCGTCCGCACCGCAGGGGCGTTCTCGGCGCTGGCGACGATCGTCGGCACCGTGCTCGGCTTCGTCGCCGGGGCATACATCCCGGTCGGCTCGCTGCCGGACTCGGTGGCCAACGTCATCAACGCATTGCCCTTCGGCCAAGCCGGGATGCTGCTGCGCCGGGAGTTCGCCGGCGAGAGCCTCATCGCGATGACCGGCGGAGTTCAGCAGGCGGAAGACGCGCTCCGCCAGGCGTATGGTATCGATGCGTTCGTCGGCGACTGGTTGGTTCCCTCAGGGGCCGCCATCGCGATTCTGATCGGCCTCACGATCGGGTGCACCGCATTGGCTGCACTGCGAATCCGGGCCCGCATCCGATGAAGAACATCGCGCGGCATTGTGAATGCTGCACTCGCTGACTAGATTCGAGTCGTTCCCTAGGGAAGGACAGATTATGAGCACCCACGATCATTGAGATACCAAAGCGAGCCCCCGCCGACCCAGTCGCGCGGGGGCTTCGTCGTGAGCGGGTCCGATGCGCGTCGCGCAGCGTGCGATGCGGTGACCGCTGAAGGGTCGCCGGCGAGCGGGGTCAGATGATCTCGTCCCAGTTCGTGTCCTGGCGGGAGTCAGCGGGTCGGCCGCGGACTCCGGCGTCGCGGCCGAGGGCGGTCGAGCGGGACTTGGCGTGCAACTCGAGGGTCGTGTCGATCTCCATGAGCTCTTCGACGGTCCGGCCCTCGGTGGTGACCGCCGTCCGTTCGTGCCAGCCGATGCGGAACTGGGCGCGCTGAAAAGAACCGTCCTCGGCCACGAAGGGGATGTCGACGACATCGAGGGCACGCACCCGAGCGAGCGCCAACGCGTAAGCCGTGACCGCGTCGGCGATTTCCGTGCCGGTGAGGAAATCGCCCGATGTGGTGATGATCGTCTTCATCGCACCCCCAAGTACGCGTTCAGACGCCACCGGGGACCGGGTGACCGGTCCATGGTAGCCCTCGCGCTGAACGAGGAACACCCCCGTCACGACCCGTGGCCGATGTCTGTGACCGCTCGCTGCTCGGCGCGACGCGATGACCGAAACGGTCAGGCGCGGAGCGTGGCGCGCTTGGTGATGAGGTCGACCCCGCCCGGCCCGAGGGGCTTGACAGCGTCGTGAGGTCTGTCGGCGCGCGGACTTGTCAAGCCCGGCCGTCACCAGGCTTCGGGTCGATAGCGTGCCCATGAATGCGACAGAGGAGTGGCGATGACTGAGGCCTCGGTGCGCCCCATTCGACCGTCGGATGCGGGTGAGGTGCTGACTGTGCAGCGCGCGGCCTTCGTCACTGAGGCTCAGATCTACGGGGACCCGAACCAGCCGCCGCTGACCCAGACGCTGGAAGAGGTCGAGGCGGAACTCCGCACCGCCGGCGGGTTCGTCGCGGTGCTGGGCGGCCGGATCGTCGGTGCGATCCGAACCCGAGACGACGGACGTGTGCTGCAGATCGGGCGGATCGCGATCGCTCCGGATGTTCAGGGCGATGGGGTCGGCTCGATGCTGCTCGCGGCCGCGGAGGAGCACTCGAGCAGTCCTGAGGCGGAACTGTTCACCGGCAGCTTGAGCGAGGCGAACATCAGGCTCTACGAGAATTGCGGGTATCGGGAGTCGGAGCGGATCGACAACGGCGACGGCACCGACCAGGTGTTCATGCGAAAGACCCTCACCACCTGAGCTGTCCGAGCCGCACGCACAAACGCGACCGGCTCACGGGTGTCAAGTGGCGCGGAAGAAGTCGCGCAAAGTGGCCAACTGCGCGAGGGTCATCACCACCGCTGTCAATCCATATGCCCATCCGATGGCGGTGAGACCGCCGATGAAGAACACCGCGCCGATGGCGAGCACCGGGATCCAGCTCGCCCACCACGCCCACCGAAGTCGGGCTCGATAGGGGAACAGGAGCACCAGCACTGCAAGGGCGTTGACCGCGGCGTAGGCGACGAACATCTGCCGCTCATCCGTCGACGCCGCGACGAACGCGATCCCGATCAGGTGATTGAGCAGCATCAGCGTGTTGGTGACGAGCAGCACCACCCATCCGGCTCTGCCCAGAACCGTCCTCATGTCGCGTCAGTGTATGACCGGCAGTCCACGTGCGAAAGGGCGCACTGCGCCGATACCACCACGGCGGGTTTGAGATGAAATGTCGTGATTAACCGCTTGACCATCCTCGTCACCGCCTGATAGCTTCTTGCGTAACCGGTTAACCATCCGGTTTGAAGAGCGATGGGGTGTTCATGAGCCAGCGAGGGTTCTTCCGGCCGCAGGGAGCTTGGGTGGGCGACGTCATCCCTTACCAGGAAGACGGCAGGTTCCACCTGTTCTACCTTCACGAGTCGCGTCGGACGCCGAGGGAAGGCATGCCCTGGCACCGCGTCGTCACGGACGACCTCGTTCGGTTCGACGACGCCGGTCCGGCGATCGACTCGGGTGGGCCTTCCGCCGACGACTTCAATGTCTACACGGGAAGCATCGTGCTGGATGCCGAGAGCACTCACCACGTGTTCTACACAGGGCAGAATCCCGCGCGCCGCGGCGCCGACCGGCTTCCGCTTCAACTGGTGATGCACGCCACATCTCATGACGGGATGCGCTCGTGGCAGCGGCATCCCGACGACACCTTCGGTGCAACGGCGGGGTACGACACAGCGGATTGGCGCGATCCGTTCGTCTTCTGGGATGCCGATGCCGCCCTCTGGCGCATGCTCATCACCGCCCGTCACATCGACGGTCCGACCCGCCGCCGCGGGGTGATCGCCCAGTGCACTTCACCGGATCTTCGCAATTGGACGCCGGCCGAGCCGTTCTGGAATCCTCGTCGTTACGTCGCACATGAATGCCCCGAGGTGTTCGAGTGGAACGGCTGGTGGTACCTCGTCTTCTCGGAGTTCAGCGAGTCCTTCACCACCCGGTACCGGATCTCTCGCAGCCTGCACGGACCATGGCTCGTTCCAGAGCACGACACCCTCGACGGTCGCGCGTTCTACGCCGCGAAGTCTGCGGAGCGGGACGGGCACCGCTACTTCTTCGGGTGGATCGCTTCCCGCGAGGGAGGGACCGACGACGGGGCGTGGCAGTGGGCAGGAACGCTGTCCGTGCTCGAAGCGGAGCAGCGAACGGACGGCACATTGCGATTCCATCCGGCTCGGGAGTTCGCCGAAGCTTTCGACCAGGCCGAAGGCGGTCTGGCTGCGGGAACCGTCCTCAGTGCGCCGGACGGCTATGTCGATGCGATCGTGCCCACGCCGGCTCCATCGGCGTTCCGGCTCGTTGCCCGGCTCGACATCGCCCCAGGCACCTCGGAGTGCGGCATCCTGTTGCGCGCGAGCGACGACGGCGACGAGGGCTATCTCGTGCGCATGGAGCCGCAGCGCGACCGCCTTGTGTTCGACCGCTGGCCTCGCCGAAGCACGGGGTCTGAACAGTGGCAGATCTCCGGAGACGTGCCGTTCGCCGTCGAACTCGAGCGCCCGGCTGACATCGCGCCCGGCGAACACCGGATCGAGATCATCGTCGACGGTGATCTGTGCGTGGTCACGCTCGATGAATCGGTCGTGCTGAGCACGCGGCTCTACGACCGTCCGACGGGCCGGCTCGGCGCATTCGTCGGCGAAGGATCTGCCGTCCTCACGGAATTCTCTGTCTTCTCACCATCACGAACCGACGGCGCGGCATCCGTCTCGAGTGAGCTCGTCACCGCAGTCCCATGATCCGTATTCACCCGCGACACAATCAATGGAGATAACGCAATGAACATCACACAGCGCACCGCGACCTTCGCAGCCCTCTCCCTCGCCGCCTGCCTCATCATGGCCGGCTGCGCGGGTTCGTCCAGCGGTGCTGACCCGACCGATGTCGACCCGGATGGCGAGGTGACGCCTCGCGAGATCTCGTGGCTGCTGTCACGACCCGCTGATGGCGGTGTGATCACCGCAATGCAGCAGATCGCCGACGAGTACGCCGAGGACCACCCCGGGTTCGCGCTCAACCTCATCACCACCCCGGACCGCCCCTCGTACATCCAGAAGTACGAGACTCTCGCCGCGGCGAACAAGCTCCCCGAGCTCTTCGACACGGATGCCACACCTTTCGCGCAGAAGCTTGCGAGCCAGGGGAAGATGGTCGACGTCGACCTGCTGCTCGAGGACCTCGGTCTTGCGGACGAATACCGTGAAGCAGCCCTGAACTACCAGCGCTTCGACGACGGCTCGCTCTACATGGTGCCGTTCGAATTCCAACTGGAGTTCTTCTGGTACAACACGTCGCTCTTCGAGCAGGCCGGCGTGCCCATTCCCGCGACACTCGATGACTTCGCTGCGACATGTGAAGCGCTCCGCGCCGAGGGTGTCACGCCGATCGCGTTGGACGGACAGGATCAATGGCCGCTCGAGCGCTACATGGCCTACTACCCCTTCCGTCTCGCCGGCCCCGAATACGTCCAGCAGCTCAAGGCCGGCGACGCGTCGTTCGGCGATGAGCCCGGCCGCGCTGCCGCCGAATGGCTGTACGGGCTCGGTCAGGCAGGCTGCTTCCAGGAGGGGTTCTCCTCGACCGGGTATGCGGACGCGCAGGCCCTGTTCACGTCGGGCAAAGCCGCGATGTACAACATCGGCACCTGGGAATTGGGCAACCTCGCCACTGACGCGCTCGACGCAAGCGTGCGTGACTCGGTCGACTACTTCACGCTGCCGACGATCGAAGGAGCTGTCACAGCCGACAACGAATACGTGACCCCGTCCGGAATCGGCATGGCAGTCAACGCGAAGACGTACGACCCGCTCGTGCGCGACTTCCTCGCGTTCGCACTCGAGCGCTACCCCGAGGTGTACTCGGCGTCGGGTGCGCTCTCGCCGACCAACGGCGTCGAGCCGGTGATCCCGGAGAACGCGACTCCCCTGTATTCGCAGGCCGTAGAGCAGTCAGGTGAGGTCGGGCCGGCGATCGCCATGCCCTGGGACACGCAGCTCGACCCCGCGACGAACACGCGCCTGCAGCAGGAGCTGACCCTCCTCGTACAGGGCGACATCACGCCCGACGAGTTCATCAGCACGATGGATGCGGCACTCGCGGAGAACGTCGGTGACTGACATCGCCGAGGCCGGGGTGCGCGCGGTCAGCCCGCGCGAACCCCGGCGCCGACCCCCGATGAGGACATCGATGCTGCCGCGCCGTTCGGCGCTTTCGGTCATCGTGTTCCTCGTCCCCCCGCTCGTCCTTTACGGCATCGCCGTCCTGCTCCCCATCCTGCAGTCGTTGGTCCTCAGCCTCTTCTCGTGGGACGGCATCACCGACCAGGTTTTCGTCGGCCTGGACAACTACATCAAGATGTTCACGCGGGACGACGTCTTCTGGACCGCCTTCCGCAACGCACTCGGCTACCTGGCGATCTGTCTGGTCCTGCAACTGGGCGGAGCACTCGCCGTCGCGGGTCTGCTGACAGCGCTCCCGCGGGCGCGTGAACTGGTCAAGACCCTCTACCTGTTGCCCGCGGTGATCTCGACGGTCGCGATCGCGTTCCTGTTCGTCCGGATCTACTCGCTCGAACCTGTCGGCCTGCTCAATCAACTGCTGGCATGGGTGGGCCTGGAGGGGCTCCAGACCGCGTGGCTGTCGGACGTGCAGACCGTGCTGGCGGCCGTATCCATTCCTGAGGGCTGGCGTTTCACGGGGCTATACATGCTCATCATCTACGCGGCGCTGATTGCGGTACCGCGCGAACTGGAGGAGGCCGCGCGCCTGGACGGCGCTTCATGGTGGCAGATCTTCTGGCGCATCCGCTTTCCCTACATCCGCCCGGTGTGGATCACGACCACGATCATGGCCACCACGTTCGCACTGCGGGGCTTCGACATCCCCTACCTTCTGACCAACGGAGGCCCTGGGCAATCGTCCGAACTGTTGACGACCTACATGTACAAGACCGCCTTCGTCCATACCGACTATGGCTATGCGAGCGCCATCTCCGTCTTCATCGTCGTCGAGTGCCTCGTCGCGGTCGGCCTCATCGTCCTCCTGCTTCGTCGAAAGGACGAATCGTGACCGCATCCGTCCTGACCAGACCTGTGCAATCCGCGCCAGAACCCGCGCCGGAGGCCACGAGGCGCGCACCGCGGTCGTACCGGCTGCGTCTTCAGCGAACGCTGCTGACGATCACCATCGTCCTGATCGTCATCGTCCAGGTGTATCCCCTGGCGTGGCTGTTCATCACCAGCTTCCGGACGGCAGCGGACTTCGCCGGCGGCAATCCCTTCGCCCTCCCCGCGGAGTTCACGCTGGACAACTACATCCGCGCGTTCTCGACGGGCAATCTCTGGCTGAACATCCTCAACAGCCTGATCGTCACGCTCGGAGCGAGCGCCCTGATCGTGATCGCGGGCATGATGGCCGCGTACGCGCTGCAGGTGCTCGGATTCCGCTTCAGCAATCTCGTGCGCGCTCTGTTCCTGCTCGGCATCATCGTCCCCGTGCAGATCGCCCTCGTGCCGCTGTTCATCGACTACGCGCAAGTGGGACTGCTCGACACCCACCTCTCGATGATCGTGCCGCTGGCGGCATTCTCGCTGCCGATGGCGATCTACCTGTTCTCGTCGTTCTACGAGTACATCCCGCGTGAGATGTACGAGGCGGCCTCGCTGGACGGTGCCGGGCCTTACCGCATCTTCGCGCAGATAACTTTCCCGCTTTCGACCAACACGATCATCACGGTCGTGCTCGTCAACAGCATCTTCATCTGGAACGATTTCATCTTCGCCAATACCTTCGTTCTCTCGGATGGATTGAAGACGATCCCGCTGGGCCTGCAAAACTACATCGGAGCGATGGGCAACACCGACTGGACAGCGACATTCGCGGCAGTGTGTGTGACGGTGACCCCGTTGCTGCTGGTCTTCCTCGTGCTGAACAAGGCAATGATCAACGGACTCGAGAGTGGGGCGACCAAGGGATGAGCGCCACCGGGCACGGCAGGAACGGACCTGCCGTCACGATGCGCGACGTCGCGAAGGCGGCCGGAGTCTCGGTCGCGACCGTGTCGCACGTCGTGAACGACAAGCCCGGCGCCCGGATCGGAGAGGACGCCCGCCGCCGCGTCCAGGAGGCCGTTGCTCAGCTCGGGTACCGACCGAACGCGCTCGCGAAGACGCTCTCGCAGGGCGGGTCGCGGTTCATCGGGCTCGTCGCGGATGCCATCGCGACGACGCCCTTCGCAGGGCAGATCATCCACGGAGCCCAGGACGAGGCGTGGAAGCACGGCTATGTGCTCCTCGTCGCCAACACCGACGGGAACACGGAAGCCGAGAATGATGCCATCGCGATGATGCTCGAGCACCAGGTGCACGGCATCCTCTACTCGACGTGGTACCACCGAGAGATCGTCGTGCCCGAGATACTTCAGCAGACGGAGACCGTCCTCGTCGACTGCTACTCCACCGACACGACCTTTGCTGCAGTCGTACCCGACGAGCGCCAGGGAGGACGCACGGCGACCGAGCAGCTCCTCGCCACCGGCCACCGCCGCATTGCGTTCATCAACACCACGTCACCTTCGCCGGCGCGCACCGGTCGTCTGGCGGGCTACCGCGACGCCCTGGAGTCCGCAGGTATCGACTTCGACGAGTCGCTCGTGATTTCAGCCGAGCCGCAGCAGGAAGGTGGCTACGCAAGCGCCGAGTACGTCGTGGCGTCCGGCGCGTCAGGGGTCTTCTGCCACAATGACCGCGTCGCCATGGGACTGTACGACGGGCTGCGCGAGCGCGGGCTGCGCATTCCCGCCGACATCGCCGTGATCGGCTTCGACAACCAGGAGGTCATCGCCGCCCACCTCCGCCCGCCGCTGACGACGGTAGCGCTGCCGCATTACGAGCTCGGGGCGGCGGGCGTTCGGGTGCTACTCGGACTCGAGCCCGCGCCGCACGACGGTCCGCTCCTGATCGCCTGCCCGCCGGTGATGCGCGCGTCGATTCATGAGGTGCTGTGACGAAGTCTGACGATCGGTCCGCTCCGGTGGACCGACCGATTCACCCGCAGCCATCATCCGTCGCCGAGGAACCATGTTGATCACGCGTCCCAGGTTTCATTTCACGGCGGCGTCTGGATGGATCAACGACCCGCATGGGATCACGTTCCGGGACGGTCGGTATCACACGTTCTTCCAGTACCTTCCCGGGCGGACGGACTGGGCACCAGACTGCCGCTGGGGCCACGCCAGCGGCGAGGACCTGTTCTCTCTGACCGAACTGCCAGTGGCGCTCGCGCCCGGCGGCGGCGATGGCGGCATCTGGACGGGGGCGCTGGTGAGGGACGATGACGGCAAGACCCGCGTCTTCTACACATCGACCTCGCAGCCCGACATCGGGATCGGGCGCATCAGGCTCGCGGCGCCCGCCGACGAAGACTGGATCACCTGGAAGAAGGGCCCGTTCGTCGCGGAGGCGCCCGCCGGACTCGAACTCGTCGCGTACCGCGACCCGTTCCTGCGACACGATCCTGACGGCTGGCGCATGTTCGTGGGTGCCGGCGACTCGCGGGGTACGGCCATGGCTCTCAGCTACCATTCCGACGACCTCGAGGCGTGGCAGTACGAGGGCGTTGCGCTCGAGCGCTCCAGGCATGAGACGGCGGATGTCTGGATGGGGGCGCTCTGGGAGTGCCCCCAGATCATCGATGTCGACGGTCATGCCGTGATGCTCTCATCCGTCTGGGAAGGGGATGTGCTCTACTACGCGGGCTACGCGATCGGCGAATACGAGGCTGGCGTCTTCACGGCGCAGCATTGGGGCCGGCTGACGTACGGCGACAGCTATTACGCGCCCTCCTTCTTCCGCGACGATCGCGGCCACCCCTGCATCACCATGTGGATGCGCGGGGTCGCGGACTTCGAGGCGGGCTGGGCTGGTGCGCACAGCATCCCGTATGTCCTTTCCGTCGTGAACAGCGCACTCGTCGCTACGCCCCACTCGGATCTGGAGCGGTACCGCTCGGCCGATGGGGTCGGCCAGATCAATGGACTCGCGGCGGACATCGCCTGGGTCCCCGATTCGGGTGAGCTGACCGTCACCTCCGGCGGGCGCCCCGTCGTGGTGCTCACGGCGACCGAGGACGGTGACCTGCGGGTCACGACGGCGGACGCCGACACAGTCGTTCCCGTGTCCGGGGATGTCCGGCTGATCGTTGACGGGCCGGTTGTGGAGATCTCGAGCGCCGCGGGTCTGATCGGCGCGGCTGTCGCACCGAGCGGCGACGACCTCGTGGTGAAGGTCGGTGGCAACCCGGCGATGATCGCACACGCGCTCGCTCCTTAGCCGGATGCGACGTCATCACGCTGTCCTCGACGAGGATGTGCAGTCCTCCTCAGCGACCCTCGCGGCCAGAAGGCCGTCGTCGCTGTCCGTTCGGAGGTGTCGCACCTCCCCGCTCCGGGTCTACAGTGACCCGCAGAAACGAGGATCGGAGGACCCATGCGAGTTCTGATCTCCGGGGCGGGAGTCGCAGGGCTGACCGCCGCATACTGGTTGCGGCAGTTCGGCATCGACACGACGATCGTGGAACGGGCGAAGAACCTTGTCACCGGCGGGTACAAGATCGACGTGCGCGCAGCGGCGCTCGGCGTGCTCGACAGGATGGGAATCGGCGAGACGATTGCGGCGGCCGCGACGAACATGAGGGGAGCCGAGCTCGTCGACAAGACCGGCGCGGTGATCAGCACGATGACCGGCGACGAGTTCGGACATCGCGTCGGGGACGACCTCGAGATCGTCCGCGGAACCCTGTGCCAGATCCTCCGCGACCAGGTGCCGGACGTCGAGATCCTCTTCGACGACACCGTGCAATCCATCGACAACCGGCCGGACACGGCGCACGTCACCTTCGCGTCCGGCGCGGAACGGGACTTCGACGTCGTCATCGGCGCCGACGGGCTGCACTCCAGGACCCGGAGACTCATCTTCGGCGAGGAAGACGGCTTCCGCCGCGATCTCGGCATGTATCTCTGCGTCTTCTCGGTACCGAACTATCTCGGCCTCGATCGCATGGAGATGCAGTACGCCGAGATCGGCCGCATCGCGGCCCTCTGGGCGACCCACGACGAGGACAGCGCCAAGGCCTGCTTCGGTTTCGCGGCCCCACCGGGCAGCGTCTCGCTGCGCGATCGCGCCGAGCAGGAAAGCGCAGTGCGTCGGGTGTATGCGGACCTCGGCTGGGAGGTGCCGAAGCTGCTCGAGATGATGTCGCAGGCGGACGACTGGTATTTCGACGTCGCGGCGCAGATCGAGATGGATGGGTGGTCCGCTGGGCGGGTGGCCCTGGTCGGGGATGCCGCGTACTGCGCCTCGCCGATGTCGGGGCAGGGGTCGAGTCTCGCGTTGATCGGCGCATACGTGCTCGGCGGCGAACTGGGGACGGCCGCGACCTCCGCCGAGGCGTTCGACCGGTACGACAGCTCGATGCGCGCGTTCATCCGCACCAACCAGGCGCTCGCCGTCGAGTCGGCGAGACTCATGACTGAGAACCTCGGCAAGGGCACCGTGGAGTTATCCGGCAGTGATGTCGAAGCGACGATCGCCCGCGCGACCAAGCGCATCACCGCGGCATCGAACGCAATCGAACTCGACGACTACGTGCGCCGCTGAAGGACTCAGCCCGCGCCGAAGTGCGGGGTGGACGCGCGAGCCGCCCCGGACTGGGATGGAGGCGTACGGTCGCAAGATGCCCGAAGTCATGGTCGACGGAGTGCGCATCGCCTACCGGCGGCGCGGGACGGGCGCGCCACTCGTCCTCTTTCACGGAGCGTTCGAAGACTCCCGGGTCTGGACCGAAGAACTCGAGCGGCTCAGCCCGCACGTCGATGTGATCGCGTGGGATGCCCCCGGGTGCGGTGAATCCGCAGATGTTCCCAGCGGATGGGTCGACGCAGACTGGGCAGGCGCAGCATCCGGGTTCATCACGGCCCTCGGACTGCGAAAGCCCGCAGTCGCAGGCTTCTCGCTCGGGTCGACGATCGCCCTGCTCCTCGCACGCGACCATCCCACGTCTGTGGGCCGGCTGGTCCTCGTCGGCGCATACGCCGGCTGGGGCGGGTCGCTCTCGGCCGACGCGCTTGCAGAGCGCATCGCGGCGGTACGGTACACGATCGAGCACCCTGCGGACGAGTGGGCAGACGCGTTCCTCGATTCCGTCTTCGCGGCGGATGCCGACGCGGAGCGTCGCGCGCACGCCCGAAGCCTCCTTGACGACTGGCGACCCACCACCACGACGGCGCTGCTGCCTGTGATGGCGCAAGACCTCCGCCCGGCTTTGCCGACGATCCGGACGGAGACTCTCATCGTTCGTGGCACGGAGGACGCCCGCAGTCCGCGAAGCGCCTCTCTGGAGCTGTGCCGACTCCTTCCCCGGGCACGCCTAGTGGAGATCGCCGGGGCCGGGCACGACTGCACCGGGCCGGAGCTCGACGCCGTACTGGTCGGCGCGGCGCGCGCAGCAGTGGAGTCAGCCGCCCGCTGATCAGCGGCCGAGTCCCCGACTCCGGCGCAGTCTCGTTCGCGGCGTCCGGGATCTGGTGACCAGGCCAAGGCCCGCGGCCGGCTGGCGATTGAGCGCGGCGATTCGCGTGGCTTCCCGGTGGATCCACGCGAGCCGGAGTGCGTGCGTCGCGAACGTGACGCGCGCGACCGAGCGACCGAACCCTGGGATCAGCCGGGTTGTTCCGATGCAGAGGAAGAGCACCGTTGTGATCCAGGCGACGACGACGATCGCCGACAGCGCGAGCGCGATGACCGTACCGCCGCGCTCGGCACCGGCCAGCGAACCCAGCGCGCTGGCATACAGGACTGTGACGCATGCCGAAATGAAGAGCCCGATCGCGAGGACCACGCCGCCATTGCGTGTGGCGATCGAAGCCAGGTGGACTGTTGCGTGCAGGCACGCGAGCACGGCGACGGAGAAGAACGCGATCAGCAGCGCGAAGTAGAGGTTCGCGGTCGTCTGCTGTGGTGTCACGGGCTGAAGGACGACCATGGACAGGGCGAAGGCGATCAGGGGCGACGCGAGATACCAGAGCCCGACGGACCCGAACGACCGGGCGATATTGATCGATGCCGGAGGCGAGGACGGATCCGCTGCTTTCTCGTCGTGCGCCAGGACACCGACTCGGTCCTGGAGCGAGCTCAGCTCCTCCTTGAGTGTCCGAGCGGAAACGGTCAATTGCTGCTCGCGCTTGTCAATGACAAATGGCGAAAAGCCCGTGATCACCGCCCCGAGAATCAAGACGACGAACGCCATCGCGGCACAGGCCGCCACCATCGCGAGCACTTCAGGCAGCAGACGAGCTGCCTCGTCGAAGAGCGTGAGTGATGCCAGCAGCGCCCACGCAACGCCGAGGGTCGCGCTGGCACCGGCTGCCCAGAGCAGGAAGCGCGACTCGGTCGCGGCGCCCTGGCCGACCACGAGGGTGATGAGCACGGCGATCAGCGCCGGCAGCACCGGGTCGGCGCTCAACGCGAACGGCGCCCCGATCGCAGAGAGAAGCACCGGCGCGAACTGCGCGAACTCCGCCATCCGTTCATCGCCGTAGCCGAGGACGAGTGTGGCAAGGGCCGCGATAACGCACGCGAGGAGCACAGCGCGGAAGAAGATCGCGGTCGCACGCCACAGGCCCCGCCTCGTCGTCCAGCGCTCGACGTCAGGATCCCACGCGCTCTCCGGGCCAAGACGGTTCATGTCGCGATGCTAGCGGCGCTCGAGCGTGCGCGTCGTCGTCGCCGGCGTCGCCGGCGAAGCGTGCGGCAAGGGATCGGGTGCGTTCGGCGAGGGCGCTGATGCGCGAGTGGTCGAAGCCGAACACCGCCGATCGTGTGCGGTCGTCGAGCGGCTGGACGAACTGCGCCGGCAGCGCGTCGGCGCCGAGCAGCGCGCCGAGCACCGATCCGACCGTGGCACCGTTCGAGTCGGTGTCCCATCCTCCCTGGACGGTGTTGCCGACTCCGGTCGCGAAGTCACCCTCCGACCAGAGCAGCCCCGCCGTGATCAGTGCGGCGTTGCCGATCGTGTGCACCCACTCATAGTGGCCGTACTGCGTCTTGATCTCATCCAGCGCGTCGTCCCAGGTCGCACCGGACCGGTGCAGCCCGCGCACGAGGTCGATTGCCTCGGCGAGCCGGGAGCCGGCGGGCACGACGGCCATCGAACGTTCGAGCACCGGCTCCACGTTCCGCTCGACGAGGGCGGATGCCGTGAGGGCGGCGCTCCACATCTCTCCGTAGACGCCGTTCGCCCGATGCGAGAGCCGTGCATCGCGGTACGCCAGGCGCGCAGCCGCGATCGGACGCCCAGGGTGGGTCCAGCCGAATACGTCACCTCGGATGAGGGCGCCGACCCACTCGCGCCAGGGGTTGCGGTGCTCGCCCGCAGCATCCGCGGGGATGCCGTGAAGGAGATTCACGTAGGTGGCGCGCTCGGCGGTGTAGACCCGGGCGTATGGAAGGTAGGCCAACCATCCTTCCGCGACGTCGGCTGTCGTCAACTCCGCTCCGCGCTGCTCCAGCAGAAGCAGTCCGAGGATCGGGTAGTCGATGTCGTCATCGCGTGCTGACCCGTCCACATTCCCGCGGGTCGTCTCGGGCCAGTTGTCTCGAAGCTCGAAGCCTTCGGGCATCGGATCGAGGACCGGGATGTAGTCGCGCAGCGGGTAGCTCGCGGCGCGTTCGAGGTACTCGCGGATGCGCGCGCTCGTCCAGATCCGGCCCTCCTCGATGGGCTTGCCGAGATTGCACCCGGCGATCCGGCCGAGCCAGGCGCCGAGATAGCGGTCGTACGCGGGGAGCGGCGGAATCGGCTCAGAGGGCGAGGCCGGGAGGATGTCGTCGAGGGACTCGGGCTCGATGTATGGCCAGCCCGGTCTCCTGGCGGTGGATTCGAGCTGCGCGAGCAGGAGCTCCGGCTCGGGCGGGTCGTACTCATCCGGCCGGATGGCGCCGTCGACGAATCGAGCGACATCGAAGCCGGACTCATCGCGCTGCAAGAGCTCGTAGGCGGCCAGTTGAGATGGGAGAAGGGGATCGTGGAGCATCAGCTGGCCAACTGCAGCCGGCTGTCCACGGCAGCTGCCGAGAAGGTCTGATCGATGACCATGTGCCTGGCGCCCTGGATGGCGGCGTCGGCGCCGAGCGAGCTCGCGGTGATGAACAGCTCCCTGGTCGACATCGGCACGGTGCGCTCATAGACACGATCCCGCACGCTGTCGACGAGGACGGTGCCGGGATCGGCCATCACTCCGCCGATGACGAGCACGGCCGGGTTGAGGAGTGCGACCGATGTCGCCAGGACGTCGCCGAGCAGGCGCCCGGCCCGCTGCGTGAGTTCGATGGCGCGCGGGTCGCCGGCGTTGACGAGGCGATTGACGTCGCCCGCAGAGCGCACATCGCGCCCCTCCTCGCGCAGCATCCGGACGATCGCCCCGCCGCTCGCCTCCGTGGCGAGGCAGCCCACCGCGCCGCAGGTGCAGAGGTGTGCAGCCGCGCCGTCGACGATGCGGATGTGGCCGATGTCGCCGGCGCCGCCAGCGATCCCCCGCTCGGGCTGACCGTGCAGGATCACGCCGGCGCCGATTCCGGTGCCGACCTTCACGAACAGCACGCTGGGTGAGTCAGGGTAGCGGTCCCTGGCTTCGCCGAGACCCATCAGGTTGGCGTCGTTGTCGACGAAGACCGGGACGCCCAGGAGCGACTCCAGCGTCTCCGCGATCGGGAAGTCGTGCCACGCCCGCATGAGCGGCGGATTGTTGGGGCGCTGCGTCGAGAACCGCACGGGGGCCGGGATGCCGACTCCTACGCCTGCCACCGCAGACAGGGTCCGCTCCGACCGCGTGAGCAGCTCGGTCAGCCGCCTCGCGAGGCTGCGCAGAGTGAGCTCCGGCGGTGCGCTGATGTCGATCTCGGCCTGAGCCTCCATCAACACCGTGCTGCCGGCATCCAACACCGCGAGCTTTGCGTGGGTGGCGCCGATGTCGACAGACAGCACGATCTGCCGCGCCTCGTCGAACGTGAGGATCCGTGCCGGCCGACCCGTCGTCGCGGCGGCCTGGCCGGACTCCCGCAGGTACCCGGCGGCCAGCAGCTGCGACATCCGCAGTGACAGCGTCGACCGCGACAGGCCGGTGAGCTCCTGCACTTCGCGCCGGGTGCGAGCGCGTCCGGATCGCACCAGCTCGAGGATCTCGCCCGCCGTCGCGCTGCCTGTGAGAGCCGTCACCGTCATCCCTTCTCCGCGCCCGCGGTGAGCCCGCCCGTGAGCAGCCGTTCGGTGAGGAAGAACAGAATGATGATCGGGAGTGTCAGCACCACGGAACCTGCCATCAGAACTGTAGTCGGCACCTCGATGCTCCCCGAAAGCTGCGCGAGCCCCAGCGAGACCGTCCAGAGCGGGCGGCGGTCGACCAGGAAGAGCAGCGCGAACAGGAACTCGTTCCACGCGATCATGAACACGAACAGCCCGGTCGCCATGATCGACGGCGTCGCCAGACGGATCGTGATGCGCCGCAGCACCCCGATGCGCGAGAGGCCGTCCATGAGGCCCGCCTCCTCGATCGATTCGGGCACGGTCTCGAAGTAGTTGCGCATCATGTAGATCGCCACCGGCACGGTCTGCGCGGTGTAGACGAGCACGAGCCCGAGCAGGGATCCTCGCAGCCCCATGCGCGTGAAGATCACGAACAGCGGGATGGCGATGACGATCGCGGGGAACAGGTAGGTCGCGAGGAACAGCGCGCTCACCTGGCGACGACCGAAGAACGGCAGGCGCGCGATGGCGTAGGAGCCCGGGATCGCGATGAGCAGCGCCAGGATGACTGACGAGATCGCCACGATCGCACTGTTGCCGAGGAAGGTCAGGAATCCTTGGCCGCCGTCGGAGACCGGAGCGAGCACCGTGCGATACGTGTCGAACGTGAGCTCATTCCACGCCGGCAGGAATTGATCCGGGTTGCGCAGCAGGCTCTCGATCGGACGCACCGACAGCATCGCCATGTAGGCGAACGGCAGGAGGACCGCGATGAGGTAGAGCGAGATCGTGACCCATCGCAGCGTTCCCAGCAGCGCCCGCTGCCTGCCCGAGCCCGGCGCACGCCGGCGCCGCTTCGGGCTGTGGATGATGGCTTCCTCAGCCGCGACGATGGAGGCCGTGGTGGTCATACTTTCTCTCCCCTGCGACGCATCATCAGGACATAGAACGCGAGCATCAGAATGAGCAGCACCGCGAGCACGACCGACATCGCCGAAGCCGCGCCGACATTGCGCTGGATCGTGAGCAGATCGAAGATCCGGACGCTCGCCACCTGCGTGCCTGCGGCACCGCCGGTGAGCAGGAAGATGTCGTCGAATTCGTTGAACGTCCATATCGTGCGGAGCACTGCGAGCACTCCGATCACCGGAATCAGCTGCGGCCAGATGATGTAGCGGAATGTCTGCCATGGGCCGGCGCCGTCCACGAGCGCGGCCTCCTCGGGCTCGGTCGAGAGTGCCTCGAGCCGGGCCATGATGAAGAGGAAGGCGAACGGGAAGTAGCGCCATCCCTCGAACGCGATCACGGTCAGCAGCGCGGTGGGCACCGGGATCTCGAGTCCCAGCAGGTCCCAGGTCCCGGTCGCCTGCGAGAGGAACGGGATCGGCTCAGCCCAGCCGAGCACGTTCTGGCCGAACTGGTTCACGATGCCGAACTCGGGGTTCAGCATCACCCGCCAGACGAAGGTGACGGCCACGACCGGGGCGACGTAGGGCAGGAGGAACGCGGCCCGGACGAGCGTGCGACCGCGGAACGGACGACGCACGACGATCGCCGCGATGAGTCCGAAGACGATCACCAGGACGACGGATCCGATCGTGTACTGGATCGTCGTCCAGAGGCTCGTCCACAGTGCTCCGTTGGAGAACACGACCTTGAAGTTGTCGAGCGTGAAGTTGCCGAACGGATTGACCGTGCCGATCTGGATGAGCTTCACGTGCTGGAAGGCCAGCAGCACCGACCAGATGAGCGGCACCACCACCACCGCGACCACGATGATGAGCGTGGGGCTCATCAGCAGGAGGCCGGTGCGCGCGTCGTGCTGGGTCAGGGTGAGCCGGCGCTTCGGTCGCGTCGGCTTTCCCCCCGACGGAGGGGACGATGCCGCGCCGGCAGCGGCGGGCTGGAGGTTCGTGTCCGTTGTCATCATGTGCTCCCGTGTGTGGTGCCCGGGCGCGAGCCCAGGCACCACACTCCTCGGCTAGAGGCCCAGGTCTCCCTTGATGGCGTTGGCCTGCTCGGCGGCCTGCTTCGCGCCGTCCTCGGCGCTCAGGCCCGAGTTGATGGTCTCCGACAGCACCCCGGGGAGCACGAACTGTCCGCCGACTGCACCGGCGAGCGCTCCCTGACCCTGCGGGAGGCCCCAGCGGTTGAACGAGTTCGGCGCCTCGACGAGACCCGCCAGCACCTCCTCGCCGTAGATGTCGGACAGCAGCGCCTTCGTGTCGACGCCGACCTCCAGGCCCTTCCACGCGTCGGTGAACGTCGCCGGCTCATCGGCGGTGCCGAGGCGGGTGGGGATCTTGCCCTCGGGGGCGATCGCGAGCCAGTCCGAGTAGCCGCCGTCCATCATGTACTCGATGAGGTCCTGGGTGCCTTCGGAGGCTCCCGTCATCACCGACCACGAGACGATCTCACCGAACGAGGCAGGCTCGCTGCCGTCGGGTCCTTCGATGGCGCTGACGATGCCGGTGTTCTCGGCCAGGAACGCCGGGTCCGTGCACTCGGGGCAGGTCGGCAGGGCGTCGTTGCGCAGGCCCGCGAGCTCATCGAGCAGGAAGGACGACCAGACGATCATCGCCGCACCGCCGCTGAAGTACGTCGCTCGCGTGGTGTCGGCATCCTGGTTTCCGGCGACGGAGCCGTCCTTGATCAGGTTCGTGTAGAAGTCGATGGCCTCGACGCATTCCGGGCTGTCGAGCGTGACCTCACCCGAGTCGTCCACCAGCTGGCAGTCGTTCGCCAGCGCGAAATGCTCGAACGTCTGCGACGTGAACGAGTCGGCCGGCGCCGTCGCCGCGACGATGCCGGCGACCTCGGGGGACTGCAGCGTGGTCGCAGCCTCGGCGATCGTGTCGTACGTGGTCGGAGTATCGAGGCCCGCCGCGTCGAACAGATCCGTCCGGTAGAAGAGCAGCTGCGCCCATCCGTCGCTCGGCACGCCGATCTGGGCGCCGTCCGCGTTCTGGGTCAGCTCGAGGGCGCGCGGTGAGAAGGTGTCGGCGCCCAGGGAGTCCACGATGGCCTGAGCGGCCTCGGAGTCGACGACACCGTCGGTGTCGAGCTGATTCAGGGCATTCAGCGAGACGGCACCGATCGCATCGGGCAGCTGGTCGGATGCCGCCGCCGAGGCGAGCACGGTGGCCAGCTGATCCTCGGCGATCGCGACCAGCTCGATCTCGGCGCCGCTTTCTTCCGAGTATGCATCGAGGATCGCCTGCTGCGCCTCGACGCGCTCCGCGGTGTCTTCGACGGTCCAGATCAGGATCTTCTCGTCGGTCTCCCCGCCGCCGGCGGAACAGCCGGACAGGATCAGGGCGGTGGCAGTGAAGGCGACTACGACGCCTGCGCGGACTTTGCGCATGGTCTCTCTTTTCGGTAGCGGGATCGAGGTTCCGCCGCTGCGGGCGGAGCACTGCCTGGTCATCATCGACTCGGATCCACGACCTGGAGCGCTTGCGACATTGAAGCACTGATTTATGTATCGCCACAAGACCTAACTCCAATAATCCACAGATTTGACCTTTGATTCAGCGATCTATTTATGTCTGATTTCTGGAAGAACACTTGTCTATCGCGTCACTGTAGGCATATGGTTGCCGTCGACACGATGAGAAAGGATGGGCCGATGGGCTTGCGCATCACGTTTCCCGAAGCACGGACGGTCTCGGTCGTCGACGACCCCGAACCAGGGCTCAGTGCGGGCGAAGTGCGTGTGCGCACTCTGTTCTCCGGCATATCGGCGGGCACCGAGCTGACCGCGTATCGGGGAACGAGCCCGCACGTCACGAAGCACTGGAACGCCGAGTCGCGCCTGTTCGCAGACGGTGCGGCCGAGCCCGCATTCCCGGTGACGACGCTCGGATACGAAGAAGTCGGCGAGATCGTCGAGGTCGCCGACGGCGTGTCCGAGGTCGAGATCGGCGACCGCGTGTGGGGCACGTGGGGACACCGGACTTCCGCTGTGCTCACGGCTGCGTCGGCGGCCGACCGGGTGCTGCCGGCCGACGCCGACCCGCGGGTGGGCATCTTCTCGCACATCGGCGCGGTGGCGCTGAACGCCGTGATCGATGCCGACATCCACGTCGGCGAATGGGTGGCGGTCTTCGGGCTCGGCGTGCCAGGCCAGCTGGTCGCGCAGCTCGCCCGCCTCAACGGCGCGCGCGTGATCGCCGTCGACGGCATCGCATCGAGGCGGGAGCTTGCGCTGCGACTCGGCGCCGAGGTGGCACTCGATCCGTCCGATGCCGTCGCCGAGACGATCCGCGAACTCACACGCGGTCGCGGCGCGGACGTCGCGATCGAGATCAGCGGCAATGCCCGTGCCCTGCACGAGGCGATCCGGTCTGTCGCGTACAACTCGCGCGTCGTCGCCGCCGGATTCCTGCAGGGGGATGCCGTCGGCCTTCGCCTCGGCGAGGAGTTCCACCACAACCGCGTTCAGCTCGTCTGCTCGCAGATCTCGGGCCCTGCGCCATCCGTCAGCCACCGGTGGGACCGCTATCGCCTCAACAGCACGGTGATCGGACTTGCCGCCGCCGGCAGGATCGATGCACTCTCGCTGATCAGCAGCACGGTCCAGCTCGACGAGGCCGCTGACGTGTATCGAATGCTCGACGAGAATCCTCGCGACGCCCTGCAGGTCGTCATCGACATGGGTGGCACGCGATGAACGCGGTCTGCGTGCAGGAGCAGGTGCTCTGGGGCGAAACCCTGGAACAGAAGTGGGAGCTCGCGCAGTCCTGGGGCTTCGATGGAATCGAGCTGCGAGCGCAGGGCGACGGCGCGTTCGCCGCGCGCCTCCCGGACCTGCGCCGCGCGGTGGCGAGCGGAGTGAACACGCCTACCGTCTGCGTCGAGATGAGCCACTTCATCGGGGCCTTCGACGACGATCTGCGGCGGGATGCTGTCGAGCAGATGGCCGACCAGCTGCGTGTGATCGCGGCGCTCGGCGGTCGCGGGGCGATGACACCTGCGTCTTGGGGGATGTTCTCCCGCCGGCTTCCGCCGTTCGAACCACCGCGCTCGTCCGAGGAGGACACGGCGGTGATGGTCGACTCGCTGCGGACCTTGGGTGAGGTGGCGGCCGCAGAGGGCGTCGCCCTCTTCCTCGAGCCGCTCAATCGCTACGAGGACCACATGGTCAACACGCTCGCTGATGCCGTAGGGCTGATCCGGCTCGTCGGACTCGACAGCGTTCGGATCGCCGCCGACACCTATCACATGAACATCGAAGAGGCCGATCCGGCAGCCGCGCTGATCGCCGCAGGACCCTACATCGGCCACATCCAGGCAAGCGACTCCAACCGGCTCGAGCCAGGTGCCGGCCACATCGACTGGGCCCTGTTCGGGGCGACCGTTCAGGCGATCGGGTACGACGGCGCGATCGCGGTCGAGAGCAGGCTCTCCGGCCCCGCCGAAGAGGTGCTCCCATCCGTGCCGCCACTGCTCAGGCGATACCTGTGAGCGACCGCGCGCTGATGGCGGCGACCCGCGTGCTCGCCGAGAACTGGCGGGGGACGTACACCGTCCCGGCCGCCGGCCTGTACCCCCACCAGTGGAGCTGGGACTCCGCGTTCATCGCGATCGGGCTGCGGCACATCTCGCCGCGGCGGGCCCAGCAGGAGCTCGATGCGATCTTCAGCGCGCAATGGGCCGATGGGCGGCTGCCGCAGATCGTGTTCAACCCGCGGCTCGACGTGCAGTACTCCCCCGGCGCCTCGTTCTGGCACAGCGAGCGCATCCCCGGCAGCCCGGCGGTGCCGACCGCCGGGCTCATCCAGCCCCCGAATCACGCGCTCGCGACGCTGCTGGTCCACCAGTCCGACCCCGCCGAGTCCGACCGACGCCGGTTCCTCGCGCGGTCCTACAAGCGGCTCCTGGGCTGGCACGAGTACCTCGAGAAGCGCCGCATCGGCCCATCGGGGCTGGTGCACATCGTGCACCCGTGGGAGAGCGGCATGGACAACTCCCCGTTCTGGGACGCACCGCTCGCCGCGGTAGATGCGTCGTTCGGGAGCGACATCCCCAGACCCGACCTCGATCATGCGGACGCGAGCCATCGTCCCTCCAACGCGGAGTACGGCAAATACCTCTACCTGGCCGCGCGGTACCGCGACCACGACTGCGACGACCAGGACGCCGGCTACCCGTTCGTGCTCGAGGACCCTGCCACCCATGCCCTGCTCATCCGCTCCGAGTGGGCGATGGCCACGATCGCCGAGCTGCTGGGCGCGGATGCCGAGCACCATCGCCGTCGTGCCGTGGAACTCTCGGACGCCCTCGAAAGCCTGTGGGACGAGGAGCTCGGCTGCTATGTCGCAAACGACGTCGTCGCGGGCAGAAAGCAGCGGTTCCGTACGATCTCCGGGCTCATCCCCCTCCTCGTGCCCGCCCTCCCGCACACCGACCGACTGCTCGAGACGCTGTCTTCCGAGCATTTCGGTCTCGGCGCCATCGCCCTGGTGCCCAGTCACGACCTGACCGCGCCGACGTTCGACTCCGCTCGATACTGGCGCGGCCCCTCGTGGTTCAACACCGCATGGCTCATCGCCGAGGCGCTGCACGAGCGGGGATTCGCGGATGCGGCGCGCGGGCTCGCGAGCCAGATGGCCGACCTCGGACTCGACCACGATTTCCCGGAGTATGTCGATCCGCACAGCGGCGAGCCCCGCGGTACGCTGCGCTTCAGCTGGACCGCCGCTCTGAGCCTGGACCTCTACGAACGCCTGCACGCCAAAGGAGAGGTGCTGTGACCGAGCCCCTGCGCATCACCGTCTGGAATGAGAACGTCCACGAGCGCGAACAGCCCGAGATCGCGGAGCTGTATCCCGACGGCATCCACGGCGCGATCATCAACGGCGTCCAGCAGCTGCTGCCGGACGCTTCCATGACTGCTGCGACCCTCGAGCAGCCCGAGCATGGCCTGAGCGAAGCGACGCTGGCTGAGACTGACGTGCTGTTCTGGTGGGGTCACCGCGCGCACGATGCCGTCGACGGGGCGATCGTCGACCGCGTCGCGCAGCACGTGCTGTCCGGCATGGGGCTCGTCGTGCTGCACTCCGGCCACTTCTCGCGGATCTTCATCCGGCTGATGGGCACGACCTGCTCGCTCCGATGGCGCAACGACGGGGACCGCGAGACGGTGTGGAGCGTCGCCCCAGGGCACCCCATCACCGTGGGCGTCCCCGACCCGCTGGTGCTGCCCGAGCACGAGACCTACGGCGAGTTCTTCGACGTGCCACCGCCGGACGAGCTCGTCTTCATCAGCAGCTTCAGCGGCGGTGAGGTGTTCCGCTCGGGGCTGACGTACCGTCGCGGTCTGGGACGCATCTTCTACTTCAGCCCAGGCGACCAGAACTATCCGATCTACCATCGCGCCGACATCCATCGCGTTCTGGCCAATGCCGCGGAGTGGGCGAAGCCGCGCGTTGAACGAGCCCTGCCGCAGGTCTCGAACCGCCCCCGTGGCTGGTTCCAGGATGAGAGCATCGCCGAGTGAGCTCAGTGGTCGTGGTGGGGTCGGTGAACCTCGATACGACGGTTCGGGTCGTCCGCCACCCGAAACCCGGCGAGACGGTCGCGGGCGACGACGGAAGCGAGCGGCCGGGCGGCAAAGGTGCGAATCAGGCCATCGCTGCGTCCCGCGCCGGGGCCGGCGTCGGGCTGGTGGCCGCGGTCGGGCACGACCATGCCGGAGACGTGTGCCGGAGGTCGCTGCGCGCGGCGGACGTCGACCTGGCAGCGGTCTCGGTGATCGCCGGCGGGGTGACAGGGCGCGCGATCGTCACCGTTGCCGCGGACGGAGAGAACAGCATCGTCGTCATCGCCGGCGCGAACGGGCTGCTCACCCCGGACGACGTGGTGGACGGCATCCCGCATGAGACGTCGGTGGTGCTGGTCCAGCTGGAGATCCCCCTCGAGTGCGCCGAGGCCGCGCTCCGGCGTGCTCGTGCGATCGGAGCGCGCGCGATCCTCAACGCCTCACCGGTGGTCGCGGGCTCCGCACCGCTGCTGCAGCTTGCGGATGTCGTGATCGTCAACGAGCACGAGCATGCGCTGCTCGGGCGGCCCGCGGGAGCCTGCGTGACTCTTGGTGCCCGCGGTGCGAGATGGGGCGATTGGGATGCCACTCCACCCCCGGTCGCGGTGGTCGACACCACCGGAGCGGGTGATGCGTTCGCCGGCACGCTGGCGGCTCGGATCGCTCTCGGCGACGATCCTCGAGCTGCCTTGACCGCGGCGGTGACGGCCGGCGCGCTCGCAACCACGGTCCTCGGAGCGCACGGAGTGTCAGCGACCTAGATCCGGGCGCTCTTGACCTGGACCGTGGTGTGCGCACTTAATACAGGCGTGCCGACACGAGATGACGAGACAGCGTCCATCGACCGCGGCGCCGATTTCCTCGCGATGCATGCCGGCCCGGGTTTCGTCATTCCCAACGCGTGGGATGCCGGGTCCGCCCGCATCCTCGAAGGGGTCGGTTTCCCGGCCATTGCGACGACCAGCGCGGGCATCGCGTGGTCCTCGGGGGTTCCCGACGGCGGGGCGCTGGGCCTGGAGACCATGCTCGAGTGTCTCGACCGCATCGTCCGTGCGGTGCGCGCGCCGGTGAGTGCGGACCTTGAATCCGGATACGGCGACGGACCGGAGGACGTCGGTCGTGTGGTTGCACGAGTCCTCGAACTCGGCGTGGTCGGTGCCAACCTCGAGGATGCCGTCGGGGGCGTGCTGTTCGAGATCGATGAGGCCGCAGATCGACTGGCCGCCGCCCCGCGCGGCAGCGCCGGCGGGCACCTTCGTCCTGAACGCGAGGACCGACACGTACTTTTCGAGCGCCACCGGGGATCTGTTCGAGCAGACCGTCGAACGAGCGCTGCGCTACGTCGAAGCAGGGGCCGACTGCATCTTCGTGCCCGGGGTGAATGACGCGGACACGATCCGCCGGCTCGCGGCATCCATCCCCGCCCCGCTCAACATCGTCGCCGGGCTGACCGCGAACGTCATCGATGCGCCCACGCTCTTCTCGCTCGGCGTCAGGCGGGTCAGCGTGGGCGCGAGTCTTGCCCGAGCCGCACTCAGCGGACTCGAGCGCGCGGGCCGAGAACTCCTGGACACCGGCACCCTGAGCTTTCTCGACGGTGCCGTCGGCTACGCCGATCTGCAGCGGCGATTCGGCGCCTGACCACCGCGGCGACCGATCGATCTGTCGGAACGTCCTGATCGCGCGCACAATGGGGCCGTGGCGCAAGACCCAGCCGGAGGGTGGCAATCATGACGACCAGCGTTCCGCTCTCGAATGGTCTCCGGATGCCGCAGATCGGCCTGGGCGTCTACCTGATCTCCGACATCGCGGAGTGCGAGGCCAGCGTCAAGTCAGCGCTGGAGACGGGCTACCGTCTCATCGACACGGCGATCGCCTATCGCAACGAACGTGCCGTCGGACGCGGCATCCGCGCTTCGGGGGTGCCTCGCGAAGAGATCTTCCTCACCACCAAGCTGTGGCCGTCGGCCTACCCCCACGAGAAGGCCCGCGTCGCGATCGGCGAGGCGGTGGAACGGCTCGATGGCGGGTATGTGGACCTGCTGCTCCTGCACCAGCCCGTCGGCGACGTCACCGGTGCGTGGAAGGCAATGGAAGAGGCAGTGGACGAAGGAACCGTCCGGTCGATCGGCGTCAGCAACTTCGCCGTGACCGACCTCGATGCCCTCCTTCCGAAGGCGCGGATCACGCCCGTGCTGAACCAGGTCGAACTGCACCCGTACTGGCAGCAGCCCGACCTGCTCCCCTACCTGTCGTCGCACGACATCGTGGCCGAGGCGTGGTATCCGCTCGGCCACGGATCGAAGAGTCTTCTCGGTGAGCCCGTAGTGCTCGCCGCAGCGAGCAGCCACGCGAAGTCGCCCGTGCAGATCATTCTGCGCTGGCACGTTCAGCGCGGTTTCGTCGCCATTCCGAAGTCGACTGACCCCGCGCACATCGCGGCGAACATCGACGTGTTCGACTTCGAGCTCACCGTCGCGGAGATGTCGGCGATCGATGCGCTCGGCAAGGACCGTCCGATGTTCCGGATGCCGCGGTGGGCCATGTCGGCCCTGATGCCACTCGCCCGGCCGCGCCCGCGCGCCTAGGGCGCATCCGCGCGAGGGGAGCGTCCCGCGTTCAGCAGGGCTTCAGCGCGCGCAGGGCAGAGTAGCCCTCAAGCGCCCTTCCGGACCGGAGGAGGTCATCATGACAAGTTCGACAGCTCGACTGATCGTTGCCGCCGGAGTGGCGGTGGGTGACGGTGGTGGTGACATCGGACACGCGGAAGATCGCCAACGGGATTCCTCGGCTCGAACACCTACTACCTCAATACTCCGCGGCGCATGCTCGGTGTCCCGGAAGCGGTCTGGAAGGACCCCCTGGAACTTGCCCAGCCCGCACCGGCGGACATCGAGCCCACCGCGCGCGCCGCGGGCGTCGCGTACTCGAACTCGAAACTCGCGATCCTCATTACGCGCACGAACTTCAACCCCGCGTTCCCGCAGGCATCAACGTTTCCGTGTTCGAACCCGGGTTCACGCCCGGCACCGGACTGTCGAGGGAGCACGGCGAGAACGTGCAACGGATCGGCCGGTTGTTGGAGCGCTTTCCCGGAGTCTCTTCGCCACGCAAATCCGGCCCTGTCCTGGCAGCCCTCGCTCTGGACGAGGAGTGGGCACACCTCGATGGCGGGGACTTCGTCGTCAAGACGAAGCAGCGCTCGGTCGAACCATTCGCTCAAGACACGGTGCGCGAGGCCAGACTCTGGGACGCGACGACAGAACTGCTCGCTCGCTCCGCCTGAATCGAGCCATCCGTCCCCGCTCGCCGATCCCATGCGTTGACTTGATCCCGCGCCGCGTTCAGTCTCATAGGTGAGACGGCAGTTCGGCCGTCGTCGCTCGACGTGTGAGGAGACCGTGCCGTGCCAGCACCAACGCGGGAGACGTTTGTTCGCGACTACATCGAGGCTGTATTCAACAGACACGAGCTCGACGACCTCGAGTCGTACTGGTTGGAGAACCTGACGTCCCACTGGATGGGGCAGCAGACGTTGCGCGGCCTTGACGCGTGGAGATCAGGGATGACGGACTTCTTCGCCGCCTTTCCGGAGATCAGGTACACCCTCGATGATCTGTTCTTCTCGAACGACCGCGCTGTGTGGCGGGGTCGCTGGCGCGGGGTGCAGCGGGGTGACTGGGCGGGGATCGCCGCGTCGGGCAAGGAAGTCGAGTGGACCGTCATCATCATCGCCCGTTTCGCTGACGGGAAGTTCGCCGAGGACTGGGTGGAATACGACCGGTACGGGCTCTACCGGCAACTCGGGGTCATCCCCCTGACTTCTTGAGCGGGGCGGGGCCGGAGCATTGCGAGTCGGCGGGTTTGCCGGCCTCCTCACGGGCTGAAACACCTGGAGTCACCGAGCCGCGGCGTCGGCGGCGTCGAGGATTGACGCCCGTGAGCGGGCGACGGCGTGCGGCAGGATGACAGGGTGGGCGCGCGCTATGTCAGACCATCCGGGATCGATTCGGTCTTCAATGGAGCGATCGGGTGGCTGACGAAGATCGGTCTGCCGTTCGCTGGAAGTCGTGTGCTGTCTGTGCGAGGTCGTTCCAGTGGCGAGTGGCGCTCGACGCCGGTCAATCCTCTCCGGGTCGGTGGGGATCGCTATCTGGTCTCGCCGCGCGGGCACACCCAGTGGGTGCGGAACATCAGAGTGTCGGGTGAGGGGCGGCTGGCAAGCGGGCGCAGAACGGAGCAGTTCCACGCCGTGGAGGTTGCCGACCAGGAGAAGCCGCCGATTCTGCGCGCGTATCTCAGGGCGTGGGCGTGGGAGGTCGGCAGATTCTTCGAGAACGTCGACGCCTCCGCGTCGGACGAGCGGCTTCTTGAGATCGCTCCGGACTTCCCGGTGTTCCGAATCGTCACGATCAAGGAGTGACCGTCTCGACCAGTCAGAGCTGCCGAAGCGGTCGACCTTTGGACCCGCGACGGAGACCTCGGCGCAACGCCGTGGCGGCTCAGGGGCGGAGGAGGAACGCGAGCCGGACGACCCACTGCTTCCTCCTGGGCTCGAGTCGGGGATCGGTGATGTAGATCTCGCGTCGCGCGGCGAACTGCTCACCACTGGGCGTGGACCACGAGTCGATCGTGAGTCCCTGGTCGCCGGCCCACGCGAGGAGCATCCGGTTGGCGCTCAGCGACGTCGCTCGATAGTCGAGCTCCGCATACCGGCCTTCCGGAAGCCATCCCCGCTTCACTCGTTCGTCCTCGGCATCCGCCGTTCCCACGACGCCCACCTCGATGTCCATCAGTGCTGCCATGTCCACGACGTGCAGTCGAAGGAAGAAGGGACCGGAGTCGCCTGCGCCGTGGACGCGGAGCCATGTGATCAGCTCCGCCAGGAGCCGATCGCGCTCAGCCAGCATCGTGCGGAACGGCACGACCTCACGGATGCCGAGAGTCGGCGTCTCGGGTCGATCACGGACGGCGGGTCCGTCGACGACATCGACATGCTCAGCGGCCACGACGCCCAGTCTGGCAGGGTGCCCTCCCTGAGTTGGTGCATGATTGCTCTGTGTCTCAGGCGACGTTGCAGACAGACCGAATCCGACTGATCCCCTTAGGCGATGAGCATCTGGAACTCGAGGTGGAGTTGGACTCCGACCCAGAGGTGATGCGCTACCTGACCGGCGACGGTCGCACCCGCGCCCAGGTCGAGAAGGCTCACGGACTCCGGCTGGCGACGGCGGAGCCCGTGGCGGGACTCGGCTTCTGGGTCGGCTTCGTCGAGGACGAGTTCGTCGGCTGGTGGCTGCTGCAGCCGGCCGGGTGGGGAGAGGAGGCTCTCGTCCCGGGCGAGGCCGAGCTGGGCTACCGGCTGCTGCGGCGGCACTGGGGCAAGGGGCTGGCGACCGAGGGTTCACGCGAGATGCTGCGCCACGCTTTCCAGGACCTCGACATGCACCGCGTCTTCGCCCTCACCCTGACGGTGAACGAACGATCCCGGGCGACCATGCGCTCGGCGGGCCTTGAGTACATCCGCACCTTCTACGAAGACGACGACGACCGTGACGGCAGTGAGTTGGGCGCCGTCGAATACGCAGTCACCCGGGATCAGTGGCAAGCGGCACAGGCCGATTCGGATCTCACGACGCCGGCGGCTTGACCTACCGGGCCCGCGGGCACCGCCGGAACGAACCGGATCGAGCGGCCGCCGCACGCCGCACCCCTTGACGCGAAACTGGCCGTGGGTCATTCTGCGAGTGCGCTGCGAGCGCACGAGACAGGAGAACCCGATGGGCGAGAAGCAGGTCGTATTGGCGATCTTTCCGAATGAAGCAGCGGCGGACGCTGCTGCCCAATCCCTCAAAGAGTGGGACAAGCTCGACGACGACGTGAAGTTGAATGCGATCGGTGTGCTCGTCCTGGACGAGAACGGCAAGGTCAAGACCCAGAAGATGGGTCGTCGAAGCTGGGGCAAGGGTGCCGGCATCGGTGTGATCCTCGCCGCGCTGACCCCCGTGGGCCTGCTGGCCGGGGCCATCGGCGGCGGCCTGATCGGTGCCTTGCATCACAAGGGGCTGGGAATCGACAGCGACGAGCGTGAGCGCCTCTCGGCCGCATTGGACAACGGCCAGGCGGCTGTCGGAGCCCTGGTGAAGTCCTCCGCAGCGGCGGGGGTCATGAACAAGCTCACCGAGCTCGGTGGCGACACGCACGTGCTGAGCCCGAGCGACGAGGCGGTCGCCGAAGTCGACGCGGTCGCTCCTCAGGTCGAAGCCGCGGACCCGACACCATCACCCTGACGCCCGTCGTCAGCTGACGCGCAGGTCGAGGAGTGCAGCCGGAACGTGCTGCACCCCCGCGACTGCGCATCCGGCCACGCCAGCGAGATGCCTCGTCAGCGGGCCCCGCTGCAGACCTACAGCCGAAGCCCCTGCCGAAGATCGGTCGTCGCGCCGTCGGCAGGAACGGCGACGGTCCGGGGCCAGGTCCAGGCGGAGCGGAGGATGAAGGCCAGGAGCAGCACTTCGATGCCGATGGAGAGGCCGTAGAAGAAGGTCCATTCCCAGGACGCCCCTGCCGCGTTGAACAGCGAGTAGGGGATGTAGAGCGATGCCACGACGAGGTTCGTGGCGCGGTTCGCTCGGGCGGGCAGCGTCATGGAGAGCATCACCATCAGTGCCGGGATCGCCACGGACGCGAGCATGAAGGTCAACAGCGTCGAGCTGACTTCGAATCTCCAGACGAGCCCATTCAGGATGCCGTCGACGACGCCGGGCTTGTAGAGATTGAAGAAGTCGACGTAGATGTAGAGGAACATGAAGCTGGTCCAGGCGGCGGCGAGCTTGGCCTGCACGGGCACCGGCGGGTTGTCGAGCGGGTTCGGGGTCTTCGTTCGGTTGGTCATCGGTTCTTCTTTCGAGAGGATCGGTTTGTCCGCCGGACTGGCGGCAGGTCTTGGCGTGCACTCGCACGGGTGAGTCGTTCTCGTCGGTCCGTTCGTCAGATGGCGATCACGACCTTCCCGCGAGTGTGCCCGGCTGCGACGTAGCAGAGGGCGTCGGCTGCCTCATCGAGCGGGTAGGTCCGATCGATGACAGGCGTGACCTGCCCGCTCGCGAGCATGTCGGCCAGAGTCAGCAGGTCCTGACGCTTCTCGATCGAAGCGAAGGGCCTCAGCCGCTGGCGGGTGAACCCGGACAGCAGGCGTGCTACGACGATCCGACCGAGCGGGCCGAGCCAGCGGCCGCCGCGGCCGCTGTTGGGGATCAGGGTGCCGGTCGGCGTCAGTGCTCGTCGCGCAGCCGCGAGCGGCTGGGCTTCCACGTTGTCCAGGATGACGTCGTAGCGCTTCGCGGCGCGGGCGAAGTCGGTTCTCGTGTAGTCGATGACATGGTCGGCGCCGAGTGAGTGGACCAACTCGACGTTGCCGGTGCTGCATACACCCGTCACCTCGGCGCCGAACGCCTTCGCGATCTGTACCGCGAAGGAGCCCACGCCGCCTGACGCGCCAGTGACAAGCACGGTCTGGCCCGGTTGAACGTTCGCGATCTTGCGCAATGCCTGCAACGCAGCCAGGGCGGACGTGGGCACCGCTGCCGCGTCCACGACCGACACGTTGGCGGGCACGGGCACGAGGTTTTCCGCCGGGACGCAGGCGTAGTCCGCGAGCGTCCCCGTCGTGCTCCACCCGAACACTTCGTCTCCGGGACGCAGCGCGGTGACATCCTTCCCGACCGCTGCAACCACGCCGGCGAGATCCCTGCCTGGGATGCCGTGGCGCGGCCGGCGGAGCCCGAACACCAAGCGCACCATGTACGGCTCACCGGTCATGACGAAGTAGTCGCCAGGATGCACGGAGGCCGCGCCGATGTGGACGAGCACGTCGCGTCGACCCGGCAGCGGGATGCCGACCTCGGACGACTCGAGCACGGACGGCGGGCCGTAGCGATGCTGGACGGCGGCGCGCATCGTCGCCGCCGCGGCCGGACTCGCTCCAGACACCGGTCGTGCGGCGCCAGGCGATCGCTGTTCGATTCCCACAGAAGCCTCCTCACGTCCGAGCCGCGCGTCTCGCTGACTCGTACACTGTACGTCGTACACTGTACTATGCATAGTACGCTGTACGATTGTCAAGCCGTTCGAGCAAGCGAGGAGGCCCATGCCAGCGAGCGAAGAACGCCAGGTCGGCTCAGACGCGGGGCTGAGCAAGCAGCGGGTCGTCGACGAGGCGGTCCGGCTCGCCGACCGCGGGGGGGTCGATGGGCTGAGCATGCGACGGCTGGCAGGGGTGCTCGGCGCGGGCGCGATGTCGCTGTACTACTACGTGGCGAGCAAGGAGGAGTTGCTGGACGCCATGATCGACAGCGTGTTCGGCGAGATCGAACTCCCGCGCGAAGAGACGGACTGGCAGTCGGCGATGCGACAGCGGGCGGCATCCGCCCGGCAGGTTCTCGCACGCCACCCATGGGCGATCGGCCTGATGGAGTCGCGGACATCTCCGGGGCCGGCGAACCTGCGCCACCACGAAGCGGTCACCGCCTGCCTGCGGAGGGCCGGCTTCTCCGTCTTGATGGCGACGCACGCCAACTGGTTGCTCGACAGCTATGTCTACGGTCACGCCCTGCAGGCGGCAAGCCTGCCGTTCGACACCGCCGATGAGCTCGCCGACCTGACCGCAGACGTCTACCTGCCCCAGCTTCCTCCCGACGAGTTCCCGTACCTCAACGAGTCGGCCGCGGCGCTGATGGCTGCCGGTTATGACCCAGCCGAGGAGTTCGCCTTCGGCATCGACCTCGTCCTCGCCGCCCTCGAGCCCCTCAGAGCCACCCCATAGCGACACTCACCAAGCGTCGCGTGACCCGCTTGCACCGCCGTCAGTCGTCACCGTGCGCGCGTGCGCCTTCCCACAGCCCGTGGTCGTCCTCGTGGCCTACCCGGCTATGTCGCCGCTCGGCGTCGGTCCCGTCGCGACAGGACGACCGGGCGTGTTGCACCACTGGCTCCACGAGCCGGGGAACACGGCGATATCGACACCCGCGACCGCGCCCGCGAGCGCAAGGTGCGCGGCCGTCAGCCCCGAGCCGCAATAGGCGGCGACGGGTGAATCATCTGTCACGCCGGCACCGGCGAGTGCTGCGCGAATCGCTCCGGACTCCGCGAAGTTCGCGCCGTTCAGGTAGGCCCCGGCGGGCAGGTTGACGGCTCCGGGGATGTGCCCCGCGATCGGGTCATACGGCTCGGCCTCACCTCGGTAGCGCTCGGACGCGCGAACGTCGAGCAGAACGCCCCGCGCCGGCCAGGATCCGGCATCATCGATCGTCGCGACGCCTCCGCTCAGCTCCTCGAGTTCGATCGATCCGCGCGCGGGCACGACATGGCCCTCCTCGAGCGGGAGTCCCGCCGCCGCCCACGCCGACAAGCCGCCGTCCAACACGCGCACGTCGTCGACCCCGGAACGGGTGAGCAACCACCACGCGCGCGCGGCCGACACCGAACGATAGTCGTCGTAGACGACGACCGCGTCACCGATGTTGAGGCCCCACCGGCGCGCGGCATCCTGGAGCACGGCTCGAGATGGAACCGGATGCCGCCCCTCGGACGGATCGCCGAGCGTGGCGAGTTCCGTGTCCATGTCGACATACACCGCACCGGGAAGATGGCCCGCGAGATGGCCGGGTCGGCCGTCGTTCTGCTCGAGCCGGTACCGCACATCGAGCAGGCGGATGCCGTCACCGGCCTCGAGGCGAGCCCGCAGCTCGTCCACGGAGATCAGGGGGGAGGCCGAGGAGGTCACCATACCGACATCCTCACATGCTGGAACCGGCACGGGCCCGCCGCCATCAAGCGGTCTGGGACCACCTCCCTGAGCGCGCGAGCCGCTCTCATCGGGTATAACAAGGGTCATGGCCAAAGCGGTCACGGCAGCTGAGAAGCCGCCACCGGGAGGCGACGTCGACGAGGCGCCGCCGGAACCGCCGCGGCCGGCATGGATGACTGTCGCCGGCTGGCTCGCCGCTGTGTTCTCCGTCCTGTGCATCTTCGTCATCGCCACCGTCTGGGTCGGCTACCAGTCGGTGCCGTACGAGGATGCGCCCGACGAGACCCGCGTCACCACACAGGCTCAAGTGGACGCATTCAACGACGCGAACGTCGACACCGGCCCCGACGCCGAGGAGCCCACATACATCCCGACCGGCCTCATGATCCAGTCGCTCGAGTTCAAGGGGCCCTACACCCTGCAGGTGGCGGGGTACATGTGGCAGCTCTACCCGCTCGACCGCGAGGACATCGACCGGGGCGTGGTCTTCCCCGAGGCGGAGACCACCAACTTCTCGAAGGTCTACGAGGCCGTGCAGGGCGACGAGGTGCTGGTCGGGTGGAACTTCAAGACCACATTGCGCGAGCAGTTCGACTACAGCGACTACCCGCTCGACCGGCAGGAGCTCTGGTTGCGGATGTGGTCGGTCGACTTCGAAGACAACGTGTTCCTGGTGCCCGACCTCGACGCGTACGTGGATACGAACCCGACGACGCTTCCGGGTGTCGACCCCATCGTGGTGCTGGAGAACTGGAAGATCGAAGAGAGCTTCTTCGGCTATCGGCTCGCCACCTACAACGCAGACTTCGGCATCCAGGACTACACCTTCGTCCCGAAGCCGGAGCTGTACTTCAACATCAACGCCGAGCGATACCTCCTCGGACCACTCTTCTCGCAGGGGATCGCGCCGTTCATCATCCTGTTGCAGCTGTTCGTCATCGTCATGGTGATCGGACGCAACCAGAAACGGCTCGATCAGTTCGGTGTGCGGCCGGGCGCGGTTCTGTTCACCTGCGCCGCATACGTCTTCGCGGTGCTCGTCTCCCAGAACGCGCTGAGGAACGAGGTGCGCTGGCCCAGCCTCGTCTATCTCGAGGGCCTGCACGTCATCACCTACTTCGCGATCGTCGCCGTCGCCATGAACTCGGTGCTGCTGGTCGCGAGGCCCCACCTCGGGCTGTTCAAGTACGGCAACGCCTGGCCGCGCATCCTCTACTGGCCCATCATCACCGGGGCGATGCTCGTCATCACCCTGGCGGCCCTGTGGTAGGTCGGCCGCGCCGACCGGGTCTGTCAATCGTGCGGACTATCGCACCATTGCGGTGCGGTCTACCGTGTGAGCCATGGGCGGCATGCTCGAGCGCTTGAGAGATGCGATGAACTCTCACGATCCCGACCGCATGGCATCGCTGTTCGCGGACTCGTACGAGAGCTACCAGCCGCTGCACCCGACTCGTGGGTTCAGCGGGCAGGCTCAGGTTCGTGCGAACTGGACGTCTGTGTTCGAGGGCGTGCCGGACTTCGCTGCGGAACTCGTGGCGTCCTCGATCGACGGCAATGTCGAATGGGGCGAGTGGGACTGGCGCGGCCGGCACGCGGATGGGTCCCCGTTCGCGATGCGCGGAGTCGTGATCCTGCGTGAAGCGGACGACTTGATTGTTCACATGCGCCTGTACCTGGAACCGGTCGAGGAGCGCGACGACGACATCGACCAGGCGGTTCAAGAGCTCTACAAGCCGCCGAATGACCGGGCCGAGTGACCCGCGAAATCGATGTGGGTTCCTCTCGACCCGCTGGTTCGACGCTGGTCGGACCGTGCAGTCCCGGGCGAGAGAGGATCGGCCTACTCCGGTGCGTACTTGAACGACAGCTGGATCCGCGCCCTGAAGATGAGACTCCCATCGTCGCCGACCACGACGTCCTGCTTCGTCACTTCGGCAACGCGGAGGTCGTGCAGCGATCCCGCGGCTGTGTTGATCGCTTCTCGGGCCGCCTCCTCCCAGGACGAGGCACTCGTTCCGATGACGTCGATGACTCGATAGACGCTCATGCTTACCCCTCAATGTTCGTTGCCAACGCACTCATATTGCTCGTGCGCGGACTCGTGTGGAAGGGGGATGCCGATCCGAGCCACGCTGGGTGCACCCAGGGATCGAATCAGATCGCCGTCGCGAGCTCGCCGAATCCCATCGCGATGAGGAACGACAGCCCTGCGAGGGCGATCGACATCGGCACCATCGTGTAGCGCTCCGGTTTGCTGCGCGAGATCGCGTTCATCGCGATGCCGAGCGTGAAGTACGCGAAGATCACCCACATCGCGACCTCGGAGAACAACCCGTCGAACAGGTCGATGGCGCCGACGCGATCCCACGCGATGACGACGATCAGCGCGTAGATGAGGATCGACACCGCGCTGCCGATCCGCAGTCGTGCGGGCAGCACTCGATGCTGGCCACCCCATGCGAATGCGCCGAGCGGTGCGCCGAAGATGAGCGCCAGCTGGAGGAGGGTCAACAACCCGAGGAGGACGGTGAGCGCGAGAGCGAAGGGCACGCAACCCAACGTAGCCCCGCGGCATGGACAACCCTGCAGCGGCTGCCGCCCGTCTGCGTGCGCGCTTCGGTCGGCCGCTACAGCGATGCGCTGATCGTGTTGCTGACGATCACGAGCAGTGCGCCGATTGCTCCAGCCACGATGCCCAGGATGGCGACGAGTTGGTACGACCGCTGATCGCCTGCCCTGCGCGCGCTGATCAGGGCGACGATGCCCAGCACGATCGCGATCGCGGACACCAGCAGGTAGGGGTTGAAGAAGATGCTCACTGCGCCGATCACGAGCGCGATGATGGCCAGCCAGTTCACCTTGGCGCCGGCGGAGGAGGAAGGCTGGGTCACGATACGCCTCGATTCGTGGGTCGGCCAAACCCTAGCGGTCACTGCATCGGTGCAGAAGAGGGTCGCTCAGCGACGCAGTCCGCGGCGCAGACGAGAACCCGTGAGTCAGTAGCGGTCCATGACGATTGATCCGAGCACCGCGTAGAGCTCTTCGATGTCCTCCGGCGAGGAGTCGGGCCGGAACGACGCGTCGATGACCAGGGGGCCCAGGTCGACATCGACCTGGTAGATGATGTCCGTCTGCCCCGGGATGTGGTTGTCGCTCGGCCGCTCGCCCGTGCGGGTTCCCGGCCAGGCGACGTAGACCCCCTCATCGCACGACGCGAGGTCGAGATCGGCGGGCACGGTCAGCTCGAGTCGAAGCGCGATGATCCCCTCGTCCTCAGAAGGATCGTCGACGATCACCGAACGAGCCTCTGTGGCCGCACGGCCGTCCTGCGCCGAAAGCCCGATCTGCGGATAGCTCATGAGGATGAGGTCGCCGCCATCGGTATGGGTGTGGTCTGCGAGGTCGATCGGACTCAGGTCTGTGGTTCGCCGGCACGGATCGGAGTAGACGCCTGCCGGCGTCCAGAAGCTGATCGCAACCTCGCCCGTCTGGCCGAGATTCTTGCCGATGTACACGTCACCGATCTCCCACCCGGGTGGAACGGTGTACTCGACACTCTTGAAGTCGGACGCTCCCGGGTTCGGGTTCTCGAGAACGTGCGCCGTACCGGCCTTCACGGGCTGCGGCGCTGGGCCATCGAAGTCAGGCACGAGGAACGGCGCAACGGTACCGGTCGGCGACGTGCGCGCAACCGACGGCTCGACCGGCGTCGTGCCGGTCGGCGCGGCGGATTCAGCATTCGCGGAGCACGCCGCAAGGCACGACCCCGCGAACAGGATCGCGCCCAGAGCGGCAGACATTCGCTGTGCTCCCCGCACTGGGGCCCGGCGATCCGACGGTGCGCGCATGGCCGCATTGTTCACCCCCAGGAGAACCGCGGCAAGACTTCGCATCGCGGGCGGCACTCCGGCACGCAGGCCGGTTAACGCCTCAGCGGGGGCTCCTCGCGGACCGAGTCACGATGACGCCGGCGAATCCGTCTGCAGGGCAACGTCTCGCTCTGATGCCGAGCCTTCCGCGAACGCGGCATCGCGCGGTGCCGCAGCAATGAGCACGACCGCCTCGACGGCGAGGACCACGAGGCTGCCGTGCGGGTAGTAGCCAAGCGCGAGTGTTCCGACCAGAACGACGACGAAGGTCATCCCGAGCAGGCTTCGCACCCCGATCCCCCAATGCGGCCCGGCGGAGATGGCGGCGGCGATTCCACTGGCGCCAATGGCCACCAGGATGTAGAACTCCGCGCCCCAGAGGAAGTGGAACGGGGCGCTCTCCGATGTATTGAGGTAGCTCAGCGCGGTCACCGGCGCGCCGGCGATGACCAGCCACGCCATCACCGTTCCGCCCCATCGGGCTCGACACAGGTCGGGCAGGAGGGCGATGCCGATCGCGAGGAACGAGAGGCTTGCCAGTGCTCCGAAGACGACATAGGGGTCGTTCGCCCATTGCCGGGCGGCGACGTAGACGGAGGAGTCGAAGACCCACACCCACTGCGTGGAGCCGAACGCGGTCGCTGTGAGCGGCAGCGTCAGCGCGGCCCACAATCCACCGAGCAACGCGAGCAGCATCCGCCACGGTCTCGACCGATCCGTCAACGAACCGCGGCGAGTTGCACCCATGCGCCACATTCGACCACCGATGCGCGGCGTGCGAAAGGTGGCCTGATGGGTGACGGTCGGGGACCTACCAGACGGTGCCGCCGCCGACCGAGATGCCGGCCCACGTGAGAGCGATGAAGATCGCTGCGAACACGACGGGCGCGATGCCCTTTCCGTTGCGCGCGAGGCCCTTGAAGAGGCCGATCACAGCGAAGATCGCGGCGACGACGGAGAGTGCACCGCCGACGATCAGCCCGATGAACAGCGGAATGGGCATGAGAACGAGGCCGGCGAGCCCGAACCAGAACGCGGCCCAGGCAGCCGGGTTCGAGCGCCGTTCGACAGAAGGAGAGGTCATATCAGCATTATTGCGTGTCAGCGGCTGCCGTCCGTGATCCGGCGCTGCTCACCCAGCCTTCGCGAGCGAATGCTCCGGTGTCACGACGGCGGTGAACTGCCGGAAGATGTCAGTCGCGGTCGGAGCGGACTGGTCACCGGCTTGGCTGGCGGTCGTGTAGACGACCATGGTCCAGCCCTCGGCCGGGATGGTACCGCCGGCGCCGTAGTAGCCCGAGAGGCCCGGGTTGAGGAACACCCAGCCGTCCAGGTTCAGGAAGCCCATCGCCCAGTACTGCTCATCGGTCCACGGCCCGAGGCCCGCGGTGCTCGGTGCGAACTGCAGGTCATGGAACTCGGGGCTCAGCAGCGAGCCCTCGCCGAGGGCATCCAGGAACACCCTCACGTCCTCCTGATCGGCGCCGACGCCGCCTGCGGTGTACGTCCACGTCGGGCTCCAATGGGTCACGTCCTCCCAGACGCCGCGCTCATCGCTGTAGCCGTGGAGCACGGGTGACGGCCAGTTCGCGTCGAACGCGGCAGTCGAATCGTCCATGCCGAGCGGGTCGAAGATGTCCTCCTGCAGCAGTTCGCCGGCGGAGCGCCCGGTCACTTCCTCGATCACCTGCTGGAGGATGAGGGTGTTCGTGTCGGAGAACAGCCAGTCGGTGCCGGGCGTGAACACCGGTCCGCCTGCCACGCCGATGTCGACAAGGTCCTGAATGTCCCACTGCTGGAAGGGGTCCTCCCAGAGCCGATCCAGAAAGGACTGGATCTCCGTATAGTGCGGGTAGCCGCTGGTGTGATGCAGCAGCATGTCGATCGTTACCTGGTCGGCCGCCGGAAGGTCGGGAAACCAGGTCGAGAGCGGATCGTCCAGCGACAGCGCACCGGCCTCGACCTGCTGCATGACCACGGTTGTGAACATCGGTGTGGAGAGATTGCCGAGCAGATGGTGCATATCGGCGGTGGCCGGCACACCGGTCATCGACTCGCCGAGCGCGCCGACCAGCACAGGCTCGCCGTCGTGCCAGACGCCCGCAATCACCGCGTTCAGCTGGGCGTCGGTGAACTGCGAATGCAGAATGCCGCTGAGCTCGTCTGCGATGGTGTCGTCGGAGAGACACAGCTCGTCGCGCAGGCTCGTTCCCGCAGGGCACTCGCCTGCGGTTGCCGGGGCAGGAGATGAAGTCGTCGTCGGCGATGGTGCCGGCTCGGCCGTGCAGCCGGCGAGTACCAGCACGGCCAGGACGAAGACCCCCAGCATTCTCATGAGGGAACTGTAGCGTTCGGCCGTCCTCGCTTCGACGCTCTGTGCCTGCGATGACAGCGGGACAATTGACGCATGTCGCGACGCAAGGATGGCGGGCCCCGGTCGATCACGGATGTCACCAGTCGCTCGATTCGTGCGACCCCCGACCCACCTGTCGCGCAACGGCGCCCGAATCCGTTCACCGATCCGGGATGCGCCGTCCCGGAGTCCCTGCACGGCGACGAGTTCCTCCTCCGGCCGATCGAGGTCGCTGACGCTGAGCGTGATTTCGAAGCCGTCGTGGAGACGCGTGCGGACCTGCGTCTGTGGGAGCAGTCTTCGTGGCCGGCTGACGACTTCACCGTGGAGGCGAACGCTGAAGACCTGGCCGACCTGGAGCGACGTCACGCGGAGCGTCGCGCCTTCACCTTCGCGGTACTGGACCCGGCGAGCGCCGAAAGTCTCGGATGCGTCTACATCTTCCCGACGACGGCCACGTTCCTCAGCCGGGCAACGGTGACGCCTGCGGTCGAAGACGCGGTGTGGGCGGATGTGGATGCGGTCGTCTACTTCTGGGTTCGCGCATCGCGGATCCCGTCAGGGATCGACTCCCGGCTCCTGGCCGCCGTTCGGTCGTGGTTGCAGGATCAGTGGGGGTTCACGCGGAACGGGTATGTGACGAACGAGCAATTCGAGCAGCAGGTGCAGCTGCTCGACGGCGCAGGTCTGCACGTGCATTTCGAGTTGAGAGAGCCGGACAAACCCGGCGCATATCTCGTCTACGGGTGAGCGGCTGCCAGGCCGGACGAGCCGCCCTCGACGTGGACGGGATTCTCCGACCGATGGTCAGCCGAGCGGCTCGGGCGTCCACTCCCCCGGCGTCGTGAACGGCGCATCGAGCACCTCGAGGCCGTCCTCGCCCACGGTCGCCACGCACATCAGCAGCGAGTACGACGGGATGCCCTCGAAGCTCTGACGTCGGATGATCGCTGCGGGATCGTCACCGGGCAGATCCGCGCTTCGCTCGATGACCGGCAGCCATGCGTTCCACCACGCGGCGTCGTCCGGCAACCGCGAAGCGGCGGCGCGGAACTCGGGCAGCCACGTGGTGATGCGCGCGGTCGCGGGGTCGTCGACGTCGTCGTGCGCGATCATGTGCGTGCCGGGGGAGAGCTCGACGGTCCAGGACTCGACGCCGTTCCACGAGACCACCCGCGCGGTGTGGGCGGTCACCTCGACGAGGTTGAACCCGCGGGTCGGCGGCTGGGCGCCCGGCGAGCGGCCGGCCACCGATTCGAGCGCGACGCTCCCCCTGGTCTGCACCGCATGGTCGGGGCGGTCCGACAGGTCGTGCCGGTTCAGCAGCACCGCGAGCCGTCGCTCACCGGGTGCGGCGGCGAGCCATGCCCCTCCGGCGCGAGCATCGCGGATGCCGACCACGCCGGGGTACTCGTCCGGCCACCAGGCACCAAGCCGATTCCAGGCGCGCCCCGGATCCTCATCGCGCACGGCGAGCAGCCGCACCGGCTGCGACCCGTCAGACGGGACGGTGATGATCACCGTGCACATCAGGCAGCCCTCCCCGATCCGGCGCCGCCCCGCGCGGCATCCCGCACGTCTGCCAGAATCGACGCGTGTACGTCATCGTCGGAGTGACGGGCGGGATCGCCGCCTACAAGACCGTGCAGCTCGTGCGGCTGCTGGTGCTGGACGGTCACGAGGTGCACGTCATCCCCACCGAAGACGCCGTGAGGTTCGTCGGCATTCCGACCTGGGAAGCCATCAGTCGCAATCCGGTCACCACCTCTGTCCACGACGACGTCGCGAAGGTCCGCCATGTCGCTCTCGGGCAGGCCGCCGATCTGGTGATCGTCGCGCCCGCGACGGCGAACTTCCTCGCGAAGATGGCCGCCGGACTCGCCGACGACCTGCTGGGTACGAGCCTACTGGCGACCACGGCACCGGTCGTCGTGGCGCCGGCGATGCACACCGAGATGTGGCGGCATCCCGCGACGGAGCACAACGTCGAGGTCCTTCGCGGCCGCGGCGTCCATCTCGTCGGCCCCGAGGACGGTCCGCTCACCGGCGGCGACGTCGGACCCGGGCGGATGACCGAGCCCGAGCAGCTGCACGCTTTCGTCACCGCGCTGCTCTCCCCCCGCGACGATCTGGCCGGCCGCCGCGTGGTGGTCACCGCAGGCGGCACACGCGAGCCGATCGACCCGGTTCGCTACATCGGCAACCGTTCCAGCGGCAGGCAGGGGGTCGCGGTGGCGCTCGCCGCCGCCGACCGCGGAGCGCGGGTGACCCTGATCGCCGCGCACACCGACACGGACGTACTCGCCGAAGCCCGCGCGCACCCGCGGGTCGACGTCGCCCTGGCCGGCTCCGCGGCGGAGTTGGCCGCAGAGGTGAGCACCCGGGCGGCCGACGCCGACATCGTCGTGATGGCCGCAGCGGTGGCCGACTACCGCGTCGCAGAGGCGTCCGAGCGCAAGCTCGCGAAGGAGGAGACCGGCGGCGAGCTCACGCTGCGACTGGTCGAGACCGCCGACATCCTCGCCGCGCTGGTGCGCGATCGGCGGGACGGGCAGATCATCGTCGGCTTCGCCGCCGAGACGGAGACGGATGCCGCCGCCCTGCTCGAACGAGCTCGGCGCAAGCGCCGCCGCAAAGGCGTCGACATCCTCGCCGTCAACGAGGTCGGCTGGCAGAAGGGCTTCGAATCAGCCGACAACACCCTCACCTTCATCGGCGCCCACGACGAGGTGATCGCCACCGTCAGCGGCACCAAGCGCGAGGTCGCCGATGCGCTGTGGGATGCGGTGGCAAGCCGATGAACACGCGCGTACTCGGACGCACCGGCCTGCGGGTCACCGAGCTCTGCTTCGGCACGAGCCCGCTCGCGAACTTCCGCTTCCTGTACGGCTACGAGGTCGACGACGACCGCGCCGTCGCGACGGTCCGTGCGGCGCTGGACAGCCCGGTGCGGTTCCTGGACACCTCCAACGGCTACGGCGAGCACGGCGAGTCCGAGCTCCGCATCGGCGCGGCCCTTCGCAAAGCGGGCGGCCTGCCCGCCGACTACGTCCTGGCCACGAAGGTCGACCCGCGGTTCGGGTCCACCGACTTCGGCGGCGCCCGCGTGCGCGAGTCCTACCGCGAGAGCCTCGAGCGCCTGGGGCTCGACCGCGTCCCGCTGCTGCACCTCCACGACCCCGAGCGCATCGGGTACGAAGCATCCGTCGCACCGGGCGGGCCCGTCGAGGCGCTGCAGGAGCTCAAGGACTCGGGACTGGTCGACTTCATCGGCGTCGCCGGCGGATCCCTCAGCGTGCTGCGGCCCCTCGTCGAGACCGGCGTCTTCGACGTGGTGCTCACCCACAATCGGTACACGCTGCTGGATCGCTCCGCCGAGGAGCTGATCGCGGCGGCCCACGACCTCGGGATCGGCGTGCTCAACGCCGCGCCCTATGGCGGCGGGATGCTGGCCAAGGGTCCGGCCGCCAGCGGGCGGTACGCCTACCGCGAGGCCGGCGACGCGCAGGCGGCCGCCCTCCTCATGCAGCAGGCCTGCGAGCGTCACGGCGTGCCGCTCGCGGCAGCCGCCCTGCAGTTCTCCCTCCGCGACCCGCGCATCGCCTCCACCGTGGTCGGCGTCTCGACGCCCGAGCGCATCGAGCAGACGATCGCCCTCGCCGCGCACCCGATTCCGGAGGAGCTGTGGGCCGAACTGGCCGAGCTGACTCCCCCGCGCTCGGCCTGGATCGACGTCTGAGTCGTCCCGGATCGGGCGAGGTCGCGGCATCCCGGCGAAGCGGCTACGCTGAATCCGTGCTGACCTGTCGTTGTTGTCGCTGAGTGCCTCGCACTCGCCTCGACGACCCCCGACAGCTGCCGCGCCTCTGACGCGCGGCCTTTCCCTACAGGACACCACCGTGCGATACGCCAACAGCGTTGCCGATCTGGTCGGCAACACCCCCCTCGTTCGACTGAACCACGTCACCACCGGCATCCGCGCCACCGTGCTCGCCAAGGTCGAGTACTTCAATCCCGGCGGCTCGGCGAAGGACCGCATCGCGCGGATCATCGTCGATGCCGCGGAGCGCGACGGGCTGCTCCGCCCCGGCGGCACGATCGTCGAGCCGACCAGCGGCAACACCGGAGTCGGGCTGGCCCTCGTGGCACTCCAGCGCGGCTACCGGATGATCTTCGTCGTGCCCGACAAGTTCGCGGGCGAGAAGGTCGACGTGCTGCGGGCGTACGGCGCCGAAGTCGTCGTGACCGAGACGCACGTCGAACCAGACGACCCGCGCTCCTATTACAGCGTCTCCGACCGGCTGGCACGGGAGATCCCCGGTGCGTTCAAGCCGAACCAGTTCGCGAACCAGAACGGCCCGCGCGGCCACTTCGAGACCACCGGTCCGGAGATCTGGCGCGACACCGACGGCCTCGTCACGCACTTCGTCGCCGGCATCGGCACCGGTGGCACCATCACCGGCACCGGCCGCTACCTGCGGGAGCTCTCGCAGGACACCGTGCGGGTCATCGGAGTCGACCCCGAGGGCTCGATCTACTCGGGCGGCCCGATCCACGGATACGCGGTCGAGGGCGTCGGCGAGGACTTCTGGCCCGAGACGTTCGACCCCACCGTCGTTCACGAATACCAGCGGGTCGGGGATGCGGAGGCGTTCGCGATGACCCGCCGGCTCGCGCGCGAAGAGGGCCTGCTCGTCGGCGGTTCGAGCGGGATGGCGGTCGTGGGCGCGCTGCGCACGGCACGCGACCTTCCCGAGGAGGCCGTTGTGGTCGTGCTGCTTCCCGATCACGGACGCTCGTACGTCAGCAAGATCTTCAACGACGACTGGATGCGGCAGCGCGGGTTCGACGTCGATCCACCGGCACCCGACCCGATGCCCGAAACCGACACGACGAAGAGCACGAGCTCGAGGAGCAGCGCATGACCGCCCACATCCCGGCGCACGGGTTCGACAGCCTCGCGGTGCACGCCGGCCAGGCATTCGACCCGACGACGGGCGCGGTCATCCCGCCCGTGCACTTCTCCACGACATATGCCCAGGACGGCATAGGCGGTCTTCGACAGGGCTACGAGTACGGGCGCAGCGGCAACCCGACGCGCACCGCCCTGGAAACCCAGCTCGCCGCGATCGAGGGCGGAAAGCACGGACTCTCGTTCTCGTCCGGTCTGGCCGCCGAGGACGCGCTGCTGCGCTCGGTCCTCGGACCGGGCGACGAGGTGCTGCTCGGCAACGACGTCTACGGGGGCACCTATCGGCTGATCGCGCGGATCCTCGGCCCGTGGGGAGTCGGACTGCGCATCGTCGACATGAGCGATCTGGATGCGGTCGCCGCCGCCCTCGAAGAGCGCCCGGCGCGGATCCTGTGGGTCGAGACGCCGAGCAATCCCCTGCTGCGGATCACCGACATCGCGGGCCTGGCGCGATTGGGGAAGGATGCCGGCGCCCTGGTCGTGGTCGATAACACGTTCGCCTCCCCGGCGCTGCAGCAGCCCCTGGGCCTGGGCGCCGACGTCGTCGTCCACTCCGCGACCAAGTACCTCGGCGGCCACTCGGACGTCGTCGGCGGCGCACTGGTGATCGACGACGACAAGGTGGCGGAGGGCGCGCGATTCCTGCAGTTCGCGGCCGGCGCCGTCTCCGGACCCCTCGACGCGTGGCTCACCACCCGCGGGATCAAGACCCTCGGCATCCGCATGCAGCGTCACAGTGAGAACGCGACGGCCGTCGCGGACTTCCTGGAGGGCCACGACCGCGTCGCGCGTGTGTACTATCCGGGGCTGAAGTCGCACCCGGGGCACGAGCTCGCCGCCCGCCAGATGTCGGCCTTCGGCGGCATCGTCTCGCTCGCCCTCGCGGACGGCAAGGCGGCGCGGAAGTTCGCGGAGTCGACCAGGCTGTTCCAGCTGGCCGAATCGCTCGGCGGCGTGGAGTCGCTCGTCAACCATCCCGACGAGATGACCCATGCCTCGGTGCGTGGCACCGAGCTCGCCGTCCCGGAAGAGGTCGTGCGTCTCTCGGTCGGCATCGAGAGCGTCGACGACCTGCTGGCCGACCTCGAACGCGCGCTCGACAAGCTGTGAGACGCCCGATCAGTCGGGCAGCGGGTTCTCGCGGCGGGCGGCACGGGCTTCGTCGAGCAGCACGCGCTGTGCGCGCTCGTACAGCTCCATCGCCTGCTCGGGGGTGTCGCCGACCGCCGTCATGCCGACGCGCCCGTGCTCGGTGAGGCAGCTGATCATGTGGAAGACGATGCCCGCCTGCCGCGACTGATCGAAGTGCAGGCCGTGCCTGGCGACGGCGTCGAACAGGTCTCCGACCGACAGCGCTCGCAGCTCGTCGGCCTCGAGGTGATCGGTCGCGACGAGGTGCTTCTCATCGCCCTCGCGGGTCACGAAGCGTCCGGACTCCGCATCATAGGTGCCATCGGTCAGGAACTGCAGCGTGAGGAACGGATGCGTCGTGCCGCCCTTGCGCAGGTTCAGCTCGATCGCGTACGCAGACCAACGGCCCTCGGCATCCCGGACGACCACGAAGTCCACGGCGAACCGGCCGATCACGCCCTCCCGCGCGAGGCGCTGCCCGATCGCCATTCCGGGCTCGCTGATCAGGCGCGAGTACGCCGGGTCCGCGGGGAAGGTGCAGCCGAGGTAGCTCTGCCCGCTCTTGCCGCCGAGCAGCTGGTCGTGCGTCGAGAGCAGCTCCACGCTGCCGTCGGGTCGCACCCGAAGCTGCACACTCGGGCTGAGCAGGTCCTCGCCGACGATGCGCTCCTCGACGATGCCGCCGTCGGAGGCGAGCTTGTCGACGTACCAGTCGAACGGGATGCTGGGCGATTCGAACTGCATCGCCCTGACCCGCTCCAGGATCGCCGCGCGTCGCTCCGCGGCGGGGACCTCCCCGATCCCTGCCAGTTCGACGAGCGCGTTGCCCGTTCCGGACACCCCGTCGTTCAGCTTCACGATCACCTGGCCCATGGTCGGCCTGGTCTCGAGCATCCCGTCGATCGCTTCCGCCACGTCGTCGAGGCTGTGCAGGTCTTCGATGCCGAGCGGGTAGACCACGCCCACCTCGCCGAACAGGCGACGGCACCCGGTCTTGGTGCCGAGCGGCGCGAGCCGCGGATCCGCCCCGTACATCGGGATGCCGAGCGTCACGGCGATGTCGCGCTCCAGGTCGGTCGTGTTGTAGGGGATCAGGTGGCTGCGCGAGCGGTTCGGGATGCGTTCCGCGATGCGCGCGAGCAGCTGGGGGCGCTCGAGCAGTTTGACGCTGAGGGGCCGCACCGAGGCGTCGCCCACCGACATCAGGGTCAGCCGGGCGAGCGCGTGGCTCGGGATGACGCCCGGCAGCAGCGCCAGGTAGTACTCCACGATCCTCGGGTCGATCGGCATCGAGGTGACGTAGATCATCCGCAGCCGGGGCTGGCGCAGCAGCAGGAGCAGGAAGAGGAACCGCTCCTCGTACGCCTGGGTGGTGCTGCCGCTCCCGGTCGTGGCGCTCGGCGTGACGGAGGGGATCACCACGACCGATTCGTCATCGAGTTCGTGCTTCATGGAGTCCCAGACCGACGGCATCCGGTCCTGCAGCAGCTGGAATCTCGCGATCCGCTCGGCGTCGTCGAGGTCCGAGAGGGTGGCGACGGCCTCGGCCGTCTCGATTGTCGTCATGGGATGACCTTCGCCTTCGATTGGTCGATGCCGGTCACATCGAAAGCCCGGATGGGCCTGCTGAACCCGCGCAGATCGAGCTCGCCGACCGGCTCGCCGATCGCGAGGCCTTCGGTGGCCGAGAACACGCGCTGCGCGACGAGCACCTGTCCCGATGCCGCCTCGCCGCACAGCCGTGCCGCCAGATTCGTGACGCTGCCGATCGCCGCGTAGTCGAAGCGCCCCTCGAAACCGATCCGGCCGAGCGTCGCGAAGCCCTGGGCGATGCCGATCCCGAATCCGAGATCATGACCGCGCCGACTCCAGCCGGCCGCGAGCTCGGCGACCCGGTCGCGCATCGCGACCGCCATGGTGACGGCCCGATCGGCGGCGTCGTCGACAGGCAGCGGATCGTTGAAGAACACCATGAGCCCATCGCCGGTGAACCGCTCGAGGGTGCCCTCGTACCGGTAGATCAGCTCGCCGAGCGCGGTGTGGTACTCCGACAGCACGCCCATCACCTCTTCGGGCTCGCTCGATTCAGCGAACGGAGTGAATCCGCGCAGATCGCAGAAGAGCACGACGATCTCGCGCCGGTGGCTGGCGAGGAAGGCCTCGTCGCCGGAGTCGATGATCACGTCGACCAGCTGCGGCGACAGGAACCTGCGGAGCCGATTGACCCGCTGCAACTCATCCACCTGCGCCTGCACCCGCGCCTCGAGCTCGGTGTTCCACTCGGCCAGTTCGGAGGACTGCCGCTCGATCGTGTCCTGGTAGCGCTTCACCCGGGCGAGCGAGGCGACCCGTGCGAGCAGCTCGCCCTGGTTGAGCGGCTTGCTCACGAAGTCATCTGCCCCCGCTTCGATCGCACGGATCTTCTCCTGGTCGCCGCTGGCGGTGATCATCACCACCGGGAGGAACTCCAGGCCCGGTGTGCTGCGGATCCGGCGGCACACCTCGTAGCCGTCCATCCCCGGCATCAGGATGTCGAGCAGCACCAGATCGACGCCGGATGCCGGCAGCATCGCGAGCGCCTCCTCGCCGGAGGTCGCGGTGAGCACCCGGTATCCCCGCGGACTGAGGACCGCGTCGAGCAGGCGGAGGTTCTGCGGCAGGTCGTCGACCGCCAGAATCGTGACCTGCTCATTCGAAGAGGTTTCAGGAGGCATCGACGCGCCCGTCCCTGAGGAACCCGCTCACCTGCAGCGCCAGGTCTCGCACGCTGATCGGCTTGCCGAGGTATCCGTCGAATCCCGCGCTCGACGCGCGCTCGCGGTCCTCCCGCATGGCGAACGCGGTGAGCGCGACGACCGGGACCGCGTCGAGGCCGCGGTTCTCGCGCAGCATCCGCAGCGCTTCGTAGCCGTCGATGCCGGGCAGCTGGATGTCCATCAGCACGAGGTCGGGCTCGCAGGTCTGCGCGAGGCTCACGCCCTCCTCACCCGAGGGAGCGGCGACCACCTCGTAGCCCGAGACGGTGAGCACGTCGCGGACGAGCTTGAGGTTGAGCGGGTTGTCCTCCACGACGAGGATGCGGCCGGCCGACATCACACCACCCCCTGAGGCGCGACGGGGTCGCGATCGGCGTCGGGCGTTGCCGACGGCAGGGCTCCGACGCGGTGCAGGGCGCCCACGAGGGCGTCTCGCGCGACCGGTTTGACGAGATACTCGGCCGCGCCCATCGACATGCCGCGGTGCTTCTCGTCGAGGATCGAGACGACGATCACAGGGACCGCGCGCGTGACGTCATCGGCACGCACGCGGCTGAGGACCTCCCAGCCGTCGAGTCCGGGAAGGCGGATGTCGAGCACGACTGCGGCCGGCGAGAGGGTGCGGATCAGCTCGAGCCCCTCCTTGCCGTCGCGCGCCAGCGCCACCCGGACGCCCAGCCCTTCGAGGTACGCCGTCATGAGGTCGAGCGACGCACGATCGTCTTCCACGACGACCACGACCGGAAGGCCGGCCTCGGCGCCCGGCCGGGTCGCAGCTTGCGCGGCCGCGGCATCCAGCGGCACCGTGAACCCGAACGTGCTGCCCACGCCGAGCTCCGTCTCGAGCCACATCGACCCGCCCAGCAGCGCCACGATGCGCCGGCACAGCGTGAGCCCGAGCCCGGTGCCCTCCTCGCTCTGCGCGCCGCGGCGACCCTGCTGGAACGACTCGAAGATCCGCTCGCGGTCTTCCGGCGGGATGCCGATCCCGTCGTCAGCGACCGTCACCGCGATCTCGCCCCCGCGGCGGTGCGCCGCGACCTGCACATGGCCGCCGTCGGGCGTGAACTTCACGGCGTTGCTCAGCAGATTCAGCAGCACCTGCTTGAACCGCAGCTCGTCCGATTCGATCGTGTCCAGCTCGGGATCGATCTCGAGCGCGACATCGATGCCGTGACCGGCGGCGCGTTCGCGCACCATCGACATCGTGTACTCGATCGCGCCTCGGAGCGAGAACGTCGAGGGCTCGAGCTCCATGCGGCCCGCCTCGACCTTCGACAGATCGAGGATGTCGTTCAGGAGGTTCAGCAGGTGCTTGCCGGAGCTCAGGATGTCGCGGAGGTACTCGTCCTGGCGGTCGTTCAGCTCGCCGAACATCCGCTCCAGGAGCACTTCGGAGAAGCCGATCACGGCGTTGAGCGGAGTGCGCAGTTCGTGCGACATGCTGGCCAGGAACTCGGACTTGTGCTGGCTGACGACCTGGAGCTCCGCGCTCTTGGTCTCGAGCTCCCGGAACAGCTGGGCGTTCCAGACGGCGAGCGCCGACTGCCCGGCGAAGGTCTCGAGGAACTCGACGGTCTCGGCCGAGAACTCTCCCGTCGTCCGGCGCCGCACGACGAGTGCGCCGATGATCCGCTCGCCGTGCAGCACGGGCACCGCGATGATCGACCGCCAGCCGTCGTCGTACAGCAGCTGCAGGTGAGGGTCGAGCTCGACCGTGGCGAGGTCGGCGACCGCGATCGGGTGACCCTCCATCGCCGAGCGGCCCACGAGCGTGCTCTCCAGATCGACCCTGATCGTCCGCAGCTTCGCGAGCAGCTCCGGGCTGCTCGCATAGGCGCTGCGCACCGCGAACCGTCGCTCGTCCTCGACGTACTCCATGATCGAGCCGCCGTCGCAGCCCGAGAATCGCACGGCGTTCATGATGATGTTCGAGAGCACCTCGTCCAGCACGAGGCTCGAGCTCACCAGCCCGCCCACCTCGCTCAGCGCCTCGAGCTGATCGACCTTGCGGCTGAGCTCGCGGCCGCGCGATTCGAGTTCTCGCACCAGGTGCACATTGCGGACCACGACGGCGGCCTGCGCGGCGAATGCGCCCACCAGGGCCTGCTCGCGATCGTCGAACGGATCGACCGCCGTCCGCACGAGTGAGAACGCCCCGACCACCTCGTCGTCCAGGAGCATCGGGGCCGCCAGCGACGTGTGGAACTGCACGATGCGCTGGACGTCCTGGCGCCCGTATTCCGGATCGGTGAGCACATCGGGGATCTGATGGATCTCGCGATCCTGTGTGACCCTGCCGAGGAGCGAGGCCCGGTCGAGCTGGAACGGGTGCTCGGCGACATGGGTCACGTACTCGTCGGAGAAGCCGTCCGATGACGAGAGGGCGAACTGCCCGTCCTCGATGAGGAAGATCGCGGCCCCTTCGCAGCGGCAGAGCCGGCGCACGCTCGCGATGATCGTGTCGAAGACTGCATCCGGATCTGACGAGGAGCGCCCGAGGGCGGTCAGCACCTCGTTCATGGCGGCGAACTGCTCGGTGGCGTCGGTGTAGTCCCGCTGGAGGCTCCAGTAGTCCTCCTCGCTGACCTGCTGACCGCGCCCGTCGTCCATGGTCTCCCTTCCAGAGACCGGCCCCGTCTGCGAAATTCAGCCCTCATTGTCCTCGCGGGTTTTGGGCCGCGCAATAGGCCGGGCGGCGCTCCCGCAACCGATAATGTACGTTGTACGTGAGTTCGCTCCACGCGCGGACGAAGGGAAGTGACCGCGATCATGGCCGCAGACAAGCCCGCCCCGAACCCCCGTCCGCGCCGCGGGCGCAGTTCGGTGAGCGCCGATGAGATCCTCCGCGCCGCCGAGCACGTCGCCCGCGAGGGCTTCGACGCGCTGACGATGCGTGCCGTGGCGACCGAGATGGGCGCATCGCCGATGGCGCTGTACCGCTACTTCGCCACGAAGGACGACCTGGTCGACGCCATGCTCGACCGGGTGCTCGGCCGCATCGACCTCCGGCCGCCGACGGATGACTGGCTCGTCGACCTCTCAGCGTTCGCCACCGCGCATCGCGCCGTGCTCGCCGCTCACCCGTGGGCGATCGTGCCGCTGTTCACCCATTCGAACCCCGGAATCAACGCGACTGTGATCGGCGAGGCAGCGCTGTCGATCCTCGCGCGCGGCGGAATCGACGGCGCTCGGGCGGTCGCCACGTTCTGCGGCATCCTCGCCCTCAACTACGGCTGGTTCGCGTTCAGCGCGGCGCGGGACGCGACGCGGGGAACGGTCGATCCGGAGGCGGCGCTGGCCGGCGCTCTGGCCATGCTGCCCGCCGACCGGTTTCCGCGCACGCTCTCGGTGGCAGGCGAGCTCGCCCACTACGGAAGCGACGAGCAGTACGCGACCGCGCTCGGCCAGGTGATGCGCGGAGTGGATGCCGCCGCCCGCACGAGGTGATCAGTACTTCTCGACCCACTCCGATCGCCACTCCGGCGCCTCGAACGCCTCGCTCCAGTAGGCGGTCTCCTTCGCGATCCTCCCGTCGCGCAGCTCGAAGATGAAGACCGTCTCGTACGTGGGCCCTCCGTAGTCGAGGGTCGCCTCGGCGATCACCAGGTCGCCCGCGCTCAGCATCCGGTGCGGGGTGATCGTCGGCAGCTGGGGGAAGGAGCTGTAGATCGCCCGCCGGTTGGCGGCGCCTCGGACGCGCTCCCTGGACTGCGGCCAGTCCATCGTGGCGTCGTCATGGAACAGCTCGTCCATGACGGCGATGTCGCGGTCGTTGATGCAGGCGATCAGTCGCTCGATGACGGCTTCGTTCGTGGTTGCCATGTCAGCCTCGCTTGAGTGCTCGAATCTCGGCGATCACAGGCTAGACCCGCAGGGCCCCTACGGGTAGGGCACATCCGGTCGGTTCATCCGTCACCTGGGTACGCCCATCTGCGCCGATCCCGTGCACAGGTGACGGATGAACGCGCTGGTGGTGGCGTTCAGACCGCTTCGGCCACCCGGCGGACCAGCGCGACGTCGATGATCGATATGACCAGCACCGCCGCGCAGAGCAGACCGAGCACCGGCGCCATGATGTCGACCGCCGGCCCGAGCCCGACCGCCGTGGCGAGCGCGCCGGCGCCGATCGCGGTCAGCGCCTGGAGCAGGTAGGCGAAAAGGTACAGCACCGAGAGCGTCGCACCGCGGTGCTGGGCCGGCGCCGCGCGGTTGATCAGTCCGAGCCCTCCGGTGAACGCGAACGAATAGGCGACGCCGCCGAGCAGGCACCACACCAGGAACAGGGCGATCGAGCCGGTGGCCGCGACCGCGGCCATGAGACCGAGGCTTCCGATCGACAGGATCGCCCCCGTCCAGACGGCGACGTGCGCGGGCACTCGAGCGAGCAGCAGCGCGGTGGCGCCGATCGCGAGGGAGGACGTCCCGAGGAGCACGCCGACCACGAGCATGTCGGTCGTCGCAGCGAACTGCCGCACCATCTGGGCGCCCAGGGAGAGGAAGATCGCGCCGACGCAGTACGCGATCGACACCGAGAGGGTCGCGATCGCGAAGGTGCGACGGATGCCGCGCGGAACCCGCAGGGGCTGCGGCCGCCACCGGGCGCCCTGCGCGGGTCGGTCGTCGGGCGTCGCCCACAGGGCGGCGAGGGTGCCGGCACCCAGCACGAGCAGCACCAGGTAGCTGATCACCAGCGGGAGAGGGACGAGCTGTGCAAGCGCGCCCGACACGATCAGCGCGAGCGTGAGCCCGGTGGAGGTCGCGACGGTCGCCATCGAGCTGGCGAACCGCGGGTTGGACGAGACGTTGTGCTCGACCAGCGCAGCGCTCGCCGCCCCGAGAGCGATGCCTGTGCCCACGCCCTGCAGCACCCGCCCAGCGAACAGGAAGCCCACCGAGGGTGCGAGCGCGAAGACGATCGCGCTCGACGCGATGAGCGCGACGCCGATCAGCATCGCGCGGCGTCGGCCGACGGCATCCGAAAGCCCGCCGAACAGCACCAGCGCCACGATCAGCGCGAGCGGGTAGGTGCCGAACACGGCGGTCGTCACGGCCGGGGTGAGGGTCCATCGGTCGGCGTAGAGCGGATACAGCACGCTCGGCGCGCCGCTGGACCACAGGCAGAGCGCGAGGACCGCGGCCGCGGACCAGAACGTGCCTCGGGATCCGAGTCCGGGTCGGCGGGCCGGGCGTGGGGAGGCTGTCGACTCGATCACGGATGTCATGGCGTCAGCATACGCATCTCACTTGGTTTTTCAAAGTCAGATCGGATACACTGGTCTCATGAGTCCGCGCCACCGCTCCCCAGAACCTCGATGCCAGGTGGTCCGCACGCTCGACATCATCGGCGAGAAGTGGGCGCTGCTGATCGTGCGCGATGCCCTCCGAGGGAGCAGCCGGTACTCGGAGTTCCGCGAGTCGCTCGGCGTGCCGACCGACATCCTCTCCGCACGGCTCGCATCCCTCGTCGACTCGGGCATCCTCGAGAAGCGCCCGTACCGCGAGGCCGGCAGCCGCGAGCGCGCGAGCTATCACCTCACCGAAGCCGGACAGGGCCTGCGCGTCGTCATCGCGGCGATGCTGCAGTGGAACGACCGGTTCGATCCCGCCGCGAGCGGTCCCGGTTCGGTCGTCGTCGATGCGCGCGACGGGACGCACCTCGATCTCGTGTTCGCGGCGCCGGACGGGCGCGTGGTCGCGGTCGACGACGTCGACATCGCCCCGGGTGGCGGCGGCGCCTGGGCTCCGCGCGCCCGCGCCTGACAGCACGCCAGTGGTGCATGCTCGAGGGATGACAGACGAAGCGGTGGTCTCGGTCGGAGTCGCGGCATCGATCGGGCCGGAGCTCGCCGCGCTCCTCGCCCCGCTCGTCGAGGACGCCGGCTTCCACGCGCTCTGGGTCAATGACACGCCGGGGGCGGACGCCCTCGCCGTGATCGAGGCAGCTGCCGCCACGACCGATCGGCTCGTGCTCGCGACGGGCGTGCTGCCTGTCGATCGGCGCACGGCTCCGGCGATCGCCGCGCAGGTCGCTGCGCGCGGGCTCCCCCAGGATCGCCTCATGCTCGGGATCGGATCGGGTCAGGCCTCCACGGGTGCACTGCAGCTCGTCGCGGACGCCGCCCACCAGCTGCGGGCGACACTGAGCGCCGAAGTCGTCATCGGCGCGCTCGGCCCGAAGATGCGCCACCGTGCGGTCGACGAATCCGACGGCGTGCTGCTGAGCTGGCTGACCCCTGCAGTCGCCCGCGAGCAGGCGGACGACGCGCACGCAACCCGCCCATCGGCACACGTGGCACTGTACGTGCGCACCGCGGTCGATCCGGCGGCCCACGAGCATCTCGAGACGGAGACCGCGCGGTACGCGAGCTACCCGTCCTACGCCGCGAACTTCGCGCGGCTCGGCATCGACCCGCGCGAGACCGTGCTGGATGCCGCGCGCCACGACCTGGCCGCCCGCCTGGACGACTACCGTCGTGGGCCGGACGAGATCGTGCTCCGCGCGATCACCTCCGCAGACACCCTGGACGAGTACGGGCGGTTCATCGGCGCTGCGGCGGGTCTGCTCTGAGGGATCCCCCGCTCCACGGGTCACCCGACGGTCGTCGCTTCGCGTTCGTGGACTATCCGGTCGGAGACGACTCGACGCTCTGAGCGCGGCGCGCGGCTCGGCGGTCGCGAACCGCCTCGACCGCGCACCAGACGAGCGTGGCGACCGCGATCCCCTCCAGCAGCCCGGCGATGACGTCACTCAGCCAGTGCGCGTGCAGGTACGTGCGTCCCCACATCATCCACACGACCCACACGGCGCCGAATGTCCAGATGTACCACCGCCGGAACATCAGGCCGAGCGTGATCACGAACGTGGTCGCAACGGCTGTATGCCCGGACGGGAACGAGGTCGCCACGGTTTCGGCCAGCGAGTCATCCGGGCGGACACGCGCGACGATCGCCGCCATCGGGGCGCCGATCGCCACGACCAGGGCGATCGCGATCGCGAGGTTGGCTGCCGCCCAGCGCCGTTTGCGCCAGAACAGGATCGCCACCGTCAGGATCACGATCACGAACATCCAGACCGTTCCGCCGACGACCGCGGGGATCCACGCGAGGAAGATGCCCACGTCAGTCTCCGTGGCGACCATGAGATCGTGCCACCAGACATCCGCGGGAAGAGGCTCATGCCCGCCGAGCGCGACCACCACACGCAGGATCACGAATGCCACGGTCGCCGAGACGCCGACGATGAGGGCGATCATGCGCCGCGCATCGGGGTCGGGCAGATCGGCCGACAGCGAAGGATCGGCGGGAACCGGCACAGAACTCACCGCGCACCTCCTCGTTCGTGGTGGAGCCGCGCCTCGGGATCACGCCTGCTCGTCAGCGCAACACTACGACACGCCAGCGCTCGCGCAAGGATGAGCAGCGCCCCTTCCGCGGGCGGCCACGGCGGTGTACGGTGCGGGTGTCCGCGCCGTGCCGGCGGCCGACGGACGGCTGGGGAAGGGATCGTCCGTGCGCGCCAGCAGGCTCCTCGTCATCACCGCCGCAGCATCAGTGCTCGTCGGTTCGCTCATGGCCCCGAACGCGGCGGTCTCGCAGGAGCGCGAAGCCGCGCCACCTTCGTCGCAGCAGCTCACCGGGGCAGTGCGGGCGGGCGGCAGCCCCGTTCGGGCCGCCACGGTGCAGCTCATGCTCGCGGGCGACGCACCGGGGACGGCAACGATGCTCCAGTCCGCTGCCACGGATGCGGCAGGCTCCTTCCGGATGACCGTTCCCGCGGGGGTCCCGGCGGATGCCGTGCTCTACGCGACGGTCACCGGAGGAATCGCCGGCAAGCGTCAGCTCGGCCCGGATGTGGAGCTTGCGGCATCCTTCGGCGACATCCGCTCGGGACGCGTCGCGATCAACGAGCTGACCACAGTCGCTGCGGGCTACTCGCTGGCCCAGTTCGCGGTGTCCGGGTCGCTCGGCGGCACCTCACCCGGCCTGCAGAACGCGGCGCTGATGCCGCGGAACATGGTCGACCCTCGCACCGGCCAGCTCACGAAGTTCTTCCAGGGCGCTCCGAACGGCTCGTCGACGGAGGCGCTCGCGACCTTCAACTCGCTCGCCAGCATCGTCGCCGGCTGCGCGGAGAAGACCAACGACTGCGCGGCCTTCCTGGATGCCGCGACCGACGCGTGGGGCGTGCGACCCGCCACGACCTGGCAGGCGATGACGCTGCTTCCGACGAACCCCTCGGGCCACCCGCTCGAGGTCATGGCCCAGGTGCCGCGCAAGCCCGCGTACAGCCCGGTGCGAAGCGAGCCGCCCGCGGGCTGGTACCTCGCCCTGAAGTTCTGGGGGAACGGCCGGCAGTACAACGGACCGGGAAACCTCGCGTTCGACAGTCATGGCAGAGTCTGGGCGAACGCGAACGCGAACTGGTCCAACAACCCGAAGAAGGTGTGCCCCGGACAGGACGTGTTCCTGCTCGACCCCTACGCGCCGGGTCAGCCGGTGACCGGCTACTCGGGAGGCGGGCTGGACGGCTCCGGCTTCGGCATCTCACTCGACGCGCAGGAGCGCGTCTGGGTCTCGAACTTCGGATTCACCGGGGAGTTCTGCCCGATCGAGCCGACCTCGAACAGCGTGTCGCTGTTCGCCCCGGACGGCACCGCCCTGTCCCCCGACGACGGCTTCCTCGACGGGCCGATCAGCTGGCCCCAGGGCATCAAGTCCGATGCGAACGGGAACATCTGGATCGCGAACTGCGGCGACGACAACGTCGTCATCTACCCCGGCGGCGACCCTTCTGGATTCGCGATCGCCGACGCCACGATCCCGAGCGCCTTCGACGTCGCGCAGAACACCGAGGGCAACGTGTTCGTCACGGCGAACGCATCCTCCCAGGTGTACGGCTTCGATTCGACTGGCCAGCCGCTGCCGAACTCGCCGTTCGGCGACGCATCACTGCTCCCCATGCCGCTCGGGGTCGCGAGCGACAGCTTCGGCAACGTCTGGGTCTCCAACTCGGGGGTCGTCGAGATCCCCTGCGAGCCCGGCGGTGAACTCGAAGTCCCGACTGACATCCGGCTGCACGGCAGCATGGCCCGAGTCGCGGCGGACGGCACGATCACGAGGTTCGGAGGTGCCGGAATGACCGTGCCGTGGGGCATCGCGGTCGACGGGGACGACAACATCTGGGTCGCCAACTTCTTCGGCGAACGCCTGTCGCACCTGTGCGGCGCGCGCGTCGAGACCTGCCCGTCCGGCCAGATCGGCGCGGAGATCTCACCGACGCAGTCCGGCTATGCGTTCAACGGCCTGCAGCGCAACACGGGGGTTCAGATCGACGCGTCCGGCAACGTGTGGCTCGCCAACAACTGGAAGACCGTTCCCGAGGCGCGCAATCAGTACGGCGACGGACTCGTCGTGTTCCTCGGCGCCGCAGCGCCGATCGGGATGCCGCTCGTCAGTACACCTGTACAACCCTGACGTCATCGACATTGTGCAACTTTTCAGTTGCACAACCTGAGTCTTTGTGCAACCATGTAGTTGCAGATCAGACGAAGGGATTAATGACATGAGCATGATCAGCAACGACGCATCCGTCGTCGACGCGAGCACCTTCACGGTGCGCCGCACCATCAGCATCGCGGCTCCGGTGGAGAAGGTGTGGTCGGCAGTCACACAACCCGAGCACATCTCGCGGTGGTTCGGGCAGGCCGCCTTCGACGGAGCCGGGGTAGGCGCGCGCGGCACGCTGACCTTCCCCGACTACGGGGCGGTGCCGCTGCGCATCGAGGCGATCGACGCACCGCGAATGGTCTCGTATCGGTGGGGGAACGACGACGCGAGCGGGCATCTGCCCGCCGAGGTTGATGACGAGCACTCCACGGTCTTCACCTTCACCCTAGAACCGGTGGGAGACGGCACGCTGCTGACCGTCGTGGAGACCGGATTCGAGACGACCTCCGACCCGGCCGCGAATCTCGAGAGCCACCGCACGGGATGGAACGACGAGCTCGACAAGCTCGTCGTCCTGCTCGAGAGCGGCTCGTGAGCGCAGCGACGCTGGTTCCGGTGTTCGCCGCGTTGGGCGACGAGACCCGGTGGAGCATCCTGTCGGCACTCGGCGAGGGCGATGCCTCGGCATCCGCCCTCGCCGGGCGCCTGCCGGTCAGTCGTCAGGCGATCGCGAAGCACCTCGCCGTGCTGGAGGAGGTCGGCGTCGTCGAATCGGTCAAGGTCGGCCGAGAGGTGCAGTACCGGGTCATCGGGTCTCAGCTGAGCAGTACAGCGCGGCGGCTCGACGAGATCGGCGCCGAGTGGGATCGCCGTCTCGCACTGATCAAGCAGATCGCCGAGGGTCTCTAGCAGCCGGAATCACGAAGGTGCTGAACGAGTCCGCGGGCAGCGTCGGGGTGATCACGCGGTCGCCGAGCATGATCCGCACCGGCATGTCCTCACTCATGTCGTTCTGGATCACGAGCACGATCGTGCCGTCTTCGTTCAGGAATGCGAGCTGGTTGGCGTAGCCCGAGTACGTCAGGCACTCCAGCGCGCGTGCACCCGGGCGCACGAAGGCGCTCACGTGCTTGAGCACCTGATACTCGTACGACCAGCGGTAGGTCGCGGCTTCCGGATCCACGACGACCAGCGAATTCTGCGTCCAGCCCCAGCGGCTTCGACCGCCCTCCAGCAGCGAGATGTTCCAGTACATGTACGCGTTCGCGCCGTTCGTCAGGAACTGCTTCATGAGCGACCAGGCGTGGCGCGCGTGGCGCCAGTCGTTGAGCCCGTCGCCGCACTCCTGCTCGGTCTGGTAGATCCGCAGCTCCGGGTGCAGCCGGTGCAGGGCGGCGACTGCACGCTTGCCCTCCCACTGCACGCCGAGGCCCGACACGTACTCCGCGACGGAGGCGTCCTCCAGCACGTCGCCGAGCAGGCGGTCATCCGCACGCTCGAGCGTGCCGAGGAACACGTCGACGCCGCGTGAGCGCATCTCCGGCCCGAGGTGGCGCAGGAACTGCGCGAATCCGTCGGGGGTCCACGTGCAGCTCGGGAACACCTGCGGCGAGTTGAACTCGTTCTGCGGCATGACCATGTCGATCGGGATGCCGAGCTCGCGGTACGCGTCGACGAAGCGGCCGAAGTACCGTGCGTAGGCCTCGAGGTGCGGCTCGTCGAGGAGGAACATGTCGGTGCCCTCCTCGCCGACCTGGTCGGGGCGCAGTCCGTTCTCGACGCTGTTCATGAAGGGGTTCGGCAGCGCGCCGGCGTAGTGGCCGTTGCGCTTCATCCAGCTCGGCGGGCTCCACGGCGAGGCCCACAGCCGCAGGTCCGGCTGCTCGGTCTGAGCGGCCCGGATGAACGGCACGAGCGTCTCCAGATCGTTCTCGATGCTGAAGTGCTCGAGGGCGAAGTCATCCGGGACCTCGTCGTACGAGTACCAGTCGCGGGAGAAGTCGTTGGCGCCGACCGGCATGCGGCACAGTGAGAGCCCGGCACCGACCCCCGGCGCGAACAGCGCACGGAAGATCTCCGCGCGCTGCGCCTCGCCCAGCACTCCGAGCGAGGTCCAGCCGAGCTCGTTGAAGCTGGCGCCGAACCCCTCGATCTGCTGCTGGGGCGTGTCGACCTGCACGAAGACGTTCGGCATGTCGGTCAGCGGGGTGAGCTCGGGCCCGGCGGTCTCCTGCCACGCGGCATCCTGCGTCGTGACGATCCAGCGGATCGGGGCGGCGGTGGGGTCTGCGTGAGCGTCGGCGGTCATCCCCTCACCGTATCCTCAAATTCGAGCGGTTACTAGGTTTTCGTCGCGTCAGCCCTCCACGACGACGCGAGCACGGGCCAGATTCTTCACGCGAGCGTGCGGATCGGATGCCGACCCCTGCGCCTGCGAGGCGACGCGGACGGAGACGAAGTGCGCCCCCGGCTCGGCGAAGACGATCGTCCGCTCGGCCACGACCCGGCGTGCGGGGGTGAACTCGAACGAACCGCCCAGCGTCTCCGAGCCGTCTGCGGCGGTCACGACATCGAGCACCTCGACGACGATCCCTTCGCCCGGCACCTCGACCTCGGCACGGACGGTGACCGGCTCGCCGACGCGCGCATGGGTGCTCATCGCACCGTCGACCGTCACCGTGGCCACGGGCTGCACACCGCCGCGCTCGCGAGCGGTCTCCGGAATGACGACCTGACCGTCCACGATCTCGTACGACGTGGTCGGCGACGGCTCGACGCCGTCCTCGACCCACGCCGCCAGCTGACGGAGCGCGACCTCCAGTGCTCCGACGTACGCGACCGAACGGGCGGGGAACTCCTGCGGGTCATCGTCGCCGTGCAGGGCGTTGTCGATGTACCAGAGCCGGAAGTCGTCATCGGCAGTCTCGCCGAGATGCTCCTCGACCCGAGCGCGGTACCAATCCGCCTGCCACGGGAACGCCTCCCGGTCGAGCAGGCACGCGACGACGATCATCTTGCCCGAGATGCGCCCGGTGGGCACCGACCCGGCCGCGTGCTGGGTGAACATCGGGCCGAGCAGCATCCCCCGCTGCGGGAGCAGCGGAGCGCCGTCGCCGTCGCGGAACTGATCCCACACCGCATACTCGGGTCCGGGGACCTGGTGCCGGTGGTAGGTCTGGGCCGCGAGGAAGGACGAGTTGTCCAGGACGACGTCGTCTCCGACCGCGAGCCCGGCAAGCGTCTCCTCCTGCCCGGGTTCGATGGCCACGACGTCGCCGTCGACACCGGACAGCCGGATCACGGCCCCCGACGCGGCGCCGGAGAGGACCGTCAGCTGGGCGCCCAGCATCCATCCGTCGGGCATGTCGGACAGCCGGATCGCGGACGCCTCGGTGCCGCCGTCGGCGCTGTGCAGGAACGACTCGTCGACCCCGCCGGCCACCAGATCCTCGCCGCGCGTGCTGGTTTCGGAAAGCAGCTCGGCGACCTTCGTCGGCAGCTGTACGCGATCGCGGTGGACGGATGCCGTGGGGTCGGCGCCGAGATAGCCCTCGAGGCGCCAGAAATCCTCGGCGTAGCCTGGATCGGCGGCGATGATCCCCGGGTACAGCACGCTGAAGGCGTGCATTCCCATGGTCCTGTGGCCGAACCAGGATCGCGGCGGGAAGCCCATGCGCGTCACCTCGGCGAGCGCGTCCGCCTGCTCGGGAGTGAGGTCGAGCGCGTCGGGATCGCCGCCCACGTCGTAGGCGTCGACGATCGCGGGGAAGACATCCCGCAGGATGCGCTGCGCGTGCATCCGCACCGCGAAGACGTTCGGGATCGCCATCGGGCTGCCCGGGACGTACGGCACGAACCCGTCCCACACGCCCTCGGTGTTCTCGGCAGACCCGATCGTGCGGTACGCGCCGCCGCTGCCGCCGTAGAGATAGCCGTAGACACGGTGTTCGCCGAAGATCTCCTGGGCGACCTGCCGGGCGAATCGAGCCGCGGCGGCGTTGGCACGGTACGCGCCGATGGTCTGGTCCATGCCGGAGAACGGGTTCGCGGCATCCGGCCCGCCGCCGTTCGTCTCGACGAAGCACGCGCCGCTGTCGACCGAGAACGCGATCGGGTTGTATTCCCCGAAGTTCTCCTGAGCAAGGTTCTCGCTCTGCGGTACGGGCGTCGCGTGCTGGAAGAATCGGCCCTCGTAGCGCTCGGCCGGCGGGAAGTAGAACGAGAACCTGGTGTCGGTGCCCGCGAACCCGCCGTGGACATACCGGTGCGGCACGGGGGCGTCGCGGAGCTCATCGAGGTCAACGAACGGCTCACCGAACATCGGATCGGCGGAGTCCGTCGACGGAGCGATCTGCGCGAGCGCCTCGCGGCCGATCACTTGACGCCCTTCAGCGGGATGACGGCGACCGCGGCGAGCAGCACGAGCACGAACGCGGCGATCCACACCCCGAGGTACGCGCCGGTGATCGCGACGACGGCGCCGGCCAGGGCGGGGCCGAGGGCCTGACCGAGGTTCGAGCCGAGGGCCGCCACTCCGAGGTCGCGGCCGGCCGACTTCTGATCGGGCAGCACGTCGATGAACAGCGCCTGGTCGACCGGCAGATAGGTGCCGAAGGCGATGCCGCCGATGATCGCCTGGAGGAACAGCGCGGGCAGGGTGGGCGAGATGATCGGGATGAGCATCGACAGCGCCATGAGCGCGGACGAGAAGATCACGAACGAGCGGCGCTTCTGCAGCTTGTCGGAGAGCTTGCCGGCGACGAGCACCGCGATGATCATGAACGGCACGCCGGCGAGGGCCAGCAGTCCGGCCATCTGGGAGGCTTCGGCGACGCTCAGCGCGGGGCGGATGTAGCTCTGCATCATGTACAGGGCGAGCGCGGTCGAGACGGCATAGCCGAAGGTCAGCAGGATGCGGGCGACCCAGACCCACCGGAAGTTGCGCGAGCGCAGGGCCACGGTGAAGCCGAGCAGGAACTCCTTCCAGTGCAGCTTCTCGACCGCGAGGTCCTTCGAGGAGGCGTCCCTGGCGAAGATCACGAACATCAGACCGGCGAATGCGACGAACGCCGCCAGGACGAAGTACATGTCCAGGCCGACGGTGGCGAAGAGCAGGCCCGCACCGACTCCGCCCAGCACACCGCCGAAGAAGTTGCCGAACCCGCCGAGCGCCGAAGCCGTGCCGCGCCGGTTCTCCGGCATCCGATCGGCCACCGTGGCGACGAGCGGACCGGATGCCGTGTTGAGGATCGCCTGCGCGGTCATCCACAGGAGGCCGAGGATCGCGATGGTCGGGGCGAAGCGCACGCCCACCAGCAGGACCGCGCCGGCGAGGGTGCCGAACAGGATCCAGGGGGCGCGGCGGCCGAGCCGGCTGCGCGTGCGGTCGGACGCGAGGCCGACCAGAGGCTGGATCAGCATCGTGAGCACGACGCCGATCGACGCGATGATCGAGAGCGACTGCGCACGAGAGGCGTCGAAGCTCGCGAGCAGTTCGAGTTGACGCGTCTGATCGGCCGTCGCGGTCGCCGTGCCGGCGTCGATCTGCTGCTGCAGGAGCGTCAGCTGCTGCAGGTCGACGGTCGCGTCGGCTCCGGTGAACCACTGCCCGAACTCGAGCATCTGCACCTGATTCGCGAGCAGGATGCTGGTCGCACCCCAGACCGCCGTGATGGCGAGGGTGACGATCGTGTACCAGGTGAGGTACCGGCGCGAGAGCGGTCCCTTGATCAGGATCGGCGAGGTGCCGGGATCGGTCGGCTCGAGGACCACGCCGCGCCGCGGCGTCTCCTCGGATTTCGGCTCGGTTGCCACGGTCTCGCTCATCTGCGCTGTCCCATCGTCGGTGATGCTCCGACACCTGTAGAACGGCGATGTCCGGCGCTTTCGCGTGTCGGGTGAAAACAGCATGTCATGCGGGATTGGCTTCGCGCAAGAGGAAAACCGCATATCATGCGTTTTATGGCGCAACGAGGTCCGTACGCGAAGGGCAGGGCCAAGCGCGCCGAGATCCTCGATGTCGCTCTCGAGGTGATCGCCCGCGACGGTTACGGCAGTGCGACGGTCAAGCACCTGGCCGACGCGGTGGGGCTCAGCCAGAACGGACTGCTGCACTACTTCGGTTCGAAGGACGCGCTCTTCGCCGAGATCCTGCGCCGCCGCGACGAGGTGATCGCCGTTCAGGTCGACGCCGAGCACGCCGACTTCGCGGCAGACCTCGCCGACCGCGTCCTCCGCGCCGTCCATGACGAGATCACCGCGCCCGGGATGACGCAGCTCTCACTGCGCGTGACCGGCGAGGCGACCGAGCCCGACCACATCGCCCATGAGTTCCTCCGGGCCCGCTACACCGCGATCCGCCAGGTCATGCAGGATGCCATCGAGACGCTGCAGCGCGACGGCCGGCTCTCGGGCGACATAGACCCGATCGCCGTGTCCGCGTTGGTCTTCGCCGCGATCGACGGTCTGCAGACGCAATGGATGTACGACAACACGATCGATGTGACCTCGCACATGGCGTATCTGCTGCGCGCGCTCGGTGTCACCCCGACGCCGCCGCCGTCAGCAGGCGACGACTCGTGAACGACTTCGGCCACCGCATGATCAACCGGCTGCACCGCGGGCTGCTGACGATCTCCGGCGGACGGATCGGCGCGACGCTCGGGTCCATGCCGGTCGTCGAACTGCACACGCTCGGCCGTTCCTCGGGCGAGCGGCGAAGCGCGATGCTCACCGCGCCCGTGCACGAGGACGGCCGCTACGTCCTGGTCGCGTCCAAGGGCGGCGACCCGCGGCATCCGTCGTGGTATCTCAACCTCGTCGCGAATCCGGATGTCGAGGTGACCGTCGGCGGACGCACCATTCCGATGCGGGCGCACACAGCGACGGCCGCCGAGCGTGCCGAGCTCTGGCCGCGTATCGTCCACTCGTATCGCGGGTACGCCGGCTACCAGCGCAGGACCACTCGGGAGATCCCCGTGGTGATCTGCGAGCCTCGCGCGACCGATTCGTAGCGGACGAGCCCTCGGCCATCCGCCCGGGCGTACGATCGCCCCCATGACCGAGCAGCGACGCCCGCCCGCAACTTATGACGACCTGCGCGCCGTCTTCATCAACTGCACGCTCAAGCGCAGTCCCGAGGTCAGCAATACGCAGGGTCTGATGGACCGGAGCATCGCCCTCATGCGGGATCAGGGAGTGACGGTCGACAGCATCCGCTTCATCGATCACGACGTCGCGACGGGCGTGTATCCCGACATGCGGGAGCACGGATGGGCGAACGATGCCTGGCCGGACGAGATCTGGCCCAAGATCGACGCCGCCGACATCCTGGTGATCGGTGGCCCCCTGTGGCTCGGCGACAACGCATCGGTCACCCGTCATCTGATCGAGCGGCTCTACGCGATGAGCGGGCTGTTCAACGAGAAGGGGCAGTACGTCTTCTACGGCAAAGCCGGCGGCGCGGTGATCACCGGCAATGAGGACGGTGTGAAGCATGCCGCGATGGCGATCCTCTACAGCCTCCAGCACATCGGCTTCACGATCCCGCCGGCGGCGGACGCCGGATGGATCGGCGAGGTCGGTCCCGGGCCGAGCTACCTCGATCCGGGTTCGGGTGGACCGGAGAACGACTTCACCAATCGCAACACGACGTTCATGACGTGGAACCTCCTGCACGTGGCCCGGATGCTGAAGGATGCGGGTGGGATCCCCGCGTACGGCAATCAGCGCGAGGCGTGGAACGAAGGCGAGCGCTTCGGGTTCGACGCCAACCCCGAGTACCGCTGAGTCGCACCCGGGTACGCGTAGCGCCGCGCGCCCGACTGGTCAAGCCCGGTCCGGTCCGCTCCCGGCGCGCCTAGGTTTGTCGCCGACCGAGCAACGGAGGCGCCACCATGACCGAGGGGATCCCGGCGCCATGATGGCCCGCGGCAGGCGGTCGATGATGGCCGCTATCGCCCTGGCGGGCGTCGTCGCACTTGCGGGGTGCGCGTCGATCCCCCGGGATCCTGACGGCACGCTCGAGCGGATCACCGGCGGCGAGCTGCGCGTCGGAGCATCGCCCGCAGCAGGTCTGGTCGAGGTGGACGGCGCCGATGTGTCGGGGCCTCTCGCCGACGTGGTGGAGCGCTTCGCCGAGGAGCACGACGCCCGCGCCGTGTGGACGGTGGGCAGCGAAGAGGACCTCGTCTACGACATCGAGCAGGGCACGCTCGACATGGCGATCGGCGGGATGACCGCAGCGACGCCGTGGACCGTATCGGTCGGCGTGACCCGCGGATATCCGCAGCTCGGCTCCGGAGCCGCGCCGATCGTGATGTTCGTGCCGCTCGGCGAGAACGGATTCCTCAGCGCGCTGGAGACCTTTCTCGACGGCGAGGTCTCGCAGTGAAGACCTTGGGGCGCACCGACCTTCCCGCCGAGCAGCAGGAGGCTCTGAAGAAGGCGATCCGCTGGGAGTGGTTCACGATCGGCTACACGATCGTGACGATCACGCTCATCGCCTTCGTGGTCAGCGGATCGCAGGCCATGAGGACCGCTTGGATCGAGGACATGCTCTCGCTCGTGCCGCAGATCTCGTTCCTGATCGCCCTGCTGCTGATCCGCCGGCCACCGACGCTCAAGCATCCCTACGGCCTGCATCGCGCGATGGGGATCGGGCACCTCGTCGCCGGGGTCGCGCTGCTCGTGATCGGGGGCGACCTCGCCCTCGAGTCGATCCTGAGCCTCGTCCAGCAGGAGCATCCGACGATCGGCACCGTCACCCTCTTCGGCCACACCATCTGGTTGGGCTGGCTGATGGTGGGGGTGATGAGCGTGATCATCATCGGTCCCTTCTTCTACGGCCATGCCAAGGCCAAGCTCGCCCCGAAGCTGCACAACAAAGTGCTCTACGCGGATGCCGACATGGCCAAGGCGGACTGGACGACGAACGTCGCATCGATCGTCGGGGTCCTCGGCGTCGGCCTGGGGATCTGGTGGCTGGACGGCGCGGCCGCGCTGTTCATCTCGCTGGGGATCACGTGGGACGGCTTCAAGAACTGCAAGAGCGCGATCCTCGACCTCATGGACCAGCGCGCCCTCACACATGACGACAAGGCTCCGCATCCGCTGCTCGGCGCCATCGTGCATGAACTGGAGGCGCTGCCCTGGGTGAGGTCGGCAGCGGTGCGCCTGCGCGACATGGGACAGGTCTTCCACGTCGAGGCGTTCGTCGTTCCGCGCCGGCACAAGGTCAGCACCGAGCAGATCGAAGCCGCTCGCGAGGCGATCGTGACGATGGACTGGAAGGTGCAGGATGCCGTCGTCGTGGTCGTGCCGACACTGCCCGAAGAGGCGGTGCACGACATCGCGAAGACCGCCTGAGGTCGCCGACGCGAGGGATGCAGTGGGCTCAGCGGGAGACGACCTGGATCGTCCTGAGCGTGGGATCGGCCGCGTAGGCGATCCGGCCGCCGTCGGCGAGCGTCGAGCGCAGCGCATCGATCGCGGCGGCCGTGACGATCTCACCCGGAGCGAGCACCGGTACTCCCGGCGGGTAGGGCGCGATCAGTTCGGCGCAGACCCGGCCGGGCGCGGCGGATGCCGGAACGGTCTCGTGCGGCGCGAAGAACGCCGTCCGCGGATCGAGCGCCGACTCCGACTCGACGGTCCACGCCGACGACGGCATCATGCGGCGCGGCGCCCCCCGGTGCCGTTCGATCGACGAGATGAGCGCCTCGACGAGTCTCGTGACGCTGGATTCGTCGTCGGCGAGCGTCACGATCGGGATGAGCACGTCACGGTCGGCCATCTCCAGCGGCAGGCCCGTCTCGAGCAGGTCCGCCTCCACGTCGTGGCCGTGGGCTCCGGTGCCGGCCAGCAGCACGACGAGCTTCGCAGGGTCCACCTCGAGCCATCCATCCGGATGCTGCGCCCCACGGCTCGTGAGCGTGACGAGTCCCCCGACCGCGCTCAGTCGCTCACGCGCCGAGTGCACCAGCGCGATGAGGCGGTCGACGAGTACGGCTCCGTGACGCTGGAGCAGGGCGCGAGACGCATCCGTACTCGCGAGGATCGCGCCCGCCGCGCTCGTCGACTGAGACGCGTCGAATCCGCGCTCCAGGCGGTCCGCGTCCAGGAGCCCGCCGGTCCTCGTGGTGCGCGCGAGCAGCAGCGCCGCCTGGCTCCACGCCGGGAGGGTCTTGTGCGCGCTCGTCACGAGCGCATCCGCGCCCTGCGTCAGCGCGTGCGGCGGCATGAACGGTGAGAAGCCGAAGTACGCGGCCCACGCGGCATCCACCACGAGCGGCACGCCGGCCTCGTGCGCGGCGCCCGCGAGGCCCGCGATGTCCGACATCGTCCCGACGTAGGAGGGGTCGCCGACGATCACGCCGCACGCATCCGGATTCTCGGCGAGCGCGTGTCGCACGGCCGCGACGGGCACCGCGCCCGGCAATCCGGTGGCGGCGTCGATCTCGGGCCGCACCCACACCGGCCGCAACCCTGCGAACACGATGCCGAGCAGCAGCGACCGGTGCAGAGTCCGCGAGATCACGACCGACTGACCGGGCCGCCCGAGCGCGAGCACAGCCGCCTGGTTGGCGTGGGTCGAGCCGCCGACCGACAGGCGTGCGAAGTCGACGCCCCACGCCGCTGCGGCCCGCCGTTCGGCGTCGCCGAGCACACCGCCGCTCTGCTTCATCGAGTCCAGCCCGCCGACGAACGGAACGTCGCCGCGAATCACCTCGCCGACCAGATCGGTGCGGTGCTTGTGGCCCGGAATCGTGAACGGGGTGATGCCTCCGTCGCGCACGCCGGCATCGAATCGCAGCCACGCCGCAAGGAGCGGCGCGTCGTCGGCGAGACTCAGGGGGTCGCGCGGATCGGTCACGATGCCTCCAGGAACTTGCCGACGGCGTCTGCGAGCGCCACCGGGAAACGGCGCAGCTGCGTGAGGTCGACCCATTCGTCGACGGCATGCAGGCCGCCGCCGGCCGGACCGCACACCACGGTGGGAACTCCCGCCGCCTGCCACAGCGCCGACTCCATCCAGTACGGTGCGCCGACCCGTCGCGGTGGAGCGCCGGTGGCGGCCAGCGACGCAGCCAAGGCCTCGGCGAGGGCTGCCGCCGGACCCGCGGCATCCATCTCCCACGCGTCGCGCGCGATCTTGGGGCGGACGTGTGCGCGCACGCCTGGAGCACCGGCGACCACGGCATCGACGAGCGCACGCACGTCGTCATACGCTGCCGTCGGCGATTCGCCCGGCAGGGTGCGGCGTTCGATCACGGCCTCCGCGTGCGCGGCGATCGTGAACGCCGCCGTGCCGCCGCGGGCGACGGTCGTCATCAGTGACCCGTGCGCGAGGAGCGGATGCTCGGGCACACCGTGCAGCTCGTGATCGCGGCCCGCGACGGCGACGAGCAGGTCGCCGAGCGGCTTGAGCGCATCGATGCCCTCGCCGGGCTGCGACGAGTGCGCTGCCCGTCCCTCCATCTCGACCACTGCGACGCCGTATCCACGATGCGCCACCGCGAGGTCGAGCCAGGTGGGCTCCGCGATGAGGCACGCGTCCATCCGCGTGGCCTCGCCGATCAGGTCGTCGATGACCGCGACCGCGCCGAGGCTCGCGTCCTCCTCGTCTGCGACCAGCGTCACGATGATCCGACCTGGTGCGCCCGCGGCTGCCAGAAGCCCGGCGGCGACGATGATCCCCGCGACGCCGCCCTTCATGTCGCTGGTGCCGCGGCCGCTGAGCCGGTCGTCCTCGGCGCGGGCGGTGAACGGATCATCCATCCCTTCCACGCCGACCGTGTCCAGGTGGCCGTTGAGCACGACGGTCGCGCCCTGGCGGGGACCGTCGCGCACGGCGATCACGCTCACCCGGCGCGGGTCCGCCGCAGGCGTGACACATCGGACGGCGAAGCCCGCGGCATCCAGTCGGTCCGCTGCGAACGCCGCGATCGCCGCTTCGCCCGGCGCACCCGGAGCCAGGCTCGGACTGACCGAGTCGATGGCGACGAGGCCCCGCGTGAGCTCCAAGACCTCGCTGGCTGGATCGGAGCGGGGCATGCTCACACCCTAGCCAGGAGAGCGACCGGCCTGCGGGTCACGTCCACCCCGTGCGAGATCGCGCGAGATCGCGCGCGCGATCGCGACGACGGCGGGCTCGAGCATCCGAGTATCGAGCGAGCCGTCGGCACCCACCACCGAGATGACCGCCGCGCAGTCACCCGAGCGATCGAAGATCGGTGCCGCCACGGAGGCAGCGGGTTCCGGCAGCGCGCGTGCCATGTGGACGACCCCGCTCGTCCGCACCTCATGCAACTGGGTCCGCAGGTCGACCGCGGCCAATGGGATGTGCTCGGGTTCGAGGAAGAGCTCTCGCTGAAGATACGACTCCTGGAACTCGGGCCGGCTGTGCGCGAGGAGGACGAGGCCGAGCCCGGTGCCATGAAGGGGCACACGCGCTCCGACGTGATAGAGGACCTTGCCGGCGCCGGGTGCGGAGAGTCGCTCGACGATGACACCCTCGTCCTTCTCCCTCACAGCGAGCTGCACGTGCTGGCGGCTTGCCCGGTGGAGGTCCTCCATGTAGGGCAGCGCGATCGCACGCAGTCCGTGCCCGCGCGGCGCCAATGCCGCGTATTCCAGCATCCGCAGACCCATCGTGAAGGTGCCGTCGCTCCGGCGCTCGAGGGCCCCCAGCCGGCTCAGGTGCTGCGCGAGCCGAAGTGTGGAGCTGAGCGGGATGCCGGCACGATCGCTCAGCCGGGTCAAGGTCATGCTCGTCTCCGCATCGGTGAACGCGTCGAGCAGACGGAACGCGCGGTCGAGCACCGGTTCGCCGGAGGCGGGGCGGCCGCCACGGCGCGTCGTCGTCGTCATCCGGGCCATCCTGCCATTCATTGAAAGTCTCGGCAACGACCAGGGAGCACAGGGAGATGATCGGACAGTCGACGACGACCAGACCGAGCACCGGAGCCTGCACATGCCCGAGGAGATACTGCCCGTACTCGTGGTCGGCGGCGGACCCGTCGGACTGTCCCTCGCCGAGGAGCTCGCGTTCCACGGCGTTGCGGTGACCGTGGTCGAACCGCGTACCGTCGTGAACCACTCGCGGCCACGGGCCAAGACCACGACGGTGCGGACGATGGAGCACTTCCGCCGATGGGGCATCGCGGAGCAGGTTCGCGATGCCGCGCCCTTGAAGCCGGAATGGTCGCAGCGGGTGACCTTCGTGCAGACGGTGGCCGGTCAGGAGATCACGCACGTCGACGGCTGCCTCGGACTCGACCACGCGCCGGACCTCGCACCCGAGCGTGCGCAGCAGGTGACTCAGCCGATCGTCGAGGAGGTGCTGCGCGCCGACCTCGCCCGAAAGGAGGAGGTTCGACTCCTGTTCGGCTGGAGGGCGGTCGAGGTCACCGATGGCCCGGAACATGCGGTGGTCGTCATCGCGAATGCCGACGGCGACCGTCGCGCGATCGCCGCGCGCTGGGTGGTGGGCGCCGACGGACCCCGCAGCATCGTGCGGGAGGCGATGGGCGCTCGGTACGAGGGTGCCGCTGGCGGGCGGCCGAACGTCAACATCACGTTCAGATCGACACGTCTCGCGAGTGCGATCCCGCACCCGCCTTCGATCCACTACTGGGTGCTGAATCCCGACTCTCCCGGGGTCGTCGGCCCCCTCGACGACGCCGGAACCTGGTGGGCGATCTCCACCGGAACATCTCAGGTCGATGACGACGGACACGCGACGCAGATCGTCCGCGCGCTCGTCGGCGCCGACATCGACGTCGAGATCCTCGCGACCGACCCATGGCAGGCGAAGTCGCTCCTCGCCGACCGGTATCGCCGCGGTCGCCTGTTCATCGTGGGAGACGCCGCGCACCAGAATCCGCCGTGGGGCGGTCACGGCTTCAACACCGGCGTCGGGGATGCCGTCAACCTCGGGTGGAAGCTCGCCGCGGTAGACGCCGGATGGGCTCCGGACACCCTCCTGGACAGTTACGGCGACGAGCGTCGCCCGATCGAGGAGCAGACGATCGCGCTGGCATCGTCCAATATGAGCTCGCTGTCGACCGATCTGAGCAACCCTGCCCTGATGACCTCCGGCGAGGAGTTCGAGGCCGCTCGGGACGAACTCGGGCCTGCGATCTGGCGACTCAAGTCGCCGGAGTTCTTCAGTTCGGGCTTGGTTCTCGGGTACGGCTACGGCCCGACGTCGCGCGACCAGGCACCGACATCGTCCGAGTATCGTCCCCTCATCGCGGCCGGAAACAGGCTTCCGCACCGCTCCGTGCGCGGCCGCGCGATCTACGACCTTCTCGGGCCCTGCTTCACGGCGATCGGTCGCGCGGACGCCGTCACTCCATTGCTCGCGGAGGCATCGGAGCGCGGCATCCCTGTCGTGCATCTCGAGACTGCGGACCTCGAGCTGATCCTGGTCCGCCCCGACCAGCACATCGCCTGGGTGGGGGCCGCCCCCGCCGACTGGACGGAGGTCTGGGACGCCGCCGTGCGAGGGTTCCCGGCTCCGCACGCGGTGCCGCCCGCCTCTGCTTCGGCGATGGTCCCATGAAGATCATCGCGATCGAGGAGCACATGCTGCCCGGCGACATCGTCGAGCGGGCCGGCCTCGATCTCGGCTCCCGAGCCGGCAGAAGAGCCGCGCAGCTCGATGACCTGGGCGAGGGCCGCCTGCAGATCATGGACGAAGCCGGCATCGACATGCAGGTGCTGTCGGCGCTCGGCTACTTCGTGCAGGATCTCGATCCCGCATCATCGGTCCGGTGGAGCCGCGAACTCAACGACCGGCTGGCTGCGACGGTGGCGCGCTACCCGAGCCGGTTCCGCGCGTTCGCTTCGCTGCCGATGACCGATCCGGCCGCGGCCGTCGACGAGTTCGTGCGCTGCGCGGAGGAGCTGGGGTTCGCAGGCGCCATGATCCACGGCCAGACGCACGGCGTCTTCCTCGACCACCCGTCAGTCCGACCCATCCTGCGATGCGCCGAACGGCTGAACATGCCGATCTACCTGCACCCTGCGCCGGCGCCACCCGTCGTGCAGGAGGCGTATTTCTCCGGCCTGCCGCCGGATGCCGCCGCCTGCCTCTCGACCTCGGGCTGGGGGTGGCACGCGGAGTGCGGGATGCACGTGCTTCGGATGGTCGTGGCAGGGGTGTTCGAAGAGCTGCCCGATCTGAAGGTCATCGTCGGCCACATGGGCGAGGGTCTCCCGTTCCATCTCGATCGGATCGAGAGCATGCTCAGTCCGGTCGTCACCGGCAACTCCCTCACCGTCGCCGAAACGCTCCGACGGAGCCTGTACCTCACCACCTCCGGGTACAACACCGATGCCCCGCTGCTGTGCGCACTCGCCGCGTTCGGCGTCGACCGGGTCATGTTCTCCGTGGATCACCCGTTCGGCGACAGCAGCGCGGCGACGACTTACCTGCGCGCAGCGCCGGTGACCTCGCACGATCGGGAGAAGATCGCCCACGGCAACGCCGAATCGCTGCTGCGCATCTGAGCTGCGCACGTCTCACGAAGGAGCAGAATGTCCATCTTCCGCGGGCGGGGAACGCCGACTGTCACATCGCACTTCATCGACGGCGGCTGGACCGATCGCTCCGGCCCGACGTTCGAAGTGCGCAACCCCTTCGACGATGCACTCGTCGCCGAGGCGGCCGCCGGCAGCACAGCCGACATGCGGGCCGCCATCGACGCGGCTTCGGCGGCCTTTCCGGCGTGGGCCGACCTCGCCCCGGGCGCACGGCAGCAGCTCTTCCTTCGCGCTGCGGACATCGTCGACCGTCGTCACGAAGAGCTCGTTCAACTGATGGCCCTAGAGGGCGGCGCCAGCCGCGCCTTCTCCTCGTTCCAGATCCGACTGTCCTCGGCGATGCTGCGCCAGGCCGCCAGCTGGGCCTATCTGCCTGCCGGAGATGTGCTTCGCAGCGACGCGCCAGGGCGGATGGCGATGGTCACCCGAAAGCCGCTCGGGGTGGTGGCCGGCTTCACTCCGTGGAACGGAGCGTTCTACCTGGCGTGGCGGACCTTCCTGCTGCCCATGGCCTTCGGCAACACGACAGTCATCAAGCCGTCGGAGCTGGCCCCGCTGTCGGCGGGATTGATCCACGCTGAGATCCTGCAGGAGGCCGGCTTTCCTCCCGGGTCCTTCAATGTGGTCACGAACGCGCCGGGAGACGCTCCCGCCCTCGCTGACTTGTTCTTCGACAGCCCGGCGGTGCGCTGCATCAACTTCACCGGCTCGGACAAGACGGCCCGCATCCTGGGCGAGCGTGCGGGCAGGGCCTTGAAGCGGCTGGTCCTCGAGCTCGGGGGTTTCAACCCGGTCGTGATCCTCGAGGATGCCGACATCGAAGAGTCCATCAGGGCCGTGACCTTCGGCGCGTTCCTGCACCAGGGCCAGGTCTGCATGAATTCGCGCAAGGTCTATGTCGCCAGGGCCGCTCACGACGAATTCGTCGCGGGACTGTCGAACCGCGTCCGGGCGCTCAAGAGCGGGGATCCCACCGACCCCGATGTCGTCATCGGGCCGCTGATCACCGACCGAGCGGTGGAGCAGATCGACGAGCGCGTCAGGGATGCCGTCGATCGCGGCGCGACGCTGGTCACCGGTGGCCGCTTCGATGGGCGCGTGTACGAGCCCACGATCCTCGCGCACGTGCCCGCCGACGCGATCTGCACGACCGGCTCCGACGAGACGTTCGGACCGCTGCTGGTGATCGAGGCGTTCGACGATCTCGACGTCGCACTCCGTGACGCGCAGAACACCCCGTATGGCCTCAGCGCGTCGATCATGACGGCCGACCGAGCACGCGGCTGGGACATCGCGGAGCGATTCGACGCCGGCATCGTGCACGTCAACGCACCCACGATGGCCAGCGAGGCCGCGCTCCCGGTCGGCGGGGTCAAGGACAGCGGGTGGGGCCGCTCGGGGCACTACGCGATCGAGGACTTCACCGAGATCCGGCTCATGACGGTGAGCAGCGAGCCCGGTCGCTACCCGTTCTGAACGGGCGAGGCCATCAGGTCGTTGAAGCGACCGGTGATCGCGATGTCGTCGACCCGCTGCGCGTCCCTGCGCTCGCGCGCACGAGCCACGTAGGCCTCGGGCTCACCCGCCTCGAGCGCCTCGAGGGTCTCTGCGAGGAACGCATCCAGCGGCATCGCGCGGGCGTCGGTGAGGTTCACCGGCTGCAGCGCGGTCCGCGTCAGGGGCGGCGCGATCTCGATGACCTCCGGACCGCCGTCTCGCAGCCGATAGCGCAACGAGAGCGTGTACGAGTGCATCGCGGCCTTCGTCGCGGAGTACAGCGACGACCGGGCCAGCGGCACGTAGCCGAGCATCGACGTCACATTGACGATCGCCGCATCCGGAACGGAGCGCAGATGGTCGATGAACGCCGAGATCATGCGGATCGGGCCGAGGAGATTGGTGGAGAACACCAGGTCCAGATCCCGCTCGTCGATCGGCGCGGTCGGATCGTCGTCGATCATCACTCCGGCGTTGTTGATCAGGACATTCAGTCCGGGATGACGGGCCAGCACCAGGGCCGCCGCTTCAGCGATGCCGGCGGCATCCGTGACGTCCAGAGCGAGCATCTCGATGCCCGGATTCGCGGCTGCGACCTCGGCCAGCAGCGCTGGCTTGTGACCTGCGACGATCACCCTGTTGCCACGAGCGTGCAGGGCCTCGGCGAGTCCGCGGCCGATACCCGACCCACCGCCCGTGATGAGGATGGTGCTGCCGGAGAGCTTCATCGAGGTGCGGAAGGCTCAGCCGCAGCCTCGGCCGCCGCGCTCGGCGCACGCTCGGGGGCGGCGCCTGCCCGGACTCGTACCGGCACCAGAACAGCGAAGACCGCACCCAGGACTCCGACGAGGGCGAATGCGTAGAAGTTCCATTCATCAGGGAGTCCGGACGAGACCACCCTCGCGCCGAGGATCGGGCCGAGGATGGCGCCGATCCGGCCGACGGCGAGCGCCCAGCTGAGCCCGGTGCCGCGCAGGTCCTCCGGGTAGCGGGTGACGATGAACGCGTTCACGAGCGCCTGCGACCCCATCAGGCCGAACCCCGCCACGAACAGCAGGACGATCAGCAGCCAGAGGTCCGGCATCTGCGCGATGAGGATGAGGCAGACAGCCCCGGCAAGGAATGCGGTCACGGTGACCCGCTTCGGACCGACGGCATCGGCGACCCTTCCGCCGAGGATCATTCCGGCGCCGGCGCCGACCGCGACGACAGCGGTGAGCAGCAGCGCCGAGTTCAACGCGTATCCCTGGGCCTGCATGATCGTGGGCAGCCATGCGGTGATCCCGAACACGAGCAGGAGCGCGCACGCAGCGGTGAGCCAGAACAGGATCGTCACGGCACGCAGCCCCGGGCGGAACAGCACTCGAACCCCGAGCCCGCGCGGCCTGTCGGCATCCACGACGACCGGCATGGGCAGCTGCATGGCCCGGGTGAGCTCCTCGGCAACCTCGCTGCGGCCGGTGCGGAGGAGGTGGACCGGACTCTCGGGAAAGAGACGGACGACGAACGGGATGGCGATGACGGCAGGGATGACACCTGCGATGAAGATCCACCGGTACGACTGGCCCGGCAGGAGCGCGGCGCCGAGCAGAGGCGCACAGAGCCCGCCGAGCGCCATACCGGCCATCACGATCCCGACGTTCCGGGCGCGATGGCCGGCGATGGACAGGTCCGCGACGTAGGCGAGGAGCGTCGGCAGGATGATGCCGAGTCCGAGCCCGACGATCCCACGCCCCGCGATGAAGACGCCCGCCGTCGGGGCGATGGCGTTCACGGCCATGCCGAGCGGGACGATGATGCTCGCGGCGATGAGCAGCCGGCGCGGCCCGACCCGGTGGGTGAGCACGCCGGAGAGGGCGGCGCCGATGAGCATTCCGAGCGCGGTCGCGGCGCCCGCGATGCCGGCGAGCGCAGTCGTCAGCCCGACAGCGGGATCCTCGAGCATGCTGGGGATCGCCACGCCGAGCGAGGCCAGGTCGTAGCCCTCGAGGATCGCAAGAGCGAATGCGAAGGTGAGCAGGGTCCGCTCGCCGATCGGGCGGACGAGGGTGCGTGCAGTGGTCATGGTGCGGAGGCTCCGATTGTGCGGTCGTGGAAAGAGGTGAGGGCGGTGGCGTCGTCACGCCTCGTCGACCACGCGGTCGCCCGCCAGCCAGACCCCGCGGATCGAGCGGGTTGCGGTGATGTCGACGGTCGGGTCGGCGCTCAGCAGCACGAGGTCGGCTCGAAGCCCGGGTGCGATCACGCCACGGTCGTCGAGTCCGAAATGCTCGGCTGCCACCGACGTGGCTGAGCGAAGGGCCTCGACCGGGGTGAGACCGGCCTCCACCAGCAGCGCCAACTCGTCATGAAGGCTGCTGCCGAACGGCGGCGATGCCGGCGCGGCAGGGGTCTCGTTCGCGTCGGTGCCCGCGAGGATCGGAACTCCGGCCGCGTGCAGTGCTCGGACCGACTCGCGCGCAGGCGCGTACGTCGGGCCAGGACCGCCCGCCGGGTTCACCCGGTCGACGATCCCCTTCATCATGGTCAGCGTCGGCACGATGACGGTTCCGGCTGCGGCGAGGCGTTCGGCCTGGGCCTGGTCGATCGGCCGGTCGAGTGGCGCGTGGGTCAGCACGTCGATGCCCGCCGTCTCCGCCATGGCGACGGCATCCGATCTCGACGCGTGCGCGACGGTGCGAAGACCGCGCGCGTGGGCGGCTGCGACGAGCGCATCGACGTCCGCCTGCTCGAATCCGGGCAGGTCGATGACGATCTTCAGGTAGTCGGCGCCCTGATCGACGCGGCGCGCGACGGCGGCCTCGGCGTCCGCCGGGCCGGCGACAAGAGACTCCTGCGCTGCGGGGATGTCCTTCATCCGCTGCGCGTGCGCGCTCGCCGGCGAGCTCATCGCCATCATGGCCGAGCGGATGTCGGTCACTCCCGCTCGGCCGCGCATCGCCTTCACGAGCGGGGCCGGTGAGCTCATGTCGAGCCCGGTGGTCACTCCCGCCGCCATCAGCAGCTCCTGCGTGTGCGGGCCGGCGAGGTGGATGTGGCAGTCGATGAAGCCGGGCACCAGGAAGCCCCCGGCCCCATCGACGATGTCGGCATCCGGCCCTGCGTCACCGGCGATCACCTCGCCGTCGATCACCACATCACGCGCATCGGTGAAACCGTCGCCGTCGTAGACGTGGACGTTTCGCAGGACCGTCGCCATGCCTAGACCGCCGCAGTCCGCGCGGAAGCCTTCGCGAACGCGAGCTGCGCCTCGTGGAACTCGCCGCTGGGCAGGTGGAAGTCGATGCAGTGCCCGCTGCCGAGCTGCAGCGCGGCGTCCACTGACGCGGCCGCGGTGAATCCGGCCCGGTACTCGTCGATCTCGTCCTGGCTCGTCACCCAGAGGTGGTCGAACTCGCCCTGGCGGTGATGCACCGGGACGGTCACCTGTCCGGTGACCTCGGCACGCCGGTCGATCCATCCACCCGTGATGTCGAGCAGCTCGGCCTTGGGCACGAGCGTGTTGGAGGGGTAGCTGGCGGCCGGCATGTCAGCGGCGATGGTGTCGGCCGGTCCGAACATGAGCTGGTCCTTCATCGGCACCGGCAGGTCGATCATGGGGATCGGCGGCAGCGCCGCCCAGGCGCCGGCAGACTCCGCGGGCACGCGCACGAGGCAGCCCGAGGTCGCGAGACCGAGCAGCGGCCATGAGGGGTGCGACGCGGCGATCGCGGTCGCAACCGCACCGCCGATCGAGTGGGCGATGAGCACGACGCCGGATGCCCCACCTCCGTGCTGCTCCCAGATCTCGCCGATCGCGGTGCTCAGCACGTCGGCATTCGCCAGGATGATCGAACCATCGCTTTCGAGCGGGGTCGATCCGACGTAGTTCGGCCGGTCGAGCGCGATGACGGGTACCCCGGCAGCTTCGCCTCGGTCCAGCAGCGAATAGCCGGGGATGTCGAAGTACTCCGATGTGTACGTTCCGCCATGCAGGGCGATGACCAGCGGCGTGCCCGCTGCGGCCTCGACGTTGTTGCGGCGACCGGTGTAGGCGCGGCCGTCGGCGGAGGTGTGGGTGAATGACGTGGACATCGTCGTCCTTTCGGTTGGGTTTGCTGGAACGGGTCAGGCGGTGGCGGGTTGGCGGAGAAGGGCCGCGCGCACGTCGGCGGCGATGGAGAGTGAGGCGACCGGATCGCGGTTCGCCTCGCGAAGGGCGAGGATGCCGGCGCCGCGGTGTTCGGATGCGAGGTCGGCGGGGCGGGCGATGACGAGGAAATGGAAGTGCGGGAAGTTCTCGCCGAAGCTCAGGAAGTACACGGTCGGCGCCCCGGTCGCCTCACGGACCGCTCCGGCGATCCGCTGCGAGACACCGCCGAAGCCGGCGGCTTCGTCGGCGGACAGGTCGGACCACCCCTCGGCGTGCCTTCGCAGGCGCAGGATGTACCAGCCCGGAACGTCGTAGCCTTCGGCCACGTCGCAGGACCAGGTCTCGTCACGGAACACGATCGACGCGGCATCCGTCGATTCGAGATCGCACGGGAGGCAGGCGCTCATGCGGGCACCGCGGGCGAGGCCACAGCCTCGTCGAGGAACGCCTCGATCGTGCGCGGATCCGCCCCGGTGACCCGGCGGACCGTGTCGGTCACGAACTCGGATTCGCCGTTCTTGAACAGCTCGTACATCTCTCGGAAGTGATCTGATTCCCACTCCGCCATGCCGCGACCGACGAGCGACGCACGCACCTGATCGAGCGTCACGTCGACAACGGTCGCGGCCTCGCCGGTGCGCTCTGAAACCAGCTGAGCGAGTTCCGGATAGCCGACCGGTCGAGGGCCGGTCAGCGCGAGCGTCTGCCCGTCCCAGTCGCGCCGAGTGAGCACACGCGCCGCAACCGCACCGACGTCGCGAGCATCGATCAGGCTGATTCCTGCCGAGCCGATCGGATTGATCACAGTGCCGGTCGCGTGAAGCGCCGCCAGCATCAGCTGCCCGACGAGCACCTGCATGAACGAGTTCGGCCGGAGGATGACGAAGGGCTGGCCGCTGTCTTGGAGGACGCGCTCGATCTCCCAGTGCTCACGGCAGGCGTAGGGCCCGTCTGCGGTGATCGCTGAGGAGGTTCCGGACAGCTTGACGATGCGGATCCCGGTGCGCCGCAGCGCGCGGATCACGCCGAGCTGAAGGTCGGCCATCGCGAAGCTGTGCGGGGACAGGAGGAAGACGCTGTCGACCCCCTCTGCCGCCGCCGCGAGCATTGCCGGCTCGGTCACGTCCCCGCCGACCACGTCGACTCCCTCGCCGAGCAGCGCGCGGGAGCGCGAGGAGTCCCGCACGAGGACGCGGGGGCGCACGCCGAGCGCGACGAGTTCGGACACCACGTGCGGCCCGACATTTCCTGTCGCCCCGAGAACCAGCACTGACATCTTCGTCCCTCGCTATTCGCTACGATATATTCTGGATGGTAAACGGCCGACGCCGAACGCACAAGGGCCGTATCAGTGGGCTTCGATCGCGCGGATGTGGTCGCGGATGCGGTCTTCGTTGCCCGACAGGTGCTCATGCAGCGCCGCGATCATGGCTTCCGGGTCCTTCTCCAGGGCCGCATCCCGCAGGAGCTGATGCTTCTCGTAGCGACGCTGGCGCTCGTCATCCGTGATCTGAGTCGGGTCGAAGACGAGGTGGGTATACCGCTCGGCCGCCATCCAGAGCGTGTGCAGCACGCGGTCGTCCCAGACATTGGCCGCCGGGTGCACGAGCGCCTCGTGGAAGTCGTAGTGGCCCTGCCACGCGACCTCCGGGTCCGGGTCACGGCTGGCTTCGAGCAGCGCGTCGAGACGCTCGATCTCCGCGGGGCTGCGATGGCCGGCCGAGGCTCCCGCCAGCGGCAGCTCGATCACATAGCGCAGGCGATAGATCGCGGCGAGATCGCTCGTGCTCAGCGGTGCAACACTCGCACTGCGCGCCTGGCGCAGCACGATCAGTCCCTGGGACTCGAGGCGGCGCAGCGCTTCGCGGATGGGAATATGACTGACGCCGAGCTGAGCCGCGAGGTCGCGAATGGAGAACTGCTCTCCGGCCGGCAACGCCCCGGTGAGCACAGCGCGGCGGATCTCTGAGGTCACGAGGTCGACGGCCGAGCTGTTGGCGCCCGCAACCGAGCGGACTTGGCCTTCCAGTGCCATCTGGTCTCCTCGCGTTCTGTCGCGTTCCATGGTGTCAGTCCGAGGAGGACGATTTCAGGTCGCCACGGTTGCGATCGCTACTGTATAAGATATATCCTGTGGCGACAAGGGGGTTCCGATGACAACGACGACGCGCCGGCCGGCGGATTCCGCGGCATCGCTCGAGGTGTTCGAGTCGATCGAGCGCAAGGTGCTCTGGCTCTCGACGGCCATCATCGATGCCGCGAACTCCCCCGTACGCAAGGACCCCGACGGCCTCAAGGTGGGAGGGCACCAGGCATCGAGTGCCTCGATGGCGACGATCATGACGGCGCTCTGGTTCACGACCCTGACCGCCGAAGATCGGGTGTCGGTCAAGCCCCACGCCTCTCCGGTCCTGCACGCCATCAATTACCTTCTGGGGGAGCTCAGCCCCGATCAGCTGGGCTCGCTGCGAGCCTTCCACGGTCTGCAGAGCTACCCGAGTCGCTCGAAGGACCCCGATACTGTCGACTACTCGACGGGCTCGGTCGGCATCGGCGCGACGGCGCCGATCTGGGGTGCGATCGCTCGACGCTATGTCGCCGACACCGCAGGAACCCCGCGCAGTGCGGGCCGACAGTACAGCCTGGTCGGGGATGCCGAACTCGATGAGGGGGCTGTCTGGGAGGCGGTGCTCGACCCGACCGTGAGCGACCTGGGCGAGATCGTCTGGATCGTGGACTTCAATCGCCAGTCGCTGGACCGCGTGGTGCCGAACATCTCGGCGACCCGCCTCCAGGCGATGTTCTCCGCCGCGGGCTGGCAGGTCATCACCCTCAAGTACGGACGCTTCCAGACCGAGCTGTTCGCTCAGCCCGGTGGCGAGCATCTCAAGCGGCGGATAGACGAGATGTCCAACCCGGAGTATCAGCGCCTCCTCCGCTGCTCGCCAGAAGAGCTGCGCGATCGCCTCCCGGGAGCGGGCGACGGCGCGACCGCGATCGCCGAACTGCTGTCGGGGCTCGACGACGCCGACCTCTCTCGTGTCATCCGCGGTCTCGGCGGTCACGACATCCCGACGCTGGTGGACGCGTTCGAGCAGATCGACGACACCCGACCGACCGTCATCTTCGCCTACACGATCAAGGGCAACGGGCTGCCGAGCGCGGGTCACCCGCAGAATCACTCGAACCTGCTCAAGGCCGATCAGTTCGCGCTCGTCGCGGCCCAGCTCGGTGAGGACGTCGACGACCCCTGGCGTCCGTTCCCTGCTGGTTCCGCGGAGGCGCTCTCCTGCTCGGCAGTCGCGCATCGCCTTCAGCGCCCCACGACCCCCACGGCCGCGCCGCCCCCAGTGCCGCAGGACTTCGGGCGCGAGATCAAGGGCCACAGCTCCACGCAGCAGGCGCTCGGCCGGCTGCTGCTCGACCTGACGCGCCAGGCCCCGGAGGCGGCGCGACGGGTGGTGACCGTGGCACCCGATGTCGCCTCGAGCACGAACCTCGGGGGGTGGGTGAACAAGGCAGGCGTCTGGTCGCCGTCCACGAAGCGCGACTGGTTCGCCGATGACGCCGAGACGATCCTGCACTGGGATGAGCGGCCGACCGGCCAGCACATCGAGCTCGGCATCGCGGAGGTCAACCTGGTCAGCCTGCTGGGCGAACTGGGCGCGACCTGGAGCCGGTGGGGCGAGCCGGTGTTCCCGATCGGAACCCTGTACGACCCGTTCGTCACACGAGCGCTCGAGCCCTGGTCGTTCGGCGTATACGGCGGCGGTCAGTCGATCCTGATCGGAACCCCGTCCGGTGTGACCTTGGCCGCCGAGGGCGGCGCTCACCAGTCCATCATCACGCCGTCGGTGGGCATCGAGCAGCCCGGTGTGGTCGCGTTCGAGCCGGCGTTCGTGCAGGACTTCGAATGGTGCATGCTCGACGCCCTCGCGCGCCTCGGGCGACCCGACGGCTCGTCGAGTTACTTCCGGCTCACCTCCCGCGTGATCGACCAGGCGCTCGCGGACGTGCCCGCGGACCCTGCCGCACGAGAGCGTCGCCGCCGACAGGTCGTCGCCGGCGGGTACGCGATGCGACGGATGCCGTCACCTGACGTGACGCTGATCGGCATGGGCGCACTCATGCCCGAAGTGCTCACCGCTGCCGATCGGCTGGAAGCGATGGGCATCGCGGCCGACGTCGTCTGCGTCACGAGCGCGGACCGCCTCTACCGCGCCGTCCGCGCGCGAAGCGGTCACGGCTCCGCGGACGCTTCGATCCTCGACCAGATCCTCCCCGCCGACCGCGCGACCCCGATCGTCACGGTCCTCGATGGGCACCCGCACTCGCTGGCCTTCCTCGCCGGCGTGCGCGGCGTGCGCAGCGTCAATCTCGGCGTCACGGAGTTCGGTCAGACCGGCACGCTCCAGGACATGTACCGCCTGCATGGCATCGGCGCAGACGCGCAGATCGCCGCCGCACTCGACCTGGTCGATCCTCCCCGCACACCCTGACCCTCAGCTGTCCGCAGTCCACCGATCACCAACCGTTCCTCGAAGGAGAGAGAAATGCCCGAGAACAAGGCAACCCACTGGCCGGCGAACCCGCCGAAACTTCACCACACCACGTTCACCACGCTCCGTATGGCGCAGATGGTGGAGTGGTACGGCCTGGTGTGCGGGCTGCGTCCCGTCTTCCAGAGCGATGAGGCATCCTGGCTGACCAACGACGAGGCGAACCACCGCATCGCCTTCCTCTCGCCCCCCGGGCTGAAGCACCCGACGGACAAGGGCCACGAGACCGGCATCCATCACACCGCGTTCGAGTTCGGCACGTTCGACATGTGGATCAACAACTACATCCGCCTGCGCGATCACGGCATCGTGCCGTTCCTCCAGCTGGATCACGGCATCACGATGTCGGTCTACTACCAGGACCCCGACGGCAACGGCGTCGAGATCCAGGTCGACGGATTCGGGGACTGGGCGGATTCGAGCGAGTGGATTGCGAACGCCAAGGAGTTCGCCGAGAACCCGATCGGCACGTGGTTCGATCCCGAGAAGCTCGTCGCCGCACGCGAGGCCGGCCTGTCCTTCCAGGAGATCCACGAACGAACGCGCGCCGGCGAGTACCTGCCCGAGCACATCCCCGAGGACATCTTCCTCCCCGAGGTGTGGTGACCGGCCGATGCGCGTAGCGAACATCCGTGGCCGGCTGAGCATCGTGGAAGGTGCGCTCGCGATCGACGTCGCCACGGCGAGCGGCGGTGCATTCAGCTCGGAGCCCGCCGAGGTGTTCGCTCGCTGGGAGGAGTTCACGACGTGGGCGGCCAACCGCGATCGAAGCGAGGATCCGGAGCCGGCGACCTATGACGACACCGATCTCGGCGCGCCCTCGCCCGCCGCGAGGCAGGTGTTCGGCATCGGTCTCAACTACGCCGACCACGCGGCGGAGTCCGGCCTGCCGATCCCGGAGCAGCCGGTCGTCTTCACGAAGTTCGCGTCGTCGGTGACCGGCCCGGTCACCGACGTCGCACTCCCCGGCGCCACGGTGGACTGGGAGGCCGAGCTCGTCGTCGTGATCGGTCGCGGCGGGCGCGGCATCCCCGTCGAAGACGCCGCGGAGCATGTCGCCGGGTACACGGTCGGGCAGGACCTCTCGGAGCGCACGGTGCAATGGCAGGGTCAGCCCGCCCAGTTCAGCATCGGCAAGTCGTTCGCGGGCTTCGCCCCGACCGGGCCCGTGATCGCGACCCTCGACGAGTTCGCCGACCCCGATCGCCTGCGGATCTCCGCGGCCATCACCGGCGATGACGGCGCTCGGACGACCGTTCAGGACGGCTTCACCGACCAGTTGATCTTCGGCGTTCCGGAGATCATCAGCCGTCTGTCGCAGGTCGTCGAGCTGCTTCCCGGAGACCTCATCTTCACGGGAACACCACCCGGGGTCGGAGCCGGGATGAAACCGCCGCGATTCCTGATCGACGGCGACGTGCTGCTCACGGAGATCGAAGGGATCGGGCAGCTGCGGCAGCGGTTCGTCGGATAGCGGCCCTGACGGCAGGGCACACCCCTACAGTGAGACTCGACCCTGCCGTCAGCGGCGGAGTCGCCGAACGGAGGAGTTGCCGTGCCCACCTCGACCGTGCGATTCGCCGCCCTCGTGATCGGGGCCGCGGCTGTGGTGCTCACAGGATGCACCGCGCCGACACCGACGGCCACGGCCACCCCGACAGCGGCACCCGACGAATCCGAGGCCGAGATGACGACCGTGGACGAATTCTCGCCGCTGATCATCTCGATGACCGAGCCAGACCCGATCCCGGTGCACGGGACCGATGGGCGCTACCACCTCGTCTATGAGCTCATCGTGCAGAACGCGTCGCCGAGGCCCGCCTCGATCGACAGCATCGTCACGTCGGCGGCCGGCCAGGAGGTCGGAGAGCTGTCCGGCGCCGACGTCATCGCCCGAACGCTGCCCATCGGGGACTATCCGTTCCCACCTGAGGCGCTGACCGAGATCCCCCCGGGAACGACCGCGCTCGTCCTGATGGACACGACCTTCGACAACCGCGATGACGTCCCTGCAGTGCTGGACCAGACGATCAGTGCCACGTTCGGCGACCTGCGGCCGAACCAGGCGAACTTCGCGTCGCTGTTTCCGACGGAGGCGGTGGCGAGCGCGACCACGCCGGTCGGGGAGGGTGAGCCGGTCGTCATCGGGCCGCCGCTCGCGGGCTCGGACTGGGTCGCCGTCAACGCGTGCTGCTCCCTCTCACCGCACCGCGGAGCCATGGTTCCGATCGGTGGTCGCATCAACGCCGCCGAGCGCTACGCGATCGACTGGTCGCGGTTCGACCTCCTCAGGCCGCCGGTCGAGAACGGCGTCCCGTCGACGTTCGAGGGCGACCCGGCCGACAATGCGAGCTACTTCACGTACGACCAGCCCGTCCTCGCCGTCGGCGACGGCGAGGTGGTCGTGGTGGTCGACGATCTGCCGGATGCCGAACCCGGGGTCCTGCAGGACAGCCTGCCGTTGAAGGACTACGGCGGAAACGTCATCGTCCTCAAGATCGCGCCCGGCGTGTACGCCTTCTATGCGCACCTCAAGCCGGGTTCGCTCCTGGTCGAGGTCGGGGACACCGTCGAGCTGGGCGATGAGCTCGCCCGCACCGGCAACAGCGGCAACACCACGGAGTCGCACCTGCACTTCCACGTGATGGACGGAATCGCACCGCTGACGGCCACGAACCTGCCGTTCGAGATCGACTCGTTCACGATGCTCGGCTCGGGCAGCGAAGACGGAAGCGAGTTCCTGTCCGACGTGAGCGAGCGCTCGAACGAACTGCCGCTGATCCTGTCCGCGATCAGCTTTCCCGAGTAGGGAGCACAGAAAAGAGAGACCCGTCGGTCTCTCCACTTTCAGGATATCGCCCGGACGGGGGCTTGCCGCAAGGCCCCCCGTTCGGCGCATACTGGTCGGCCGTGAACGATCGCCTGACGCGACGGCCACGATCCTCGGATCGGAGTTGACCCCGTGAACCCCCTCACCACAGGTGTGTTCGACCTGCCCCCACGACTGGCTGCGAAGGCGGATCCCGCGCTGATCGCGCGAGATGAGACGCACTTCGCCGCGATCGGGCACACCCTCGAGCAGTCGCTCGCCGACATCTCCAGACGACTGGATGCCGAGCGCCGGCAGCCCGGCGGCACGGGCGAGCAGGCGCTGAACCGCGACCTCGAGATCCATCGCCTGACCTCCCGGCTGGGCATGCTCCAGCGATTCGGGCTGGATCTCTGCCTCGGCCACATCCTCGGCACGGCCGATGCGGAACCCGTCTACATCGGGCGCGTCGGGCTCACGGATGCCGCAGGGCGACGCCTTCTGGTCGACTGGCGCTCCCCCGCCGCCGAGCCGTTCTTCGGAGCGACCCACGCGAACCCGATGGGACTGGCGAGCAGGCGGCGGTACCGCTGGTCCGGCGGCAGGATCAACGACTACTGGGACGAGGTCTTCACCTACGACGGACTCGAGGGCAGGGCCGCGCTCGATGACCAGTCCGCGTTCATCGCGAGTCTGGGCAGCAGCCGCTCCAGCCGGATGCGCGATGTGCTCGCGACGATCCAGGCCGACCAGGACGCGATCATCCGGGCAGGATCGAGTGGCGCGCTCGTCGTGGACGGCGGCCCCGGCACCGGCAAGACCGTGGTCGCGCTGCACCGCGCCGCCTATCTGCTCTCCTCCGACCCGCTGCTGAGCCGGAGCCGCGGCGGTGTGCTGTTCGTCGGGCCGCACCAGCCGTACCTCGCCTACGTCGAGGATGTGCTCCCAGGACTCGGGGAGGAGGGCGTGCAGCTGTGCACCCTGCGAGATCTCGTTCCCGAAGGAGCCGCTGCGGGCGTCGAGTCGGATCCCGAGGTGGCCCGCCTGAAGGCCTCAGCGCGCCTGGTGAGCGCGATCGAGCCTGCGATCGCCCTGTACGAGGAGCCGCCCACGAAGGGGATGGCGGTCGAGACCCCGTGGGGCGACGCATGGATCAGCGCCGACGACTGGGCCGAGGCTTTCGAGGCGCCCGAGCCGGGCACGGCCCACAATCAGGCTCGCGACGATGTCTGGGAGGCGCTGCTGGCGATCATCACCGACAGGTTCGACGCGGACGTTCCCGCCGGCGCGCTGCGGAGGTCGCTCGCGCAGAACGAGGACCTGGCACGGAGGTTCAGCAAAGCATGGCCATTGCTCGAACCCGACTACGTGGTCGCCAACCTGTGGTCGGTGCCCGCCTACCTGCGCCTGTGCGCACCGTGGCTCGGAGCGGATGAGGTGCAGGCGCTGCAGCGCCGGCATCCGTCCGCGTGGACGGCCTCGGATCTGCCGCTGCTGGATGCCGCGCGGCAGCGACTCGGCGACCCTGAGGCGTCGGTGCGTCGGCGTCGTCGCGAAGCGACCCTCGCGATCGAGCGCGAGGGCAGAGCCAGGGTCATCGACGACCTCATCGCCGCCGATGACTCCGAGATGATGCTCATGTCGATGCTGCGCGGAGAGGATGCGCAGAACAGCCTGGACGACGACTCCGGGCTGCCGGGCGAGGAGAAGGATTCCCTGGCCGGCCCGTTCGCGCACATCGTCGTCGATGAGGCGCAGGAGCTGACGGATGCCGACTGGCAGATGCTGCTGCAGCGCTGCCCGTCCCGCAGCTTCACGATCGTCGGCGACCGCGCACAGGCGCGGCACGGATTCACCGAGTCCTGGGCGGAGCGACTGGAGCGGATCGGGCTCGAGCGCATCAAGGTCGCCTCCCTCACCGTCAACTACCGCACGCCGATCGAGGTCATGTCCGAGGCGGAGCCTGTGATCCGCGCCGCGCTGCCGGATGCGAACGTGCCGACCTCGATCCGGAGCACCGGCATCCCGGTGATGCACGCGTCGAGAGCCGAGTTCGGAACGATTATGACGACGTGGCTCGCCGATCACGACGACGGCATCGCATGCGTCATCGGCGCTCCCGAGCTCCCGTCGACGGCGCGCGTGCGGTCGCTCACGCCGACGCTTGCGAAGGGTCTCGAGTTCGACCTCGTGGTCCTGATCGACCCCGACTCGTTCGGCGGCGGCATCGAGGGGGCCGTCGACCGTTACGTCGCCATGACCCGTGCGACCCAGCAGCTCGTGATCCTCGACGCCGATCGGGAGCGCGCTGCTCAGCGCACCCGGATGGCGGACGGCTGAATCGTCACCGAGAACGCCTTCGTCTCGCCGATCTCCTCGCCGTCGATCTCGAACGCGCGCGCCTCGGGAAGCGTCACCTCGAGCGACTTCGCGCGACCGTGATTCACGTCGTCCGTGTTCGTGAGGTCGTCGCTCTTGGTGACCAGTCGCTTGAGGCCGTTGTCCCACATCATTGTCTTCAGGGTCCCGAGCCACGCGCCGACGCCCTCTGCGCTGAGCACGAGGTAGTCCAGCTCGCCGTCGTCCGGCACCGCATCCGGAAGCAGCGTGAGACCACCCTGCAGACTTCCGCAGTTCGCGATCAGCAGGGTGTGACCCTCCTCGTCATGGGCAGGCTCGTCATCCTTCGTGATGTGGAACGGGACGACCTCGCTGGCGGCGAGCGCGCGGCCGAGCGATTCGACGTACGCAAGCCATCCGGCCTTGTCCTTCAGGTCTTCGTCCGTCTCCTCGATCATGTGCGCATCGATGCCGAACCCGATCATCACCAGGAACGCGTGGCGCTCGGTGGCCCCGTCGAGTTCGACGTCGACCCAGCCGACGTCGACGGGCCGGGTATCGCCGTCCAGCGCACGGACGAACGCGGCGGGCATGTCGTTGATCGGCACCTCGAGGTTGCGCGCGAGAAGGTTGCCTGTGCCGAGGGGAATGATGCCGAGCTGCGCGTCGGACGACACATCGGCCAGATGCTCCGCGACAGCCCGGACCGTGCCGTCGCCACCCGCGACCAGGATCAGGTCCGCCCCCGCCGCGAGCGCATCCTTCGCGACGCCCTGGCCGGGATCCTCCTCGGTCGTCTCCCACCAGCGCACCTCGGGGGCCGTGCCGTCGCCGATCGCGTCGGCGAGCCCGGCTTCGAGTGCCTCTTTGTCGGTCTTGGACGGATTCCAGATCACGGCTATCTGTATGGTCATCGACGGCTCATTTCTCTCGGCTGACACCGACGATCATCTCTCGGGTTGGTACCGACGATATGGCCCAGGGGCTCCGAACGCGCGGGCTTGACACCGCGTGCGAATCGGTTCGGTCCTCGAAGGGCCGGTGATGCCGTGAAACCCCCATAATTGCTATGTCGACGGGAGAACCCGTCGTGATCATGAGTGGGGATTTGTGATGCCGTTTCGAAGCATGAGCACGCTCCAGTCCTGGCTCGACGAGTTCGAGCAGCTGGGCTATCCGATCGCCGGGTCGGCGAGGGTCATCCCCCAGGACGGCGACGACGGCGCGGACACCGGTCTCGTGGTCTTCCAGCTCACACATGCTCCGACTCTCGCGTACCTGCAGCCGGACATGGCGGCCCTCGAATGGCTCGTGACCATGGAGGCGCGCGACACCCCCGCGACGATGAACCCCGCGACGGTGCTCGCCCTCGCGTACGAGCTGACGGTGGTCTCCGCGCTCGGGGCGTTCCTGCAGTCGAAGTCGCGGGCGTTCATGCGCCAGCAGCCCGCGACGGCCTGACGCGGGAAGACCGCCGCGCTACGTCACGGCGCGGGATGCCGATGCCGTGAGGCTGTCCAGCGCATCAGCGAGTCTCACCGAATCGTCGAGATCGGCATCCGCGATCGCCGTTGTGAATGCATCGTCGAACCGCGTCAGCACCGACCACGGCTCCGATCCCAGATCGACAGTGGCCGTGAGCCGGCTGATGCGGCGGTCGTCGGAATCGACGTCGCGGCGAACAGCGCGCCGCTCGACCAGGCGGTCGATCAAGGTCGTCACGCCGGCAGAGGTGATGCCGAGATAGTCGCGCAGGTTGCCCGGTCGCGTGCCGTCGTGACCTGCGATGTACAGCAGCGCCCGAGCATCCAGCTCGTTGACTCCGAGGGCATGCCGGGCGGCGACCAGCGCCGCAGTCCGCGCCTCCACGTAGCGGTGCAACGCCGCGACGAGCGGGGAGGGGAGAGTCGAGGCGAAGTCCACGATCCCATCCTTCCGTCCGGCGCGTGTGTCCAGGGCAACGGTAGCAGATTCATTAGACATTCTTAATGTTAGGGATTTTATCTAATTTTGCGAACTAAATGCTAGGGTGAATCCAGTCGATTGGGGTCGGCGCACACGTCACGAGAGAGGACATTACCGATGGGCCACCTGTTCTACGGGAACTCACCGGAGCCGATTGAGATACCCGATCGACTCCTCGCACACCTCAAGATCGTCGTCGCAACCAAGCTGCGCCGGAGCGAGAGCTTCACGCTCTCCTGGCGCCATCCGGATGACGCTCCGGGCGGTCGCTCGACGATCTGGATGCAGCCCGCGATTCCGCTTCGGTTCGTCTTCCAGTCGGAGTCCGAGCAGATCGACGCCGACCTGCTGAAGACCCTGGCTGCGGCATCCAACACCTCGAACGGCCTGTTCGTGGACCTCGACATGCTGGAAGAGCGCGCGCTCTCGGACGCGCGGGTCGAACTCGCCGCGTGAGGTCAGGCCGGGTGGATGACCTCGCAGTCACCGCCCGGCGAGAGGATGACCTCGTGACCGTCGTCATAGCGGACGACCAGCAGCGGATTCTCCTCGGTGCCGCGCACTTCGATGACCTCACCCAGCCGCTCGGCGGCGCCGACGGTTCGCCCGTGAATCCGGACGCGATCTCCTGCAGTGGCGTGCATCATGGACCACCTCCAGGCAAAGGATATCTCTGGATGGAGACGGGCACGAGGGGTGCAAGGGGTCGGTGCGGGGGTGCGGAGACCTGTCGTCTTTATGTGCCATGAAGAGTAGGCGATGGTCTTATCCATGTCGTAGCTATGTTCTGTCTGGTCGAGGTCGCGGAGATGATGACGATGCAGGCTGCCCAGCGGCCGGTCGGCATCAACGTGGTGCGTCGTCGGCCTATACGCGGATCACCCGAAGCCGGGCGAGCATGGCGGGCCCCTCGGCATCGAGCAGCCGGCCACCCAGCACGATGCCGCCGAGAGCGACGCCGACGCCGGTGATCAGTCCGGCGGCGAGCGCCATCCACGCGAGCAGCGGCGCTCCGGTCACCAGCGCGGCCGTCATCAGTGCGATCACCGGCAGGGCCAGCACGATCGTGACCGCGGCGACGGCGTACGAGGCGAAGATCGACGCGGTCGCCGCTCCCGCCTGCGCGGAGAACGCGTTGCGACCCGACCGCTCCACGGGCACGACGACCCGCGCCGACGACACGCTCACCACACCGACCGAGATCAGCAGGATGCCGAGGGACAGGCCCAGCAGCGCAGGCAGGTCCGGCATCCGCCCGATGATCGCGGCGACGACGACCTGCACCACGATCGTGGCGGGACCCGCGATGACCACCAGGGCGACGGCGCGGCCGAGCCGGTCGTGCACGCCACGGACGCCCGCGGCGAGCTCCGCGCCGAAGGCGGTGCCGTCGTACGACAGTGTGGCGAAGGCGGACAGGGGAAGCAGGGCTGCGACGACCGGGCCGATCGCGATGGCCATCCACTCGAAGTGGAACAGACTCCACCACAGGAGCATCAGCGCGGGCAGGACCGGCAGCAGGATCAGCTGCCTGGCCTGCCGGGAGTCGCGGAACCAGTAGATCAGCGAGCGGGCCGCGATCGCCCCGGCCGGCGTCGACGGTGCCCACGCGAGAAGACCGAGACGGCCGCCTGCGACCGTCCGCGCCGGCCGCTCGCCGCGCACCCGCAGGGCTGTTGCGAGCACCGCCCGCCACGTGACCACCAGGACGGCGAGAGTGCCGAGGGCGATGGCTGCCGCGCCCGCAGCGCCGCTCACGTCGCCCGCCGCGACGCGGCCGGGCACCGACCAGACCGCGCCGAGCGGCGTCCAGCCGAGCACCCCGACGGCGGAGGTGAGACTCGCGAGAGTCTCGGCACCACCCGCCGCGGTGCGACCGACCACCGCCACCGCGAGCGGCGTGATCACGAGCAGGAGGGCGACGACCACGATCGCCACTCGCACGGCTCCCCTGCCGCGCAAGAGCGTGCCCGCCACCTCCGTCATCAGCTGGGCGGCGATGATGCACGTCGCCGCGCCCAGCAGTCCCGTGATGATCGCGACCGCTGCCGCGGCGGGGAAGAGGCGCCATGCCAGCGCGGTCCCCATCGAGACGGCGAAGGTCGCGATGCCGGGGAACCACAGGATGCCGACCAGGAACACGGCCGTCATGAGGGTCCGCGTCCGCACCGGGAACCTCGCGAGCTTGAGCGGGTCGAGCGTCCGATCGACGCCGTCGAACAGCAGCGGCACGATCAGCCACGCGAGCACGAGCGCACTGCCGCCGACCACGACGATCGCCTGCGTCGCCGGGGCCGGAGTCGTGGACGCGAGCAGCATCACACCCAGTCCGGCTGCGACCAAGAAGACCGAGAAGACCCCGCCCAGGATCACGGCGACCAACTGGAACGTGTTGCGACCCAGCGTGTTCGCCAGCACCCGGAAGCGCAGCCTCAGGAGGACAACAACCACGCGGGCCCTTCCCCCTGACGACGGCCGCCGATCAGATCGAGGAACCGCGTCTCCAGATCGCCCGACCCGCGCACCTCGGCCATCGTCCCGGCGACCAGCACCCGCCCCGCGGCGACGATCGCGACGTGGTCGCACATCCGCTCCACCAGGTCCATCGAATGGCTGGAGACGACGACCGTGCCGCCGGCTTTGGCGAACCCGTCGAGGATGTCGCGGATGTTGGCCGCCGACACCGGATCGACCGACTCGAACGGCTCGTCGAGCACGAGCAGGCGAGGCGAGTGCACGAGCGCGGCGGCGAGCGCGATCTTCTTGGTCATTCCGGCCGAGTAGTCCGCGACGAGCCTGCCGGCTGCTCCTTCGAGATCGAGCAGGCGCAGCAGGTCCGCGACGCGTTCGCGCAGAGTCGCGCGATCCAGCCCGAACAGCTGCCCCGAGAACGTGATGAGCTGCTCGCCGGTGAGCCGGTCGTACAGGTCGACCTCATCCGCGAGGTTGCCGATCAGCCGCTTCGCCTCGAGCGGCTGCCTCCACACGTCGATGCCGTGCACGAGGGCGACGCCGGCATCCGGGCGGAGCAGCCCGGTGGCCATCGACAGGGTCGTGGTCTTGCCTGCACCGTTCGGCCCGACGAGCCCGTAGAACGAGCCGTGCGGCACCGCGAGGGTCAGATCGTCGACGGCGACAGCGCCGCCGAAGCGCTTCGTGAGACCGCGCAGCTCGAGCGCATGCACCCCGTGGCCTCCCCCGTTCCGAAGTCACCGGCCGATCGGGCTCCGCCGTCGGCCGTCAGTCACAGTGTGGCCGACGCAGACGCCGTCGGGGTCATTCCGGAACGAGTCGGAGGGATTCACGCTGCTCCGTCGCGTGCGCAACTCCGCCGACCTGCATCCCGGGATGGTCGCGCTCGAGCGACGCGCCCTCCAGATCGACGTTCGGCATGACACGGTCGAGCCACCGCGGCAGCCACCACGCCGAGCGGCCCAGCAGGTGCATCAGCGCCGGCATGAGCAGCATCCGCACCACGAACGCATCCAGCAGGACGCCGAATGCCAGGCCGAATCCGATCGACCGGATCATCGTCGACTGCGAGAAGATGAACCCGCCGAACACCGAGACCATGATGAGCGCGGCTGCCGTCACCACCGAACGGCCCGCCCGGAACCCCTGCGCGACGGCGAGCTTCGCGGGAGATCCGTGCACGAACGCCTCCCGCATGCCCGACGCGAGGAAGAGCTGGTAGTCCATCGCGAGGCCGAAGAGGATGCCCACCAGGATCACCGGCAGGAAGCTCAGGATCGGTCCCGTGCTGCTCAGGCCGATCAGCGATGCTCCCCATCCGTACTGGAACACCCCGACGATCAGCCCGTAGGTCGCGAACAGCGAGAGCACGAACCCGCCCGTGGCGATGACCGGCACCAGGAGTGAGCGGAACACCAGGATCATGATGAGGAATGACAGGCCGACGACCACCAGCAGGTAGACCGGCAGCGCATCGCTGAGCGCCTGCGAGATGTCGATGTTGCTCGCGGCCTGGCCTGCCACGCCGATCGTCAGATCGCCGTCGACCGGCGCGAGGGCGCGGATATCCTGCACCAGCTGCTCGGTCGACTCCGAGTTCGGCCCCTCCTGCGGGACCACCTGGAAGGCGAGCAGCGTGTTGTCATCCGACGTGGCGATCGGCGCGACCGCGGCGACGTCATCCAGGTCGGCGAGCTGCTGGGCGACCTCGACCTGCGCCGCGAGGAGGTCGTCGTCATCGATCGGGTCGGATGCCGTCGCCGTCACCAGCAGCGGACCGTTGGCGCCCGCACCGAACTCCTCCTCGATGATCTGGAACGCCTGATAGCTGGTCGAGCCGGCCGGCTCGCTGCTCCCGTCCGGCAGGCCGAGCCGCATCGACAGCGACGGAATGGCGATGACCAGCAGCAGCACGACGGTGCCGAGCACAGTCAGGACAGCGCGCAGGTTCGACATCGGCCTGATCTGCTTCGGGGCCTTCGCGGGGACGACGTCGGCCGCAATCGTGGCGCGTTTGCGGCGAGAGAGCAGGTGTGTGCCGAGCAGGCCGAGGATCGCGGGCGCGAGCGTGATCGCGACGAGCACCGCGACGGCGATGCAGACCGCACCCACGGTGCCCATCAGTCCGAGGAACGGGATGCCCGTCACGTTCAGCGCGAGCAGCGCCACGATCACCGTCGATCCGGCGAACACCACCGCGGTCCCCGACGTTCCGGTCGCGAGACCGATCGACTCCTGGACCGGCACACCCCGCAGAATCTGCTTCCGGTGGCGATAGACGATGAACAGGGAGTAGTCGATACCGACCGCAAGCCCGAGCATCACGCCGAGCACAGGGGTGATCGAGGCCATGTCGACGATTCCCGAGAACGACAGTGAGGCGGTGACGCCGACGGCGATTCCCACCAGCGCGGTGACGATGGGCAGAGCCGCGGCGAGGAGCGATCCCAGCGTCACGATCAGCACGATGCCGGCGAAGATCAGCCCGATGGCCTCGCCGATGCCGAAGAGCTCCGGGACGCCCTGGGCGAGCTCGGATCCGAAGAAGACCTCGACGCCGTAAATCGGCTGCGACTCGAAGTGCTCGATCGTCTCCGCTTTGGCGCCCTCGGGCAGCTCCAGCCGGGTCGCGGCGAACGTGACGTTGACGATCGCGGTCGACCCGTCGTCCGAGACAACGCCGATGCCGTCGGAGAGCTCGACGAGGGTAGACCCGAGCTCGACCTGCTCCGCCTGATCCTCGAGCTCGCCATGCGACGCGTCCAGAGTCGCCTGCTGCCCGGCGATCGCCGCCGCCTGAGCGTCCAGCTGCGCCTGCTGCCGGCCGAGCGCCGCGAGCTGCTCCGGCGGAGCACCGGCACCTTCAGCCTGTGCCGTCGCCACTGTCAGCTGGGCCTGCGCGGCGTCGAGCTGCGCCTTGCCGGCGTCGAGCTGCGCCTGCCCTGCGTCGAGCTGGGCCCGCCCGTCGTCGATCTGCGCCTGCGCGTCGGCGAGCTGCTGGGCGCCGTCGTCCTGCTTCTGCTGCGCGTCGAACGGATCGAGCACCGATGCGATGGCGTCGAGATCCTCCGCGCCCGCGGCGACCGCCGAGATGGCCTGCTTCTGCTCGTCCGTGAAGGGCGTGCCGTCGGTGGTCCGGTAGACGATCGATGCGTTCATCCCGGCACTGTCGGGAAGCTCTTTCGTGAGCTCGCCCACGACCGCACCGGATGCCGTGCCGGGGATGTCGAAGCTGTTGCTGAGCGTGCCTCCGAAGGCGAGGAACGCTCCGATCGAGACTCCCAGGATGATCACCCAGGCGACGATCACCCGCCATGCCCGGCGTGCAGCGAACGAACCCAGGCGATACAGCAGTGCGGCCACGAACGTGTCTCCTTGAAGTCGAGTTTGATCATACGCACCGTCTCGTCTGGCTCTCTGGGAGTTAGCCTGGAGCCATGAATGAGCACCGCGCCGGTCCGGTTCGCAGTGCCGCCGCGCGCGAGGCGATCCTCACCGCGACCGCGCAGATGTTTCGGCGGGTAGGGTACGACCAGCTCACGATCGAAGGCATCGCCAAGGAGGCCGGGGTCGGCAAGCAGACGATCTACCGGTGGTGGAGCTCTCGGGGCGCGCTCATCGCGGAGTGCCTGACCGAAGGGCGCCTGTTCGGCGTGGACCTCGCCGCGCCCCGGACGGGCGACCTCGTCGCGGATGTCGAGGCGTGGACATCGCGAGTGCTGTCGATCCTCGAGTCGCACAACGGCGAGTCACTGCTGCGCTCGCTGGTCGCGGCGGCTGCAGAGGATTCCGACGTCGGCAACCATCTCAGCACGAGCCTCGGAGTCGATCGTCAGCTGACTGAGCGACTGCAGCTCGGGGTCGAGGAGGGTCAGCTGCCGGAGGACGCCCCCGTCGACCAGCTCGGTCAGGCGATCATGGGTGCCATCGTCCTGCAGGTCCTCGCCCGGCGGAGCGACTACGCCGAACCGGTCCAGCGCCTGGTCCACTTCCTGCTCACCGACCGCACCGGCTGATCGAGCTGCAGGGTGGTCAGGAGGCGACCCGCAGCACGATCGCCCACGTCGTGTCGCCGGCGACGCCGCTCACCGTCGCCTCGCCCGGCTCGACCGCACGCACCTCCCACTCGCGCGTGCCGCTCTCGGCGACGTTGACGATCTGGATGAGCAGCACCGACTCCCCCTCGACGTCCGGCTCCGGTGCATCCGGGTCGTCGATTCTGAGCGTCGTCGTCTGCCCGACCGTCATCCCATACGTCTGTCCGTCATCGTCCGGCGTGACGAACCGCGGCACCGGCGCGCCCGGTTCCTCAGACGTGGAAGCGGAGGCGGATGGGGTCGGCTCGGGTGACACGCTCTCTCCGTTCGGCGGCGACCCCGCGCTCGCGCACCCCGTCAGCACGGCGAGGAGGGCGAGCGCGGGCAGCCACCGTTTCACGATCGATCCTCACGGCCCGCTCTGGGTCGCGATCCGCTCGATGATGTCCTTCTGCGCCTTGATCTGCGCCGACGTCGAGGCGGGGTTGACCCGCACGGTCTCGGCGGCGAACATGACCGCGCCGAACGTGCTGTCCAGCGTCCCGTTCTTGTCGGTGTCGACCGGTGTGCTCAGGCTGACCGAGCCGTTCGCGAAGTTCAGCCAGGCGCCGAGGGCGTGCTGGTCGAAGATCACGTCGGCCGGGGCCTTCGCGGGGTTGTTCAGCACCAGCGTCGCCGCCGCCCGGGTCGAGGCATCCTTCTTCTCGCTGAACACCAGGCTGAAGTACCCCACGATGTCGAGGTAGCACTGCAGCTCGGCCGCGGTGAAGTCGTTCGCCTTCTTGACCCGGTACTGGTTGAGCCACCAGCCGTGTCCCTTCGACTCGCTTGCGTTGCCCGTGATGACCACGGCGGCGGTGTCGGTCACCGAGACACCGCCGTCGTCATCGGCGGCGGTCACGCCGAGCTCGTAGAGGCACGCGTCGCCGTAGACGTGGCTCGCCTCGAGCGTGACGTTGCGCGGCTGCACCGAGGGCGACTTGGCCGGGTCGGTCGCCGGCGGGTTCACCAGGGAGGTCTTCGAGTTCGACGTCGTGTCGCCCCAGGCCCACGTGAGGGTGAGGTCGTCGCTGCCTGGATCGGTCGAGGATGCGGGCACCGTGAGCTGCTGACCCGCCTCGAGGATGAACGCGCTCACCCCGTCATAGGCCTGCTCGCCGGACGTGTCGATCGTCGCGGTCGGATCGACGTTGGCGACCGCAGCGACTTCTGTGTCGCAGTTGTTCACGGTGTCATCGTCGGCGGCGCACACCTTGACGCTGAAGTCGCCGTTGTCGCCGTACTGGTGCTGCACCGAGAAGGTCAGTGTCGCATCGGGTCGGACGTTCTCCTCCACGCCCGTCAGCGCCACGGCCGCCGCGCCGTCGTCGAACGAGATCGTCGCCGACAGGTCGTCGAGCCAGCCCGGGTCGGTCACGGTGCCGCTGACGTTCACCGTGCCGAACTCGTCGATCGGCGTGATCGCGTCGATCGCGACCGTCGGAGCGACGTTGGTCACCGTCACCGTGCTGGTGTCGGTCGAGGTGTTGCCGAACGCGTCGGTGATCTGCACACCGATCGGGTAGACACCGTCCTGTCCGACCGAGGTGAACGAGGGCGTGGGCCCGGTCGCGTCGTCGTACTGACCGTCGTTGTCGAGATCCCATGCGTAGCCGGTGATCGCTCCCGCGCTCGCGTCGCTGCCGCTGGTCGATCCGGCCGCGGTGAGGGCGGCATCCGTCCCCTCCGGCGTCACGTACGGACCGCCGGCGTCGGCGGTCGGCGCGCACTCGGGCGGGATGGCCGCACTGGCCGTCGGCACCGTGTCGAGCCCCGTCGTCGAATCGACGCCGAGCCCGCGCCCTGCGAACGCCGACCAGATGAGGCACAGGTTGGCGCCTCCATCAGCGGTCAGCAGGCCGTTCCGAGCGTCGATGAAGGTCGGGTTGGCCGGTGTGGCCTTCATGGCGTCCAGCACGAGCGTCGCCATCGGCTCGACGCCGCCCGGGAACTGCGCGCGGATGTCGTAGACCGCCGACGCCCAGATCTCGCCGTTGCCGTGTCCGCTGCCGGAGTTGGTGTCGTACGACTGGAAGGTCCGGGTCGACGTGTCGTATGCGACGGAGCGGATGCCGGTGCCGGCGTTTCCGGTGACGTATTCGCCGATGACGGCATCACCCCACTTCAGGTACGAGATCACATCGCTCCAGCCCTCGCCGAGCGCGCCGCGCTGGTCGCCGCCGTTGTAGCCGAGCGTTCCGCCGCCGACGAGCCTGCTCGAGACGCCGTGCCCGTACTCGTGCGCGATGACGTCGCCGTCCATGTCGCCGTCCCGATACGGGCTGCCCGGAGCCCACATGTACATCTGCATGCGCGGGCTCGCGCCGTCACCAGGCGTGCCGAAGTTCGCGTTGTTGAGGCACCGGATCGGAACGTCGTCACCGGGAGCGGGGGTGCCCTGGTCGTTGATGCAGCCCAGATCCCAGCCGTCCTGCGCCTCGGCGAGCACCGCGTCTCCGCCGCTTCCGCCGTTGCCGAAGTTGTCGACCTGGAAGTTGCCGCTCGCCTCGTCGAAGCCGTGCCCGTACAGCCAGTCGTGCATGACGTTCGTGTAGTAGAAGAGCTGCGTGATGATCGCGTCGCGATCGGCGTCGAGCGCAGCGACCGAGTTCACATCGGCGGTGGTGCGCCAGGCGTCCGTGAACGGATAGCTGAACTCCTGGTATCCCGGATCGCCGTTGGCCGGCGTCTGGGGCTGGTACTCGTTGTTCGCGTTGTCGTTGTTGCGATCGAGGTACGCATTGACGTTGTTGCCGCTCGTCGTTCGGTCATCGACCCAACTGCCGCCGATGCCGCTGAACGAGGTGGTCTGCTGGACCGCGCCGGTCGCCTCCGGGTGCTGCTCGCGGAACACATCTCCCTCGGGGGCGACGTGGGCGTAGCGGCTGCGCTGGTCGATCACCTCGCCGGTCTTCGCATCCACCACGGTCTCGAACCAGGCGAGGTCGGACGACTCGATGTCGGTGAGCCAGGCACGGCGCAGCGCGGTGCCGTTCGCGTCGGGATACCAGACCTGCTCCGCCGTCACCGGCGCCGGCTCGGTCACGCCCTCGGCGTAGACATTGGGATACTCCTGAGGTTCCTCGGACTTCGTGTCCGCTTCATCGAGCGGCCTGCTCGCCTCGGCGTCCTGCGCGTCGGCGGCGACGTCGAGGGCGGCCTGCGCCGTGAGGTTGACGGTGGCTGCGGCGGCATCTCCCGGTGCGAGGAATCCGGCGACGGAGACCAGCCGGCCGTCGGCGGCGACCACTCCGGTCATGATCGCGTCGCGCACCCGGAGGCCATCAACGCGCTGCCCGACATGGACGGCGGTCGCACCGGTCGAGAGGGTGAGCTCCTTGTGCACGTACAGTTCCGCGACCGCGCCCGCGGTGAGGCCGAAGTCGCCGGCGTGCTCGCGGATGTACCCGAGCACGATGTCGGCCGGCGCAGCGCCGCTCGCCTCGGTGAACGCAACCCCCGTCGGATCGGCCACGACCCGGCCGCTGCTCGGGTCGACCGACACCGAGGGCGGCCCTGCGTCCGCGTCGGGTGCCGCGATCGCCGGCGAGCCCGGTCCGGAGACGAGCAGCGCCCCGGTGAGGAGTGCGGCGACGGTGAGCGGAAACAGCTTCTTCGGCGTGGACATGACAGACCCCTGGACCCTCAGCTCCCCCAAGAGCGCGGACCACCGGCCGCAATGTGCGTCACGTTAGTCCTGGTCCGTTGCGTGCCACAAGAGGCGTCCGGCACGTTCTGTCGCCGCGCAGAACCGAGTGCTCGACGGGCGCGGCGAACCGCCTACGCGACTCTCAGGCGGCCTTGCAACCGCGAAAGCGGATCTAGACTGAGTTTCATGTCGCAGATACGTGTCAAGGATGCTGCGATCTATCTCGGCGTGAGCGACGACACGGTCCGCCGGTGGATCGACAACGAGGTGCTCTCGAGCAGCCATGACGACTCCGGGCGCACTGTCGTGGACGGGCTCGAGCTCGCCCATCTCGCACGCAGGAACGCTGTGCTGCCCGCGGACCCGTCCGAGATCGGGCGCTCGGCGCGCAATCGGTTCGTCGGGCTGGTGACCGAGATCGTCTCCGACACGGTCATGTCGCAGGTCGAGATGCAATGCGGACCGCACCGGGTCGTGTCGCTGATGAGCACCGAGGCCGTGAAGGAGCTCGGGCTGGAGCCCGGATCCGTCGCGATCGCCGTGGTGAAGGCGACAACCGTCATCGTCGAAACACCCGTCGGAAAGGTCGGCCCCTGATGAAGAGCCACACCACCCGGCTCGCTGGAGTCCTGCTCGCGGCCATGATCGCCGTCGGTATGACGGCGTGTGCGAGCGCCGATCCGGCGGCATCCCCCACACCGACCCCGACCGCCGACAGCCTGTCGGGTTCGATCACCGTGTTCGCCGCCGCATCGCTCAAGGGCACGTTCACCGAGCTCGCGGAACAGTTCGAAGCAGCGCACCCGGGGACGACAGTGGAGCTGAACTTCGCCGGCTCGGCCGACCTGGTCACACAGATCACCGAAGGCGCCCCCGCCGACGTCTTCGCGTCCGCTGACGAGAAGAACATGGCCAAGCTGACGGATGCCGGACTCGTCGACGGCGAGCCGGTGGACTTCGCGACGAATGTGCTCGAGATCGCCGTCCTGCCGACCAATCCGGCGCAGATCGAGACGTTCGCGGATCTCGCCGGTCCCGGAGTGAAGCTCGTGATCTGCGCGCCGGAAGTGCCCTGCGGTGCGGCGACCGTGAAGGTCGAAGAGGCGAGCGGCGTGACCCTCATGCCCGTGAGCGAGGAGTCGTCGGTGACCGATGTGCTCGGCAAGGTCACCTCGGGCGAAGCGGATGCCGGACTCGTCTACGTCACCGATGTCATCGCCGCCGGTGATGCGGTCGAAGGGATCGAGTTCGACGAGTCGGCGGATGCGGTCAACACGTACCCGATCGCGACACTGACGGATGCCGACGCCTCGGACGTCGCACAGGCGTTCGTCGAGTTCATCAGGGGCGAAGCGGGTCAGGCCGTGCTGGCGGCGGCCGGTTTCGGAAAGCCCTAGCTGCGCGCCGTGTCTCCCGCGGCTCCGTTCGCAGGCGTCCCACGCTGGGTCGTGGGTGTCGCCGCCGTCGGCGCCCTGTTCGTTCTGCTGCCACTCGTGGCGATGCTGACCCGGGTCAACTGGGCCGAATTCCTCCCGCTGATCACGTCGGAGTCCTCGCTCGCGGCGCTCTGGCTGAGCCTTCGTACATCGATCGCCGCGACCCTGCTGTGCATCGTGTTCGGCATCCCGATGGCGCTCGTCCTGGCGCGGTCGCGCTTCCCCGGTCAGCGGCTGCTGCGCTCGCTCGTGCTGCTGCCGCTCGTACTCCCGCCCGTGGTCGGCGGAATCGCGCTGCTGTACACGTTCGGACGCCGCGGACTTCTGGGCTCCACACTGCAGTTCCTCGGCATCGACATCGCGTTCTCCACGACGGCGGTGGTCATGGCGCAGATGTTCGTCGCCCTGCCGTTCCTGGTGCTGAGCCTCGAGGGCGCGCTTCGCACGGTCGGCACGCGGTTCGAGGCGATCGGGGCGACCCTCGGCGCCCGCCCGACCACGGTGCTCCGACGCGTGACCCTTCCGCTGGTCATGCCCGCGCTGATCTCCGGCGCGGTGCTCTCGTTCGCGCGAGCGCTCGGCGAGTTCGGGGCGACACTGACCTTCGCCGGGAGCCTCCAGGGCACCACCCGCACCCTGCCACTCGAGATCTACCTGCAGCGCGAGGTCGACCCTGACGCGGCGGTCGCCCTCTCCCTGGTGCTGATCGTGGTCGCTGTGATCGTCGTCGGCCTCGCACATCAGGCCGGCAGCGCATCGCCGCTGAGGAAGAGCGCGCGCTCATGACCCTCACGTTCTCGGCAACGGTGGCCGAGCGCGGCTTCGAGGTGGACCTGCAGGTCGACGCGGGTGAGACGATCGCAGTGCTCGGGCCGAACGGAGCCGGCAAATCGACGCTGCTGAACATCCTCGCGGGACTCGTGCACCCTGACACGGGAGCGGCGGAGCTCGACGGCAGGATGCTGTTCGATCTCACCGACGGCGCGAAGGTCTGGACGCCGCCGTATACGCGCGGCGTCTCGACCCTCACCCAGGATGCCGACCTCTTCCCCCATCTCAGCGTGCTCGAGAACGTCGCATTCAGCGCACGGAGCAAGGGGATCCGCAAGGCAGAAGCTCACGAGATCGCCCGGCACTGGCTCGGCGAGGTCGATGCCGTGGACTTCGCCACGCGCAGACCCGCGCAGCTGTCCGGTGGGCAGGCCCAGCGCATCGCGATCGCCCGCGCGCTCGCATCCGACCCGAAGCTCCTCCTCCTGGACGAACCGCTCGCGGCCCTCGACATCGCCGTCGCACCGGCGATCCGGCGCACCCTGCTCCGCGTCCTCAGGGACCGCACCGCGATCATCGTGACCCACGACATCCTCGACGCGCTGACCCTCGCCGACCGGGTCGTGGTGCTCGGATTCGGGCACATCATCGAGCAGGGCCCCACCCGTCAGACGCTCGAGCGTCCGCGGACCGCGTTCACCGCGGGGCTCGCGGCCCTCAACCTCCTCACCGGCGTGCGCACACGAGGTGGGATGACGACCGACGCGGGACTGGAAATCGTCAGCACGGTCGCCTCGGATGCGCCAGTCGGATCCCGGGTGGCCGCCACGGTCAGGCCCACCGATGTCAGCGTCTCATTCGCCGCGCTCGTCGGTTCGCGCTCGAACAGCGTCACGGCGGGGATCCTCGATCTCGAGCCCCGAGGCGACATCATCCGCGTCCGCTCGGAGGTCATCTCAGCCGACCTCACCCCGACGGCCGTCGCCGACGCTCAGATCAGCACGGGCACGAACGCGACATTCTCCTTCGCGCCGGACGCGGTGACGATCTACCCGGCAGGCGACGCGCGCCCGTCTCCAGGCGCAGCGCCTACGGCAGCGCCGGCGTGAGCGCGTGGTCGTGGACAGAGGTGCTGAGGGTCACGCCGTTGAGCTCCAGGTAGAGCTCGCGCTCGGTGACCGACACCGTCATCACGTTCCGACGCTCCAAGGCGTGTGCGGCGGCGTCGATGAAACCGGCGTCGAAGCTGTGCAGCGTGATGGCGTCGGATCTGTGGATCCGCTTGCCCGACCAGAGTGCGAGCACCTTCGCCGGATCCCGGTGCGTGTACACGACGGTGCGGTCGGCGAGCTTGCTGCCGAAATGCAGTCGATCGGCATCCGGCGCTCCCACCTCGATCCAGACGGTGAGACGGCCGGTCGCGTCGCGCACGAGGACAGCCGGCTCGTCGGTCGAGGAGATCCCCTCGCTGAACGCGATGCCGTCCTCGAACTCGAGACAGTACGCGAGCACCCTCGTCGTCATGAACGCGTCGGTCTCGGATGGATGCCGCGCGACGCGCAGCGTGAAGTCGTCGTACACACCGCGGTCGACGTCCGCCAGCTGCACCGCGAAGGTGTGGATCACTGCGCCGGCCGCCATAGCGACCGAGCCTACGCCCGCCCGGGCAGCAGCTCGTCGACGAGCCCCTCCACGCGGCGCCGGATCTCGTCGCGGATCGGGCGCACGACCTCGATCCCCTGGCCGGCAGGGTCATCGAGCACCCAGTCCTCGTATCGCTTGCCGGTCATGGCGTCTCCTCGTCCCGACCGTTGACGGCGCTGCGTCGTTCGATCAGCACGGTATCGCGCCACCGGCCGGCGTGGGCTCCTCGTGCGGAACGGGCGATCCGCTCGCGTGTGCCGATCACCCGGAACCCCGCGGACTCGTGCACGCGCAGGCTCGCGGCGTTCTCCGGGAAGATGCTCGATTGGATCGTCCAATAGCCCGCGCGGTCGGCAGCGGTCACGAACGCATCCAGGAGCGCGCGCCCCACGCCGCGGCCGCGGGCATCGCGGTGGACGTAGACCGAGTGCTCGATCACGCCGTCGTACGCGACGCGTGTCGAGACTGGTGCCGCAGCCGCCCAGCCGAGCACCGTGGCGTGGGATTCGATCGCGACGAGTCGCGGCTCTGGAAGCCGTGAGGCATCGAAGGCATCCCAGCCCGGCGTCTCCGATTCGAAGGTGGCCTCGCCCTCCTCGATCCCCTGGCGGTAGATCTCCTCCACCGCCGGCCAGTCGGCGGGCGTCATGGCGCGGATGCCGGTCACGAGCAGCATCCGCCCGCCTCGTTCGCATCCGTCGAGCACACGCCCGTCGCGGGGAGCACGAGCTCCACCGTCGCGGCGGATGCCGTGTCGCCGGCGAGCCATGCGGTCACGGACCGCACCTGCTCGTAGCCCGTCGCGAGCAGGAACGTGGGCGCTCGACCGTAGGACTTCATGCCGACGACGAAGAAGTCCCGCTCCGGGTGGGTGAGTTCGCGGAAGCCGTGCGGTTCGACCGTGCCGCACGAGTGCACGTTCGGGTCGATGAGCGGTGCGAGCCGCTTCGGAGCCTCCACGATCTCGTCGAGCTCGAGACGGATCTCGCGCAGCATCGCCAGGTCGGGGCGGAAGCCCGTCGCGTTGACCACGACATCGGTGGCGTGTGCGACCACCTCCCCACGGCGATGGCCGATGAGTTCGACGCCGTCGCCGGCGCGCCGGCCGCGGATGATCTCGACACCGTCCAGGAGTGCGACCTCCCCGTCGGCGACCGCGCGATCCACGCGGTTGCCCAGGCGCGCGCGATCGGCGAGTTCGTCGTCCGCCGATGAGGAGACCCGCACCGCCTTCGCGTTGCGGATCAGCCAGGTCACCGTCGTTCCGGGCTCCTGTCGCGCGAGCTCGGCGAGCGCGAGCAGGGTGTTCGCTGCGGAATGACCCGCGCCCACCACGGTGACACGACGCCCCGCGAACACGGTGCGATCGCGTCCGAGCACATCCGGCAGCGCACCGGTGACCCGGTCGGCGATCTCGGCCATGCCGAGGAGGTCGAGCCCGCCGGATGACAGCGGATTCGGAGACCGATACGTGCCGGAAGCGTCGATCACGGCACGCGCGGCGACGTCTTCGATCGCCCCGTCGACGGTGCGGACGCGGAGTGCGAACGGAGTGGCGAATCGTGCTCTGGTGCGCGTGCGGTCCATGCCCTCGCGGGTGACGCCGATCACCTCGACGCCCGTGCGCAGACGGGAGGCGATCGGCTCGAGTGCGGCCAGGGGAGCGACATACTGCGCGACGAGTTCGTCGCCGCTCGGTGCCCGCTTCGGGTCGGGCATCGTCCAGCCGCTCGCCTCGAGCAGTCGGCGCGACGCCGCATCGACGAGGTGCTCCCACGGAGAGAACAGTCGAGTGTGGCCCCATTCGCGCACGCTCGAACCGGCGTGGTCCCCGGCCTCGAACACCACGAAGTCGATCCCGCGCTCGACCAGGTGGGCGGCGGCGGCGAGCCCGACCGGGCCGGCTCCGATGATCGCGATCGGCAGCGTCGTCACGCGGTCGTCCGTCACGACGTGCGGGGTCAGGTCGAGCAGGGTCACAGCGGCCTCCAGGTGGTATATCGATGAACGTCGATATCAATCATGCGCAGGTCTATCGATGACTGTCAATATCGACTACTGTCGATATATGCCCACGATGCTCGAGATCACGGACGTCACCGCCGACGCCTGCTGCACGCCGCTCCAGCGCGAGCCGCTGTCGGCCGAAGAAGCGGAGCAGCTCGCCACGACGATGAAGGCGCTGGCCGATCCGGCCCGTCTGCGGCTGCTGTCCATCGTCGCCGCCTCCCGTGGATCGGAAGCATGCGTCTGCGACCTCATCGAGCCCGTGGGCCTGAGCCAGCCGACGGTGTCGCATCATCTGAAGGTGCTGACCGCGGCGGGCTTCCTCACCAGGAGCAAGCGCGGCACCTGGGCGTACTACGCGCTCGTGCCCGGTGCCCTCGACCGCGTCTCGCAGGTGCTCGTCGCTTCGTGAGTTCGCCCCTCGTCCTCAGTTCAGCAGCTGCTTGATCTGCGCGAGCTTCGCTTCGGACGCGGTCAGCAGGGCGCGAAGGTCGTCAGCGGATGCCTTCGCGAGTTCGACGGCCTCGACATCGGAAGGCAGGTCCACGTCCTCGCTGCGCGGAGTGAGGAAGATCGTCGCGAGGTAGCCGGTGAACGTGCCGAAGATGCCCACCCCGACGACGATGATCAGCACTCCGCACAGACGTCCCGCATCGGTGACCGGATACTGGTCGCCGTATCCGACGGTCGAGATCGTCACGATCGTGTACCAGAGCGCGTCCGAGGCGGACGTGATGTTGGCGCCCTCGGCGTACTGCTCGATGGCGAGCATCGTCAGGCTCCCGAACTGGAGCACGAAGATCCCCATGAGCAGCAGCACGTACAGCGCACTGCCTGCGCGGTCCTTGATCAGCGTGCGGCCGATCGTGCGGATGCCGACCTCGCGCAGCAGCCGGTAGACCCGAATCAGCCGGAACACGCGCAGGATCTTGAACTGCGGGAACGGCAGGCTCGCCAGGAGGTCCGCCCATCCGAAGTGGCGGAAGAAGTACGTGCTCGCCTTCGGCGCGGTGAAGATGCGGTACAGGAAGTCGGCGAGGAAGATGCCGCTGAACAGCGCGTTCATCACCCCCAGCACGGTGTCGAGCGACTTCTCGCTGACCACGATCACCAGCACCAGGTTCACGATCGACAGGATCGACAGGATGCCGATGAAGATCTCGTATCCGGTGCTCTTGAGCTCAGTGCGAGGCTTGGACACGGTTCGCTCCTTGGTTCGGCATCCGCAATCCGGTGCGGCATCTGAGCGTACGCGCTCGATCTCGGCCGACGGGTCACCCGGCATGGGTGAATCAGGCCCGCGGACCGGTGCCCGCCGATGACGGGGTTCGGGCGCTCCGGGGCCTGCGGAGGATGGCGCGCACACCTGCCTCGGGCCGCAGGTCGAGGCGCCGGAGCAGCTGCGCGTTGAGCGCGACGACGATGGTGGACACGGACATCAGGATCGCGCCCACCGACATCGGCATCACGAATCCGATGGGTGCGAGCACTCCGGCGGCGAGCGGCACCGCGATGAGGTTGTATCCGGCGGCCCACCACAGGTTCTGCGCCATCTTGCGATAGCTCGCCCGCGAGAGTTCGATCACCGACAGCACCGAGCGCGGGTCATCGCTCGCGAGGATGACGCCGGCCGAGGCGATCGCCACGTCGGTGCCTGCGCCGATCGCGATGCCGACATCGGCCTGCGCCAGAGCGGGAGCGTCATTGACGCCGTCGCCGACCATCGCGACCCTGCGCCCCTCGCCCTGCAGCTCGGCGACCTTCGCGGACTTGTCCTCCGGGCGCACACCGGCCAGGACGCGGTCCACGCCCACATCCCGCCCGACCGACCGGGCGACGCCTTCGGCGTCACCCGTGATCATCACGACCTGGATGCCGAGCCGGTGCAGGGCCTCGACCGCAGCCCGCGACTCGGGACGGATCTCGTCGGCGAGCTTGAGGCCGCCGATGAGCCGTCCGTCTCGGACGACGTGCAGGATGATCGCACCGTCCCCCCGCCAGTCCGCCGCCGCAGGAATCTCGGCGACACGGACGTCCTCGAGCAGTCGAGGACCGCCCACGCGGATCTGCTGTCCATCGACGGTCGCGACCACACCGACCGCGGGCGAGGACGAGAACCCGGTCGCCCGCGGAATGCGGAGTCCGCGATCGGACGCGGCGCTGACGATCGCCCGCGCGAGGGGATGCTCGCTATCGGCTTCCGCGGCGGCCGCCAGCGCGAGGACGGTGGCGGAGTCGATGCCCTCCGCGGGTGAGATGTCGGTGACGGTGGGCTCGCCCTCGGTGAGCGTCCCGGTCTTGTCGAACAGCACGGTGTCGATCGTGCGCATGCGCTCGAGCGCCAGCCGATCTTTGATCAGCACTCCGCCGCGCGCCGCGCGCTCGGTCGCGATCGCCACCACCAGGGGAATGGCGAGTCCGAGCGCATGCGGGCAGGCGATGACCAGGACGGTGATGGTGCGGACGACCGCCGCATCGGGGTCGCCGAGGACGGTCCAGACGATCGCCGTGATCGCGGCGGCGCCGAGTGCGAACCAGAACAGCCACCCGGCGGCGCGGTCGGCAAGGCGCTGCGCCCGGGAGGTGGAGCTCTGCGCCTCGGCGACGAGTCGCCGGATGCCGGCGAGCGTGGTGTCCTCGCCCGTCGCCGTCACCTCGACGCGGAGTCCGGAGTCGGTGGCGACGGTTCCCGCGGTGACGGGGTCGCCGATCGTGCGGGCGACTGCGCGGGACTCGCCCGTGACCATCGACTCGTCCACGTCCGCGCGGCCGTCGACGATGCGCCCATCGGCCGGGATGCTGCCACCGGGGCGCACCACGACGACGTCCCCGACCCGCAGTTCGGAGGGTGAGACCGTCACGACCTGCTCGCCGTCGACGCGCTCGGCCTCGTCGGGCAGAAGGGCGGCGAGGGAGTCCAGCGCGGATGTCGTCTGCGCAAGAGAGCGCATCTCGATCCAGTGGCCCAGGAGCATGATCACGATGAGGAGCGCGAGCTCCCACCAGAACTCGAGCTCGTGGTCGAGCAGTCCGAGACTCGCACCCCACGAGGCGACGAAGGCGACGGTGATCGCAAGACTGATCAGCAGCATCATGCCGGGCTTGCGCGCACGGAGTTCGCCCACCGCCCCTGTCAGGAACGGCCAGCCGCCCCAGAAGTACATGACGGTGCCCAGGATCGGGGAGATCAGCTGCGCACCGGGGAACTCCGGCACCGAGTAGCCGAGCAGCATCGCGAACATGCTCGAGAACGCGAGCACGGGAATAGCCAGGAGCAGATTGATCCAGAACAGACGGCGGAACCGCGCCACGTGGTCCGTGCCGTGACCCGCGTGTCCGCCGTGATGGGCGTGTCCGCCGTGATCAGCGTGCGCACCGTGATCGGCGTGAACGTGCATCGCGTGGTGGGGCGCGTCGGTCTCGCTCATGGCGGATCTCCCTCGTGACGAATATACCCCTAGGGGGTACTCGTCGCACAACGCGGGACCGCTGAGCGGTATTCCACACGGACCCGGCTCGGCTAGTCCGGCATTCGCACGAGGGGGAGCTGCACGGACACGCGGAGCCCGCCCTCGGGGCGTGCGGTGATCGTGAGGGTTCCGTCGTGCGCACGCGTGATGCTGTCGGCGATCGCCAGGCCGAGGCCGACACCGGCGTGGTCCGAGTGGACGCGCTCGGTGCCGCGCTGGAACGGCTCGGCGAGTGTCCTGACGAGCTGGGGCGGGAGCCTGTCGCCGGTGTTCTCGACGGTCAACACCGCGACGCCCGTGCCTGTGGAGGAGACGATGTCCACGGTGCCGTGCGCGGCGGTGTTGTGGATGATCGCGTTGTGCACGAGGTTCGCGGTGAGCTGGAGCAGCAGTGCGTGCGATCCGAGCACCGGGACCGGGTCGCCTCGGACCCCGATCGTGACACCGCGCGCCTCTGCCAGCGGAAGCAGTGTCTCGGTCGCCTCTTCGGCAACCAGCGACAGGTCGACAGGTTCGCGTGCGAACGTCCGCTGATCGGCGCGGCTGAGCAGCAGCAGGGCTTCGGTGAGTTCGATCGCGCGGGTGTTCACGGAGCCGAGCCGCGCGATGAGCAGGTCGGTGTCCCGATCGGGATCGGCGCGGGCGACCTCGAGCAGTGCCTGCGAGATCGCGAGCGGCGTGCGCAGCTCGTGGGACGCGTTCGCGGCGAACCGCCTCTGCTCCGCCACTTGCGCCTCGAGCCGGGCGAGCATCGTGTCGAAGGCGTCGGCAAGCTCGCGGAACTCGTCATTGCGACCAGGCAGCGCGATCCGGTGCGACAGCGAGCCGGCGCCGGCGCGCCGCGCGGCGTCCGCGATGCGAGCAAGTGGCGCCAGCATCCGTCCCGCCAGGAACCACCCGCCCAGCAGGCCGAACAGCAGCAGGAAGAACAGCGCCCAGGCCGCCGGGGGAACGAAGGCGCGCACCAGGTCGCCACGATTCGGCGAGAAGGGACCGGGTCCCGGGTTGGAACCCGCGGGAACGTATCGCAGGAGGAACACCCAGACGACGGAGAGCAGCAGCGCACCCGCGACCATGAGGAACGCCGCGTAGCTGAGCGTGAGCTTGAGCCGGACGTCGATCCCGGGCTCCCTAGGCATGATCGCCTCCCTCGCCTGACGCGTCGATGCGGTAGCCGACGCCCGGTACCGTGGCGATGACCCACGGCTCGCCGAGGCGTTTCCGCAGCGCCGACACCGTGATGCGGACGGCATTCGTGAAGGGGTCGGCGTTCTCATCCCACGCCCGCTCCAGCAGCTGCTCGGCGCTGACGACGCCGCCCTCGGCCCCGACGAGCACCTCGAGCACCGCGAACTGCTTGCGCGTCAGCGCCACGTACCGCCCGTCCCGGTAGACCTCGCGACGGAACGGGTCGAGTCGCAGTCCGGCGATCTCGCGCACCGGCGGTCGGCTGTGTGCGCGCCGCCGATCGAGGGCCCGCAATCGCAGAACGAGCTCCTGGAGCTCGAAGGGCTTCGTCAGGTAGTCGTCGGCTCCCAGCTCGAACCCTGATGCCTTGTCGTCGAGGCGGTCGGCCGCGGTCAGCATCAGGATCGGCATGCCGCTCCCGGAACCCACGATCCCTGCGGCGATCTCGTCGCCGGACGGCCCGGGGATATCGCGATCGAGGATCGCGATGTCGTACGCGTTGATGCTGAGCAGCTCCTGTGCGGTGTCTCCGTCACCGGCGATGTCGGCCGCGATCGCCTCCAGCCGCAGCGCATCGCGAATGGACTCGGCCATGAGGGGCTCGTCCTCGACGATCAGCACACGCATGCGCTCCATGCTACGAAGCGCGTATATCAGGGGTGTATGCAAAAGCGCATACGGCACGGCAACCGCGTGCTTCCTTGACTGGGAGCATGCATCACACGAGCGCAATGCGAAGAACGACCCTGCTGATCCTCGCGTGCGTCGCGGCCGTCGTCGCCGCCGCGAGCGCGATCGTCGGCAGCCTGATCGGTCAGACCGCGTCATCGGCCGCATCCGCCCCGTCACCGCCCTCGGTGGCTCCCGCCTCGCGCGCCCCTTCGCTCGGTGAGCTGCCGCGCGAGGGCGCGCTCGGACAGCCGCCCGGCGCGCTCACCGAAGCCGACGGCATCCTTCCCGACGGCGCGACCGTGTTCGACGACTACCCCGCCGTCGGCAACCTGGATCCCGCGCTGCTGCACGCCCTGCGCGACGCTGCGACGGATGCTGCGGACGCCGGCATCGAGTTCGAGCTGAGCAGCGGCTGGCGTTCGCCGGCGTATCAGGACCAGCTGCTCCGCGATGCGGTCCTGCAGTACGGATCGGAAGCGGAAGCCGCGCGATGGGTCGCCACCGCGGCGACGTCCGCCCACGTGTCCGGGGACGCTGTCGACATCGGCTCGCTGGACGCCATCGAATGGCTGGGCGGAAACGGCGCTCAGTACGGGCTGTGCCCGACCTACGACAATGAGCCGTGGCACTACGAGCTGCGCCTCGAAGCGCCGACCCTCGGCTGCCCGCCGACGTATACGGACCCGACGCAGGATCCTCGGATGCGGCGATGAGCGGCCCGGCCATCGGATCGCGGCGTTCCGCCGAAGTCGCCACCGCGGGACCTCTGGCGGGAGGGCGGGTGTCCGCTCCGGCGAACGTGCTCACGGGCGTGCTGTTCGCGGTGTATCTCGTGCTGCTGACGTGGCTCGTGGTGTGGAAGCTGCACGTCCCCTACATCGGCGACGCCTCGGTGCGCGAGATCAAACTCATCCCGTTCGTGCGCACCGCGGGGGCCGGATCGAACGCACCGTTCGAAGTCATCGCGAACGTCGCGGTCTTCATTCCCTTCGGCGTATATCTCGGACTCGTCGTGCCGTCATGGCGCTGGTGGAAGGCGATTTTCCTGATCGCGGGGACGAGTCTTGCGATGGAGCTCGCCCAGTACGTGCTCGCGGTCGGCAAGACGGATGTCACGGACGTGATCGCCAACACAGCGGGCGGCCTCGCGGGACTCGGCCTGATCTCTGTGGCTCGCGCGGCACTGCGCTCTCGAACCGCACTGGTCATGTCGCTGGTGCTCGGCGTCGGGACCGCGCTCGTGGTGCTCGCATGCGCGGTGTTCGCGACCGCTCCCCCACTCCAATCGCCGCCGGGCAGCCCTCAGGGCGTCCGCATCCAGCTCCGCGCCCCATAGCGGCGCGAGGTCGGGACCCGCACCGGGTCGATGCGGACACATAGGGCGATCCGGCGGCGGAGGCAAGGCCTTGCCGCGGAACTGGCGGTTCAGAAGACTCGCAGGATGGTTCTCATCGGCTACCACGCATCCCACGAACAGGTCCCGCCGAGTCGGCTGCTCGCAGCGGTGGTGCGGGCGGAGGAGGCGGGCTTCGACGCGGCGATGTGCTCGGATCACCTCGCGCCCTGGGGTGTGCGGCAGGGCGAATCGGGGTACGCATGGAGCTGGCTGGGTGCGGCACTCGCCTCGACGTCCTTCTCGTTGGGTGTGGTGAGCGCACCGGGCCAGCGATATCACCCGGTGATCACCGCCCAGGCGATCGCGACGCTCGAGGAGATGTTTCCCCGCCGGTTCTGGGCGGCGCTCGGCAGCGGCGAAGCGGTGAACGAGCACGTGACCGGCGACCGCTGGCCATCGAAGGATCGCCGCAATGCGCGGCTCGAGGAATCGGTCGAGGTCATCCGGCGGCTCCTCGCCGGCGACGAGGTGACCCACCGCGGGGAGATCTCGGTGCACCGCGCCAGGGTGTGGAGTCGTCCCGCGTCACCGCCACCTCTGCTCGGGGCGGCCGTCACCGCCGAGACCGCGGCATGGGTCGCCCGCTGGGCAGACGGCCTCGCCACGGTGGCCCAGCCGCCCGAGGTCCTGGAGAAGGTCGTCACGGCGTACCGGGATGCGGGCGGCAGCGGTCCTCGTGTGCTGCAGGTGCACGTCTCGCTCGAAGACACCGATGCGGCTGCGCTGAGTGTGCTGCGGGAGCAGTGGAGGCACGCGGCGATCAGCGGTTCGCTGTGGGACATCGAGCAGCCCGAGGACTTCGATGCGCTCGCTGGGAATCCCACGGATGCGCAGCTGCGAGCGGGCGCGCTCGCATCCGATGACGCGTCCGAACTCGCGGATCGCATCGCGGCACTGGCCGCGTTCGGCTTCGACCGCGTCTACCTCCACGGTGTGACCACCGACCAGGCGGCGTTCCTGGACCGCGCCGAACGCGACCTGCTTCCCGCACTGAGGAGGGCACTGTGAGGATCACCGACACCAGCGATCTGTGGTGGAAGACAGCGGTCATCTACTGCCTCGATGTCGAGACCTACATGGATGACGACGATGACGGAGTCGGCGACTTCGCCGGCCTCGCCCGGCGCATCGACTACCTCGCCGATCTCGGAGTCACCTGCCTGTGGCTGATGCCCTTCTATCCGACGCCCGATCGCGACGACGGGTACGACATCAGCGACTTCTACGGCATCGATCGCCGCCTCGGCAATCACGGCGATTTCGTGGAGATGATCCGGACCGCGCATGACCGCGGGATGCGGGTCATCGTGGATCTCGTCGTCAACCACACCTCCGACAAGCATCCGTGGTTCGTCTCCGCCCGGCGCAGCCGGACCTCGCCCTACCGGGACTTCTACGTGTGGCGCGATGAGCCGCCGAAGAAGCAGGAGCCGACGGTGTTTCCGGGCGAGGAAGCCGGCGTGTGGGAGTACGACGAGCGCACCGAGCAGTACTTCCAGCACGTGTTCTACCGGCACCAGCCCGATCTGAACATCGCCAACCCGCGCGTCCGCGACGAGATCGCCAAGACGATCGGCTTCTGGCTCGCGCTCGGGGTGTCCGGCTTCCGCATCGACGCCGTGCCGTTCCTGATCGAACCGCCCGAGGGCGTGGACATCGGAGATCCGCACGAGTTCCTCCGCGACCTGAAGCGCTTCCTGCAACGCCGGGTGGGCGATGCTGCTCTCCTGGGCGAGGTCAACCTCCCCTACCGGGAGCAGCTGCAGTTCTTCGGCGGCGAGCGCGGCGGCGAACTCGACCTGCAGTTCGACTTCCTCTCGATGCAGGCCATGTACCTCTCGCTCGCGCGCAGCGATCCGGCGCCGCTCATCGCGTCGCTGACCTCGCGCCCTGCGGTGCCGCCGGAGGCGGCATGGGCGAACTTCGTGAGGAACCACGATGAGCTGACGCTCGACAAGCTGACCGATGCGGAGCGCGAGGAGGTCTTCGACACGTTCGCGCCGAACGATTCCCAGCGCGTCTACGGCCGCGGCATCACCCGACGGGTGCCTCCGATGCTCGCGGGCGATCCGCGCCGCATCCGCATGGTCTACAGCCTCCTCTTCTCGATGCCCGGCACTCCGGTGCTGTTCTACGGCGAGGAGATCGGGATGGGCGAGAACATCGAGATCGAGGGCCGTCAATCGGTTCGCACGCCGATGCAGTGGACCGACGGGAAGAACGGCGGGTTCTCGCACGCCGCGCGCGGGCGGCTCGTCGCGCCGCCGCCCGAAGACGGCTACGCGCCGCAGCACGTGAACGTGCAGCAGCAGCGCAACGACGCGGACTCGATGCTGCAGTTCGTCCGCCACCTGATCAGCCGGTATCGCGTGTCCCCCGAGATCGGGTGGGGGCAGCTGCGGATTCTCGAACACGACGGCAGGGGGGTGCTCGCCCACGAGGTCGCCTCGGACGTGGGACGCATGATCGCGCTGCACAATTTCACCGAGTCCCCGCAGCGCGTCCAGGTGGACATCGGGGCGGTCGAGGATGGCACGACCCTCGTGGACCTGCACGGCCCCGATCGGATCGCACTGGACCCGCGCGGAAAGGTCGACCTGGAGCTCGCGCCCTACGGATACCGATGGCTTCGGGTCTCGCCGCGGGGCGATACCCGCATCGGCTGAGCGACTCCCTCGCTCCGGCCTACGCCGAATCGGAAATGTCAATCCCCAGCTGATCTGCAGTGTGGGAGATCAGAATCTCCTCGAACCGACTCCCTCGCCGAGCGACCAAGGGAGAAGAGATGAGACAACGAGGAGAGGTCGTGCCGCAATGACCGGCACAGCATCCGCTCATCGATTCGCCGTCCATCAGATCGACGCGTACCGATGGGAGATCAGGGACTCGCAGCGCCCGGCATATGCCTCGCGCACGGTGGCGCACCTGACCGTGACCGACGACGACCAGGTCGAGGTGGTCTGGGGTGCTCCGCTTCCGCTGCCGGTCACCTTCGCGACGGTCGAGGACGCAGTGGACAGCCTGGAGGAATGGGCCCACCGCCAGCGTGGCGCCACCAAGCCGATCCCGATCCCGCATTTCCCGCCGCCGGCGCACTGATCCTCGCCAGGCCGGCTCACCGGATCGCGTCGGCGAGCGTCGAGGTGAGTTCGGTGGCGAGATCCCGGGCCAGGAAGCCGATGCCTTCGCGCTTCGTGAGCCGGTCGCCCGCCTGCGCGTGAGTCCAGCTCCCCCATACGGCTGCACGCACGGGATCCACCCCGCGCGCGGCGAACCCTGTGATCGCGCCTGCGAGCACGTCGCCGCTGCCCGACGTGCCCAGTCCCGGCCCGCCGGCGCGTACGACCCATGCCCGGCCGGCGGGCGTCGCGATCGTGCCGTAGCAGTTGACGACGGCATCGAACCGTCGGGCGATCTCCGAGACCTCGGCGACGCGATCACCGCCGAGATCGCGACCGAGGAGGATCGCGGCCTCCTCTTCGTTCGGGTTCAGGATGAGAACACGCGGCAGCCTGGAACGAGGGAAATCGGGCAGGATGCCGAGGGCGAACGCATCCAGCACGAGGCAGCCGATGTCGCCGGCAGTGATCTGGCGCAGGCTCGCGTGCGTCTGCTCGGCATCGTCGAATCCAGGGCCGAAGAGCACGGCATCCGCGGTCGCGAGCTCTTCGCGGACTGCCGGATCCAGCTCCTCGCCGACGGCCTCGGGCAGCGCGAAGACGGCGGCCTCGGGAATCATGACGCCCAGATGCGCGTCGATCGACCCTGGCACCACCAGCCCCAGCCGGCCGGCGCCGACGCGGAGAGCGGATTCACCCGCCAGCAGGACTGCTCCGGGTGAGCGGCGTGATCCTCCGACCACGATCACCTGGCCTCGAGACTTCTTCGAGTCGCCGGGATCGGGGAGCCCCCACCCCTTCAGGAGGGCACCGGTGACGACTTCACTCGGGCTGGACATCGGGACTGCCCGGGTGCACGGTGACCGGCGCACCCTCCGACTGCAGGTGCCGCACGGCCGAGAATTCGGCGAGCCGCCATCCGGCGCCTTGTCGCACGATGTGCGTGACGGACGCGTTGAGGACGGTATGGGATGCCGCGAAGTCGAGCAGCTCCCGTTCCTGCATGGGCAGCAGCACGGCGAGGATCAGCATCACGATCGCGTCATGCGCGACGACCATCGCGCGCTCGCCGGCCACCTGGCTCGCGTCCTGCAGGAAGGATCTCAGGCGGAGGGCGACATCCGCCCAGGACTCGCCTCCGGGCGGGCGGTGGTAGAACTTCCCGAGGAGGCGTCGACGCTCAGCCTCCTCCGGGTGCAGATGCGCCACGCCGTGCGTCGTGAGGAGATCCAGGATTCCGAGCTCGCGGTCGCGCAGGCGCTCGTCCACGACGACCAGGGCCGGCGGACCCGTTTCTCCGAGAGCGGTGCTCAGCGTCTGACGGGCACGGACGTACGGCGAGACCCAGAACATGTCCAGCACCGGCCGATGGTCCGCGACCCATCGACCGAGCGCGAGAGCCTGCTCCTCGCCGACCGGCGACAGCGGCACGTCCGCGTCCCGGATGTCGATCGCGATCAGGTCGCGGCCCTCCCGCTCGGCACGGGTCGCCGCGATGTTCGCGACGCTCTCGCCGTGTCGGGCGAGCCACAGCTCCCGGACCGCCATCAGTTCAGGTCACGCCGGTACGTCGCCGCGCCATGCTCCGGTCTCGGCTCCCTGCGCTTCGATGAATTCCTTGAAGTTCTTGAGGTCCTTCTTCACGGCATGCGAACCGACGCCGACGAGCGATCCGAGCTTCTCGACGAGGCCCTCCGGCGCCCAATCGAGCTGTACGGTCACACGACTGGAGCTGTCGCTGAGCTTGTGGAATGTGACGACTCCGGCATGTGCGGTGTCGCCGCCCGTGCTGGTCCAGGCGACGCGTTCGTCGGGATGCTGCTCGGAGATCGTCGCGTCGAACTCTCGCTCGACGGGCCCGACTTTGACCTTCCAATGCGTGTGGGTGTCATCGAGCTGCGTGATCGACTCGACCTCGTCGAGGAACTCGGGGAAGCTCTCGAACTGGGTCCATTGGTTGTAGGCGGTCGCCACGGGGACGTCCACGTCGATGGTTTCGATGATCTGCACCATGGGTGCTCCTCGCTGAGTCTGGAATGAGTTCCCTCCATTCAGCCTCAGCAGGATCGGACGCACCTAGGGGTTGACATTCCGTCCAGGGCCACAGCGGAGTGGACCGCCGCGACGGCGATCCGATCGCATCGGCATCAGCCGTCTCCCGACCTCGCGGGCAGAGTGGATCCGGAGACCGTGAGCTTGTCGATCGTCAGCTCGTCCACTTCGACCGTGCCCACAGTGAGGGAAGGGTCCTCCCCACCGGGAGCGTCCGGGGGAACGCCCTCGATCTGCTCGGCGATCAGCATGATTCCTCCGGAGGAGTTCGCGGAGTTCGCCAGCTCCTCGATCCACTTGCGGCTCAATTCGGGCGAGACCGGGTCGTCGAACACGAAACGCAGCGGGATCGAGGGGTGGAGCCAGATCGTGGTCCGCCCACGCGGCTGGTCGTCGGGATGCCGCCACGACAGCGTGAAGCTCTCGCTGCGCCGCAGCTTGGTCGCGATCACGACCTTCAGGTGCGCGAGCGCGCGGTCCTCGATGTGGATGGGGGTGGCGGACCCCCCGTAGAAGATGGTGCCCACGACGACACAATAGAACTCTCGCTATCCGTGCACCATGCTTGCCGTCACATCATGCGGCATTCCCGCATCGAGCCGTCAGTAGTCATCGATCCAGGCGGACTCCGAGTCATCGGCGTCGCGCGGCATGCTGGCGGCGACGGGTCGATGGCTCTGGGTTCTGCTGCGCAGCAGACTGACCACATCCGAATCGACGAGCTCATCGAAGGAGGTCTCGACGTCTTCCGCCACGATCTGGCTGGCGGGACCGACCAGGAGTCTCGCCGAGGCGCGGACGCCCTCGTCCGTGAGCACGGGGATCTCGACGGTTTCCGCCGTTCCGACCTCGGCGAGCGCGGCGCAATACTCCAGCACCGCATCGGCGATCTCGTCGCCGGTCATCAGTCGTGTGCCCGCATACATGATCACCCTCATGTCGCTGTTCTATCGCGCGCGCGGGCGTCCCGGAACCGGGTTGCGTAAAGTGACCGCACGCCGTAGGCGGTGGCGGTCGTCGATCGTCTGGCGGCGCTGACCGCAGCCGACCTCAGACCTGATCAGGCGAGACGTCGTGCGCTCAGCCAGCGGACCATGTCGGGGTCGCGGTGGTCGAAGAACTGCGTCGAGCCCTCGTCGAGGGTTGCGATCTTCGCCATGTCCGCGTCGGTCAGCGTGAAGTCGAACACGTCGAGGTTCTGCGCCATGCGGGCTGGGCTGACGGTCTTCGGGATGACGACGACGCCGCGCTGGATGAGCCACCGCAGCACGACCTGCGCGACGGACTTGCCGTAGCCGGCACCGACCTCGGTCAGCAGATGGTTGCTGAACAGTCCGTTCTTGCCCTCGGCGAACGGACCCCAGGACTCGATCTGGACGCCCTCGCTCGCCAGGATGCCCTGGTCGTCTGCGCGCTGGTGGAACGGGTTGGTCTCGATCTGGTTGACCGCGGGCGCGACGTCATTGTTGAGGATCAGGTCGAGGATTCGATCGGACGCGAAGTTGGACACCCCGATCGCCCGTGTCCGTCCGTCGGCGGCGAGCCGCTCCATCGCACGCCACTGCGCGTAATAGTCGCCGAAGGGCTGGTGGATCAGGTACAGGTCGACGTAGTCGAGTCCGAGCTTGCGCAGCGAATCCTCGAATGCGCGGGTCGTGTTCTGCTCGGCCGGCCGCTCCTGCACCCAGAGCTTCGTGGTGACGAACAATTCCTCGCGGGGGATGCCGCTGCCCGCGATCGCGGCGCCGACTGCTTCCTCGTTCCCGTAGGCGGCCGCGGTATCGATGAGGCGATAGCCCGCCGCCAGCGCCTCGCGCACCGCCTTCTCGGTCTCTTCGGGCCCGACCTGGAAGACGCCGAATCCGAGGATGGGCATCTCCACGCCGTTGTTGAGCGTGACGGTCGGGATCTTGCTCGAACTGTGCGAATCGTTCATGGTTCCACGGTAGGCATGGTGCCGGCGCTGGTGAGAGTCACCAGGATTAGCCCCCAGCACCCGCGGGGTGAGGGTGACCGCTGGTGACTCCCACGTGACCGACCGCCGGGGCTAGCGTCGGAGCATGGATTCCCGGGAGGACGTGCGGCAGTTCCTCACCGCGCTTCGCGGCAGGATCACCCCGGCGCAGGCCGGGCTCACCGTGTTCGGCGGGGAGCGCCGGGTTCCGGGTCTGCGCAGGGAGGAGGTCGCTCAGCTCGCCGGTGTGAGCACCGCGTACTACACCCGGATGGAGCGCGGCGACCTCAGCGGGGTGTCGGAGAGCGTCCTGTTCGCGCTCGTGCGCGCCCTCGAGCTCGACGACGCCGAGACCGCGCACCTGCTGGATCTCGCCCGCGCAGCATCCGGTCCGCGGCGCATCCCGCGTGCGAAACCCGAGACGCGCGTGTCGGCGCAGGTCGCGCAGCTCATCGACGCGATGGCGGATGTGCCGGCTGTCGCGCTCAGCCGCCTCTCCGACGTCGTCGCGTCCAACTCGCTCGGCCGCGCCCTGTTTCCGCATCTGTTTCCGCAGGGCGCGGCGCCGCTCAACCACGCGCGGTACCTGTTCCTCGACCCTCGCTCGCAGGTCTTCTACGTCGACTGGGAGAAGAACGCTCGCGAAGCGGTCTCTGCGATGCGGCTCCTCGCCGGTCAGGATCCGAGCGATCGCGCCCTGATGGCCCTCGTGGGCGAACTCGCCACGCGCAGCGACCAGTTCCGCATCTGGTGGGGGGCCCACACGGTCAGGACGCACGCGAGCGGTACCAAGCGGATCCGGCATCCCGTGGTCGGACCGCTCACCGTCGGGTACGAGACGCTGAGCCTTCCCTCGACACCAGGTGTGAGGATCGCCACGTACCTCGCAGAGCCCGGCACCCCGTCTGCCGATGCGCTCGATCTGCTCCGCAACTGGATCGCTCAGCCGAGGGCAGACGCCGCGAACCCGTCCCACACCGGGTGACCGACGCGAGTCCGATCAGGCGGGTTCACCGGGCACGGTCACGTGGCCCCGGTTCAGGTCCTCGATGCGCGGCGCGCCGAGGAGCTGCATCGTGCGCTGCAGCTCGGCGTGCATTATCTCGAGCATCCTGACGACACCGGCGTGGCCTCCGGCCATGAGGCCGTAGAGGTATGCCCGCCCTACGAAGACCGCAGTCGCACCGAGTGCGACGGCTCCGGCGATGTCGGCTCCGCTGCGCACACCGCCGTCGAGGAACACGTCGAGATCGTGCCCGACAGCGTCGCGCACCGATGGGATGAGCCCGAGCGGAACGGGCGCGCGATCGAGCTGCCGCCCGCCGTGATTGGACACCACGATCCCGTCCACGCCGATGGATGCGAGCGCGGCGGCGTCTTCGACGTCCTGCACCCCCTTGACCAGGATCTTCCCGTCCCACTCGCCGCGGAGCCACTCGAGGTCGGTGAGCGTGACCGTAGGGTCGAACATCGTGTTGATCATCCCCGCCAGATCATCCGGCGTGCCACCGGCCGTCGAGAAGCTCAGCGGCGCGCCGGTGAGGTGGTCCCACGTCCACGCCGGCCGGGCGATGCCCTGGCCGATGGTCCCCCACCGCAGGCGCGGCGGAATGGTCATCCCGTGCCGCACATCGCGCAGGCGCGCACCCGCGACCGGCACGTCGACGGTCAGGACGAGCACGTCCATGCCCGCTTCGCGTGCGCGCTCCAGGCTCGCGGCGCTCCTGGCCCGTTCCCGCACGACGTAGAGCTGGAACCAGTTCCAACCGCCGGGTGCGGCTGCCGCGACATCCGACGCGGTGGTCGTCCCCATCGTCGAGAGCACGTAGGGCACGCCGGCGGACGCCGCGGCGCTCGCGACACCGGCCTCCCCGTCGCGATGCATCATGCGGGTGAACCCGGTCGGCCCCAGCACGAGCGGCATGGCGACCTCGCGTCCGAGGATCCGCGGCGCCATCGAGACGTGCCCGACGTCCCGCAGGATGCGCGGACGGAAGACGAGTTCGTCGAACGCCTGCACCGACGCCCTGAGCGATCGTTCGCTCTCGGCTCCGCCGTCGACATAGTCGAAGACGAGTCGCGGCGCGCGCTTCTCGGCGAGCAGTCGCAGGTCGCCGATGTCTGCTGCCCGGCGAAGCCTCGTCTCCTTCGTGGGCCACTGCGGCCTCGACGGCATCAGTCGCGCGAGGTCGCGCGGGCGTGGCAGGCGCCGGGAGGCTGGGTGCATGGTTGCCACCGTAGGGTCGGGCCGACGGCGCCACCATTGCCCTGCGGACCAGCTTGCCGGACGTACGATTGTGCTCGGGCACAACGAGCGAGGGAGCCGGATGACGCCTGCGCAGGTGGCCGACGTCGCAGAGCGCGTCGGACCCGCGATCGTGATCGGCGCGGCGGGTCCGGTCGGGAGGGACGTCCACGACGTCATCGTCACCGATGTACACTTTCCTGCGGTCCTCCGCGCCGGTTCGCTGGTCGTCGCACCCGGATACCTGTGGGGCGACGAGGACTGCGCACGGCTCGTCTCCGAGGCGGATGCCGCGGGCGTCGTCGCGGTCGCGATCAAGGCAAGGGCGACTCCAGGCGCCGAGGAATCCCCGCTCGCCGTCCTGATGATCGAACCGGACGCCGATTGGGCCCTCGTCATCGCCCTCCTGCGGTCTGCGGTGATCGGGACACCCGCGTCCTCAGACGCGGACGAGTCGCTGTTCGGACTGGCCGATGCGCTGGCGTCGATGTGCGAAGGGCCGGTCGTGCTCCTCGACCCGGCCTGGCAGCTCATCTCCTACTCCGGCGGCGATCCGCACGACGAGGTGCGCAGCCAGACGATCCTGGCACGCAGACCGCCCGCTGCCGCGCTCGACGGCATCCGTCGCCTCGGGGTGGTCGACGCGCTCAACCGGGGTGAGATCGTGCGCGTAGCCGACGGCGAGGTCGAGGGGCTTTCGCGCCGGTACGCCGTTGCTGCGCGAGTGGGAGCCGAGGTGCTGGCGACGATCTGGTGGCAGCCGGACGTCGATGTGCCGCTCGAGGAGGCCGAGCGCAGGCTCCGCCGCGCTGCGGAGCTCGCCGCGCTCGCGCTGCTGCGGCACGCGGCGAGCGCGCCCTTCGGCAGCACGGACGGGGATGCTGCGCTGCAGAGCCTCCTGGCCGGTGGACGAACCGAACGGCAGGTCGCGGGCAGGCTCGGCACCGACATCGAGGGTGGATTCGTGCTCGCGGGCCTTCGGCCCACCGCGGCCGACGCCCACGAGCGGGCGGCGGCGGTGCGCCGGCTCGTCGCGCTCGCCCGCACGCATTGCGACGCATTCCGGGTGAATGCGCAGGTCGCGGCCGGCACCGATGCCGCCTATCTCTTGTTCGCCGCACCCGACACCGCGCACCGACGGGATGCGGTGCGCGTGGTGACGGACATGCACGCAAGGCTTCAGAGGACCGCGCCGCACCGCGCGATGATGAGCTCGACGTTCCGTGCGCTCGGTGAGACCGCGCAGGTCAGGCAGACGGTCGACGAACTGCTCCTCCTGGCCGAGCGCCGCGGATGGAACGCCCTCACCGACAGTGAGGACGTCGACGCGACGTGGCGGCTGGAGCAGTTCCGCGAACTGGCGCTCGCGCACCCGGCCCTCCTCAGCGGTCCGATCGTCCGTCTGGTCGAGCACGACCGCGCCGAGGGCACCGAGCTCGTCGCCACGCTGCGCTCCTACTTCGAGTCGGTCGGCGACATGCGCGCAGTCGCCGGAAAGCTCGGGATCCACGTCAACACTGTGCGCTACCGCATCAACAGGGTGCAGGAGGTCGCCCGGTTCAGCCTCAGCCTTTCGGATGAGCGTCTGCTCGCCGAGCTCCAGATCCGACTCCTGTCCTAGCGCGTTCGTGCGACCGCCCGCTGTCGCGCGGCACATCCGACGGTTCCGATCTTGTGCGACAGCACAAGCAGAATCGGTCGCCCGATCGGCCACAGTTGGGGGATGCCCGGCACCCCTCCTCGTGATGCTCGCGGGCAAGCCGGGTCGAGTCCCGACCCGCCGATCGACGGGGGCCGGCTTCTCGAGGACATCCGGCGCTTCGTCGCAGTTCCGTCCGTGAGCGCCGACCCCGCTCGATCATCCGATGTCGTCCGGTCGGCGCAGCTCGTGGCCCAGGCGTTCACCGAAGCCGGACTCGCCGCATCCGTCGAAGCAGCGCCCGGCGGCGCCCCCGCGGTGCTCGGGCACATGCCGGGTCCACCCGACGCTCCCACCGTGCTCCTCTACGCGCACCACGACGTGCAGCCGATCGGCCTTCCGGCCGAGTGGGCGTCGGACCCGTTCGTGGCGACCCAGTGGTAGGGCAGACTGCGCGGCAGAGGCACCGCCGACGACAAGGGCGCCATCGCGGTGCACCTCGAGACGCTGCGACAGCTGCGATCCGACCTGCCCGTGTCGGTCACCGTCCTCATCGAGGGCGAGGAGGAGATCGGCTCCCCGACGCTTCCGGCACTCCTCGCCGAGTATGCGGGCCGCCTCGAAGCCGACGTCGTCATCGCCCTCGACTCGCTGAACGCGGACGTCGGGTCGCCATCGGTCACCACGTCACTCCGCGGCCTGCTGAACGTCATCCTGACCGTCCGCACATCGGACCGCGCTGCGCATTCAGGAGTCTTCGGCGGCGTGGTGCCCGATGCGGTCGGGGCGCTGGTGCAGGTGCTCGCCTCGCTGGCGGATTCGGACGGGGATGCCGCGATCGCAGGGCTGTCGCACGGGACCGGCGCCGGCGCGCCTCCGTCGGTCGACTCGCTGCGCGCGGCATCCGGCCTGCTCGACGGGGTCGCCGTGCTCGGCACGGGCTCGCTCGCCGAACGACTGTGGTACCGACCCGCGGTGACCGTCACCGGCATCGGGGCGCCCGAGCCGCACGGTGCGGCCAACGCGCTCGCTCCGACCGCGAACGCATCGATCAGTCTGCGACTCGCTCCCGAGGAAGACCCGCGCCGCGCCCTCGAGCTGCTGCTCGCGCATGTCGAGGCGCACGTTCCCTGGGGTTCGCACGCGACGGTCGATGTCGTCTCGATGGGTCGCGGGTGGCGGGCCGACGCCGACGCCGCCACCATGCGGGCCGCGAGCGCTTCGTTGGCGCGGGCGTTCGGTCGGCCCGCGGCGGAGATCGGCGTCGGGGGCGGCATCCCCTTCATCGCCTCCTATCTCGAGGCGTTCCCAGGCGCGGAGGCGGTCATCACCGCGATCCAGGATCCGCAGTCGCGGGCGCATGCCGCCGATGAATCGGTCTCGATCGACGCGCTCTTCGCGGCGACCCGGGCGCAGATCGACCTCGTTCGCACGCTCGGACGCGCGCATTCGTCGATCCGCACAGGATAACCCGGCTGGACGACCGGCGTGCCGCCGGTCAGTTGGTCCCGTAGATCGGGAGCTTGACGCCGAGGAATCCGCCCTTGGTGAGGATCAGCTCGACGTCGGTGTCCTGCTCGAGGTCATTGACTGCAGTGACCGCGCCACGACCCACCATGTCCATCGTGCACACCTGGTCGGCCGGCGGGTCGAGGTAGGTGACGGTGACCTCGGCCGGGCCCGTTGCGGCCACATCCGCGATCTCGGGGATGCAGGTCGATGAGCCCCACGTCAGGATCACGAACTGACCTGGTGCCGTCGCCCAGCCCGCACTCGGCTCGTAGTCCGTCTCGCCGGTCGGATCCAAGCCCGCTACGCCCTCCAGCTCGACCTCGCCGTAGTAGTCGTCGCCAGTCACCTCGATCTGCAGGTTCTGCTCCGGATCGACATCGGCAGGGACTCCGACGAGCGTGACGCGCGGAACGAGGTCCGACGTGCACGGCTCAGCGCCCGCGGGTGCAGCGAGCTCCACATGCAGGACGCCGTCGGTGTAGGTGGCTTCATCCGCAATGCCCGGAACGCACGTCGAGCTGCCGAGGGTGACCAGGCCGACAATGCGTCCGCTGTCCAGCCAGGCCGCACCGAGGTCGGGATCGGGCTCGATCGTCGCCTGGGCCGACGGAGAGTCGGACGGCGTGCCGCCCGACGAGCTCGCGCAGCCTGCCAGGGCGAGACCGACGACGGTGAGTGCGCCGAGACCGGCCAGGAGGATTCGGGTGGATCGGGCCATGAGCTGCCTGCTTTCACGAGGTGTGTACACCGCGCGCAGCGGCATCCATTCGCACCATCGTGGCGCATCTGAGCGGATTTCCGCAGGATTTCCGTCGCCCGGGATGGGCGTCAGCGACTCAGAAGCTGGTCACCAGATCGCCGAGCACGGCACTGACCTTGGTCGGGTCGGTCGCGTCGTAGTAGTGCGCGCCGGTCGCGCTGGAGATGGACTGGAGCGTGGCGACGTCGGCGTCCGCGCCGTAGGCGAGCGTGAAGACGAGGACGGGCGTGCCGCCGTGGTGGAGGTGCCCAAGGTTCGCGAGCATCTGGTCGACGCCGATCGTCGGCGTGGGCGTGTCGTTCTTGCCGTCGCTCAGCACGACGACCGCCGTGATGCGATCGGGCGACCACGACTGCGCCTGCTGCGCCGCGAACGTGTCGACCGCCTGGTAGAGCGGGGTGTCGCCCTGGGACTTCAGGCCTCCGAGGGCGGCCAGGAAGGCGTCCCGCGACGTTCCGATGTCGGCGATGGGAGACACGGCTCCGGGAACCATCACACCGCCCTCCGCCTGGGCGAACGCGGCGAGACCCACATTGTCGCCCGCGGTGAAGTGGTCGAGGGCCAGGGCGATCGCGTCCTTGGCCGCACTGAGCTTGGTCTCCGACGCAGAGATCGGCTCGTCCATCGATCCGGACACGTCCACGAGGAAGAGCACCTGCGCGCGCTTGCGCACCTCGGGGAACGCGGTGTTGACGGCCGCGACCACGTCCTGATCGGGCAGGGGCAGCGCGCCGGCCGGGTCGGCGACGAGTTTCGCCACCTCGGCGACACCGGCATCCGGCGCGCGGTTGAGGTCGCGGTAACCCGAGTCGCGCACGATCTGCTGTCCCTCGGCGGTCACGGCGTATCGCACGAAATCCGCCGCAGCGGCCGCCTCGTTCGCGTCCACCCAGTCGCCGGTCAGCACGGCAGCGGGATTGTCCGCAGCGTAGAAGCCGTCGGCGGGATATATCGGGACCAGCTTCTCGACCGGGGGATCGCCGGCGGTCCGGGTGACGCCGTCGCGGCTCGTGATGCCGCGGTTGTAGTCCCACACCGATTTCTCGTCGACGATGACCGCGGAGAGGAAGTCCGCGGCGGAGCCGGTCTGCTCGGCCTGCCGCGCGTGCCACAGGAAATGCTCCGGGGTGGCCATGTAGTGGCTCGTCGCCAGCTCGTGCTCGCGGACGATGTCCTTGACGGATTCGTCCGCCACGGACTCGGCCGTGATCTCATCCAGCGAACCCTCCGCGGTGCCGAACGACGCGAACATCGCGGCCTCGCCCGAGGTGGCGACGACCGGGCTCGTCTTTCCGAGCTTGAATGCGCCCCACTCCGAGTGACCGAGGTCCGTCCACAGGTCGGCGTCGCCGGCCGCCTCGAAGACGTCCTGCCACTGCGGCGGCTTCTCGTCCCAGCCGATCGCCTGCGCGAGCGGCTCCGGCATGGCCAGGACGATGTCCGACGTGGCCACGCTCTCGGCATCGGCGGGAACGACCGCCTCCCCGCCGTTGGCACGAGCCAGCGACAGCCAGGTGTGCGCATCCGGGAGCCACACCAGGGGCTTCGCGTCGGCCGCCAGCGCGGGGAACCCGGCGGCCGCCGCCTCGGCGGCGATGCCGGACTTGTCCCTGGCCGCGGTGACGGTCACACACGACCCGTTGATGTCGCGGGGCTGGGCGTTGTACGCGGCGGCGAGGTTCGCGACCATCTCGGCGTTCTCGAACGACGACAGGACCGGAACGGAGATGCAGGGGCCGGCGCCCGCAGCGGCGGCGGGCTCGTCGGCGGGGAACACGATGGGCTCTTCGGGCTGCGGAGCAGGGGCCCCGCCCGATGCTGCAGTATTGGACGACGCAAGCGAGCTCACGATCACGGTCGACACCGTGCCGATGGCAGCGACGAGCACGACGATCGCCGCGACACTGGTCCACATCACCACGCGCCGACGACGTTCACGGCGCTGGCGACGGCGCAGCTCTATCGCGCTGGGGGCCTCGGTCGTCGGGCGCGCGACGCCGCGGCGGGGACCGGGCGCGTCGTCAGCGAGCGCGCGATCGTCGGGATTCTGCTTGGCCATTGGGGGGATTTCTCAGGCGCGGGAACCTGAACCGGGTGTGCGAGGATGCGAGTCAACGGGGGTCGGACTCGGCACGAGCCTAACGCGACCAGTGCTGTGCAGTCACTGGGAGTTCAGTGCGAAGCGGTGTTCAGCATTCCGAGGATCACTGCCGTCCACCATCCGGTCTGCGAGACGACCGCGCTCCAGACGCACCAGACCTTCAGGCTGCGGGGGATCGACCGGAACGGCACCTGTGCCGGTAGTCGGCCGAGCTCGTCGGTCAGCCGGGTCATCGCGACGCCGTTCATCGCGACCAGCAGGACCGCGAGCATCTTCACGATCGTCTTCGGATCGGACAGGTTCGGGTGCAGGAACGCCCCGCTCGCCAGCAGCCCGAGGATGCCGATCCAGGCGACGATCGAGATCAGTCGCTCGTTCATCCGCAGGTCGCCGAGCGATCGCCGGTCGGCGATCCACAGGAGGCCCGTGAACTCCAGGACGACGGCGGCGCCCAGCCCGACGATGACCGAACCGAGGTGCGCGAACAGCGCAGGCATGTGAAGCCACGCCGGCGGCACCAGCGACGCGCCGACTGCGAGCGACACGTACAGCCCGAGGATGACCGCCCAGTACGCCAAGGCGCGACGATGACGCGCTGAGCGGCGCCTCTCGGGGAGGGACATCGTCACGTTCGGCCGGGCTTTCTCGTCGGATCGGTGTTGCACAGACCCCCAGTGGAGAGTAGCCGCAATTCCGACGGCACGCGTTCGCGCACATCGGCTCCGGCGGAGGCCGGACCAGCCGGCCCTGTCGCGCACTCGCCGGTCTCGATCCGTTCGTGTTGCACCTGTACCCTTTATCCCCGCAAGGAGCGGCCGTCTCCGGTGTGCTCCATTCCAGGATTGAGAAGGTCTCACGATGGCGAAAACCACCAAGGCGACGAAGGCGGCCGAGGCAGCTCTCGATGCCGCCGCCGCTGCCGCCAAGGACGCGAAGCGACTGAGCAAGACGCTGCCGAAGAAGGATGCGAAGAAGCTGCGCAGCGTCGCCGACGACGCGAAGGATGCCGCTCGAGCGTCCAAGAAGAAGATCACGCGTCACCCGAAGAAGGTGCAGAAGAAGGCGGCAGCGGCGATCGCCCGGGTCGACAAGGCCGTGGACAAGGTCGAGGCGAAGCTCGCCGCAGCGAAGAAGGCGGCCGTGAAGAAGCAGTCCCGGGCAGCCGGGAAGTCCGGCGCCAAGAAGGGTGCCACCAAGAACGGCAAGGCGGCGGGAGCGAACTCGACGCCGCCGGCGCGTCCCACCGTGCTCGTCGTGCCGAGCGGCGTGTCGAACGAGGAGGCCGAGACCAGCATCCACGCCCCGGCCCCGCCGGCGGCATCTCGCGACTCGGCGCGCGCGCCCGTGCCCGCGCCGGCCGGCACGGCCGAGGACCTCTCGACGCTCACTGTCGTTCAGCTGCGCGCGCGAGCACGAGCGGCCGGCCACGCCGGCTTCTCCCGCTACACGAAGGCGCAGCTCATGGCGCTGCTGTCATCCTGACGCCGTCGATGCAGGAGTATCTCGATCGGTCGTCTGCGGCTCCCGCGCCGCGGACGCTGATCGACATCCTCCGGGAGACGAGCAGCCGCCATCCGCAGGCGTCGGCCTTGGAAGACGCGGACGGAGCGCTGAGCTACGCCGAACTCCTCGCCCACGTCGGACGAACCGCTGCCCGCCTCGTTGCTCAGGGCGTGCATCGCGGAGACCGGGTCGGCGTCCGCATGCCGTCCGGCAGTCGCGATCTCTATGTGGCGATCCTCGGGATCCTGGCGGCGGGCGCCGCGTACGTGCCCGTGGATGCCGACGACCCGGCCGAGCGCGCCGAGCTCGTCTTCCGCGAGGCCCGGGTCAAGGGCGTCATCACCGGATCCGGCGTGTTCACGCTCGCGGATCCGACGACTGCAGCGCCGTCGCCGGACGGTCTGTTCGTCGGCGACGCACCGCACCCGAGCTCTCGGGCGATACCCGTCGTCCCACCGCCCACCGTCGACGACGATGCGTGGATCATCTTCACGTCCGGATCCACCGGGGTCCCGAAAGGCGTCGCGGTCACGCACCGATCGGCAGCCGCGTTCGTCGACGCGGAAGCGCGACTGTTCGTCCAGTCGGCGCCGCTCGGACCCGGGGACCGCGTCCTGGCCGGACTCTCGGTCGCGTTCGACGCGTCCTGCGAGGAGATGTGGCTGGCGTGGCGGCACGGCGCGTGCCTGGTGCCCGCGCCGCGGGCGCTGGTGCGCTCCGGCGAGGATCTCGGCCCGTGGCTGGTCGGCCACGGGATCACCGTCGTCTCGACGGTCCCGACGCTTGCGGCGCTGTGGCCGCAGGACGCGATCGAGAACGTCCGCCTTCTGATCTTCGGCGGCGAGTCGTGCCCGCCGGAGCTCGTCGCTCGCCTGGTCGCAGAAGGTCGTGAAGTCTGGAACACCTATGGCCCCACCGAAGCGACCGTGGTGGCATGCGCCGCGCTGCTCGACGGCGAAGGGCCGGTGCGTATTGGTCTGCCGCTGGACGGGTGGGCGCTCGCGGTCGTCGACGCGACAGGTGCTCGTGTCGCGGACGGCGCGGTGGGCGAGCTGATCATCGGGGGTGTGGGCATGGCCCGCTATCTCGATCCGGCGAAGGATGCCGAGAAGTACGCGTCGATGCCGACCCTCGGATGGGACCGGGCATATCGATCGGGCGACCTCGTTCGGCTGGACCCGGCCGGCCTGCTCTTCCAGGGTCGCGCCGACGACCAGGTCAAGGTGGGCGGGCGGCGGATTGAGCTCGGCGAGGTCGAATCCGCGCTGCAGTCGCTCAGTGCCGTGTCCGCCGCGACCGTCGTCGTCCAGCGGTCCGATGGAGGCGTCCCGCTACTCGTCGGCTACGTCGTGCCCGCGGAGGGCTTCGACCGGCAGACCGCACGGGCCGAGCTCGCCCAGACGCTTCCGGCACCGCTCATCCCGCTGCTCGCCGTGGTCGAGGACCTTCCGGTCCGCACGTCGGGAAAGGTCGACAAGGCGTCGCTGCCATGGCCGCTCACCGACACGGATGCCGCCCACTCGACGCTCTCGGGTACGGCGGCCTGGCTCGCCGAGCAGTGGGTCGCGGTGCTCGGCATCCGCCCCGGCGACGAGGATGCCGACTTCTTCCAGCTCGGCGGGGGATCGCTCGCGGCTGCACAGCTCGTGTCCCGCATCCGCGCGCGCGCCCCCGAGTTCACGATGACCGATGTCTACGACCTTCCACGCCTGCGGCAGATGGCGGATGCCGTCGAGGCAGAGGCGACGGAGCTCGATGACCTGCCGAACACGTTCAGCGTCGCGCGGCCGACTCCGCGGATCATGCAGTGGGTGCAGAGCCTGGCGGGGGTCCCCCTGTTCATCTTCGCGGGCCTGCGGTGGACGGCGTGGCTGCTGGCCGCGAGCTGGATCCTGCAGCTGTTCCCCGGCTTCGACTTCCTCCCAGAAGCACCGCTGTGGCTGATCGTCCTGGGCCTCATCCTCTTCGTGACCCCGTTCGGCCGCATGGCGACCTCCGCGGCCGTCGCACGCATCCTGCTGTCCGGGCTGAAACCGGGCGACTACCCGCGCGGCGGCGGCGTGCACCTCAGGCTCTGGCTGGCTGAGCAGGTCGCCCATCAGGTCGACCCGGTGGGGCTCGCCGGCGCACCTTGGGTCAGCTACTACGCGCGCGCCCTCGGGGCGAAGCTCGGCGCGAACATCGACCTGCACTCCCTCCCGCCGGTGACCGGGATGCTCGAGGTGGCGGACGGCGCCGCGATCGAGCCGGAGGTCGACCTGTCCGGCTACTGGATCGACGGTGACACCGTGCGGATCGGCGGCATCAGCATCGGCGCCGGTGCGACGATCGGAACGCGCAGCACGTTGGCCCCAGGCACCAGGATCGGACGCGACGCCGAGATCGCACCCGGGTCCGCTGTCTTCGGCCGGGTCCGCGCCGGACAGCGCTGGGCAGGCTCGCCGGCCGTCCGCGTGGGCGGCACGACCAGCCCGCTCGCGCCGGAGCGCCCTCCGACGCCGAAGCGCTGGCTGTGGGCATACGGGGCGTCCTCCGCCGTCCTCGGCCTGCTCCCGTTCCTCGCGATCGCGACGGGCGGCGTGCTCCTCGCATACGGCATCCGCGGTTCGGCGTCGATCGCAGAGGCCATCCCTTCGGCGCTCGTCTGGCTCATCCCCGCGACGCTCCTCGTCGGCCTGACCTTCGCGATCGCCGTGGTCGTGTTCGTACGGGTGTTGTCGATCGGACTCGTGGAGGGCGTGCATCCGGTGCGCGGCCGCATCGCATGGCAGGCATGGACGACCGAGCGCCTGCTCGACTCGGCACGCACGATCCTGTTCCCCCTGTACTCCAGCCTCTTCACGCCCATCTGGCTGCGGATGCTCGGCGCCGAGGTCGGCCGCGACGTCGAGGCCTCCACCGTCCTGCTCATCCCGTCGCTGACGACGATCGATGACGGCGCATTCCTGGCCGACGACACAATGGTCGCGACGTACGAGCTCAAGGGCGGATGGATGCACCTGGGTCCGGCGAGGATCGGCAAGCGCGCATTCCTCGGCAATTCCGGCATGGCCGGCGCCGGTCATCGAGTCCCCCGCGACGGCCTGGTCGCGGTCCTCTCGGTCGCCCCGGAGAAGTCCAAGCCGGGGTCGTCATGGCTCGGCTCGCCGGCCGTCCGGCTGCGTCGCGTCGTGAACGACGCAGACCTCGACCGCACCTATCGGCCACGACCGGCCCTGCGGGTCGCGCGCGCGATCTGGGAGCTCTGCCGCGTGATTCCGGTGTTCATCACGTGCGCGATCGCGCTCGCCGTGCTCTTCAGCCTCGGCTGGATGATCGAGACCTGGAATCTCGCCGTTGCGATCCTGGCGTCGGGCATCGTCCTGCTCGCGGCGGGGGCCGTCGCGGCACTGATCACGACGATCGCGAAATGGGTGTTCGTCGGCCCGATCCGGGCGGGCGAGCACCCGCTGTGGTCGAGCTTCGTGTGGAGAACGGAGGTCTCCGACACGTTCACCGAGATGGTCGCGGCACCGTGGTTCGCCAATGCGGCAGCCGGGACGCCCGCGCTGGCGATGTGGCTCCGGTCACTGGGCGCGAAAGTCGGGCGCGGAGTCTGGACCGACAGCTACTGGCTGCCCGAACCCGACCTCGTCACCCTCGGCGACGGCGCGACGGTCAACCGCGGATGTGTGGTTCAGACGCATCTGTTCCATGATCGAGTGATGAGCATCGACACGGTCACCATCGAAGCGGGCGCGACGCTCGGTCCGCACAGCGTGATCCTCCCGGCCGCGAACATCGGTGCGAACGCCACGGTCGGACCTGCCTCGCTCGTGATGCGCGGTGAATCGGTGCCGGTCGGCAGCCGCTGGAGCGGCAACCCGATCGGACCATGGCGTGCGGTGAAAGTGCGGGCGTATCAGTCTGCGGACGCATGAGTGCTGATGCATACATCCCGCAGAGCGGTGATGCCGGCATCCGCGTCGACCACTACGACCTGACGCTGGACTACAAGGTCAGCACGAATCGCCTCAGCGGTCACGCGGTGATCAGGGGCCGCGCGCTCACGACCACCAAGGTGATCTCCTTCGACCTGGTCGGGCTTCGCGCCACCAAGGTGACCGCCGTGGGCATGCGCGTCACGGCGTTCCACCAGAGCGATCGCAAACTCCGGATCACACTTCCTGCGCCACTCGCGCCGGGCGTCCCCTTCGAGATCGCGATCGCGTACGCCGGCGCCCCGCGACCACGCCGCTCCCGCTGGGGCACCATCGGGTGGGAGGAGCTCGAGGACGGCGCGCTGGTCGCGTCGCAGCCCACCGGCGCACCCACCTGGTTCCCCTGCAACGACGTCCCGTCCGACAAGGCGACCTCGCGGGTGTCGGTCACGGTCGATCAGAACTACGCGGTGGTCGCGAGCGGGGTCCGCACGGCTCAGACGACTCGCGGCGGCAAGGTCACCCGGGTGTTCGAGCAGAACGCCCCGACCCCGACGTATCTGATGACGGTGCACGTCGGGCGCTACGTCGAGGAGACGGTCTCACTCGGCGGCCCTGTCGGCCGCCTCTTCTACCCGACCGCGCTGGCCTCACGGGTGCATGCCGACTTCGCCGATCTGCCGCGCATGGTGTCCGTGTTCGAGAGCCTCTTCGGGCCGTACCCGCTCGAGGAGTACGCGGTGGTCGTGACCGCCGACGACCTCGAGATTCCGCTGGAGGCTCAGGGCATCGGCGTGTTCGGAGCCAATCACATCGACGGCTCAGGCGGACTGGAACGCCTCGTCGCGCACGAACTCGCGCACCAGTGGTTCGGCAACAGCGTCGGTGTCTCGAAGTGGCAGGACATCTGGCTGAACGAAGGTTTCGCCTGCTATTCGGAGTGGCTCTGGTCCGAGAACTCGGGTGGAAGCACGGCACACCAGAAGGCCGTCGCCCACCACGCCCGGCTCGCCGACCTCCCGCAGGATCTCGTGCTGAGCGACCCCGGGCCGGACTTCATGTTCGACGACCGCGTCTACAAGCGCGGCGCCCTCACGCTTCATTCGCTGCGCGTCACTCTCGGCGACGGTGCGTTCTTCGGGCTCCTGCAGAGTTGGACACGCGACCATCGCGCCGCGACGGCGACCACAGCGGACTTCATCCCGCTCGCCGAGGAGGTTTCGCACGTGCCGCTCGCCGGCCTCATGCACGCATGGCTCGACCTCCCGCAGCTGCCGGCCCTGCCGCGCGAGATCAGGGCAGCGCCGATCAGGCCGGATGCCCGCCCGTGGCCGGGGCCATCGCCACGCTGAGCACGAAGCCGGCAGGGCCGGGAATTGTCTCGGCCTCCAGGCTCTCGGCGCGCTGGGGAATGCGAACCGCACGGGATGACGGCGTGCGACCACCTCCGACCGCGCCGACCCGCACCTCGGACAGGTCGACGGCCAGCCCGCTCCCGTCGGCCTTGAGCGCGGCTTCGATCACCGTCCACTCCTCCGTGTCGGGGGGCTCTGCCGGGGCGAACAGAGCGGCGAGGTCCTGCAACGGCCGATGCGCGCCGCCGTTCGGCTCCGGTTCGATGTCGACGCCCACCGCCGCGGCATCCGCCTGTCGCGCCGCCGCGACCGCCACCAGCGAGCCCGCGTAGCTCACGCTCACCGCCACAGAGGACTTCTCCAGTCGCGGTCGACCGTGCTCTGCTCCGCACCGTTCGCAGGTCGTGGTGAACCCGACATCCGGGACGTCGGTGAGCTCGGCGATCAGTCCGACGAGGAGCCACCGCCCGGCGAGAAACCGCTGCGCCTCGATCCCGTGCAGCCGCTCGTGACGCTGCACCTGCTCCTCGCCGAGCCGCTGCAGCACGCTCGACGGGGGCGGGGCGGATGCCGCTGCATCGATCCACGCGATGCGGACCGGACCGAACTCCGCGCGCCCCGCGACCATCGCTTCAGAATACTGCTCACGCTGTGCCCGCCGGTGGCGGTAGCGTGTGAGCACCGCTCGCCACCGGAGATCCAAATGACACACGATCCGCCCCCCGCCGAGAAGACGATCGACGAGATCGTCGAACGCCTCGCCACACGATTTCCGGACTACCCGACATCGACCGTGCGGGATGTGGTGACCCAGACCTACGCCGAATTCGAAGATGCACGCGTGCGCGACTTCGTCGAGGTCCTCGTCGAGAAGCAGGCGAAGAAGCGGTTGAAGCACCTCGCCGAGTGAGGGGTGAGTCCTCTACCCGGACGGCCGTCGAGGTCCGCGACCGCTCCGAGCCGGGAGTCAGCCGATCTCGCCGCTGGCCACCGTCTCGGCCAGGGCGTGCACGCGGGGGAGGTGGTGGGCACCGTAGAAGTCCGCCGAGGTCAGGCGGGCGGCATCCGCCTCAGTCGAGGTCGAGTGCGTGAGCACGGCGGCGACCGCGAGCGCGTGCATCCACCCACCGGCAAGCGTGCCGAGGAGCATCAGGTACGGCACACTGACGCCGTAGGCGTCGCGCGGCGAGGCGGCGAAGGCCAGCAGATCGGTGGTCGCCCGCTGGGTGGCCTCGACGGCTCGTTCGAGGCGCTCGGCGGTCCGCGTCGCGACGACGTGGTCGAAACCGTGCAGCTGAGCGATCGTTTCGCCGATCTGCCCGAACAGGTCCGCCACTGTGGCGCCCCCGTCGCGGAGCACCTTGCGGCCGACCAGGTCATTGGACTGGATCGCGGTCGTGCCCTCGTAGATCGTCGTGATGCGCACATCGCGGTAGTGCTGCGCGGCGCCGGTCTCCTCGATGAAGCCCATGCCGCCGTAGACCTGGATGGCCTCGCTCGTGACCTGGATCGCGTCCTCGGTCGTCCAGCCCTTCAGGATCGGCACGAAGAACTCGGCGAGCTTCACCAGGTCGCCGTCCGTCTCGGCCCGGTCGAGCAGGTCGCCGACGTACACGCCGAGGGCGCGCATCGCGAAGATCTTGCTCGACATCGACAGCAGCAGCCGGCGCACATCCGGGTGTTCGGCGATCGGGGCGCCGGCCGGACGGTCCAGCACTCCGCCTTGCATGCGTCCCGCGGCATACGTCGCGGCCTGCTGGTACGCGCGATCCGCGATCCCGGTGGCCTGGAACCCCATCCCCGCTCGCGCGGCGTTCATCATCACGAACATGCCGGCGAGGCCCCCACCCACCTCGCCGACGAGGTATCCGGTCGCGTCCTCGTAAGCGAGCACGCAGGTCGGGCTGCCGTGGATTCCGAGCTTGTGCTCGATGGAGACCGTCGTGACGGCGTTGCGCTCGCCGAGGCTTCCGTCCTCGTTCACGAGGATCTTCGGTGCGACGAACAGCGACAGCCCCTTGGCCCCCTCGGGCGCTCCGGGAGTGCGCGCGAGCACGAGGTGGACGATGTTCTCGGCGATGTCGTGGTCGCCCCACGTGATGAAGATCTTCTGCCCGCGGATCGACCAGCTGCCGTCGTCGCGGGGCGAGGCCATCGTGCGGATGGCGCCGAGATCGGTGCCGGCCCCAGGCTCGGTGAGATTCATCGTTCCGGTCCACGCGCCCGATACGAGCTTCGCGAGGTACGTCTCGCGGATCTCATCGGATGCCGCGGCATCCAGCGCGTGGATCTGCCCCGACGTCAACAGCCAGCAGAGGGCGAACGCCGCGTTCGAGGCATTCCAGATCTCGCCGAGCCCGGCACGCACCGCCCCGGGCAGCCCGTCGCCGCCCGCGGAGACCGGTGCCTCGGCCGTCACCCAGCCCGCGTCCACGAACGCGCGATATGCCTCCGCGAACCCCGCAGGCAGACTCACCTGACCGTCCTCGAGTCGCGCGCCGTCGCGATCGCCGGTCATCTCCAGTGGCGCGATGACGGATGCCGCGAACTCGCCGGCTCCGGCGATGATGTCGGTCCCGTCCTCGGCAGTGAGCTCTCCGCCGGTGGCACGAGAGACCACGTCGATGCCGAAGGCGTCGGCGAAGAGGAAGGCGTAGTCCTCGACGGGGGGCGTGTACGAGGATGCGTCGGCCATGACGGACTCCTTGGGTTCAGCGGGTGGTACTGCGTCTCATTCTACGCGGTACTGAGTCTCACGCAACGGCAGCGGCCGCCGATCCTCACCAGTGGAATCCACCGAAGTGCCGTCCGTGGTTGTTGTGCTCGTGACCGGGGCGGATGTCGAGGATGCGGACCCGCGGTCCCCGCCGCGCATGGAAGAGCGCATAAGCGGAAAGCACGAGCATGACCCAGGCCGGCAGCACCGTGTCCAGGCGGGCCAGCAGGCTGAGGCCCAGCCCGACGGCGGTGGCGGTGACGCCCAGCACGATCTGACAGAAGATGATGATCTCGGTGTCGTTCTCGGTTCCGAGGTTGTGATACATCCAGGTCGAACGGGTGCTCGAGGTGGCGGCACCGCCGGCGGCGGCGAACACGATGACCACGCCGCTCAGGATCGGCAATGCTTCGGCACCGCTGTAATCCGCGATGAGCGCCGCCACCGCTGCGAACACGCCCAGCGCCGCGGCCGTCAGCAGCAGCCCGCGGATCGTGGCCTTGCGACGGCTCAGTGTCCACACCGCAGTGAACAGGAGGCTGCCCACGGCGGTGACGGCGACGATGTAATGGAGGGCCTCGGATTCCTGCCCGTGCAGTGTGGCCCCGTGGACGCTGTAGAAGCTGGTGCCGAGGGCGATGGACAGGAACAGCACCTGGGTGATCAGGAACTCACGGACCCAGGGGTGCTTCCGATCCGGACGAGACTTCAGCGCGTCGAGGATGCCGATCGAGTGCTGCGGGATCACCGGAGCGTCGCCGGCCGGACGAATCCGCAGCAGCGAGAGCGCCGCGACGAGCATCGCGACGATCCCGACCCACAGGAGCGCGAGGTGCGCGTCGCGCCCGTCGGGGTCGAGGAAGAAGAGGCCCAGCACGATCGTGATCACCAGGGTCAGGATCGCGCCGCCCGTGCTCTGCACGACGCTGAGCGCCGCCTTCTCGGAAGTCGCAAGCGCGGAGGACATCACCTCCACGACGGCGATCGATGCGACCCCCGACAGCAGGCCGACGATGGCGGCGACGATCCAGAGGGCGTTCAGCCAGTCGGGACTGACCACCAGGATGCCCACCGCGGTGATCGCGAACACGATCGCGATCAGGGCGAGGATGAGGGCGAGCGACCTCGCGACCGGACGCAGACCCAGCACGCGCGGCGCCAGCACGGCGCCGAGCAGGGTGGCGCCGGTGAAGATCGGGAAGATCAGGGCCGCTGCGAACGCGCTGCCGCCGAAGGCGACGCAGATGAACGGCAGCACCACTGCGGCCGCAGTCAGGTGATTCGCGACGCCGAAGCTCACGCTTTCGGCGGACGCGGCGATGAAGTTCCGCCGACCACCAGGTGCGCTCGTCACAGCACCAAGCTACAAGCGAGGGGAGGCTCCGCGGCGCCCGGGCGCGGACTCGGCTCGGGCGCCGCGGTGGTGCTACGGCGCGCGAGTGCCGCGGCGACGGGCGACCAGGACGTACAGGCCCAGCACGATGATCGCTCCGATGATGGAGCCGATGATGCCGGCGGGCTGCAGGAAGCCCCCGTTCGGGTCTGCGCCGAACAGCAGGTAACCGAGGAACCCGCCGACGAATGAGCCGACGATTCCGAGGACGATCGTGAGCAGGATGCCCATGCTCTGCTTGCCGGGGATGATGGCCCGGGCGAGCAGGCCGGCGATCAGGCCGATGACGATGAGGCCGAGGATGGTCCAGAGCATGATTGTCTCCTTCATTGGTGCGAGCACCGCGTCGTGCGCGGTGCTCCGGGGGGCGCGGATCGCGCTCACCGAACATTAGAGCCACCGAGGCGGTGCCGGACTGCCCCTTCCTGTGGCGAGCCGGAAGCAGTAACATGCCGGCCCGCTGCGCGGTTTTCGATGCCTCCCGCCGGCCACGTCGACCGCTCAGAGACATGGGGATGTCCGCTCCACAACATGGGGAATCCATCCCGATGCGGGCGCCCGTGGTCGGAATCGAACATGGATCCAGCCGGTGAACACACCGGTCCTCGACAAAAGAAACGGATCCATCATCATGAAGACCTTCCTCATCGAACGCCAGGTGCCCGGTGCATCGAGCCTGACTCACCAGGAGCTGGCAGAGATCTCCCAGACCTCGAACGCGGCAGTGGACTCGCTCGGCATCCCGTACACCTGGATCACCACCTACGTCGCGGGCGACAAGCTGTACTGCCTCCACAGCACCGACGACGCCGAGTCGGTCCGCGAACACGCGCGACGGGGCGGTTTCCCCGCCAACCTCGTCTCCGAGGTCGTCGCCGAGTTCGGACCGCAGACCGCGGGAGAGGCCCGATGAGCGCGTACGCCTCGTCGGTGTTCGCGTCACCGGGCGCGCAGGCCGAGCACTACCTCATCGGTACCGGCAGGCTCACCGATCTCCTCGGTCGCGTGCTCGGAGAGCGCGTCCGCCGGCTCCGCCGCGCCGGAATCGCTCACACGCACGAGTCCGTCGCCATTCTCCGCGAGGCGGCGCGGGCACGAGAGATCCAGTGGGTCGGCGCCGAACGGAAGCGGCTGCTCGTCGGGCGGCCCGCTCTCTGACCTCCGGAGGTGCCTTCCCCATCGAGACCTGCCCGCAGGCGTGACTCGCCCGACCGGCCCCATGGCATTTACGATGATGCCATGGGGCTGTTCGAGCGAGCGCTCGAGACGGAGACACTGCGTCGGGAGCTCGGCGGAATGCACGAGGCCGGCCGCATCGTGACGCTGACCGGAGAGGCGGGGTCGGGGAAGACTTCCCTCCTCGCCGCCGTGCTCGGCGCTGATGACCGGGATCCGAGCCGATCAGCCGCGCCCACTGACGACGGGCGGCCGAGAGTGCTCCGCGGCCTGTGCGATCCGCTCGGGACACCGCGTCCGCTCGGCCCGATCCGCGAGATCCTCGCCGGCCTCGACGACCGGGCCCGCCGGGATTCCGAGGGTGCACGGGCGATCGAGACCGACTTCCTCGACCTCGTCGGCGAAGCGCCCACGGTCCTGATCATCGAGGACGCGCAGTGGATCGACGCCGGCTCTGTCGAGGTGCTGAGGTTCCTCACCCGGAGAATCGACCGGCTTCCCGTGCTGTTGATCGTGAGCTACCGCGACACCGACACCGACATCGGACTCGGTCACCCCCTCCTCCCGCTCCTCGGGGAGATCGCGCGCAGCGAGCACTCCACGCACGTCGCTCTGCAGCCGCTGTCGGTCGAGGCGGTCAGCGCCGTGCTCGGCCCCGGCGGTCCCGACCCGGCACGTGTGCACGACCTGACCGGCGGCAACCCGTTCTTCGTGACGGAGATCGCCCGGCATCCCGATGAGGAGCTGCCTCGGACGATCCGCGACGCCGTCATCGCGAGCACCGCCGGCCTCGACGCCGCCGACATCGAGGTGCTGCAGCTCGTCGCCGCCGCGCCGGACGCACTCGGCGATCGGCTCCTTCCCGGTCTCGGAATCGACGTGCCGACCCTGCGTCGACTGGAATCGACGAGCCTGCTCGTGCGGAATCGGCGCGGAGTCGCCTTCCGACACGAATTGGCGCGCCTCGCGATCGCAGACGGCACACCGGCCGCCTCCGAGCGCCGGCTGCACCGCCTTCTGCTGGATGCCTTCGAGGGCATCGGCTCGACCGATCACGCCGTGCTCACGCACCATGCCGTCGCCGCCGAGGATTCGGAGCGGACGCTCCGGTATGCGCGGCTCGCGGCGGAAGAGGCCACGCTCACGGGGTCGCATACGGAAGCTGTCGCGTTCCTCTCGCTCGCGGTCGATCAACTGGACGGTGACTCCGTCGCCCGTGCGGAGCTTCTCGCGCTGCTCAGCGCCGAGCAGTACATGGTCAGCCGCCTCGCCGACGCCCGGATGTCGGCCCGAGAGGCACTGGCCATTCGTGAGCGTCTGGGCGACCCCGATGGGATCGCCGAAGCGCATGATCGCCAGGCGATCATCGAGTACTACTCGGCGCGTCGGCGCGATGCCGAGGAGGAGGCGGATCTCGCCGCGCAGGCGGGCGCCGGTGCGGCCGCAGCGGCGTCCGCCCAGGCCACCCGCGCCTACCTGGCGTACCGACGGCAGGATGTCGGCACCGCCCGCACGATCGCAGCAGCCGCACGTGAACTGCTCGATGAGACCATCGAGACGGATGCTGCGCGGCGGCGGATCGCCATCACCGAGGCGGCCGCCGACCTGCTGGAGGGCAGCGTGCCGAGCCGCGCGCGCCTGCTCATGCAGGCTGCCGCGGCGATCCAGGTCTCCCTCGACGAGGTCGGCACGACCGCCTATTCGAACCTGTCCGCTCTCGACATCGAGCACCGCCGCCTCACCGAGGCAGAGGCTGTGCTGGCCGAGTCGATCCCCGTGACGATCGCGCGCGACATCCCGATCTGCAATCAGTGGCAGACAGGGATGCGCGCCCGTCTGCACTTCCTCCGAGGGCGCTGGACCGCGTCGGGGGAGGACGCCGCGGCGGTGATCGACGGCCACGGGGCGCCGCTCGCCCTCATCTGGCCGCACGTGCTGTCCGCACTGCTGGGACTCCGCCGAGTCGGCGACCCGAGCACCACTGACCGGCATCTGGAGCTCGCTTGGATGCACGCCCGCGAACTCGGCGAGCCGCTCATGCAGCTGGCGGTGCTCTCAGCGTATGCGGAACGCGCCTGGCTCACCGGCGACCGTCATCCCGCGCTCGATCAGGCCGCCGATTTCGTGGCGAAGGCCGATGCCACGCCGGGTAACGCCTGGGCGATCGGCGACCTCCTGGTGTGGCTGGACAGGATCGGGATGCAGCCCTTGCGCGGTCAGGTCGCACCACCGCACCGGCTGGAACTCGACGGACGGCATGGCGATGCCGCGGAGGCCTGGCTCGCCCTCGGCGCACCGTTCGATTCGGCGCTCGCCGGCGTGCACGATCGCTCCCCCGACGTCGCCGTCGACGCGCTTTCGCGACTCCAGCAGCTGGATGTCGAGCGCAGTGCGACCAGAGCGCGGGCGATGCTGCGCGAGCGCGGCATCCACTCCCTTCCCGCTCCGGTGCGACGCACGACGCGCAGCAATCCGGCGGGCCTCACCAACCGCCAGCTCGATGTCGCACGCCTCGTGGCGCAGGGGCTCACGAACGGCGAGCTCGCGGAGCGTCTCTACATCTCCCCCAAGACCGCCGACCACCACGTATCGGCAGTCCTCGGCAAGCTCGGCATGAGCAGCCGCCGCGATGTCGTGCGCTCGGCTCGCGAGCTGGGGCTCGTCTGATCGGGAGCGCCGGCGGCGGGCGCGGCGGCTCGCTCAGGCGAGATCGACGGCGACGGCCCTGCGACTCGACGCTGACGCCTGCGCTGCGTCGGCGATGACCAGCGCCGCTCGACCATCCTCGAAGGTCGGGTTGGTCGAGGCCTCCCCTCGGGCGAGCTTGATGAACTCTCGCAGCTCGCTCGCGTACGCGACGGCGTAGCGCTCGAGGAAGAAGGGCTCGTAGGGCGGTCGCGCCTCGACCGCCGTCGCGGTCGACAGGCTCACCAGGCTCGTCGGCGCATTCGCGACGTGCAGCGATCCCGTCCCGCCGAAGGCCTCGAGGCGCTGGTCGTAGCCGACCGCGCTGTGGCGCGAATTGATGATCGTCACGATCGCTCCGGATGCCGACCGCAGAGTCGTGACAGCCGTGTCGTAGTCGCGGTGCTCGCGAGCGCCTGGGTCGAAGGTCGTCGTGCCGACGGCCGACACCTCGACGATGTCGGGAAGGAAGAAGCGCGCCATGTCGAAGTCGTGGATCGCCATGTCCCGGAAGATTCCGCCCGAGACGGCGACGTACGCTGCCGGCGGCGCGGAGGGGTCGCGGCTGATGATCGTGAGCTGCTCCAGCGTGCCGATCTCGCCGCCCGCGACTCGCGCGCGCACGCTCGAGAACGCGGGGTCGAATCGCCGGTTGAACCCGATGGCGACCGGAACGCCGGCCGTCCGGATCTTCGGGCGGAGCGCATCGACACGCCCGATGTCGAGGTCGATCGGCTTCTCGCAGAGCACCGGCAGGCCAGCATCCACCGCCCGCGCGATGAGATCGACATGCGTGGACGTCGGCGAGGCGACGAGGATCGCGTCGACCGCATTCGAGGCGAAGACCTCTTCGGCGCTGTCTGTCGCGATGCCGCCGTAGGCGGCCGCGACGCGCTGCGCACCTTCCACGAGCGGGTCGGCGATCCAGGCCAGCACCGCGTCCGGGTCGGCCGCGATGCCGGCCGCATGGACCTGCCCGATGCGGCCCGTGCCGATGAGACCGAATCGGAGGGGGGCGTGTGCCATTGAGTTCCTGTCGTGTGTGCCGTCAGACCCAGTCGCGGAGCGCGTCTCGGTTGACGATCTGGTCGGCGCCGCGGGCCGCGCGGAATTCGAGGAGGGACACGTCCGGGCCGTTGAGCACGTCCTGCTCGACGACCACCCAGCCGTCGAAGCCGCGCTCGTCGAAGGCGTCCATGACCGGAGCCAAGTCGATGTCACCTCGGCCCAGGGCGACGAAGGAGCCGGACGACCACACCTCCGGCATTCCGCCACCCGCTGCGAGCACCCGGTGCAGCTCGGCGAGGTCGACGTCTTTGAGGTGCAGGTGGTTGATGCGATCGCCCCACCGGTGGACCGCGTCGAGCGGGTTTCCCCCGGCGATGAGGAGGTGGCCGGTGTCGAGCGTGAGATCGACGTCGACGTCGGCGAGGAATCTGTCGATCTCGACGGGCGATTCGACGAAGGTGCCGGCGTGGTGATGGAAGGTGGGCTCGAAGCCCGCAGCGCGCACGAGCGCCGCCGCGCGATCGGCATTGGTCCGCAGCCTGCCCCACGCATCATCGGCGAGCGCGTCGACCTCGCCGCCTCGGCCCGGGGCTGCACGTCGCGCCACCGAGCCGTCGTCGGCAAGGGTCGGCAGGGGAAGGCGCTCGGGGCCGTCCTCTGCCGCATCGGAGAAGACCCGCAGAGCATCGCGCAGCGCCGGCAGCGCGGCTGCGAAGGCGTCGTCGTCCGAGAACGGCAGCTGCACCCAGCCGCCCGCGAGTTCGAGGCCATGCCGGCGCAGTCGTGCCTGCAGCTCAGCGGAGCGGCCGAGGTAGCCGACCGGTCCGAGGTCGACGCCACCGTAGCCGGCCCCCGCGAGCAGCTCGAGCATGTCGTCCGGACCGATCGTCTCGGCACCCTCCGGAGTCATCTCGAATACGCCGAAGCTGACCGGCGCACCCGCGACCGATGCCCTCACCGGTCCTGCTCCTGCCCCAGCAGGGGTCGCTGCGCGGTGCGTGCCCGCTCGTAGCGCTCCCTCGCTTCCTGCGTCGAGGTCAGGGTGGACACCTCGGGCACTGGGACATCCCACCACCCGTCGCCGCTCGGCGAGTACAGGAGCGGGTCGCTCTCCACATGGATCACAGTGGTGCGGTCGGAGGCTTTGGCAGTCGCGACCGCCGCTTTCAGGTCGGCGATCGCCGACGGACTCGGGGCGATCTCGATCACATCGACGCCGTAACTGCGCGCGTTCATCGCGAGGTCGACGGGGAGCACGCGATCGCTCTGGAAGTTGCGTGCCGTCTCGTCGTATGCGCGGTACCTCGTGCCGAAGCGCTCGGAGCCGACGGTCTCGGAGAGATGCCCGATGGACGCGAAGCCGTGGTTCTGGATCAGCACGACGATGATCTTGATGCCTTCTGCCACCGCGGTCACGAGTTCGGAGTTGAGCATGAGGTATGAGCCGTCGCCGACCATGACGATGATGTCGCGGTCGGAGCCGTCGGCGAGCGCCCCGCGCTTGGCGCCCATTCCGCCGGCGATCTCGTACCCCATGCAGGAGAACGCATACTCGACGTGATAGCCGAGCGGATCGCGCACGCGCCAGAGCTTGTGGAGGTCTCCCGGAAGCGAACCGGCTGCCTGCACGACGACGTCCTGGGGGTCGGATGCCGACTGCACGGCCCCGATGATCTCGGTCTGGCCCGGCCGCTCGAGTCCGGATGGGGCGAACGCGGCGTCCACCGTGCCGTCCCATGCTGCCTTCTCGCGCGCGATCCGCTCGGCGTACTCGGCGGTGATACCGAAGTGTTCGAGCTCGGCCGAAAGCGCGGCGATCGCCTCTCGGGCGTCCGCGATGACGGGCAGCCGGCTGCCGTGCTTGTACGCGTCGAATGAGGCGACGTTGATGTTGACGAACACGACGTCCGGGTTCTGGAAGGCCGTGCGTGAGGCCGTCGTGAAGTCGCTGTAGCGGGTGCCGATGCCGATGATGACGTCGGCTTCGGCGGCCAGCCGGTTCGCGGCGATCGTGCCGGTCGCCCCCACGCCGCCCAGATTCTGGGGGTGATCCCACACGAGCACGCCGCCGCCGGCTTGCGAGGTGCCGACCGGGATGCCGGTTGCCTCGACGAGCTCGCGGAGCTCGTTCTCGGCGCTCGAGTACAGCACCCCGCCCCCGGCGACGATGAACGGCTTCTTCGCCTTGCGGATGGCTGCGACTGCGCGGGCCAGCGCGGCGCGCTCGGGGACCGGGCGGCGGATGTGCCACTCGCGGTCCTGCAGGAACTCCACCGGAACGTCAAGAGCCTCGGCCTGCACGTCCTCGGGCAGCGCGATCGTGACCGCGCCGGTCTCGACCGGATCGGTGAGCACGCGCATCGCGGCGAGGGCGATCGAGTACAGCTGTTCGGGGCGCTGCACACGGTCGAAGAACCGCGACAGCGGCCGGAACGCGTCGTTGACGGTGAGCCCGGTGTCCCAAGGCTGCTCGAGCTGCTGCAGCACGGGGTCGGCGACGCGTGTCGCGAACGTGTCGCTCGGCAGCAGCAGCGCGGGGAGCCGGTTGGTCGTCGCGAGGGCGGCGCCGGTGAGCATGTTCGTCGCGCCCGGACCGACGGATGCCGTCGATGCGAAGGTCGCACGTCGACGGTGCATCCGGGCGAAGCCGACGGACTGGTGGACCATGGCCTGCTCGTTGCGCGCCTGGTAGTAGGGCATCAGCTCGGGCTGGTCGACGTTGAGCTGCTTGAGGGCCTGTCCGATGCCGGCGACGTTTCCGTGACCGAAGATGCCGAAGACCCCGGGAATCGTGCGCTCGCGGATCTCTGCGTCGACGGTCCACTGGTGGGCCAGGAACTCGATGAGCGCCTGGCTCACGGTCATCCGCTTCGTCGCCGACATCAGTGCTGGCCTTCCTTCCGGGTCGTGTATGGCAGGCGGGCGTCGACCTGGAGGCCGTTCCAGCTGTCGCGCACCCACGCGTGTGCCGGGTCGTCGCTGATGAGCCAGGCCCGCTCCGGGTCAGGGCCGGCCATGACGTTGAGGTAGTAGAGGTCGTAGCCCGGCGCCGCGACCGCGGGACCGTGGTATCCGTAAGGAACCAGGGCGATGTCTCCGGACCTCACCATCGCGCTGATGCCGATCTCACCGGCAGGAGAGGAGTACGTGCTGAACATCGCGAATGCGGCCTCCTCGGCCGCGTCCGAGCCGCCGACGGGGGCAGCCTCGAAGTAGTAGATCTCCTCGAGCCGCGACTCGTGCCCTGGAACGTGTTCGTCGTGCTTGTGCGGCGGGTACGACGACCAGTTGCCGGCGGGGGTGATCACCTCGCAGACGATCAGGCGCGCGGCATCCAGCACCTGCGGGGTACCGAAGTTGTGCACCTGCCGACTGGACAGCCCCGCCCCGCGCAGCTCGACCGGGATCTCGCCAGCGGAGATGTGGCGCGTCGGCTTGATGACCTCCGTGGGGGAAGCCGCGATCGCCACACGGCCCTCCCCGGTCAGCTCGGCCGAGGTCCCCGCCGAGAGGTACAGCACGTCCGTCGGGCCGGCGAATACCGATGCTCTGCCCTGCAGATGCGTGGTCTTCGTCGAGCGCCCGTCGGTGTGCGTCACCGAGAATGAGCCCGACAGCGGTACGACGATCCGCTCCACGCCGCGTTCCGGCAGGTCGAGAACGTCCGGCGGGTGCAGCTGGGCGACGCGGATGCCGGTGTGCGCCCAGCCGGGAACCGACTCATCGACCACACTCTCCCATCCGCCGTGCGCGAGACTGCCGCGGGGATGGAACCAACGCTGATCGGTGCTCATGTGCGTACCCCGGACGTGAGCGTCATGGCGGGATGGACCATCGCCGCTGCCGTATCCACCGCGCCGGCGACATCGCCGTCCGGGGGGTAGAGCAACGTGCGACCGACCGTGAGGCCACGCACGCCGGGCAGCGCGAGGGCATCCTGCCAGCTTGCGAACGTCTCGTCGGGATCGTCGCCCGAGTCGCCGCCGAGCAGCAGCGTGGGCATGGTCGTGGCCTCCATGACGCGCTCCATGTCCTCGACGACGGGGAGCTTCAGCCACGTGTAGGCGCTGCTGGCTCCGAGGCCCGATGCGATCGCGATCGAGAGGATGACCGCATCAGGCGAGAGGTCGTTGACGATCCGGCCGTCCTGCCAGCGGCTTATGAACGGCTCGAGCATGATCGGCAGGCGTGCGGCGGCGGCCCGTGTGACGGCGTCCGCGGTCGCCTGAAGCGTCGGCGCCGTGCCGGCGTCGTCGAGGTTCACGCGGATGAGGGTCTTGGCGACGTCGATCCCCATGTCGACTATCGAGCTGACGTCGTAGCCCGTGTAGCGATCGTCCATCTCGAAGGACGCCCCACGCAGACCGCCGCGATTCATGGAGCCGACGATGACCTTGTCATCGAGAAGTCCGAGCGCGGCGAGGTCGTCGATGATGTCTGGAGTGCCCAGCACTCCGTCGACGCCGGGCCGGCCGAGTGCGATCGCAAGGCGGTCGAGCAGGTCGTAGCGATCGGCCATGGCCGTCGGATGCGGACCGACGGCGAGCGCGCCGCGGGCGGGATGATCCGCCGCGACGATCAGGAGGCGGCCATCACCGCGCAGCAGTTCGCGACGCCTGCGGGCTGCGAAGGCCCGTCCGATCGCCTGCGGATCCGTCGCCCGGATGTTGCGAAGGGCGTCGAAGTCCAGCGCGCTCTGCGTCCGACTGCTCATGTCACAGCCCGCTCTCGAGAATCGCGTCGACCTCTGCAGTCGTCGGCATGGCCGTGGAGCATTCCAGCCGGGATGCCACGAGTGCACCGGCGACGTTGGCGAACCGCACGATGCGCTCCAGGTCCCAACCCTCGAGCAGACCGTGGCAGAGCGCGCCGCCGAAGGCATCACCCGCGCCGAGTCCGTTGACGACGTCGATCGGGTACGGCGGGACGACGGTCGTCTCCTCGGCTGTCTTCGCAAGCACGCCCCCGGGACCCTGCTTCACGATGGCGAGCGTCACCCCGCGTTCCAGCAGCGCATCCGCAGCACGCAGCGGCTCTGTTTCGCCGACCGCGACCAGGCACTCCTCGCGGTTGCCCACCGCGACGGTGGCGTGCTCGAGCACCCGCGCGACCTGGGCCGTGGCGTCCGCCGCGGCCGGCCAGAACATCGGACGGTAGTCGAGGTCGATCACCGTCCAGCCCGCCCTGCCGCGCGCCTCCAGCGCCGTATGGTGGGCGGCTCGGCTGGGCTCCTGGCTCAGACCCGTCACCGTGAACCAGAACACCCGCGCATCGCGAACAGCATCCAGGTCCAGGTCCGCAGCCTCCACGTTCAGATCGGGCGCCTTCGGATCACGGTAGAAGTACAACGGGAAATCATCGGGTGGGAAGATCTCGCAGAACGTGACGGGCGTCTTGAGCAACGGGTCGGTGGCGACATGTCGGCTGTCCACGCCCAGCCGTTCGAGTTCTTGCAGCAGATACCTCCCGAAGGGATCGTCGCCGACCCGGGAGATCAGCGCCGTCCGGCGTCCATGCCGTGCAGCGGCCACTGAGACGTTGGCCGCGCTCCCGCCCAGGAACTTGCCGAAAGTCCGGACATCCTCGAGACCCAGGCCGGACTGCAGCGGGTAGAGGTCCACGCCGAGGCGGCCCATCGCGACGATGTCGGGTATACGCACATCTCACCGTCTCATATGTCCTATCAATAGCACAAGATTGCATCGTGATGGATATGATCGATGACAAACCCGCCCATGCGTTCTATTGTCCCGACAATAGGATCTGGGAACATCTGTGGAGGGCATGTCATGGCGAACGATGAGACGGTCTGGCCCGACGAGCTCTTCCTCGACCTCGACAGAACCGGTCCGGTACCGCTGTACTTCCAGGTGTCCAGCCGGCTCGAGTCCGCCATCCGATCGGGCGAGATCCCTGCCGGAGCGCGCCTGGACAATGAGATCTCCATCGCGCACCGGCTGAGCCTTTCCCGCCCCACGATACGGCGGGCCATCCAGGAGGTCGTCGACAAGGGCCTTCTCGTCCGCCGTCGGGGCATCGGAACCCAGGTCGTGCAGAGCACCGTGACACGACAGGTCGAGCTGACGAGTCTGTACGAAGACCTCCAGAGCGGGCACCACGAGCCGAGCACACGAGTGCTCGCGCACGAGAGCGTCCCGGCCGACGACGCGGTCGCGGCTGGACTGGGGGTCCGGCCAGGAGATCAGGTGGTCTTCATCCGCCGCCAGCGCAGCACCGATGGCACTCCGGTCGCGGTACTGGAGAACTACCTGCCTTCGGAGTTCAGCGACATCTCGACGGCGCAGCTCGAGGAGAAGGGGCTGTACCAGATCATGCGGGGCCGGGGCGTGACGATCCGCGTCGCCCGGCAGAAGATCGGCGCCCGCCGCGCGCGCGGCGACGAGAGCGAACTGCTCGACATCGACAAGGGCGGTCCCGTGCTCACGATGGAGCGGATCGCCTTCGACAGCTCCGGGCACGCGATCGAGTACGGGCAGCACTGCTACCGCCCGGACATGTACAGCTTCGAGACGACGCTCGTCGCGAAGTAGCCGGCGACGACAGCGCGATCGCGCCACGGCCTCAGCGGACGGCTGGGCCGGATACTCGCTCACGCGGTCGCGCGTGCCGTGGATGAACGACGTGGATGGGAATTCGATCTCGCCATTGCGAAACTGTTTGGTTGACAGTATGTTCTGACATTACAAGTGAACGATCGCTAGCCCACCGCTGATTTCAGCCCGAGGTTCCAATGGAGGGGCCATGACAATTCCCGACGCACCCGTCGCTGAGACAGCCGCACCAGAGCAGTCGCGATCGAAGCCACCGCGCATCGGCCGCCTGCTCACATTCCTCGTTCCCGCCACGGCGGGAATGATCGCCGTCTACCAGGGGGTTCAGCAGATCCTCATCCCCGCACAGGTGGAAGCGCTCGACCCTGCGAACAAGATCGGCAACCTCGCCCTGCTGACGACATTCGTCGCGATCACCTCGATGATCGGCATCCCCCTCGGTGGCGCACTGTCCGACCGCACGCGCTCCCGGTTCGGGCGGCGCACCCCATGGATCGTCGGCACGGCCGTTGCGTCGGGGCTCCTCATGGTGGCCATGGGGTTCACCGGGAACATCTTCCTGCTGGGCGCGCTCTACACGGTGCTGTGGCTCACGGCGAACATGTACCAGGGCGCCCTGACCGCGGTGCTGCCCGACCGGGTCCCCGAGGAGCGTCGCGGCTGGGCGGCGGCGCTCATCGGGTTCGGCACACCGATCGGGGTGCTCATCGGCGTCAACGTCGCGGGGCAGGCCGGCCAGGTGTGGGGCTACACGATCATCGCGATCGTGCTCGTGGCCACCGCGCTCGCGTTCGTGCTGGGCAGCCGTGAGCCCTCGAGCATTGGGCTCCCCCTGCCGGAGAAGTCGCGGTCGCGCGGTGTGAGCGGCGGGGTCGGCGAATTCCTCTCGGGCTTCCGCTCGCGCGACTTCACGCTGGCGTTCGTCAGTCGATTCGCGCTGTTCCTCTCGTATGCGACAGTCAGCGGCTTCCTGTTCTTCACGCTGAGCGACTTCATCGGAGCGGATCAGCTGCCCGAGGGGAACCCGGGCAAGGCAGTCGCGACCCTGCTGACCTACACGGTGCTGGGCTGGGTCGTCGTGGCGACCGCGCTCGGCTGGGTCGCCGACAAGATCAACCGCCGGAAGCTGTTCGTCGGCATCGCGGCGATCGGCCTCGCAGCGACGATGTTCGTCCCGATCCTGCTGCCGACCTGGACGGGCATGGTGATCTACTCGGTGCTGCTCGGCATCTTCATCGGAACGTATTTCGCGGTGGACCTCGCCGTGATGTCGCTCGTGCTGCCCAACAAGCTGCAGGAGGGCCGCGACCTCGGCATCCTGAATGTGGCGGTGGGCCTGCCCACGATCCTCTCCGGCGCGATCGCCGGCGTGATCATCACCTTCCTGGGCGGCTACGCCTCGCTGTACGTCTTCGGTGCGATCTGCGCCGTCATCTCCGGGATCGTGGTCCTGTTCATCAAGAAGGTGCGCTGACGATCATGCCCGTCATGAGCACCGCGCGAGGGGCGGCGATCGGGTTCGACGTCTTCGGCGAACCCGATGCCCCGCCGATGGTGATCATCCAGGGGTTCAGCGCTCAGCGGATCGGATGGCCGACCGGATTGTGCGAGGCACTGTCCGATCGCGGGTTCCGGGTCGTCCGCTTCGACAACCGCGACACCGGCCAGTCGGAGCGCTACCCCGCCGGCGGGTACTCGCTCGTCGACCTGGCACGGGACACACTCGCGCTGCTCGATGACCTCGGACTGGAGTCGGCGCACATCGTCGGCCAGTCGATGGGCGGCATGATCGCGCAGCTCGTGGCGACGATCGCACCGTCTCGGGTGCGTTCGCTCGGCCTGCTGTACACGACCGCGAGCACCCGCCATTTCGTGGACGTCGACGACGCGGTGGCGCGCATCGAGGCTCCACAGCCGTCGACGAGAGCAGAGTTCATCGCGGCCTATCTGATCAGCGAGGCGAACTGCGCGTCGACCGCCTATCCGCAGGACACCGCCTGGCTCGCCGACCTCGGCGGTCAGATGTGGGACCGCGGCGTCGACCAGGATGGGGTGAACCGTCAGCTGGCGGCGCTGCTCGCCTTCCCCGATGCGATCGACGCCGCACGGACGATCTCGGTGCCGACCGCGATCATCGCGGGGGACGCCGACCGGCTGATCTCCTTCCGCGCATCGGAGGAGCTGCACGCGGCGATCCCCGGCTCGACCCTCAGGATCTTCCCGGGGATGGGTCACGAGGTTCCCGGGGCGCTCTGGGGAGAGATCGCCGGGATCGTCGCCGACAATGCGCGAAGAGCCGAGCGTCAGCGCGCGTGAGTCCGCCCGCGACGGCGAGCGGACTCGTTCAGCGCGCGGGGCAGGCTACGGGACGCGCGCCAGCTCGCGTCGCGTCGGCACCTGGCGGTAGCCGTCACGTGCGACCTGGACCAGCGTCGCGGTGACCGCGACGAGCACGAGAGCTGCGATGGCGATGAGCAGGATGATTGCCATGATGGCCTCCAATGGCGGGTTCTTCGATGACACCGACATTCCTCTCTGAGGTGGTCGGTGCGCATGAGGCATCAGCCCTATGTTTCAGACGACGTTTCCGGGGCGTCTGAGCCGGCTTCCGGGGCGGTCAGCGCGAAGCGTTGGCCGACAGATACGCCGCTTCGGTGCGGGTCGTGGCGCCGGTCTTGCGGAGGATGTTCGACACGTGCACGCTGGCGGTCTTGGTGCTGATGAACAGCTGCTGGGCGATCTGACCGTTGCTGAGCCCTCGCGCGACCAGATCGAGCACCTGTCGCTCGCGCTCGGTGAGAAGCGCCTCGAGGGATGCCGCATCCCCCGGCGCATCGCGGTGATCACCGCCGACCGCGCCGACGCGACGCTCGAGCTCGGTCACGCTGTCGACGATGAGCCCCATGCCGATCGCATGCGCCGCTTCGCGCGCCGTCTGTGCGGCCGTCCGGGCGCCCGCGCGATCGCCGGCGTTCGCCAGCGCCTCTGCGAGCCTGAAACCGGCATACGGTGCGAGCTGAGCAGGCGCGACGCCGTCGCCGGCCGCGTCGACCGCGCGCCGCCAGAGCGCGGGATCGGTCCCCGTGGCGCGCGGACCACCCAGTTCGGCATCGACGATCGCCGCGTATGCGGGTGCCGTCGGCCACATGCTCGCGGCGTCGAGTGCGGCCCGCACGTCACGCTCGAGTTCGTCGATCGAGCGAGGGTCTCCGTTCGCGGCGGAAAGCGCCACGCCGGTGACCCGGGCCGCACCGAGCACTCGCGCCGCGAACGCGACCAGCGGCAGGTCGTATGCCGGGAACGCGCGATGCTCCGGGTCGATCAGCACACTCACCTCCTGCCAGGACTCTCGGGTCTCGCCCCGGGCGAGCGCGAGCTCCCCGCTCACGAGGGCGAGACCGAGCAGAGCCTGCGTGTCCAACCTGCTCTGCTGCCGGAGCGAGCCGCGCCAGCCGCGCAGCAGTCGCTCCGCGAGCGGGCGATCACCCGACCACAGCACCGCCTGCACCTTGAGTCGGCGCAACGGCGCGCTGAAGCCGATGGGCGCGTCCAGCTCGAGCGCGCGATCGAGCATCTCGTCGGCGCGGCCCGCCTGGCCGAGGGCGTAGAGCGGGCTGATCACGTTCGACAGCAGCACCGCGCCTGAGGTGCGCTCCACGCCACGCTGCCTCGCCCGCTCGGCGCCCTCCTCGGCGGTTCGCACTGCCTCCTCGTAGCGGCCGAGGAGGTTCAGCGCGTCGGACTGGTTCACCCAATACCGCAGGCGGGCAGAGTCGTTGCCGACCGCGAACTCGCGGGCGAGCGCGAGGTCGGCGAGACCGGCGTCGATGTCGCCGCCGGCCAATCGTGAGAAGCCGCGGATGTTCGACGCCACCGACATTCGTGCCCGGTTCTCGACCGCGGTGGCCTCGGCGAACGCACCGTCGGCCATCTCGATGGCCTCATCGAATCGCGCGATGAGCATGAGGCGGGCGGCCAGCTCGCCGAGCACGTTCGCGCGCAGCACGCTCCGCGGCTGTCCGTCGAGCACGACGAGCGCCTCGCGCAGCAGCTCGATCGACCCGATCTGACCGATGTTGGCCAGGTACGACGCCTTGTTGCGCAGCAGCAGCGCATAGGCCGCCGCATCGCTCGGATCGCAGAGCGCGATCGCCTCATCGATGAGGGCGATGGCGCGCTCGCTCTCCCCCGCGTTGCGCAGCACGTAGGAGGTCTCGCCGAGCAGCTCCACCTTCGTCCGAGCAGCGAGTTCGCTCGCGTCGGGCACCTGGTCCCACAGCTCGATGGCGCGCTCGCCCATGGTCGCGGCGGTGGCGAACGCGAACGAAGACCTCCCCTGCTGGAAGGCGGCGATCGAGGCGATGAACGCCTCTCGGACGTTGTGCGCGGCCATCCAGTGATACGAGATCGCCGTGGCATCGGCTCCGTTCGCTCCGGACTGCGCCTCCAGCGCCTGCGCGTACCGCGTGTGGAATCGCACGCGCTCCCCGGGGAGCAGCTGATCGTGGATCGCCTCTCGCACCAGCGCATGCCGGAACGCGTACGCCGTGCCGTCGACCACCAGCACGCTGGCGGTGATCGCCTCGCTGGCTGCGATGTCGATTGCTTCGGGAGACTCGTCGCACACGGCGACGAGGAGCTCGTGCTCCACCCGTACGCCGCCCGCGGCGATCAGCCTCAGCATCCGCTGGGTCGGCTCGGCAAGTTGCTCGTACCGGGCGAGCAGGATGTCGCGGAGCGTGTCGGGGAAGGCGTCCATGCTGCGCACGCCGCTGCAGCAGACGAGCTCCTCGACGAAGAAGGGCACGCCGTCCGTGCGCTCGTACACCTGCACCAGCTCGTCCTCATCCGGCGCGCTGTCGAGGATCGCCGTCGCCATCTCCCTCACCTGCCGGCGGTCCAGGCGGGCGAGCTCGATGCGCGCGACGCGACGATTGCGGTCGAGTTCGGGCAGCAGTGCGCGCAGCGCGCTGCCCCGGCCGAGCTCGTCGCTGCGGAACGTGAGCACGATCAGCAGTCGCGCATCCTCGATGACCCTGATCAGGAAGCGCAGCAGCCCGAGACTCTGCGGATCGACCCAGTGGAGGTCTTCGATCACGAGCACGACGGGCCGGATCGCGGCCACGTTCTCGAGCACCTCGGCGACCGCGTCGTACAGCCGGTCGGCGCCGCCCCGCACCGGTGCATCACCGACGGCGGTGCCCGCGCCCAGTTCGGGCAGCAGCATCGCCAGCGCGTCGCCCGCCGGGCCGGACGCGTCGAAGAGCGCCTCCTCGCCCACCTCCTGCGCGAGCGAGCGGAGTGCGGACAGGATCGGCGCGTAGGGAGGAGCGTCACGATCGAAGTCGACCGACTGCCCGCGCAGGATGATCGCCTCCGCCGGGAGCGAGTTCAGGAACTCGCCGACCAGTCGTGTCTTGCCGATACCCGCTTCGCCCCCGACGAGCACGGCTCTGGTCGAGCCCGCGATGCTCTCGGCATAGGCGTCGCGGAGCGCGTCGAGGTCGGCGTCCCGGCCGACCAGCGAGGGGCTGACCGTGGCTCGCATGTACTCATGGTCCCACGGCCCTCCGACAGCCGGAACCGCCGGCCGCGAGTCGAGTGCGGGGTGCCGCAGGTCCGCGACCAGCGTCATCACGGGTGCGAGAGCTGCCTCGGCGCGTTGTACTCCGCGTGGCGGAACCGCTGGACGATGTCCCGCACGCCCCGCTTGGCCGCCGGCTGCGTCCCGCCGTCGCGTTCGTGGGCGATGCGACGGTATTCGAGCTCGCGGTTCAGCTGCTCATCGGCCGCTTGCCGCAGGTGGATGAAGGTGCCTTCGCTGACGTACATGGTGTCTCCTCAGGTCGTCGTCCCGAGTGACAATGCCCGCTAAGGCACCGCGCCTCCATGGGCAGGATGCCTTATCTTCGTGCGGGAGCGCCGCGGGATGCTGAGGCGGGGGCCTTCCGACCGGCCCGAGCGCGGCTACCCGTCGGTGCGGGAGAAGAGTCGTGCGATGGCGTTCTGCCAGCCGACGAGTACGCGCGCCTCCTTCATCGCCCGAGGGTGGTTGCCGTGCGCGCCCTTCAGCGACCGACCCCGCAGGGGCCGGTTCGGAAGACCTCGCCGGTGATTGCGCGTCCCGGCCTCGCTGTGGGAGGGCACTCCCGGAAGCCGGTGCATGCCCTCGTGCAACCGCTGTGGAACTGTGTGCTCGGTCATCGCCGAAGCTCCTTTCGTATCACGTACTCGTTTTCTGTACGTCGTACGAACAATATAATCGTACGAGATACGAAATGACCAGTCCCGAGGAAGCCTCCCTGATCTGGCTGCGTCCGGAACCGTCCGGTCGCAAGCCCCGCTACACGCGCGAGCAGATCGCCCGCACCGCACTGGCGATCGCGGATGCCGAGGGCTTCGACGCGGTCACCATGAAGCGAATCGCTGCAGAGCTCGGATCCGCGACGATGACGCTCTACTACTACGTGCGCACCAAGGCCGACATCATCGCCCTCATGCATGACGCCATCCTCGAAGAGGTCCTGATCCCCGCGGACGAACTGCCCGAGGACTGGCGCGAAGCCACGGCGGAGATCTCCCGGCGCAGTCGCAGCGCGCTCATCGCTCACCCGTGGTCGCCGGCATCGCTGAACGACGTGCAATTCGGCCCCAACGCCATGCGTCACTACGAGCAGTCCCTCGCGGCGCTTCGCGGCACCACCCTCACGACCGCCCAGAAGATCACCCTCACCGGCATCCTCGACGACTACGTGATCGGCAGCGCGCTGCACACCATCGAGACGATGGGACGGGCACGCGCGGCCGAGCTGAACCCCGCGGCCGTCACCGAGGCCATCGCCTTCGGCACCTCCCTGTTGAGCAGCGGAGACTTCCCCGAGATGTCCGCCCTCTCCGCGAGCATGGGTGAGCGATCCGACGACGACCCGCCCGCCGATGGTCCGGCGATGGGCGAGGACATGCTCGGCGTCCAGTTCGAAACCGGCCTGAACGCGCTCCTGGACGGCCTCAGCCGCAGCATGGGCATCCGCTCGGGCGCGCGCCTCCCGCGTCAGCCCGGGCCGTCCGGATTGGCGAGATCGTAAGCGCGGGCGACCTTCTTCGGCACGACCATCCGCCAGGCGTCCACCACGAGTTCGCGCGCCTCCGCCGCGTCCAGCGCCGCGAGATGGGCGTGGACCCAGTTGAAGCGCAGGTCGGAGTCTGCCGGCATCTGGAACTTGACCGCATCACCGCCGACCAGTGCCTCGCGCTCCTCCCTCGGAAACGCGAAACCCATCACGGCGCCATCGAGCGAGAACGCCACGTACACGAGCTGACCCACGCGGAACTTCAGCCGCCGATGCACGTACACCTCGTACGACCGCTCCAGCTGGGACCCCAGCTGACGCACATCCTCGACGACCGCCATGGCCAGCCTCCTCAGGATCGCCGATCCGACGAGCATCGCACACGGTCGGACCTCGTGCGAGGCGTGCATGTCGCCGGTGGGTGGGACGATCCGCGGGAGGAGACGATCGGCGGGGGGCGGGATGCGGGGCGAGGCGACCGTGCTGCACGCCGACCTCGACGCCTTCTACGCCTCGGTCGAGCAGCGCGACGCACCCGCGCTTCGCGGCCGGCCGGTGATCGTCGGCGGCGGCGTGGTGCTGGCTGCCAGCTACGAGGCGAAGGCCCGCGGCGTGCGCACCGCGATGGGCGGTCGGCAGGCGCGGGACCTGTGCCCGGATGCGGTCGTCGTGCCGGCGCGGATGGATGCGTACTCCGCGGCCAGCCGGGACGTGTTCGCGATCTTCCGCGATACGACGCCTCTCGTGGAGGGTCTCTCCATCGACGAGGCGTTCCTCGAGGTCGGCGGTCTCCGCAGGATCGCCGGCACGCCCGAGCAGATCGCCGTGCGATTGCGGGAGCGGGTCCGCGCTGAGGTCGGACTGCCGATCTCGGTCGGTGTCGCAAGGACGAAGTTCCTTGCCAAGGTCGCCAGCGCGGTCAGCAAGCCCGACGGGCTGATCGTGGTCGAACCCGAGCGTGAGGAGGCGTTCCTCCTCCCGCTGCCGGTGGAGCGCCTGTGGGGTGTGGGGGCCGTCACAGCCGAGAAGCTGCACCGGCTCGGCATCCGCACCGTCGGCCAGCTGGCCGAGCTCGAATCCGCCACGGCCGAGCGGCTTCTGGGCAAGGCGACCGGCGCGCACCTGCACGCACTGGCCAGGCTCCGGGATCCGCGACCCGTCGACACCACGCACCGACGCGGATCCATCGGATCGCAGCGCGCTCTCGGCAGCCGCCCGCGCTCGCCCGAGGAGCTCGACCTGTTCCTGACTCAGATCATCGATCGGCTGGCCCGCCGCCTGCGCGATCGCGATCGGGTGTGCCGGACCGTGGTGCTGCGGCTCCGCTACGGCGACTTCGCGAAGGCCACCCGGTCCCGCACCCTGCGCTTCCCGACCGATCGCACCGCCACGCTGCTCACCGTCGCCCGGGCGCTGCTGATCGCGGCGCAGCCGGAGCTCGAAGAGCGCGGCATCACCCTCATCGGCATCTCCCTGTCGCAATTGGGACGCGTCGACAGCATCCAGCCGGAGCTGCCCATCGACTGGGAGGACGGGGCGCGGCTCGACACGGTGCTCGACGCGGTGCGGGATCGCTTCGGCGCGGCGTCGGTCGCCAGGGCAGCGCAGCTCGGCCGCGATCCGGGCTGGTCGACCCCCGTGCTGCCTGAGCACGAGTGACCGCGGATGCTCGATCCGAGCGTCAACCTCCGTTGAGGACGCTGATCAGACCGGAGATCACCATGAAGACGCCGACTGCGCAGACCACGATCCAGATGCCGATCCGCGTCGGAGACACTCGTGGTCGTCGGTCATCGGGATCGGCCATGATCCGAGCGTAGTCGCGCGCCCGGACCTCACCCCGCCTCAGGGGACGCGCAGCTCCTCCGGCTCCACGACGATGTCGACCAGGGCGCCGTTGCGCCAGACCGTCAGCTCCATGCGCCGCCCGATCGCGTGCTCGACCATCAGTCGCTGCAGGCCGGTCGCACTCGTGACCGGCGTGTGGTCGATCGTGATCACGATGTCGCCCTGCCGGGTTCCGGCCTTGGCCGCAGGACTGCCGTCGACGACGGAGGCGACCTGCATCCCGGTGTGCGACCCGACCCGTGCCGCCAGCTCGGGGCTCAGCGTGATCTGCGCGCCGGCGACGCCGAGCCAGGCGCGACGGACGCGTCCGCGGGTCATCAGCGCATCGATGATGTCGCGGGTCGTCGCGTTGATCGGCACCGCCAGGCCCAGCCCGACACCCGCGACCGCCGTGTTGACGCCGACCAGACGGCCGGCGCTGTCGGCGAGCACTCCGCCGCTGCTGCCCGGGTTCAGCGACGCATCCGTCTGGATGACCTCGTCGACGACCCGCCCCGCCCTCGTCGGCAGTGACCTTCCCAGGGCCGACACGATCCCGGCGGTGACGCTGCCCGCCATGCCGAGGGGGTTTCCGAGCGCGACGACCAGCTGACCGACTCGCAGCTTCGCCGCATCGCCGAAGGGGATCGGTGGCGGTGTGGCGCCATCCGCCTGGAGCACCGCGAGATCCGACAGCGGATCGCTGCCGACCACGTGAGCCGCGAGCACCGAGCCGTCGGAGAATGCGACCTCCGCGCGGTCGGCGCCGGCCACGACATGCGCGCTGGTGAGCAGGTGGGATCCGGCCGAGATCACGGAGGCGCTGCCGGCTCCCGCGCCGCGGGCCGACCGCACCGACACCGCTGCGACGGACGGCAGCAGCGTCTCGGCGATCCGCACGACCGCTGCGGAGTACGCGTCGAGCGCGTCTTCGTCGTCCATGCGACCATCTCAGCACCGCGGCAGGGGTCGGAGCCCGAGTTCGCCGAGAGCTTACGTCCCTCCCGACCGACGGAAGTGGGGTCCACCGAATGGAGGATGCCGGACCGGACGAACGGATGTGTTGACGAGGCCGACGGCGCGGAAGCGTGGAAGCCATGAACGAGAACGTGGTGCGGGTGCGGAACCTGCGGAAAGAGTATTCGGGCCGTGCGGTCGTCGACGGCCTGTCGTTCGACATCCCGGGCGGTGAGACGTTCGCGCTGCTCGGCCCCAACGGCGCGGGAAAGTCGACCACCGTCGAGATCCTCGAAGGGTATCGGCACCCCACGAGCGGCGAGGTCCAGGTGCTCGGCGCGGACCCTGCGACAGCCGGGCTGACGTGGAAGGCGCGTATCGGGGTCGTGCTGCAGGGGACTGGGATCCTGCCCGCCCTCACGGTCCGCGAGCTCCTCACGCAGTTCGCGGGCTTCTTCCCGAGGCCACGCCGTGTCGACGAGGTCCTCGCAGCAGTCGGCATGGAGGAGCACGCCGGGATGCGGGTGAACAAGCTCTCGGGCGGCCAGCAGCGTCGTGTCGATGTCGCGCTCGGCGTCGTCGGAAACCCCGAGCTGCTGTTCCTCGACGAGCCGACGACCGGGTTCGACCCGCAGGCGCGACGGGACTTCTGGACCATGATCCGGGGGCTCTCGGCCGAAGGGACGACGATCCTGCTGACCACTCACTACCTCGATGAGGCCGAGCGACTCGCCGATCGCGTCGGCATCCTGGTCGAGGGGCGCCTGCGCGCGATCGGGCCACTCGACACCGTCGGGGGCGAGGATGCCCGTACGCCGATCGTGCGCTGGATCGATCCGGGAGATCGACGCCCGCGCGAAGTGCGCACCGACGAACCCGGACGCTTCGTCGCTGATCTCGTCGCCCGAACGGGGGCGGAGCCGTCGGCGGTGGACATCGTCCGCCCGTCACTCGAAGACATCTACCTCGGTCTTGTGGCCGAACACACCGGCGTCCCGGCATCCGTCGGCGCCCTCGTCACGGAGGCATGAATCATGAGCGTCATCACACGCCAACCCACGGCGGCCCGCAGCACCGCCGGACGCAGTCGTATCGGAATGGGCCTCTGGAGGGGGCGCTTCGAGATCACGCAGTACGTCCGCTCGGGCGACACCGTCATGTTCACCTTCCTCTTCCCGGTCATCATGCTGGGGCTGTTCAGCGTCGCGTTCGGAGCGGATGGCGACATCCAGCCCGCGCCCGGACTGCCACCGGTGTCGGTGGCGCAGATGTACCTGCCCGCGATGCTCGCCGCGGGTCTGCTGGCCTCTGGGTTGCAGAATCTCGCGATCGACATCGCGGTCGATCGCTCCGAGGGAGTGCTGAAGCGACTCGGCGCGACCCCGCTGTCGCCGGTGAGCTACTTCCTCGGCAAGATCCTGCAGGTGGGGGCCACGGGCATCGCACAGGCGGCGCTCCTCCTGGGATTCGCGGCCGTCGTGCTGCAGGTGCCGCTGCCGATCGATCCGGAGAAGTGGGTCACGTTCGCGTGGGTCTTCATCCTCGGCATCACCGGGTCGGCACTGCTGGGCGTGGCGCTGTCGGCGGTCCCGCGCTCCTCGCGCGGCGCCGTTGCGGTGGTCATCCCGATCGTCCTCGTCGTGCAGTTCATCTCGGGGGTGTACTTCCAGTTCTACATGCTGCCGGAATGGCTGCAGACGGCCGCGAGCGCGCTGCCGGTGAAGTGGATGGCGCAGGGGATGCGGTACGTCTTCCTCCCCGAGGACTACTCGGCACTCGAGCAGAACGGCGTCTGGGACATCGCGGGGGTCGCGATCGCGCTGACGGTCTGGCTCGTCGTCGGGCTCGTGCTCGCGCGCGTGACCTTCCGCTGGAACAAGCGCGACGCGTAGCCTGAGCCCGGGGCGAGACGACATGCAGAATCGACGATGGTGGGACGCCGCGGTGATCGCGGCGTCCCTCATGGTCATCGTGGCCCTCGTGGTCGGACCGAGCGGCACCTCGGGTGTCGGCGTCGTCATCGCCGGGGCGGCGCTCGTGGTGTTCGTGCTGAGCTATCTGCTCGTGGCCCGGCCCGCACTGACGTCGCCCCGGCCGTGGCATCTCCCCGCCTTCGTGGCCGGCGCCTCCGTCGCGCTCGCCGGCGGCTGCGCGGGCGAGCCCTTCTTCACGATCATGCTCGCGATCGCGTACCCGCTGACCTGGGTGCTGGCGGTGGGCAGACGACGCGCCATCGTGGGATCGATCTTCATCGCGCTCGGCACCTTCGTGGGCTTCGCGCTGTTCGCCGGGATCCTCGGCGGCGGAGATGCGGTGATCCCCGCGCTCACGATCGGCGCCGCCGTCGCGAGCTTCGGTCTCGTCTTCGCAATTGCCTTCGGCGTGTGGATCCAGGGCGTCGTCGCGTACGGCCAGGAGCGGGCACGGCTGCTCGGCGAACTCACCGCGGCGCAGGCCGAGGTCGAGGCACTCAGCCGCGACCGAGGCGCGGCGATGGAACGCGAGCGGCTGGCGCGCGATCTGCACGACACGCTCGCCCAGACGCTCGCGGGTCTGGCGATCCTGTCGGAGCGAGCGGGGCGGCAGCTGGATGAGGGCCGAACGGATGCCGCGGCCGACAGCATCGCGACGGTCGAGCGGCTGTCGCGCGACGCCCTCGACGAGGCTCGCGCGATCGTGTCGCGGACGGCCGCCGTTCCGTCCGATGCCGCCCTCGGCGACGCCGTCGACCGCCTCGTCGACCGCTTCCGCGCCGAAGCGGGGCTCACGATCGACCTGGACCTGCGGCTGGATTCCGCCGGGGTGCTCTCGCGGGAGTCACAGCTGGTGCTGCTGCGGTGCCTGCAGGAGTCGCTCGCCAACGTGCGCAAGCACGCGGCTGCCACCCGGGTCGACGTGCGGGTGTCGGCGGAGCCCGATGGCGCAGCCCGGCTCGCCGTCACGGACGACGGCCGCGGGTTCGATGTCGACGCACGGCGGGACGGCTTCGGCCTGGAGGGCATGGCGGAGCGCGTCGCCCTGGCCGGCGGCGAGCTCGAGGTGTCTTCGGTCCCCGGCGGCGGCACGACGCTCGTCGTGCGATTGCCGGCGACGCCGGCGGACCGGGTGGTCGCGCAATGATCCGGCTGCTCATCGTGGACGACCATCCCGTCGTGCGGGCGGGCCTGGCGGGAATGCTCTCCGACGAGCCCGGCTTCGAAGTGGTCGGCGAGGCGTCCGACGGAGACCAGGCGGCGCGCATCGCGGCTGCGGTCCATCCCGATGTCGTGCTCATGGATCTGCGGATGCCGGGAGTGGGGGGCGTCGAGGCCACCGCGCGGATCACCGCCGCCGGCGACGCGAAGGTGCTGATCCTTACGACGTACGAGTCGGATGACCAGATCCTGGCGGCGATCGAGGCGGGGGCGAGCGGCTATCTCCTCAAGGCCTCCCCGCAGGCTGAGATCGTCGCGGGCATCCGGTCGGTCGCGGCCGGCCAGACCGCTCTCTCGCCGCACGTTGCCGCGCGCCTGGTCGAGCGCATGCGGGCGCCCGCACCCGAGGCGGTGCTGACACTGCGCGAGACGGAGGTGCTGCAGCTGGTCGCCCGGGGCAACAGCAACAAGCAGATCGCCGTCGCGCTCGGGATCGGCGAGTCGACGGTGAAGACCCACCTGCTCAAGGTCTTCGAGAAGCTCGGCGTCGCCGACCGCACGCGGGCCGTGACCCTGGCGATGGAGCGCGGGCTGCTGCGCTGACCCCCGCTCCCGACACTTCACGGGCGCACAGCCGACACACCCTTCTGCCGTGCACGTGTGAAGTCTCGCGCGCTCCGGGGCCGATTTACAACGTCGTAGAGAATCTTTACAACGTCGTAAAGAAATTCTTTACAACGTGGTAAATGGTAGCTAGCCTGGCGTCGTCGAGCCGCGTTGGGCGCTCAACGACTATTCAAGGAGGAAGAGTGATGAGAGCTATGCGATCAACTGCACGAGCACAGCACCGAAGCGACGGGGGTGGCGCACACGGCCGGCTCGTGAAGCCACTCGCAGCATTCGGTCTCGGGCTGGCGATGGTGCTGAGCACGGTGCCGCTGGCGGCGCAGGCCGACGAGGCCGACCCGATCCCGGGACCCACCGTCGTCGCTGACCCCAACTCGCCGACGGGGTACACCGGCCACTTCGTGTACTACGACCCGAACGCGACGAGCGTGCGATTCGTCGCCGACATCCTGCTGCGCAACTGGCAGGACCAGACCGATCCGACCGTGTACCAGCCGTCGCAGTACAGCCCCGGCCTCATGCGAGGTGGCGGCGGGTACGACGTGCAGATGACGAATGTCGGCGACGGCTACTGGGTGACCGACGTGCCTCTCGCGGCCGGCGCCAACCAGTACTGGTTCTACGTCAACAACAACACCAACCTCTGGGTCGCGGACCCGGCGAACTCGCCGATCTACGCGCCTGACGGCCTCACGGGCACCGCGCGGCGGGCCTTCAACAAGGTCTTCGTCCCGTACGACGAGGCGAAGCAGAACTACGCACCGCTGGCTGCACGCGTGATCGAGAACGAGCGGGCGGATTCCCCGAAGGGGACGTGGAGCTACGTAGAGGTTCCGGGTCTGCCCCTGCTGGGCGGCACGATCCCGCGTACGGTCGGTGTCTACCTGCCCCCCGGATACGACGCGAACCGGGCCGAGCCGTACAAGACGATCTACATGCAGCACGGCAGTGGCCAGGATCAGTCCGACTGGATGAACATGGGCGACGTCCCCGTGATCATGGACAACCTGATCCAGGACGGCACCACCGAGCCCGCGGTCGTCATCACGACGAACACGAACTCCCTCGGTGCGGCCAACCAGGGCTACCCCAACCTGCGAAACGTCGTCCTTCCGTTCGTCGAGTCGAACTACAACGTCTCCACGGACGCGATCGACCGGGCCTTCGCAGGCCTGTCGGCCGGTTCCGCGGTAACGCAGAACCTGATCAACTTCGATGCTGACGAGTTCGGCTATTACGGCCCGTGGAGCGGCGGCGCAAGCGTTCGCGCGACGACGCCGAACGTGGCTGCGCCGTACATCCTGTTCGGTGGCGGGCGCTGGGACTTCGGGCTGCCCAACGCGAACACGGTGGCGAACCTCGACAACGTCGGGTTCATCGAGAACGTCGTGGTGGCGGGTGCGCACGACTTCAACACGTGGGACCAGATGTTCACCACCTTCGCGCGCGACTACCTGTGGCACCCGGAGGCGTTCATCAAGGACGAGATCGACACGGCCAAGGCCGGTGTCGATGCCACGAGCCTCAACAAGGGGAACAAGAACGCCCTGACGGTGAAGCTCGACCAGGCACTGAAGCTCGTCACCAAGGGAGACACCGAGGGCGCCATCGAGGTGCTCAACGGCTTCGCCACGCAGGTGAGCGAGTTCAAGACCGCCGGCAAGGTGACCGCGGAGCAGGCGGCCGGGCTGGATGCCCTCGCCCAGAAGCTGCTCTTCAACCTCGGTTACTGGCTGTAGATCAGCAAGAGGTGTGGGCTGCCGGCGGTCTCGCCGGCAGCCCACTTCGCTGTGCTCGGTCAGTCCACGGCGATGCGATGGAGAGGGCGAGCCGTCGAATCCCGCACGACGAGGCTGGTGGCCAGCTCGACCCGAGTGACTTCGGGCTGCGGCCCGTCCAGGAGCTGCAGCACGAGACTCGTCGCCTGCTCGGCCATCTCGCGGAGGGGCTGATGAATCGTCGTGAGTCGAGGGTTCGCCAGTTCGGCGATCGCGAGGTCGTCGAAGCCGACGACGGAGAGCTCGTCGGGGACTGCGATGCCCAAGGCCGTCGCGGCATGCAGCACGCCCACCGCCTGCAGGTCGTTGCCGGCGAAGATCGCCGTCGGCCGGTTCCGCAGTCGCAGCAGCTCTGCTGCGTGCACTTCCCCGCCGCCACGATGGAAGTCGCCGAATCGAACCCACTCCGGTTCCACCGGCAGCCGCGCCGACCTCATCGCGGCGCGATACCCGTCCAGCCGCGCCAGCGAGCACATGACATCCTCCGGGCCGGTGATCGCCGCGATGCGGCGATGCCCCAGACCGATGAGGTGCCTCGTCGCGGACACTCCGCCCGACCAGTTGGCTGAACCGACGGCCGGGATGCCGGGAGCGGGGTCCCCGGCGGGATCGATGATGACGAACGGGATGCCTCTCGCTTTGAGCATCGAGCGCCCTTCGGGCGGAATGCCGGCGAAGAGCAGGATGATCCCCGTCGGACGTCGGCGCACGACCGAGTCGAGCCATTCGGATGCCGGTGCGTGTCGATCCCCGCTCACTGAGATCGAAACCGCAAGTCCGGACTCTGCAGCGCTTTCGCGCACGCCCTCGATGATCGCGAGGTCCCACTCGCTCCCCAGCTCGTGGAGCACGACCTCGATGTACTCGCGACGCTGCCTGCGCCCCCGGGAGCGGTAGCCGCTTGCGCGGAGCTGCTCCTCGACCATCGCCCGGGTCGCCGACGACACATCGTTCGCGCCGTTGAGAACTTTCGAGATCGTCGTCATCGAGACGCCGGTCAGCGCGGCGATCTCCTTGAGCGTCACACGCTCTGTCCGCGCCATTCCGCCGCCTCCGGGCTCAGCGCGATGCGCGTCGGAGTATCGTCGCGAGGTCCGACCGGATCCGGCAGTCGATGGACGAGAACGCATCGGCGAGCTCTCCGGCCGCGCGGATCACGGACGAGCCTTCCGCCATGCTGCGCGTGCCATCCACGCGCATCAGCCCTGGCTCCGTCATCCGATTCCTTCCGTCCTGCCCGAGCCGGGTGCCGCTCAGCGGCCGCTCGACTCGAACGTCAGAACCGTCCACGAGACGGGAGGAAGCGTGACGCTGATCTTCCCGTCGGCGAGCCGCAGCGATGTGTTGTCTCTGGGGCGAACGCGCTCGGGATCGTCGAGCGTGTTGGCCGCCTGGATGTCGTCGTCGGAGAGCGACGTCGCCTTGGCGTCTGCGACGGACCCGAGCGCGAGCACGTCGATCTCGAGCGTCACTTGGTCGGTCAGGCTCCGGTTGACGGCGAACACGGTCGTGCCCTTGCCGTCCTCGTGCGTTGCGACGGCGTCGACGAGGGGCACCTGTCCGTACTTCGCGGTGTCGTAGGTCGGGCTGTCGAGGTCGAGCTCCAGCGCGACGCCGCGAGCGAGCTTCGAGGTCAGCGAGAACGGATAGAACGTCGTCTGCCTCCAGGCGGGACCGCCCGGCTCCGTCATGATCGGCGCGATGACGTTGACGAGCTGTGCGAGGCTGGCGGCCTTCACCCGGTCCGCGTGGCGGATCAGCGAGATCATCAGCCCCCCGAACACCACGGCGTCCAGCACCGAGTACGAGTCCTCCAGCAATCGGGGCGCGATCGGCCAGTCATCGACGTCCGTGATCCTGTCGACCTCCTCATAGCGGGACTGGTACCAGACGTTCCACTCGTCGAAGGAGATGTCGATCGTCTTGTCGGTGCCGCGCGCGGCCTTGGCGTGGTCGGCGGTCGCGACCACCTCGTCGATGAACCGGTCCATGTTCACGGCCGATGCCAGGAAGCTCCCGTAGTCGTCGCCCTCGGGTTCGTAGTAGGCGTGGCACGAGATGAAGTCGACGACGTCGTAGGTCTTCTCGAGGACGACGCGCTCCCATTCACCGAAGGTCGGCATCGCCGCGCTCGAGCTGCCGCAGACCACGAGCTCGAGATCCGGGTCGATCTGCCGCATGGCGCTCGCCGTCGTCGCGGCCAGTTGCGCGTACTGCTCTGCCGTGCTGTGGCCGAGCTGCCACGGCCCGTCCATCTCGTTGCCGAGGCACCACATCCGGATGTCGTGCGGCTCACGACGCCCGTTGGCGATCCGCTGGTCCGACAGGTGCGTCCCCGAACGCAGGTTCGCGTACTCGAGCACGTCGAGCGCGTCGAGCACGCCGCGGGTCCCGAGATTCACCGCATACATCAGTTCGCCGTCGACCTTGCCGAGCCAGGTCGCGAACTCGTCGAGCCCGATCTCGTTCGTCTCGGTCGAGTGCCAGGCCAGATCCAACCGGCGCGGGCGCTCTTCGCGAGGCCCCACCCCGTCCTCCCAGCGGTAGCCCGAGACGAAGTTGCCGCCGGGGTAGCGGATGGTGGACACGCCCAGCTCCCTGACGAGCGCGACGACGTCCTCGCGGAAGCCGTGATCGTCGGCGGTCGGGTGCGACGGCTCGTAGATGCCGTCATACACGCAACGGCCGAGATGCTCGACGAACGAGCCGAAGAGCCGTCGGTTGATGGGACCGACGATGCGGCTCGGGTCGATGGTGAGATGTGCGCGGATCATTCTTCGCTTCCGGGATGGAGGTGGGTCTGGGCAGGGGTCATGCGTGGCCGGGTCACTTGAGGCTTCCGATCGCGAGTCCGCCTCGCCAGTACTTCTGCAGTCCCAGGAACGCGATGATCAGCGGGATGACCGAGACGAGCGAGCCGAGGACGATGATGCTCCAGAGGCTCTGTCCGCCTGCCGCACCGTAGGTGGACGCGGTCGACTGCCAGAGTCCGATGCCGACCGTCACCGGGAACAGGCGATTGTCCGAGAGCATCACCAGCGGGAGGAAGTAGTTGTTCCAGGACGCGACGACCGACAGCAGCAGCACCGTGACGATCGCCGGGCGCAGAAGCGGCAGTGCCACCACCCAGAAAGACCTGAACTCCCCCGCGCCATCCACCCGGGCGGCGTCCAGGAGCTCGTCGGGCACGGCGTCGCGGGCGTAGACGTTCATGAGGTAGACGCCGAACGGGTTGAGCAGCGTCGGGAAGATCACCGCCCAGATCGTGTTCGTCCATCCCACCTGGGCGAACAGGACGAAGGTCGGGATGACGAGCGCGGTCGTCGGGACCATGACCGAGCCCAGCAGTATCGCGAATGCCAGTCGTCGGCCGGCGAAGCGGTACTTGGCGAAGCCGTAGCCCGCGAGCACGGCAAGGACGGTCGCTCCGAGGCCTCCGACGATCGCGTAGAGGGCGGAGTTGGCGAGCCAGCGCCCGTAGATGCCTCCGCCATAGGTGAAGAGGTCGATGAGGTTCGGGATGTAGTTGATGTCGTCCGCGAACCACAGCGAGCTGCCTCCTCCGAACAGTCCGGCGGAACTCTTGGAGCTGTTGACGATCAGCCACCAGAAGGGAACGAGGAAGTAGATCATCAACAGGGCGAGCACGATGTTCAGCGGGACGCGCCCACGTGTGCGGGGAGTGGTCCTGCGCTCGATGGTCCTCCGCGGCTTCCGAGGAGCCCCGGTGCGTTCGATCGGGGTGACGCTCATGAGAAGAAGCTCCCTCGCTTGCGGGTGGCGAACAGGAAGATGTACACGCAGACGAACACGACAGCTCCCAGCGCGAAGGAGATGGCGGCTCCGTAGTTGTAATTGCCGAGCGAGAACGCCTGCTGGTAGGCGTACATGTTCGGCGTGAAGTCATCCGGAATGGCTCCCGCGGCCAGTTGCTGCAGGATCTTCGGCTCGTTGAAGAATTGAAGGGTGCCGATCAGGGCGAATACCAGGATCAGCAGGAGCGCCGGCGCCACGAGCGGGATCTTGATCCGGAGGATGATCTGCCACTGGGACGCCCCGTCGATGCGCGCGGCTTCGTAGAGCGTGGGATCGATGCCCTGCAGCGCCGCGTACAGGATGATCATGTAGTAGCCGGCCCACTGCCACGTGACGATGTTCAGGAGTCCGTAGAAGATGAGGCTGCTGCTCAGGAAATCAGGTGCCTGCCGACCGAAACTTTCGAAGATCTCCGCGAGCGGACCGAAGTTGTCGCTGTAGAGGAACCCCCACATCAGTGCCCCGATGACGGTGGGAATCGCGTAGGGCATGAAGATCATCAGGCGGGAGAAGCGGGCGAACCGCGTGATCACGATGTCGAGTATCAGTGCGATGGCGAGCGAGACAGCCATCTGAAGCGGGATGAGCACGAGCGAGAAGCGGATCACGAACCACACGCCGTCGAGGAAGGACGGGTCGCTGAACGCCTTGACGTAGTTGCCGAAGAGGACGAACCTCGTCCCCCCGATGAGCGATTTCTGGAACAGGCTGAGATAGAGCGCGAAGCCGATCGGGAGGACCAGCAGCGCGAGGAAGATGATCCCGAACGGCCCGACGAAGGCCCAGCCGGTCAGGTTCTGGCGCACCGAGGTCGATCTCCGACGCTTCGTGGAGACGGCGCTGTCTGTTGGGGCGGTCATGATTTCTCCCGGTCTAAGAGGGGATGAGCGAGGGGCCGGTCCGCGCGAGCACGGACCGGCCCCGAGCCCAGTTCACTGGGTGACGGTGAAGCCCTGCTCTTCTGCGTAGGCCACGACGTCCTTCTGGAGGGCGTCAGCGGCCTCGGAGCCGGTAGCCGAGCCATCGATGATGGCGGCGATCTGCTTGGTGAGCGCGGAGTAGTAGTACTGGCCGAGCGGCGTGTAGGTCATGCCCTTGTAGGCATTGGCCGCGGGGACGTACACCTCCTTGTTGGCCTGCTGGCCGTTGAAGAAGGGCACCTCGTAGTCCTGGAACTCCGAGGAGTCCAGCACGTTGACGTTCAGCGGGAAGATGATCTGGTTCTGCCAGCCGTCATCGAGCGACGCCGGGTCGGCGTAGACCCCGAACGCCACCTTCGCAGCCAGCTCAGGGTTCTTCGCCTGACTCGTCACCGCGAAGGCCGAACCGCCCCAGTTGATGGCGATCGGGTTGCTCGGGTCCCACTGCGGCATGGGGGCGGAAGCCCACACGCCCGCGTCTGCACCCTCGCCGACGCCCGCACCCTGCAGGTAGCCGGGAGCCCATGCAGCCGAGAGGTAGGTGGCGTAGTCGCCGTTGATCACACCGGCGATGTACTCCGGGGTGAACTGGTCCTCAGTTCCCACCAGGCCCTTGTCGACGAGGCCGTCCCAGTAGTCCAGGACTTCCTTGATCTCGGGGCTGTTGAGGTCGATCCCGATCTCGCCCTCCTTCGAGGGGTCGTAGGTGAACGGTTCCGCGCCGTTCCCGTAGAAGTACGCCGTGGCCGTGGCGGGCTGGTTCGCCGCGAAGCTCGCGAACACCGGGCCGCCGGCATCCTTCAGCGCCTGCGCAGTGGTCTCCAGCTCCTCCCACGTGGTCGGCGGGGTGATGCCGTACTGGTCGAAGATGTCGGTGCGATAGATCATGCCCATCGGGCCGCCGTCGATCGGAGCGCCGTAGATCGCGCCGCCGACCGACACGTCCTTCCACGCGCCTTCGCTGAAGTTGCCCTTGACGTCGTCGTAGCCGAGGTCGGTCAGGTCCACGAGGCCGCCCTGCGCCTGGAAGGGCGCGATCCGGTCGGCCTCGACCATGACGACGTCGGGTGCGCCGCTTCCGGCCGAGATGGCGGTCTGGAACTTGTCGTACTCGTCTCCACCGGCGCCGGCGTTCGTCCAGCACACCTGGACGTCGTCGTTGGCTTCGTTGAAGTTGTCGACGACAGCCTCGGAATTCGGGTACCAGGCCCACAGGGTCACGATGGGCGCATCGGGCTTCTTGATCGTGTTCGTGCAGTTCGCGTCGGCGTTGCCGCCGCCATCGGTGCCTCCGCCGCCGTCGCCGCCTGCTGAGCAGGCGGAGAGGGAGGCGGCAAGCGCGAGAGTTGCGACCGCAGCAAAAACAAGCTTCGTCTTCACTGGATTTCCTTTCAGTTTGCGGGACTTCTTCGTCGGTGCGCGACCGTTCCGATCGTGGCCACTGGGAGAGTGCTGTTCGGGTCGGTCTACAACGTTGTAGAGCAACGTTGTAGACACAATTCCATCGGTTCCGTGCAGTGTCAAGAGCTGCGCGAAAATTCCTCGAAGGGCATCGAAAAGTTTGGGGGCCCGATCGCGGTGCACGCAGACGCATTCGCCTACACCACCTCGGTGAGCCGGCACCGGTAGGATTTCTCTAACGTTGCATTTCCACGTTGGAATGCACGGGACGCCGACCGCTCCGCTCAGCGACGAGCGCAGTAGAGTACAGACGTCGACACGGAGGCGGGGGCATCGATGGGACCGACGATGCACGACGTCGCCCGGGTGGCGGGCGTTTCGATCAAGACGGTCTCGAACGTCATCAACGACTATCCGCACGTGCGCCCCGAGACCCGCAGCCGGGTGGTCGCCGCGATCGAGCAGCTCGATTACCGCCCCAACCTGTCTGCGCGGGGCCTGAGATCCGGGCGCACCGGCGTCATCGGGCTGGCCGTCCCCTCGCTGCGCGAGAACTACTTCGCAGAACTCGCCGACTCGGTGATCCGCGCAGCCGCCCAGCGTGGTCTCGGCGTCATGGTGGAGCAGACGTTCGGTCAGCGCGAGGCGGAACTCGAGGCGGTCGCGAACAGCCGCCCCCGCTTCCTCGACGGCCTGCTCTTCAGCCCCGTGAGCCTCGGTCAGGAGGATGCCGAGGCGCTCAGCCTCGACGGTCCCCTCGTTCTGCTCGGCGAGCGGATCTTCGGCGGCCCGACGGATCACGTCACCATGCACAACACGTCCTCGTCACAGGCCGCCGTCGAGCATCTCCTCGAGATCGGCCGCCGTCGCATCGCTCTGATCGGGGCCGATCTGCACGGGGGCGATGAGGCCAGCTCTGCGAACCTCCGCCTCAAGGGCTACCTGCGAGCGCTCGAACAGGCCGGCATCGACGTCGATCCGTCCCTTGTGCGCCCGACCGAGATGCTGCGCTGGAATCGCGCGGGCGGAGCGGCGGCCACGCACCGGCTGGTGCAGGATCGCGTCGACTTCGACGCCATCTTCGCCCTCACCGACACGCTCGGTCTCGGCGTGCTGCGCGCGCTTCGCGAGGAAGGGCTCTCGGTGCCCGACGACGTCGCCGTGATCGGATTCGACAACATCGACGAGAGCAAGTACTCCGTGCCATCGATGTCCACGGTGGATCCCGGCCGCGATGAGATCGCCGAGATCGCCGTCGATCGCCTGATCGAGAGGATCCACGAGAAGGGCGAGCGGCGTCCGCCAGAGACCTTCAAGCCGACGTTCCGCATCGTCCCGCGTGAGTCGACGGGATTCGAGAGCACCGACGGCGAGTAGCCCGGCGCCTCGGGCCGCTCGACGCCGAGGCTGCCGATCACCGGCTGGCCCGGTCCTCGTCACCGCCCGGTTCCGGCGCGTCGAACGGGGAGGGACCGAGCTCCTCGAGCAGCTCTGCCATCTTCGCGTAGGCCCGGTTGCGATAGGCGACGAGGTCGCCGATCCGCTCCGGATCGATCGAGCGGAAGCCTGCGCCGCTCTTGGTGCCGAGCTCGCCCTTCTCGATCCGCTCACTGAGGATGCTCGGTGTGGCGAATCGCTCAGGGAATTCGGTCTGCAGCGACGCGTAGCAGAACGCGTAGACGTCGAGGCCTGCCATGTCGGCGATCGCGAACGGGCCGAAGAAGGGCAGACGGAATCCGAACGTCGATCGCACGATCGCATCGATGTCCTCGATCGAGGCCACGCCCTCGTCCACGAGCTGGGTCGCCTCGTGGAACAGCGCGTACTGCAGCCGGTTGAGCACGAACCCGGTCGCATCCGTGACTCGCGCGGCGACCTTGCCCGAACCGCGCACGATCTGCTCGGCGGTGCGGATCGCCGACTCCTCCGTCCCGGCGTGGGGGATGATCTCGACGCCTGGGACGAAGGGCGCGGGATTGGAGAAATGCACTCCGAGGAAGCGCGCAGGGTGCACGACGGGCTCCGACAGCTTCGTGATCGAGATCGTCGAGGTGTTGCTGCCGATGACGGCGGTCGGGTTCGCGGTCGAGATGCGTCGCAGCGTCTCGTGCTTGATGTCGATCCGCTCCGGGACGGCCTCCTCGATGAACTCCGCGTCGGCGACTGCTGCCTCGATGCTCTCCGCGGCGCTGATGTTCGCGGCGATGAGGTCGGTCGAGCCGGTGCGGTAGAGGCCCTGCTCCTCGAACTGCGCCGTCTCGACGCGCACCCGCTCGAGGTTGGACTGCGCGATATCGGCGGTGACGTCCGAGAGCACGACGTCGTGACCGGCGAGGGCGAAGACCTGCGCCATCCCCCCGCCCATGTAGCCGCTCCCGACGATGGCGATGCGGGTCATGAGGCACCTCCCTCGAACCTCGGCTGGCGCACCCTGCTCGTGCCGAGCGCATAGCCCTCGCGCTTGGGCAGCACGTGGCGGCGCAGGTAGTCGCGGTTGTCGGCGCACACGCTCAGCCCGTCACCTCCGTAGTTCTCCACGCAGATCACGCCCTGGAAGCCCTGTTCGATCGCGTAGCGGAACGCGCGGCGATAGTCGATGAGCCCGTGCTGCATCGGCGCGGGCACCGCGAAATACTCTCCGCGGGCTGAGTCCTCATCGCGGGCGTAGTTCTTGACGTGCCAGAAGTTCGCATAGGGCAGCGTCTTCTCGACCATGTCCCACCAGGACTCGATGGGGCGGTGCAGTCGTACGAGGTTGCCGATGTCTGGGTTGAGCCCGACGTTGTCCATTCCGATGTCCTGGACGAGGCGCACCGCCGAGTCCGCCGTGCCGAGGAACGTGTCCTCGTACATCTCGAGCGACACGATCAAGCCCAGCTCGCCCGCGTGGCGTCCCAGCTCCGAGAGGCGTCTCACTGCGAGTCCCCAATCGGCCGGATCGTCCTTATGCCCATCCATGGTCCAGAACCAGAGCTGAGCCTGCTGCTGGACCGTCAGCGCCTGGTGCAGTCCGAACGACACCGTCTCGATGCCCAGCAAGGCGGCAGCGTCGAGCGTGCGGTGGCTGTACGCGAGGTTCTCGTCGCCGTTCGCGTGATCGATGACGCTGCGCCGGATCGCTGAGATCGACGTCGGGACGACGCCCGCCTCGCGCGCGACGGCGGCGAAGTCGTCGAGCCGCCCCTCGCTCAGATCCCCGACGCGCAACCACGAATCCGTGACGTCGAGCCGGTCGAAGCCCGCGTCGGCGATCTCGGTGAGGGTGCTCGCCCATTCGTCCGGCGCCGCGTCGGTGACGCTCTCCCCGTTCGCCGTCGTGCCGGGGAACGGCAGAGCTGCGGCCGCGATCGGCCAGTTCTGCGCAGTGAGGCTGGTCATGCCGCATCCGCCTTCCCGATGATTCTCTCGATCTTCATCGTCTTGACAACGATGTAGACGCCAGAATAGCGCGCGCATCGAGGGGGACGTCGACTGTTACCCTCAGGCCACGGCGTCCTGCGCATTCGGCATATGCGTCCTGAGGAATGCCGTGAGGTTGCCGCCCATGACTCCGCGGACGAGCGAATCGTCCCAGCCGGCGTCGCGAAGTGCGTCTCCGACCAGAGGCAGTCCAGCCGGTCCCTCGAGCCCGGGCAGGGTCGACTCCGCGTCGATCCCCTCGAGTCGCAGCGGCCGGTCGGCGTCGGGGACGATCTCGGAGAAGATCTCGAGACAGAAGTCGGCGCCGATGCCGACCCGGTGCGGCCCGACGATGTCGACGAGGTGGTCGAGCTGGGCGACGACATCCGCCATGGTGGGCTCGGCCGCCAGGTATCCCGCGAACAGGTTGAGGCAGACCAGGCCGTCGGCGTCGCGGATGCCGCGCAGCGCGGCATCCGAGAGGTTGCGGTGATGGTCGAAGAGCGCCCTCGCCCCGGAGTGGCTCGCGATCATCGGTCTCGTGGCGATCTCGAGGACGTGCTCGACCCCGGCCGCACTCAGATGCGACACGTCGAGAATCGTCCCCCGCGACTCCAGCAGCTTCAGCGCCTCGACACCCGCGCGGGTGAGCCGGCTTCCGGCGGCATCCTCACCAGATCCGTCGGCCAGAGCGCTCCTGCCGAAGTGCGCCAGCGAGACCATCCGCACGCCGAGCCGGTGGAAGGACTCGAGCAGGGCCACGTCGCGCTCGACCTGGGACGCCCCTTCGATGGCGAGCACGAGGGCGATCCTGCCGGTGGCGATTGCGACGTCGATCTCCGAGCCGTCGCGGCAGAGAGCGACGATGTCGGCGTTCTCCTCGGCGATCCGGTGGGCGGCCTCGATCATGAGCAGGGTGCGGCGCAGCGCGATCTCCGGCTGAGGCGGCCAGTTGCAGTCCACCGCAAGCACCTGAAGTCGTACGTTCCCGTCGCGCAGCTGCGGATACCAGGTGTCGCGGAAGTACTCACCCCAGAGAGCGGGCGGCCGCCGCGCGACCAGGAGCAGCAGATCGTTGTGGGCATCGGCGACGGGGGCGCCTGCAGGAGTCCGCGGCGGGACTGAGGTCGTCGTCATGGGGACCTTCCTGGTCGGAGTGGCGCTCGAGCCGTTCAGCATGTAATGTACACCGTTAATTAGCTCAACGCGGAGGCGAGTTCCCATGACGACGACCAGTCCGGCCAGGAGCGCAGCACCGCGCCGCGGTCGCGGCGTGGCAGCGGGCCTGACCAAGGCGCGCGTCGTCGCCGCTGCCGAGAGGATCATCGACGACCGCGGCTTCGATGCCCTCTCGCTCCGCAGCGTCGCCGCCGAGCTCGGCGTTTCTCCGGCCGCGATCTACAACCATGTGAAGGACCGCTCCGAACTCGTCGACGCCATCGCCGACGACTTCGTCGCCCGCGAGATGCTCGCCGACCTCCCACAGGGGGGCGACCCGGTCGAGTTCGTCCGCGAGGCGGCGCGACGCATCCACCGCGCCGGCTGCCGGCATCCCGAACTGCTCCTGGCGATCGTCGGCCACCGCCCGGAAGTGGAGCGCACCTCCCAGCACCTCTTCGGTGAGCTGATCATCGAGAATCTGCTCGCCGCCGGGGCCTCTGCCCAGCAGGCGCAGCTCATCTATCGGGCGATCATCTCGCTCGCCACGGGCGCCGCCGTCGGGTACCGCAACATCTCCCGCCCTTCGGAGACCACGTTGGCCGAGCGCAAGGAGCGGCAGCGCGCGGCATCCGACCACCCCGAGGCGGCGCAGATCCTGCACGACATGCCCGAGCTGGGCGACGAAGCGGGCTACGAGCGGCAGATCGATCTGGCGCTGGGCGCTCTGGCCTGGGAGGACCGATGACCGACCGACTCGATCATGCGCATTGGAGTGCGCGACTGGCGGCGCTCGCGGAGCGACACGGAGTGCCGGGCGCGCAGCTCGGCATCCTTCTGCTCGACGACGACGGCGAGGACCGCCGGCTCGAGACCGCGACCGGTGTGCTCAGCGTCCGCACCGGTTTCCCGGTCACGCCCGATGCGCTCTTCCAGATCGGGTCCATCACGAAGGTGTGGACGGCGACCCTGATCATGGTGCTCGTCGACGACGGGCGCCTCCGCCTCGATGAGCCTGTCGCCGAGATCCTGCCCGGCTTCGCGCTCGGGGATGCCGACACCGCGCGAGCGCTGACGGTGCGGCACCTGCTCACCCACACGGGCGGGATCGACGGCGACATCTTCATCGACACCGGTCGCGGTGACGACTGCGTGGAGCGCTACGTCGAGCAGCTCGCAACCGCCGAGCAGAGCCATCCGATCGGGGCGACCTGGTCGTACTGCAATTCGGGCTACGTGCTGCTCGGTCGCATCGTCGAGGTGGTCACCGGGATGGGCTGGGATGCCGCGCTCCGCGACCTGCTCATCCGGCCACTCGGTCTCTCGCGCACTGCCACGCTTCCCGAGGACGTGCTGCTGCATCCGGCCGCGATCGGTCACCACGAGCGCGACGACGGGCCGACAGTCGTCCCGGTGTGGCACATGCCTCGATCGTCGAGTCCGGCCGGCGTGATCTCCGCCGCAGCCGGCGACGTGCTCGCATTCGCCGAGCTGCACCTCCGTGGCGGGATCGCGTCCGACGGCAGCCGTCTGCTCAGCGCGGAATCCGCGGCGGCCATGACGGCGCGGCAGGTCGACCTCCCGGACGCGGAGACGCTCGGCGACTCGTGGGGCCTCGGCTGGATCCGCTTCGACTGGTCGGGGCACCGCCTCTACGGGCACGACGGCAACACGATCGGGCAGGCGGCCTTCCTGCGCATCCTCCCGGAGCGCCGGCTGGCCGTGACCCTGCTGGCCAACGGCGGACGCACCAGGGACCTCTATGAGGATCTCTACCGCGAGATCTTCGCCGAGCTCGCAGGCATCGAGATGCGGCGACCGTTCGAACCGGCCACCGAGGCGCCCGCGGAGATCGGAGACTTCGCCGGCCGGTATGAGCGCGCGGGGATCGCGATCGACATCGAGGACGGCGACGACGGCCCGATTCTCCGCAGCACCGCGAGCGGACCGATTGCCGCACTCCTGCCCAATCCGGTGCAGGAGTTCCCGCTCGTCGCCGCCCGCTCCGACATCCTCGCCGTTCGCCCACCGGGTGCGCAGACCTGGATCCCCGTCACCTTCTATGCGCTGCCGACCGGCGAGCGCTACGTGCACTTCGGCGCCCGCGCCGCGAGAAAGGTCGGCTGATGAGCATCGAGACGCTCCCCGCCACGACAGCCCCTGAGGCGATCACCCCCATGCGTCGCCTCGTCCCGGCGATCCTCGCGTCGACGGGCGGGGCCTCGGGGGCGACGCTCGCGCCACTGCAGCTGCTGCTGACCATCCACGTGGTGGCCATCGCAGGCACCGATGCGGCGATCATGTTCGGGTTCGTGACCGGCGCTGGTGCGCTGACCGCCATCATCGCGAACCCTCTCGCGGGCCGGCTCAGCGATCGGACGACCGCTCGACTCGGCCGCCGACGCACGTGGATCCTGGGCAGCGCACTCGTCGGCTCCCTCGTCATGCTCGCGGTGATGTTCACCACAGAGATCTGGCAGGTCGCCCTCGTCTGGGCCGTCGTGCAGGCGGCGTTCACGGTCCAGGTCGCCATCACGAGTGCGCTGCTGGCCGATCAGGTGCCGCCCGATCGTCGCGGCGGGGTGTCCGGACTCATGGGCCTCGGCATCACGATCCTGCCCCTGGTGGTGCTCGCCGTGATCGGCGCGGTAGGTTCCGGGCCGCACCAGTGGTTCATCGCCGGCGGCGTGGGACTCGTCGGTGGCGTGGTCGCGGTGCTGCTCATCCGCGAGCGGCGGCACGTGCCCGTGGACCGCCCGGCGCGGATGAGCGTTCGCGAGCTGCTCAGCGCCTATTGGGTGAGCCCCGTGCGGCATCCGGCGTTCGGGTGGGCGTTCCTCACGCGATTCCTGATCTACTGCTCGTTCGCGACGGGAGCGTTCACGACCTTTCTGCTGCTCGACAAGTTCGGGCTCACCACCGACGAGCTGGCGCCGTACGTCGTCGGGATCGCCGGCGTCGGCATCCTGGGCATCGCGGTCGCCAGTGTCGCCTCCGGATTCATCTCCGACCGGATCCAGCGGCAGAAGCCGTTCGTGCTCGTGGGCGGGATGCTGTCCGCGGTCGGCCTGGTGCTCACGGTCTTCTCACCGACGATCGAGCTGCTGTACCTCAGCTTCGGGCTGAGTGCCATCGGTGCGGGCGTCGTGTACGCCGTGGACAATGCCCTGTGCGTGCGGATGCTCCCCAGCTCGGAGGATGTCGCGAAGGACTTCGGCATCATCAACCTCGCCAGCGGCCTGCCCGCATCGCTCGTGCCGTTCCTGGCTCCGGCACTCCTCGCGCTCGGCGGCTTCCCGGCGCTCTATCTGACTCTGGCGGCCTTCGGGGTGCTCGGCGCCCTCTCGGTCGTCCGGCTTCCCGAGATGGGGAAGGAAGGTGATCCACGATGGGCGCAGATCAACCGGTGACAGTCCTGGGCGATGCGGGGCCGGTGGTGCTCCTGCTGCCCGGCGGTGCGGAAGCTGTCGAGGGCTTCTTCCCCGGCCTACCCGAGGGACTCCTCGCCGACCCCGGATGCCGGATCATCGTCTACGACCGTCCGGGAACTGGCCACTCGACCCAGCCGGGCAGCCTGTCCACGGCGACCGCCGACCTTCACTCCACCGTGTCCGAGCTCGGCCTCGGCCCGGTCGTGGTGATCGGCCAGAGCCTCGGCGGCGCCGTGGCGGCGCTCTTCGCACGCGACCATCCGGAGGACGTCGCCGGGCTGCTCCTCCTGGACCCCACTCCGATCAACGACCCGAAGCTCGCCGCGCGCATCGAGTCGACGATGCGGCGGCTGGAGCGCTTCTCACACGTCCCAGTGCTCGGGCGCGCCGTGCAGGGGTTGCTGCGTTCGACCGCACGGAAGTCGTCTCGTCGTCACGAGATGACGCCCGAGGTGAAGCGCGCCATGTTCGCCGCGGCCGAGGCCGATCTGCCCCAACTGGCGACGGCGGTCGTCGGGCTCGGCGACATCGCGCGCGACTTCGACGCCACGCCCTTGCCCCGCATCCCCTCGATCGTCGTGACCGCGGATCGACCCGAGCGGTCGGCCGCACGGCGAGCCCACGTCCGGCTCGCGAACGCTCTCGGGGCGGAGCTGGTCACCTGGCCCAAGGCCGAGCATCATGTCCACCTCTCGCATCCGAACGAGGTGCTCGAAACCGCCCGTCAGCTCCTGGCGCGGATCTAAGCGGTTCGACGACTGACCGTCGCGAGCAGCGTGGGAGCACGCATCCGGCGGAGCGCCGGCCACGTGGCCCCAGGCCGCGTCACCGTGTGCGGCCCCTTGCACGGACCCTTGGCCTTCCTCAGGCGACTGCGAGCCTTGAGCAGAAAGCACCGAGACAGGAGAAATCTCCGCAACAGGACGGGCCATGGCGGAATCACCTGTGCCGGTGCGATCTCCTGTGTCGGTGCGGCCGACGGATGCGGCGGACGCGGCGATGACAGCGACGCTCAACTTCGGTCAGCGACGCGCTCAGCGACCACGAGCATCAGCTCCGCGAAGTCGATGACCTCGCCGTACGCGTCCGAGGGCCGGCGCCGTCATTGCGCACGTACGCTGGAGGGATGCCGCCCGTCACCGTCGTCGTGCCCTGGCGCCCGGCCCCTTCGCGAGTGCCGGCGTTCGAGTTCGTGCTCGACTGGTACAGCCGTTTCCTGCCTGATTTCCCGGTGCGGACCATCGACACCGACGATGACGTGTTCGTCCTCGCGGCGTGCCGCAATCGGGGGATCGCGGCGGTCGATCCGGACGAGGTGGTCGTCGTGTGTGATGCGGACACCCTTCCCGAGCCCGCGGCGCTGCGCGAAGCGGTCGCCGCGGCGCGCACGAGCGGCCTGGTCCACTTGCCGTACACCGAGTACCGCTGGCTGGGTCGGACCGGAGACGCGCAGCTGCGCGCGGGGGTTCCGGCCGAGGAGTGCGAGCACGATCTGGTGATCGGCGCTTGCTCGGGTGTGTACGTGACGACACCGCGCACCTGGGAACGCCACGGCGGGCAGGACGAGCGGTTCCGGGGCTGGGGATTCGAGGATGCCGCGTGGTACCTCGCCCACGAGGCGCTGCTCGGCGCTCCACCCGTGCGGCACGAGGGCCGGGTCTACGCCCTGCACCACGAGGCCGAGGTTCGCGCGGGTGCCCGCTACGACGCGAACTCGGCTCTGATGGAGCGCTATCGCGCCGCCGAAGGCGACCCGCTCGCCATGGCTCAGCTGGTGGCCGGCGCGCGCGCGGTCAGCAGTTCGTAGGCGATGGCCGGGCCGGGCCGGGCGGACTGCTCCCGAGCGATCGACTGCAGAAGCGGCGACCCCGACAGCGCGCGGACCGCGACCAGCGCCGCGGCCAGCTCGTCGACGCCGGCGGAATTCGGGTCGAGCACGCGACCGACACCGGTACGTTCGATCGCCGCCGCCCCGGCGAACTGATCGGTCGAGAACGGCAGCACCAGCAGGGGCACCCCCTGGCCGAGGGCCTCGGTGACCGAGTTGTTGCCTCCGTGCGTGACGGCCAGCCGCGCTCCCTTCAGCAGCCGCACCTGCGGCAGGTACTCGCGCACCAGCCAGCTCTCGGGAATCGGCCCGAGTTCGGACGGAGGGGTGGAGCCGGTCGCGATCGCCGCCGGCATCCCGATCGACGCCAGCGCCGCGGACACGCGGCGCAGCACGTCGCCGCGCACGGAGAGGAAGCTGCCGAAGCTGACGTAGGCGTACTCACGCGCGGATTCCATCCACGCTTCCACCTGATCGTCGATGGCCTCCACCCGGCGGGTCGAGCCGAGGAAGGCGTGCGGGGGAAGTGCTCGTCCGTCACCGTCGGCGAGGGGCGCAGGGTAGTTGTACAGCACGAGGTCGCCGTGCTCGCCGAACGCGTCGTCCGTGTGCGGCGCCGCCTCGTCCAGCGCGCGCACCGTGCGATTCCACTCGGCCGTGAAGCGAGCGGACACCTCGTCGCACAGCGCACGCAGGTCGTCCAGCTCGTCGACGCCTGGCGTGAAGACGGCCGGCCAGAACGGCGGGAAGCCATACACTTCACCCTCAACCGGGAGGGCGCTGGGATGCCCCAGCACGACATCGGCATACGCGATTCCAGCGGCCTGCAACGCGAGCCGTGCGCTGAACGCGAGGTGGTCCACGATGATCGCGTCCGGCCGCACCACGTCGACCGCGGCCAGGGTGCGCCGGCCGGCATCCACCGGGTCCCACATCAGGTCGGTGAGCCGCTCCTTCGCCTGATACGCGAGCGTCGGGATCATCCCGCGCCGGGTCGCGTCGAAGAACCCGCGGAGCGAATCGGACTCCTCGTCGGACTGCTCCTCTGCGCGGATCACCTTGGCGTTGCTGCCACGGCCGAGCGGCAGGTCGTAGCGCTCGAGCCCGAATTCGCGCACGATCGGGTCTGTCGCCGGCCCGGTCGCGACGACGACGCGCTCCCCGGCATCCCGCCACGTCGTTGCGAGTGTCGCCAGAGGCAGCAGGTGCGAGGCGTAGTCGGGACTGATGACCAGCAGGCTCACGGGGACTCGCCCACTACAGGGTGACCCCGGCGGCGCGGATGAGCTCGGCCTCCTCCGCGGCGACGCCGCGGTAGACCGGGCCGAGCGCGGTGGCCATCGCCTGGATCGTGAAGCTCGTGCGCACCATCTCGTGCGCCGCATCCGCCCGCCCTTCGTCGGATGCTGCCGCGACATCGAGCGCCGCAGCGACGCCGGCTTCGAGTCGCGTGGCATCCCACGTCTGCGTCAGCACGCCGGTCACTCCGTCCTGCACATACGTCGCCGGGCCGCCGCCATCCGGCGCGACGACCATCAGCCCGGTCGCCATCGCCTCGAGGAGCGCGATCCCGAACTCCTCCTTGACGCTCGCGCACACGTACACACCACCCGGCGAGGCGAGCCCGGGAAGGCCGAACCGCGCGGCGGCCAGCCACAACGCGGCGACGTCGTTGGGCCGATGTCCGGCGAGGATCAGGCCCACACGGTCGCGGGTGCCGGCAGGAACTACGGCGTCGATCCGGTCGAGCTGCTCGCGCTCGTCGATCGAGGGATGCTCGAGGTCGCCGCCGATGATCAGCAGGTTCGCCCGTTCGCGCAGGGATCCTGCCGCCCAGGCCTCGACGAGGGTGGCCATACCCTTGACGCGGTGCATCCGACCGAGGCTGACCACGAGCGGCAGCGCGCGCCTGTCGGCGGGGAGCTGCTCGATCAGCGTGCGAAGCTCGCCGATCGCCTCGTCCGGCGCGGCGCCGGCGACGTGTGCTCGCGCGGCGAGGACCGCACGGTCGACGACCGCGAGGTCCACTCCCTCCGCGACGATCGTGTGGCGCTCGGGATGCGAGGTGATGTCGATCCCGACGAGCTGGCTCATATCCCGCTGCAGCTGGGGGCGGGGGAACAGGACGCTGTGCGCGGCGTTGGATGCGAGGCTCTGCACGAGCCGCGCGCGGAACCAGAAGTGCTCGCGCAGGTCGACATCGCCGAATCCGTCACGAGTCAGCGCACCGGAGCGATCGAGCGAGCGGATCACGGCGTGCGGATCGGGAGCGACCGTGAACACGGTCGGGATGCCGAGCTCGCGGGCGACATCCGCTGCCGCGAGGCTGCCGACGTCGGCCATCCGCAGGTGCAGCAGGTCGACCGGTCCCGCGGCACGCAGAATGCGACGGATGCCGCGGCGGGCGGTGACCCGCAGGGGCCATGCCGCAGCGGATGGGACGGGCTGAGGAAGCAGCGGCACCCGCCCGTAGACGTGGCCCGATGTCGCCGAGCCGATCTCGAGCAGGTCTTCGGCGGCTTGGGACACCGGCCCGCGCGAGAGTGTGATGACGCGCTCGACCCCGGTGCTCGGATCGGCGACGAGTGCATCGCCGAGCCGCACGAGCAGCGTCGCGATGCCGCCGTTGTCGCCCGCGCCGACGGCGGCGAGCGAAGGGTCGATGTCGGCGTGGAGGAAGAGCTGACCGATCGTCAGACCCGTGGTGCGCGCGATGCGCGCATCGGGCACGGCGTCCAGGTCGATCAGCGCGAGTCTGGCGACCTCGGCGAGCCTGCCGTCGCCGCTCACGAGGTCGTCGAGGGCTTCGCCGACGCCCGCGACCCCGCGCCGCTGACCCAGGGCTGCGATCGCGGCGACCCGCGCATCCTCGCTCTCGCCGTCGTCACCTGCGATCTCGAGGAGCAGCCGGCCGGCGATCGCCGGGCGCACGAGGCCGAGCGTCTCGACGAGCCGCGCACGAGCGCCGGGTTCGTCGGTTCCCAGAAGAGCGGTCTCGAGGCTGACGGCGAGTGTCTCGGCCGCCGTCGTCGACCACTTCTCGAGCGTGCGCTGCGCGAGCATGCCGGTGAACCCGCCCGCGGCGATCTGGCCGATCAAGCGGCCCATCGCGTCGAAGCGCGGGAGCCCGGAGCCGAGGGCCCAGGCTGCGTGCTCGCGGATCGTGGGCCGTTCGTCCGAGAGCAATGCGGTCAGCATCCGTGCGGCCTGCTCGTCGAAGATCTCGGCGAGCGCATGCACGGCGGAGATCGCGGCGACCTGGTCCTCACCGTTCAGCGCGGTGGCCAGCACGCGGAGGGTGCGGACTCCGGGGTCGCGGCCGGCTTCGAACGCGAGGTCGTCGGCGAGACGGATGGCCTCGACGATCCCGGGCGCGTCGCGGACCGCATCCAGAGCCGTCTGCACGCCCATGTCACGTCCGATCGTCGACCGCCTCAGAGCGGGCGGGCGTTCGATCGTAGCCCGCCTGGGGAGGGGTGAGGGTGGGCTAGCGTGAACGGGTTCGCGCCAATATCCTGAGGAGCTCTCATGCGGGTCGTGGCCCTTGGCGATGTCGGTGTGGTCGACGACATGATGCACATCGGCGATGAGGCGATGTTCCAGGCAGCACGCGACGAGATCGCGGTGCGCGGTGGCTCGCTCGTGGCGATCTCGTCGGCGCCGAACGAGACGGCGGCCCGGTATGGCCTCGACGCCGTGCCCCGCATCCGGTTCGACGGACTCGACCGCACCGATGCGGATGCACGATTGGCGGCAGTCCTCGCCCTCGCGGAGGGTCGCGACTCCCTCGCCGCCGACGACACCGCGCGCGCCGTCGTGGATGCTGTCGCCGGCGCGGACGGCGTACTCATCACGGGGGGCGGCAACCTCGCCTCCACCTGGCCCCTGCACGTCTACGAACGGGCCGCACTCGCCGGCATCGCCGCCCGCGTGGGCCGGCCGCTCGTCGTCTCGGGTCAGACGCTCGGCCCCGACCTGCGCGGTCGCGACCGGGAACTCACCGCAGGCCTGCTCCGCTCGGCCGAACTGGTCGGCGTCCGTGAGTCGAGGTCGCACGACCTCGCCGCCGATCTGGGCGTGCATGCTCGACTCGGCGTGGACGACGCCTCATTCCTCGGAATGCCGGCACCGGATGCCGCTCCCGCCCGCGCCGGAGTGCTGGTCAGCCTCTCACTCTCCCTTGGCCGCGCGCCGCGGACAGAGACCGTCACACGGATCGCCGCGCTGGTGGACGCCGCCGCGGACATGACCGGCGGTCCGGTCCGATTCCACGCCCACTACGGGCCACTCATCGGCACCGAGCCGCGAGGAGATGCGGTCCTGCACGACCAGGTGCGAGCGCGGATGCGCGTGCCGTCGACAGTCGTTCCCACCGGAGACGCGACGGCAGCGGCATCCCTCGCCCGTTCCACCGCCCTCCTGATCACCGGCCGCTATCACCCGGCCGTGTTCGCGGCCCCGGCAGGAGTCCCGATGCTCGGACTCGTCACCGACGATTACACGGCCGTCAAACAGCGCGGGGCACTGGCGCACTGGGGTCAGGACGCAACCGTGCCGATCGCCGAGGCCGACACGGCGGGCATTCCGCAGATTCTCTCGCTCTGGCGCAACCGCGCCCGCATCGCTGACGCAGCCGCGGAGCGGCTGCCGCGTCACCGCGCCGACGCGGAGGACTGGTGGGACGCGATTGCGATCACACTCGGTTAGCGAACGGTGCCGTCGCGCAACTCGACACCGCAAGGAGGCGACGCATCGTCTGCGTCGCCTCCGCCCGCTTCGTCACACTTCCGCCATGGCATGCGCCGACGCGGGTTCCTCGGCAGCCATCAGGCTGAGGGCGATCAGCTGGTCGAGCGCCTCGTCAGGGATCTCGACACCGGGGAACCGGGCGAACTGCCCCATCGGCATGGACTCCACCATCTTGAGCATGTTGCCGTTGTCTTCGGCGGCAGCCAGCTGCTCCTCGGAGGCGCCGGCCATCATGGCCTGCATGAGCGCCGGCCCCACCACGGGGTGCCCGAACCAGTCCCCGACGGTGGAGTCCAGGCTGAGCGGCTTCGGTCGGTCCGTGTCCCCCGCCAGGGCGACCGTCGCCTCAAGGGCGATGTCGACGGCGGAGCGTGCCAGCTGCACCGTGTACGTGCCGGGCGCAACCCACCACCGGTCAGCGGTGACGTCCCAGAACGCGAACACGCGCCGATCGAGGTCCAGCTCGACAACGGTCGATTCACCCGGTTGCAGGTGCACCTTGGCGAACCCGGCGAGCTCTCGCACGGGTCGGCGAACTCGTGACGGCGCCGGTGCCACGTAGAACTGCACCACGTCGGCGCCGGCGACCTTCCCGGTGTTTCGAACCGTGACCCGCACCCGCGCAGTATCACCACTGGTGGCGGTCGCTTCCAGCGCCTCGTGCGAGAAGGTCGTGTAGCTGAGCCCGTGCCCGAATGCGTACCGGGTGCCGCGCTGCGCTGTCGTGTAATGGCGGTAGCCGACGAAGACGCCCTCGCCGTAGCGGACGGTGCCATTCTCCCCCGGGAAGTTCAGGTAGGACGGGTTGTCCGTCACGGCATAGGGGATGGTTTCGGCCAGACGGCCCGATGGGTTCACCGCGCCGGTGAGCACATCGGCGAGCGCCCCGCCGACGCCCTGCCCGAGAGCCCAGCCTTCCACGATCGCGTCCACGGAGTCGTGCCAGGGTTCGAGTGTCACGACTCCGCCGTTCATGAGCACCACGACAGTGCGCTCGGCCACGGCCGCGACCGCCTGGATGAGAGCGACGTGGGCGGCCGGCAGGTCGATGTCGTCGCGGTCGAATCCCTCCGACTGGTCCACCTCGTACAGGCCGGCGAACACGATGGCAACGTCAGTGGATGCCGCGACACGGCGAGCCTCGTCCAGCAAGGCTGCGGCATCCGTCGTCCGGTCTTTCGAGTACCCCTGCGCGTACGCGACGTTCTCGTCGCCGAGCGCGCGGCGCAGTTCGTCCAGCGGCAGGTCGATGCGGGTGGGGTTCACGTGTGAGCTTCCGCCGCCCTGGTACTGCGGGTCGACGGCGAAGCCACCGAGCACGGCTACCTTCTGCCCGTGCGCGAGCGGGAGCACGCTTCCTTCGTTGCGCAGGAGGACGACGGATTCGGCACCGGCACGGCGCGCGAGGGCGTGGTGCGCATCGAGATCCACCTTCACGTCGGTGGAGGGGGTGCTGCGTTCGGCGAGCCGGGCGACTCGAGCGAAGCTTCGCTGCACGACCTCCCGACCGAGGCGCCCCTCACGGACGGCGGCGAGGATCGCGGCCGTGCCCTCGTCACCCGAGCCGGGCATCTCGAGATCCAGGCCGGCGCGGAGTGCCTCGACGCGGTCCTTGATCGCCCCCCAGTCTGAGACGACGAGTCCTTCGAAGCCCCATTCTTCGCGCAGAAGTTCGGTGAGCAGCCAGTGGTTCTCGGAGGCGAAGACCCCGTTGAGGGCGTTGTAGGCGCTCATCACCGTGGCGGGGGCCGCCTCGGTGACGATCCGCTCGAACGCGGGGAGGTAGATCTCTCGCAGGGTGCGGGCGTCGACCTCGGCGCTGATCCGCATCCGCTCGGTCTCCTGGTTGTTCACCGCGAAGTGCTTGACGGATGCCCCGACACCGGTGCTCTGCAGACCCTGAACCCACTGCGACCCGAGCTCGCCGCTCAGACGAGGATCCTCGGAGAGGTACTCGAAGGTGCGGCCACCCAGGGGAGACCGTTTGATGTTGACGCCGGGGCCGAGGACGATGTCCACGCCGAGAGTGCGTGCCTCGCGGCCGATCGCTGCTCCCACCTCGCGGATCAGGTCGCGGTCCCAGCTGGAGGCGATCGCTGCGCCCGGGGGGAAGCACGTGGCTGGTTCGCTCGCGTTCATGCCGAGGTTGTCAGCACCCGCCTTCTGCAGCCGCACCCCGTGCGGCCCGTCGACCAGAGTCATCGCCCGGATACCTTCGCCGGCCTTGGTCCACCAGAAGCCAGCGCCGGTGAGCATGCCGGCCTTCGCCGCGAGCTCTGCGTCCTCCTCAACCGTCGGTTCGGGTGCGGTGATCACGTCGAGCGGGATCTCCTCCCCGGCCGAGATCGCAGCGAACCCGCGCTCGAGATCGGCCAGCACTCCGGCAGGATTCGGGAGCATCCCCGTGATCTGCCTCGGTGTCACTTCTTCCTGACCCCGCAAGCCGCCGGACATATGCTCGGCGGCTTCGGGAATCCACTTCGCGATCACGCCGGTCAGCACAGCCACCGCCTGCTTGTCGTCGATGATGTCGCCCATGCGCGAGTCGACCGTGAAGGTCCGCGCCGTTTCGGCATCCACCTCGAACGGCTCGGTGAATTCGTACGAGCCTGCCTCCACCTGCTGGGTCGCGCCCGACGGGAGGATGATCTCGGCGGTCGCACCGACCGGAATGGTGACGCTCAGGTGAAGCTGCCCGTCGGCGAGTTCCCATCCGGACGCTGCGCGACCGTAGGGGGTGTTCAGGGTGGCGGATGCGGCGTCGAGACCGCGGCGAGGTGGTTGCGGTGCGATCCGGAGGCGCCGGTACCCGGGCGCGGCGGGGGCGAGGCCGGCGACGACGCGGTGCATCCAATCGGCCACCGCACCGAAGGCGTAGTGGTTGAACGAGGTCATTCCACTGGGATTGACCGTTCCGTCGGGAAGCAGTGAATCCCACCGCTCCCAGATCGTGGTCGCGCCCTGCTCGACGGTGTACAGCCACGACGGGGCGTCGGTCTGCAGCAGCAGCCGGTACGCCACATCGGCGTGCCCGTTGGCGCTCAGCGCATCGGTGACGATCGGGGTGCCGATGAAACCGGTGGAGATCTTGTACCCGTTGCCGGCGACGACCTGGGCGAGCCGGTCGGCGGCGTGCTGCCGCTCAGCGGGGTCGTCGATCAGGTCGAACACCAGTGCCAGGGCGTACGCGGTCGCCGAGTCCGACAGCATCCGGCCCGAACGGGACACGTATTCGCGGAAGAACGCCGTCTTCACCTCGTCCGCCAACGCGCCGTAGCGGGCGGCGGCGTCGGAGCGCCCGAGGAGCTTTGCGCTCTCGGCGACGATGCGGGCGGAGCGGGCGAAGTAGGCGGTCGCGACGATCTCCGGGTAGGTCTGCGCCTGTTCGGGACGGTTCGCGGGTGCGGTCGGGTCGAGCCAGTCGCCGAACTGGAAGCCCGCGCTCCACACCCGGTCCTCCCCCGCGGCGGCCGTCACCTCGTCGACCCATGAGGCCATACTGTCGAACTGGGTGTCCAGGATCCTGAGATCCCCGTAGGCCTGGTAGATGGTCCACGGCACCACGGTTGCCGCGTCGGCCCATCCGGCGGTCGGGCCGGTGTACCCGGTGACGATGGCCGGAACGGTCATCGGCGTACCGCCGAGGTTGCGCTGTTCGGCGGCGAGGTCTTTGAGCCACGAGGTCAGGAAGCCCGCCGAGTCGTACAGGTAGGTCGCCGTCGGAGCGAACACCTGCAGATCGCCGGTCCAGCCGAGACGCTCATCGCGCTGCGGGCAATCGGTGGGGATGTCGACGAAGTTGCCCTTCATCCCCCACACGACGTTCTCATGCAGCCGCTGCACCAGCGGATCCGACGTCGTGAACGATCCGGTGCGCTCCATGTCGGAGTGCATCACCTCCGCGACCACGGCAGGGGGATCGAACTCGCCCGGCCACCCGGTGACCTCGGCGTACCGGAACCCGTGGAAGGTGAACCTCGGGGCCCAGGACTCTGCGCCGGTCCCGGCGAGGGTGTAGGTGTCCGTTGCTTTTGCACCGCGGAGCGGCCCGACGGCGAGCTCGCCGAGTTCGAGGACCTCCGCGTGCCGGAACGTGATGACCGTGCCCGCATCCCCCGTGACGGTGATCCGGAGGCGGCCGACGAGGTTCTGACCGAAGTCGAGGATCGTTCTGCCCGAAGGCGAGGTGAGCATCTCCTGCACCTGGCGGGTCTCCACGACGCGGACCGGTGGGCCGTCCGGCGCGACGAGCGTCGCGCCGATCGGCTCGCGGACCGCGACGGGCGTCCACCCGGCAGCATCGAATCCGGGCGATGACCACCCCGCGTGGAACGCGCGGGCGTCATAGTCTTCCCCGTTGTAGATATCGGCCTCGGCGATCGGTCCGCGACCCGCGGCCCAGTCGGGGCCGGTGCCGATGACCTGGCGGCTTCCGTCGGCGTAGTCGATCTCCAACTGGGCGAGCAGGCTCAGCTGGGCACCGTAGAGGGCCTTCTTCTCACCCCAGCCGAGGTACCCGCGCCACCACCCGTCGCCGAGCCACGCGCCGATCGCATTGGCGCCAGTGGCGATCAGGTCAGTCACGTCATAGGTGGTGTACCGCAACCGGGACTCGTACGTCGTCCAGCCAGGAGCGAGCTCATCGTCGCCGACTCGGCGTCCGTTGATCTCGAGCTGGAACAGCCCGTGCCCGGTGGCGTACACGCGCGCCCGCGAGATTGCAGCATCCGTGGTCTGAAAGTCTGTGCGCAGCAGGGGAGATGCCACGGCGTCGTCAGCCGGGCCTACCAGCTGGGCGGACCAATCGGCAGCGTCGAGCAGCCCGGCCTCGACGGCGGCCCACGGTCCCCACTCGCTGGTGGCGCCGTCCGCGCCGACGACGCGCACCCGCACCTCGCGGCGCTCGCGAGACCGCAGCGGCGCGAACGGCCATGGCACGAGCACCGAGTCCGTGGACTCCACGGCGACCACCTCGCCGCCCCGCTGCTCGAGTTCGTACCCGGCCTGTGCCCACCCGGCGGGGGCGTGCGTGGTCTGCCACGAGAGACGGGGTGCTGTTTCCCCGATGCCGAGGGCCTCTCGGTGATGCTCGAAGCGGACGGGGGTGACAATGAGGATCATGGCGGTTCTCTCGGCGGGAGGGGCGGTCAGCGGGCGGAGCGGATGCGGAGGATGACGAGTCCACCCAGAAGGACACACGCAGCGGCGATGAAGAACAGCAGCGAGTAGTTCTTCGCGGCGCCGGTGACCCCGATGAGCAGGATGCCCGAGGCGATGAACGGTGCTGCGGCCTGCGGAATGGAGGTCGCGAATCCGGTGATCCCCATGAAGCGGCCCGCATCGGTCTGCTTCTCAGGGAGGACGTCCAGGAGCAGAGCCTGATCGACCGCGGCGAACAGGCCGATGCCGAGGGAGACGATCAGAGAGCCCGCGAACAGGAACGGGAGGGTCGATGACAGCGCCATGGTCACCATCCCGACGGCCATGATGGCCCCGCCTGCCACGAGGAAGATCTTGCGTCGCCGGAAACGATCGGACATGAAGCCACCTCCGAGGGCCCCCGCGGTGGTGGCGAGGATGCCGACGGCGCCGAGCGTGCCGATCACGCCGGAGACCTCCGTGATCGAGACACCGAGTCGATCAGCGAAGAAGAAGGCGGTGAAAGTGGTGTTGAGGGTGAGCCCGAAGTAGAAGAAGAAGCGTCCCAGCCAGTTCCAGGAGAAGTCGGGGTATGTGCGCGGGTTGTAGACGTACTTGCGCAGCACGCCCGCCAGCCCGATGCGTTCGAGCGGCAGCGCGCGGCTGTCGTCCTCGTGCACGAGAGTCACGAAGAGTGTGACGAGCACTACGCCTACCGCGCCGGGGATCAAGAACAGCAGCAGGGCGTCGCCCGTGACGCCGATCGTGGCGATGACGCCGATGACCGGGGCCACTTGCGTCGCAAACCCGGTCAGGCCGGCGACCTTGCCACGCTGAGATTCCGGCAGGCGGTCGGCGGTCGAGTTCTGCAGGTTGCCCAGGACGGTCCCCCATCCCCACTGCGCAAGGATCCAGCCTGCACCGAGTACGAGAACGGACGGTGCGAGCGCCATGACGATCAGGGAGATGACCCCCACCACCATGCCGCCGATCATGAAGGGTCGACGACGACCGATCCGGGTGCGGGTCCGATCGCTCCAGATCCCCATGAACGGAGCGGTGAGCATCACCCAGAGCGCCCCGGCACCCGTGATGTAGCCCAGATACTCCTGGTTGTCCGGTGCCAGTTCACCCAGCCGAACCGCGAGCGAGATCGCGATCGGGGTGATGAATGCCATGAAGACGCCGAACTGCGCCAGCACCATGAACCAGATGTACCGGGCATTCACAGGAGCCAGATCGTCCGGAGGCGAGGTGGCCTCCGCGACCAGGATGTCGGGATCCGCCGGCGTCGTGGGGATGGTCGCGGGCATGGGGACGACGATCGGCTCGTCCCGATTCGGAGTGGTCACAGGAGACTCCATTGTCAGTGGTCATGAGGCACTAGCACGCGCTAGCTGCTCTGATGGTACATACTGGGACTAGCGCGCGCAAGTGCGTGGGGAAAGGACGGTGAACGGCCCGTGCAGGACACGTCGACGAAGCGAGTGACCGCTGCCGACATCGCCCGCTCGTTGGGGATCTCCCGCGCGACCGTCGGGTTCGTGCTCAATGACACACCCGGTCAGACCATCTCCTCCGTGACGCGGGACCGTGTGCTTGCCGAAGCCAAGCGGCTCGGGTATCGCCCCAACAGTGCGGCCCGCGCGTTGGCGAGCGGCCACAGCCGCATCATCCTCCTCGTGCTTCCCGACTGGCCCCTCGACTACAGCCTGCGAGCGAACCTCGACGAGGCCTCGCTCGCCCTCGACGAAGCGGGATACTCGCTGGTCACGATGACGCCGCACCCGGGCGGACACGCGCTCCCTCTCTGGGAGACGCTCCGTCCCGACGTGGTGATGGGCATGACGCCGTTCTCGGTCGACCAGCTCGCGCAGATCCACGCGAGCGGCATCACGCACGTCATCCCGGACACTCCCGCGGGCGAACCCGTCGCTGGGGACGAACTCGGCTTCGCCACCGGGCCCCGGTTGCAGGTCGGGCACCTCGTTGACCGCGGCCGCCGCCGTCTCGCTTTCGCCGGATCCACCGACCCGCGCCTCACCGACCTTGTTGCGCAGCGACGCGAGTTGACCCGAGCGAGCGCGATCGAGCTCGCCGGCGCGCCGCTCGCCGCGGATGAAGACATCGACGAGCTGTCCGTCACAAGGGCCGTCTCCGAGTGGACCCGCAACGGGATCGACGGTGTGATCGCCTACAACGATGACATCGCGGCGCTCGTGATCGGCGCCGCCCTGCGCGCCGGAGTCGACGTCCCCGCCCGGCTCGCCGTCATCGGCCACGACGACACGCCACTGGCGCGCCTGTTCGTCCCCTCACTCTCGAGTGTGCGGATCGACAGCGCCGGACTCGGTCGCTATCTCGCGCAACTCGCGCTCAGCGCCGCCACGGGTTCTCCCCCGCCTGGCGCCGGCCCGGAGACGGATGCCGCGCTCGTCGTGCGCGAGACAACCTGAGTGCCCGGCGGGTCAGCGGTTGAGTTGCCGGGGCACGGACGCGACCAGGCGCTGGGTGTACGGATGCTGTGGGTCGGCCAGGAGCAGCGCGGTCGGACCGTGCTCGACGATCTCACCGCGACTCATTACGGCGGTCACTTCGCACACGGACCGCACGACCGAGAGATCGTGACTGATGAACAGCAGCGTCAGTCCGCGCGACTCGCGGAGGGATGCGACGAGGTCGAGCACCTGGGCCTGCACCGACACGTCCAACGCGCTCGTCGCCTCATCCATTACGAGCACATCGGGTTCGACGGCCAGTGCGCGGGCGATCGCGACGCGCTGCCGCTGTCCTCCCGACAGCGTGCGCGGCTTGGCGGTCGCGTGCTTCTCGTCCAACCCCACCGACTTCAGCAGAGAGATCACGCGCGCCCTGGCGTCCGTCGACGTCGCACGATCATGGAGGCGCAGCGCGTCGGCGATCGCCCGGCCGGCCGAGATCCGCGGGTCGAGCGAGAGGAACGGGTCCTGGAATACCATCTGCACACTGCGCGCGTGTGCCCGGCGCTCGCCACGCGTGCGCGGCGACGCAGTGCGATCGCGCCCCGAGATCGTGATATCGCCCGTGTCGGCGCGCTCAAGACCGACGATCATGCGGGCCAGTGTGGACTTGCCGGATCCGGATTCGCCCACGATCGCGAGCGCGCCACCGGCGGGGACCTCGAAGGAGGCATCGCGCACCGCAACGACCGGGTCCATCTTGCGCGGCGTGTAAGTCTTGCCGACGCCGCGGACGAGGAGAAGAGGTGATCCCTCGGCCGGCGGGGCGGGTGCAGCACCGCGGAGAGCGCCGGTGAGGCTGGGGGTCGCCTCGACGAGGTGGGCCGTGTATCGCGTCCGCGGCTGCCGGAGCACCTCCAGAGCCGGACCGTGCTCCTCCACCGCTCCGGCGCGCATCACCACGAGGCGGTCGCACAGCGACGCAGCGAGGTTGAGGTCGTGCGTGATGAAGAGAAGGCCCATCGATCGCGTGTCGCGCAGCTCCTGCAACAGGGCGACGATCTCCGACTGCGTCGTGACATCCAACGCCGTCGTGGGTTCGTCGCACACCAGCAGCTTCGGGTCGCTCGTCAGAGCGCCCGCGATCATCACGCGCTGCAGCATCCCGCCGGAGAGCTCGTGCGGGTATTGACTCAGGTGGTCCTCGGGCCGCGGGAGGCGCACCGCGGTGAGCAGTTCGAGGGCGCGCTCGCGCGCGGATGCGCGACTCATGCCACGGCAGAGGCGGAGGGACTCCGTCATGTGGTCGCCGATGGTCCGCATCGGGTTGATCCCCGACCGCGGATCCTGGAAGATCATCGCCGCCTCATGCCGCCGCACGGCCAGCACATCGCGATCGCGGGCGTCGAGGGCGTCGATCCCGTTCACCACGACCGAACCTGTGGTCCGAGCACCGCTGGGCAGAAGACCGAGAACGGACCGCGCGGTCAGCGACTTGCCGGACCCCGACTCGCCGACGAGCCCGACCGTCTCGCCGCACTCGACGTTGAGCGAGATGCCGTGCAGCAGGGAGGTCCCGTCGGCCACGGCGAGCGTCAGATCGCGGATGTCGAGAAGGCTCATCGCGATCCCTCCCCCACTCGGCGCGACAGTTCCTCGCCGATGATGTTGACGGCGACGACCACGATGACGACCGCGACGGCCGGGGCCAGTGCGGGAAGGAAGTGCCCGCCGGAGAGGCCTGCCTGCGCCTCGTTGATCATGCCGCCCCAGTCCGGTGTGGGGGGCTGCACACCCAGCCCGAGGAAGGAGAGCGCGGCGAGTTCGGCCAGCACGTATCCGAAGTTGAGCGTGGACTGCGCTCCGACGAGGGGGGTGACGTTGGGCAGCACCCGTCGCAGTGCGATCCAGGCTCCGCCGAAACCCTGCACCCGGTAGGCCGACACGTAGGCACGGTGTCGCTCGGCGGTGACGAGCGTGCGCGTGAGACGTGCGACGAACGGAATGTACGCGATGCTCATCGCGACAACGGGTGCCACGAACCCCTTGCCGAACAGTGCGACGGCCATGATCGCGATCAGCAGTGACGGGAAGGCGAAGACGACATCGAACAGGCGCCCGAGCGTCGCGTCCAGCCATCCGCCCCGCCACCCGGCGAGCAGTCCCAGCAGTGCACCCAGCGCAGTCGAGACCACGACGACCAGGAGTGGCCCGAGCAGAGCGGTGCGTGCGCCGAAGATGATGCGGCTCAGGATGTCGCGTCCCAGCCCGTCGGTGCCGAGCCAGTGGGCGGGACTCGGGGCTGCGTACACGGCTCCGAAATCGACTGCCTCCGGGTTGTACGGCGCGACGAACGGTGCGCACACCGCGGCGAGTGCGAAGAGTGCCAGCACACCTGCGCTCACGAGGAACACCGCGTCGCTGCGCGTCGCGCGGGGCGTCTGCAACACGCGGACCGCCACAGTCGGAGAGGTCATCGGGCACCCGCTCCCGCCGCCGTGCGCGGATCGATCCACGGTTCGAGCACATCGATGATGGCATTCACCACGACGAACGCCAGTACGACGAACAGCACGATCGCCTGCACGACGGGGAAGTCGAGGCGGTCGACGGACTGCACGAGCAGCGACCCCATGCCCGCGAGCCCGAACGCGGACTCGACGATCGAGCTCGCCACAAGCAGGCCCGCGACGAGGATGCCGCTCACCGTGAGGATCGGCCATAGCGAGTTGCGGAAGACGTGGCGACGGATCACCGCGGATCTCGCCAGCCCCCGGCTGGTCGCCACCTCGACGTGCTCGCGATCGAGCTGCTCGACCATCGCCGACCGCGTGACCTTGGCCACGAGCACGGTGAAGACGATCGCGAGCGCGATGGAGGGCAGCACGAGGTGGTAGACGGTGTCGGCGAATCCCTCACCCGAACCGAACGACGGGAACCATCCGAGCTGCACCGAGAAGACGGCGATCAGCACGATCGAGCCGACGAACGAGGGAATCGCTGCCAGGATCGTGAGGGCCACGAGCACCAGACGGTCGGCGGCCCGGCCGCGATTGAGGGCCGCGACCGCGCCCGCGAGGAGGCCGAAGACGGCGATCATCGCACCGGCCATCACGACCAGGCCGAGCGTCACCGGCAGTCGTTCGCCGAGAACGACCGCGACATCCTGCCGGTACTGCAGCGAACGTCCGAAATCGCCGTGCAGGATGCCGCTCAGCCAGTTGAGGTACTGCTGCCACGGCGGCAGATCCAGGCCGTACTGCGCCGTCACCTCGGCGACCGCCTCGGGACTCGGCTTCCGACCGCGGAGGAGGAAGTCGACAGGGTCCCCGGGCACGAGGAACCGAGAGAAGAAGACGAGCAGCGACGCGAGGAAGAGGGTGAGCAGGAGCCCGCCCAGCTTCCCCGCGACGCGGCGGACGGCGGTCACGTCGACCCCCCTCGACCGGGGTCCGCCGCTGCGCTATCGCGCACCGATCTCCGCCGCCCATGGGTAGTACATGAAGGCGATCGACGGGGAGACACCGGTGATCCGCCCGCCGAGGAACAGCGACATGGGCGTCGTGTAGAGCGGCAGCCACGGCAGCTGCGCGTTCGCGATCTGCTGCGCCATCGCGGTCTCGACGCTGCGCGCCGCGGGGTCGTCGATCGCGATCGCGGTCGTGACCACCTCGTCGAACTCGGGGTCGCTCCACCCGCCGTAGTTGCTGAACTCGCCCGTGCGCAGCACGGAGTACATCTCGAGCGGGTCGGGACTGGACAGGTACCAGCTCGTGAAGAACAGGTCGACGCCCTCTCTGGCCGCAGGGTCGGAGAACAGCGTGGTGTACGCACCGGGCGTGACGGACTCGATCTTCGCGGTGAGCCCGATCGACTCGGCGGCGGCCGCCGCGGCCTGGGACGTCACCGCGAACTCGCCCGAGATCGGCGCTGTCACGATGACGATCTCCTCGCCGGCGACTCCGGCCTCCTCGACGAGGGCCTTGGCCGCAGCCAGGTCGTACGGGTAGGCATCGACATCCTCGAACGCCGTCTTCACCGCGGCGGGATCGGCCCCGACCCACACCGATTCGGTGGTCAGCACATCCGTGACCTCGCCGATGCCGCCGGCCGCGGCATCCAGTATTCCCTCCCGATCGAGCGCCATGAGCAGGGCCTGCCGAACGCGCAGGTCGCCGAGCGGTCCGTCCAGGTTGCTGACGATGAGGCTGCCGACGGCGGTCGTGAGGCCGAAGTACATCTCACCGGCGTCCGAGCCCTGCAGCTGCGGGACGGCCTCCGACGGGATCATCCACGAACCGTCGATGTCGCCCGAGGCGAGCGCGTTCACGCGCGCAGTGGGGTCGGTCATGAAGACGAACTCGACCTGGCCGGCGTGCGCTCTCAGCGAGTCGTCCCAGTAGCCGTCATACCGCTCCAGGGTGATCGACTCGCCGGACCTCCACTCGCCGAGGCTGAACGGGCCGGTGCAGTTCACCCCGCCGGTGGAGTTGCCGTAGTCCGGCCCCGCCGCGGCGAGCGTCGCAGCGGACTCGACCACGCCGGCCGCACCCCCCATCGCCAGATTGAACTGCGAGCCCGGCACGCTGAGCTCGACGGTGACCTCACGATCGCCGGTCTGCTGGATCGAGACGACGTATTGGTAGACCGAGTACCAGAACGACCCGACCGCCGGGTCGAGGTGGCGGCTCATCGAGGCGACGACATCCGCGGCCGTGAGAGGCGTTCCGTCGTGGAATGTCACATCATCGCGGATCGTGTACACCCACGACGTGGGCGTCGGCTGCTCCCACTGCTCGGCGAGGCCGGCACTCAACGTGTAGTCGGGGTTGAGGCGCAGGAGTGACTCGCACACGTTCGAGAGCACCTCGTTGTCGGCGTAATCGAACGCATACGCGTAATCGAGTGAGTACGGCTCGGAGTAGACCGCCCACGTGAACGAGTCGATGTCGCCCGACGGCGCGGGGGTCGTTGCCGAGAGCTCCCAGTCCACCGCCTCGTCGGTGGGGGTTTCGGATGCTGCGCACCCACCGATGACGAGGGTGAGGGTGGCAGAGGCGGCCGCGGCGACGAGTGCGCGGGAGATGGTGCGGCGAGAGATCATCGGTCTTCCTCAACGGGGTCGGACGCGACGAACGCCGGGCGTCCCTCGATCCATGTGGACAGGACGGTGGAGGTGTGCAGTTCGTCGGACGGGAGGGTGAAGGGGTCGGGCGAGAGCACGACGAGGTTCGCGAGGTGGCCCTCGCGGATCCAGCCGGTGTCGTGGTCGCGGTGGTTCACATAGGCCGATCCGGATGTGTAGGCGGCCATGGCCGTCGCGAGATCGACGCGCTGAGCATCGCCCCCGAGAGGTCCGGCCGGACTGCCCGGGAAGATGCGATTCACGGCGTTGTGGATCGCGTCCATCGGATCGGCGCTGGAGACAGGCCAGTCGCTTCCCGCGGCGAGCCTGGTCTCGGCACGCACCAGGTCGCCGAAAGGATAGTGCCGCGCCTCGAGGCCGTCGCGGAGGAATGGCAACGTCAGTTCATCGAGTTGCGGCTCGTGCGCGGCCCACAGCGCCTGCAGGTTCGCGACGGCGTCGTTCGCCGCGAACCGCGGCACGTCGGCCTGGTCGACGACCTGGAGGTGCGCGAGGTGGTGGCGGCCGTCGCTGGGGCCGTTCGCGGCGCGTGCCGCCTCGACGGCGTCGAGCGCCTCGCGCACTGCACGGTCGCCGAGTGCATGGAAATGCACCTGCATGCCGGCCGCATCCAAGGCGGTCACGGCATCTCGCAGGATGCTCGGGTCGATGAACGAGAGCCCGCAGTTGTGTGTGTCGTGCCCGTGCGCGTCCTTATAGGACGACAGCATCGCCGCGGTCTGGTTCTCGGCGACGCCGTCGACCATGATCTTCGTCGACGTGATCGTCAGCCGTTCGGGCGGAACTTCCGCCGCGAGTTCGTCCCGGCGCATGGACATCCGCTCGACCTGCGCCAGTCCCTGGTCCCTCTCCCACCATTGGGCGCCATTGACATGCACCTTCAGAGTGCCCTCGCGCACGGCGCGCCGATATGCCCCGAGGGGGTCGGCGATGATGCTCGACGCCCCGACCGCGGCATCCTGCCAGCCGGTGATGCCGAGCGCTATGAGGGCCTCCTGCGCAGCGAGCAGGCCACGGTAGGCGAGGTCCTCGCTATGCGCGGGCCGGACCTCGGCGAACAGCTCGCCGGCGCCCTCATGGAACGTGCCGGCGGGAAAGCCGTCGTCCTCGCGCTCGATCCAGCCGTCCACGGGGTTCGGTGTCGAGGCGTCGAGCCCGGCGAGCCGGATGGCTGCCGTGTTGACCCACGTGCTGTGGTGATCGCGACTCAGGAGCAGCACGGGCCGGTCGGGCACGACGGCATCGAGCAGTGCTCGCGTCGGCGCACCGCCCGGAAAGTGGGCCATCGACCAGCCGCCGCCGAGGATCCAGTCGTCCTCGGGGTTCGCTGCGGAATAGTCCGCGACGAGCGAGACGCATGCCTCGGCATCCGCTGCCTCCGTGAGGTTGCACTGCAGCAGCTCCATGCCGCCGCCGACGGGGTGGATGTGCGCATCCTGGAAGCCCGGCGAGAGGAGCGACCCGCCCAGGTCGACGACGCGGGTCTCGTGCCCGACGTACGCGCCCGCCTCCGAGTCGGGGACGACTGCCGAGATGCGGTCGCCGACGACCGCGACCGAGTGAGCATCGAGCGGGCGGCCGGCGCCGAGAAAGATCGGACCGCCCGTGAAGAGGACATCTGCAAGTGGCAACTCTGCCTCGCTTCCGTGTCGAATGACGTTGAAGGGGAGATTAGGTTGTGACAACGCATATGTCAACAGTGTTGACACACTTGTTACACGGCGATGTAGAGTGGGTGCGCGGGACAGCGGCACCGACGAAGGCCGCGTGCGATGGAGGTATCAGTGACACCTGCAAAGGCGGATGCCGCGAGCGCATCGATGAAGGTGCGGCTCGATAGGGACACGATCCTGGCCGCTGCCCTGGAACTCGCAGCGCAGCCCGGAGTCTCGACGCTCTCGTTCCGCGAGCTCGGAGCACATCTGTCGGTCGATCCGACGGCCGTCTACCGCCACTTCCGCAGCAAGGACGAACTGATGATGGCGCTCCTCGATCAGCTCGCCGTGCGAGGTCTCGCCGAGATCGATGTCCCGGTCGAGGATTGGCGCGGGCGGCTCCGCGCGATCTCGATGTCGACGCTGCACCAGTTCGAGCAGTTTCCCGCGATCGGCGTCGAGGCGATCGTGCTCACGACCAACGGCCCGGGCGAGCACGGCGCGATCGAGCTCATGCTCGACGCCTTCACGCGTGCCGGTCTCTCAGGTGAGGAGCTGGTGCGCCATTACGCGCTGCTGGCCGCACATGTGCTGTCGGCGGGTGCCAACATCGCCCGCGCACGGGCCGACGGAGCGAGCGGGGTCTGGCTCGACAAGCCGATCCTCGTCGATCCTCGCGAATTCCCTCTGGTGGCCGCCAATAGCACCCTGCTCGCCCGACTCCGCGACGACGAGCTGTACCGCGCCGGGGTGGAGCTGATCATCGATTCGGCCGAACGCGCCGTCTCGCAGGCGCGATTTGCGACGGACGCTCCCGCTCCACCCGAGGTGTGACAGTCGATGCACTCTCGATTGCCGGTTCGTGGGCACTACTCCCGATGCACATCTGGAGGAACGCGGTGTGGAGGAGGCGAAAGGGTCGGACCGCACGGCCGTCGCCGTTGAGCGGTCTGTCCGATCTGAAAACCGCCCTCTAGGCCTCGCGACGACAAGCTCGGTCAGTCGTGCGAACGTGAAGTGCGGCAAGCGACCCGGCATCTCAGCATGAGTCGGACAGGAGGTCAGTGGCTGGTCGCGGTGACGAGGTCTGCATTGCGAATCGGTGCTGGATACAGCACCTGATCCTCGATCAGAACCCCGAGGTCGACCGTCTGCCCGGTGTCTTTGGCGCAGCGGCGCAATGCATCCTCGCTCGATCCCACCAGCCCATGCTTTCTCGCGGGCTGATCACGCTGAGGGTGGGCTGGCAGGACGTGGTCCATGCTGTCGCCGGCCGGTCTATGCCCGCGGCCGGAGGGTGAGGATCTGCTGCATCGTGCCGATCGGGCCGTGCTCGTCGTGCAGCACGGAGTGGGTGAGTCCGATCCCGTTTGTGCCGAAGGTGACCGTGGTGTCGAACCCGAGCCACTCACCCCGGGGTTCAGTGAAAAGGTGCACGGTGGTGTCGAGGTTGGGAAAGGCGACGGCGGTCGGCGGGTGGCGTGGGGCGATGCCGTTGGCGATGTCGAGGATGCTGAGCGCACGGGCGGTGGAGCTGATCGGTTCGCCGTTCAGAAGGGGCACGCCGGGTCGCAGCCAGAACTGGGCGCGTCCCGGAGCGGTTTCGGCGCGGCGGGCGTCGACGGTGCGGACGAATTCGCCCGGCCAGAGGCCTTCGGCGTGCCACGACTCGAGATCGTCCGGTGCCGGGATGGTCGGGAAGTCACCCCCGGCGATCGACGCCGTGTCACCGGGCGCGAGCAGCCAGGCGCGGAGGACGACCGCAGCGCGGCCGTTGTGGCTGAGGGTCGCCCCGACGAGTTCGATGGTGCGCCCGGCCCGGAGGACGCGGACGTCGAGGTCGACGACGCCGATCGGGAGGGTGCCGAGGATGTCGAACGACAGGCGGGCGACCCGGAGGTCATCGACACGGCGGGAATCGCGATCCAGCTCGACGCAGTGGGTGAGCAGTCCGAGCGCGGGGGCGACGTGCTGCTCGGCCGTGTTCCAGGCGCCTTGGACCGCGGGGGTCGCCCGAAAGGACGCTCGGTCGAGGCGTTCGAAGTATGCGGTCACGGTCGGATCGTACGTGGCCGGCTACAGGACGAGACGCTCGATCAGCAGGAACGCGCCGATCGCGATCATCGCGATGCCCGACACCCGACTGACGAAACGAGCCGCCGTGGGGCGCGAGCGCAGCATACTGTCCGCTCCGAACCCGACCGCGAGGTAGACCACCGCGCAGCTGGCGACATGCACGAGGCCCAGCACGACGATCTGTGCGGCGAGCGGCCAATCGGACGTGCGGTCGGTGAACTGCGGAAGGATCGCGAGAAAGAGCAGGAACACCTTCGGGTTGAGACCGCTCACTCCGAACCCCTTCCACCACCAGGTCGCCGACGAGGTCGCGGCCACCTGCTCACCGGCGTACACGACGGCCGGCCGTCGCAGCGTGCCGATGCCCAACCAGACGAGGTACAGCGCCCCCGCCACCGTCAGCACTGTCAGGGCGGCCGGCAGCCCGCTGATCAGCGCCCCGACCCCCGCCGCCACGATCAGCGTCGCCGCCACATGGCCCGTCAGCATCCCGCCGACAGCCGGCAACGTGCGCTGTCTCATCCCCGCCGTGATCGCGTACGCCCAGTCCGCGCCCGGCGTGATCACGAACAGCATCGACATTCCCCAGAACGCTGCGATCCCTGCCAGCCCCATGATGGCCTCCACTCCGTCTCCACGGAAAGAGTAGGAACAATTCGCCCGAAGGTGTTCCCTACTTTGCGCCATCCCCGCGGAATATGAGCAAGAATTCAACTCATGGACGCCGTCGACCGGAAGATTCTTGCCGAACTTCAGAACGATGGTCGATTGACCGTCACAGAACTGGCCGAACGCGTGAAGCTCAGCGTGTCCCCGTGTCATCGGCGACTGCGAGACCTGGAGCGTTCCGGCGTGATCAGCGGGTACCGCGCAATCCTGGATCCCGTCGCGGTCGACCTCGGATTCGAGACGCTGATCTTCGTCACGATGCGCGAGGCCACCCGAGAAACGATCAGCGTGTTCGAACGAGCAGTCGCCCAGGTCGCACACGTCACCCTCGCACAGCGGCTTTTCGGCAACCCCGACTACCTGTTGCGCGTCGTCGCCGCCGACCTCACCCACTTCCAGCGCCTCTACGACGACGAACTCAGCGCCCTCCCAGGCGTACAACGGCTCAGCACCACCCTGGTCATGAAGAAGGTCGTCCAGGACCGTCCGCTGCCCCTATGAACGCGGTAGCCCAGCTAGTGGCAGACGCCTTTACTCACTTCCGTGCGGCGGAAGCAAGAGAAATCATCTGATCAGGGACTTATGGCGGTGACGGTGGGATTTGAACCCAAAGAGGTTCGATCGCGCTCGTTCCCCTTCGGCCGGAAAACCCCGAAGTATCGCGGTTTGGCGCCTTGCGGAATGACGTCTCGATCCGTTTCGATCGGGCTGATTCGTGTTCAGTTGTGGGCACGATGTGGGCACGAAGCTGGTGGACTCGATCGCCCACTCGCGAGACACCTTGGCGTGTTTCACATCCAGTGTGACGTCGGAATCAGCCGATCCTCCAGTTCGCCCGAAGTGGACGGCACTGCGCAGTCCGCCCTGTGCGCGGTCAGTGCAACGCGGCCACGTGCGCATGCATCCAATCGAGAACCAGGGCGCGGATACGGTCGCGGTCGAGGTCGTTGAGAAGCTCGTGACACCCGCCTTCGACGATCTCCAACGTCTTATCACCGCTCGTGATCGCATCGAAGAGCCGTCTGCTGCCGTCCGGATCCGTGGAACGGTCATCGGCGCCGTGCAGGATGAGTGTGGGTATCGTCCAGGACGCCGCACCGCGCCACACGTCTGCTGCCGCGACGAGCGACGTCCGTGCGGTCAGGTTCGTGAGCCTGCCCTTGTAGATCAACGGATCGTTCGCGTAGAGGTCGGAGTTGTCCGCCAGTCGTGACAGCGACGACGGCGGTGCCGCTCGCAGTGGCGCGGGCGCGTGAGGCGCGATGGTGGCGAACACGCCAGCGAACCCGCGTAGCACTGGCCCGGCCGGTTTCGGAAGAGCCGGGCTGGTGAGCACGACCCCCGCCACGCCGGCGGGATCCGCGACGACCGTGTGCGCGGTGACGAGCCCGCCGAGCGAGTGCCCGAACAGCAGGAGCGGCCCGTTGCCGGTGAGGGCACGCTTCGCCGCGAGGTGGTGGCGCGCGGCCTCCCGCACGTCGAGCGATCCTCGCCGTCCTTCCGATCTGCCGTGACCCCGAAGGTCGATGGCGTAGACGTCGAAGCCCGCCGCGAGAAGGTGTGGGATCAGCTCGTGATATCGATGCACGAAACGTTCGGCGTATTCGCCGTAGCCGTGCTGAAGGAGGACTCGCCCGCGAGGGGCGGGTGATGCCCAGCGGTACCCCCGAACAGGCGCGCCGAGATTCCATTCCTCGCTCGGGGGCGCGATCATCGCCCGGCGCGGATCGATGCCGGCACCCGGTCGGATCCGCGCAGTCGGTCCCACGGCACCGCACTGAGTTCGCGGGCGGCGGCCGTGAAGGCGATGAGCTGGCGGCGCATGGCTTCGATGTCGATGAGGTGCGCGACCGGTTCGGCATTGAGCAGATAGCCGGGTCCGGTGATGAAGTTCGCGGCGGGCAGTCCGGCGGCGTGCCAGAACGGGCAGCCGTCGCCTGGCCAGGTCAACCCGTCAGGAGATCGGCCGGTGAGGTCGGGCACGAAGGGACGCACCACGCGCGATTCGGTGACGTGAGCGGCGTCCAGCGCCTTTCGCATCGCCGCGATGACCGGCTCGTGGTGGGTGGTGAAGCAGCATCCGAATTCGTACTCCTGATCATCTCGATGGCCGGACCAGCCCTCGGGAGCCACGCGCGCGCCTAGGTGCTCGAGGCACAAAGCGGCGGCGATCCGGGGAACGAGGTCGTCGCGGTGCGTGGCGAGGAACGCTTCGACTCCCCACGCCTCTTCGATGGCGAAGTGACCGGTGGTGAGCAGGATCAGGATGCCGCGGTCCAACTCGCCCGTGGGGATCCCTGCGAGGTGCGCAGCCATGGCGATGATCGCCTCGGGGCCGTTGTCTTCGAGTCCGTTGGGCCCATCGGTGTGCGACTGGATCACCACGAGCTCGTCGCTCGCGCCGGGGATGAACCCGAGGATGTTGTGCGTCTCAACCTCCTTGATCGACGCCTCGAGAGTGAGCGTCGCCGCCGCGCCAACGCGCGACAGCAGCGCATCCCCCTCTTCGCGGCCGACGAACAGGGCCGGGAGCCCGCGGTGCACGCCGTCGTAGAGAAGGTAGGCGTCGGTGAGCTCATCGGCGGGAAGATCCACCGAGATGATCAGACCGGCAGCGCCGCCGGCGACGAATCGCGCGAGCTGTGCGCGCATCTCGTCCTGGCTGAGCCAGATCCGCTCGTACGGGTCGGCGGCGCTGTAATCGACGGGATGCACGGGCAGCGCCGGGGCGCCCCAATCGAGCATGTCGAACATGCCCGCGTTGTAGGGCGGCAGCGTCACCCGTACGACGCCGATCACGCCCTCGCCCGGGTCGGAGGAAAGTGGACCCGTCACGCCGTCTGACGCCGTCGAACCTGAATACGGCACGGGTGAGATGACCTGGATGTCGTCGCCGTCGGCACGGAGTGACCATCCCTCCGGCGTCCACCGTCGCATCGGAACGGCCTCGGTCCACACTCGATCGACTCCAGCCTCGGTCAGCCGGCGGGCGAGGTCGTCGATGTAGTCGGCATGTGCAGCGGAGCCCGTGGCGCGAAGGCCGCGCCGGTCGAGGTTCTGCTGCCATTCGGTCAGCAGTTCGACGGTGACGAAGCCGTCCGGGGCGGTAGCGAGTGCCATGTCTGGTGCCTTTCAGGACGTCAGCGGACGGATCTGATCGGGGCGATGAAAGCGGCGCTGACCGCGCAGAAAGCCATCGCCCCGATGAAGACGGGAAAGAAGCCGAAGCCCAACGCGACGAGGCCGCGCTGGCGACGGGGGCGAGAGCCTGGCCGCCGGTGTTCGCGATGTTGAGGATGCCGAGGTCGCGTGCCCTCGACTCGGCGCTGGGCAGCACCTCGCTGGTGAGTGCGGCATCGACGGCGTAGTACGAGCCGAACGCCATTCCGCCGAGAACGGCGAACCACAGCATCCCGGTGTGCGTCGCCGAGATCATCGGGGCGGCCCCGGCGGCGACGGCTATCAGCGACGCCACGATGACGGGCAGCCTGCGGCGCTGCAGACGGTCCGAGATCGGCCCTGCGGCGGCGGCGCCGAGAAGCGCCGTGCCGAGGAAGATGAGCGAGTTGAGGCGGACGGCGGCGGCGGCATCCGCTTCGGCCATACCGACGTAGTCGGTGAAGATGTACAGCTGGAAGCTGTTGATCATGAAGTAGCCGAGGACGAGCAGCAGCCGGCCCCACAGTACGAGGTAGAAGTCGCGCGCGTGGCGGGGGAATCGGAAGGATGCCGCGACCTCGCTGAACCGGATGCGCTCGCGCGTCGCGCCGGCGTTCGAGTAGTCGGGGGCGATCAGCACGGTCGCCACGGCGAGGAGCACGAACAGCGCCCCCGCGACCTGGAACCCGAGGGTGAGGTTGTCGACGAAGACCGAGCCGACGACCGTGCCCACCGCGGTCCCGAGCAGGAGGCCGATGCCGACCAGCGCCGCTACACTCGCGCGTCGGTGGTGCGGAACACGGTCGGGAAGGATGGCGGCGACGGATGCACCGGTCGCGTTCAGTGCCGCGATCACCAGGCACCACCAGAACGACAGCCAGCCGAAGCTGTCGGCCAGTGACACCGGGATCAGGAGAATCGCCGCCGCGATGGCTCCGCCCACAATCCACGGCGAACGCGCGCCGAACCGGGTGCGTGTGTGATCCGAGAAGGTCCCGAAGATGACCGCCGACACCATCGCGACCAGCGCAGCGACTGCTGTGAGCACGGCGAGCAGCTGGATCTTGTCGTCGGGGTTCGTGTTCGCGATCCGTGCGGGGATCAGGATGGCGCTGCCCGCACTGAACGGCAGGATGTACGCGACCGTGCCGAGCATCATGGCGATGCCGACGCGGAGCATGCCGGTTCGGGACCGAATGGCGGCTTCGGGTACGTGGGTGAGAGGCTCTACGGCCACGGGAACTCCTCGATGACGACGCTGTACTGACAAGGCTCTTCGAGTCTGAGCGAGTCCGCCGTCGACGGATACGCACATCAGGTGCGACTTGAGCACGTCCCTTTGTGAGATCTACAAAACCGTTGGCGGTCAGACGTCCATCGCCCGTACGTACATGGCCGCGAGCACGACGGCGCGCTGCGCGGGATCTCCCGTGTCGAGACCGGTGGCTTCCGCCATCCGACGGAGTCGGTAGTCCACGGTGTTCGGGTGCACGTGCAGCGCGTGCGCCGTTCGACTGCGGTCCCATCCGTTGCGCGAGGCGGCTCGCAGCGTGGCATCCCAGTCGGGATGCTGCTCCACCACCGCCAACCGCTGGCGGAGCATTTCGCGTGCGGGCCCAGGGCGCGTCAGTTGGTACGGGAGGAGCACGTCATCGAGGAACCACGCCCCGCCAGCGAAGTCGATCGCCAGCACCAGCTGCAGGATCTCCTCGGCCAGGGCAGCCGCATCGCGCACCTCGGATGCCGTGGCGAAGACCGCACCGGCGTGTATGGCGACATCCAGGTTCTGTGCGAGCCGTTCGATCGCCGCCCGCACCCGAGTTGACTCGTCGCCGCCCGACTCAGCAGGCAGCGGGATGAGTGCCGTCCCATGGGGATCCCCGATGACGGCGAGCACCTCACCGCTTGAGAGTTGGTCGAGCGTTTGCAGCAGTGCGTTGCCCCGGCGTGCCGACACGACATGAGAAGAGCGGTCGGAGCCCGCCGCATCCGGGCCCATGTGAAGGGCAAGGACGAGGTACCGAGGGGCGACCGGCAGCCCGGACCGCGCCGCAGCCTGATCCAGATCACCACCGGCAAGGAGCGCCGAATACACCGCGTAGCGCGCATCCCGTTCGCCCAGGCGCACGCGAGACGCCTCGCGCTCGAAGCCGCGCACGACGAGGGCCATCACACCGCGCAGGTAGTCGAACAGTGCACCGGTGAGTGTGATCAGGTCATCGAGCTCGTCGGGCCGGGCGCTCGAAGCCATGTGTCGCCAGATCGCCGCGGTCCCTCCGACGTAGGTCTCCAGCAGGTTCTCGACCGGGAATCCCTCGCCTGCGCGGACTGCCGCCGATGCAACGAGCTCTGACGCGGAACCCTCATCCAGGACGGTCTCGCCGGTGAACACCCGAGCGAACAGTCCGACGTTGTAGTCCATGATCCAGCGCAGCTGCGCCACACGCTGGCTGTCGTCACCGACGGCGGAGTCGCGCAGCTCTGCGAGCGCCGTGTCGACGAGTTCTCGACGGTGAGCGAGAATCCACTCCGTCGCGGGAACGCCGCCTATCCGCACGCCCGCCGCCGGCTGTTCTGGAATCTTCACAGTCCGAGCCTGGCGCACGGGAGGCCGCTGCGCCAGGGCTCAAAGATCTCTGGGTGATCAGATCATCGCAGTGGGCGGCGGCATCAGAGGCCGGCGCGGATTCATCCCAGACGCCCTGTAGATGTCGTCCACGACGTCCATGGTCGCGACGGCTTCGTCGACGCCGTGGAGGTTCTCTACCCCCGCCGAGATCGCATCGCGGAACGCCTCGAGCTGGTAGCGGTAGCTGCTCTTGCGATCTGCCCGCTCGCGGCGTCGAACCTGCGGGCCGTCGATCCGGATCCTGCCGCCCGCCTGTGGATGATATGGCCACGCCACCCGCATCCTTGCCCGCGAACCGACGACCTCGAAACCGAGCGCGAAGGGACGGGAAGACCACATTCCGCAGTCGACGCGGGCGTCGATCCCCTCGATGTCGAGGTGTGCGGTCATCCGCCGGTCGATGTCGCCGCGGCGGAGCGCGACGGCGCTGCGGACGGTCGGCTCTCCGATGACGTCGCGGATCAGGCGGACCGGGTAGACGCCGAGGTCCATGACGGAGCCGCCGCCGAGGCCCCGATCCCAGCGGATGTCGTTTCCTGGCGGGATCGGCGCGTGGAACCAGGCGGAGGCGCTGCGGATGTCGCCGAGTTCGCCGGATCGCACGACATCCCGCAGCCGAGCCGTGAAGGGATGGAACGACGTGTGATGCGCCTCCATGATCACGAGCCCCGATCCTTCGGCAGCAGCCCGCACCGCGCGCGCTTCGTCCGCGTTCGCCGTGAACGGCTTCTCGCACAGGACGTGCTTGCCGGCCGCGATGGCGGCCAAGGTCCATGTTCCGTGAAGGGCGGCGGGGAGCGGCACGTAGACCGCGTCTATGTCGGGGTCTTGGAGGATCGCCTCGTACGTGTGGTGCACGATGGGGATGCTGTGCCGTCGTGCATACGATGTCGCTCGTTCCGGGTCGCGGGCGGCGATCGCAGCGATCGCCACCCCGGACGTGCGGCGCGCTGGCGACAGCAACGCCGAGCGGTTGATCCGCGCGGCGCCGAGGACTCCGATCCTGAGGACCATCATGCGGACGCGATCGCGGCCATGTCCTGACCCTTCAAGATGTGGTTGCCTGAGCCCACAGCACGCGTCTCCCACGGGGTCATGATGCGGGCGGTCGTCCCTGCAGGCACGGTCACTTCCAGGACGAGGGTGTCGCCTTCCCGTTGCCATCTACTGGTCGCCTCACCGAACGGAGTGTCTACTGTGGTGCCGGCAGACTGCAGTTGGGGAGCCAAGACCGGAGCGATGAGGATTTCGCGATACCCGGGGGCGGCCGGCGACAACCCGGCAAGTCCTTCCGTAAGCCATCGGGCTACGGCCCCGAAGGCGTAGTGGTTGTGCGAGGCCTTGCCGTAGCCGTCGTCTTTGTAGCCCTCCCATGTCTCCCACACCGTGGTGGCGCCGCGCTCCACCTGATACAGCCATGACGGTGACGTGTTCTGGAAGAGCAGATCGAGGGCGACATCGGAACGACCGCCGTCGACGAGGACCTGCAGGAGCATGGGCGTCGATAGGAATCCCGTGGTGATGTGGTTCCCGTTCTCTCGGATGAGCTCGACGAGGCGTTCCACGGTTCGTTGCCGCTGCTCGGGCCGCACCAGATCGAACGCGAGCGCGCGCACATAGTCGTCCTGGCGGTCGAGCGCAACGGTGCCATCGGCGTGCACGTAGGCATCTCGCCACGCCGCCGCGACCTTCGCGGAGAGTGTGCGGTAGCGCTCGGCATCCACCCGGCGGCCGAGCACGTCGGCGGCTTGAGCGAGGATCGCGGCCGAGTGCGCGAAGTACGCGGTCGCGATCTCGGCGGGCGAGCGGACCATGTGCCCAGCGATGGTCTTCAGCGCGTTGTCGCCCGGTCGCAGCCACTCGCCGAAGTGGAAGCCGCTGTTGAGGATGTAGCGTCCGCCGCGTCGCTTCTTGGCAGCGCGACGAGCCATGCCGTCGACTCTCATCCGCATGCTGTCGTACTGCCGTGCCAGCAGTTGCAGGTCTCCGTAGTAGGTGTATAGAGTCCACGGCAGGATGACGGCCGCGTCCGACCAGCCAACGGCACCCGACATGTAGTGGACCATCGTGCGCCCGACGCTCTTCTTGATCGGAGCTTGGCTGGGGACATAGATGGGGACGAAGCCGTCGTCGAACTGCTCGATGGCCAGATTCCGCAGGTACCTGTGCAGGAACGCCTGCGAGTCCACGAGCACTGCCGCGGTCGGGCTGAACGCCTGGATGTCGCCGGTCCAGCCTGCGCGCTCGCGCGTGGGGCAGTCGGTGGGCGTGTCGGTGAAGTTGGAGATCACGCTCCACACGACGTTGTGGTGGAGTTGGTTAAGCCGAGGGTCGGACGATTCGAAGGTGCCGGTGTGCGCGAAGTCCGTGGAAACCACGACGCCTTCAACGTCGGCGGGGTCGATCGTGTCGGAAAGTCCGGTCACCTCCACGTAGCGGAACCCGTGCGTGGTGAACGACGGCTGCCACCATTCGGGTTTGGACGACAGGGTGACGACATCCCGCTGAAAGAACTGGAAGCCGTCGGTGAACGACTTCACGTCTAGTTCGCCTGCCGGCGTCAGCAGTTCGCCGTGCGTGAGCTGAACCACGGTGCCGCTTGGTCCTCGTAGCCGCATTCGCACGACGCCGGAGAAGTTCTGCCCGAAGTCGAGGAGCTGGGCCCCGGACGGGGCGCGAGAGACCGTGGCGCAGAGCCGCTCGACGCCTCGGACGCGATCGACCTCTTCAGCGATCAGCGCGTGGCCATCGTCGGGCAGGACTTCAGCGCGTGCGAAGCGGGCCGGCACCTCGGCTCCGGTGAGCCAGTCGCTGTCGGGGATACGCAGGTCGGCGCGTTCGCCGTTCTTCGGGTCGGATCCCGTGATCCGTCCCGGCCCGGCGAACCAGGCGCCGTCGGTCTGTGTGCGCACCGTCGTGCCGTCGGCGAGCGTGATCTCGAACTGCGCGAATGCCCCGATGCGGTCGCCGTACACTGCGCGCGAACCGGTCAGGCCGAGCCCTCCGCGGTACCTGCCATCTCCGACAGCGACCGCCAGGATATTGCGCCCGGCCCGCAGCGCATCCGTCACGTCGTAGGTCTGGTATTCGACGACCTCGGACAAAGGTGTGAATCGCGGAACCTGGTCATCGCCGGTGATGTCGTGCCCGTTCACGAAGAGGCGATACCAGCCGAGGGCGCTCGCGTAGGCGCGCGCTCGGACGACCTCGGTGGAGAGTTCCACCGCGCCGCGCAGGTACAGCACCGGGTCGTCCTTCTTCGATGACGGCGCCGGGCCGCTGATCCACTCAGCCGACCAGAGCACGGGATCGAGGATGCCGGTCTCGAACCAGTCCGGATCGCTCCACTGCGACACCGGCTGCGCCCGGCCATTGCCGCTCCAGGCGACGCGCACCCGCCACCAGTACCGCGTCATCGACTCGAGCTCGGGTCCGCCGTAGACCGCCCCGAACGGCAGGTCGGAGGGGACGCGGCCGCTGCCCCACAGCGGGGGCGAGTCGAAATCCTCGGATGCCGCCAGCTCGATCTCGTAGGCGGTCTGGATGACCTCGGACGCTTCGGTCTGCAGTTTCCATGCGAATTCGGGGCGCCGCGAGTCCATTCCGAGAGGGCGCACGCGGGCGTTCGTTCTGAGGTGCCCCGCCCGAAGGCTCATCATCGCTTCCGGAATTCCTGGCCGGCGCGGGTTCCGCCATCCACGAGGATGTCGGTCCCGGTGAGGTACCCGGGGGCGTCGCTCGCGCAGAACGCGAGGACCGCGGCGATCTCCTCAGGCCGGCCGAAGCGCTTGATCGCCGAAACCTTGAGGAACTCGGAAGCGCCGTGATCCTTCTCGAGCTGCCCCATCGAGGTGTCGAAACTGCCCGGCGAGACGGAGACGATTCGAGCCCCGCGCTGTCCGAACGCCACGGCCAGACGCCGGGTGTACCAGATCACGAACGACTTGCTGATGCCGTAGGCCAGACCCGATCGCAGCTTCTTTCCCAGCGCACGGGAACGCTTCACGACCGCGCGTGCGAACCGCTCAGGGTCCGTCTCAGCGAACGGGAAGGCTCGGAACGGGATCAACACCTTCGGAAAGCCGTGCCCGGCGACCGAGGCGACATTGACCAGCGCGTCGCCCTCGCCCGCGTGAGTGAGGAACGCTCGGGCAACGTTGACGGTGCCGATTCCGTTGATGCGGGCGATGCGATCGGGTGCTCCCATCTGCGGGCTGATCCCTGCGGTGTGCACGACGGCGCGCACGCGGTGGCCTCCGTCGGCGGCGCTGTCGAAGAGTCGTTCGACCGAGGCACGGTCGGTGATATCGCACACGAAGCCGGCGACATCCACCCCCTCAACGGTCAGCTCCGCGACGGCGCGATCGATCCGCCCTTGGTCCAGGTCGGCGAGCACGATCCGGTGATCCCGCCCGAGGATCCGGGCGGTGGCGAGCCCCATTCCACCGGTTCCGCCGGTGATGACAGCCGTCTGCATCACTTCACCTTCTTTGTCGCGAGCGGCCGTCCGCCGGTGGCGTCCGCCGGACTGTGCAGGGCAGCGACCAGGGCCCACGTGCCCGGCCGAGCAGACCAGGTCTTGGTCTGCGGGTCGCGCTGTGTCGTCGGCGTCAGGTCGAGGCCGATCTCCACGGTCTGCTCCGAGCCCGCGTCGAGAGCGACCCGGGCGAATCCGACGAGCTGCGGGACGATCCGGTCGGCTGCCGTGTCGATCGCGTAGACCTGGGCGACGGTGGAACCCGCCCGGGTACCGGTGTTGCGCACCCGTACCGACGCCGTGGCGCCGTCGTGGCTGACGAATTCGGTCTCGAAGGTGGTGTAGCCCAGACCGAAGCCGAAGGGGAAGGCCGCGGCGTGCCCGTCGGCGTCGAGCTTGCGCTGCCCCCACGATGCGTCGTAGACGATCGACCGCGCTTCGGCGTCGAAGAACGGCAGGTGCGCGACGTCCGTCGGGATCGCAACCGGCAGTCGCCCGCCCGGCTCCTCCGCGCCGGTGAGCACATCGGCGAGCGCGCGACCGCCCTCCATACCGGGATACCAGGCGTGCAGGATCGCGGGGACGCGCGCGCGCCACGCCTCGACGATGATGGCGCTCCCGCCGATCAGAACGACGGCCGTCTTCGGGTTCGCCGTGACGACGGCGTCGACGAGCCGTTCGTCGGCGGCGTGGAGCGTGAGCGACTCCCGGTCGCCGCCACGCCCGAACTGGCTGTTGTTCTTGCGCGGCATCTTGCTGAGCAGCCACCGCACCGGAGCGAGCGTGAACGGGAAGCCGAGGATGCTGAGGTCGATGTCGTCGTTCTCGACGCGCTCCCCCTCGTCGTCGTGGTTCATACCGACGACGAGGATGACGGCATCCGCTTGCCGTGCCGCCACGGCCGCGGCCGTGAGATCGGATCCATCCGCGTGAAGGATGTCGACATCCGGCAGCGCCTCGCGCAGGCCGGCCAGCGGTGACACCGTGGTCGGCGGGTGCACCAGGGAAGATCCGTGGTCACCCGTGTTCGCCTCGTCCGCCAACGCGCCGATCACCGCGAGGCGTGTGATCGACGGGCTCAACGGGAGGAGCGGCGACCCGTCGATGGCGTCGTTCTTCAGGAGCACCATGCCTTGCGTCGCGACGCGGCGCGCGAGTGCGCGGTGCGCGTCGCCCGCGATGACACCCCGACCCGGCTCGGACTCGTCGCGGTCGGCATAGTGACCGAGGATCGTGCGCATGATGCGCCGTGCCGAGGTCAGCACGGTCGCCCGCGCGAGATGGCCGTTCTTGAGGGCACCCGGAAGCTCGCGAGCGCGCAGGAGCTTGAGGGGCATCTCGATGTCGAGTCCCGCCTCCAGGCTCTCGACACCGGCGTGCGTGCCGAACACCCAGTCGCTGGTGACGAAGCCCTCGAACCCCCACTCGTCGCGGAGCACATCGGTGAGGAGGACCTTGTTGACGTCCATGAACTTGCCGTTCACGGAGTTGTACGCGCTCATCACGGATTCTGCGCCCGCATCCACAACCGCCTTGAAGTGCGGCAGGTAGACCTCGTGCAAGGCGTGATCGTCGACGCGGACGTCGACCCTGAACCGGGCGTTCTCCATCGAGTTGAGCGCGTAGTGCTTGACGCAGGCCATCACATTCGGCCGCAGCCCCTTGGTGAGTCCCACGCCCATACGGCCGGTCAAGACCGGGTCTTCGCCGTAGGACTCCTGCGCGCGTCCCCATGCCGGGTGGCGCAGCAGATTGATGCAGACCGCCCCGGAGTAGTTGGCCCCTCGCGCGCGGGCTTCGAGGCCCATCGCAGTTCCGACCTCGCGCTCGAGATCGGGGTCCCATGTCGCCGCGCGGGCAATGCTCACGGGGAAGGCGGTGGACCCATCGATCACGACCCCGCGCGGGCCGTCGGTGAACTGCACGCCGGGAAAGCCGATGCTCTCGACCTGGGCCGCGCCGATGGCGCCTGCCTTGATCATGCCGGGCAGTTTCGTCATCGAGCGAACCGGGATGTCACCATCGAGCAGACCGAGGAGCTCGTCGTCGCTCAGCCCCGAGATCAGCTGCTCGGTCGCCTCGTCACGTTCGAGCACTCCGGCGCGAACGGCGGCGACGGCTTCATCGAACGTCTGGACGGTGGTTGTGGTCGGCATGTCAGTGTCTTTCGTTGGGTGTGGCGGAGACGCGCACCGGCGTTCCACGGGTGATCCCGTTCTCGTTGAACGAGTCGACGGCGATCCAGTACTCGTGACCGGCGTTGAGGGCGCCAAGGTCGTGGGAAGTGCGGGCGTCGAGCTGCCAGCTGGAGTAGAGCTTGTCTTCGGCGATGCCGTACCGCAGGTTGTAGCCCTGCACGCCGATGACGGCAGGCCAGGACAGCCGCGTGTTCATCGACCCGGTGCGCTGAGCTGTCGGCGTCACCGCGGCGGGAGGCTCGCCGGGGCCGATCCCGAACACCCGTAGGCCACTGACGGCGAAACGCCCGCCGTAGGGCTGCGCGAAGCCGGTGACTCTCACGTATCGGTACGTGTCGGGCTTGTCGAGCTCGACGAAGACGTGGGAGCGGCTCGCCCCGGAGACGCGCGAGTCGTAGACGGTGCTCCACTCGATGCGATCGTTCGAGAGCTGCACCAGGAACTCGGTCGCGGGCTCGGTCTGGTTGATGTGGCGCTGCCACAGGGCAGTCAGCGTGGTCTCCTTGCGCGACCGCTTCACGGTCGGGCGAAGGTCGTGCTCGGCGATGTTGACCTGGACCGAGTGGACCGTCGATCCATGCGGGAGCTCGGTCTCGACCCACTGCCCGTGATTGGCGTCCGCCGCGACCCACCATGTGGTGGCGTCTTCATCGACGGCGAGGGCGGGGCCATGCTCGGGATCAGACGAGGAGGCGATCGTCCGCCCCCCGAGATTCAGCAACATCGACCGTGCCGACAGTGACCAGGGGTCGGCCGGCGCTTCGGGGATGGTCATCGGGTAGTCGGCGAACTCCTGGTTGCAGAACAGCACGCCGTCATCGTCGAAGCCCGCGGGAAAGACGCCGATGCGGCGCTCGAACATGAAGTTCTTCGAGATCCGCATCGTCGCGACGTGCCACCAGTTGCCGAACTCGTCCTGAAAGGTCGAACCGTGGCCCGCCCCCGGCATGAACCCGCCGGGCTTGGAGGAGAACGGCGAGTTCGGTGCAAAGGTGAACGGGCCGAGTGGCGACTGGGCCGTGTAGTAGCCGTCGCTGTACGTGTGCAGCTCGGTGCCGGGAGCCGAGTACTGCAGGTAGTACCGGTCCTTGTGCTTGGTCATCCACGCGCCCTCGATGAACGGGTTGGCGCTGATGAACGCCTTCATGGGCAGCGGCACTTTGTCGGCGCTCGGGTCGAAGTTCTTGCCTTTACGCTCCCAGCCGTGGGTGGCGGGCTGCCCGTGGATGATCTCGACGGGCTCGCCGAGCGGCCGGAAGGTCGCACGATCGAGCTCGACGCCTTTGATCGGGGTCTTGTCCGAGCATCCCCAGTACAAGTAGACGCGGCCGTCGTCGTCCTGGAACAGGTTGGGGTCCCAGAACGTGAAGGTGCCCGTTATCTGCTCCCATTGCCCGGCGAGCGGATCACGGGTGCGGTAGAAGTTGCCCTTCTTCGTCGGGTGCGAGGCGCACACGACCATATGGTCGTCGACGATCCGCACGTCGGGCGCGTAGTCGTAGATCGGCAGGGTCGGGGTGGCGACGAAGTCCCAGTTCTTGAGGTCCGTCGAGTGCCAGAACCCGCCCGACATCGACACGAACAGGTAGAAGCGTCCCTGATGATGAATGACTGACGGGTCGGCACCCTCTCGTACCACGCGGCGATAGAACGGGCCTGCCGTCAGCTCTTGGAAGCGGTATGGCAGGTCGATCGGATTGCAGACGATCGCCGACATCGTGCTAGCGGACAGACTTGATCATGAAGATGCTGAAGGCGCCGATGATGATGACGATGAGTGAGCCGATGAACACCGGGACATAGCCGAGGCCGATCCCGACGATTCCGGCGGTGATCAGTGGAGCGATGATGGCGGGGACGGTGTTGGCGGTGTTGAGGATGCCAAGGTCTTTACCGCGGCTCTCTTCTGACGGCAGCACCTCGGTCATCAGGGCGGTGTCGACGCTCAGGAATGCTCCGAGTCCGAGTCCTGAGACGGCGGCGAAGATGATCATTGCGGTCCCTGTCGGCGACAGCAGCGGGATGAAGACGGCGACGCCGAACAGCAGGGACGCGATGAAGATCGGCATCTTGCGGCGCTTGATCTTGTCGGAGAGCGGGCCGGCGACGAAGATGCCTATGACGATTGTGATGAGGCTCGCGAACCCGCCCAGGGCGAGAATGGTGCCCGCTTCATCGTTGGTCAATCCGATGTAGTCGGTGAGGATGTACAGCTGGAAGTTCTGCACCATGAACAGCCCGAGCAGTAGCAGGAAGCGACCGGCGAACGCCCAGTAGAAGTCGGGTGCGTCCGCGGGGAACTTGAACGACTCGGCGAGGCCGCGCAGATCCAGCCTCTGGCGTGGCTCGTCTTTGCTCGAGAAGTCGGGGGCGAGCACGACGAACAGCAGACCGCCGACGAGGATGACACCGGACGCGACGAAGAAGAGCGGGTTCGGGTTGCTGATGAATTGCGACGCGATAATTCCCGCCACCGCGCCGCCGATGACCTGAGCGCCGCCGTAGATCGCGGAGGTGGTCCCGCGCTTCTCTCTCGGAATGCGGTCGGGGAAGACGGCGAGCACTGCCGCGGGAAGTGCGTTGTACAGCAGGCAGTATCCGAGGAAGGCGGCGAGTAGACCCCCGACCGAGTTGGACACGCCTATCAGCACGAGGCCGACGGCACCGGAGACTGCCCCGAAGATGATCCACGGCGTGCGCTTTCCGAGACGACTGCGGGTCAGATCGGAGATAGCCCCCCAGAAGAACAGAGCGAGGGTGGACACCACTCCCGCGAGCGCCGTTGCTACCGCGAGGACCCCTACCTTGTTGGTGGGATCGAGGATTGCGATCTTCGCCGCGAACAGCGTCGATGACGCCATGCTGTTCGCGAACACCCAACTGAGCCCGACGATGAAGAACGCAGTGCCGAGGCGTCTGGTGCTCACTCGAGAGCGGATCGTCAGGAATGTCGCCGTCGGTGCCTCGAGCACTTCAGGGTGGGCAAGTGGTTCGGGGATCTCGGCGGACATCGTCATCCAGCTTTCGTCGGGTAGGGCGTACTGCAGTGTGCGCTTATTCGACCATTCGGTCGATTAGACGCTAACAGAGCCCTCGCATTTTGTCTACCGATCGGTAGAATGATGCCATGACCATCGCCGCAGAACGCACACCGATACCCCGGATGAAGGCGGAAGACCGACGAGAGCAGATTCTCAACGAGGCGTTCCAACTGATCGCGGTCGGTGGATTCAACGCCGTCTCACTCTCCGACATCGCCAAGGCATGCGGCATCCAGAAGTCCTCGGTGCTCCACCACTTTCCCTCGATGAACGACCTCCTGTTCGCCGTGCTTCAGCTCCGGGAGCTGCAGGACTACGAGTACTACGCCGCTCAGCCCGCTCAAGAGGCCCCGGCGAGCCCCATCGCATCACGAGAACGATTCACCCGCGTCTTCCTGCACAACCTGGAGCGTCACGAGTTCGTCCGCCTCTACTCGATCCTCTCGGCCGAAGCACTCTCCCCCGACCACCCTGCGCACGAATACTTCGCGACGAGGTCGCGCGTCGCACGCGCGGAAGTCGCCCGATTCTTGGAGTGGAAAGAAAATCCCGCACTCGCCGCTGCCGAGTTCCTGGCGTTCTGGGACGGCCTCGAACTGAGCTGGCGCCAGGACCCCGAGCTCGATCCCATTGCGATGTGGGACAGCTACTGCGACCGATTCTTCGTCTGAACAGCAGTCACTCGCGCCAGACGGACCGGGCGCTAGAGCCGCGTTCGCCGAGCGCTTCCCGATCGCTCAGCGAGCACGATGAATCTGGAGATGCCGAGGGATGCGCGGCCTGCGAGGGTTACCGTGGGTCAGCTACCCACCGAAGGTGTCAACGGAGGGCCGCACCACCTCATATTCCCGTGGACGCATGATCGCCAGACCGCGGAATTATGCGCATTTCCGAAGCGGCCCCGCAGATAAAGCACGTCGCGCCACCGGTTGCCGGGGGTCGCGAGGCTTACACGTTGCCACCTAATGTGGGCGGGAAGTGGGCAGGGCGCCGCAACGGGGAGAAGAAAACCCCTGATAATCAGGGGTTTTCATGGCGGTGACGGTGGGATTTGAACCCACATCCAGTGATCTTCCGCCGCTGTGCAGCGCTTTCCGCGCCCGTATTCACCCGGGCGGCGACCTTTCGTCGATGTGCGTACCGGTACCGGATACGACGCGTTCTTTCTCACGCGTTTACTCACGAACCGCCCTCTTGGAAAGTTCGTGACGCATCTGGAAACGACGGCGGCGGCTACACCCAGAGTGGCCTTCCCACGAGCGACTGCAGTCGTTGGAGCTCGCGAGCGACGCTGTGTTCCGTCTCCCTCAGTACGTCGCCCGGCCGCCGCTGATGTCGTACACAGCGCCGGTCGAGAAGCTGCACTCATCGGAGGTGAGCCACGCGACGAGGGCGGCGACCTCCGACGCCCTGCCGACCCTGCCCATCGGGATGAGCGAGGTGATGTGCGCGAGCACCTCGGGTGAGGTGGTCGCGTTCATCGGAGTGTCGATCACTGCCGGTGTAATCACGTTGACGAGCACCCCGGTCTTGGCGAGCTCCTTGCCGAGCGACTTGGTCAGGCCGATGACCGCGGCTTTTGAGGCGGAGTATGCGCTGAGGTTCGGGTTACCGTCCTTGCCCGCCATGCTCGCGATGTTGACGATGCGTCCCCAGCCGCGCTCCACCATGCCCGGCGCGACTGCCTGTATGACCCGGAAGGTGCCATGCACATTGACGTCGAATGTGCGTTCCCAGGCCGCCGGATCCGACTCGATCAACGGCCTATTCGGTCCGATGATGCCCGCGCTGTTGATCAGGATGTCAACGTGGCCGACGTCGGCCACGGCCGCCGCGATCGAAGCGGCATCCGTCACGTCGACGTGGTAGTCGGCGTCGGGTGAGACGTCGAAGGTGATGACATCGATGCCGTCGGCTCGCAGCCGGTCGGCGCACGCTGCGCCGAGACCGCTCTCGCCTCCGGTGATGATCGCTCGTTTCACGAGGAACTCCTTGACCCGTCTTTTACCGAACCTCCTCGAGCTCAAACCACAGCTCGAGGGGAATGTGCGCCGCGCTGTTACGCAGGAGTTCCTCTACCCGAGCGGGAGAGGACACCCCGACGACCGTGGAACTGACCCGCGGATCCCGCGTCGAGAACTGCAAAGCTGCCGCAGCCAGCGGTACGCCGAAGCGGTCGCATACGTCTCGCAGTCGTTGCGTCCGGGCCAGGATGTCCGCCGACGGCTCGCGGTACTGATAGCGGGGACGATCCTCGACGGGCTTTGCGAGCAGGCCGCTGGCGTACGGAGCGGCATTGACATAGGAAAGCCCGGCGCCGACGGCATGATCGATGAGATCGTCGGCGCTCCGATCCAGCAGCGTGTACTGGTTGTGGTTGAGAAGGATGTCGAACGCGCCGGTATCCACATAGCGCCGCATGGCATCCAGATCGCCACCCGCGACGCCGATGACGTCGACGAGGCCCCGCCTCTTCAATTCTTTCATCGCGTCGACCGCTCCGCCCGGGGCGATGAGGTCGTCGAATTCGAACGCTTCCGGGTCGTGGAGATAGAAGACGGGCACGCGTTCCAGGCCGAGACGATCGAGACTCTCGGCGAAGGACTCGAGAACTCGGGACCCACTGAACTCGCGATCGCCGGGGGCGGGATCGGCCTTCGTCGCGACGACGAAGCCATCAGGCAGTCCACCCAGCCGGCGGATCGCTTCCCCGATCCGCCGTTCACTCTCGCCGCCGCCGTAGTTGTTGGAGGTGTCGAGGAACGTGATCGACGGCTCCTCGAGGGCGAACTCGACGGTCGCGATCGCTGTCTCGGCCTCTACGTTGTATCCGTAGAGCGCCGGCATGCCGCCGAGCGGGCTGGTTCCAACGCACAACTCCGAGATATAAGGACCGACATGACCCAGCTGCCGCGCAACAGGTCGAGGACTCGGGTTCTCTGCACCACTCATCGGCTCTGGCCTCCGCTCTACCCGTACTCATCCTGCTCCCTGGCAACGCCGTGATCGCTCAAAGAGAGTGAGTCGCCGGATCGGAGGAAAGGATGGGTGCTCGGGGACAGTTGGGGGATACATGACGAATTCAGCGGCTTTGTGCGTCACTCGAAGTCCTCGGGGCTCCACTCGTCGTGCCACTCGATCACTGGCACCTCGCCGTTGAACCGCAGTGGCAGCCAGACGTAGTCAGCGGTCTGGGTGCTGGCGGTCGTGTCCAGCGCGGGGCCGAGTGCCGTCACGAAATCTTCGTGGCTGATGCGCCCCGTGAAGCGCGCGGCGTAGAGCTCGCGGCGATCGGACTGCTCCGGAGAGAGGTCGGGGCGCCAGCGATCACCGAGCGCGATGTAGAGGTCCTTCTTCCCCGGATGCCGGAACACGGAACTGATCTGTGAGCGGAAGGAGGTCCGCGTTGTGTCGCTGGGGTGGATGTCGCCCAGCACTGTCCAGGGACCGTGATACGAGTCGGCGGACGCGACTTCGGACGGGTTGGGAAGGTAGCCGGAGGTCCCCGAGGTGATGAGGTAGTGGCGGCCGTTGCGACGGAAGTAGGCAGGCGCCTCCCGCACCAACGGCGGGTGTGGCTGCGGGAAGTGTGTGGAGTAGTACCCGGTGACGCCCGTGTAGTCGGTGGTGAGGTCTGCGCAGATCAGCTCGCTGTGCACGCGTTCGAAGTAGTAATAGCCTTTTCCGTCGGTGGGATCGGTGACCAGGTCGAAGTCTCCGGCGTCCATGTCCAGAGGGCGCAGGCCCTCGCGAACGATGCGGTAGGGCCCGAACAGGTCGTCGGCTTCGAGGACGGTCGAGGACTGCGTGGACACTGCGCCCATGATCTTGAGCCAGCACACATAGCGGCCCGAGACGGGGTGGCGCAGGATGTGCGGCCGATCCATCATCTGCTCGGGATGCAACGGTGACGTCGGATCATCGAGCACCGGTGGAATGATCAGGCCACGGTCCTCCCAGTTGATGAGGTCATCGGAGACATACGCTCGAACTCCCCAGTGCCACGTCGGACTGCCGGCGGTCGTGAACTCCTTGTTCTCTCCGTACCAGACGAAGCGACCATCTTCGGCGACGATGATGGACCCACCGTGGGCCTGTATCCGGTTGCCGGAGGTATCCAACCAAGGCTGGCCGGGGCGAATGGCCGTCGGATGCTGAGATGTCATGCTCGGGCTCCTATCAGATCTGCAGTCATGCCGAGGGTGAGCTGGGCGTTGTGGCGTAGAACGCTCGCGATGCACCATCGATCACCGCATCCTCCGTGATGGTGACCACGCCCGTGAGACGAAGTTCGTCGGAGGATGAGCCGATCAGAATCTCCACCTCACCCGCTTCGACCCGCCACCGCAGTTCAGCGTCGAGAAAGGCCAGCTGACTCATCGACAGCGTGAAAGAGACGTCGGCATTTTCGCCCGGCTCGAGGTGAACGCGTTGGAAACCGGCCAGGTCGAGGACAGGACGGGTCATCGACGCGTACCGGTCACGGACGTACAGCTGAACGACCTCGGTGCCGGCGTGCTCGCCCGCGTTCGTGAGAGTGAAGCCGACCTCAACGGAACCGGTCGCGATCACTTCGCGCTGGGACAATCGCAGTGCGCTGAAGTCGAACGTGGTGTAGCTCAGCCCGTGACCGAATGCGTATCGCGGCGTGTGCGGGGCATCCACATACTCCGGGAACCCGATGCTCTCACCCTGGTGCCAGCTCGAGCCGTACGGGTGGCCGTAGTAGATGGGGACCTGTCCTGCGTTGCGCGCCACGCTGACCGGCAGTCGCCCGCTCGGGTTGCAGGTCCCGACCAGCACATCGACGATCGCCTCGGCGCCGCACTCGGCCGGACTCCACGCCTCGATCAGCGCAGCGAGATGCCGGTCAGCCGCGTCGCTCGAGACCGGTCTTCCGTCCAGGTGCACGCCCACCATTGGCACACCGAGCTCGGCGAGCGCGTCGATCAGCCCGTCCTGGCAGGGCGGGAGGCCGATATCGGTGGCGTCGATGCCCTCGCCCATGGAAGCGATCGAAGAGGTCCCGTGCTTTCCCCCGAGAGTGAGCAGAATGAGGTCCGCCTGTGCGGCCGCGGCGATCGCCGCTGAGTATCCGGACCTATCGTCACCGGCAATGGGGTACCCATATGACCAGACGATGTCGGCTTCGGGGAGGCGCGTGCGCAGTTCGTCCAGCAGGCTGGCGGCGTCCGGCTTCTGCTGCTGCAGAAGGGCCTCGTACTCTGGACCGTCTGACGCCTCGATGCTCGTTCCCGGGATGTTGATAGCGGTCGGTCGATCGTGGTCGGTCGTCGTCAGGCCGGCCATCGATGCGTATGCCGCGAGCTTGCCTTCCGCCATCGAGTAATGGGTGTAGCCGCCGAAGAAGAACCGTGCGCTGTCCGCGTGGCAGCCGATCACGGCGATCCTCCGCACATCTGGCGCAAGAGGGAGGATGCCGTCATTTCGCAGCAGCACCATCGATTCACGCGCCGACTGCAGCGAAACGCGCGCGTCACCGACGGCGGTGAACCGGGCGTCTCGCTCGGCGCCGTCAGGCGCGAAGGGATGCTCGAAAAGCCCCATCCGGAACTTCGCGGTCAGCACGGCGGTGACCGCTCGATCCAGCAGAGCAGTCTCTGCCTGCCCATCCACGAACCAGTCCCGCAGCTGCGATCCGTACCCTTGCGGCACGTGCAGTTCGACGTCGACTCCAGCTCTCAGGGCTGAAAGGCCCGCATCCGGCAGCGACGCGGCAACGCGCTGAACGCTGTGCAGATTGCCGATCGCGCCGTAGTCCGACACAACGAGCCCCGTGAAGCCCATCTGCTCCCGCAGCAGCGTCGTGAGCAGCCGCACGGATGCGGTGACGGGCTCCCCGGCCACGGAGTTGTACGACGGCATCATGCCAAGGAGACCGGCCTCGGTGATGGCGGCCTGGAAGGGCTTGCCGTATACCTCTTGCAGCAGGCGGTCCGGGATGTCGCAGTGAGCGCCGTGAATGCCGCCCGCGGTGTGGTGCGACCCGATGAAGTGCTTGGCGACCGCTTCGGTGCGCCGGCCGTCGACATCGGCCGCCTGCAGCCCGCGAGTCGCCGCGACGCCCAGGGCAGCCGCGAGCGTTGGGTCCTCGCTGTAGCTCTCGCCGTGCCGCCCCATCCGCGGGTCGCGCGACACATCCAAGACCGGGGCGAGTGTGTGCGTGACTCCGACCGCCCGCTCCTGCCGGCCCACCACTTCACCGATCGCGCGCTCCAGCTCGACATTCCAACTCGCGCCTCGGCCAAGCCCGGCGGGAAAGCTTGTCGCACCCGGCAGGTACGCGCCGCACATTCCCTCCATATGGAAGATGGCGGGGATGCCCAGACGCGACCCGGCCATGGCCTCGGTCTGGATGCGTCGCTGGAAGGAGGTGACCTCATCGAGCGTCCGTGCGGATCTCGTCTCAAGGCACGACACTTCGCCGATTCCGTGGGGGAAGCTCTCCGTGAAGTCCGCGGTGTTGTTGATGTTTGTGGGGAAGTAGCAGGAGATCTGGGCCATCTTCTCGTCCACATTCATGCGAGCGAGAAGAAGTTCGGCCCTTCGTGCGGGATCGAGTCGAACGTCGCTCCAGGGCCCCTTCTCCCCGGTTGTGGGCATTTCAGGCAACGGTTGACTCCCTGGTGTCTGGGTGATGGTGACGACTGTGGTCGCAGTCGAATTCGGGACTTGGGCCGCTTGCGCTCAGGCAGACGCGCGCAATCGGATCGCGACGTAGGGTCGGGCGGGGAGATCGACGCGGACGGTGCCGGAGTGAACGCCCGGAAGTGTCGTCACCGTCATCAGCCAGGTGTCGATGACGTCGATCTCCGCGGTCATCCCGGCGGGGATGGCGACATCGCGGAAGACCGGCCGGTGGTCGCCGAAGTAGATGATGCAGTACTGTCCGGCGATCCCACCCCAGGTCGCATCCCAGTCGGACGGGAGTGGATCGAGTCTGCCCGTCGGTGACTCGGACGCGATCCGCTGCAGGAACTTGAGCCGGGAAATGCTGTCACCGCGCAGGACCCCGCCTTTGGACCACCAGATCTGCTCATCGGCTCGGTAGAAGGTCTCGCCATGGCTGGCGTAGCCCCCGCGAAGGCTGACCTCCCAGAACCGGCGGACGAGGTCTTCGCCCGTGAGGCTTCCCCATCCCTGGTCAAGATCACCCTCGTATCCGGTCTCATCGACGAGGACTGGTTTGCGCCACGTGCGGCGCCATTTGTCGACGGACTTCGCGAGATCTTCTCCGTGCTGGATGCTGCAGTGGGTTACCCATTCGGAGGATGCGTCCCAGATCTCCATCCAGTTATGGATGGAGATCAGGTGACCGACGTGGTCTTCTTCGCGAAGGAGATTTGCGAGTCGGTCCCAGTCTTCGAGGCTCTTGTTCACGAGTAGGTCATACTCGTTCGCCATCGACCACCAGACGTGGGGGAAGGCGCTCAGCCGACGAGCGAGGTATCGGACATACCGGTCATCGGCGGTACTGCTCTGATTCGACAGACTCCAACGCTCATCGTATGGGTGGAAGATGATGAGGTCGGCTTGGATGCCCAGCTCTCCGAGCTGACGAAGCAGGTCTTCCAGGTGCCGCCAGTACTCCAGGTCGAAGCGGGTGGTGTCCCAACTGCCGTCCGGTCGCCGTTCCCAGACGTAGTGATCAGGATCGTTCGAGTTGTAGATCATGTCCTTCGGAAACACGCACATCCGGATCTTATTGAACGGCGCTCCCCTCAAAGTGTCGAGGGTCTGCTGCTGCAGCGCCTCACTCTGGTGATTCCAGACATAGGCGGTCGTTCCCAACGGCAGAAACGGTGTGCCATTCGCATACTCGAAGTGAAACTCATCGACCACACCCACAGGGCCCCGAAGGTCGCTGTCCTCTACATCGATGACGCCCGCCACGCCATCGAGAGAACGCGCATTGGACGACGTGACAAATTCCCACGCCCCCGCGGACCGCGGAAGAAAGCGGATCACATAGCGCCCGTCGCCGTCATAGAACCCACCGACACGAATCGACTGCCCGGCCGAGGTGAATGTCGCCCAGACGTCGACATCAACGAAGGGGTTACCGTGCGACGGGCCGTCCAGCACGACTTCCGCGAGTTCGAGCCGCCTAACGCGCGGCGGCAGCGTCAACACTGCGCTCGCCCTCGCCACTGACTCAGCCTCATAGCCAGCAACGGGAACAATGGCCGTCTCCTCGCGCCTCGCGGGGCGCGGATCTTCGATGTCCCCGACTCGGTCGATCACGGCATCGACTCGTGGGTCGTCATCCCCGAGCATCAGCGTGAGCAACGAGCCCGTCGGGAAGGCGACCAGGCTTCTGGCGATAGGCGAATCCATCAGGTCAGGTACGAGCTCATCGAGCACGGCCTTCGCGTCGGGCGCATCAAGGACAGCTGAGAGAGGCGATCGGGCGTTGAGCGTAGGCAAGGGGTCTCCTGTTCAGGGTGGTCACTCGATCTGCTCCGCTCATCCTGAGCACAGCCGGTAGCAGGCTGTTGGCCTGCCAGCCTTGCGGAATCGAGCGGGCTCCGAGGGTGAGTACTCGCCCTCGGTTACCATGGCACTATAACGTTATCTTTCGCGACATGCATAACGTTCTTTTTCTCGCGCCTCGATCGGTGGAAACCGGAAAGTCAGGCGCCGCTCGTGTGCCGCGGAACGAGCGACACGGGGAGCGTCTCATGTCGGAACTCCAGGCGACCTTCGATGCGTTCAAGGAGCATTTGCGCTGCTATCCGGCCCATCTCGAAGCCGGACTGGTCCACGGTCGTGAGCGAGAGCGGAGGCCATGCGGACATCGGGATATTGTCATAGCCGACGACCGCGAGATCGGCCGGCGTGCGAATCCCTCGCGCCCACGCCTCACCCAGAAACCCAAGAGCAGTGACGTCCGGACCGGCGATCACCGCGTCCGGCAACTCGTCGCGTGACAACAGCAGTTTGGCAGCCGCCGCTCCGCCTTCGTACGACCATTCCGTCGTCACCACATCGATCGCGTTGTGCAGGCCGTGGGCAGCCATCGCGGTGCGATATCCCTGAAGGCGGACATGCTGGGGCAGATCGGACGCGCCCTCGTCTTGGCTCGCGAAGAAGGTGATCCGGTGATGACCGGAATCGACGAGGTGTTGCACGATGAGCTGCGTTCCCAGCGCGTCGTCGCCCGCGATGGTGTCATAGCGGGTGTTTTCGCCATGACGACCGATGACCACGATCGGGATCTGGCTGGCGATGTCCTCTAGCCTGCTGGTCGCACCGAGCGGTGCCACCAGGAGCAGGCCACCCATCCGATGGTCGATGAGCGATTCCATTGCGGTGTAGTGCGATTTCGCGGTCAGGCCGGCGGGCGAGATGAAGACCTCGTACCCGGACTCCGACAGCACCTGGACAGCACCGTTCGACAGGGCGGCGAAGAAGGGGCTGTCGATGCCGCCGGGGAGAAGAACCCCGATCGTCTTCAGCGGACCCCGCAATCCCTGCGCCATGCGGTGGGGACGGTAGCCGAGCTTGGCCACCGCGTTGTTGACCTTCCCCCGCATCTCTTCGCTGACGCCGCTGGTCCCCCGCACGACTTTTGACGCCGACGCGACGGACACGCCCGCGAGGTGCGCCACGTCGACGATTGTCACTCTGTGCCCGATGAGGGCTTCGTCGTGCGATCTCACGTTCATGATCTCTCCCGCATCCTGGCGCTTCTTCGACACCGCCGTCGCTCAAAGAGAACGTTATAGGAGAAAGGGGTTGCGTGGGTCATGATCCTCGGATAACGTTCTTGCATTCCTAAAAAATAACGTTCTCTAACCAATCACTTCGAGTGCAAGGAAGCCCCGATGCCCGTATCAGCGAAGCTGTCGCAACACCCGCGGAAGTCGTGAAGTGACCACTACGACACCCCCAGTGCGCACGGCACCCCGCTCCACCAGGGACAGCCTGCGGGGCACTCGCCGGCGGCGGTCCGACTCCGTGGGCCGCGGACTCTGGTGGTTTGCTCTGCCTGCTATTGCCGCCTACGTCTACGTCGTCATCGTGCCTAGCGCCGTGGGCATGCTCTCCGCGTTCACGAACTGGTCATTCTTGAACTCCCCGCCGGACTTCATCGGCTTCGAGAACTTCGTCCGGGCTTTCCAGGGAGAGGCCGGTCCGGCGGCAATTCGCACGCTGTTCATCGCGGTCGTCGTCGTTATCTGGCAGAACGTTCTGGGGTTGGGGCTGGCGCTCCTGCTGCATGGCAAGGTGTTCGGCCGGAACGTGCTGCGGACGATCATCTTCGCGCCGATGGTGGTCTCGGCGCTCGTTGTCGGCTACCTGTTCAAGTACATCTTCGGTCCACCCGGCGCCGGCGCCGTCAACGGTCTTCTCGGCGCGTTGGGGATGGAGCAAGTCGACTTCCTTGGCAACCCGACGTCGGCGCTGTGGATCATCATCGTCACGGTGATCTGGCAGTTCACCGGGTCGACGATGATCATCTACCTCGCGGGACTGCAGGGCGTTCCCCAAGAACTCGACGAGGCTGCAGCGCTCGATGGGGCCGGCTACTGGAAGCGTTTCTGGTATGTCACGCGACCGCTCCTCGCACCGGCCATCACGATCAACCTGATGATCGGGCTGATCGGCGGGCTGAAGATCTTCGACCAGATCATCTCGCTGACCAACGGGGGACCCGGTAACCAGACCCAGACCATCTCCACGCTGATCTACCAGATCTTCTCCAACTTCGGTGAGTACGGGCGCTCTGCCGCTCTCGCCGTCGTACTCACCATCGGCGTCGCAATCCTGTCCGTCATCCAGTTCCGCGTACTGCGGAGGCAGGAGCGCAACTCGTGAAGACCTCGCTTTCGGGACGGATCGCCGCGAACGGCACCGCGTACATCACAACGCTGATCTTCCTCATTCCCGTATACATCCTCATCAACCTGGCTTTCAAGCCGGCGGATGACCTCACGGCCGGGTTGCTTCCGAGCTCACGACCGACGCTGGACAATTTCATCCAGGCGTGGAACAGCTCGACTCTGCCGCAATCGATCATCATGAGCATTCTGGTGACCGGGCTCGCATCGGTCGTCCTGTTGGCGTTCGCGACGATGGCTGCGTATCCCCTTGCTCGTTCGACCTCCCGCTGGTCGAACGTGACGTTCTACGTCTTCCTCATCGGCCTGCTGCTGCCCTTTCAGCTGGGCATGATTCCGCTCTACATCCAGATGCGCGATCTCGGGCTGCTGGGCACTATCTGGTCGCTCGTGGTGATCTACTCCGGCGCGTTCATGCCCTTCTCGATCTTCCTGCTGACAACCTTTCTGCGCTCGAGCGTCCCCATCGAGTTCGAGGAAGCCGCCCACATCGACGGCTGCAGCCACGTGCGCACCTTCTGGCATGTCGTCCTTCCACTGCTTCGCCCCGCGCTCGGTACGGTGTTCATCCTCAACGGTGTCGGCATCTGGAACGACTTCTTCACGCCCCTGATCTATTTGGCCGGCAGTGGACAGTCCACAATCCCGCTGGCGATCTACTCCTTCGTCGGGCAGTACACGTCGAACTGGCCGCTTATCTTCGCTTCGCTGGTCATCTCGATGATCCCGATCCTGACGCTGTACCTGATCTTCCAGCGGTACGTCATCCGAGGATTCGCGGGCGGCCTGAAGGGCTGAATGCCCCGTCCCCAGCAAGACGTCGTCCGGCGCCCGGCCGGACGGACCACCAAGAAATGCACTCACAGAGAACGGACCAGATCGATGAAGATTCGCAATATGGCCGCGACGAGCGCCATCGTCGCCATCAGCGCGCTCGCGCTCACGAGCTGCTCAGGCGGCGGAGGTGACGCGCCGGCTCCGTCAGACGGCGAGGTCAGTGGCACGTTGACCGGAGTGTTCTTCTCCGGTTTCCAAGAGACCTACGAGAAGATCGCGACCGCGTTCGAGGAAGAGTACCCGGACGTCACTGTCGACTTCGATTACCAGGGCGGGGACGTCGGCCAACTGGTGATGACGCAGATGCAGGGCGGCACTGCCCCCGACATCCTCACCTCCTTCCCGGGCGGGGATCCGAAGGACAACGCGGACAACGTCGCACCATTGGCGGCGAACGGCCTGATCGCTCCCCTCGACGTGACCTGGGCGGACGACATCCCGGAGGCATGGGCATCGGACTTCACGTACGAGGGTGAGGTGTACGCCTATCCGGGCGCCCTGCAACCGCTCAGCGCGATCTACAACCAGACCAAGATGGAGGAACTCGGGCTGTCCGTTCCGACAACCCTCGACGAAGTGCTCCAGCTCTGCGCCGACGCGGTCGATGCCGGCGTATACGCCTACGCGCAGGGACTTGGCGAGGCCGCGGCGGGGCCGCAGATGTTCCCATTCGCCCACACCGCAACGCTCCTCGCGCCGGAGGTGCCCGACTTCGACGAGCAGCTGGCGGCAGGGGAGGCCACCTACCCGGAGTCCCCGTGGGTAGACATCATCGAGATCCAGCAGGATCTCTGGGACGCCGGCTGCTTCGGCGAGGGTGCCCTCGGGCGGTCTCGTGAGCAGGGCGCCACCGCGGTGGCCGCCGGTGACGCGCTGGGAATCGTCGACGTCGGCGCAGTCCTGGCCTCTATCAGTACGGCCGGGCCGGACAACTCCTATGTGGTCGCCGCCGTACCGGCGACCAATGATGGCGATACGTTCGTGACGGCTCTGCCCGGCTTCGTGACCACCATCAACGCGAAGGCGAAGAACCCAGCCGCAGCCCAGGCGTTCCTCGAGTTCATGGGCACCCCGGAGGCTTCTGCCATCTACGCCGACGGCTTCAAGTCGGTTCCGGTCATCCCCAACGATGAGTACACGCCCACGGCGGAGCTCGAGGAGTTCGCGGCCCTCATCGCCGACAACAAGGGTATGCGGCTGCCCACCCTGCAGGCAGAGGTCCAGTCGACGTTGAACCAGCAGCTGCAGGCGATGTTCCTCGGCAACACCACCCCCGAAGGCGTGACCGAGAGCATGCAGTCCGCTTACAAGCAGTAATCGTCCTCTCTGGTCCGGGGGCGTCGCGGGCAATAGATCGCGGCCCCCCGGACTACACAACGGCTTCAGGAGACCTGTGCCGGCCGCCTAGGGCGCCTCATCCTCGATTGCGCCTCATGCTCGATCGGGCCGTGCTCCTGATGCTGCTCGCCTTCGGACATCCCGGCACCGCTCATCGTCTTGCATCACCCAGCAACTCGGTGCGGTCTGCACCATCAACGAAGAAGTTGGATCTCACGTGAACGAATCACATTCCACACCCCGGAACACACGAGCAGACCGGCGCACGCCGCGACGGCTTTGGCCCGCCGCCACCGGTATGGCGTTCGCCCTCGTTGCAACCGCCCTCACCGGGTCGCCGGCCGTCGCCGCCGAACCGCAGCAATGTGCTCCGGATGCGACCGGCGCGTGGCAGATCACTGCCGACTGCATCGATCCGCTATACACGCAGCCGGTGATCGACACCGAGACCGACCAGACATCGCCAGTACCCCACCACCGCGTCTCCGGCCACTTCGAAGGCACGAACATCCAATTCACCATCTACCTCCACCCCGAAGCGGATAAGAACGAGTGGGAGGGGCGATTCTTCCAGTACACCTACCCCATCACCTTCACGCCCGGCGAGAACTTGTCACAGGCCAAAGACCGCGCTATCGAATTCGGCCTGGCGAGCGGGGGATACACCGTGCAGGCCGGGAACAACTTCCTGTCGCTGGGCTACCGGCACGCCGCCGCCGCCGCCAAATTCGCAGAGCAGGTTGCAGCGGACTACTACGGCAGCGACCGGGAGATCTACGGCTACCTTTGGGGCCCGAGCGGCGGCTCCCTGCAGACCGTTGGCGCTGCCGAGAACGTCGCAGGCGTCTGGCAGGGGTTCGTGCCGGTCGTTCAGGCAGTGCCGCAGCCGAACAGCTACCCCACAAACGGCCGGTCCGCCGCTGAGTTGATCCTCGCCGACAAGGCGGACGAGATCAGGGATGCACTGATGCCCGGCGGCAGCGGCGATCCTTACGCGACTCTTGATGAGGCGGAGCGGGCGGTGCTCGAAGAGCTCCACCTGCTCGGCATCCCCTGGAAGGCCTGGGAGAACCCGGACTATCTGCTCGGCAATGACAGCAGGTTCTACGGCACAGGGCTGGATTCGGATGCACCTGTTCCGTACGACTCTACCTATGTCGATGACTTCTGGAACACCCAGGGATACCTCGGCACCGAAGACTCGCCGCTCGGCGCGCGCGTCCGCTCGGAGCTGGTGGAGATGGGCGACACCGTCGAACATCGTTGGAACATCGCCAAGCGCTTCGCCTACCGCTACCAACTGCCCCCCGTAAACCAGGGGTGGATCGCGCTGGACCAGTTCCGCAACGCAGACGGCACTCCGATTTATCCGCAGCGCCCCGCTGAGTCTTTCGAACCCCAGCGCTTCAACTCGGTAGCGGGCAACACGGCGTTCGACGGGTCCGTCAATGGCAAGGTGATCGTCGTGTCCAATCTGTACGACGTCGACGCGCTGCCGGTGCACACCGACTGGTACCGCAAGCGCGTTGAGCAGAGCCTGGGCGCCGCGGCGGCCGACTCCTACCGGGTCTATTTCAACGACCGGGCCGACCACCAAGGTGCCGACACGGTCGGCGACCGTGCGGCAAGTCTCGTGGACTACATCGGCATCGTCGAGCAAGCCCTTCGGGACATGGCGAGCTGGGTCGAGGACGGTGTCCCTGCGCCGGAATCCACTCAGTATCACGTCGAGGACTCGCAGGTCGTCGTCACCTCAGAGGACGCCGACGCGCGCGGCGGGCTCCAGCCCACTGCAGACCTGACGATCAATGGTGCGGATCGAGCCGACGTCGAGACTGGTCAAGCCGTGACACTGACGCTCACCGCAGATGCACCGGACGGACTCGGCGAACTTGTGAAGACGTGGTTCGACTATCTCGGAACAGGCGCCTTCGAGGGAGTCCCCTTCGGAGATCCAGCGAACGAGGTCACCACCGACGTCACGCACGCATACACCAGCCCCGGCACGGTCTTCGCGGGCGCCAGGGTGGCCGCGAATCGCAACGGCGACCCCGCCGATGCCAACGCCCGACTACTGAACATCGACCGGGTACGGATCGTCGTACACGAAGGCGCGGCACCCGTCGTCACCGCCGAACCGTCCAAGGCGCGAACCGTGACTCTGAGTGCGACCGATGACTACTCGGGCGTGGCCTCCGTCGAGTACCGCACGATCAAGAAGCCGGGAGCCACGCCGTCCGAGTGGCAGGCGTACACGGGACCGATCAAGCTGTCCGGTGGCAAGTCGATCGTTGAATACCGGGCGACGGACAACTCCGGAAAAACGAGCGAGATCGGCTCCATCGCGGCAAAGTGACCTGCCCGGCTGCCTACCGGAACGGCGGCCACCGCAGATCCTATGCGGTGGCCGCCTGATCAAGGCTCCACATTGTCGATGCGAATCTGCGCGGCGCGCCCACATGACCAGCCATCCCACCACGAAAGGAAACCGCGCATGTCGCGCGACGTATCAGTAGATCTGCTCGCAGAGGACCGCTTCGCCCCCGTAGTGGACGCGTTCGCCAGGACACTCGACGAAACGGACCGCAGTGGCGCCGCGCTGTCGGTGTGGCTGGACGGACAGCCGGTCATCGAGGCGCGAGGTGGCACAGCCGACGAGCGCACGGGGGCCCGCTGGCAACCCGATACGCTGACCGTCGTCTTCTCGTGCACGAAGGGATTGGCGGCGATCGCCATCGGACGCCTGCTTCAGTCCGGCGCGCTGCCTTCCCTCGACATGCCAGTCGCTGACATCTGGCCCGAGTTCGCCGCCCACGGCAAGAACCGAGTGTCCGTCGGCGATACCCTCGCCCACCGCGCCGGTGTCCCCGCGCCCAGTGTCGACGTGACGCTCGAGCAACTGCTCGACGGCGCCGAATTCGCGCGCATCATCGCCGCGGAGAAGCCGTTGTGGACGCCAGGCGAAGCACACCAGTATCACGCCGTGACGGTAGGGGCGATCAGCGCTCAGATCGTCGCCCGAATCTCGGGCCGCTCCCTCGGCGAGTTCCTTGTGGCCGACATCGCTGAGCCTCTGGCAGCCGACACCTGGATCGGCCTTCCCGCCGACCTTGAGCCTCGGGTGGCCCGGCTCATCCCAGGTCAGCCTGCCGCCGCTTGGCCGCCGCCGGTAGACGAGAACCCGGATGCGGAGTGGCTGGAAAGAGCCGTCACCCTCGGGGGTGCCCTGAACCCCGACCTGCTGGGTCCGGGGGATGGTTTCAACGGTCGTCACCTGCATGCCGCTGAGATCGGTGGAGCCGGTGCGATTTCAAGTGCGACTGGTCTCGCACGCATCTGGTCGGCGACCGTCGCGGAGACCCGCGGCATCCGGCTATGGAGCGCCGAGACTGCCGAGCTAATGGCCAAGCCTCGCAGCGCAGGCCTCCCCTTCTTCGACAATGGTCCACCGCCGTACCAAGCATGGGGCGCCGGCGTGATGATCCCCTCCGATTGGGACCCCTACCTCACCCCGGCGTCATTCGGGCACGACGGCGCCGGCGGGCAGGTGGCCTTCGCCGATGCCGATGCACGGGTCGGATTCGCCTACGTGACCAACCGGATGCTGGACATGGAGCGCGGGATCAGCGTCGTGACCGCTCTCCGCGACGCACTCGGATAGCCCTCGTCCTTTCAGATTCGGAGCAATGAAATTGACTACCAGCAATCCGTTCCACCACGCCGAGTGGATTTCGCGTGCCGTGCCGCGCAGCCAGCGCATCACGCGTGAGAATCGTCGCGCCCGCATCGACTGGGTGACCGAAGGGAGCGAGATCGCCCAGGATTTCGAAGTGTTCGGACCGATCACCGCTATCACAGTCGACGTGGCTGGTCCCGGTGATGTGGATGATCCCTACACAGCTCAGAACCGGTTCACCCTCCGCCTCGAGTCCATCGAAGGCGCATTGATCGCTGAGCGGACCGTGCAGGGTCCCTACATACTCTGGGACTGGTTCGGACAGCTCATCGAACTTCCGGCGTCGGCGCCGGCCGGCCGTTACCGCCTGGTTCTTCGCGCCGAGCGAGGCACCACGGGATGGCACACCGCGGATGCTGCGGCGGCCGACACCGATGACGGCATCTCCCCCAATCCGGTACTCGGGGGAGCCACACGTGACGGGCAGCCTGCGCACGGGACGCGTCTCCTCGCCGTCGAGACGGATCCCGCCCCCAACCCATGGTTCCGCAGCACGATCACCGTGGAAGGCTCAGTTCAAGACGCGACCCTGGCTGCGGTGGTTCTGGGGTGCGGAGTGGTCCGCATCAACGGGCATCGGGTGGGCAACGAAGCGATCGGCCCCGCCGTCACCGACTACGACAAGACGATTCTCTATCGCACTTGGCCCGTCGGCCATCTGCTCAGGTCGGGGCGGAACGAGATTCTCATCGAGGCCGGCCGAGAGCGTTACGCGGCGCGCGGGGGAGATATCTGGGGGTGGAATGTCGCGCCGTGGCACAGAGAACCGGTAGCGCTCACCCGCCTCGACCTCACCTACAGCGACGGCCGCACCCAGGAGTACATGACCGGACCGCACTGGGAGACTGCGTCGGGGCCCGTGGAGAAAGATCTGCTGTTCGGCGGCGAGACATGGCGGGTGGGCGACGACGAGAGGAATTGGTCCCCCGCCACCGTGGTCAGCGCGCCGCGCGGCAAGCTCAAGCCCGCATGTCATCCCCCGATAACCACGCTCCCTCCGGTGGCGCCCGTCGTCGTCGAACCCTTGGACGGTGGCGGAACCGTGCTGGACTTCGGGGGCGTCATCACCGGTCGCGTTCGTTGTGTCGTCACCGGCAGCAGTGGCACCGTCCGGGTGATCTCGGGTGAGCAGCGAGACGATGACGGTCGGGTGATCTGCGACAACTTCCTCACGGCCGGCGACTCGCAGGTGGATACGCTGATCGTCCAGGCGCCGGTGACTGAGTATGAATGGGAGCCGCAGTTCGGCTACCGCGGCTTCCGGTGGATGCAGGTCGACGTCACCGGTGACCTCCGAGTCGATGACCTCCGGGCGGTTCCGATCTACACGCCCCTGGAGGACGTGGGCGAGTTCGCGGCGAGCGACCCCCTCCTCACCTGGATCAATTCCGCCCTCGGCCGCACGTTCCGCAACAATCTGCACGGCATCCCCACCGACACCCCTATCTACGAGAAGAACGGCTGGACCGCCGACGCCCACTTGGCGACCGAAGCGCTCTTGCACCACTTCGATCTGCGCCGACCCTTCCGAAAGTGGATGGACGACCACGTCGACGCGCAACGGGACGATGGAGCCGTCCCTCAGATCGTCCCGACTCCGGGCACGATGCGGGACTCCGATCCGGCCTGGTCAGCATCCGCGGTGCTCATCCCCTGGTACCTGTACCGCGAGTACGGCGACATCGCTGTGCTGGAACGGTACGCACCGATGATCGTCCGGTTCGCAGACCAGTTGCTCGCCAGAGCCGACGGTGGGCTGTGGCCGGACCGCAGTTGGAGCGACTGGCTGCCGCCGGGATACGGAATCCCCCCTGAGGGCATGGCTCCCACTGCCACCATGATGGCCGTCACCGTGCTCCAACACACGGCACTGATCCTCGAGGAGATGAACGACCCCCGCGCGGCTCGCTACACCGAGGCGGCCCGATCCACCGCCGCCGCGTACCACCATGCCTATTTCGATGAGGCGGAAGGATCCTACGCCGTGGCCGGCGTGGGATACCGGCAAGCTCTCAATGTCCTTCCGCTGGCCTTCAACGCAGTTCCTACCGAGCACGTTGCCTCGGTGCGCGCCAGTCTGATCAACGATCTCGAGCAGCGAACGGACGGTCATCTGGATGTCGGCGCCATCGGCGTCCGACACCTTCTGCCGGTGCTCACCGCCGCCGGCCGCGACGACCTCGCGCTGACCGTCCTTCTGCAACGCACCCGCCCGGGCTGGGGAGTGTGGTTCGACAACGGCGAAGCGACTCTGCTGGAGTCGTGGGATCGCGACGCCCGCTCGAGAAACCACTACTTCCTCGGCTCGGTGGCGTCATGGATTCAGCAGCGCGTCGGAGGGATGCGCCTCACCGCGCCGGGATGGACGCGATTCGAGGTGTCGCCGGTGAGCGACGACAGAATCACGAACGCCACGATTGAGCATCAGACTCCGCGAGGGAGGGCCGCTATCTCCTGGGAACGCGGGCAGGGAGGTCTCCTCCTGCGCGTCGAGGTTCCGGTCGGGTCGGTCGCCGACGTGGTCGTCGCCGGGAATGAACAGGAGCTGCGCCCGGGCACGCACCAACTGCTGCTCAGGCAACCGGAACAGTCCTTCGCCAGCCTGTGAGGATGACACCGGAGATGGGTCAAGGAAAGATGCGTGATGAGAATGGCACCATAACCACGGCAGCACCCGCCGGCACCTTCATCGGAACCGTTGGCGACGGCGGCCGCGCGGTCTTCGCCGGCATCCCTTTCGCGCAACCGCCGATCGGCGAGCTGCGGTTCCGGCCACCGGTCGCGCCGCCGGACGCGGTCGCCGACGTGGAGGCGATCGAGTTTCGAGCGGCGCCCGTCCAGCGAAGGTTTCCACAGCTCGGAGATCTCGAGATCAGCGAGGATTGCCTCTACTTGAATGTGTGGACGCCGGACACCCGCGCCAGCCGCCCGGTGATCGTGTGGATCTACGGTGGTGGCAATGAGCTTGGGATGGGGGCGCCGCCGTTCACTCCCGGAGGAGTTCCTCCGCCTCAACAGACGCCGTTATCGTTTCGATGAACTACCGGGTGGGGGCGTTCCGTTTCGGGTACTGGCCGGGCATCGGCGGCCGCGGGTGGGAGACGTCCGGCAACATCGGGCTGCAGGACCAGCTGATGGCGCTTGCCTGGGTCCGCCGCAACATCGCTGCATTCGGCGGAGACCCCGAGAACATCACCGTCGCGGGGCACTCAGCGGGCGCGTTCTCCATCGGGTGTTTGCAGGGCGCGCCGTCTGCACGGGGATTGTTCGCTAAGGCGATCATGTCCAGCGGCCATACCGGTCGCATCATCCCCGTGGAGACCGCCACCGCGGTTGCACGTGAATTATGGGGCGAACTTGGCATCAGGTCGATGACGGAGCTGCAGACAGTGGATCCCGAGCGCATACTCGAGGCTCAGTTCGCCGTCGTCGATTCGGATATCGGGGCGCGTAATCTCCCCGGTCGTCGCGTCTGGGGCTTTGTGCTCGACGGTCACGTGCTGCACCAGCACCCGCAGGCAGTTCTGGCCGCCGGACAGCTCACTGACATTCCGCTGAACCTCGCCATCCGAGAATCGTTCACAAGCGCCTGCAGGGAGTTCATCCGGGATGGGCGGGTTGGATGGGCGAGGTACACGGCAGCGGATGTCGACAACATCCGACAGTTCGGCGGCGACGCGGATGTCGTCACGGAGCCCCCGAGCGCGATCACTGAAGTCTGGCCGATGAATACCTCGCTCAGTTCGCGCAGTTCTGCTCAGATATCGTCCACGGAGACCACATGAACCTCCCCGCAGCCGTCGTCGGGATCGCTGGACTGGGAACAATGGGCCTCGCCCTGGCCGAGCTGTTTGTGTCGCAGAATATTGAGGTCCGAGGCTTCGACCCCCGGCGCGACGCGATCGCGTCCGACGAGCACCCTTGGTCGCTTCGCGACAATTTCTCGCTCTCTTCGAGCCTCGGTGACTGCGTCCGAGATGTCGATCTCGCAATCGAGGCGGTGGTGGAGGACGTCGATGTGAAGAACTCGGTGCTGGCCGAGATCGCCTTGCACACGGAGGGCATTATCGCCTCCAACACGTCGACGTTCATGCCGAGCGTCCTCGCACCTTCTGTCAGGAATCCTGAGCGATTCCTCGTGGCACACTTCTTCAATCCCCCGCAGCTGGTGCCGCTGGTCGAGATCGTTCCGGGTCCCGCGACGTCCACATCCGCGACCGCTCAGGTCGTGGATCTACTCAGCGCGATGGGCCGGCACCCGGTCCTCCTGCAGAAGGAATGCCCCGGCTTTGTTGCCAACCGTCTGCAGGCGGCGATCCTTCGCGAAGCTCTCGCGCTGGTGGACGCGGGCATCGCGTCGCCGGGCGCCATTGACGACATCGTCAAGTCCGGCCTCGCGCCGCGCTGGGCTGCGGCCGGGCCGATCGGTGTCGCCGATCTCGGGGGGCTCGACATCTGGGCGAGGGTTTCCGCCCTGCTGTTCCCCCTGCTCAGCAACACCGCTGAACCGAGCGCTCGGCTCAGCTCTCTCACCACGCAGGGGCACTTGGGCTCGAAGACAGGTCAGGGCTTCTATGAGCACGATCCGAAGACCGACGCCATGACTTTCCGCGACATGGAGCGGCATTTCGAACTGGGCGTCAGGTTCAGCCCAGAGCGCTTCTCCGCGTCATGAAAGCGAGCGGAACATCGCGGAGTTGCGGTGGGCCGGATACCCACCGTAGGTGTCAACGCCGAGCCGCATCCACCTCATATTCCAGTGGACGCATGATCGCCAAACCGCGGAAATACGCGCAATGCCGAAGTGGCACCCTCAGATCGAACGCGTCGCACCACCTGATGCGGGGGTCGCGAAGCGACCGACTTGCCCAATAGGTGTGGCGCGACGTGGGCACGGCCGCTACAACACAATGAAGAAAACCCCTGATGATCAGGGGTTTTCATGGCGGTGACGGTGGGATTTGAACCCACGGTAGGGGGTTACCCTACACAACTTTTCGAGAGTTGCACCTTCGGCCGCTCGGACACGTCACCGCCGAAGAGTTTACGTCACGACACGCGGTGCCGCGAATCGGAGCGAATCGCGCACCTCGCGGCATCCGTCACGCCACCAACGCAGCGGCCCCGGCGATCAGATCCACGACCTCGGACGGCTCGGGCATCCCCACTGCGAACACGTACGTCGCCGTGAACCCCAGCGCTGCGAGCCCGGAAACGGTCTCGGCGACCGACGCGGGAGTCGAGTTCGGTGTCACCGGGATCATCGCCGTCTTCTCGATGTCGTCGTAATCCCGTCCGACGGCGTCGCAGTGGGCGCGCAGGACGTCGAGCTTGCGCGCCGATTCGGGCGTCGCCGAGATGTTGCACGCGTCGGCGTACTGCGCGACCAGGCGCAGGGTCTTGCGTTCACCGCTGCCGCCGATCATCAGATACGGATGCGGCCGCGTCACGCTCTGCGGCGAGTTCAGCGTCCGCTCGAGCTGCCAGAGCGCGCCCTCGTACGGCTCCTCCTCCTCGGCCCACATCTGCAGGCAGATCTGGATCGTCTCCTCTAGCTGCCGGAACCGGTCCGCCACGGGCGGGAACGTGAAGCCGAGCCCGCGGGACTCCTGTTCGTTCCATGCGGCTCCGATACCGAGCCCGACCCGTCCACCGGACAGCACGTCCAACGTCGTGACCTGCTTCGCTAGCAGCGCGGGCTCACGATAGATGACGCCCGTCACAAGGGTGTGCAGGAGCGCCTTCTCGGTGTGCGCGACGATGAAGCCGAGCGTCGCGTACGCCTCGAGCATCTCGTGCTCGACCGGGCCCAGACCCGGCAGCTGCCAGAAGTGGTCCATCACCGTGATCCGCTGGATTCCGGCGGCCTCCGCATTGCGCACGTGCGCGGCCAGCGCCGGGCCGAGCTGTCGCGCGCCGGTCCGCCACGTGAAGTCCGCGATGTGCAGTCCGAATTCCATGGCGGGGCTCCCATCACACAGAGCGGATGCCGCATCCGCCCGCATCTGCCAGGTTAAGCGCGCCGCAGCCCGGCAGGGGCCGCTCGGGCCGGCCGAATTCGATGTGTGGACGAGTTCAGCGAGCGAACCGGGGCGGCCTCGCTCCGTCGTGCGGGGCCTAGGTTGAGAGTCGTGGTCGAAGCCAAGAGTCCGCCGATGTCCCGCGCCCAGCGACTGGTGCTGTCGATCGCGGTGCTGGCCTCGTTCGTCGCGTTCCTCGACGGCACGATCGTCAACGTCGCACTCCCGGCGATCGAAGAGGAGCTCGGCGGCGGCCTGATCACGCAGCAGTGGGTCGTCGATTCGTACCTGATCACGCTCGGTGCGCTGATCCTGGTCGCTGGATCGGTCAGCGATGCGTTCGGCCGCATCCTCGTGCTGCGCATCGGCCTGATCGGATTCGGCATCGCATCGATCGCGGTCGCGGCATCCCCTGACCCCTTGTTCCTGATCATCGCCCGCGCAGCGCAGGGGGCGGCCGCGGCATTCCTCGTGCCGAGCTCGCTCGCGCTGATCACCTCGACCTTCCGCGGACCGTCGCAGGGTCGAGCGATCGGCATGTGGACGGCGATGACGACGACCGCGATGATCGCAGGCCCGCTCATCGGCGGAATCTTCGTGGACTTCTTCTCGTGGCGGCTTGCGTTCCTCATCAACGTCGTGCCGATCGCCATCACCCTCGTGCTGCTGCACCTGCTCCATCAGCACGACGACCGCCGGGCGGGTGCCAGGATCGACTGGCTCGGTGCCGCGCTGTGCACGCTGGGCCTGGGCGGAACCGTCTTCGCCCTGATCGAGCAGCCGCGCCTCGGATGGGACTCGCCGGTCATCTGGGTGACGCTGGGCGGCGGCATCCTGCTGTTCGTCCTCTTCCTGCTTCGCCAGCGGACGGCCCCGCAGCCGATCCTGCCGCTGGACCTGTTCCGCGTGCGGAACTTCTCGTTCGGGAACATCACGACCGCGTTCATGTACGGCGCGCTCGCTCTGAACGGCTTCGTCGTGGTCGTGTACCTGCAGACCGGCGCCGGGATGCCGGCGACGCTCGCGGGCCTGGCGAGCATCCCGATCACGGTGCTCATGGTGCTGCTCAGCTCGCGGATGGGCACACTGGCCGGCCGCTGGGGTCCGAGGCTGTTCATGACGGTCGGTCCGCTGCTGATGGCTGCCGGCTGCCTTCTGCTCCTCACCGTCGGCGAGGACTTCTCCTATTGGACGCAGGTGCTGCCCGGCATGATCGTCCTCGGCCTCGGCCTTGCGACCACGGTCTCCCCCCTCACCTCGGCGATCCTCGGCGCCATCGACACGGAGCGATCAGGGATCGCATCGGCCGTCAACAATGCGGTCTCGCGCGTCGCAGGCCTCATCGCGATCGCGATGCTCGGTGCGATCGTGGGCGGATCGCTCGATCTGAACGGCTTCCACCGTGCCGCGATCGTGACCGCGGTGTTCATGGCGGTCGCGGGGATCGTTTCGTTCATCGGCATCCGCAACCCTGCCCGCACGACGACGGATGCCGAGGCCTCTCCGGTGGACGCCGATTAGACCCGGCCCGTTCACGCGAACCGGCCCCGGCGCCCCTGGCACACTGGTCGCATGTCGGTCATCGAGAACTCGAAGCTCACCGTGGTCGGCGCCGGAAGCGTCGGCGCAAGCACCGCGTATGCCGCACTGATCCGCGGCTCAGCGCGCCACGTCGCCCTGTACGACATCGCCACCGCGAAGGTCGAGGCAGAGATGCTCGATCTCGCCCACGGAACGCAGTTCACCGGGACGAGCGACATCGTCGGCGGCAGCGACATCTCGGTCGTCGCCGGGTCGCACGTCGTGGTGATCACGGCCGGCGCGAAGCAGAACCCCGGGCAGTCCCGCATCGAGCTCGCGGGCGTGAACGCCGGCATCCTCAAGACGATGCTGCCGCAGCTGCTCGAGGTCGCGCCGGACGCGATCTACGTGATCGTGACCAACCCGTGCGATGTGCTCACCGTGCTCGCCCAGGACCAGACCAATCTCCCACCGGAGCGCATCTTCGCCTCGGGCACGGTGCTGGACACCTCGCGGCTGCGGTGGAGGCTCGGCGAGCGCGCCGGGGTCTCGACCACGAGCGTGCACGCCTACATCGTGGGTGAGCACGGCGACACCGAATTCCCGCTGTGGTCCAGTGCCACGATCGGCACCGTCCCCATCCTGGAATGGCAGAGCGACGGCCACCCGCGGATGAGCGCCGACGAGCTCGACGCGATCGCGGTGGACGTGCGGGATGCCGCGTACAAGGTGATCCAGGGCAAGGGCGCGACGAACTTCGCGATCGGACTCTCCAGTGCACGGATCATCGAGGCGATCCTCGGGGACGAGCACGCCGTGATGCCGGTCAGCACGGTGCTGAGCGACTACCACGGCATCAGCGGGGTCGCGCTCTCGGTGCCGTCGCTCGTGAGCGCGTCGGGCGCGAAGCCCATTCGCGAAACGCCGTACTCGGCGAACGAGCTGGGGCTGCTGCGACGGTCCGCCGATGCGCTTCGCGAGGTGGCCGACTCGCTTCGCTGAAGGCGGGCAGGCCTAGATGCCGGGGTCGGCGAGGCTCCGGCCGGCGCCACCCTCGAAGAGCCCTGCCAGTTGCGCCAGCGACGAAGTGAGCCCCGCGACGTGGTCCTCCGGGGCGATTCCAGCTGGCACGTCCCTGGCCTCGACGGTGATCTCGGTCGCCTCGCTCACGGCATCCAAGGTCCACTCCATGAACATGGTGCCGGCGAACGCGGGGTCGTCCGACTCGAACTCGACCTCCCACACCACGCGCGACGGCTGTTCGAGCGCGACGATGCGGACGACGGTGACATCCGTGTGCTCCGTGGTCTTGCCGCGGGCCTGGTCGGACTCGTACGTCAGCACCATGCGGAACCCGCCGCCGGCGCGCAGGTCGGCGTCCTCGAGGCGGCCGCTCATGCCGCGCGGCGGCAGCCACGACCCCAGCCGGCCGGGATCGGTGAAGGCGCGGAAGACGACCTCACGGGGGACGGAGATACGACGCTGGGCTGAATCGACTCGCATGCCGCGATCGTACGACGCCTCACCTCGGGGCGGTACCGCGGTGCGGCATCCCTCTGTCGCAGGCGACGCCTACCCTGGGACCATGGCGACCCGACGCACCACCACCACCGCGCCGTATCGGTGCACCGAGTGCGGGTGGACGGCGCTGAAGTGGGTCGGCCGCTGCGGCGAGTGCCAGCAGTGGGGCACTGTCGTCGAGGCGGCGGAACCCGTCGGTCTGACCCGATCCGTCGCCGCCGTCGCACCGAGCGCCGACCGCGCAGCCCGACCCATCACGGCCATCGACACGCGCGATGCGCCGCGCCGTACGACAGGCGTCGGGGAGTTCGATCGCGTGCTCGGCGGAGGCATCGTCCCCGGCGCGGCGATCCTGCTGTCGGGCGAGCCCGGCGTGGGCAAGTCGACGCTGCTGCTCGAGGTGGCGGCGCAGAGCGCCCGCGCAGGCCGGCGCGTCTTGTACGCGAGCGCGGAGGAGTCGACCGGACAGGTGCGCCTCCGCGCCGAGCGCACCGGGGCGCTGCACGACGAGCTCTACATCGCCGCCGAGACCGACCTCGCGACGATCCTCGGGCACGTCGACGAGGTCACGCCCGAGCTCCTCATCGTCGATTCGGTCCAGACCGTCTCGTCGTCGATGTCGGAGGGTATGGCCGGTCACCCGAGCCAGGTGCGCGAGGTCGCATCGACGCTGATCCGCGTCGCGAAGGAGCGCGGGCTTCCGGTGATCATCGTCGGGCACGTCACGAAGGACGGCTCGATCGCCGGACCCCGCATCCTCGAGCACCTCGTCGACGTCGTGTGCCAGTTCGAAGGCGAGCGGCAGACCTCACTGCGGTTCGTGCGCGCGTTGAAGAACCGCTTCGGTCCGACCGACGAGGTCGGATGCTTCGACATGACCGGATCGGGCATCGCCGAGGTCGCCGACCCGAGCGCGCTGTTCCTCGGTCACGGCAGTCCCGAGCCGGGAACCTGCGTCGCGATCGCGCTGGAAGGCCGGCGGGCGCTGCCGGTCGAGGTGCAGGCGCTCACGATCGTCACCGGCGCGCCGAACCCGAGGCGGATCGTCAACGGCGTCGACAGCGCCCGCGTCGCGATGGTGCTCGCCGTCCTCGAGAAGCGGGCCGGTGTGGTCACCTCGAACCTCGACGTCTACGTGTCCACGGTCGGCGGTGTGCGCTTCACCGAACCGGCCGCCGATCTCGCGATCGCGATCGCGGTCGCCGGGGCGGTCCGCAACGAATCGACTCCGAAGCAGCTCGCTGCGATCGGCGAACTGAGTCTCGCCGGCGAGGTGCGTCCGGTGACCCAGACCGCGCAGCGGCGCAGCGAGGCCGCGCGCCTCGGATACACCGACCTGATCGACAACCGCTCGGGCAGCCTGCGCGGCGCGCTCAACGACGTGAAGGCGCGGACGAGAAGCGCTCCGGGCGAGGACTTCCCCGAGTTCTGACCGACCTGGGCTGCGAGCGGCTGCCGGTCAGGCGTCGAGTGCGGCGATGAGGTCCGCGGGCGTCGCCTGCATCGGATGCGGACCGGCGATGTCGAGGAACACCGTCGAGATGTCGTCCTGGTGCAGGCCGAGGAACGCGCGCAGCCAGCCGGGGGTGTTCAGCGCGACCGCCGGTGGCAGCGAGTCGGGCTTGCGCGACACGTCGCTGAACAGCAGCAGGGCGGCGGTGCCCGACGTCGGGTTGCGATAGGTCCACACCTCGCCGGGAGCATCGGCGCCGGCGGGCTGCAGCGGCACGACCGTCGGTCCGTGCCGGAGTGCGAACGCGACTGCGGCGAGATCCTGCGTCTGCAGCGCATCGCTCAGCGCGGTGTTGCGGAACTCCGGCGGCTCCTCTTCATGGGCTGTCTCGCTGTCCTCCGGCATCCGTCCAGCGTATCTCCGCCCTTTACGCGATCGCCCCTTTCGGCCAAACCACCTCTTCTCGCCGAAGCCACCCGTTTCGGCACGCCCATCGCAGGTGGATTCGGCGAGCAGGGGTGGTTTCGCGTGGCCAGGGCGGCAAGGGGACTCAGGCGAGGAAGCCGCGCAAGAGAGCCTCGGAACCGGCGAGGTGTTCCAGGGTCGCCGCCTCGGCGGCATCCGCCCGCCCGGCCAGGATCGCCGTGACGATGCGCTCGTGCTGGGCGTTGGAGTGCTCGATGTTTCGCGGCAGCAGAGGGAAGGTGTCGAGCCATGCGTTCACCCGTGCCCGGTTCTCGGCCGCGATCGCGACGAGCGACGGGATGCCGGCGACTTCGGCGATCGTGAGGTGGAGCAGCGTGTCGAGCCGGCGGTAGTCGGCTGCCTCCGCTCCTGAGGCCGCTTCGTGCCGCTCCCACAGGTCGGCCCGCGCCTCGGGGGTGAGCGTCCGGCCCGCGGCGGTGCGGGCGGCGCCGGCCTCGATCACCCGGCGCAGACCCAGCACGTCGTCGAGTTCGTCGAGCGGGACCACACCAGGATGCGGGGGCTGGGGCAGCGGATCGGCGACGAACGTGCCGCCGTAGCGCCCGCGCCGACGCACGAGGAACCCGGTGTCCGCGAGCTCGCGGATCGCCTCACGGACGGTGTCGCGACTGACTTCGTACCGACCGGCGAGCTCGCGCTCGGGCGGAAGCGACTCCCCCGGCGCGACCACCCCCAGGCGGATGGTCTGCACGAGCCGCGCCACGGTGTCCTCGAGCGCGTTGCCTTCGCGCAGCGGCCGGTAGACGACCCTGCGCACTTCCCGGAGCGGCACCTCAGTCATCGTGTCGCGACCTTCCGGACTGTATGCCCGGCAGAACTCCACCGTTCTGCGGCGCGGCGGGACGGAACATGCGTGATACGCAGGGTTCGCCGACGCTCTGGTGGAGTTCTGCTCATGTCGGCTCTCAGAGGGGTGTCACGTACGCGTTGGTGATGCCGCCGTCGACCACGAACGCGGTCGCGGTGATGAACGATGCGTCATCCGACGCGAGGAAGGCGACCGCGGCGGCGAGCTCATCGGGCTCGGCGAAGCGCCCCATCGGCACGTGGACGAGTCGGCGCTGCGCGCGCTCGGGGTCCTTCGCGAAGAGCTCCTGCAGCAGCGGTGTGTTGACCGGGCCCGGGCAGAGGGCGTTCACGCGGATTCCCTGACGCGCGAACTGCACACCCAGCTCGCGCGTCATCGCGAGCACGCCGCCCTTGGACGCCGTGTAGCTGATCTGCGAGGTAGCCGAGCCCAGCAGGGCCACGAACGAGGCCGTGTTGATGATCGACCCGCTGCCCTGCGGAACCATGTGCCGCAGGGCTGCGCGCGAGCACAGGTAGACGCTCTTGAGGTTGACGTCCTGCACGCGATCCCAGGCCGGCAGCTCGGTGGTCTCGATCGAGTCGTCGTCCGCAGGGGAGATGCCGGCGTTGTTGAACGCGATGTCGAGCCGGCCGAACTCGGCGAAGACGCCGTCGAACAGCGCGTCGACGGATGCCTGATCCGCGACGTTCACATGGCGGTAGACCCCGCCGACCTCGGATGCCGCGGCCTCGCCGCTGGCCGGGTCCAGGTCGGCGATCACCACGAACGCGCCCTCGGCGGCGAACCGACGGGCGGTGGCCAGACCGATACCGCTCGCACCGCCGGTGATGACGGCGACGCGGTCCTTGAGTCGCTGAGTGAGATCGACGGTCATTGCGCTGCTCCCGAGTGGGTGGTGTCCCGAAAAGGCCGCCCACAGGCCTCGGGAACGATGTGAATGTGGGACATGGAATCGAGAGAGAGGGATGCCGCGCCCATCAGGCGCCGTCCGTCGCGAAGAAGACGTTCTTCGTCTCGGTGAAGCGCTCGGCCGCGTCGGGCCCGAGCTCCCGCCCGAGACCGGATGCCTTCATCCCGCCGAACGGGGTCGTGTAGCGGACGGACGAGTGCGAGTTGACCGACAGGACCCCGCTCTTGACCCCCCGCGCGACGCGGACGGCGCGCCCGAGGTTCTCGGTCCAGATCGACCCCGCCAGGCCGTAGATCGTGTCGTTCGCGAGGGCGATCGCGTCGGCCTCGTCCTCGAACGGCAGCACCGCGACGATCGGGCCGAAGATCTCGTGCTGCGCGACACGGTCCTGACGGCTCTCGGGGAGCACGACCGCAGGGGCGAACCAGAATCCCGGACCCCCCGGTGCCGAACCGCGGAACGCGACGCGCGAGTGCTTGATGAACGGCGTCACCGTGTCGCGATGCGCAGCCGAGATGAGCGGGCCCATCTCCGTCGCCTCGTCGTGCGGGTCGCCCACCCGCCAGTCCGCGACCGCGGGCTCGAGCAGCTCGAGGAAGCGGTCGAACACCGACCGCTGCACCAGGATCCGGCTGCGCGCGCAGCAGTCCTGCCCCGCGTTGTCGAACACGGCCCCCGGCGCCGACGCGGCCGCGCGCTCGAGATCGGCATCCTCGAAGATCACGTTCGCGCTCTTCCCGCCGAGCTCGAGGGTCACCGGCTTGAGCGCCCGGGCGCAGCCCGCGGCGACATCCGTCCCGACCTCGGTCGAGCCGGTGAAGACGACCTTGCGCACGTCGGGATGCGACACGAACCGCTGACCGACGACCGACCCGGAGCCGGTGATCACCTCGAAGAGCCCCTCGGGGAGCCCGGCCTCCAGGGCCAGCTCGCCGAGCCGCATGGCCGTGAGCGGTGTGAGCTCCGCGGGCTTGAGCACGACGGCATTGCCGGCGGCGAGCGCGGGCGCGAAGCCCCACGCGGCGATCGTCATCGGGAAGTTCCACGGCACGATGATCCCGACCACGCCGTACGGCTCGTGGAAGGTGATGTCGATGCCGCCGGCCACCGGGATCTGCTGACCGGCCAGCCGCTCGGGCGCGCCGGCGTAGTAGTTCAGCACCTGTGCGACGTGCGACGCCTCCCACCGGGCGGAGCTGATCGGATGCCCGGAGTTGAGCACCTCGAGCAGTGCGAGCTCCTCGACGTGCGTCTCGACGACCCGGGCGAATGCGCGCAGCGCGTCGGCACGGGCGATCGGTGCGAGGCCCGACCAGGAGCGCTGTGCACGGACTGCGCGGGTGATCGCCGCATCCACATCGACGATCCCGGCCCTCGCGACCTCGCGGATCGGGGCGGCCGTCGCAGGGTTGATGACCGTGAAGCCCTCGGTCACGAGACCGCCTCCGACTGCATGCGTGAAGCGGCATACTCGGATGCCGCGGCCACGAGTCCCGCGAACAGCCGGCGGTCCTCGAGGTCCTGCTCCGGATGCCACTGCACGCCGAGCACATACCCGTCGCCTGTGGATTCGAAGGCCTGCGCCAGCCCGTCGTCGGTGCGCGCGGTGACCACGAGTCCCTCGCCGAGCCGGTCGACGCCCTGGTGGTGATAGCTGTGCACGGCGAGGTCGTCCTCGCCCACGAGGGCGGCCAGCGCGGTGCCCTGATCCACCTGCACGGAATTGGAGGCGAAGACGCCGCCTCCGACCCGGTAGCGCTCGGTTCCGAGTGCCTCGGGCAGGTGCTGGTGCAGTGTTCCCCCTCGCGCGACGTTCACGAGCTGGAAGCCCCGGCAGATCGCGAGCACCGGGATCCGCCGCTCGTCGGCGCCTCGGAACAGCGCCAGCTCCCAGTCGTCGCGATCGGGTCGCGGCTCGTCGGTGAGCGGATGCCGCTCCGCGCCGTACAGCTCCGGCTGCACATCCTTGCCGCCGGTGAGGATCAGCCCGTCGAGGCCGTCCAGGACGACGGATGCCGCGAGCTCCGCGTTCGGCTGCGGCGGAAGCAGGACGGCGACACCGCCCGAGGCCGACACGGCGTCGAAGTACACGTGCGGCAGGAATGCCGCCTGAACGTCCCACACGCCCTGCTTGGCCTGCTCGAGGTAGGTCGTCAGCCCGATCACCGGCGCCCGCCGGTGCGTCGAGCGCGGGTCGTCAGAGACGTTCGAAACCACGGATCCGCTCCCAGTCCGTCACGGCGGCGTCATAGGCCTCGACCTCGATCCGCGCCTGATGCAGGTAGTGCTCCACCATGTCGTCGCCGAAGGCCGCCCGGGCGACCGAGGACTCTTCGAACAGCTGCGCGGCGTCGCGCAGCGTGGTGGGCAGGTGGTCGACACCCGACGAGTACGCGTTCCCGGCGAGCGGGTCGGGCATCGGCAGCTCGTTCTCGACGCCGTACAGACCTCCTGCGATGATCGCCGAGATCGCGAGGTACGGGTTGACGTCGCCGCCGGGCACGCGGTTCTCGGGGCGCAGCGACTGGCCGTGCCCGATCACGCGCAGCGCGCATGTGCGGTTGTCGAGCCCCCACGCCACGCCGGTCGGCGCGAACGTGCCCTTCTGGTAGCGCTTGTACGAGTTGATCGTCGGCGCGTACAGCAGCGTGAACTCCCGCAGCGTCGCCAGGATGCCGGCGATCCAGTGCTCCATGAAGGGACTGAACCCGTACTCGCCGTCGCCCGCCATGACCGGAGTGCCGTCGTCGCCGCGCACCGACAGGTGGATGTGGCAGCTGTTGCCCTCGCGCTCGTTGAACTTCGCCATGAAGGTGAGCGCCTTGCCGTGCTTCTCGGCGATCTCCTTCGCACCGTTCTTGTAGATCGAGTGCTGGTCGGCCGTCTCGAGCACCTCGGCGTAGCGGAACGCGATCTCCTGCTGGCCGAGGTTGCACTCCCCCTTGACGCCTTCGCAGTACATCCCGGCGCCGTCCATGCCACGGCGGATATCGCGCAGCAGCGGTTCGAGCCGACCCGAGGCGAGCAGGTCGTAGTCGACGTTGTAGTCCGTCGACGGTCTGAGGTCGCGGTAGCCCTTGGCCCAGGCATCCCGATACGTGTCGTCGAAGACGATGAACTCGAGCTCGGTGCCCGCATAGGCGGTCAGTCCGCGTTCGGCGAGGCGTGCGCGCTGGTGCTTGAGGATCGCGCGCGGCGACTGGGCGACCGGGTCGCCGCCCTCCCACTCGAGATCCGCCATCACGAGCGCCGTGCCCGGCATCCACGGGATCCGCCGAAGGGTCGCGGGGTCGGACAGCAGCATCATGTCGCCGTACCCCTTCTCCCAGCTCGACATCGCATAGCCGTCGACCGTGTTCATGTCGACGTCGACCGACAGCAGGTAGTTGCAGGCCTCCGCCCCGTGCGGGAGGACCTCCTCCTGGAAGAGACGGGCCGACACGCGCTTGCCGACCAGACGGCCCTGCGCGTCGGCGAAGGCGACGATCACGGTGTCGATCTCGTCGGCCGCGATCGCGGCGTACAGGTCCGAGACGCTGAGGTTCCCTGGCATCCGTCACCTTCCTTGGCGCAGTGCGCTGCGCGTGGAGAGCGCCGGTCCGAGTGGCCGGCGCCGCGTCCACTGTAACCACGAAGTTGACTGCAAAGGTAGACAGAACCCACCTTTAGGGAACACAATCATGCGCAAAGGCGCCGCCCTCGCGCCGCACCCGAATGCACGGAGGACAGATGTCACAGTCGCGCAATGATTCCGCCAAGGTTGCGGGAGCAACCTATACGCGGGCAGGCCAGGGATACTTCGAGAAGAGGACGCTCAAGCGTTCCGCCGGCATCTGGGGACTGTGGGGCCTCGCGGTCGCCGCCGTCATCTCGGGCGACTTCTCGGGCTGGAACTTCGGCATCGACTTCGCCGGCTTCGGCGGGATGCTGATCGCCTTCGTGATCCTGGTCGCCATGTACTACGGCATGATCTTCTCGATCGGAGAGATGGCCGCCGCGATGCCGCACACCGGAGGCGCCTACTCGTTCGCCCGCTCGGCGATGGGGCCATGGGGCGGCCTGGTCACCGGCGCCGCGGAGACGATCGAGTACGTCGCCACGACCGCGGTGATCGTCTACTTCTCCGCGTCATACGCCGACGCGATCACCAGCGAGCTGCTGAACTTCTCGATGCCGACGTGGGTGTGGTGGATCATCCTGTACGCCGTGTTCATCCTGCTGAACTCCGCAGGTGCGGCGATCTCCTTCAAGTTCGCGATCGTCGTCTCGATCATCTCGATCGGCATCATCGTGGTGTTCTCGATCATGGCGCTGGTCTCCGGCGCCTTCCAGTGGGGCAACCTGTGGGACATCGTCCCCGACCCGGGTCAGACCGAGTTCCTGCCGCACGGCGTGCTTCCGATCCTGTTCGCCCTGCCGTTCGCGATGTGGTTCTTCCTCGGCATCGAGGAGCTCCCGCTCGCGGCGGAGGAGTCCCACGACCCGGTGCGCGACATCCCGAAGGCAGGCTTCTGGGCGCGCGGCACGCTGATCGTCACCGGTCTGCTGGTGCTGTTCCTGAACACCGGCGTCATCGGCGCCGAGGCGACCGGAGTGGCGGCCGAGCCCCTGCTCGACGGGTTCCGCGCGATCGTCGGCGACCAGCTCGCCGCCCTGCTCGCACTGTTCGCGCTCGTCGGCCTGCTCGCCTCGCTGCAGGGGATCATGTTCGCGTACGGGCGCAACATGTACTCCCTCTCGCGTGCCGGCTACTACCCGCGATTCCTCTCCCTCACAGGCAAGCGGCAGACGCCGTGGGTCGCGCTGACGGTCGGCGCGGTGATCGGCTTCATCGCTCTGGTCGTCCTGGACACAGTCGCCGCCCTGAACGAGGGCGCCGGCGCGGTGGCGGGCGCGATCGTCCTCAACATCGCCGTCTGGGGCGCGGTGCTGGCCTACCTGCTGCAGATGATCTCGTTCATCATCCTGCGCAGGAAGTTCCCGAACGCGAACCGCCCGTATGTCAGCCCGTGGGGCATCACCGGCGCGGTCATCGCCGCCGTGATCGCAGCCCTCATCTTCGTGGGCTTCCTGCTGAACCCGACCTTCGTCCCGGCGATCATCGCGATCTTCATCGTCTACGTGGTGATCCTGGTCGGATTCGCCCTGTTCTTCCGGCACCGCCTCGTGCTCTCGCCCGAGGAGGAGTACGCGCTCTCCGAGGGCAAGCACTGGAACCCGGAGGAAGAGGGCTACGACGCCATGGAGACGGAGGTCTTCGGCGAGGAGCAGCCGAAGACCTGACAAGCCCTCGCAGGGGCCGCGGGGTCGGAGTGGTCCGGGGGGATGCTCCGACCCCGCGCTGTCGCCTGAAACGGGATGCCGCGCTGCGGTCTCGCAGGGGAATTGACTCGGCCCCCTCGGGCCACCCCCTGCGCGGGGAGTGACTCGAGAGGGCCAAGTGCTCTCCGGGGGCTCAGTTCCTCGCTGGGGACGAGACGTTGCTGGGGACAACTATGAGCCGTCGAAACGGGAGCTGTTTCCAACGGTACGCGCGGCTTCCGCATCCGTCTGTCCCCTCTTCGGGGGACAGTTCCAGTGAGATCGCCGAGAGCGGGTGATCAGTACAGCAGGATCTGCGCCGACTGGGTCGACGCGATCCCGCCGATCTCGACGCTCAGGTGGTACGAGGCTCCCCCGCCGGGCGCGTTCTGGCGGTTGGAATCCGCGCACGTGCTGACCGATGACCGCGTCCGGTCCCACACCAGCGGTGCCGCGCTGGAGACGGACTGACCGGCGGCGAGCAGCACGACCATGTCGCTCGGCTCGGTCTGGCAGTCGGTGGAACGCCACCACACGTCAGTCCCGCTGACGATCGTGAACGCCTGGCCACTCGTGCCCACATTGAGGGTGCAGTCCGTGCCCCCGTTGTTCGTGAGCCGGATCGACAGCTGCGGATTCTGGCCGGCCTCGTAGGTGTCCTGGTCGGTGAGCGCTTCGACGGTGATGTCGCGCGCGACGCACGGCTTCGCTGTCGGCGTCGCATCGGGAGCAGGCGTCGACGTCGATGTCCGCGTAGGGGTCGGTGTCGGCGTCGCGGTGGGGGTCGCAGTGGGGGTCGGGGTCGGCGTGGTCGTGCCGGGCACCGGCAGGTCCGTCGCGGCCGCCTGGGTCGCGGTCGGCGTCGGATCGGCGCGATTCTCGGCAGCGCCCCTCCACGGCTGCGCGATCAGCAGCCACACCATCCCGGCGATGAGGACGAGCGCGAGCAGCAGCACGATCCGTCGGCGACGATAGACAGCCGGCGACGGCCGCTTGCGGGGAGGTTCGCCGCTCATGCACCCAGGCTAACTCCGGCTCCGCTCCGCTCCCCGCCCCCCTCGCCGTTCCCCCGCGAGACTTCACTCCGGCACGGTCGGAGGCGCCCGGAGCCGTGCATGTCTGAAGTCTCGCGAGCGGGTCAGCGGGGGCGGAGTCCGTCGAGTGCGACGGTCAGGACATCCGAAGCGAGCTCGGCCGCGCCTTCGGGGCCTGTCGGGCGGTACCACTCGACGATCGAGTTGACCATTCCGAACAGCAGCCGCGTCGCCACGGAGGCGTCGACGTCCGACCGCACGGTGCCCTCCCGCTGCGCGGCCCGCACCATGCCGGTGATCCCATGGTCGAACGCGCGCCTGCGCTCCAGGGCCTGCCGCTCGACGTCGCTGTTCCCCCGCACGCGCAGCAGCAGCGTCACGTACGGAAGCCTGTCGATCAGCACGCCGACGGCGCCGCGCAGCACGTAGCCGAGACGCTCGCCCGCACCCCCCTCCCGCGCGCCCTGTTCGAGCAGCACGCCCTCGAGGCCTCCGAGTGCTTCGTCGAGCGCGAGCCGCAGCAGATGCTCCTTGGATTCGAAGTGGTGGTACAGCGCCGACTTCGAAAGCCCCAGGCGTGTCGCCAGCGAAGCCACCGAGGTTGCGTCGTAGCCGTGCTCGTTGAAGACGTCGACGGCCATCTCGAGGAACTGCCGCTGGTCGTAGCCGGGCCGCCCGCGGCGCGCCGCCGCGTCGGGCACGGCGGGTCGTTCGGAGGTGGCGGGCGGTTCGAGCACGCCACCAGTCTGGCATCGGCGATGCCCCGAGAGGCGCTTTTCCTGAACGATCGGTAAGGTATTGGTCGTACACGACCGTGCCCGCGGACGATCCAGGTCCTCGGCGCGGAGCGATCACGCGCGAAGGGGCCGGTTATGACGCAGACGCTGCTCATCGACCGCTCCGCCGACCGCGTGGTCGCGACCCTGAATCGGCCCGAGAAGCGCAATGCGATCGATCAGCAGATGATCGACGCGCTGCACGCTCTGTGCGCAGAGCTCGAGGCCGAGCCGCGCACGCTCATCCTCACCGGGTCGGACGGCGTATTCGCATCGGGCGCCGACATCGCGCAGCTGCGCGTGCGCCGCGCATCAGACGCCCGTCAGGGCATCAACGCCACGGCGTTCATCCGCGTGAACGAGCTGCCGATGCCGGTGATCGCCGCGATCGACGGCTACGCGCTCGGCGGCGGGGCGGAGCTCGCGTTCGCCGCCGACCTCCGCATCGGAACACCGCGGATGAAGATCGGCAACCCCGAGACCGGCCTCGGCATCATGGCCGCGGCCGGCGCCACCTGGCGCCTGCGGGACATCGTCGGCGAGGCGCGAGCGAGCGAGCTCCTGCTGACCGGCCGCATCCTCGACGGCGACGAGGCCCTCGCGTGGGGGATCGTCTCGTCGCTGCACGCCGCCGATGCACTGCTGGATGCCGCGCACGCCATGGCCGACCGCATCGCCGCGAACGATCCGCTCGCCACTCAGCACACCAAGCGCGCGCTCCGCGCTGCCCGCAGCGAACACCCCGCGATCGAGCTCGACCTGCAGGCCGAGCTGTTCGAGAGCCCGGAGAAGGAGCGCCGGATGACCGAGTTCCTCGAGAAGCGAGCCCGGCGATGACCGGCGGCGCGGCGCCGGCTCGCGTCGGCGTGCTCGGAGGCGGCCGGATGGGCGCGGGCATCGCGCACGCGTTCGTGCTCGCCGGCTCCGACGTCGTCGTCGTCGAGCGCGATGCCGGGTCTGCGGATGCCGCGGCCGCGCGCATCCGCGAGAGCCTCGAGCACTCCGTCGACCGAGGCACCACGCAGCGCTCGCTCACCGAGCTCACCGCCGCGTTCACCACCGGCACCGAAACCGCCGCGTTCTCCGACTGCGCCCTGGTGATCGAGGCCGTCCCGGAGGATCGCGGACTCAAGGCCGATGCGCTCACCCGGGCCGAGGGAGCGCTGCCCTCGGCATCCGCGCTCGCCTCCAACACCTCATCGATCTCGATCGACGACCTCGCCGGCGACCTCGCCAGGCCCGCGCGCTTCCTGGGGCTGCACTTCTTCAACCCCGTGCCCGCATCGGCGCTCGTCGAGATCGTCGTCGGTGCCGCAACCGACCAGGCGCTCGTGGACGAGGCCCGCGGCTGGGTGGACGCGATCGGCAAGACGCCGATCGTCGTGCACGACTCCCCCGGTTTCGCCTCGAGCCGGCTCGGCGTCGCGCTCGGGCTGGAGGCGATCCGCGTGCTCGAGGAGGGCGTCGCGAGCGCGGCGGACATCGATGCGGCGATGACGCTCGGGTACCGGCATCCCGTCGGTCCGCTGCGCACGACCGACATCGTGGGCCTGGACGTGCGCCTCGGCATCGCGGAGGAGCTGCAGAGCGCGCTCGGCCCGCGGTTCGAACCGCCCGCCCTGCTGCGCCGAATGGTGGCCGAGGGCAAGCTCGGCCGCAAGAGCGGCGAGGGCTTCTACCGTTGGCCGACCGAACGATCGGAGAACCGATGACCGACATCCTGCCCAGCTACGTCCAGGGCGCCTGGTGGACGCCCGCCGACACCTCCGATGCCGCCGAGGTGCGCGACGCATCGACCGGTGAGCTCGTCACGCTCGTGAGCACCAAGGGTCTCGACCTCGGTGCGGCGCTGGAGTACGCCCGCACCGTCGGGCAGGCGAGCATCGGTGCACTCACGTTCCACGAACGTGCCGTGCTCCTGAAGAAGTTCGCACTCGCCCTGACCGAGCGCAAGGAGGAGCTGTACGCGGTCTCGGCGCGCACCGGTGCGACGAAGGCCGACTCCTGGGTCGACATCGACGGCGGCATCGGCGTGCTCTTCTCGTACTCGGGCAAGGCGCGGCGCGAGATGCCCAACGCCCGTGTCTACGTCGACGGCCCCGTCGAGCCCCTGTCCAAGGACGGCTCATTCCTCGGCCGGCATATCTACACGCGTCTGCCCGGTGTCGCGGTGCAGATCAACGCCTTCAACTTCCCGGTGTGGGGGTCGCTCGAGAAGTTCGCGCCCGCGTTCCTGGCCGGGATGCCGTCGCTGATCAAGCCCGCGACCCCCACGGGGTACCTCGCCGAGGCGTTCGTGCGCATCCTCGTGGAGTCGGGACTTCTGCCCGAAGGCTCGCTCCAGCTGGTCAGCGGCAGCGTGCCGACGCTGTTCGAGGATCTGCGACTGGGCGACATCGTGGGCTTCACCGGCAGCGCCTCCACCGCCGAGCGGCTGCGCGCCCACGACAGCGTGCAGACGGGAGGCGTGCGCTTCACGAGTGAGACCGACTCGATCAACGCCTCGATCCTCGGCCCGGACGCCGTCGCCGGCACGCCGGAGTTCGACGCGTACGTGCGCCAGCTCGTGACGGAGATGACCTCCAAGGCGGGTCAGAAATGCACCGCGATCCGGCGCGCGATCGCACCGGCAGCCTCGGTGGACGCACTGATCGATGCGGTTCGCAGCAGGATCGCCGAGCGCGTCGTGGTCGGCGACCCGCGCGCCGAGGGTGTCACGATGGGCCCCCTCGCATCGACGGCGCAGCGCGACGATGTGCTCGCCCAGGTCGCCAAGCTGACGGCGGCCGGCGGCGAAGTGGTCGTCGGGTCGACCGCGGCGCCCGAGGTCACCCGCGCCGACGGATCGGTGGGCACGTCGCCCGACGGCGCGTTCCTCACGCCCCTGATGCTCCGATTCGCCGACACGGGGACTGAGGCCGTGCACGAGATCGAAGCCTTCGGTCCGGTCACCTCGGTGCTGTCGTACGACACGCTCACCGAAGCGGGAGACCTCGTCGCACGCGGTGGCGGCTCGCTCGTCACGAGCATCGCGACCCACGATCCGGCCGTGGCTCTCGAGCTGATGGGCCGCATCTCCGCCTTCAACGGCCGCGTGCTGCTGCTGGACCGCGACGACGCGCGCTCTTCCACCGGTCACGGCTCGCCACTGCCGAACCTCGTGCACGGCGGTCCCGGCCGGGCCGGCGGCGGTGAGGAGCTCGGCGGCATCCGCGCCGTCCTGCACCACATGCAGCGCACCGCGGTGCAGGGCTCGCCCGAGATGCTCACCGCGTTGACCGGTGTCTGGCACACCGGCGCGGCGGCGAACTCGGAGGGGCGGCATCCGTTCCGCAAGTCCCTCGCCGAACTGCGCATCGGCGATCAGGTCGTGTCGGCATCGCGCGAGGTCACGCTCGCCGACATCGAGACCTTCGCCCAGTTCACCGGAGACACGTTCTACGCCCACATGGACGAGGACGCCGCCGCAGCCAACCCGTTCTTCCCGGGTCGCGTCGCGCACGGCTACCTGCTCGTCTCCTGGGCCGCAGGGCTGTTCGTCGACCCCGATCCCGGGCCCGTGCTCGCCAACTACGGGCTCGAGAACCTGCGGTTCGTCACGCCCGTCTCGCCCGGTGACACGATCCGCGTCGAGCTCACCGCGAAGCAGATCACCCCGCGCGAGACCGACGAGTACGGCGAAGTCCGCTGGGATGCCGTCATCCGCAACCAGAACGACGAGATCGTCGCGCAGTACGACGTGCTCACCCTCGTCGCGAAGGAGCTCGCGGCCGTCTAGCGCTCGGGGAGCATGCGGTCGGTCGTGAGCGACCGGCCGCGCATCTCCGCCACGACCTCGCCGGTCTCATCCGTCACCGTCACGTCGTAGAGCCCGGTGCGGCCGCTGCGCGCACGGCGCACGGCGGTCGCGGTGAGGGTCTGGCCCGTGACCGTGGACTTCAGGAACGTCACGTCGGCGCCCTGGGCGACCGTGATGCGGTCGTCCTCGTTGCAGGCGATCGCGAAGGCCGTATCGGCGAGCGCGAACACGAGCCCACCGTGGGTGATGTGGAAGCCGTTGGTCATGTCGTCGCGCACGACCATGTGCACGACGGCGTGGCCGGGTTCGTCGAGGTCGACGACCATCCCGAGTGCCGCCGAGGCGAGGTCTCGCTCCATCATCGCTTTCGTGGGTCGCTCCATGTCTGCAATAATAACTAAACGATCGTTCTGTAAAGACCAGGAGTCGAAGATGACCACCGCAGACCTCACGGCCGTCGAGCCCGAGCTCTCCGACGAGGAGTGGCGCTTCAACGAGCTCATCGCCGCCGACTCGCGCGTCGAACCGCGCGACTGGATGCCGGACGCCTACCGCAGGACCCTGATCCGGCAGATCTCCCAGCACGGGCACTCCGAGATCATCGGCATGCAGCCCGAGGGCAACTGGATCACGCGGGCGCCCAGCCTCAAGCGCAAGGCGATCCTGATGGCGAAGGTGCAGGACGAAGCGGGCCACGGCCTCTACCTGTACTCGGCCGCGCAGACCCTCGGGATCACGCGCGACGAGATGACCCAGCAGCTCATCGACGGCAAGGCGAAGTACTCGTCGATCTTCAACTACCCCACCCCGACGTGGGCCGACATGGGCGCGATCGGCTGGCTCGTGGACGGCGCCGCGATCTGCAACCAGGTGCCGCTGTGCCGTGCGTCCTACGGGCCCTATGGCCGCGCGATGGTGCGGATCTGCAAGGAGGAGTCCTTCCACCAGCGGCAGGGCTTCGAGATCCTGCTGACGCTCATGCAGGGCTCGCCCGCCCAGCGCGAGATGGCGCAGGATGCCGTGAACCGGTGGTACTGGCCGAGCCTGATGATGTTCGGCCCGCCCGACGAGCAGTCGCCGAATTCGGCGCAGTCGACGGCATGGAAGATCAAGCGCTTCTCGAACGACGAGCTGCGTCAGCGCTTCGTCGGGATGTTGGTGCCCCAGGCCGAAGCGCTCGGGATCACGCTGCCCGACGAGAACCTCCGGTGGAATGACGAGACCCAGCAGTACGACATGAGCGAGATCGACTGGACCGAGTTCTTCGAAGTGCTCGCCGGCCGCGGACCCATGAACGGCGAGCGCCTGCGCGCCCGCCGAGAGGCCCACGAGAACGGCGCCTGGGTGCGCGAGGCTGCCGCCGAGTATGCCCGGAAGCAGGCCGTTTCGTCTCGCTCCGCTCGCTCAACGACCGAGAGTGGAGTGGCGTGATGGCGACTCCTGGCGCATCCCCGGCCGAGCAGTGGCCGCTCTGGGAGGTCTTCGTCCGCGCGAACCGCGGCCTGAGCCACGTGCACGCCGGGTCGCTGCACGCGCCCGACGCCGAGATGGCCGTCCGCAACGCGCGCGACCTCTACACCCGCCGCGGAGAGGGGACCTCGATCTGGGTCGTCCCCGCCGATGCGATCACGACGAGCGACCCCGACGCGAAGGGCGCCTTCTTCGAGAGCCCGGCGGGCAAGAACTACCGCCATGCGGTGTACTACAAGGCCTCCGAGGGGGTGCCGCACCTGTGAGCGACACCGACGACATCCACGGCTCGGTCACCGTCGACGAGCTCTCCCTCGCGGCCGAGCTCACCGGCGAGTCCGACGCGATCGCCTCGCCCGACGTCGCGGAGTACGCGCTGTGGCTGGGCGATGACGCCCTGATCCTCTCGCAGCAGCTCGGGTGGTGGATCGCCCGCGCGCCGGAGCTCGAGGAAGACGTCGCGCTCGGCAACATCGCGCTCGACCTGCTCGGCCACGCACGCTCGCTCCTGCGGTATGCCGGTACCGCGTCGGGTCGGACCGAGGACGAGCTCGCGTACTTCCGCGACGAGTCCGACTTCCGCTGCGCCTGGATCGTGGAGCAGCCCAACGGCGACTTCGCCCAGACGATCGCGCGGCAGCTCGTCGCCGCGACCTACATGTACGAGCTCTATTCGGCGCTGCGGCACTCGACGGATGAGACGCTCGCCGCCATCGCCGACAAGTCGCTCAAGGAAGTCGACTACCACCGCGATCACGCCATTCAGTGGGTGCTGCGGCTCGCGGGCGGCACCGAGGAGTCGCGTGCGCGGATGATCCGCGCGCTCGGGAACATCTGGCCGTACGTCGACGAGCTGTTCCGCGACGAGCCGCTGATCGATCGCCTCGAGGGCATCGCGGCTCGCCCCTCCGCACTGCGAGAAGGGTTCGATGCGGTGATCGCGGTCGTCTTCGCGGAGGCGGAGCTCGACGAGCCGAAGGGTTTCATCTCCTCGGCTGGCGGCCGACACGGAAGTCATTTCTCCACGCTCGGCTACGTCCTCGCCGAGATGCAGGTGCTCGCGCGGCAGCATCCGGGGGCCACCTGGTGAGCACGCAGACTGTCGTCCACTCCCGCGAACACGCCTGGCGCGTCGCGGCATCCGTCACCGACCCCGAGGTTCCGGTGCTCACGATCGAGGATCTCGGCGTGCTGCGCGACGTGAAGGTCGACGGCGATCGCGCGGTCGTCACGATCACGCCGACCTACAGCGGCTGCCCCGCGGTCGAGGCGATGCGCGACGACGTCATCCTGGCCCTCACGGCGGCCGGCTACGACACCGTCGAGGTGCGCACGACCCTCTCGCCCGCCTGGACGACCGACTGGATGACGGTTGCCGGGAACCGCAAGCTCACCGAGTACGGCATCGCGCCGCCGAGCGGCCGGGCGTCGGTCGCCCAAGGACCGATCCGCCTGCGGATGGCAGTGAAGTGCCCCCGCTGCGGGTCGCTCGACACCCGTGAGGTCGCGCATTTCGGCTCGACGTCGTGCAAGGCGCTCTATGAATGCCGTGCATGCCTGGAGCCGTTCGACCACTTCAAGGTGCTGTGAGCGGGATGGCGACGACGACACGGCGCCGCGCACGCTTCCACGAGCTCGAGATCGCCGAAGTGCGGCCGCTCACGGCCGAGAGCATCGAGGTGACCTTCGCGGTCCCCCCCGAGCTGCACGGCGAATACGACTACCTCCCCGGCCAGTACGTCGCGCTGCGCGCGCACGTGGACGGCCACGAAGTGCGCCGAAGCTACTCGATCTGTCGCCCGCCGACCCCCGGCAGCATCAGCGTCGGGATCAAGCGTGACCTCGGCGGGCTGTTCTCGGTGTGGGCGCACGAGAACCTGAAGCCGGGCGACCGCATCGACGTCATGAGCCCCGAGGGCACCTTCACCTCGAATCTGCCCGACCTGGACGGCGCGCACCTGGCCGGCATCGCGGCGGGCTCCGGGGTCACGCCGATGATGGCGCTCGCGGCATCCGTGCTCGCCTCCTCGCCGACGGCCCAGTTCACGCTCGTCTACACGAACCGCGCGACGCAGGACGTCATGTTCCTGGAGGACCTCGCCGATCTCAAGGACCGCTACCCGGCCCGCCTTGCGCTGCATCACGTGCTCTCCCGCGAGCAGCGCACGGCGCCCCTGCTGTCCGGCCGCATCGACGCCGAGAAGCTCGACGCGATCCTCGACCGGCTGGTTCCTCCGGCCACCGTCACCGAGTGGTTCCTGTGCGGCCCGTTCGAGCTGGTCACGCTGTGCCGCGAGACGCTCGAGCGCCACGGCGTGCCGTCCGAGGCCATCCGCTTCGAGCTGTTCACGACCGACGCCGACGGCCCGCGCGTCGACCGCGGCCGTCCCGTCGAGATCCGCGCGGGCGACGAGACCTGCACCGTCGAGTTCACGCTCGACGGCATGTCGTCCACCGTGGAGTCGCCGGTCGCGGCGAACGAGCCGATTCTGGATGCCGCGCTCCGCGTTCGCGGCGACGTGCCGTTCGCCTGCGCGGGAGGGGTCTGCGGCACCTGCCGCGCCCGCGTCGTGGAGGGCGCCGTCCGCATGACGCAGAACTTCGCGCTCGAACCGGATGAGCTCGAGCGCGGCTACGTGCTCACCTGCCAATCGCACCCGACGACCGAACGGGTCGTCGTGGACTACGACGTCTAGGAGCCGCCGTGATCGACCTGACCATCGCAGATGACGTCGCGCACGTCGTGCTCAACGCCCCGGCCAAGCTCAACGCCCTCGACGAGCAGGCGCTGGCAGAGCTCGGCGCAGCCTACGACGCGGCAGAAGCAGCCGACGTGCGCGCGCTCGTGCTCCGCGGTGAGGGGCGGGCCTTCTGCGCAGGGCGCGACATCTCGGGGGTGGATCCGCGCGACGACGACGTGATCGGCTACCTCGGCGGTCTCGTGACACCGCTGCTGCGCCGGATGGCGGCCTTTCCGGCACCGACCTTCGCGGCCGCCCAGGGCGCCTGCCTCGGTGTCGGCCTCGGGCTGCTCATCGCGACCGATGTCGTCTACGTCGCCGACACCGCGAAGATCGGCTCGCCCTTCGCTGCGCTCGGCGCGACACTCGACTCCGGCGGGCATGCCCTCTTCTACGAACGGCTCGGCGCGCACAAGACGCTCGACCTGATCTACACGGGACGACTGATGAGCGGCACCGAGGCCGTGCAGTCCGGCCTGTTCTCGCAGGTGCTCCCCGCCGACGAGGTGCTCGGCGCGACCACGGCCGCGGCGGCGAAGGCGGCGTCGGGAGCCACCGCGGCGTTCCTCGCGAGCAAGGAGCTCATCGGTCGCATCCGCGACGAGCGGCTGGCCCTCTGGGACTCCGTCGAGATCGAGAACGCCGCTCAGGCGGCGCTCTGCGACACCGGTGACTATCGCGAGGGTTTCGCAGCGTTCCAGGAGAAGCGACCGCCCGTCTTCACGGGGCGCTGAGCCGCGGCATCCGCTACAGGCGCTTGAGCATCCGCGTGTTGCCGAGTGTGTTCGGCTTCACATGCGCGAGATCCAGGAACTCGGCGATGCCCTCGTCGGGGCTGCGGATGAGCTGGGAGTACACGTCGGGATCGACGACCTGCTCGCCGATCGTGGTGAACCCCCGGCGCGTGAAGAACTCGACCTCGAACGTGAGGCAGAACAGCCGGCTCAGCCCGAGCGCCTTCGCGTTCTTCTCGAGCGCACCCACGATCTTGCGGCCGACACCGCGGTGCAGCCACTCGTCGGCCACGATCAGCGTGCGAACCTCGCCGAGGTCCTCCCACATGACGTGGAGCGCGCCGCAGCCGATGAGCGTGCCGGACGCGTCTTCGGCCACGACGAACTGCTGCACGGCCTCGTACAGGACGACGAGGTCCTTCCCGAGGAGGATGCGCCGCTGGACGTAGGGCTCCAGCAGGTCGCGGATGCCGCGGATGTCCGCCGCCCGCGCCGCCCGCACCGTGTAGTCGCTCACAAGCTCCAGCCTACGAGCCGAGCGGGCCGCAGAACGACGGAGAGCGGATGCCGTGGCATCCGCTCTCCGTATGGTTCGGGCTCGATCGGGCCTTACTCCCCGCTGGCGACCGCCAGGTCGGGCGTCGAGGTGATCTCGCCGGCCGAGGCGATCCCGACCGCGACCTTCTCGCCGCGGGGGCCGTTCTCGAACACGAACTCGCCGTCGACCGCGTCGACCGTGATGTGGTCGCCGGCGTTCAGCTCGCCGTGCAGGATGCGCTCCGACAGCCGGTCCTCGACCTCATGCTGCATCGCGCGACGCAGCGGCCGCGCGCCGAGCGCCGGGTCGAATCCGATCTCGATCAGGCGCTCCTTGGCGGGCAGCGTGAGGGTGATCGTCATGTCGCGGTCGAGCAGCCGCTCGCCGAGGCGCTTGGTGAACAGATCCACGATCTGCACCAGCTCCTCCTTGGACAGCTGCGGGAACACGATGATGTCATCGACGCGGTTGAGGAACTCGGGCTTGAAGTGGCGCTTGAGCTCTTCCTTCACCTTGCCCTGCATGCGGTCGTACGAGGTCGCGGTGTCGCCCTCGACCTGGAACCCGACCGGACCGCCCGCGATGTCGCGCGCGCCGAGGTTGGTGGTCATGATGATGACCGTGTTCTTGAAGTCGATCATGCGGCCCTGACCGTCGGTCAGACGACCCTCCTCGAGGATCTGCAGGAGCGAGTTGAAGATGTCGGGGTGCGCCTTCTCGATCTCGTCGAACAGCACCACGCTGAACGGCTTGCGGCGCACCTTCTCGGTGAGCTGGCCGCCCTCTTCGAAGCCGACGAAGCCCGGAGGGGCACCGAACAGCCGCGAGACGGTGTGCTTCTCGCCGAACTCCGACATGTCGAGCGAGATGAGCGCGGCCTCGTCGTCGAAGAGGAACTCGGCGAGCGCCTTGGCCAGCTCGGTCTTTCCGACGCCGGTCGGACCGGCGAAGATGAACGAGCCGTTCGGGCGCTTGGGGTCCTTGAGGCCCGCGCGCTGCCGGCGGATCGTCTTGGCGAGCGCGGAGATCGCCTCCTCCTGGCCGATGACCCGCTCGTGCAGGGCCTTCTCCATGAAGACGAGGCGGCTGGACTCCTCCTCGGTCAGCTTGAACACCGGGATGCCGGTGGCCTGCGCCAGAACCTCGGCGATCAGGCCCTCGTCGACCACGGCGTGGGTCGCGACGTCGCCGCTCTTCCACTGCTTCTCCAGGCGCAGGCGCTCGGCGAGGAGGGACTTCTCCTCGTCGCGCAGCGATGCGGCCTTCTCGAAGTCCTGGTCCTCCGACGCCTGCTCCTTCTGCTGGCGCACGTTCGCGATCTTCTCGTCGAATTCGCGCAGCTCGGGCGGGCTGGAGAGGATCGACAGGCGCAGGCGGGCGCCGGCCTCGTCGATCAGGTCGATCGCCTTGTCGGGCAGGAACCGGTCGCTGACGTACCGGTCGGCGAGGTTGGCCGCCGCGACGATCGCGCCGTCGGTGATCTGCACCTTGTGGTGCGCCTCGTAGCGGTCGCGCAGCCCCTTCAGGATGTTGATCGCGTGGGGCAGGCTCGGCTCGGCGACCTGGATCGGCTGGAAGCGGCGCTCGAGGGCCGCATCCTTCTCGAAGTGCTTGCGGTACTCGTCGAGCGTGGTGGCACCGATCGTCTGCAGCTCGCCGCGGGCGAGGAGCGGCTTGAGGATCGATGCCGCGTCGATCGCGCCCTCGGCGGCACCCGCACCCACCAGGGTGTGGATCTCGTCGATGAAGACGATGATGTCGCCGCGCGTGCGGATCTCCTTGGTGACCTTCTTGAGGCGCTCCTCGAAGTCACCGCGGTAGCGGGAACCGGCGATGAGCGAGCCGAGGTCGAGCGAGTAGACCTGCTTGTCCTTGAGCGTCTCGGGCACGTCGTTCTTCACGATCGCCTGCGCGAGACCCTCCACGACGGCGGTCTTGCCGACGCCGGGCTCGCCGATCAGGACGGGGTTGTTCTTCGAGCGGCGCGACAGGATCTGCATCACGCGCTCGATCTCCTTCTCGCGACCGATGACCGGATCGAGCTTGTTCTCGCGCGCAGCCTGCGTGAGGTTGCGGCCGAACTGGTCGAGCACCGCCGAGCCGCCCTGGGCGGCCTGGGTGTTGTCGTGCGCGGCGCCGCTGACGGCGGCCGGCTCCTTGCCCTGGTAGCCGGAGAGCAGCTGGATGACCTGCTGGCGCACCTTGTTCAGGTCGGCGCCGAGCTTGACGAGCACCTGGGCGGCGACGCCCTCGCCCTCGCGGATCAGTCCGAGCAGGATGTGCTCGGTGCCGATGTAGTTGTGGCCGAGCTGCAGCGCTTCGCGCAGCGACAGTTCGAGCACCTTCTTGGCGCGCGGAGTGAAGGGGATGTGCCCGGTCGGCTGCTGCTGGCCCTGGCCGATGATGTCCTGCACCTGCTCGCGCACGGCGTCGAGCGAGATGCCCAGCGACTCGAGCGCCTTTGCGGCGACACCTTCACCCTCGTGGATGAGGCCGAGCAGGATGTGCTCCGTGCCGATGTAGTTGTGATTGAGCATCTTCGCCTCTTCTTGGGCGAGCACAACCACCCGACGGGCGCGATCCGTGAATCTCTCGAACATCATCCATTCCTCCGGCCTCGGGGCCATGTGGCGCACTTCCGCGCGCTTACATCGAGGGTAACGAGGGCAGGATGCCGATACGGCGCTGTTCGCCATGGGCGTGATGCCCTGCGGACCTCGCTTCCTACGCGGTGCGCGCCCTGCGGAGCCGGTGGCGCCAGTCGCGCGCTCCACGAACGCTCGCTTCGCGGACCCGTCGCACTCCGGCCCGCGCGCGGGTTCGGCGGCTCCAGCTCCACCCGCGCTCGGCGGCGAAGTCGACGACCTCTCGAGACAGCGGCGACTCCGACGCCAGCAGTTCGACGATGTAGTCCTCCCGCCGCGCGAGATACGGCTCGAGCTCGAAGGGCTGCGGGCAGAACTCCTCCAGGTGCCCGGCGATCTCGAGCGTGAGCATCGTGCGCATGCACTTCCAGCAGTGGGAGCAGTTGACGGTCCTGGTCGGGTCGGTGTCGATGCACACATCGAGGAAGCGGGCCTCGGGCCGACCCACCAGCGCCAGTGTCTTCGCGACGCGTGATGATCCCGCGCCGGCGGAGGCGAGGATGAGCCCAGGGGTCGACAGCAGGGGCAGCGTGATCGGGTCGAGCGCGGAGATGTCACCGCTGCGCAGGACGCCGACGTGCGCGTACTGGAATCCGGCCGCATAGTGCAGTCGGCCGATGCCGCCGCTGAGGAAGTGGGCGACGGAGGCGTTGCGGAACGTGACGGACTGCATGAAGCCGATCCGCGGGTAGTGCGCCTCGAGGTTGCTGTCGACCATTACGAGCGGGAGGCCGACATCGGACGCGACCCGGCGGACGCCCTCGCAGCGCCGCTGCCAGAGGGCGCGCCCGCCCGACCCGTGCGCGCCGACGTTGTTGTTGAGCAGGTGCGTGATTCGCAGCGCTTCGGGCACGTCGGCTGCGAGCGTGTACTCGGTGAGCACTGCGAACGAATCGACCCCGCCCGAGAACCCTGCTGCGACGCCGCTCGGCGCCGGGCGGGCCGGCTCTGCCGCATCCGCCGACACCCGGACACGGCGACAGCCGGCATCGATCCATCTCACGAGAGCCTGCGCATCGTCGTTCAACTGGTGCAGCAGGACATCGGTGACGATGCCGCCGACATGCAGGTCACGGCCCGACCGCATCGCGGGCATCAGCAGCGCCACGGCGACATGGTCGGCGCGGTCGCCCACCAGCACGCCGTGCTCGGCATCCACTTCGAACCACAGATCGTCTCCGTCGACGACGGACGTCGTGCTCCGGACCGCGGTGGGCGTCCGCTCGAGAGCGGGCGGCAGCGTCACCAGTGATCGCATACCCACATCCTGCCCGTACAGGCAGCGGCGCACACCGGGGTGCGTGACGCGTGGCGAAGGCCGACGTCGTCGGCCCGCGGTCAGATCAGTTCGAGCCGTAGATCGGGATGCGCACGTTGTCGAACTCGGGGCTGCCTGCCAGGACGAGCGAGACGTCGCTGTCCTCTTCGAGGCCGTCCACGACTGCGACGCTCGCGCGGGGACCCATGTCCATCGTGCAGACCTGGTCCGCCGCGGGGGTCTCGAATGTGACGGTGACCTCGGCGGGGCCGGATGCCGAGACCTCGGAGATGACCGGGACGCAGGAGGATGATCCCCACGTGAGCAGCACGAACTGACCGTCGGTCTCGGTCCATCCGGCGCTCGGCAGGTAGTCCGTCATCCCGCCGCCGACGAGGCCCTCGACGCCTTCGAGCTCAGCGCTGCCCGAGTAGCCGTCTCCGGAGACGGTGATCGCGAGGTCTTCGGACGGATCCACGCCCTCGGGAACCTCGACGAGCGTCACGCGGGGCACCATGTCGCGGGTGCACGCGGTGTCTGCATCCGGCTCGACGAGCGTGACAGCGAGCGAGCCGTCCGCCTGAAGGGTCGCGTCGTCGGCGGCGGGGATGCACGTGGAGCTGCCCACGGTGACGAGTCCGATGATGCGGCCGTCGTCCAGCCATGCCGCGTCGATCTCGACCTCGGCGCCCTCGCTCGCGCTCGGGCTGGACGAGGGGGCGCTGGCGGCGGGAGTCGCGCAGCCGGCGAGCGCACCTCCCGCCAGCAGGAGAGCGACGGGGAGGGCGAGCAGGCGACGAGGCAGGGTCATGTGCCGATCCTCGCGTATCGCGGCTGAGGTTAGCCCGGGAAATCGGTCACGGGGAGGTCACAGCAGACGGCCGTACGCGCGGGCTCCCCGTGGCGATCCGAGCGGGAGTCCTGGTCGGCGCACCTCTACCATTGACCCGTGACGTCGCTGAAGACGAACGAGGCAGGTTCGGCCTCCCGCACGACGTTCGCGCTGATGCCCGCGCTCACGATCGGCCTGCCGGCGATCCTCGCGCTGCTGCTCGGCGTCAGCAGGAGCCTCACCGTCCCCCTCTGGCGCGACGAGTACGCGACGTCGATGCACGCCGCCCTCGCGCCCTCGGACCTCGTGCGGTCCCTCGCGGGTGGCGACGCGGTTCAGGGCGCGTACTATCTGCTGATCCGTCTCCTGTCATCCGTCGTCGGGGTGGAGATCGGGATGCGGATTCCCTCCCTGCTGGCGTTCGCCGTCACCGCCGCGACCGTCTCCGCCATCGCGCTGCGGTGGTGGGGCATCCGGTCGGGGTTGGCGGCCGGCATCTTCTTCGCACTCAACGGTGCCGCGATCACCGCGGGCGCCACGGCACGGCCCTATGCGCTGACGCTGATGTTCCTGGCCCTCGCGGTCTTCGCCGCCGATCGCGCGGACCGCGGCCGTCGATGGAACTGGATCGGCTACTGCGCAGCTGCCGTCCTCGCCGTGGCGATGCACGTGATCAGCATCGTCGCGCTGCTGTGCATCGGCGTGCTCGCCCTCGGGCGCCACCGCGGATGGCTCCTCCGCTGGGTGTCGTGGACTGCACCGGCGCTCGCGGTCGGGGTCGCACTGGCCCTCATCGGCGACAGCCAGCAGAGCCAGATCGCATGGCTCCCAGCGCCCGGCCTCCGCTCCGGCATCTCGGGGCTCGCTCAGGCCGCTGGGGTCTCGGTGTACCGCGCGGTCGTCTGGGACGGGCTCGGTCTGATCGTCCTGGCCGCGGCGGCTGCGGCGGCGATGCTCGTGACCGCGGGCTCGGCCGGCCGATCCGCGAGAGCGGGGGGCGTTCGCCCCGTGCTGTTCGCCGCCGCCCTCGCCTTCGCAGCACCTGTGGCCTTGTTCGCGCTGTCCTGGATCGTGATGCCCGCCTACACCGCGCGGTATCTGTCCTGGGCGTCGCTGGGTGCGGCGCTGATCGTCGGGGCCGCCGTCTTCGCGGCGACCGCTCGCGACCGCATCCCGTCCGTCGTCGCGGGAGCGTGCGCGGCGATCCTCCTCGCCGGCGCCGCCTGGATCGCGGCGCTGCAGCTCGCGCAGCCGCCGGGGGTCTACGACGACGTCCCCGCGCTCGTCGGCGACCTCGACCAGTCGGCACGGCCGGGGGATGCGCTCGCGGTCATCCAGCGGAATCCGCACTCCGGCGTCGCGTATGCGCTCGCCCGGACGGCCAAGGACGACGCATGGGCCGCGGACATCGTCGACCGGCTCCCGGCGTCAGCCCAGCCGACCGTCGAACTCCGCTCCGTAGCGGGCACCGAGCCGATCGAACTGGAGGAGTCGCCGGGGGCGGTGCCGGCAGAGGGGGCCACGGTGTGGATCGTCAGCCTCGACGCCCCTTCCGACGCGGAGCTCGCGGCGATCGGCGACGGCCTCGGGTGCACGACCGACGCGGCGGACGCGGACCCCGAGTTCTTCGGAGGCATGCGGCTCTACGAGGTGCCCTGCGGCTGACGCCCGTCGAGCACCGCGCGATAGAACTCGGCGTGGGCGCGCATCACCTCATCGTCCGTGAGCAGACCGGGGGTGGCGCGCGCAGCGAGAGCGAGCTTCGTCCGGAGCGCCGCGTCGCCTCCGAGACGCTGCAGGGCCACGGTCAGCGCATCCGGGTCCCGCGGCGTCACGCGGATGCCGTTCCGTTCGTCCTCGACCCACTCGGTCGGGCCGCCCTCGTCGGCGACGATCGTGGCAACGCCCGCGGCGAGATACTGCAGCACGTTCTGACCCAGCGGCTCGGGTCGGAGCGACGCCTGGACGGCGATGTCCCACTGCCCGAGCACCGCCGGCACATCCTCGACGTGGCCGAGGAGATCGACGCGCTCCTCCACGCGGAGTTCTGCGGCGCGAATGCGGAGGTCGTCCATGAACTGCGCATGACCGAAGGGCGCGCTCCCGGCGAGCACCAGTCGCTCGTCGCCCCCGGGGAACGCCTCGGCGAACGCCTCGAGCAGCAGCATCTGCCCTTTCCACGGGTCGATGCGGGCCAGCATCCCGATCCGCAGGGGACCCGGCTCACGTCCGCCGGGAGGCGCTCCGAAAGTCAGGCCCGATGCGCTCGGGATGACGGCGGTGATCGCGTCGGCGCGCAGAAACGGCCGCGCCGATTCGAGCGTCGCGCGCGAGTTGGCCACCACGCCGTCGGCACGCGGGAGTGCAAGCCGCGCCATCGTCTCGAAGCCGAACCGGCCGAGGGCGTCGGCCCGGACCAGATCGCGGAGGTGGATCACGAACGGCACCCGCGAGGTCACCGCCGCGAGCGCACCGTAAGCGGCTGAGCGCGCCGTGTTGGCGTCGACCACGTCGGCCGTGCGGAAGGCCGGGTCGAATCGCGTGGCCGCGGCCTGCAGGGCGAGGCGGAGGCCGCCGCCGACGATCGTGCGCGCACCGCCCGCGCTCACACCGGAGGGCTGAGTGACACCACCCGCCCGGACCGGTACGGTCGCGGGAAGTCGCCCGTATGCGCCCTCTCGACCACTCGGCGGAACGAGAAGGATCGGCTGCCAGGACGGTCGCGCGGAGAGCATGCGCACGAGGGCGAGCTCAGCGCCGCCGGGGGCTGAGGTGTGGTCCAGATGCAGCACCCGCAGCGAGCCGGCGCCCGGTCGCCGGCCGCGTCGCCTCAAGGTCGCTCCGCATCGGTGAAGCGAGCCGTCAGTGCGGCCGGATCCTGAGCCGCGGCGATGTACGCGTCGAGATCGGGGCGGGGCATCCCCAGCAGCAGGGCGGCGAGGTGTGCGAGCGGCACGACCTCCTCGCCGGCCATCTGAAGGTAGGCGTCGTCGCCCAGACCCTGCGGGTCGATCACATCGTCGGTCGCCGGATCGACGTGGTCACCGCGGCGGTTCGCCATCGCGGCCACCGTCTCGACCAGGTCGCGAACGACCAGGGGGCGATGGTCGGCGACGATACCGGCGGCGATGCGCCCGGCCTCGCGCATCGTGAAGGTGACCCGCAGCGCGCTCGGAACCCGCGAGAGCACTTCGTCGCGATGGCGCCTGCTGGCGACGAGCACGAGGCTCGACGAGGCGATCAGCTCGTCGTCGATCTGGCGGGCGGCGTGGTTCGATCCGTCGGCGCCGAGCGCTTCGGCCATGGCGCGCACGCGGCGACCCATCGGCGATCCGACCGGGGCCGCGAGTCCCGCGCTGCGGACGTCCACGTGCGACGACAGCTCGGCCGGCAGGTACCAGCCCGCCCAGGTCTCGAGCAGGCTCGCTGCGAGCGGTGAGCGATGGATGTTGCCGGTGCACACGGTGAGGATCGAGAATTCGGCCACCATGCTCAACCCCATCACTCGACGGGAACCGAGTGCAGGCTCTCGTGGATATCGGAGATGAAGTCGGTGATCGGCAGGTATCCGACGACGGGTCCGCCCGCGAGCAGACCGTCGACTCCCAGCAGGACGGCGGTCGGCGTCATCCAGTGATCCGAGAGGGATCCGCTCACATAGCCGTTCACGTCATGGAGGGACTGCGGCTCGGTGCGCTCGGTCAATGTGTCGGCGTCGGGCGGGAAGAAGAGCAGCAGGCGGATGTCGACCTCGGGGAGGAGTTCGCGCCACTCGCCGACCCGCTCGATCACCGGCTCGCAGCCACCGCACGTGGACGAGACCGACAGCAGCAGCAGCGGACGAGCCGTCAGGGTGCGCAGGTTGACCGTCGTTCCGTCGGCGAGCATCAGCGGCACCGCGGGCGTGCGGGCGCGGATGTAGTCCAGTTCCTCGTCGTCGTCGGCACCCGGCCGGTACTCCGGCTGGGGGGGTGGGGCTGGGGCTTCGTCGCCGCCCTCCGGCCACACCACGAAGAGTGCGGTGACCACCGCGATCGCCGCTGCGAGGAGCCACAGCCACGCGGACAGCGCGGCGGCGGCGGCCAGCGCACCGCCGAAGGTCGGCGTGGTCCAGATCACGGCAACGGTCATCGCGGCCAGCGCGGTCAGCCACGCATTGCGCGCGACCGTCACCTTCGTCACGCGCTTGCGCACGCCGAAGCAGGCGCACGACGCGTCCTCGGCCCGGGCCACGGCGCGCCAGACGAGCCAGAGATAGGCGGCCATGAGCGCGAGGGCGACCAGCGCGGCCAGGACGCCGAGGATGCCTCCCAGCACGATGAGCGCGACACCGAGAGCGAGTTCACCCCACGGATGCGCCCGCCGGATCCACTCCTTGCGCAGGGCCTTGGGAACCCCGATCTCGCTCCACCCGGCGAGGTCGTCGGGGTGCCGCAGTTTGCCGACGGCGCTCGCGATCAGAACGGCAGCCATGACGAATGGCGCGACGATTGCAAGCGGCCCCAGCATGACCCGATCCTAGGCGATGATGGTGGAGGCAGAGGCCGACCGGGGAGGTGCTGTGCGCGTACTGCGGATCTCGCACAGCGCGACGGTCGCCGCGTGGCGCGGCCGCGAGCGGGCGCTGCGCGCGCTCGGCGCGGATGTCACCCTGCTGGCCGCGGCGCGATGGAATGCGGGCGGCGCCCCGGTCACGCTGGCGGCCGGGGAGGAGCCGCAGACCATTCCGGTGCGGACGTGGGGCACGCATCCCGCGCTCTTCGTGTACGACCCGCGTCCCCTGTGGCGGGCACTCGGCGAGCGGTGGGACGTCATCGACATCCACGAGGAGCCGTTCGCGCTCGCCACCGCGGAGGTCCGGCTGCTGCGCGCCCTGCGCCGCCAGCGCGCGCCGTACGTGCTCTACACCGCGCAGAACCTCTGGAAGCGGTATCCGGTCCCGTTCCGCTGGCTCGAGCGAGCGGCGCTCCGGAGTGCGGCGGGCGTCTCGGCATGCAACACCGAGGCCGCGCGCATCGCCGAGTCGAAGGGCTTCGCAGGGCGAGCCCGCGTGATCCCGCTGGGCGTGGACCTGCATGAGTTCGCGCCGACCGAGCCGGTCGTCGACCCCGCAGCGGTGACCGTGGGCTTCGTCGGGCGGCTGGTCCCCGAGAAGGGCATCGACGTGCTGCTGGATGCGGTCGCGCGCACTCCCGGACTGATCGCTCGCATCGCCGGCGCGGGCCCGCTCGCGACATCACTGGCGGCACGCGCGAGGCAGAGGGGCATTGCGGATCGTGTGATCCACGTCGGCATGCTCCCGCCGGAGGACCTGCCCGCGTTCTACGGCTCGGTCGATGTGCTCGCCGTCCCGTCCGTTCCGACACCGAGGTGGACCGAGCAGTTCGGTCGCGTCGCTGTCGAGGCGATGGCCAGCGGCGTGCCGGTCGTCTCGAGCGATGCGGGCGCCCTGCCGGACGTCGTGGGGGGCGCCGGCATCGTCGTCCCTCACTCGGATGCCGCCGCTCTCGCGGACGCGCTGCTCGAGGCGACCGGACCGCGGAGCGCGGAACTGCGAGCGGCCGGCTTCGTCCGTGCTGCGGAGTGCACCTGGGATGCTGTCGCGCGCGACTACCTCGACCTCTACGCCGGCACGCAGCACGCGGCAGCCGGCCCCGCGCGCGATCTGGAGATCATCGTCGTCGCGTACGGCGCACCGGGCATGCTGCGGCTCGCGCTGGAGCCGGTCGCGGGCGCGACCGTCACCGTCGTCGACAACTCTTCGCTGCCGGAGATCGCCGCGATGTGCGAGGAGCTCGGCGTCCGGTACATCGACTCGGGCGCGAACATCGGGTTCGGTGCGGCCGTGAACCTGGCCCTCGCCGACCGGCTCGCCCCGGATGCCGATGTGCTCCTGCTCAATCCCGATGCGCGGGTCTCCCGGGATCAGATCGCCACACTGCACACTGCTCTGCGCGCCGCACCCGACCTGGCCAGCGTCGGGCCGGCCCAGGTGGATGAATCCGGCCGAGCCGCTCGAGTGGAGTGGCCGTTCCCTTCGCCGGCGAACGCGTTGCTCGAGGCCGTCGGCCTGGGCCGTTTGCAGCGGGGCCCGAGGTTCGTGATCGGATCGGTGATCCTGCTGCGCGCGGAGGCACTCGCCCAGGTGGGCGGCTTCGATGAGCGGTTCTTCCTCTATGCGGAGGAGACGGACTGGGCATACCGGGCCTCCCGGCTCGGGTGGCGTCACGCCGGCGTGCCCGGGGCCAGGGCAGTGCACTCCGGGGGCGGTACGAGCTCCGACAGCGCACGACGCGAAGCGCATTTCTACGCATCGCAGGAGCGATACCTGCGCAAGCACTTCGGCACCGCCGGCTGGCAGCTCGCCCGCGCGGCGAACTGGGCCGGCGCGATGGTCCGCGCATTCGTCCTGCCGGGCGACGAAGGGCGTCGAGCCCGCCGCCGTGCAGCGGTGTACCGACTGGGGCCGGTGCGAGTGGAAGCCCGGTTCACCGGGCGGTCAGTGCGATGACCCACATCGTGCAGATCGCTCCGTACATCGGCCGGGGCAGCGGCGTGGCCGGCGTGGCCTGGAACCTGCAGACCGAGCTGGCCGCCATGGGCCACACGGTCGAATCGTTCACCGTCGCGACGGCTCAGCGACGGCCGACGCGAGGATGGCCGAAGCACCCGCTCATGCGCGCGTTCGCGCTCTTCCGCCGCATGGTGTGGTTCACGACGGTCGGCACCGTCCGGGCACGGCGGTTCCTCGCCGAGCGCCCCGACGCCGTGGCGATCTGCCATAACAATGTGATGACCGGCGACATCTACGTCAATCACGGTGTGGTCGGCGCCGCGATGCGCGCACGCGGCAACGGGCTCTGGCGGATGATCCGCAATCCGACGCACATCTTCACGTACGTCCGCGATTCGATCCGCTACCGATCGGGCCTGCACCGCGCGGTGGTGGCGCTGTCGCGGTCGGAGGCCGACACCCTGCGGCGCGTGTACGGCCGGGTCCGCTCGCGGATAGTCGTCATCCCCAACGGGGTCGACCTCGACGCCTACCGCCCGCCGACCCCCGAAGCCCGGCGCCGCGCCCGCGCCGATTTCCATCTCGACGACGACCAGCGCGTCGTGCTCTTCATCGGCCACGAGTTCTCCCGCAAGGGTCTGGATCAGACGATCGAGGCGCTCGTATTCGCTCCGTCGGTCCTGCTGCTCGTCGTCGGGGGCAACGCCCAGGCGATCGACGCCGCCCGCGCGCGAGCGGACGTGCTGGGTGTCGCCGAGCGCGTCCTCTTCGTGGGCACCCGGACCGACCTGCCGCTGTTCTTCGCGGCGGCCGACATCTTCGTGCTCGCCAGCGCGTACGAGGCCAATGCGCTCGTGGTCCTCGAGGCCCTCGCGTCGGGTCTCCCGGTGGTCAGCACGCCCGTCGGCTACGCACCCGAGCTCATCGTCGACGGTGACAACGGCTACCTCGTCGCGCGGGACGCGCGCGAGATCGGCGCGCGCTTCGAGGACCTCGCGGATGCCGACCTCGCCGAGTGGGGGGTCCGAGCGCGGCGCAGCGTCGAGCACCTCGGCTGGCGGCCGATCGCCGAGCGGTATCTTGCCCTCGTGGATGAGATCATCGCCGAGCGCGCGGCGACGGGGGCCGAGGCATGAGCGCCGCGGGGCCCCAGGCCATGCGAATCGTGCAGATCGCGCCCGAGATCGCCCCCGGGAGCGGAGTCGCCGGGGTCGCCTACGAGCTGGAACGGGCGCTCACCGCCGCGGGTGCCCACACCGAGCGCTTCACGCGGGCGGACGCGGGCGGACGCTCCAGGACCGCGCCCCGCTCCCGGCTCGGACACGTGTGGGATGTGGTCTGGTTCTCGACGACCGGCACCCGTCGCGCGAGGGCCTTCCTCGCAGCCCGCCCCGACGCGGTCTCGATCTGCCACAACGACGCCCTCGTCGGCGATCTGTACGTGAACCACGGGCTGCTGCAGGCCGCCATGCGCGCCCGCGGCCACTACTTCTGGCGGATGGTGCGCAATCCGCTCCACCTGTTCACCGCCGCTCGCGACCGCAAGCGCTATCGCGGCGACTATCACCGCACGATCATCGCGCTCACGCAGCGCGAGGCCGCGCTGCTGACCGAGACGTACGGAGAGGTGCGACCGCCGATCGAGGTGATCCCCAACGGCGTGGACATCGATCGGTTCCGCCCGCCCGCCGTCGAGGAGCGCGAGACGTCGCGTCGGCAGCTGGGTCTGGACGGACCCGAGCCGGTCGCGGTGTTCATCGGCCACGAGTTCGACCGCAAGGGCCTCCCGATCGCGCTCGATGCCCTCGTCCGGACGCCGCGCGTGCACCTCCTCGTCGTCGGCGGCACGCCCGAGATGATCGAACGAGCTCGTGCGACGACCGCCCGCCTGGGACTCTCCGACCGCGTCACGTTCGCCGGTCTGCTCCCTGACGCCGCGCCCGCCCTCTGGGCCTCCGACGTGCTGGTGCTGCCCAGCGCGTACGAGGCGAACGCACTCGTGGTGCTCGAGGCGCTCGCGTGCGGCATCCCGGTCGTGAGCACGCCTGTCGGCGCCGCGCCCGACCTCGTGGTGGACGGTGTGAACGGGTACCTCATCGAACGCGATGCGGCAGCTCTGGCCGAGCGGCTCGAAGCGATCCGCGACGCTCCCACCGGCAGTCTCCGAGATGCGTGCCGCGCCACCGCCGAGGAGTACTCCTGGACCCGCATCGCGGCGCGCTACCTCGAGACGGTGAGCCGGCTGCAGAGCTCCTCACCCACTGCTCAGGCGCCGGGCGACGGCGCGGGCCGCTGATGGGAGGGCTCAGGATCGTCCACGCCATCCGCTCGGACGGATTCTCGGGTGTCGAGCGCCACGTCCTGCGGCTCGCCACCGCGCAGGCGGGGGCCGGCGACACGGTGCACGTCATCGGCGGGCATCCGGATCGCATGCGCGCTCCTCTCGCAGAGGCGGGCGTGGGCCACACGTCGGCTGCGCGCACCCTCGAGGTCCTCGGCGCGCTGCGCGGGCTCCGCGGGCACGCCGATGTGGTGAACACGCACATGTCCGCCGCCGATGTCGCGGCCGTGGTCGCACTGCGCTGGCAGCGTGGCCGCCCTGCAGTCGTCTCCACCCGTCACTTCGCGAGCGAACGAGGGCGCGTCGGGCCGCTGCGGCTCGACAGCCTGGTCGCCGGCACGGTCGACGCGGAGCTGTCCATCAGCCGCGCCGTGGCAGCCTCGATCGGCCGCACCAGCACGGTCGTGCACTCCGGGCTCGACCCGCGTGAGCCGTCGAGCCTCGTCCGCGAGCGGGTGATCCTGGTGGCCCAGCGACTGCAGCCCGAGAAGCAGACTGCCGTGGCGGTGGACGCTTTCGCCCGATCCGGGCTGGCCGCAGCGGGATGGCGGCTGCAGGTGGCCGGAATCGGACCGGAGCGCGAAGCGCTGGAGACGATGGCGCATGAGCTCGGCGTCGGGGCGTCGGCGGAGTTCCTCGGGTACCGCACGGACGTGCCCGACCTCATGGACCGCGCCGGCATCCTGCTCGCGTCATGTCCCGTGGAGGGCCTGGGCCTGACGGTCCTCGAGGCCATGCAGTCCGGTCTGCCCGTCATCGCGGCGGATGCCGGCGGCCATGTCGAGCTGCTCGACGGCCTGGATCCGCGACCCCTGTTCACCCCCGACGACGCGCACGCCGCGGCGGACGTGCTGGTGAAGCTCGCCGGCGACGAAGACGGCCGCGCCCGGCTCGGCGCGGCCGAACGCGCCAGGCAGCAGGCGGACTACACGATCGACGCGCAGGTGCGCGGAACGGATGCCGTCTACCGTGGCGCGATCCAGAAGCGCCGGAGCCGCGCATGACCGACCTCGTGGTGATCTCGCTGGAGAGCTGGGACGGCGTGTGGCGGCGCAACCAGCACCTGATCTGGCGGATGCTGCACGCCGACCCGGCGCTGCGGGTGCTGTTCGTGGAACCGCCCGCCGATCCTGCCCACGAGCTGCGTTCCGGAAGGCGCCCGCGTCGGGGGCGCGGTCTCGATGACTCGACGCTTGCGGGCCGACTGTGGACGATGCGGCCGCTCAAGCTGCTGCCTCGCCGGCTCGGCGATCGCGCCGACGCGAGCATCACGCAGCAGGTCGTGCGCGCCGCGCGCAGGCTCGGGATGGACGATCCGATCCTCTGGGTGAATGATCCGGGCGGTGCGGAGATCTCGCGCCGGACAGGCTGGCGCACGCTGTACGACATGACCGACGACTGGCTGGCCGCCGATCGCCCTGCCGGGCAGCTGGACCGCGTCGCGACGCACGAGCGCTTTCTGCTCGCCGATGCCGATCAGGTCGTCGCCTGCTCCGCCGAGCTGCAGCGACGCAAGTCTGCGCAGAGGCCGAGCGATCGCGACCCGGTGGCGCTCATCCGCAACGCGGTCGACGCCGAGGCGTACCGCCGCCCGTCGCCCCGCCCGGCCGATCTGCCCAGCGGACCGATCGTCCTCTACGTGGGCACGCTGCACGAAGACCGTCTCGACATCGCCCTGTGCGAGACGCTGGCGCGCGACCTCGGCGATCGAGGGTCGCTCGTGCTCGTCGGCCCGAATGCGCTGGCGTCCGCCGCGAGCGTGAACCTGCGCGATGCGGGCGTGACGCTGCTCGGACCGCGCCCTCACGACAACGTGGTCGCCTACCTTCAGCACGCGGACGTGCTCGTGGTGCCGCACGCGGTCACACCGTTCACCGACAGCCTCGACCCCATCAAGCTCTACGAGTACCAGGCGGTGGGGCGACCCGTCGTCTCGACGGCCGTCGCCGGATTCCGGGATGCCGAGGACGACAGGATCGTCATCGCAGATCGCGCCGGCTTCACGGATGCGGTCATCGCTGCACTCCGAGCAGCGAAGCCGTTTCCGGCGGGGGCGGATCGAGCCGTCGCCGACTGGAACGATCGTGCGGACGCGATGCTCGGCATCCTCGCGAGCATGGCGCGCCCGAAGAGCCCCTGAGTCCCGCGGACGAGCGCCCTGGGCACGCAAAAGGCGGGCTGCAGATGCAGCCCGCCTTTTGTCAGCGTGTTACGGGTTTGCGTAGAACGGCGGGTCGCACGTGGGCGGACCCTGCGGGAACGGCGTGTTGCTCGAGCACGGCGGGAACGAGTCGATCGTGATGCCCGTGATGACGATCGGCGGGTGGTCGACGTCGTTGCAGTCGTGGCCCCAGGGGATGGTCAGGTCGAACGTGACCGCCTGGTTGGCGCTGTTGTCGGAGTTCGCGTACACGATGACCTTGACGCTGCCGCCGACCGGGATCACCGTGCAGTAGGGCGGGTTGACGCCCTTGACGTCGAACCCGAGGCCGCTGGAGACGTTCGAGATGGTGATGCTCGGCTTCAGGACGATCGGCTTGCTGGTGTTATTCGTGATCAGCAGCGGGATGGCGAATGCCTTGGCAGCGTCCAGGCCGGGGATGCCGGCGAAGATCGCCGCGCAGGCGTTGGCCTGGCTGTTGCCGGGCAGCTTACAGCCCTGGCCGACGGCCACTCCGGGAGGGCCTCCGGAAGCCGCGAATGCGGGCACCGGTGCTGCGATGGCGATCGCGGGGACGGCCCAGGCCATCGCCTTCGTCACGGTGCGACGACTCACGCCCTTCTTTTCAGGCTCGATGTTCTCGATGTCGCTCATGGGTACCCCTTCAGGAAGTTTGCTGTGTTGAGCTCGTCTGCATGGCCAGACTTCGCACGACGGACTCGAATCGATCCCCAAATCGATCCCCAGGAGTCCACCCCCAGTAGAGGGAGACACTTCGGATGATACCGTAATGCGCGCCCTCCACAATACGGCGAAACGAGATCGCAACACACACCTCGACTCATCTGGGGATGAGCCGACGCCTCAGCCTCGCCGGGCCGCCCGGCGATGAGGCAACCGCACGAAGGAGAACGATGGTGCGCTCGGCGAGCGAGCCCAGCCTCACCGGGCAGCTGCGCATGATGCTGGAGATGGCCGGTGCCAAGCCGGTTCCGTGGGTCTCGAGCACCGTGGCGCTCTCCATCGTCCTGGCCGCCCTCGACACCCTCGGCGTCGCGGCGATGGTCCCGCTGACACAGCTGCTGACCGGCACCGAGCCCGACAGCGGGGCGCTGGCGGTCATCGCCGGGATCGCCGGCACGACCGATCCGTCGGTCCTGATCCCGCTCGTCGCGGGATTCGTGACGCTGCTGTTCGTGGTCAAGAGCAGCGCCGCGCTGCTGTTCCGCTGGTGGCTCCTCGGCCGCACGACCCGTGTCTCGGCACTGTCGTCGTCGGAGCTGATGCGCCGCTACGTGCTCGCTCCGTACGCGGACCACCGCGCACGGAGGCTGAGCGAGGTGTACCGCAACATCACCGACGCGACGAACCAGTCGTCCTCGGTGCTCCTGGGCGTGATGAGCCTCATCTCGGACACGCTCCTGATCGTGGCGATCACGACGATCCTGGCCATCACGGCGCCGCTGGTGACACTCCTGACCGTCGCGCTGTTCGCGTTCTTCGTCTTCGGCCTGCAGCAGCTGCTGCGCGGCCGGCAGGCGCGCATCGGCGAGGACATGGCCGAATCGAGCCTCGAGGCGTGGCAGTTCCTGATGCCCGGTCTGGAGGGGTTCCGCGAGGCGCGTCTGACCTCCAGCGCCAGCGCGTTCGTCGATGGATTCCGGGACGCGCGGCTGCGCCGTGCGCACGCCGGTCGCGAGCTCGCGATCCTGTCGGACGCGCCGAGGTACGTGCTGGAGATCGTCTTCGTCGTGGCGATCGTGGGCATCTCCGCACTCCTGTTCGCCACCGGCACCCCCGCGCACGCCGTCACGGTTCTCGGGGTGTTCGCGGCGGCATCCCTCAGGGCGCTGCCCACCCTCAACAAGATCACGGCGAGCCTCGCGACGATCCGCACCGGCCGCGCAGGGCTGGACATCGTCTCGCGGATCTCGGAGGAGCTCGCCGTCGGCGGAACCCACGAGGAGCAGCCGCTGAGCGACCTGCGCTACTCAGGCGACATCGCGATCCGTCGTGTCGGCTTCCGCTATCCGGATGCGGTGGTTCCGGTCCTCGACGGGATCACGCTCACGATCGCGCAGAACCGCACCACGGCCTTCGTCGGCTCCAGCGGTGCGGGCAAGAGCACGCTGCTGGACCTCATCCTGGGACTGCTCGAGCCGACGGAAGGTCTGATCGAGTGCGGCGGACGGCCGATCCTCGATGACCGGGCCGCCTGGTACCAGGGCCTCGGCGTGGTGCCGCAGGACGTCTTCCTGGTCAACGACACCGTCGCGGCCAACATCGCGTTCGGGATCTCACCGGAGAACATCGATCATGCGCGCATCGCCGAGGTCATCGTCATGTCGCAGCTCGAGTCGCTGATCGCCGACCTGCCGGACGGGCTCGCGACCAAGGTCGGTGAGCGCGGCGTGCGCCTCTCGGGCGGGCAGAAGCAGCGGCTCGGACTCGCCAGGGCCCTCTACCGACGACCGAGCGTACTCGTGCTCGACGAGGCGACCTCCGCGCTCGACAACGCGACCGAGCACGAGATCGCGACGACGTTGCGAACGCTCCAGGGGACGATCACGATCCTGATCGTCGCGCACCGACTGAGCACCGTCCGCACCGCCGACACCCTCGTCTTCCTCAAGGACGGACACATCGAGGCCCGCGGCAGCTTCGAGCAGGTGCGCGGCGAGAGCACGGACTTCGCCCGGCTCGTGGAGCTCGGCGAATTGAACTGAGCGCCGGCGAGCGCTACGCGGCCGAGAGCCGATCGAGTTCGTCGAGCAGTCCCGCGCTCGCGATCGGGTCCACCTTCCGGCAGAACGGGGAGCCGGACGCGAGCAGCTCGTCGAGGTCCTCGAGCGTCCACGTCACGGGCTGATCGCGTGCCGTATCCCATTGCACGTGTGTGACCGGCGGCTGCGTGCTCGGCGCGCGCACACGGCTGAGCGCGGTGACCAGGGCCGACTCGTCGGGGATGATCGCGTGTGCGTAGATCCGGCGCAGCGTCGACCCGCGCGCGAAATCTCGGTCGAGGAGTCTGTCCAGCTCCGGCCGGCGCACCGCAAGCCATTGGCTGCCGAGGAAGCACGGCCGCTGCGCGGTGAACGGCGCGGGGAGGCGGCGGACGCCGTAGTGCAGGCCGCGGCCGCGGCCGACGATGCGAAGGCCGATGAGAGGCTCCAGCCGCAGCACCAGAGCGGTGCGCAGCCGCACCCACCACCGCCACGTCCGGCGGTCCGGCCGAGCGCACGGAGATCGGAACCAGCGGTAGGCGTACCGTGTCCAGCGATCGTCGCCCTCTCCGCGCCGCGTGCCCCAGTGCGGCGTGTAGCGCAGCGGCTCCGCGGTCCCGATCCAGCTGTCCGCATCGATCGCGCGGCGCTCCCAGTCCTGCAGGGACCGGACCGGGTAGTCGCTGCCCGAGATCAGGCACACCAGCTCCGGGTCGAACCGCGCGCGGGCGCGGGCGAAGGCGTCGAGTGTCGCCTCGACGAGCTCCCATGAACCCCAGTCGCTCGCACGACCATGCTCGAAGACCTCGATCCGCGGGTCCTCGACGGCGGATGGGAACAACTCGCGGCGGCCGTCATGGGCCAGCAGCACCCGGGCGTCCGGGCTGGAGGCCAGAATGGCTGTGGCGAGCCGCTGCGCCTGTGGCCAGTCCCGATGGGTCAGGACGACGTACGCGGTCCGCACGCCCGAGGGGCTCATGACGGAGCGCCCCGCTGGCGGAGTGCACTCGCGCGACCGCGGAGCCAGTGCGGTGCCGCGGCACGCAGACGATCGGTGCGGTGCGGGAGGATGTCGCGAGCGATGCGCAGTGCCTCGCGATAGGCGCGCATGTCACGGGCGCTCCAGCATGACCGCAGCGTCCAGTTCAGCACGTGGCGGTAGTAGCCCCGGTACGCGTCGAGAGGGCGGTGAGCCGGCGTCGGAAGGTCGCTCGGCTGCCAGAACGATCGGATCGCGCTGAGGGCGGTGAGGCCCTTGAGGGGGGAGTTCGTGCGCGTGGCGGTCCGCGGGTGATCGCGGAAGAACGCGAGACGCTCCCGGAGGACCCGCCACTCGGTCAGCCGCGCCACATTGACGTACATCACCCAGTCCTGCGCGGTGATCATCCCGTCGGGGAAGCCGCCGGCACGCACGAGCAGGTCGCGTCGCACGGCCGCGGTGCTCATCGATCCGCGGAGCCGTTCGAGGAGCCGGTCGAAGCTGCGACCCTCGATGCGGAGGTAACTGAGGTCCTTGACCGGAACCGCAGTGGCGATCGCCGTGAGGCACTCCTCGAGCGTGGAGGCCGAGAACTCGTCCTCCGGTCCGGCTGCGGCGGCGAAGCTCCAGTACTCGGCGTTCATGGCGCCGATCTCGGGCGCCTTCCGGATCTCGCCCTCGAGACGGGCCAGGTACTCGGGGTGCAGCAGGTCGTCGTCGTCCAGGAAGCACACCCAGTCCGTGCGCGACAGCGCGAGTCCGGCGTTCCTGGCTGCCGCGACGCCGCTCTTGGCGATCGCGGTGAGTTCCACCGGTCCGCCGGCCAAAGCGGTGACCGCGGGGTCGTCCACGCCATCGGCGACGACGATCACCTGGTCGAACGGGCGAGTCTGCCGCAGCGCGCTGTCGACCGCCTGCGCGACGAGGTCGGCGCGTTGATGAGTCGGGATGACGAGGGCGAACGACAGGCGATCGCCGGTGCCGGGAGCCTCAGCTGCCATGGGATCCGCTCGGCGACAGGGGCGGCACGGATCGTGCACGGTCGACCGGCCGAACCGCCCGCGCCAGTCCCGCGAGCGTGCCGGCCAGGTCCACCGTCGCACGCACGAACCCGCCGCCGATTCCGCGCACCTTCGCGGTCGCACTCGGGCGGGAGGCGTCCGTGACGGCCGACAGGCCCGACAGCGCTTCCCGCGGGATGCCGGCCGCGGCAGAGGCCAGGTACCGGACGAACCGCGGGTCGGCCCACCCGATCGTGGTGACCAGCAGCATGATGTGGTTCCGCGCGCCGTAGTACCGGTATCTCAGATCGAACCGGCGTCCGCTGGCGTAGTCGCCCGCGACATGGCGCACGACGGCGGCGGGGGCGTACACGACCCGATGGCCGGCGAGCCGGACGCGCAGCGCGATGTCGGCGTCCTCCCGGAGGCAGGTACCTGGGTAGTAGTCGTGGATGCCGCCGAAGGAACGCAGCACGTCGGTGCGCACCGACATGTTCGCACCGAGCATGTGGTCGGCGAGGATGATGCGGCCCGGATCGGCGGCGAAGAATCCGGTCAGGCGCCCGTTGCGAAGAAAGCGCCCGATCCGGTCGATGCCCTCGGTCTCCTCGCCGGGCTGCCCGTTGCGTGCGCGGCCGCCCACCGCCCCCACATCGGCGAGGTCATAGGCCGCCAGGAGCTCCTCGAGCCATTGCGGCTCGGCGTACGCGTCATCGTCGATGAAGGCGATCACGTCCTCGGTCACACCCTGGACGCCGATCGCCCTCGAGGAGGCGAGCGTTCCGGCTCCCATGTCGTTGCGCCGGTACTCGACATGCGGGTACTCGGCGACCACGGCGCGCGTGAGATCGTCGGGCGATGCGTCCACGACGATGATCCGGTCCGGAGCGACGGTCTGCAGGGCCAGGTGGTCGAGGCACTCACGCACGTAATCGGGCCGGCGATACGTGGCGACGATCACAGCTGCACTGCGTGGCATGTGCCTTCGCCTTCTCTCCTGCCGCGCCCCGGTCGATGCGCTGCCCCGCTCCTATTCAACTAGATTCGTCGTGCCGGCAATGCAGAACGGATGCCCACCATCACAGCACACGCGGACCGTCTCACGATCGCGACCCTTGCGACCGACACCCCGATGGGCGCGCAGGCGTATCAGGAGCAGATCGCGGGCCGTGCGGGCGCCGCGCTGGCCGAGGTCGGCGGCGCCCCGTGGAGGGTGGACCGCGCCATCGTGCGGTCGGTCCGATCGCCGCTCGCGGGCAATCGGCGGCTGCCGGTCAGCAGGGTGGCGGGGGCGTCGGCGCGCTCGCGGCGCGTGATCGGGCGCTTCCTGTACGGATCTGCCGCGGTCACGCACCGGATGAACCTCGAACTGCCGCCGGCGCCGCACGGCGATGTCATCACGCTGCACGACGTCGTGGCGTGGCGCTATCCCGACGAATCGGCGCCGGTGGCGGCGGCCGCCCAGGAGGCGAGGGACGCGGATGCCGTCGTCTGCGTTTCGGAGTTCACCGCATCCGAAGCCGTCGCGTTCCTCGGCGTCCGCAATCCGCACGTCATCCACAACGGCGTCGACGCGCGCTTCTTCGATGCGGCTCCCCTCTCGCACGACCAGCGCGCGGAACTCGGCATCGGCGAGCGGTACGTCCTGCACGCCGGTGGGGCCTCCGCGCGGAAGAACCTCGAGGCGCTCGCGGAGGCGTGGCCCGGCATCCACCGCGAGCGACCCGACCTGCAGCTCGTCCTCGCCGGCCCGGCGCACGCGCGGCGCACCCGACTGTTCGACGGGATGCCGGGCACCCGCCTGATCGGACGCGTTCCCGATGCGGTCGTTCCCGGCCTCGTTGCCTCAGCCGCCGCGGTGGTCGTGCCCTCCCTGTACGAGGGGTTCGGACTTCCGGTCCTCGAGGCGATGGCCGCGGGCGTCCCCGTCGTGGCGGCCGACACCAGCAGCCTCCCCGAAGTCGCGGGCGGGTCGGCCATCCTCGTGCCGCCGACCGCCGCGGGGGTCGCCGATGGCGTCCTGACGGTGACCTCCGGGGATCCGGCGGTCGCCGCGCTGGTGCGTTCGGGCCGCGAGCGTGCGACCGAGTTCACCTGGGAACGCTCGGCCCTCGGTCATGCAGCGGTGTGGAGATCCGTCGGGGCGTGAGCGCCGTCAGCGTCGGAAGGCGCTGACCGCTCCGATCGGGAACCGGGGAAGCGGACCCACGGCGCCGCGCAGCCCGTCGAGCGAGCGCACGAGTGCGTCGCCCATCCGCACCACATCATCGGCATCCGCAGTTCGGGCAGCGTCGCGCAGTGCGTCCAGCGTCCAGTCCTCGTCGTAGGCGATGAATCGGCTGCTCGTCCCGGGGAGCGCCGCCTCGTAGTCGCGGAACTTGAAGTCCCCGCCCTCGAGCGGCGGATCGAGGGTCGTCCAGACCGCGGGGATGCCGAACGAGTCGGCGGTCACCAGGCCGTGCAGCGACGTGGTGACGATCAGCCCGCACGCGGCGATCTCGCGCACTGCCGATGCAGCCTCCTGGTGCACGTCGACGACCCGCACGCGCGAGCCGGCAGCGTCCGCGAGCGCCAGGAACCGCTCGTGGCTCCGATGGTGCCCGTGCGGCACGAGCCCGACGTCCCACTTCGGTGCGGGACGACGCAGGTGGCGGGACACCAGGATGCCGGGATCGCCCAGCGCGACCGCATCCGCGGCTCCGATGCGCTCCCGCGAGAGCGGCCCTCTGACCGCGAGCGCATGTGCACGAGGCAGCGGATGGGGCTCGTCGCGGATGAGCCCGCTGCCCCAGATCGCACCGTCGAAGTCGTCGGGCAGGAACTCCAGCACGCTCCCGACCCCCGCCAGGCGCGCCCGGGAGGCGACCCGGTGCACCGGAAGGACGCCGTACGTCGGCAGCAGCCACGACGTCATGGCGTCGCCGAAGTTCGGGTGGCCGTCCCACCAGTACGTGGGGACGACGACGCCGGAGCGCCACATGGCCGGATGCCGCGACGCTGCGAGCGCTCGTCTCGCACCGCGCAGGCGACGGCGCATCGGATTCGTGTACGTCACCGGTCCTCGCCGACTGCGCCTGTTCGGGCATAGAGGTCTTCGTAGCGCGCGACGATGCCGTCCCAGCCGAAGTCGCGCACACGGATCGTGCCGGCATCCGAGAGACGACGCCGCAGGGCGGGATCATCCACGAGTCGCCGCAGCACTGCGGCGAACCGCTCGGTGTCCTCGGGGTCGATCAGGATGCCGTCCACACCGTCGTGCACGAAGCTCCGCGCACCTCCCCGATCGGTCATGACGAGCGGGGCAGCGCTGCGCCACGCCTCGAGCGCGACGATGCCGAACGCCTCCATCCGGCTGGGCACCACGACCGCCAGGGCGCCGGCCATGACCTCGGCCACCTCCGCGGCGGGCATCCACCCGCGAAGCTCGACCCGTGCTCCCAGCCCGAGCGAGGCGACCAGCGATTCGAGGCTCCCCCGTTCGGGACCGTCACCGCCGATGACGAGCCGCACCTCGGGCTCGAGCTCGGCCGCCGCGAACGCCCTGAGGAGCAGGTCGAACCCCTTCATATGGCCGAGACGGCCGACGGCGACCAGAGTGGGCTGCTCCTCGGACCGGCGTTCCACGGTCACGGTGAGGTCGACCCCGTTGGGGATGACCACGCCCCGGCGCAATCCGTAGTGTGCGATCAGGTCCTCGAGCACGACGTCGCTCGGCGCCGTGACGGCGTCCGTCCGCGCGATCGCGCGGCGCAGGCCACGACGGAGCAGCGCAGAGCGCCCGAAGACGCCGCCGTCGTCGGCAATCGTCTCTCCGTGGGATGTGAGCACCAGCGGGCGTCCGAACCGGCGGCGCACCGCGAGCGCGTACAGGCCGTTGGGACCGAAGCAGTGCACGTGCAGGATCGCGGGCTGGAAGGTGCGGAACGCCCGCTTCCACTCCCGCCAGGCGGACGGCGCCGCGCGGGCGAAGTGCGCCGCCGAGCCGAGAGAGCGTGCCGGGAGCGGGGCGGGCAGGTAGCGCACCGTGATCCCGTCGACGTCTCCGACTGCCGACGAACCGTCGCGGTCCACCGTCCAGACCTCGACCGAGTGCCCGTTCGAGCGCAGGCCGTTCGCGAGTTGCCGCACCGCCTCCTCGACGCCGCCGACCGCCGGCGCGAAGGACGAGCTGATGAGCGCGATCCGCGGGAGGGCGCGGACTCCACCCTCACCGTCCGAGTGTGGCTCCGCGCTCACGCCCGCCGAGCGCGCGGGCGACGCTCTTCGGCGAGTTCTGCCTCGGGGCTGCCGAACAGGGCGTTGAGGTTCGCGTCGGCCGGGTGATCGTCACGCACCGCGGGCGCGGCATCCGCCTTCGCGGCCTTGCCGTACTCGCGGCGGTATTCGTACGAGTACGGCGACGCGTCCATGCCCTTCAGCGGCGCCTTGTTGAGCACGACGCCGAGCGCGCGGCCGTTCGACTTCTGCAGCGTGTCGAGAGACTTCTCGAGAAGGTCGTAGGTGGTCTTGGCGAGGCTGACGACGACCAGCGCGCCGTCGGCCTGGTGGGTCAGCACCGCGCCGTCCGTGACGGGCAGGAGCGGTGGGGCGTCGACGATCACGGTGGCGTGCACGGCGAGGTCGGCGAGGAGCTTGCGCATCCGTCCGGAGCCGAGCACCTCGCTCGGGTTCGGGGGGACGCTGCCCGCGGTCAGCACGTAGAGGTTCGGCGAGCGCGGCGTGCGCTGGAGCACGTCGGCGAGTTCGGCACGACCCGACAGCACGTCGCTCAGGCCCGCCCCGCCGGGAAGTCCCATGCTCGCCGCGACGGTCGAGCGCCGCAGGTCACCGTCGACCAGGACCACCGGCTTGCCGCCGGCGGCCAGAGTCAGTGCCAGGTTGCATGCGATCGTCGACTTGCCGTCGCCGGGCAGCGGGCTCGTGACCACGATCGTCCGCGGAGGATTGTCCACGTCCATGAACTGCAGATTCGTCCGCAGGGAGCGCAGCGCCTCGGACACCGCGAAGCCCGTTCCCTTGGGACCGGCCGCGGTCGGGTCGAACAGACGGCTCTCGCCGCCCAGCGCCTCGGCGGTCGGAATCGTGCCGACGACAGGGATGTTCGTCCGCGCCTCGACCTCGTCGGCGCTGCGGATCCGCCGGTCCGAGACGGTTCGGATCAGCGCGAACGCGATACCGAACCCGAAGCCCAGGACACCGCCGACGATGAGCGAGGTCGACAGGTCGGGGAACACGGGTGTCGTGGGCAGTGAGGCCGACGACGCGACGGTGATGGTCAGCGGCGCGGTCCCCTGCGTCCCATCGCCTTCGTAGTCGTCGATCACGGTGGCCAGGGCCTGGATCCAGGCCTCGGCGAGTGCGACCGCGTCCTCGGGCGATGAACCCTGTGCCGTCACGCGGAGGATGGCGGTGTTCGCGGGGTTGACCACGACGATCCGGGCGAATGCCTGGTCGGCCGTGATCTGCAGTCCGAGCTTCTGGATCGCTGCGTCGGCGACGTCCTGCCACGAGGCCATCTCGAGATACGTTTCGACCATCTGCTGTGCCATCGCATCGCCGCTGAGCGATGTCTGGCCCTCGGTGGTGTTCTGCGCCTGGATGATGCCGTCGGCGCTCGCCTCGTAGACCGGGTTCTGCACCAGGGTCCACGCGTAGGCGACGCCGACCCCGACCGCCGTCATGATCAGGATCGCGAGGAAGTGCCGGCGGATGCCGCGAAGGTAGTCGCGCAGCTCCATCGCACCTCCTGATGCTCGTCGGGCGGGCGCACGCTACCGCGGCCCCAGTCGGCTCCATCGTATGCCACGCGATCTGAGAGGACACTCACGGATGCAGTGGAGTTCAGCGAGGTGGTCCCGCCGCCGCCGATCGGCGCGACATCCTTGCGCGAGGGAACATCCCGGTCGCGCCCTCGCGCAGCTCGAAATGCGTCTTCGCGGACTCCTGGCTCAGCGCCAGTGCACCCAGGCAGATGCCGGCCACCACGAACGGGATCGAGGTCTGCACGGAGGTCCAGAACAGGTCGAACTGGCCCTGCACGATGCGGCTCAGCGGGAGCGCGAAAGCGAGAGTCCCGTAGCGCGGATCGATGCGCCACAGCACGATCAGGATGCCGACCCACATCGCCACGAACGCGGCGAGTCCCACCAGCCCCGCGGATGCCACGACCTCCAGCTCCGCCTGCGGCGGCTGGTACGGCACGGTGTCGTTGTAGTACCAGAAGCGCAGCCCGTGTCCGAAGATCGGCGAGTGCTTCCAGAAGGCGTAGACCTCGCGCAGCCAGTCCAGCCGTTGGAAGACCGAGTTGTGCTGGTTCTGCGAGTTGATCTGATCGATGATCATGGAGGCGACCAGCCAGGCCGCCGGAATGATGAGCAGCAGGGCGAGCCTCGATCGTCCGGTGACCGCTCGGCGGCCGACGGCCACGAGGATCACCGCCACGAGCCCGACGAGCGCCTGGCGCGACTGCGTGAGCAGGATCGCCACCACCAGGAGCCAGAGCGCGCGCCGCATCCACTCGTCGGGCAGTCGCGCCCACGACGGCCGCAGGTACGCGATGATCGCGGCGAATGACATCGCCGTGCCCGCGAAGTTCTTGTGCATCTGCCACGGCCACGTGGGGTAGACGGCCGAGAAGTTGCCGTGCAGGTAGTGGATGAGCCCCGTGAAGACCGTCCCGACCGCGATCACGCATCCGGCGCCCACGATGAGCAGCAGTGCCGTCCTCGCATAGCCGGCCCGGCCGAGCGCCCAGCCCACCACCAGGGCTCCTGAGATCAGCAGCCACGCATGGAACCACTCGACGGTGTTGGCGATCTGAGGGTTCACGATCACGGTGAAGAGGGTCGCGAACTGGTACAGCAGGTTGAACCAGAGAATCCGGCGCATCGGCGCGCTGTACGGTCGCTTTCCGAGCAGCAGGGCAGTTCCGAAGGCCGCCGCAAGGGCGACGTCCGAGGCGGTGAGATCGCCGCCTCCGAACCCGACGCGCTGGACGACGAACAGCGCCGGCATCGCCAGGAGCGGGATCGCCAGCGGGACGCTCCCGGTCAGCACGACGCCGATCACCAGGACGCCGATCGCTGCGGCGGTCACCACGCCGTTGGAGATGCCCCGATCCAGGATCAGGTACACGGCGAGCGCGGCACCGGCTGCCATCAGCACCCAGCGCCAAGCAGCCGCCCACCACTCGGCGAGCCGAGTGCGGACGGCGCGTGCACGCGCGCTCGAAACCATCCCCATCCCTCCGCAGGGTCGATCCAGTATCGCAGGTGACCCGCGGAACGGATGCGGGCGGTCAGTCCTCGACGAGCAGCCCGCGCTCCAGCATCTCGCGGAGGAACGCGTCGATGTCGGCGCGGATCGAGGCGACGTCCGCGCCGGTGCGCTCCGCGACGACTCCGGCGACATCGCCGCGCTCGAGACCGGCCGACACCGTCCAGATCAGTGCGGCGACTCCCTGGAGCACCATGATCGGGCCATCCGGCAGCGGCGCGGCGTAGACCACGTCGCCGTCCACCTCGATTCCCACTCCGTCCGCGACCCGCATCCTCCACGCCTCCATGCTCACCGCCGCCTCGCGCGTGCTTCGCGAAGCCCGCGCACAGGGCGCGCGAAAAACTCGCGGACGATCTCGCGGCGGGTCGGCGTCCTGCCCAGCTCGTGCCCCAGATGCTCGACGTTGACCATCGGCGCCTTCAAGAGGATGAGCGCGCGCAGCCGGAGCGTCGGCGCGGCGCCGAGTCGTCCGCGCCACTCCTCGAGACGAGTGCCGTTCTCGGACACGGCCTTCCAGAGCCGGTAATCGGGCTCGCCACGATGCCTGTCGAGCTGGCCGAGCGCCGCATCGAATGCCGTGCGGGCATCCAGCTCGGCGACGAGCGATTCGATGCGGGCGCGATCGTCCACCGTGGCGTCGAACCAGACGCTCCGCAGGTCCTGGATCGAGTCCGATCTGCCGCGTGCCGCGTTGAGGACGAGCACGGTCGCCTGCTCCGTACGGCCGGGCACCGGGCACGGCTTCCCGGCGAATTCCATGCTCCCCCTGCCCTGCCAGAGCCGCGCGAACGCGTCGCCCGGATCCAGCCCGATGCCGGGGAAGAGGCGATGGACGTCGACGTAGCCCCACACTGCATGGGAGTAGGTCTGCGCGTGGCCGAACGGCGAGCCGTTGACGAACGTGCTGTACACGGTCCAGCCGTATGCCCGCAGTGCCCGGTCGATCGCCGCGACATGCGCCGGCCGCACCAGGATGTCGATGTCCGAACCCGAGCGCATGTGCGGTCGCAGCTCCGGATAGACGGCGTCGCCCTTGATGTGCAGGACGTCGGCTCCCGCACGCTCCGCGATCGTCTGCACCGCGGCGCGACCCAGCCTCAGTCGGAATCCCAGCGGAATCGCGGTCTCGTGGTCGTTCACGCGTGGCAGGCTCTCTGGCTCGATGCGGTCTGAGCCACAGACTAGCCAACCCTCCGCGGGTCGAAGCGGTCCCCGGCGCGGCGGAGGGACTACGCGTGCCGCGCGAGCGCGGCGTCGAGTTCGCGTGCCACCACGCTCCAGTCGCGGGAGCGCGCCCGCTCGCGCGAAGACGCCTGCAGCGCGCGCAGCGCATCCTCGTCATCGGTGAGTGCCGCGAGCGCCAGTGCGAGCGCGTCCGTGTCGCCCGCGGGAACGAGCACTCCAGCCCCGCCGCACGCCTCGGGGATGCCCCCGATGTCCGAGGCGATGACGGCCGCGCCCGACGCCATGCCCTCCAGGACCGTCAGCGCGAAGGGCTCCGGCCATCGCGAAGGGACCACGACGACATCGGCATCCGCGAGCAGGCGGACGACCTCCGCGCGCGGCTGGAACGGCAGGAACTCGATGCGTGAGCCCAATGGCGCGGATGCCTGACGCAGCGACCTCTCGAACGTCGAGGGCGCCGAGCGCGGGTCGAAGCCCTCCGAGCCGATCACCTTCGTGTGGATGTCAGGCCGGTTCAGCCGAGTCAGGGCATCGACGAGCACGTCCGCGCCTTTGTCGGGCACCATGCGCCCGAGGAAGGCGACGTGCAGCGGCCGGCCGGACGGACGCGGCGGAGCATCGAATGCGGCCACATCGACGCCGTTGGCGACCACTTCCACCCGGCCCCGAAGAGCAGGTGGCAACGACGACTGCAGCCGCTCCGCGAGGTAGGAGCTGACGGCGATGATCGCCGCGGCGGGATCGAGGGTCGCGCCCGCTTCGCGTCGGCTGTACGAACGGAGCAGGTCGTTGTGCGCGTAGAGGACCGGAGTGTGCCTGGCGGCATCGACGACGGGAACGAGCTGGACCGCGTTGTGGCCGATCACGAAAGCCGGGTCCCACGAATCCTGGTCGATCAGCGCCGCCCGGTACCGGTCACGGGCTCGGCTGCGGCTGAGGCCCCACCTCGAGCGCACGGCGTCGACATAGCGATCCACCCGGTGCGTCGGACGCTGCCGGTATTCGAGAACGTCGGCGCTGTCGTAGCGGTCGGCGTACGTGCCCGCCGCGACGAGGACCGCGGGCCGCGGCGAGCCCGGTGCACGTGCGACGGAGAGGCCGTGCACGACCGAGACGGTCGCCGATCCCGTCAAGGGCGAGAAGTGATCGCCGGGCGTGATGACGTGGATCAGGCGCCGCCGCGACTCCCCGCTCCCGGTCACACGGCGAGCCTAGTGCCGCGGTCGCGCACGTCGGCTGAATCGGCGCCCGAGGCGGCTCTGCACGCCTCCCGGCAGACCACGAGGCTGTGTCCTCAGCGCCCACCAGATCGCGCTCGCGGCGCCCCGCACATCGCCGCGCGCCAGTGATCGACGGGCGGATCCCGTCGCGCGCCACCACGCGTAGCGCTCGTTGTGACGCAGGCGCTCGGTCAGCGCATCGGCGAGCGGCTGATCGCCACGGGCCCGTGCGTCCGATCGATGCAGCTCCACGATCCGCCGGATGGAACCGACCAGTTCCCGCGTGCGCTTGGTGGTGTTCTCCTCGTGGGTGCGGTATTCGGTCAGGGTGCGGTCCACGAAGACGAAGGGGCCCCGTCCGGCCAGCCGGAGCGTCAGGTCCAGGTCCTCGGCCTGGCGCATGCGGGAGTGGAATCCCCCGACGGCGAGGAACTCCGACCGCCTGATCATGAGGTTGGGCAGCAGGATGCCGCCCTGACCGCGAGCGATGTCCAGCGGGCCGTCGACCTGCCACTGATCGGCGCGGACCACGACTCTTCCGGAGGCGTCGATGACCTGCATCCCGCAGTACGACGCGACCGCGTCCTGAGCCGCCTCGAGGGCCGCGACCTGCGCGGCGAGGCGATCCGGTAGCCAGCGGTCGTCATCGTCGAGGAACACGAGGTACGCGCCGGACGTCATGCCCACGCCGACGTTGCGCGCGACCGAGACGCCGGAGGCGGCGATCCGGATCGTCCGGGCGCCGGCGACGGATCCGGCGGCACGCTCCACCGCTCGAGCATCCGGCGACCCGTCATCCACGATGACGAGCTCCAGCTGCGCGTAGGTCTGGTGGATGACCGACTCGAGCGCCTCAGGGAGGAAACGACTGACCCGGTTGGTCGCGACGATCACGCTCACGAGAGGATCGGCCGCCGTCATGTGTCGATCGTAGATGCGCCCGTTGGATGAGCTCGTCCGGCTCCCTAGAGTGAGTCCATGGTGCATGGATTCACACGGTGGTGACCGAGGCGAAGTCGATCGGCATCGTCACGATCAACGACGACGGCAACTACGGCAATCGCCTGCAGAATTACGCCCTGCAGCAGGCGCTGCGCCAGATCGGCCGGGCGCCGGAGACCATCCGCAATACGCCTCGTCCATGGCCCCGCGCCATGCTGATCCCCCGCACGATCGACGATCTGCGCTACCGGCCTGCGGAGTTCCTGGAACGCCGCGCCCGCCGCGTGCGCGAGACGGTGGCACGCTCGCGTCCGGCACCACCCCCGTTCCTCGAGCGCCGGCGCGACGCCAACGCGCGATTCACCGCGTCATTCATTCAGACGTCTGAGATGCAGTTCGCCGACGCGCCTCGTCGGTACTGGGCTGAGCGGTATGACCGGGTGATCGCCGGGTCGGATCAGGTGTGGAATCCGCATTACCGCCGGGCGAACGGCATGGACTTCCTCGACTTCACTTCGCCGGAGAATCGGGTGTCTTACGCCGCGAGCTTCGGGGCCGCCGCGGTGCCGCGCTTCCTGCACGCGCACTACGCCCGCTGGCTCGAGCAGATCCCCCACCTGTCCGTCCGGGAGCGCAGCGCCGCGGAGGTCGTCCGTGCACTGACCGGACGCGACGTGCCCGTCGTCCTGGATCCCACTCTGCTGCTGACGCGCGCCGAATGGGACGAGCTGATCGAGGACGAACCGAGGATCGAACCCGAACCGTACGCTCTCCGCTTCATGATCGGGCGCCTCACCCCGCAGCAGGAGGCAGGGGTCGGCGAGGTGGCGGCATCCCCGCGGGTGGCCGACCTCCACGATCTCGAGAGCCCCGTGCACGCCGATGTCGGGCCGGTGGGGTTCGTCGCCGCGATCGCGCACGCGTCGGTCGTGATCACCGACTCGTTCCACGCGTGCGTCTTCGCACTGCTCTTCCGGCGACCACTTGTGGTGTGCACGCGGTTCCGGAGCGACTCCAGGATCGGGTCGCTGCTGGAGGCCCATGGCCTCGAGCTGGAGCCCACGTCGGCTGACGGGGTCGGTGTGCTGCGCGACGTCGACTGGGATGCGGCGGAGCGCGCGCGAGAGCTCCAGCGAATCGGCTCCCTCGGATTCCTGCGTGCCGCCCTCGACGCCGACAGCCTCTCGACTTCAGCTGAGAGGGTCGTCCCGCCTACTGCAGCGCCGAGGTGAGCCTGGCGAGGTTGTCGAGCACGGTGGAGCGCAACGGCTGCCGCTCCCACTCCTCGAGCGTGAGCTGACGGCTCAGCGCGCGGTAGCTCGCCTCGACGTCGCGCATCTCGGTGACGAACTGCTCACCGCGCACGAGCATCGAGATCTCCATGTTCAGACCGAATGAGCGCATGTCCATGTTGCTGGAGCCGATGATGCCGAACCCGTCGTCGATCGTCATCGACTTGCTGTGCAGGATGTAGGGCTTGCGGTACATCCAGATCTTCACGCCGGCCCGCAGCAGGACCTCGTAGTAGCTGCGCTGGGCGTGATAGACGATCGCCTGATCGCCTTCCTCCGAGACGAACAGCTCCACGTGCAGCCCGCGGTGGCAGGCCGTGGTGATCGCGTTGAGCAGGGCTTCGTCGGGCACGAAGTACGGGCTGACGATGATGATCTTCCGCTGCGCGTAGTAGATCAGGCCCAGGAACAGTCGCAGGTTGTTCTCGAACTCGAACCCGGGACCGGACGGGATGATCTGGCAGTCGAGGTCACCGGGCCCGGACTTCACGTCGAAGAGGTCGATCTCGTCCGTGAGGATCTCGTCGGTCTCGCTGTACCAGTCGGAGAGGAAGACCGCGTTGACGGATGCGACCACCGGACCCTCGAGCCGGGCCATCAGGTCGACCCAGTGCAGGCCGCGCTTGATGTTCTTCTTCAGGTTGTAGGTCGAGTCCGTCACGTTCTGCGAGCCCATGAAAGCGACCTGCCCGTCGACCACGAGCAGCTTTCGGTGGTTGCGCAGATCGGGACGCTGGTACTTGCCCTTGAACGGCTGCACGGGCAGCATCAGGTGCCATTGCGCGCCCATCGCGTCCAGTCGCTTCAGCGTCTTCTTGTAGAACGGCTTGCCGCGGTTGGCCCAGTGGTCGAGCAGCACGCGCACCGTCACGCCGCGTGCGGAGACCTCCTCGAGCGCGCGGAAGAGGTTGTCGGTCGACTCGTCGGTCTGCAGGATGTAGAACTCGATGTGCACGTAGCGGTCGGCTTCGCGGATGGCGTCGGCCATCGCGTCGAGACTCTCCTGGTAGTCGGAGATCAGGTGGGCGGCGTTGTCGCCGGCCAGGGGCATGGCGCCGAGATTGCGGTTGAGGGTCACCATCGAGGTGAACCAGTCCGGCGCGTGCGGGCGCAAGGTGCCGAAATCGAGGTGCTCGCTGGTGTCGTGGATGTAGGTGTTGATCTGCTCCTGCATGCGGCGGCGCTTGCGCGGCAGGCGCGGGTTCCCGATCAGCAGGAACAGGAAAACCCCGATCAGGGGGATGAAATAGATCGCCAGCAGCCACGCCATCGCGGCCGTCGGCCGGCGATTCCTCGGAACGATGATGATCGCGGCGATGCGGATCGTCAGGTCGGTGAGGAAGACGAGGATCACCCACCACGACGCATCGAACGTGATCGTCATGTAGTGGCCTCCCCGCCCGGCGTTCCCCCAGCGTAGTGGGAGTTCGGCTCAGCGCTCGGTTGCCGCAGGTGCCGGCGGGAGGCCGCGCTTGGCGCGCTCCTCCGCCTCGATGCGCGCGTAGACGCGGCGCTCCGTGCGGTCGGCGCGCAGGATGCTCCGCAGGATGAAGAAGAAGAGGGCGCTGACCACGACGGTGGGCAGCAGCGACCAGAACACGGCCACCCAGTAATCATCCATGACTCAAGGATACCGTCCGACGATTCCTCCCCACCCCGCCCGTCGACCGCGACCCTCCACGGGCCTCCGCACCGCCCGTCCGGCGGGGCGTACGCTCGAACAGGGTCGTGGCATGACCACGATCGTCAAGGCCGCGAACGCGGCGCAGTTCCTGTCCCTCATCCCGAAGATGCTCGGATACCACCCCGTTCGCAGCCTCGTGCTCGTCCCGTTCGCGGGGTCCCGCAGCATCGGCGCGATGCGGTTCGACCTGCCCGCAGCGGATGAGGCCGACGAGACCGACCGCATCGCGGCGACCCTCATCGGCATGGTGTGCAGGCTGCCTGATGCCGACGCCGTCGCGGCGATCGCTTACACGGACGAGTCGTTCGCTCATGGCGGGATGCCGCACCGCGACCTCATCGCGGCGCTCGAGCGCCGCGCGGACGCCTGCTGTGTGCGTGTGACCGATGCGCTCTGCGTCGCGGCAGACGCATGGGGTTCGCAGTTCGACCCCACCTGCCCCGGGTTCGGCCGGCCGCTCGAAGAGCTCGGCGACGCGCCGAAGGGGGCCGAGCAGCTGTCGGTCGCCGAAGGCGATCAGGCCGCGGGCGCCGCGCTGCCGGACGTCGACGTGGCTGAGAAGGAGCGCACGGCCCGGGCACTTGCCGCGCTCGAGGATGCCGTCCGGCTCGTCTGCGGGCCGGACTCGGCCGGCACGGCTTCGAGCGAACGCACGACTGGCCCAGCCGATGCGGCCCCAGCTTCATCCCAGGACGGCCGGCGCGTGGATCCCCAGGCGCTCTCGGCCGTGTGCGGACTGGACGACCTGCCAACCCTGTTCGAGGAGGCGATGCACTGGGATGCCTCCTCCCTCGCCCCCTTCGATGCAGCAGCGCTCGCCTGGTGCCTGGCTCGCCCTGCGCTGCGCGACATCGCCCTCGTGCAGTGGTGCGGCGGGATGGCGGCAGGCGATGAGGCCCTCGATGCGCAGCTGCGCTGGGAGTCCGGCGAGGAGTACCCGGCACACCTCGCGATGCAGATGTGGGGGGAGGGCGAGCGGCCGGACCCCGACCGGCTGGAAGCCGCGCTGGCCCTCTCCCGACGCATCGCGGCCGCGGCACCGCGCGCGGTCCGTGCCGGTCCGCTTGCGACCTGCGCATGGCTGGCCTGGGCGCTGGGCCGCTCGACGCACGCCGAGCGCTACGCGTCGCTCGCGTGCGAGATCGAGCCCGAGCACGGGCTCGCCGAGATCGTCCGCTCCTTCGTGCTTGCGGGGCATCTTCCCGACTGGGCGTTCCGGCGTCCCTGAGCCCGGTGCTGCGGCCTGGATTTCTACTTGACCAGTGGGAACAGGATCGTCTCGCGGATGCCGAGACCGGTGATCGCCATGAGCAGTCGATCGATGCCCATGCCCAGCCCGCCCGATGGCGGCATCCCGTGCTCGAGCGCCCGCAGGAACTCCTCGTCGACGCGCATCGCCTCGACATCGCCGCGCGCGACGAGCTTGGCCTGCTCGGTGAAGCGCTCGCGCTGGATCACCGGGTCGACGAGCTCGGAGTATCCGGTCGCGAGTTCGAATCCGCGGACGTACAGGTCCCACTTCTCGACGACGCCCGGGATCGAGCGGTGCTCCCGCACCAGCGGGCTGGTGTCGAGCGGGAAGTCCATGACGAACGTCGGCCGCACGAGGTCGCCTTTCACGAAGTGCTCCCACAGCTCCTCGACGAGCTTTCCGTGCGTGGCGAGCGGCGGCTCCTCGATGCCCTCGCGTGCCGCGAGCGCGCGGAGCTCGTCGAGCGAGGTCGCCGAGGTGATCGACACGCCCGATGCCGCCGACAGCGAGTCGTACATCGAGATGCGGTCCCACTCGCCGCCGAGGTCGTACTCGGTGCCGTCGGCCCACGTCACGGTGGTCGAACCGGCGACCGCGAGCGCCGCGTTCTGCACGAGGTCCTGGGTGAGATCGGCGATCCCGTTGTAGTCGGAGTACGCCTCGTACGACTCGAGCATGGCGAACTCCGGACTGTGCGTGGAGTCGGCGCCTTCGTTGCGGAAATTGCGGTTGATCTCGAACACGCGGTCCAAACCGCCGACGACCGCGCGCTTGAGGAACAGCTCCGGCGCGATGCGAAGGAACAGCTCGGTGTCGAACGCGTTCGATCGGGTGACGAACGGGCGGGCAGAAGCACCGCCGTGCTGAACCTGGAGCATCGGGGTCTCGACCTCGATGTACCCGCGGTCGGCGAAAGTCTGCCGCAGAGAAGCGTTCACCTTCGCGCGGGCGCGCACGGTCTCACGTGCCTGGTCGCGCACGATCAGGTCGAGATAGCGACTGCGCACGCGACTCTCCTCGGAGAGCTCGCCGTACATGTTGGGCAGCGGGAGGATCGCCTTCGCGGCGATCTGCCACTCCGACACCATGATCGACAGTTCGCCTCGGCGACTGGAGATCACTTCGCCGGTGATGAAGACGTGGTCGCCGAGGTCGACCAGGTCCTTCCACTGCTGGAGGGACTCCTCGCCGACTCCGGCGAGGGAGACCATCGCCTGGATGCGGCTGCCGTCGCCGGCCTGCAGGGTGGCGAAGCACAGCTTGCCGGTGTTGCGGCTGAACACGACACGACCCGCCACCGCCGCGGTCGCGCCGGTCTCGGCACCGGCCTCGAGATCTCCGTACCGGGCGCGCAGATCGCTGATCGTGTCGGTGATCGGGAGGCTGACCGGGTACGCGCCGCCGGCTGCGTCGGTCCGCTCGGCGATCAGCCGCTCGCGCTTGGCGAGCCGTACGGCCTTCTGCTCGAACACCTCGGCAAGCTCAGTGGGGTCGATGTCCTCGTCGGTCGGTTCGATCTCGTCGTCGGGCGCAGGGGCAGTGCTCATCGTGTGGGGGCTCCTCGGAAGTCGGTCCCAAGTCTATCGGCGGGCACCTGCGCGCCTCCCGAACCCTGCTCAGCCCGGCAGTTCGGTCGCCTCCCCGAGCGGCAGCCAGCGGATGCGCCCCTGCACATCCGGCGACGCGGTCGAGAAGACGGCCCCGGCCGCTTCCTCCTGCTCCGAGAAGTGGCTCCATCCCTCGACGTGGACCGGGACGACCACTCCGGGCTCGGTCAGCTCGACGAGCTCGACCGCGTCCGCGGCATCCATCGTGTATGTCAGGGGGCCGGTCCGCGGGAACTTCACGCGTCCGATGTGGACGATCATGACATCGGGCCGCATGTTCGCCGCAGCTGCGCGCAGCCCGCCGTACATCACGGTGTCGCCGGTCACCCACAGGCCCGGATGCGGGGTGCTCTCGAGCGTCAGCGCGAACCCGACCACGTGTCCGACGATCGGCGTGGTCAGCGGCGGACCGTGACGACAGGGCGTCGCGGCGACGGTGAGTGGCGGGCGGCCCTCCGCCTGCAGCGTGATGCTCTGGCCCGGCGCGAGTCCGCGCACGTCGGGATGACGCAGCTGCTGCGCGCCCACCTCCGTCGTGAGGACCGTCGTGGCACGACCGAGCGCTTCGCGTCCGGCATCGTCGAGGTTGTCGGCGTGGTGATGATGGCTGACCAGGGCGAGGTCGATCGCGCCGAGTTCATCGAGCTCGACGGCCGGTCCGGTCACCTTCCGAGACGACGTCCCGAGCGCGAACGCGTAGGTCCGCCCAGGCGGATCGAAGGTCGGATCGGTCAGGATGCGCCACCCGTCCCACTCGATGAGGACCGTGGGGCCGCCGATCCGGGTGATGCGCATCCGTGCCTCCGCTCAGCCGAAGCCGATCATCCGTCGATGGTAGCGGTCGGGTCGCCCGTGCCGAGGGAACCCGCATCCGAGAGGGCGTGGTCGACGGTCGAGTGGATGAGCGGTGACAGGTAGCGGCCGGGGCTCGGCACTCCCGCCTGCGCGAGGAGCTCGGTGGACTGCCGGACGATCGATCGCGAGAACTCCGTGGCGGTCGCGAGCGCCTCGGCGTACGCGGGGCGCGCCTCCTCGGCGACCACGACCGGCTCGCAGCCCAGTTCGACGGCGAGCGCCTGGGCGATCGGCAGCACCGGGGCCGGTGCCGTCACTGCGGCGTATGCGTGGGAGAGCTGGCGGAGGTCCATCGAGGTCCCGGTGAACGCGAGCGCCGGGTGGACCGCAAGCGGAATCGCGCCCTTGGCGACGGCCGGCGCGAGCACCGCGGTTCCGTAGCCCGGGTCGGTGTGCAGAACGAGCTGACCCGGCTGCCACGCATCGAGTTCGGCGAGGCCCGCCACGAGTCCCGGGAGCTCGTCATGCGGCACGGCGATCACCACGAGCTCGCTGCGGCGCACGACCTCGAGCGCATCCAGGACGGGCACTCCCGGCAGGATCGCCTCCACCCGCTCCTCGTCCGAGCCTCGCGTGATGCCGACGATCGCGTGGCCGGCGCCCCCGAGCGCGGCTCCGATCACCGGTCCGACCCGGCCCGCGCCGATGATGCCGACCCCCAGCCGTCCGTCGCGCCTCACGGCCGGTCCTCCTGGTCGCCCGGCGACTCGCCCGCCCAGCGATGGCTGTGGTCGCTGGAGGCGGCTGCGAGTGCCGCCGCTTCGGCGTCCTCGAAGACGGCGAGAGCGGCATCCCGATCGATGATCCCCAAGCGGCCCGGGACGCGACCGGGGATCGTGTGAGCCCGGATGCCGGCGACCGACAGCGCGCGGTCGAGGGGTCCCTGCTCGATGCCGATGCTCTGCAGGCGCGCGAGCGGGAAGATCGCGAGCTTGCGCCAGATCGCGCCGCGGCGCAGCAGCAGCCCATGCGGCAGCAGCAGGAACCCGTTGCGCTTCCACGAGAGGGGCCTCAGCGCGCGGGCGCGACGGGGGGTGTTCGTGTACGGGTCCTCCGGCTGCGGGCCCAGGATGCCGTGCTCGAACACGAGTGGCCACTCGTCCTCGGGCAGATTGGGCATCAGCAGACGCAGCACGCGTTCGACGTCGTCGCGGGTCCCGACCGGCAGGACCGTCGTGAACTGATCGTTGCTGCCATCGGCCAGCCCGCGGCCGGAGAGGCGGTTCACCGTGATCGCCCACCAGCCGAACGGGCGCCACAGGATCGACTGGTCGATCTCGACGGCGTGCACGCGACCGGGCGGGAGGATCTCGGTGATCGTCGTGAACAGGCCGAAGGTGATGCGCACCCCGCTCGGCGTGGGGGCGATCGAATAGCGCAGCGAGCGTGTGATCGTGCGCACCCAGTAGGCGCCGAAGCCGATCAGCGCGGGGACGAGCGTGAAGAGCACCCACGGCGTTCCGGCGATGGATCCGACCACGATCGCGATGACGATCGCGATCAGCCACAGGGTCGACGTGCTGAGCAGGCGGGACGCGATCAGTCGCCCGACCGGGATGTGCACGACGGACTCCGGCTCGCTGACCGGTTCCTCCGCGCCCGCGATCAGCCCGTTGATCCCCGCGCTGACGACGGATGCCGCCGCCGCACGCCTCGTCACACCCGGCGCGGCGCCGGCCGCCCTCGCCTCGGCGAGCCGTCGCCCGGAGGCGAGGCGGAGGATGTCGGCGCGGACCGCTTCGGCGTTCGAGGTGGACAGGTACTCCAGCTTGACGTTGGAGTCCAGCCCCGCGCCGACCACTTCGAGCTTCGCCATACCGACCAGGCGGGCGAACATCGGCCTGGTCAGGTTGACGCCCTGCACGCGGTCCAGCGGTGCGCGCCGGTGCGTGCGGAACAGCACGCCGCTGCGCACCTCGACGTCGTCGCCGGTGATCCGGAACGTGTGGAAGCGCCAGGAGAGGAAGAACAGCCCGATGAGCACCAGCAGCACACCCAGCAGCACCGCTCCGGCAAGCAGATACAGGTTGTTGGCGATGATGAAGTCGATCGGATCGCCGCCGCGCCATTCCTCGACCTGGACGTCGATGTCGATGTCGTCGTCGAGCCAGGGAAGGAAGATGAACACGAGCCGATCCCGCAGATTGGCGATCACGATTCCGGCGATGACGACCAGGAAGAGCCCGCCGCGGAACAACGGGGTCAGCGGATGGAGGCGGTGCCACTCGCCGTCGGTGAGCGACGGCGCCGCGCGCGGGGTCTCGGCGGCAGCGCCGGGTGCGCTCGCGGGTGGGGGAGGCTGCGTGGTCACCCTTACAGGCCCGTCCTACGGGTCTCGGCGACGTCGACCAGCGTGTCGCGCAGCTGCTCGGCCGCCTGCTGTGTGAGGCCGGGAATCACGACACCGGTGGATGCCGCCGCGGTCACGAGCTTGAGCTGCGCGATGCCGAATCCACGGTCCAGCGGTCCATGCGTGATGTCCACGAGCTGCATCCGGCCATAGGGGACGGCGACGACCCGCTGCCACAGGATGCCCCGACGGAACACGAGGTCGTCATGACGCAGCTGATAGCCGTACGCACGCGCCTGGCGGGGGGTGATGACGAGGGTCCAGATCAGGATGATGAGGAAGATCCCGCCCGGGATCCACGCCCACCACTGGTGCCACAGGAGCGTCAGCAGCAGGACGGCGACCAGCACCACCAGCGCCATGGCTCCTGTCGAGATCAGCTGCACCCACACGTACTGGCGGGCCAGCTGGTGCCAGGTGCCGTCGCCGAGCGGAAGGCGTGCGGATGACCGCGGCTCGCGGATCGTGTCGTACGTGTCGCGATCGAGCACGTCGGAATCGACCACGGGATCCTGAACCCGGTCAGGTTCTGATTCCGGGGTCTTCGCCTCCGGGATGTTCGTCATCATCGTCCTTCCGGATCGTGCAGAGGTGCTCCGCGTAAAGGCCCGCCGCCACCAGCGCGGCACCGCAGACCGCGGTCGCGATGATGGCGCCCAATGAGCCTAGCGACGGTGAAACCGGGCGGGTCAGCAGGAAGAGGGCCAGCCCGCCGGCGATGCCCGCGACCGCAGCGCCCACGATGCTGGAGGCCTTCGCCAGCATCGCGATCCGCACCGCCCAGAACGGGTTGACCGGCGCGGCGAGGGTGCCGCGCGTCGCACGGCGGATCGGCAATGCGAGCGCCACGACGATCGCCCCGAGCAGCACCAGGAAGATCGGGAGCGTGATCGAGGGCGTGAACGTTGCGCGGCCGGCCGCGGTGAGTGCCTGATCGAGCAGGAAGCCCACCGCGACGCCGATCGCCGCGGCGATGATCAGAATGCCGGCGCCGGTGCGCCTCATGGGGCGTCTCCGAGCCGGGCGATCAGCTCGTCCACCCGTCCCCGGCCGGGAAGCTCGGCATCCGGATCGATCGACAGCCACGGCACCAGCACGAAGTCGCGCTCGGCGGCACGCGGATGCGGCAGCGTCAGGACGGCGTCGCTGCTGACCACCTCGCCGTATGCGATGAGATCCAGATCGAGTGTGCGGTCGCCCCACCGTTCGCGGCGCTCCCGGCCGTGGCGCGCCTCGATCGCCTGGAGGAACGCGAGGAGCACCGACGGCGCGAGTCGCGTCGTGAGGATCGCGACGGCGTTCAGGTACGCCGGCGCATCGGCATCCGGTCCATCCGGCTTCACGGCGACCGACTCGACAGCCGCAGACGCGCGAACCGCGTCGACCAGGGGAAGCCGTTCGAGCTCGCTGATCGCGGCGTCCAGCGTCGCGGCCCGATCGCCGAGGTTCGCACCGAGGGCGACGACGGCTCGGACGGCGGGGTGCTCCGTGCGCGTGATGTCTGCGCTGAACCCCTCGGCGAGGCGGCGGTTCACGAGGGTGCTCCCCACTCATCGGTCTTCGCACGGCGGATGGTGACGGACACGTCGGCGAACTCCCGCTCGATCGGGGCATCGGGCTTGTGGACGGTCACCGCGACCATGCGCACCCGCTCGTTCTCGAACAGCATGTCGGCGATGCGCTGTGCGAGCGTCTCGAGGAGGTTCACGGGCTCGCCCGCGACGATCTCGGCGATACGCTCGGCGACATCGCCGTAGTGCACGGTGTCGGCGACGTCGTCGCTCGCGGCGGCCGCCTTCGTGCTGACGAAGAGCGTCACGTCGATCACGAAGTACTGCCCATCGCGTCGCTCATCGTCGTAGACGCCGTGGCGCCCGAAGACGCGCAGGCCGGTCAACGTGATCTCGTCTGCGAAATCCATCACTCGCTCCCCTGGTCGCCGGCGTGCGGGCGCCACCACGACGATGCGACATCCAGCGCGTCCCGCGTCGCGATCACATCGTGCACGCGCACCGCCCAGGCGCCGGCGTCGGCGGCGAGCACGCTCGTCACTGCCGTGGCCAGGTCTCGTCGCATCTCCGAGACCCCGTCGCCGTCGACGTCCGCGCTCAGCAGCTCGGCGAGGAACCGTTTGCGGCTCGTGCCGACCAGCACGCGATGACCGAGGCCGATGACTCGCGGCAGCGCGCGCAACACGTCCCAGTTCTGCGCGCCCTTCTTGCCGAAACCGATCCCCGGATCGACGATCAACCGCCCGGGCGGAATGCCGGCAGCGGCGGCCGCGTCGACGCGCTCGGCGAGTTCCCGCATCACCTCGCGGACGACGTCGCCGTATTCGGCGCGGGCGTACATGTCGGCCGATGGACCCCGCCAGTGACCGAGGACGAGCTCCGCGGTGGTGGTTGCGACTGCCGAGAGGAGATCGGGATCGGCCAGGCCGCCCGACACGTCGTTGACGATCCGCGCGCCGGCGTCGACGGCCGCGAGCGCGGTCGAGGCGTTCATGGTGTCGATGCTGACGACGACGCCGGCCTCGGCGAGGGCCTGCACGACCGGGAGGACGCGCTCCTGCTCGACGCGGGGGGCCACCCGTTCCGCACCCGGCCGCGTGGACTCCCCGCCCACGTCGAGCAGGTTCGCGCCTTCTGAGCGCAACCACAGGCCATGGGCGATCGCGGTGTCCGGGTCGACGAAGCGGCCTCCGTCGCTGAACGAGTCGGGGGTCACGTTGACGATCCCCATGATGAGCGTCGTCATTCGCGCGACGCTCCGAGCAGCGCGATCAACTCCGCCCGGGCGGCCGGTTCGGACAGGTCGCCGCGCGCGGCGATCGTGACGGTGGAGGCGTCGGACTGCTGGTCGCCGCGCATCGTGACGCACTCGTGCATCGCATCCAGGACCACCAGCACGCCTCGGGCATCGAGGGATGCGGCGATCGTGTCGGCGATCTGCTCGCCGAGGCGCTCCTGCACCTGCGGGCGGGACGCGAGGATCTCGACGAGCTTGGGCAGGGCGCCGAGGCCGACGACCTGCTCGCCTGGCAGGTACGCGATGTGCGCGTGCCCGCGGAACGGCAGCAGGTGATGCTCGCACACCGAGCGGAAGCGGATGTCGCGGAGCATGACGGCGCCGGACGGCACCGTCTCGGGGGCAGGACCCCGGGCGACCGAGATCGTGTGCGCGAGCGGGGCCGCAGCATCCTCCCCCACGCCGGAGAAGAACTCGCCGTACGCGTCGGCGACGCGCTGCGGGGTCATGCGCAGACCCGGGCGCTCGGGATCCTCCCCGATCGCCACGAGCAGATCCTGCACGAGCGCGGCGATGCGCTCACGGTCTACGGCCACGGGCCGAGCCTACGCGGTCGCTGGCCGCGCCTGCCCGGTCGGACGGCGCTTCGGAGCCTTCTCGGGCGCGGTCTGCTCCGCCTCGACGGATGCGGCCAGGCCTGCCTCGGCGCGGCGCTTGGGCACCTCGACCGGCGGCTGGTGCGAGACCGGGCGCTCATTGCTGGAGAGCCACTGCGGGCGCGGCGGCAGCCGCTTGACGTCCTTGAAGATCTCAGCGAGCTCCAAGTGATCGAGCGTCTCCTTCTCGAGCAGTTCGAGGGCGAGGCGGTCGAGCACCTCGCGGTTGTCGTTCAACACCTGGTATGCCTCGTTGTGGGCCTGCTCGATCAGCGCGCGCACCTCGATGTCGATCCGCTCGGCGATCTTCTCGCTGAACTCGCGTCCGTGGCCCATGTCGCGGCCCATGAAGACCTCGCCGCTGGCGGAGCCGAGCTTGACCGGGCCGACCTCGTTCGTCATGCCGTACTCGGTGACCATCTTCCGCGCGATCCCGGTTGCCTTCTCGATGTCGTTCGAGGCCCCGGTCGTGGGGTCGTGGAACACGATCTCCTCGGCGACACGACCGCCCATCGCGTAGGTGAGCTGATCCTGCAGCTCGTTGCGGGTGACGGAGTACTTGTCGTCGAGAGGCAGCACCATCGTGTAACCGAGGGCCTTGCCGCGGGGCAGGATCGTCACCTTCGTGACCGGGTCGGTGTTGTTCATGGCCGCGGCCGCGAGCGCGTGACCGCCCTCGTGGTAGGCCGTGATGAGCTTCTCCTTGTCGCGCATCACACGCGTGCGACGCTGCGGACCCGCGATGACCCGGTCGATGGCCTCGTCGAGCGCGCGGTTGTCGATGAGCTGCGCATTCGAGCGAGCAGTCAGCAGAGCCGCTTCGTTCAGGACGTTCGCCAGGTCGGCGCCGGTGAAGCCGGGTGTCTTGCGCGCGACGACCTCGAGATCGACGCCCTCGGCGAGCGGCTTGCCTCGTCCGTGCACCTCGAGGATCCGCTTGCGACCCTTCAGGTCGGGCGCGTCCACGCCGATCTGCCGATCGAAGCGGCCCGGTCGAAGTAGGGCCGGGTCCAGGATGTCGGGGCGGTTGGTCGCCGCGATCACGATCACGTTCACCTTCGGGTCGAAGCCGTCCATCTCGACGAGCATCTGGTTGAGCGTCTGCTCGCGCTCGTCGTGACCGCCGCCCATCCCGGCGCCGCGGTGGCGTCCGACGGCGTCGATCTCGTCGATGAAGATGATCGCGGGCGAGCTCTCCTTGGCCTGGTTGAACAGGTCGCGCACGCGGCTCGCGCCGACGCCGACGAACATCTCGACGAAGTCCGAGCCAGAGATCGAGTAGAACGGCACGCCGGCCTCACCGGCGACGGCGCGGGCGAGCAGGGTCTTTCCGGTTCCCGGAGGGCCGTACAGCAGCACGCCCTTCGGGATGCGGGCGCCCACGGCCTGGAACTTCGAAGGGTCCTTCAGGAAGTCCTTGATCTCCTGCATCTCCTCGATGGCCTCATCGGCGCCTGCCACGTCGTCGAATGTGACGGTGGGGGATTCCTTGGAGACGAGCTTCGCGCGGGACTTGCCGAACTGCATGACCTTGCTGCCGCCGCCCTGGGCGCTCGAGAGCAGGAACCAGAAGAGCACACCCAGCAGCAGCAGGGGCAGCATGAGCGAGATGAAGCCGTCGAACCAGCTCGGACGCGGCACGGCGTCGTTGAAGCCGTCCGCGGGGTCGGCGGCATTGATCGCGTCGACCACTTCGGAGGCGCGTGCCGTCACGTAGTAGAACTGCACGTCGGTGGCGCCGTCGTACGGCTCCGACAGCTTCATGTCGACGCGCTGGTCGCCGTCGGTGTTGAGCACCTCGGTCACCGTGGTGCCGTCGAGCAGCTTGAGACCCTCCTGGGTGGAGATCTGCTTCGCCCCGCCCAGGCTCGAGATGAGCGAGAACCCGACGATCAGGAAGATGCCGATCAACAGCACGTAGAAGAGCGGGTTTCGAGTGATCTTCTTGAAGTCCATGGTGCGGGCGGCGCCCGTTCCCTTTCGTCGACGATCCGTTCGCGCGAGGGCTCGATGCCACGGCAACGGTGAATTCAGGGTATCGCGGGCGGTCTATGCGGAGTCTGTGCATTCGCCTACGGCGTAAGCCGCCGGCACGAGCACGGCTCGGGGTCCCGGTCGCGTCAGCCGTACACGTGGGGCGCCAGGATGGCGACATCACGCAGGTTGCGGTACTTCTCGGCGTAGTCCAGGCCGTACCCGACGACGAACTCATTGGGGATGTCGAAGCCGACGTAGCGGCACTCGACATGCACCTTGGCGGCATCCGGCTTGCGCAGGAGGGCGAACACCTCGACGGATGCCGCTCCCCGCGATGCGAAGTTCTCGAGGAGCCAGCTCAGGGTGAGGCCGGAGTCGATGATGTCCTCGACGATCAGGACGTGCCTGCCGTGGAGGTCGGTGTCCAGATCCTTCCGGATCTGCACGACTCCGCTGGACTGGGTTCCGGCGCCGTACGAGGAGACCGCCATCCAGTCGATCGGCACGAGGGTCGGAAGCGCTCGGGAGAAGTCGGCCATGACCATGATCGCGCCCTTGAGGACGCCCACGAGCAGGAGGTCCTTTCCGGCGTAGTCGTCGGCGACCTGCGCCGCGATCTCCTCGAGCTTGACGAGGATCTGCTCCTCGGTGACCAGGACCTGCGTGATCTCACTCTGGACGTCGGCGGCGCGCATGTCTCGAGTGTAGGTGTCGGGGCAAGCCCCCACCCAGTGGCCCGGGTCGCAGCCGGACAATAGGCTGGCGATCGCGGGCACCGAGGCCCGTCACGACGAGGGGGTTCCCTGTGGCCGGTATGGACGACATTCTCGAGGCGCTTCCGATCGACGACATCGCCGCGCAGCTCGGGGTCGACCCGAGCGAGGCGAGACGGGCGATCGAAGAAGGCGGAGCGACGATTCTGAGCGGCCTTCAGCGCAACGCGCAGACGCCCGAGGGCGCATCGGCGCTCGAGAAGGCGCTCGGCAAGCACGGCAGCGAGGTGTCGGGCGGCACGGTCGACCTCAACGCCCTCGACACGGCCGACGGGCAGAAGATCCTCGGGCACATCTTCGGCGGACAGGAGCAGGCGGTCGCGCAGAAGCTGACGGATGAGCCGAAGACCGCGGGCATCGACTTCGGAAAGCTGCTGCCGATCCTCGCGCCGATCATCCTTGGACTCATCGCGAACCGGCAGAAGGGCGCTGCGCCCGACAGCAGTGCCCCCGCGGACGGCGGCGGCGGACTCGGCGACCTCATCGGCGGCCTGCTCGGCGGCGGTGCGACCGGATCAGGCGGGGCCGCACCCGGCGGGATCGACATCGGCGGCCTGCTCGGAGGGCTCCTCGGCGGCCAGAAGTAGGCGGGCTGCGCCGACTCAGGATGCGGTGAACTCGAGCCTTCCGCCGACGCGGCGGGCGCGGCATCCGGGCAGGTCGATCGGCCCTTGACCCGACCAGTCGGTGACGAGACGGGCCACCCCGAGGGTCTGCGCGCGCGTCAGGCTCGCACCGAACTCGGACGCGACGACGTGCCGGATGATCCGGTGCCGCAGGGCCGCAGGGTTCGCGGCAAGAGCCGCCGCCGATACCGAGATGCCCGCCTCGGCGTGCTCGACGATGTCTTCGATCGTCTCGTCGATCATCTCGTCGAAGGCGTCGGCGTCTTCGCGCAGCTGCGCGGCGGTGCGGGCGAGCGCCTCGGCGATGCCCGGGCCGAGTTCGGCCTCGAGCACCGGCAGCACGCGCTCGCGCACCCGCACCCGCGTGAAGCGCGGATCGACGTTGTGCGGATCGTCCCAGACCTCGAGCTGCTCGGCCGCGCACGCCGCTCGGGTCGTCGCCCGCCGCACGCCCAGCAACGGCCGCAGGAGTGCGATGCCGGGCGCGAGCTCGGCAACCGGCGCCATGCCCTGCAGGCTCGTCGAGCCCGAGCCTCGCGCCAGTCCGAGCAGAACGGTCTCGGCCTGGTCGTCCAGGGTGTGTCCCACGAGGACGGCAGAAGCTCCCGCACCCGATCCGGCATCCGCCAGCGCCCGGTACCTGACCGCGCGGGCGGCCGCCTCCGGCCCCCCATCGGCACCGACGTCGACCCGGACGACGAGCGGGGCGAGACCCAGTCGCATCGCCTGACGCGCAACGGCCTCGGCGAGGTCAGCCGATCCCGGCTGCAGGCCGTGATCGACCGTGACGGTCGTGGCCCGGATGCCGCGCTTGGGCGCCTCGAACGCGACGGCGGCGGCGAGTGCGAGCGAATCGGGTCCGCCCGACAGCCCGACGATCACCGCGGATCCGTCGGCAAGGCCGGCAAGGGCACCGCGAACCGCCAGGCGCACCTCGGCGACCGCGGGGTCGAGGCTCGGGCGTTGCGTCACGGAGCCACGGTACCGGGCACCGGTCGCCAGAACTCCACCGATCTGCGCGCGGGCGGCGCGAACGAGCGGCGCTGGAGGCGTCCGCCGAACCGGACGGGTGGAGTTCTGCCGCGGAAAACGCGACGACTAGGCTGGTGCGCGGCATCCGCACCCGTCACCAAGGAGCACACGCATGGTCGCACACGACGCCGTCATCGAGATCCCACGCGGCAGCCGCGTGAAGTACGAGGTCGACCACGGCACCGGGCGCGTCTTCCTTGACCGCGTCCTGTTCACGCCGATGGGCTACCCGGCCGACTACGGGTTCTTCGAGAACACCCTCGGCGAGGACGGCGACCCGCTGGATGTGCTCGTCCTGCTCGATGTCACCCTGTTCCCCGGAGTCATGGTCAACGTGCGGCCGGTCGGCGTGCTGCGCATGAGCGACGAGGCCGGCGGCGACGACAAGCTCGTGGCCGTCCTCACGAAGGACCCGCGCTGGAGCCACATCCAGGACCTCGCGGACGTGCCGGAGTACACGAAGAAGGAGATCGAGCACTTCTTCGAGCACTACAAGGATCTCGAGCCGAACAAGTGGGTCAAGGTCGACGCATGGGCCGGCAAGGACGAGGCGGAGCGTCTGCTCGCCGAGTCGATCGTCCGCTTCGCAGAGCACGAGGGCGAGACCAAGACCCAGGGTGAGGGTGTCGCGCCCAAGACCGTCTGACGACGGTTCGGCTTCGGCTCAGAGCCAGATGCCCCGGTCCGCCATAAACGGCTCCGGGTTGGTGGTGCTGCCGTTGACGTACACCTCGAAATGCAGGTGGCAGCCGAAGGAGTTGCCGGTGTTGCCGGTCGCAGCGATCAGCTGGCCGGAGTTGACCCACTGGCCCCAGCCCACATAGAAGCCGCCGTTGGAGATGTGCGCGTACCCGGTGGCGATGCCGCCGCCGTGATCGATCTTGATGTAGTTGCCGTATCCGCCGTTGTATCCCACGTAGACGACGGTCCCGGCCTGAGCCGCGTAGATGCCCGACCAGCACGCCTGACCGAGGTCGGTGCCCTCGTGATAGCCGCTCGAGCAGTACCCGCTGCCGCACTGGACGTAGCGGGGACCGTAGCCGGACGTGATCCCGCCGGAACCCGGCCTGGCCCACCCGGAACCGGAGACCGCCCCGCCGGCGCCACCGCCGCCGCCGCCTCCTGAGGGTGCCGCGGCCGCCGCCTCCGCGGCACGGCGCTCGGCCTCGGCGCGCAGCTCGGCCTGACGCTTCTCCTCGGCGATGCGTGCCGCCTCGACGCCCGCCTGATAGTCGGCGATCGTCTTGGCGGTGGTGTCCTGCAGAGCCGCGAGCTGAGCCTCCAGGGTCGAGAGGTTCGCCTTCTGCGCATCCAGGGCGGCCTGCGCGGCGTTCGCCGCCTCCTGCGCGGCGACCATCTTCTGCTCCGCGTCGCGCTGCAGACGGTCGCGCTCATCGCGCGCGACGACTGCCTGGTCGCTGAGGCTCTGTGCCGAGTCGCGCGCGGTGACCGCGTCCGCGTACACGGCGCTGTTGCGCTCGATGAGCTTGTCCATCGTGCCCAGTCGCGCCAGCAGGTCATCCGTCGAGGCCGCCGAGCTTGCGAAGAATAGCTCGAGGGACGTGTCGTCGCCGCCGTTGCGGTAGAGCTGCGCCGCGAGCCGACCGGCCTTGTTCGCGGACTCGGTGGCCTGCGCGGCCTGTGCATCGGCCTGGGACTGCAGCTCATCGGCGCGGCGCGCCTGAGCGAAGAACGCCTGCTGCGCCTCGTAGAAGATGTCGGACGCGACCTTTGCGGCCTCCTGCGTGCGAGCGACCTCGTTGTTGAGGCTCTGGATGAGCCCTTGGATCTTGGACACCTCGGCGGCCTTGGCGGCCTCGTTGGCTTTCGCGGCCTGAACGTCGTCCCACGACGGGTAGTCCGCGGCGAAGGCGCTCGAGATCGCGGGACCTCCGGCCACCCCCAGCGCCACGACGCCGAGCCCGATTCCGAGCGCGCTGCGACGGCTGACGGCGGGCCAGAGACGCCGGCGCTCGACGGATGTCGGCGCGCAGCCGCACTCGTCGAGGGTCTTCTCGGAGTCCACTGATCCTCCCGTCGCGAAGTCGACTTCCCTCACACTAGCAACATGAGTCACACGCGCAACGGAAAGCACTGCTTTTCCATGGTGCTCCTGTTCGCGCGGATCCGCACCTGCCTATTCCACCTAGGTGATCGGACGCACATCGTCAGGCGCGCGCTCGATTGGCGGATCAGCGGGGGATTGCGTATGCTTGAGCGTCGGTAACGGTGAGCCTCCGGGTTCATCCGGCCCCATCGTTTAGTGGCCTAGGACGCCGCCCTTTCACGGCGGTAGCACGGGTTCGAATCCCGTTGGGGTCACTCCCGACAACAACACAACTTCATACGCATGGCCCTGTAGCGCAGTTGGTTAGCGTGCCGCCCTGTCACGGCGGAGGTCGCGGGTTCAAGTCCCGTCAGGGTCGCTCCACAGCGACGGGCCCTTTCTTCGAAGAGGGCCCTTCGTCTAGGACGCGGCATCTCGCACGCCGCGAGGCTCTGTAGCTCAGTTGGTAGAGCGCACGACTGAAAATCGTGAGGTCACGGGATCGACGCCCGTCGGAGCCACTGAGACCCTCTTCTGGCTTCTACAGGAGGGGGTTTCTTCATTCCCGCCCTCGCCCGGCCGCCTGCGATGCCATTGACGGCGGATGCCGGACTTGGAAGTCTGACCGGCATGACGATGTCGGAGCGAGCAGTCCGGGCGAAATCGTCCGTGGACAGGGTCACGGCGTTCTTCGATCGGATGCAGGGGATCGCGGACGATCCCGATGCGCTGGATTTCACGTTCGGCAACCCGCACGAGATGGCGCTGCCCGGTCTCACCGACGCCATGCGCGCGCAGCTCGAGCCGCGATCGGTCGACTGGTATGCGTACAAATCGAACGAGCGCCCCGCCCAGGAGGCCGCCGCGGCCGGGCTGAGCCGCGAGCTCGCACTGGAGTTCGAGCCCGATGACATCGCGATGACCCAAGGCGCCTTCGGCGCGATCGCGCTCGCTCTCGCGCTCGTGGCGGATGCGGGGGATGAGATCGTCATCCCGGTGCCGGGCTGGTTCTGCTACGAGCCGATGCTGCTCGCCGCGAACCTCGTTCCGGTCACTGCTGCGCTCGACCCCGCGGACTTCTCGCTCGACATCGACGCCATCGCCCGTGCGATCACTCCGCGGACTCGGGTCGTGATCGTGAACTCGCCGTCCAACCCGACCGGCCGGGTCTTCCCGAAGCAGACGTGGGACGAGCTCGCGGACGTGCTGGAGCGCGCATCCCGTGCGCACGGACGCCGGATCTGGCTGCTCTCGGACGAGCCGTATCGCCGCATCCGCTTCGACGGGATCGGGTTCGCGAGTCCGGTGGGCTCGTATCCGTGGACGATGATCGACTACAGCTACGGCAAGGTCCTGCTGGCCCCTGGCCAGCGACTCGGCTACCTCGCGCTGTCGCCGCTGCTGCCGGCATCCGACCGCGACGTGCTGCGCAGCGCGTTCATGCCCGTCCAGCTCGCGATCGGCTGGGGCTTCCCGAACGCGCTGATGCAGTACAGCGTGCCTGCATTGGAGAGCGTGTCGATCGACATGGCGGAGCTGACGCGCAAGCGCGACCGGCTCTACGGGGCGCTCAGCGATGCGGGCTACACGCTGACCCGGCCGGAGGGCACGTTCTACCTCTGGGGCGAGGCCCCGGGCGGCGACGCCCAGGCGTACTGCGACGACCTGGCCGCGCAGGGCGTCCATCTCATGCCCGGGACGATCTTCGATCGGCCGGAGCACTTCCGGGTGTCCCTGACGGCGACGATGGACATGATCGATCGCGCGCTCCCCGCACTCGTGGCGGCCGCGCGGACGCCGTAGCGCCGCGCCGGCCGCCACGGCGTCCGGCGATGATCAGTGCGCGATCGCGGGCTCGTTCTCGGGTGCCGCGGCGACCGGGGCTTGTGCGAGCGACAGCCCGTTTCCGCGCCGACGGAACAGCAGCGCCGCGATCACGGCGCCGGTCGCGAAGAACGCCGCTCCCCACCAGTACGCCGTCGAGTACCCGGCCAGCGCCGCCTGGATGCCGACCTCCTGGGTCACGGGTGCGTTCGCGACCAGGAAGTCCGCAGCCGCGGTCGCCGCCAGCGTGTTCAGCAGCGCGGTCCCCACCGAGCCGCCGACCTGCTGGCTCGTGTTCACCGTTGCGGACGCGACTCCGGCGAAGTGCCTGTCGACGCCGAGGGTGGCCGTCTGCATCGATGCCGGCATGATCGTGCCCATCGCGAAGCCGATCACCATGAGCGGCGGCATGATGTTCGCGGCATAGGCGCTCGAGCCGTCGAGGAACGTGAGCCAGATCATGCCGATCGCGCCGAGTGTCATGCCGACCGGAACCAGCACCTTGGGACCGAACCTCGGCACGAAGATGTTGGTGCCGAGCTGGGCGGCCAGCACCAGCATCCCGATCATCGGCAGGAAGGCCAGACCCGTCTGGATCGGCGAGTACCCGAGCGTGAGCTGCAGGTAGTAGGTGACGAACAGGAAGATCCCGAACATCCCGGCGCCGGCGATCATGACCGACAGATAGGCGGCTCCGCGGTTGCGGTCCAGGAGGATGGACAGGGGAAGCAGCGGGTGCGCCGCGCGCAGCTGCCAGAGGACGAACGCGACGAGCAGGATCGCGGCGGCCGCCAGCATGCCCCACGTGAGCGGCGAATCCCAGCCGTCGGTCTCGGCGTTGGAGAATCCGAAGACCAGACCGAACAGCCCGGCCGAGACGAGGATCGTTCCGGGGATGTCGAGCTTCGGACGCGGGCCGGTGCGGGCCATCAGCGGGATGTAGATCAGCGCGCCGATGAGCGCCACCGCGGCGATGAACACGTTGATGTACAGGTTCCAGCGCCAGTTGAGCGCTTCGGTGAGGATGCCGCCGAGCAGGAGCCCGATCGCACCGCCGGCGCCCGCGATCGCGCCGAACCCGCCGAAGGCGCGAGCGCGCTCCTTCGGGATCGTGAAGGTCGTGGTCAGCACCGCAAGCGCGGTGGGCGCCAGGAGCGCACCGAACGCCCCCTGGAGGGCACGCGCGCCGACGAGCAGCTCGAACGTGCCGGCCGCTCCGCCGAGCGCTGAGGCGATCGCGAACCCGATGAGACCGATGATGAAGGTGCGCTTGCGGCCCATCAGGTCGGACAGGCGACCGCCGAGCAGCAGCAGGCTGCCGAAGGCGAGCGAGTAGGCGGTGATGATCCACTGGCGCTGGCCGTCGGTGAAGCCGAGATCGGCCTGAGCGGACGGGAGGGCGATGTTCACGACGGTGGCGTCGAGGACGACCATGAGCTGCGCGAGGCCGACCACGGCGAGGGTCATCCAATGACCCCGGTTGGTCGGGGTCGGCGTTGTGGGGAGAGAAGACATGAATGCCACTATATACGGTACTATTGAGTTCCGGATCTAACCGGTTCAGGAATTTACCTCCCGGTAATATCGGACCGGACCCGAAAGGAGGCGCCCTGCGATGACGCAGCTCGACCTCGTCGACGACAAGCCACGGCTCGGCCGTAAGCGCGACCACACCCGCGACCCCGAGATCCTCGAAGCCGCCCTCGACGTGCTCGCGGAGACGGGATACGACGGCATGACTGTCGACATGGTCGCCGCGCGCGCGAAGGCGGGGAAGGCGACCCTCTACCGCCGATGGGCGTCGAAGTCCGAGCTCGTCCTCGATGCGGTCGCGTGCATGAAGTCCAGCGACATCGACCTCGCGTCGCCGCCCGACACCGGCTCCCTCCGCGGGGATCTGGTCGCGCTCGTGAAGACCCCCACGATCCGTGAGAGCGAGCGCAAGCTCAAGGTCATGGCGGGCATCGTGTCGATGATCGCGCGCGATCCGGAACTCGCCGAAGCCGCACAGGAGGCTCTTGTGGAGCCGCGCGCTGCGGCCAACCGCATCATCTTCCAGCGAGCGATCGATCGCGGGGAGATCCCGGCCGACGTCGACATCGAGAAGCTCTGCCTGGTGGGCCCGGCGATGGTCGCCTATCGGACACTGATGCTGCGCAAGCCCGTGGACCGCGAGTTCATGATCGGCAACATCGATCGCATCATCCTGCCTGCGGCCGGCATCCGGCCCTGAATCTCGGCGAGACGACCAGCGCGACAGCGCCCCGGCGCGTCGCTCAGGAACCGAGCGTGACGTCGACCTGGATCTCGGCGGCGAGCTGCTCGAGCGCGGACTGCACCGCATCCACCTCGACGGATGCCGGCACCCTCGCGACGATCGTCGCCTCGAACAGGCGGCCGCCCGACATCGCGGCATCGCGGGTCTCGCTCGACATGCGCTCGATGCTGATCCCGTAGGAGCTCAGCGTCGAGGAGATCTCGCGGACGATGCCCGGATGGTCGTTGCCGAGCACGCGGAACCCGAACTCGCGCGATCCGGCGAGCTCCCCCGCCGCCGCGCCGCTCGCGTGGACCGTGACCGTCAGCAGCCCGTCGAGCGCCGAGAGCGCGGCGCGCAGCTCGTCGACCCGATCCGTCGCGACGGACACCTCGATGATGCCCGCGAACGCCCCGGCGAGCTCGGCGAGCTGGCTGTTCTCCCAGTTGCCGCCGTGCGCGTCCACCGCGTCGGCGACCGCTGCCACGAGCCCGGCCCGGTCGGCCCCGACGACGGTGAGCACAAGCGTTGTCATGGGCTCAGCGTACCGACCGCGGCCCGGCCGCGCCGGGGTGCCGGCGAGACCGCGGACTACTGCCGGCGGCCGGCGATCTCGGCGGCGATCGCGGCACCGAGCGCCGTCGTCGTCGATGCGCCGCCCAGGTCCGGGGTGAACGGCGCAGCCGCGGCGCCCCTCCCGAGCACCGTCTCGATCGCCGACAGCATCGCCGCGCCCGCCTCCGGATGCCCGAGGTGCTCGAGCATCATGGCGCCGCACCAGATCTGGCCGATCGGGTTGGCGATCCCCTGCCCGGCGATGTCCGGCGCGGACCCGTGCACCGGTTCGAACAGGCTCGGGTGGCGGCGCTCGGGATTGATGTTCGCGCTCGGAGCGATGCCGATCGTCCCGGTACACGCCGGACCGAGGTCGGAGAGGATGTCGCCGAACAGGTTGCTCGCCACGACGACGTCGAACCAGTCGGGGTGCAGGACGAAGTTCGCGGTCAGGATGTCGATGTGGAACTGGTCCCGACGCACCGAGGGGAACTCCGCCCCCATCGCGGCGACGCGCTCGTCCCAGTAGGGCATCGAGATCGAGATGCCGTTGCTCTTCGTGGCCGACGTCAAGTGGCGTGCGGGTCTGCGCTCGGCGAGCTCGTAGGCGTAGCGGAGGACGCGATCGACACCCGTGCGGGTCATCACGGTCTCCTGGACGACGAACTCCCGGTCGGTGCCCTCGAACATGCGCCCGCCGATCGACGAGTACTCGCCTTCGGTGTTCTCGCGGACGACGTAGAAGTCGATGTCTCCGGGTTCACGGCCGGTCAGTGGGCTCATGACTCCCGGCATCAACCGGCACGGGCGGAGGTTCACGTACTGGTCGAACGCCCTGCGGAACTGGATCAGGCTCCCCCACAGACTCACGTGATCGGGGACGATCTCGGGCCAGCCGACCGCGCCGAAGTAGATCGCGTCGAAGCCGCTGAGGGTCTGGAACCAGTCGTCCGGGAGCATGCTGCCGTGCCGGACCCAGTAGTCGGCGCTCGCGAAGCCGAACTCCTCGAAGTCGAGTGCGATGTCGAAGGCGGATGCCGCGGCCTCGAGCGACCGGATCCCCTCGGGCACGACCTCGGGGCCGATCCCGTCGCCGGCGATCACGGCGATGCGATGGGCGGGCTGGGTCATGGGGTCTCCTCGAGGATCACAGGACGTCGCGGGCAGCGGGATAGTGGCACGCCACGCGCTGGCCGCCGCCGAGGTCGACCAGTTCGGGCACCTCGGCGGCGCACCTGTCGGTGGCCTTCCAGCAGCGCGTGCGGAATCGGCATCCCGATGGCGGCGAGACCGGGCTCGGGACGTCACCGGTGAGCACGATCCGCTCGCGCGCACGCTCGATGCGGGGATCGGGAACCGGGATCGCCGAGAGCAGCGCCTGCGTGTACGGGTGCATGGGGTGCTCGTAGAGCGTGTCGACGGGCGCCTCCTCGATCAGCTTCCCGAGGTACATCACCCCGACCCGATCGCTGAGATGCCGGACGACCGACAGGTCGTGCGCGATGAACAGGTACGTCAGGCCCAGATCCCGCTGGAGGTCATCCAGGAGATTGAGCACGCCGGCCTGCACACTGACATCCAGCGCGCTGACCGGCTCATCGAGCACGATGACCTCGGGCTGGACGGCGAGCGCCCGGGCGATGCCGATGCGCTGACGCTGACCGCCGGAGAACTCGTGCGGGTAGCGATCCGCATGGGCGGGGTTGAGCCCGACCATGTCGAGGAGCTCGAGGACCCGGCCGGACTGGTTGCGACGGTGCAGTCCGTGGATGCGCAACGGCTCGGCGAGCGTGTCGCGGACGGACTTGCGCGGGTTCAGCGATGCATACGGATCCTGGAAGACGAACTGGATGCGTCGGCGCAGGGCCTTGAGCCGAGTGCCGTGCACGCGCGTGATGTCGGCGTCGTCGAGGCGGATCATGCCCGAGGTCGACGATTGCAGCTTCGCGACGCTGCGCCCGAGCGAGGACTTGCCGCAGCCGGACTCGCCCACCAGGCCGAAGGTCGACCCGCCGGCTACCGTCAGGCTCACGTCCGACACGGCGTGGACGACCTCCTTGCTTCGGCTGAAGAGCCCGCCGCCCACCGGGTACTCCTTGACGAGGCTGTCCACCGTCAACGTGGTGCTCATACGACCTCCTCCCGCCACTCGCCGACTCTGACGCAGCTGACGGTGTGCGTTCCGCCGACGTTCACGGGCGGAGGCACCACGACATCGCAGCGGCCGGCGACGGCGTGCGCGCAGCGCGGCGCGAAGCGGCATCCCTCCGGCCATTTCGTCGCGATCGGCGGCTGACCGGGGATCTGATACAGCCGCTCCTCGCGGGAGGAGCGGCGGTCCAGCCGCGGCAGCGATGCGAGCAGTCCCGAGGTGTAGGGGTGCCCGGTCTCGTAGAACAGCGGGTCGACGTCGGCCGCCTCCACGACACCCCCCGCGTACATGACGATGACCCGGTCGGCGATGCCCGCGACGACTCCGAGGTCATGCGTGATCACGACGACCGTGGTGCCCGTCCGGCGCTGCACCTCGCGGAGCACCTCGAGCACCTGGGCCTGCACGGTGACATCGAGCGCGGTCGTGGGCTCGTCGGCGATGAGCAGATCGGGCTCGTTCGCGATGCTCATCGCGATCATGACGCGCTGGCGCATGCCGCCGGAGAACTCGTGCGGATATCGCTCGATGCGCTTCTCCGGCGCAGGGATGCCGACGAGCGTCAGCAGCTCGATCGCCCGGGCGCGCCGCTGCTCTCGACTGGTGTCCGGTCGGTGGACGCGGACGGCTTCGATCAGCTGCTCGCCGACGGTCGCGACGGGATTCAGCGCCGTCAGCGCATCCTGGAACACGATCGCGATCTCGTTGCCCCGGACCTCGCGCAGCTCATCGTCCGACAGACCGACGAGCTCGCGGCCGCGCAGCCTGATCGAGCCGGACACGACGGCGCTCTTGGGCAGGATGCCCATGATCGCCATCGCGGTCATCGACTTCCCCGAGCCGGACTCCCCCACGATTCCGAGCGTCTCTCCCGAATGCAGGGTGAACGAGACGTCCTCGATCGCGCGTGCGGTTCCCGCGTCGGTCGTGAACGCGACCGAGAGGTGCTCGACCTCGAGCAGCGGAGCATCGGCGCTCACAGGTTCTTCCCCTGCGGGTCGAGGGCATCGCGCAGCCCGTCGCCGATGAAGTTGACACACAGCACGGTGATCAGGATGAACAGGCCGGGGAAGTACAGCAGGTACACCTGCGGTGTCCCGACGTACCCCGCGGCCTGGCTGAGCATCGAGCCCCAGCTGGTCTGCGGCGGGCGCACACCGAAGCCGAGGAAGCTCAGCGTGGACTCCGCGATGATCGCCGCCGCGACCGCGAGGCTCATCGCGACCGCGATCACCCCCGCGAGATTCGGCAGCAGGTGGGAGACGATGATGCGCATGTTCGAGGCGCCGATGCCGCGCGCGGCCTCGATGAAGTCCTTCTCGCGCAGTGAGAGCACCTGCGCGCGAACGACACGCGCGATGTAGGTCCATCCCAGTGCGGTCAGCGCGAACACGATCGTCGTCGGGGACGGACCCAGGCCCTGGATGATGACGGCGAGCAGCGCGATCGCCGGCACGATCAGGAACAGGTCGGTGATCCGCATGATGAGTTCGCCCACCCATCCGCCGGCGAAGCCGGCGACGGCCCCGAGGGCGGTGCCGACGACGGTGGCGAGGAGGGCGACGCTCAGTCCGATCGCGAGCGAGATCTGCCCCGCGTACAGGATCTCGCTGAGGTAGTCGCGGCCGAGCTCGTCGGTGCCCAGCCAGTGCTCCGCGGACGGCGTCGTCGGTCCGAGCAGCAGATCCTGCATCCCCTGCGGGTACGGCGCGATCCACGGTGCGCCGAAGCACACGATGAGCAGGACGATGAGGATGATGAGGCTCGCCAGCGCGAGCCGGTGGTGGACGAAGCGCTTGATCAGCTGCCGCGTCGATCCGGCCGAGGTCGACTGCTTCTCGAGCAGCTCCTCCTGGCCGGTCAGTCCCGCCCCGCTCATGACAGTCTCACTCTCGGGTCGAGGATCGCGTAGCCGACGTCGGCGGCGAGGTTGCAGAGCACGACGGCGATCGCGACGACGATCATCCACGGGAGCAGGACGAACACGTCGCCGGCCACGAGCGACTGCAGGAACAGCCGCCCCATGCCCGGGATCGCGAAGATCTGCTCAGTGACGACGAGGCCGCCGATCAGGATGGCGGCATCCAGTGCGACCACCGTGACGAACGGCGCGAGCGAGTTGCGCACGGCGTGGCGCCAGATGATCTCCCTGCGGGGCACGCCCTTCGCTCGGGCAGTTCGGACGTAATCGCTCGAGAGGGAATCCAGCATCGCCGTCCGCCCGAACCGGCTCCAGGAGGCGACCAGCGCGATCATGAGCGCGGCGACCGGCAGGATCAGGTGCCGGACGTAGTCGAACACGCCCACCTCGGACACCGGCGGCAGTCCGATGAAGAACAGTGGAGGCTCGTCCAGGCCGAACGTCTCCTTGGGCCAGACGGCGAGCGCCTGGATGAGGATCAGCCCGAACCAGAATGCCGGCATGGCGATCCCGATGTAGGACGCGCCGGTGAAGACCTGGTCGCCCAGCGAGTACTGCCGCACCGCCGAGAAGACGCTGATGGCTCCGGCGACGATGACGGCGACCAGCAGCCCCCAGAAGGCGAGCTGCAGGGTCGGCCACAGCGCGTCCCCGATCAGCGGCAGCACCGGTGTGCCGGTGCGGGTGCTGATGCCCCAGTCGCCGGTGACGAAGGCGCGGAGCCAGAGGAAGTACTGCTCGAACACCGACCGCTCGAGGCCGAGCCGCTCGATCTCCCGCTGCAGGGCGGTGGGATCCGCGGTCTGGCGCAGCTTCGCGAGTGGATCGAAGGTGGAGCGGACGGCCCAGAAGAGGATGAACGATGCGACCAGGATCACCGGCAGCGAGTACAGCACCCGCCGGACGATGAAGCTGAACACGATCTCTCCTGGGCCGATCCGGCGTCAGTCCGCGATGCCCCAGGCGGCGAGGTTCCAGAAGGGGCCTTCGACCGGGTTGATCTCGAGCGGTCCCCCCACCTTGTCACTCCACAGCAGCACGAGCGGCACGGTGTCCAGCGGAAGCGACGGGACGTTCTCGGCGATCACCGCATCCGCCTCCTTGGAGGCCGCGATGCGCGCGTCGACGTCGAGCTCGGTGTCGACCTGCGTGAGCAGCGGGTCCAGCTCCGGGATGGACACGCGGTAGAAGTTGATCCCGGAGAATCCGTTGTCCGCCGAGGGGATGTTCGTCGAGAGGAACGATGAGCTGAGCGTCGGATCCGCGAACGTGTCCACGAGCGCCCAGAGCCCGGATTGGAAGTCGCCCTCGGGCGCGATGGTGCCGAACAGGTCCGCGGGGGTGACCGAGTTGATCGTCATCTCGAAGCCGGCCTCCGCGAGCTGGGACTGCAGCACCTGAGTGGTCAGGTCGCGTCGCTTGTTGCCCGCGAGGGTCTCCATCGAGAAGGTCGCGGTCTGCCCGTCCTTCTCCCAGATGTCATCCGAGTTCTTCGACCATCCGTCGCCCTCCATGAGGTCGGCGACCTTGTCGAGATCCTGCGTGTACTCCGCGAAGTCCTCGGCGGCGTATGCCCCCACGATCGGACTGTTGAAGCTCTGCTGGGGGGTGTCGATGCCGAGGCTGCCGAACAGGCGCTCGACGATCGCCTCGCGGTCGATCGAGTAGGCGACCGCCTGCCGCACGGCCTTCGAGTCGAAGGGGAACGCGGCGTTGTTCAGCCAGATGGCCTCGAGCGAACCGCTGCGGGAGTCGATCTGCGAGTTGATCCCCGTCAGCCCTCCCTCGATCTGGCTGATTGCGTCCAGTTGGGGTGACGGGTAGAGCACGTCCACCTGAGCGCTCTTGAGCGCCTGGAACGCGGCGGTCGTGTCGGGCAGGAACAGGAAGGTCACCTTGTCGAGCTTCGGCTTCTCGCCCCAGTAGTTCTCGTTCGGCACGAGGGTCGCCGAGGTGCCGCGGTCCCACGACTCGATCTTCCACGGGCCGCCGCTGAAGTCGTAGCCGTCGGTCATGATCGCCGCGCGGTCCTGGCCTTCGAGCAGATGCGCCGGCAGCACGCCGTACACGCTGAACAGCGTCCGCCATCCGGCATAGGGGGAATCGAGCGTCACGACGGCGGTCTGGGGGTCGGATGCGTCGACGGATGCGATGCGGTCGTAGCCGGTCTTGTCGAAGATGTCATCGCCGTCGCGGATCTGCAGGGCGGTGTACTCGAAGTCGGCGGACGTGATCGGGGTGCCGTCGGACCAGACCGCGTCGGGATTGATCTTGTACGTGATCGTCATGCCGTCGCCTGCGGCCTCGGCGACGGGCTCCTCGGCGACGAGGTCGGACGCGACCGGCGTCCATTCGTCGTCGACCAGCCGGGTCTCGAACACCGTTGGGATCGTGGGGATCTGCATGATGTACGTGCCCCAGATCGACCCTGCGCACGTCGCGATCCAGTCGACGCAGTCGGGCTCCTGCTCGGCGCCGATGACGATCTCGCCGCCGGTCTGCACGTCGGTGGCGGCCGGCTCCGGCGTCGAACCGCCGGCCGAGCACGCGGCGAGCGAGCCGACGAGGGCTGCGGTCAGGAGCGCGGCCGTGACGGCCTTGCGAGAGCGGATGGGGAGGCTGTCTTGCGGTGACTTCGGCATGTGCGGAACTCCGTGATCGTGAGATGACGTCGGGTGCGAACTGCAGGGGTGGAGCCGGGCGGTGCTCCGACTATAAGACGGCTCCGCACCCTTTAGCAAGGGTTATAGTCAACGTTACTGATTAGAGATCGTCCGACGTGCTCGAAGCGGCCGCATCCGACCATGCCTCGCCCCGGATCGCGCGCAGCGCGAGGTCGGCCATCCGCCGCTGAGTGTGCTCGAGCATGGCCAGACCCGTGGGCTCGTGGCCGCCTTGGAACACATCCATGACGACATCCCCGCCCCGTGCGGCCAGGTCGTCGACGAATCGCTGCACGCCGACGATCGGCGTCCGTGTGTCGATCGAGCCCTGGTTGATCCACACCGACGCGCGCACGTCGTCGACGTAGGTGACGGCCGAGAACCGCTCGACCATCTCCGGGGGCACCCATGTGGACCAGACCGTGCGGACCGCCGGATTCATCGCCGCGATCGCAGCCGACCACTCCGCGACGGCGACATGGGCGAGTCCGCCCGCGAAGAGGTCGGGGAGGCGTCCGACGCTCAGCAGAGTCAGGTGGCCGCCGAAGGACGCGCCGGTGATGAACGTCGACGCCGGGTCCGCGAGGCCCCGACCGCGGAGCCAGCCGACGGCTGCGGCCACATCCTCGATCTCCCGATCGCCGCCCGAACCCCAGAACCCCTCGCGGAACGCGCGACCGAACGTGACGGATCCGCGATAGTTCAGCGACGCGTAGGCGAAGCCCGCGTCGATCCACGCCTGGGCGGACGGATCGTAGGCGTCGACGGCGACCAGGTTGGGGCCGCCGTGCACCTCGAGCACGGTTCCGATGGGCTCGCGGCCGGCCGGCAGACCAAGCCACACCTGCACGCGGGTCCCGTCCGCGCTCTCGACCATCGCCGAGGTGAAGGGCACTCCCGGGGGAGTCGCTCCCGGCGCGACGAGCGATCGGACCGAGCCGTCCACGGCGAGTCCGGCGATGTGGAGCGGGATGGCCCAGCTCGATCGGACCGCTCGCACCTCGCCGTCGGGAGCGAAGTACGACGCCCACTGGAAGGGATGCAGATCCGCGACGTCAGGATCCGCGAAGCTCCCGCCCTCGAGGACGACCTGCGAGGATCCGTCCTGCTCGTCGAGCACGAGCAGCCGGTGCACCCCGTCCTCGACGTGCAGCGCGAGCACCCTCCCCGTCGGCGCGTGCCAGTCCAGAGGCATCACCTCACCGCGCAGGCCCGGCAGGTCGAAGTCGATCCGGTCCCCGGTCCGCACGCCCCAGATCGCCGGACGGGCGAAGCCGCTGCGCTCGGTGCTCACGAGCACGCGATCGTCGCCGATCACGGATGAGAAGCGGACTCCGCGAACCGGGCCCTCCGGCAGGTCGTCCAGGACGGCGACCGTCTCCAGCGACCTCGTGTCGATGATGGTGAGCGCCGGCCGGCGGACACCCGGATTGTGCTCGGTCGTGTCCACCGACACGAGGGCGCCGTCGGGAGAGATCTGGCCGTACCACGCCTCGACCGGGTTGCTGTAGACCACCCGTGGCTCGCCCCATGGCGCGGCCGGGATGACCAGGACGTGGAACCCGGCCTCATCCACGACGGTGGCGACCACCGCAGAGCCGTCGAAGCTCGCCTCGAGTCCCCGCAGCACGAACGGCTCGCGCCCCGGTGTGAGATCGACCACCTCGGTGCCGTCGACGGATGTCGCCACGAGGGATCCCACTTCAGAACCCCCGCCGTCGTCGAGGTCCACCACCCAGCGGCCGTCCCCGGTGAGCACCGAACCCACGCCGACGGGGAAGGGCAGCAGAGCGGTCGGCTCTTCCCCCGCTCGCCACACGCGCGCCCTCGAACCCTCGGGATGGTCTTCGATGAGCAGCGCGAGATCGGCCGAGCCGACCACTGGGCGCACCGTCAGCAGACGGGGAGCGGCGAATCGGGCAGCGATCACGTCGGCATCCGGATCGGTGTGGGCAACAGTCATCGTACGACTCCTTCACATCATCGTCAGGCACGTTGACTATATCATTGGCTATCATTGCGGAACGCGGTTGCGATCAATCATCGTCGTTGACTAGCACCGTGTGCGCCGTGGGGTACCGTGATTCACACCGGGACCGCCGGCGCACGCGGACGCGGCGGAAGTGGAGAGAGGCGATGGCGACACCGAAGGCATCGAAGACGAGTGCCAAGCCCGCGAAGACAGCGGCCAAGGGCACTCGACCGCGGCGGGCTCGCGACTCGCTCAGCCGCGAGATCATCATCGCCGCCGCAGACGCGGTCGTGCAGCGCGACGGGCTCGACCGGCTCACCTTCCAGGCGATCGGCGAAGAGCTGGACGCGCATCCGACGTCGATCTACCGTCACTTCCGCGACAAGGACGAGCTGCTGCTCGCCCTGATCGACACGCTCCGCGCGCGCTCGTACAGCGGCGCGATGATCGCGACCGACGACTGGATGGCCGACCTCCGCGCGCAGGCCCATCTGATCCACGACCACTACATGCGCTATCCGGAGTTCGCCCTGCAGATGGCGCTGCGCCGCCCGACCGACTTCACGTCGATGGAGTTCTCCATCGGCGCGCTGCGCCGCGGCGGCTACGGACCCGAGCAGTCGGCGCTGTACGCGCGCGCACTCGGCCAGCTGATCCGCTCGGCCACGAGCATCCAGGCCGCTCTCACGGCTCTTCCCGAGGATGTTCGGGATGCCGACGACCTCACCTGGCAGATGGACTTCCGGCGGCTCGACCTCGAGCAGCATCCGAACATCGCGTGGGTCGGATCGAACCTCCCCGGCATCCGCGATCCGCGTGCATGGGAGACCGCGCTCGACCTGCTCCTGGAGAGCATCGAGCGCCACGCTCCTGCGAACTCCGGCTGAGTCAGCCCGTCGATCCGCCGGCGATCTCGTCGATGATGCCGGAGACCAGATCGATCCGCTCGAGCATCGAGGCGATCGAGATCCACTCGTCGACGGCATGAGCGCCTCCTCCTCTCGGGCCGAGCCCGTCGAGCGTGCGAGCGCCGACTGCTGCGGTGAAGTTGCCGTCGGAGGCACCGCCTGCTGACACCGCTTCGACCGGGGCCTGGCCGAGCCGAGCGGCGACCTCGCGGGCGATCACGAGCAGCTCGCGGGAGGAGTCGTCCTCCATCGGGGGACGGTTGATGCCACCGCTGAGCTCGAGCGCGACATCCGGTGTGAATGTCGTGAGCGATCGCATCGCAGCGTCGACGCGCTCCAGCTCGCCCATCGTCCAGGCCCGCACGTCGATCTTCACCTCGGCATGATCGGGGATGACATTGGTGGCCGTGCCCGCGCTCGCAACGGTCGGACTGACGGTCGTCCCGCAGGCATCGTCGGCGAGCGCGGGGAGCGAGAGCACCTGGTGAGCCAGTTCGGTGAGGGCGCTGCGGCCCTCCCACGGGTCGAGCCCGGCGTGCGCGGCGCGCCCGTGCACCTGGAGGCGGTAGATGCTACCGCCCCGGCGAGCGACCTTGACGGCTCCGTCGAGGCTCGGCTCGAGCACGAGCACCGATCCGGCGCGTGCCGCCTCGCGTTCGATCAGCCCTCGCGATGTCGCAGATCCGGTCTCCTCGTCGCTCGTCAGGAGGACGGCGACCTTCCCGGAGTGCGCTGCGAGCGCAAGGGCCTCGGCCATGATCACGATCCCCGCCTTCATGTCGAAGACACCGGGGCCTGTCGCCCGATCGCCGTCGAGGCGGTACGGCCGTTCGCGAGCGGTCCCGAGTGGAAAGACGGTGTCGAGATGCCCGAGGAGCAGCACCTCGGGCGCGTCGCCGCCGCGCCAGAGGAGATGCGCCACGCCGCCGACGGTCTCGACCTCGCCGTGGGCACCCACGGCTGCATCGATCCACGACCTCACGAGTCGCTGCGCCGCCGCGATGCCGTCGCCGTAGTCGGTCGGCGTCTCGGCGGTGACGAGCTCCTCCAGTCGCGCCAGGACGCGCGCGGGATCTGCGGCGCTCACCACGACACCTCCGCGCTGCCGAGGAATTCCGCCAGCGCGGCCGCGGTCGCTTCCGGCGCCTCTTCGGCGAGATAGTGGTCGGCTGTGATTCCGGCGCCGGACACGTTCCCCGAATACGGCCGCCACGCGTCGACCACGTCGAAATTCCGGCCCACGTAGCTCGCGGTGCCCCACAGCGCCAGCAGCGGAGCGCTGATGCTGCGCGAGGCCAGACGATCCGCGCGGTCGTGATCCAGGTCGATCGACGCGGCTGCGCGGTAGTCGGCGCAGGACGCGTGCACGGTGTCGACGTCGAAACAGCGCTCGTACTCGGGATACGCGTCGGGCATGAGACCCTCCCCTGCGAGGCTCCGGCCGGTGAACCGGCTGCGCAGCCACGCCTGCGGCGCGGCGGTGATGAGCGCCTCGGGCAGCCCGTCCTCCCGAGCGAGGAAGAACCAGTGGAAGTAGCTCGTCGCCATCGCCAGGTCGACGTGCTCGAACATGTGCAGCGTCGGCACGATGTCCAGGACCGCGAGCGCGACGACGGCGTCGGGGTGATCCAGCGCCATCCGGTGCGCGACGCGACCGCCGCGATCGTGCCCGACGACGGCGAACCTCTCGAATCCGAGCTCGCGCATGAGCACCACTTGGTCGCGCGCCATCTCACGCTTCGAATAGCGTTCACCGCGGGGTTTCGCGGAGTCGCCGTAGCCCCGCAGGTCGGCTGTGACGACCGTGTGCGTCGTGGCGAGGGAGTCGACCACGTCTCGCCACATCGCCCGCGTCTCGGGATAGCCGTGCAGCAGCAGCACCGCCGGGCCGGCGCCGCTCATGTCTGCCGCGATCCGGATCCCGTCGCAGTCAACGGCGAGGGGGGACATGTCGTGCGAGGGTCGCATCGTCGCCCGCCTCTCTGTGTCGCAGTTCCAAGTCAATTGCGTTGACTATAGCAATGACTTGCGATTTCGGGGACCTGTTCCCCAACGGAATGCTCAATGGATCCGGCGCTGACCGAGCCCGGTCCAGGGGTTGATCGGGTAGAGGCTTTACGATTGCCCGGAGGCGCCGATCCGACGGTCGGAGGCGCCGCCCTTCTGCCGGGGACAGACGATCGTGACCCAACCAACCCCCAACGGTGCGCGCGCACACCGCGTATCGCCGCGCGTGCGACGCCGCCGCCGCTTCGTCGCGTTCACCGCGGCGATCGTCCTGGTCGCCGCGATCATCATCGCCGTCGCGGTCACCGTCGCCAACCTCGGACGCTCGAACGACTCCGCAGCCCCGCCGATCGAGCCGCAGGAATCGGCGAGCCCGACGCCCGATTCGACGCCGCTCACTGCGTCGGAGCAGCTGCTCGCGTCGACCGACGATCCGAACGCCTGCGCGGTGACCTTCGCCGGCGACGGGATCACCGAGGCGCCTGTGCTGCAGACGCAGGGAGAGCTCTACGCAAAGCTGCCCGTGCCCCAGCGGGACGGGCTCGTCTTCGCGGGCTGGTATTCCACGCCGGAGGATGCCGCAGCCTTCACGGTCGCGAACCGCATCAACGGATCCGAGCCGGTCGCCTGCACCGACCGGCAGATCACGCTCAACGGATCGTGGAAGACGCCCGAGGAGAACGCGGCCGAGGAAGCCGCCATCCCGATCCTGATGTACCACCAGTTCACGACCAAGCCCGAGGGCGAGGAAGGCTGGCTGCGAGGGAACTACGCGTACATCGGGGATTTCGAAGCGCACATGGAGCACATCGCCACCGGCGGGTTCTACCTGCCCACATGGGATGAGCTGAGCGCCTTCATCGACGGCCGTCTCTTCCTGCCCACCCACTCGGTGATCATCACCGACGACGACTGCGACATCTCCTGGCTGCAACTCGGCATGCCCATCGTCATCGAGAAGCAGCTGCTGACCACGGCGTTCTGCATCACGGTCGACGGGACCGGTCCCTCGCCGTCGATGTACGTCCAGCAGCGCTCGCACACGCACGACATGCACACCGCCGGTGCCAACGGGCAGGGACGCATGGTCAACTGGACCGCCGACGAGATCGCCGCGGACATGGAGCAGTCCGCCGCGATCCTCGGCGTCAAGGAGGTCATGGCGTACCCGTTCGGCCACTACAACGAGACCGCCAAGGAGGGCCTGCGCAAGGCCGGCTTCGAGATGGCGCGAACGATCGAGCCGGGCTATGTGACCATCGGGACGGACAAGCTCGCGATGCCCACGGTGCGAATCAACTACGGCATGGGGCTCGACGCGCTCATCGGCCTCATCGGCTGATCCCCGCATGTACGCGAATGAACCTCTCGTCCTGGAACTGACGGCGCTGCTGAAGGCCCACGGCGTGAAGGACATCGTGATCTCGCCGGGGAGCAGGCATTACGCGTTCACCCGGACCCTCGAGAACGACCAGGATTTCCGCCTCCACTCGGTGGTCGATGAGCGCTCCGCGGCGTTCTTCGCGCTCGGGCTGATCCAGGCGACCGGCGAGCCGGCGGTGACCATCTGCACGTCCGGCACGGCAGCGCTCAACTACGGTTCGGCACTGGCCGAGGCAGCCGCTCAGAAGCTGCCGCTGGTCGCGATCACCACAGACCGGCTGCCCGAATTCCTGGGGCAGAGCGAAGATCAGATGATCGACCAGCCCGGACTGTTCGACAGATTCGTCCGCTATGCGGGGAATCTGCGGCCGATCTCCAACGAACGCGACCGCTGGTACTGCAACCGGGTCATCAACGAAGCGCTCGTCGCGGCTCGCGAGGGCGGCGGAGGTCCGGTGCACCTCAATGTGCCGATCGCGAGTCACAGCGGCGTGCCGTTCAACAAGCTGCATCTCCCCGACGTCCGCGTGATCACGCGACACCGGCTCGATCGCGGCGCGCCGGACTGGACCGCGCTCGCCGAGCGAATGTCAGGCAGACGTGTCCTGCTGGTGTGGGGGCAGGGCCCGCGGCCGAGTGAGCGCGCCCTGGCCGCCGGCGCCGCGTTCACCGAGGTGTTCGACGCGGCCGTGATGGCAGACCACCTCGCGAATGTGCACCTACCCGGTGGCATCGACAATCCGCTCGCATTCCTGCACCTCGCAGCGGCGTCGAACCCCGATCTCGCGCCGGAGGTGGTGCTCACCTTCGGCGGGAACATCGTCTACAAGGACGAGCTCAAGGCATTCGTCGGTCGCAGCAGGCACGAGCACTGGCAGGTCGATCCGGACGGCGCCGTCGCAGATCCCTTCCGATCTCTGACCGACGTCATCCAGTGCCGTCCCGAGCAGTTCCTGCAGAGCGTGGTCGCTGCGCATGCCGGCGCACCGGCCGCAACCGGCTACGCGGATCGGATGCGGAGCACTGCCGACTCGATCGCAGCGACACCCACCGAGCACGGCGAGCTGACCGCGATCGGCACCCTGGTGCGCGCACTCCCCGAGGCGAGCGCGCTCCACATCGCCAACAGCGCTCCGATCAGGATGGCTCAGCTGTACTCGATCGATCCGACGGTCGACGTGTTCTGCAATCGCGGAGTGAACGGGATCGACGGCTGCCTGTCCACGGCGATCGGCTATGCCGCGGTCACGGCGAAGCCGACGTTCGTGGTCATCGGGGATCTGACCTTCTTCTACGACATGAATTCCCTGTGGATCCGCGATACTCCGGCCAATCTGCGGATCCTGCTGCTGAACAACGGTGGCGGGGCCGTGATGCACGTGCCGCTGCCGGCCAATTACTCGCCCGTGGCCGGACGCCATGTCAGCGCGGAGCACGGCCTGAGCGCCCGCGGCTGGATCGAGTCCCTCGGGATCGAATACTCGGCGTCCTCCACCGCCGACGCCACGGCCGACGGAGTCGCATGGCTCACGGACATGACCGCGCCCGGCCCGAGGGTGCTCGAGGTCTTCTCCGAGAAGACGGCGGACATCGCGCAGCTGAAGGCCTACTACTCCCTGCTCGGCGGGGGTGAGCGTGCGCTCAGCCTCCGTCAGCGGATCAGGAGATTCGGCGGAAATCTGCTGCGACGGCTCGGGCTCCGGTGAATCCACCGGTCCGCTGACCGCGAGGGAGAGACGAAACATGGTACGCAGGTTCACGGATCGGGTCCGGGCGACACTCCGCAGGAAGCCGGCCCTGGTCGAGATGGCGCGACCGTATGTGGTCCGCGTCGACTCACCTCCCGAACTCGGGGGACTCCGCGCCGTGGTCACGGGCGGGTCCGGAGCGATCGGCCGGGCGGTCGCGCTCCGACTGGCCTCGAGCGGGGCGGAAGTCCACGTCCTCGGTCGCACGCCTGCCACGCTCGACGCGGTCGTCGCCGAGGCGCGGGAGCACGGAGGCGCCGCGCATGCCGCGCGCGTCGATCTGCAGGACGATGCGGCCGTGGCGGATTTCTTCGCATCGCTTCCGGCCGTCGACATCCTCGTGAACTGCGCGGGCGGGAGCGCCCGGGGCGAGAGCGCCGCGCTGTGGGATCAGTCGCCGGAGGTCATCGACCGGGTGCTCGCCGTGAACCTGCGCGGGGCGATCTCGTCCGTGCGCGCGGTGGCGCCGAAGATGATCGCGCAGCGGTCGGGTCGCATCATCAGCGTGGGGTCGATCATCGCGAGCGCCGGCAAGGCGCGGTTCGCGGACTACGCCGCGGCCAAAGCCGGCCTCGCCGGCTACATGAGATCCGCGGCGATCGAGTTCGGCCCGTACGGCGTCACGGTCAATCTGGTCTCGCCGGGCATCGTTCCCCGCGGCCGGGTGACGGATGCCGAGTTGGACCGCGTGAAGCGGACCAACGTCCTCGGTGCGATCGGACATGAGGAGGACGTGGCCGAGGCCGTCGGATTCCTGGCGAGTCCTCGCGCACGCTTCATCACCGGTCAGGAGCTGATCGTCGACGGCGGCCGGTCGCTCGGACTGCGCGGAGACTGGTGACTAGAGCTCGCCCGGAGCCATGGCCTGCGCGTCCAGCTCCTCGACGATGTGGCGGGCCCGGCTGACCTCGACGCCCGGCTTGCGCGGCGCGTAGACGACGAGCGAGTGGAACACGAAGCGGACGATGAACGCGACGATCAGCGTGATCGCGGTCGCGATCACTGCAGAGATGTGACCGCCGCTGACCATGATCGCGACGATCGGGATCCGGATCAGCAGCTCGGCGTTGTTGAACGAGAAGGACTTGGCGAATCGCGCCCAGACGCCCGATGCCTCGCCCTTCATGTCCTGGAACACGAAGCGCTCCTGCAGCAGGAAGTTGCCGACGATCGTCACTTCCGACGCGATGATCGCCGCGACGAGGTAGTTGACGCCGACATGCGTGAGGCCCCACACGATCGCGACGTTCGCGATCGCCCCCAGTCCGCCGATCACCGCGAACAGCGACATCTTCCCGAAGCGGAGGGCCGTCAGCTGCGTGAGGAAGTGCACGCCCTGGCGCATCGACGCCTTCGACTCGCCCGCGTGGCGCCCCGCGAAGTCGAACGGCACCTCGGCGATGCGGAGGTTCTTTCGCGCCAGGATCTCGAGGAGGATCTTGAAGCCGCGGGGCCGCAGGGTCGCGGCATCCACGGCACGACGATCGATCAGGAAGAACCCCGTCATCGGGTCGGACACGTCCTTGAGACGGATCGGGAACATCGCCCGCGTGAGCGCGGTCGAGACCTTCGAGACGAGAACGCGAGTGCGGTCGGCCAGGCCGGCCGACGTTCCGTCACCCGCATACCGCGAGGCGACCACGACATCGACGTCACCGCGCGCGAACCGCGCGTAGATGTCCCTGATCTCCTCCGGCGGGTGCTGCAGGTCGCCGTCCATCACGAGGCACGCATCCGACTCCGCCGCCGCGAACCCTTCGAGCACCGCTCCGCCGAGTCCGCCCCTGCGATGGTCGCGGTGGATCAGTCGGACCGGCAGGCCGGCGGATGCCGCGACCTCGCGGATCACATCGGGCGTGGTGTCGGTGCTGTCGTCGACGAAGATGATCTCCGCGTCGATGCCTTCGGTCTCATCGGTGACGCGCCGAACGAGCTCCGCGACGTTGGGAGCCTCGTTGTATGTCGGGACGATGATCGACAGCTGCATAGAGCCTCTATCGTCGCATGCGCGAGCCCCTCGGGCACCCGGCGGTCGCACAGGCTCCATGCCGGAGAATGGAAGCATGACTTCCTCCCCCTCGACCCTGACGGTGTTCGGCGCAGACTGGTGCCGCGACTGCGTCCGCACCAAGAATCAGCTCGCCTCGCTCGGAGTGAGCTACGAGTACGTCGATCTGGAGACCGACCCCGCCGCGGCGGACGTCGCGCGCGAGATCTCGGGCCGCACCAGCATCCCCGTCGTGGTCTACCCGGACGCGTCGCACCACGTCGAGCCGTCCAATGCCGACGTCGAGACCAAGCTTCGCGAGCTGTCGCTGATCTAGTTCGCCCCGCTCACTAGGGTTGACCTCGTGAGCGAAGGCGTCGAGGGCAACACGCGCGCGATCGAAGGGTCGGTCGTCACCGACTTCTCCGACCGCATGAGCTACGGCGGATACCTCGAGCTGAACACGCTCCTGGCGGCGCAGCATCCGCTCAGCTCACCTGAGCATCACGACGAGCTGCTGTTCATCATCCAGCACCAGACCACGGAGCTGTGGCTCAAGCTCGTGCTGCACGAACTGTCCGCCGCGTGCCTCTTCCTCCGCGAGGACCGGCTCGCTCCCGCACTCAAGTGCATCGCGCGGGTCAAGCACATCCAGCGCACGCTCACCGAGCAGTGGTCAGTCCTCGCGACGCTGACACCGGCCGAGTACGCCCAGTTCCGCGGGGTGCTCGGCAACGCCAGCGGATTCCAGTCCGCCCAGTACCGTGCGGTCGAATTCACCCTGGGCAACAAGAACGCTGCGATGCTGCGCGTGTTCGCAACGGATCCGGCCGCGGAGCAGCTGGTGCGGGCGACGCTCGAGGCGCCGAGTCTCTACGACGAGTTCCTGCGGATGCTGGCGCGGGCCGGGTACGCGATTCCCGCCGCAGTGCTGGACCGCGACGTCACCAGGGCCTGGACGTTCACCCCCGAGCTCGTACCGGTCTTCGCTTCGATCTACGCGGACCCGCAGTCGCACTGGGCCGCCTACGAGACCTGCGAGGAGCTCGTGGATCTGGAGGACAACTTCCAGCTCTGGCGGTTCCGCCACCTCAAGACCGTCGACCGGATCATCGGCTTCAAGAAGGGGACCGGCGGCTCGAGCGGTGTGCCGTTCCTGCAGAAGGCGCTCGAGCTCACGTTCTTTCCTGAGCTGTTCGCGGTCAGGACCGAGATCGGAAACTGACGGATGCCGCACCACGATCCGTTCCTCCTGCGGGAGCTGCTGGGCGAGGAAGCCGCCCTCTGCCGTCGTGCACTCACGGGTGAGTCCGGCGTCGCGCTTCCGCCGCTCATCGATCACCACGTGCACCTGCATCTGATCGACGAACGGCGGCTCGGCGCCCACGGCATCGCGGGCGTGCTCGACCTGGGCGGTGATCCGACCGTGCTCGCGCAACGGCCATCAGAGGGCATGCCGCGCGTGGCATACGCCGGCGCATTCCTCACGGCTCCCGGCGGGTATCCGGCCGGGCGGTCGTGGGCCCCCGCCGCGACGGTTCGCGAGATCACCGACGCCTCGGCGCATCCCGGTGTCGCCGGCGGGGCGGCGACCGCCGTCGACGAGCAGGCCACGTTCGGCGCCTCCGTCATCAAGGTCGCCCTCAATGCGCAGGCGGGCCCCGTGCCCGACGATGCGACGCTGACGGCGATCGTCGCCGCGGCGCGCGAGCACGGACTTCCCGTGGTGGTGCATGCGGAGGGCGAAGGCATGACCCGTCGCGCCGTCGATGCCGGTGCCGCGGCGCTCGCGCACACCCCGTTCACCGAGGTCCTCGATCGCGAACTGATCGTCCGAGCCGTGGCCGCCGGACAGCGGTGGATATCGACGCTCGACATCCACCGGGATGATGCGTCGAGCCGCGAGATCGCGGGCGCGAACCTGTCGGCCTTCCTCCGGGCCGGCGGATTGGCGCTGTACGGCACCGATCTCGGCAACGGCGAGCTGCCGATCGGTGTGAACGCCGGTGAACTCGAAGCGCTCCACCTCGCGGGACTTCGCGGTGCGGAGCTGCTCGGCGCGCTGACCGATCCCTGGCCGCGGGCCGAGAGATCGCGCGGCGTCTCGACATTCGTCCCGGGCGCGCCGCCCGCCGACATCAACGCCGTCCCCGCCTGGCTCGCCGGCGCGACGGTCGTCCCGACGGAGGAGCTGATCCACGATGAACACGGTTGACGCCGCGGGCGCCCCGGAGCCGTTCGCATCCCTGGCCGACGAGGCGGCCGCCCTGGATGCCGCCGACCCGCTGGCGGCAGTGCGCGACGAGTTCATCGGAGCGGAGAGCACCCTCGTGTACTTCGACGGCAATTCGCTCGGAAGACCGCTGCACCGCAGCGCAGAGCGACTCGAGCGGTTCGTGCACGAGCAGTGGGGCGGGCGGCTCATCCGCGGCTGGGACGAATCGTGGATGGAGCTGCCGTTCCAGATCGGAGACACGATCGGCCGCTCGGCGATCGGCGCTGCTCCGGGTCAGACCGTGATCGGCGATTCGACGACGGTGCTTCTCTACAAGCTGATCCGAGCCGCGTTCGACGCGCAGCACGCCTCCGATCCCGCTCGCGTCGAGATCGTCGTCGACACCGACAACTTCCCCACCGACCGCTACCTCGTCGAGGGCATCGCGACGGAACGCGGCGGGCGCGTGCGCTGGATCGATGTCGATCGCGCGTCCGGCGTCACCGCCGAAGCGCTGCACGCCGCGGTCGGTCCGCAGACCGCAGTGGTGGTGCTCAGTCAGATCGCGTACCGCTCCGGCTACCTCGCCGATGCCCCTGCGCTCACCCGCATCGCCCACGAGGCGGGCGCGCTCATCCTGTGGGACCTGTGCCATTCGGCGGGATCGGTCGCGATCGAGGCCGACGCCTGGGGATTCGATCTCGCCGTCGGATGCACGTACAAGTACCTCAACGGCGGGCCCGGGTCTCCCGCGTTCGCCTATGTCGCAGGTCGGCACCAGGCATCGCTCGCACAGCCGATCCAGGGATGGATGGGAAACGCCGACGTCTTCGCAATGGGGCCCGAATACGTGCCGAGTCCGGGCATGCGGCGCTTCCTCTCCGGCACGCCGCCGATCGTCGGGATGCTGGCACTGCAGGACACGCTCGCCCTGATCGAGGATGTCGGAATCGACGCGATCCGGACGAAATCGATCGCCCTCACCGAGTTCTCGATCCGCCTCGCCGACGAACTGCTCGCCGGGCTCGGGGTCACCGTGGCGTCGCCCCGCGACGCGGCCGAACGCGGCGGACACGTCACGCTGCAGCATCCGTCCATGCGCGCCGTGACGGCGACACTGTGGGCCCAGGACGTCATTCCGGACTACCGCGATCCGGGCGGTCTGCGCATCGGGCTGTCGCCGCTGTCGACGAGCTTCGCCGAGACGCTCGCCGGCATGATCGCCGTGCGCGACGCCGTGACGGCCGCCGGACGCCCGTGACTACACTGGCGCGATGAGCACCGACGTTCCCGACGCCGGCGCGCCGTCGGCGTACACGGCCGCGCGCCCGGACCGCCTCTCCGCGGGCACGATCGCACGCTACGCCACCGGCTCGGTGGGCACCGGCGGCTTCGCGACGCTCCCGGGCCTGGTGCTCACCTACTACCTGACCGACTCGCTCGGAGTCGCGGCCCTCGCGGCCGGCGCCGTCATCACGACGGCCAAGATCTGGGACGTCGTGATCGACCCCGTGATCGGCGCACTGACCGATCGCGACCTCGCCCGCCACGGCACACGCCGGCGTCTCATGCTGATCGGAGCATGTTCGATCCCCGTGCTGTTCGCGCTGACGTTCGCCGTGCCGCCGGCCCTCGGCGCCGTGGTCGGCGCGATCTGGGTGCTCATCGCATTCCTGCTCACCGCCACGGCGTTCAGCCTCTTCCAGGTGCCGTACATCGCGCTGCCCGCCGAACTCACCCCGGGCTACGACGAGCGCACCCGCCTGCTGACCTGGCGGGTGGTGGTGCTCACGTTCTCGATCCTCCTGTTCGGTGCGGGCGGCCCGGCGCTGCGGGGCGTGACGGGCGATCCGACCACCGGGTACCTGATCATGGGGGTGGTCTCCGGCGTCGTGATCGCGGGAGGGATGCTGGTGGCCACGACGGTCGCCCGCCGCCCGGTGACCGCGACCGGAGCCCCGCTTCCCGCCCCCGCACTCGCGGCGCCGGCGCGTGTGCCGATCCGCGAGCACTATGCGGCCGGCATCCGCTCGCTGCGCCGCAGCGCGCCGTTCCGGGCGCTGCTGTCGACGTTCGTGCTGCAGGCGCTCGCGACCGGGCTCATGCTGGCCGGTGCGCAGTACGTCGCAACCTGGGTGATGCACTCCGAGGACGCAGTCCAGCTGCTGTTCATCGCACTGATCGCCCCCGCCCTGTTCGCCGCCCCCGGGTGGGGATTGGTCTCGCGACGCCTCGGCAAGGAGCGCACGTTCGCGATCGCAGGTGCGGTCTTCGCCGTGGCGGCGCTGACGATCGTCTTCGCGCTGTGGGTGCCGGGCGAATGGATCTACGCTCCGGTCGCCGTCGCCGGCATCGCGTACGCCGGCATGCAGGCGCTGCCGATGGCGATGCTTCCGGATGTCATCTCGCACGACGAGGTCGCGTCGGGTCCGGGGCAGGCGGGCGCCTTCAGCGGCGTGTGGACCGCGGGCGAGACGATCGGATTCGCCCTCGGCGCCTCCGTGCTCACGATCATCCTCGCCCTGACCGGGTACGTCTCCTCCACCGCCGGAGCGAGCGTGACGCAGCCGGATGCCGCGATCTCCGGCATCGTGATCAGCTTCAGCGTCGTGCCCGCAGCGCTCATCGGCCTCAGCCTGCTCACGCTCTCCCGCTACCGCCTGCGCCGCGCCGACATCGACGGGGCCGCTCTGCTGCGGTGACATCCAGGCGCACACAGGATGGCACTGGGTTCCGGACGTAAGCTGGAGCTCCCCGCCCGAAGGAGAGCGCAGTGACGCCCACCGCGAAGTCAGCCACCCTCGCAGCCGAGCCCGCCGCGAGAGGGGCGGCGACGGCCGGCGCCCTGCCGGCGGCCGACCGCGAACGGCTCGACGCGGCGATCGCAGACCTGGGCACCGGGTCGCGATCGTGGTCGCACCTGACGCTGAGCCAGCGCGCCCGGCTCCTGGAACGCCTGCACGCCACGACGGCGGCCAACGCCGAGGAATGGGCCGACGTCGCCTCCCTCTCCAAGGGACTCGAGCCGGGGCACCCGCTCCGAGGCGAGGAGTGGCTGGCCGGTCCCTACGCGACGCTCGTCGCGCTCGCCGCGTACCGGGAGAGCCTGGAGGCCCTCGCAAAGGGCGCGAGCCCGCTCGACGGCGTCACGACGGACGCCGCACCCGGTGGCCGCATCCGCGCGCACACCTTCCCCCTCCATGCGATGGACGGACTGCTGCTCTCGGGCTACACCGGTGAGGTCTGGTTCGAGCCCGGCGTGACCGCCGAACAGGCGCGTGCCTCCGCCGGGCTGGGTCAGCTGCACCCGACGATCAGCGGCGGAGTCGGACTCGTCCTGGGCGCGGGCAACGTGACCTCCATCCCGGTCCTGGACGTCCTGTACGAGCTGCTCGCCCACAATCGCGTCGCGATCCTCAAGGTGAACCCGACCCAGGACTCACTCGTCCCCGTCTACGAGCGGGCGCTCGCGCCGCTCATCGAGCCCGGATTCCTGCGCATCGTGCGCGGCGGCGGCGAGGTCGGCGCCTACCTCACCGGTCACGCCGCCATCGACCACGTCCACATCACCGGTGCAGCTCCGACGTTCGACGCGATCGTGTGGGGCAGCGGGGCCGCCGCGACCAGACGGCGCCGTGACGGTCGTCCGCAGCTGAAGAAGCCCATCACGGCAGAGCTCGGCGGCGTCTCGCCCATCATCGTGGTGCCCGGACGGTGGACGGATGCCGACCTGCGCTATCAGACCGAGCACATCGCGACGATGCGCCTGCAGAACAGCGGACACAACTGCATCGCCGGGCAGGTCGTGATCATCAGCGCCGACTGGCCCCAGCGCGTGGAGTTCCTCGCCGCCCTGCGCGAGTCCTTCGGCAAGGCTCCGGCCCGACCGGTCTGGTACCCGCGCAGCGACGAGAAGCTCGAGTCGGCGGCATCCAGCTATCCGGATGCCACCCGCAGCGGGGACGGCACCCGACTCCTGATCGAGGTCGCACCGGGCGACGATGCGACCGCGCTCGAGACGACCGAGTACTTCGCCCCGGTGCTCGGCGTCGTCGAACTCGGCGGCAACGGACAGGAGTTCCTCGACGCCGCCGTCGCGCACGCGAACGACAGGCTCGTGGGCACCCTGGGTGCGAACGTGCTCATCGACCCCGAGACACAGGCGGCGCTCGGCGATGGATTCGAGCGGGCGATCGCCGACCTGCGCTACGGCGCCATCTCGGTCAACTCGTGGACGGCCTTCGCGTTCCTCACCCCCACCCTCACCTGGGGCGGCTATCCGGGAGGCACGCTGGACGAGGTGGTCAGCGGCATCGGCGTCGTGCACAACGCGCTGCTGCTCGACCGCGTCGAGCGCTCCCTTACACGTGGTCCCTTCCGGCCGTTCCCGCGATCGATCCCGCGGATCCTGCGGACCCGGAGCCTGTCGAAGGGCTCCGTCCTGCCGAAGCCGCCGTGGTTCGTCGACTCGCGCACCGGCGCGACGGTGAGCGAGGGGTTCACGCGCTATCGCATGGACGGCAACCTGGCCCGCCTGGTGGGGACGCTCGTGCAGGCCTACCGCGCATGAGCGCGGCGCCTTCACGTGCGGGCAGCGATCTCGGTGCCGACTACATCGTCGTCGGCGCGGGCTCGTCGGGCGCCGCACTCGCGGCGCGACTGAGCGAGGACCCGAACGTCGAGGTGCTGCTGCTCGAAGCCGGCGGCCCCGACTCCGCGCTCCCGCTGCACGTGCCCGCAGCCTTCTCGAAGCTCTTCCGCGGCGAATACGACTGGAACTACGACACCGTGCCGCAGCCCGCCCTCGAGAACCGCACGATCTACTGGCCGCGCGGGAAGACACTCGGCGGTTCGTCCTCGCTCAACGCGATGATGTGGATCCGCGGGTTCGCCGCAGATTACGACGACTGGGCGGACGCGGCGGGCGAGCGCTGGTCGTGGGATGGGCTGGTGCCCTACTTCCAGCGGGTCGAGCGCACACAGGACGCGATGGACCCGACGCAGGGAACCGACGGCGCCCAGGCCGTCGAGCATCAACGCGATCCTCGACCGCACACCGCCGCGTTCCTCGAGGCGGCCGCCGAGGCCGGCCACGCGGTCACTCCCCCGAACCTCCCCGAGGGCCAGGGATTCTCGCAGACGATGGTCTCCCAGCATCGGGGTGCTCGCGCGTCCACGGCGGACTCCTATCTGCGTCCCGCTCGGCGTCGCCGCAATCTGCGTGTGCTGACGGGTGCGTTCGTGCGGCGGGTCACGTTCGACCATTCGACGGCTTCAGCAGCCGATGACCTGCCGCGTGCGACCGGCGTCTACGTGGAGATCGACGGCATCACCCGCCATGCTCTCGCGCGGCGCGAGGTCATCCTCGCCGGCGGCGCCGTCAACACCCCTCAGCTCCTGATGCTCTCGGGCATCGGCCCGGCCGACCACCTGGCCCAGCACGGCATCCCCGTCATCGTGGACAGTCCCGAAGTGGGCGCCAACCTGCAGGATCACCTCGTCGCCGGCCTCGCACCCGCCGCCCACGGCGGCACGCTCTACGGCGCCGAGCGCGTCGCGGAGCTCGCTCGCTACCTCACCGCTCGCAAGGGGATGCTGACCTCGAACGTCGGGGAGGCGTACGGGTTCGTGCGCACCGAGGTCGCCGACCGCGCGGGTATGGCCGACGCGCTGCCCGACATCGAGATCATCTTCGCCTCCGTCCCCTATGTGGGCGAGGGCCTCATCGCCACGCCGGCCGAAGGGGTCACGGTGGGCGCGATCCTCCTGCGACCTCACAGCCGAGGCACGATCCGCCTGCGCTCGGCCGATCCGGCCGACAAGCCCGAGATCGATCCGAGGTATCTCAGCGATCCCGGAGGGCTCGACGAGGCGACGATGCTCGCCGGTCTCGCCGAGTGCGAACGCCTCGTCGCGACCGACGCGCTGCGCGCCGTCACCACGAGCGGGTGGGTGCAGCCCGAGGGCGGCGAGGACATGACGCCGGGCGAGCGTGCCGAGCTGTCGCTGCGCCGCTATTCGCACACGCTCTACCATCCGGTGGGCACCGCGCGAATGGGGTCGGATGCCGCATCCGTCGTCGACCCCGAGCTGCGCGTCCGCGGGGTCCGCGGCCTGCGGGTGGCGGATGCGTCGATCATCCCGACGCTCATCCGCGGCCACACGAACGCCCCGGCCATCGTGGTCGGAGAGGTCGCCGCGGACCTCGTGCGCGGTCGCTAGCGCGCCGGTCGTCAGTTCGCGAAGCGGTCGGTCGCCGCGACCAGCGCCGCGGCGATTCCCGGCTCGCTCGCCGAGTGACCCGCGTCGTCCACGACGATCAGCTCGGCCTCGCCCCAGGTGCGGTGCAGGTCCCACGCGGTCATGATGGGGGTGCAGATGTCGTATCGCCCCTGCACGATCACCGCCGGGATGCCGCGCAGGTTGGGCGCGTCGTCGATGAGCTGCTGCTCGCGGAACCAGCCGTCGTGCAGGAAGAAGTGATTCTCGATGCGAGCGAACGCCGTGGCGGCTGCGGGCTCGGTCATGCCGGCGACCAGGTCCCGGTCCGGGCGCAGCGTCAGCGTGGAGGCCTCCCACCGAGACCAGGCGACCGCGGCGGGCACGTGGACCGCCGGATCCGGGTCGCTGAGGCGACGGTGGTACGCCTCGATCATGCGCGACCGCTCCAGCACCGGGATCGGTGCGATGAACTCCTCCCAGAGCTCGGGGAAGATCGCCGACGCACCGCCCTCGTAGAACCACTCCAGCTCGTGGCGGCGGAGGGTGAAGATGCCCCGGAGCACGAGCTCGGTGACCGATCCGGGGTGGGTCTCGGCGTAGGCGAGCGCGAGAGCGCTGCCCCACGATCCGCCGAAGACCTGCCAGCGATCGATGCCGAGGTTGCGCCGAAGCAGTTCCATGTCGGCGACCAGGTGCCAGGTGGTGTTGAACCGCATGTCGGCGTGCGGTTCGCTCGCGTGAGGCGTGCTGCGACCGCACCCGCGCTGGTCGAACAGCACGATCCGGTACTTCTCCGGGTCGAAGAACCGTCGGTGCCAGGCGGACGTGCCCGCGCCGGGACCGCCGTGGAGGAAGACGACGGGCTTGCCCTCCGGGTTGCCGCTCTGCTCCCAGTAGATGCGGTGGCCGTCGCCGACCAGCAGCATCCCGGACTCGTACGGTTCGATCTCCGGGTAGAGGCAGTCGAGCTCACCCGGATCGCTCATAGGCTGCTCCCGGGGACGGCGAACGTGTCGCATGCCGTGGCACCCTGCTCGAGGCCCGTGGTGAACCAGCGAGCCCGCTGCTCGCTCGAGCCGTGCGTCCAGCTCTCGGGATTGACCGCACCGCCGGACTCCTGCTGGATGTGGTCGTCGCCGACGGTCTGGGCGGCGTTGAGCGCGTCATTGATCTGCTGGGGCGTGGGCGCCTGGAGGTACGGCACCCCGTTCTCGTCGAGCGTCTGCGAGGCGGCGGCGACCCAGGCGCCGGCGAAGCAGTCCGCCTGCAGCTCGGTGCGGACTCCATTGCTGTCCTCGCCGGTGCCGTTGTTCGGGTACTGCTCCATGACGCCGATGAGGTTCTGGACGTGGTGGCCGTACTCGTGGGCGAGCACGTACAGCTGGGCGAGCGGGCCGGCGGTCGCGTCGAACTGCTCACGCAGGAGCGCGAAGAACGTGGGGTCGATGTACACCGTCTGCTCCGGGGGGCAGTAGAAGGGTCCGGTCGCGTTGGACGCAGTTCCGCACTGGGTGCTCGTGGAACCGTCGACGATGATGAGCGTCGGCTCGGTGTACCCCTGGACCGTCTCGGACCAGTACTGGTTGATCGAGAGGGATGCCGCGGCCAGACGGCAGTCGTCGCTGGCGTTCGCGTCGGCGCCGGTTTCGCAGTTCGCGATCTCGCTGCCGGTGTCGTTCGGGTTCGGCACTCCGCCCCCGCCGAGGAGCCCGGAGATGTCGGTGCCGGTGAACAGCTGGAACAGCAGGACGGCGAGCGCTCCGAGCCCGGCGATGCCTCCGCCGGCTACGGCGATACCGCCCCCGCGACGACGAGCGGTGTTGCCGCCGACGCTCGCGTTGTCGTTGAAAGTCATGCGTTCACGGTACCCGTGTCGGTGTGGACAGACGGGGACATTCCCTCTGCCCGCCGCGGATTGCTATGCTCGTCCGCCCCGTCTGTCGCCCACGCCGGGTTCCGGGCACCGCCGCGGGCCGAAGACCGGCGCTCCGTCGTCGTGGGGCGCGGAATAGGCTCTGGTCATGGCAGGCACTCAGCGGCAATCCGATCCGCACCCTCCGGCGGCTCGGGAACGACCGACGACCGTCACGATCACCGGCGCAGGCGGACAGATCGGCTACGCGCTGCTGTTCCGCATCGCCGCGGGAGAGATGCTCGGACCCGACCGCCCGGTCCGACTGAAGCTGCTCGAGATCCCGCAGGGCGTTCGCAGCGCCGAAGGCGCCGCCCTCGAGCTGCAGGACTGCGCGTTCCCCCTCCTCCGTGAGGTCGACGTGACCGACGACCCGCTCGCGGCGTTCGACGGGTGCAGCATCGCCATGCTGGTCGGCGCCCGCCCACGCGGGCCGGGCATGGAGCGAGCCGACCTGCTGGCCGCCAACGCCGGGATCTTCGGCCCGCAGGGCGCGGCGATCAACGCCGCCGCCGCCGACGACATCCGAGTCGTCGCCGTCGGCAACCCCGCCAATACGAACGCGCTCATCGCGGCGGCATCCGCCCCGGACGTGCCGGCGGACCGGTTCACCGCACTGACGCGGCTGGATCACAACCGGGCGATCGGCCAGCTGAGCGAAGCACTCGCCGTGCTGCCCGACGAGATCAGCGGACTTGCGATCTGGGGCAATCACTCCGCGTCGCAGTTCCCGGACGTGTCACACGCTCGCGTGCGGGACGAACCCGTGATCGACGCGCTCGCCGCTCGCCTCGGCGACCGCGCGGCGGCGGACGCCTGGCTCGACGAGGTCTTCATCCCTCGCGTCGCCAAGCGCGGAGCGGAGATCATCGAGGTGCGCGGGTCGTCCTCCGTCGCGTCCGCGGCCAACGCCGCGATCGAGCATGTGCGCGACGAGCAAGCCGGCACCGCCTGGACATCCGCCGCGGTCGTCTCGCGCGGCGAGTACGGCGTTCCGGAGGGCCTCGTCAGCTCCTTCCCGGTGTACTCCGACGGCGCGGGATACCGCGTGGTGGAGGGCCTCCCGCTCGACGCTCGCGCGCGCGAACGCATCGACGTCTCCGTGGCCGAGCTCGTCGCCGAGCGCGACGCCGTCCGCGCGCTCGGGGTGCTGTAGCCGCGATGGAGGCGCTCGTCGTCGCGGTGGTCGGGGTGGTCGTGATCGCCTTGGCGACTGCGCTGGCCCCGAAGGTCGGCATCGCCGGGCCGCTTGCGCTCGTCGCGATCGGCATCGGGGTGAGCCTGCTCCCGTTCTTCCCCGCGTTCGAGGTGGATCCGGAGATCATCCTGGTGGGAGTGCTGCCGCCGCTGCTCTACTCATCGGCGGTGTCGCTGCCGGCGATCGAATTCCGCAGGGACTTCCGGCCGATCGCCGGCCTGTCGATCCTGCTCGTGCTCGTGAGCACGGCGGCCCTCGCGCTGTTCTTCGTGCTCGTGATCCCGGGGATCGACCTGTACCTGGCGATCGCCCTCGGCGCGCTGCTGAGTCCGACGGATGCCGTGGCCACCTCGATCGTGAAGAAGCTCGGCATCTCGCCTCGGGTGGTCACGATGCTCGAGGGCGAGAGCCTGCTCAACGACGCGACCTCGCTCGTGCTGCTGCGCACCGCGATCGCCGCGATCGCCGTCGGAAGCGTGCCCGTGGGCGGCGCCCTGTGGGCGTTCGTGTGGGGGGTCGTCATCGCGGTGGTGATCGGCGCGCTCGTCGGGCTGCTCGCGCTGCGCGTTCGCACCTGGGTCGGGCACTCGGCTGCGAACACGGCGCTGAGCTTCGTGGTGCCGTTCGTGGCATACCTGCCGACGGAGCAGCTCGGCGGATCGGGGCTCGTCGCTGCCGTCGTCGCCGGAATCGTCACAGGGCAGGGCGCCGCGCGCTGGTTCACGCCGGAGCAGCGACTGTCGGACGAGCTGAACTGGCGCACCGTCGAACTCATGCTGGAGGGGGCCGTCTTCCTCGTGATGGGCCTCCAGCTCAAGGAGATCGTCCGCGCCAACATCGAGGACCACGAAGGTCTCTGGCACGGCGCGTGGCTCGCGGGTGCCGCGATCGGGATCATCCTGATCGTCCGCGCAGCCTATGTCAGCGTCCTCGTCTCCTCCCAGGGCAGGCGAGCCCGACGTTTCAACCGGGAGCATCTGGAGAGCTTCAACACCCGCATCGACGAGATCGAGGCGCGGGGTTCGGAACCGCGAGCCGACGGCAGAGGGCGCGGGTCGGCATCCCCCGAGCGGCGCGAGAAGCGGCTGCAGCAGATGCGGACCCGCGTTTCACGCACACTCGCCGACCTCGACTACTACCAGGCGTCTCCGCTGGGCTGGCGGCACGGCACGGTGATCGTGTGGGCCGGAATGCGCGGTGTCGTGACCCTGGCGGCCGCCCAGACGCTGCCGCAGGGTCCGATCCAGGCGCTGCTGGTCTTCGTCGCTTTCCTCGTGGCCGTCGGCAGCCTGATGCTGCAGGGCTTCACCCTGCCGTGGGTCGTGCGGTGGCTCGGACTCGAAGGGTCGGGCGGCTCAGGCCCGTCGGCCGAGGAGCAGAAGCGGCTGGACGAGGAGATGCGCATGGCCGCGGCATCCAGTCTCACCGGGGGCGCGCTGACCAGGCGGGACGGCACCGCGTTCTCGAGCGAGATGGTCGACGTCGTCGGATCCCGCATGACGCAGCCGCCGGATGACGACATGACCGCGTACGGCCACGAGATGCTCGAGCTTCGGCTCGCCATGATCGGCGTCATGCGGGTGAGGCTGAATGCCCTCTCACGCGATGGCGCGTTCAGCACTGCGGCGCTGCGGCACGCGCTCGCCGAGCTCGATGCCGACCAGCTCAGCCTCGAACTCCGGCTCGATGACGAGCTGTGACCGGGCGGGCGGGCATCCGGTATCGGGAATGGTCGCCTCCGGGTGAGAATGGACGAATGAGCGAGACGACGGATGCCGCGGTGACGCGCTCAGCCGCGCTCGACGCCGACCCGCACAGCCAGACGAGCCCCCTGCACCTGCCCCACCAGGCCGCCGACTGCCCGAAGTGCTTCACCGAGCTGCAGCAGGATCGCGACTGGTGGCTGGCGCGCCCGGCCGGCTCCCGTCTGGTCGGACTGGTGATCTCGCGGGATGACATGCCGAGCGTGACCGAGCAGCGCGACGAGCTGACCCGCTTCGGCGTGCCGATCGAGGGGTTCCGGCATCCCGCACCCGAGACGCTCGAGTCGTGGGAGGAACGGCTCGTCCGGCTGTTCGGCACCCTTCGCACCGGCGACGTGCTCGTCGTCGCGACCGTGCACGCACTCGGCCGCGACATCGACGAGGAGACCCGGACGGTCGCCGAGCTGCACCGACGAGGTGTGGTCGTGAAGGTGCTCGGCCACGGCGGGCGCCACCTGTTCGACGCCGGACGCTGAGCGCGCGCTGGGGGACTCGCTGAGCTCGCGGCGATTGGTGCGTGCGCGAATCCGCTTGCAACTCTCCTCTCGTCTGCAGCTGGCGCCATCGATCGGAGGTCCGGGTGATCGACACGCACTCGACTGCGAGCGAGGCACGACGGCGGCGACCAACCGAGCCCGGTAGCCGACTGCACTGCATGCACGCCGTCCCGAGCATGCCAAAGTTGGCCATGACATCCGAGAGAGTGGCGCTGTATTTCGACTTCGAGAACGTGGTCCTGAGCCGGTACCGCAAAGTCCACGGACAGGCCCATACGACCCGCGACTGGGAGGCGACCAAGGATGGCCGGCCTCCCGTTGAAGCGATCATGGATCGCATCGCCACCGCGCGGGTCGAAGTCGCCCCCTTCATCGACTTCGCCGCATCGTTCGGCACCGTGACGCTGAAGCGCGCCTACGCCGACTGGACATCGCCCTTCATGGCCGGATACGGCCAAGACTTCGGGCTGCATGCAGTGGAGCTCGTCCAGATGTTCCGAGTATCGAACCGGAAGAACGCGGCCGACATCCGTCTTGCCATCGACGCCGTCGAAGACGTCGTGCGTCAGGATCACCTGACTCACGTCGTGTTCGTGTCGGCCGACTCAGACTTTGCGCCCCTCGCACAGCGGTGCCGTCGGCTGGGGAAGCACGTGGTGGGCATCGGCACCGGAGGACCCACCAGCATCTATTTGGCTCGCGCGTGCGACGAGTATCACCCGATTGACTCTGTTCCGGGACTGACCGAGCCCGAAAGGGTCGCGGACGAGTCGCCTGAAGACTTCCGCCCGAGTGCCGCACGTGCGGACCAGGACATGGATGCGCCGCAGCTGCAAGAGCCCGATCTGCGGCCTGCGGACGCCGGGATGCTTCTCGAGCGAGCGCTTCGATATGGACATGAGAGGTCCGATGCCGACTGGATGACGGCAGCATTCATCAAGTCGTTCATGCAGCGGATGGATCCCCTCTTCAATGAGAAGACCCTCGGCTTTCGCCGGTTCTCCAGCTTCCTTGAGGCGCACGGCGACATCGCTGAAGTCGAGCACACGACAACGGGCACCTTGTGCGCCTTCGACCGTCATTGCGCGGTGAGTCTGACGAGAACGACAGCCCTCCGTCGGGACGGTGAATCGCTCCTAGCGATGTCGGAAGTCATTAGTACATTTGTTCTATGACCAGGACGCTTGATCTGCTTCCCGCGGAGGTCGATGCGGTGCGGTCGGTCTGGTCGGGCGCGGATGCGGGGTCGCTGGGTGACAGTGATCTGATCGCGGTGCATGAGCGGTATTGCCGGATGCGGCGGATGCTCGACGCGGATCAGACGGTGTTGGCGGCGGAGATCGCCCGCCGGTCCCGCCCCGAGCTCGGGTCAGAGGGGTTGGCGAAGACACAGGGATACCGGAACCCGACCGCGCTGATCGCGGCTACCGGCGGAACCACCACCGGCGATGCGGCACGGCTCGTGAGAGTCGGGGAAGCGACCGCGCCGCGCCGGTTGCTATCCGGGGAGACCGCGCCGGCACGGCACCCGCATGTGGCGGAGGCGTTGGCGAAGGCGACACTCACCGAGCGGGCCGCGGGGGCGATCATCGCCGTGCTGGACCGGGTCGCGTTCCGCGCCGGGGTTGAGGCTGTGGATGCGGCGGAGCGGACGCTGGTCGAACAGGCGCCCGGGTTGACGATGGATCACCTGAACCGGGTGCTGGTCCGGGCGGAGGCGTGGCTGGACCCGGACGGCGTCGGTCCACGCGAGGATGAGAGGCGCGGCCTGGAACGGTTCACGATGCGGGAGGTGGACGGGATGTTCGAGCTGTCCGGCCGGCTCACCCCGGAACACGCCGCACCGGTGAAGACCGCGATCGAAGCGCTCGTCTCCGACCAGATGCGCGCCACCAAGGATGCGCAACGGGACGGCACCGCCGACCTGGACGTTCCGCGCCGATCCGTGGTGCAGATGCAAGCCGACGCGCTCGTCCGGCTCTGCGAACACGCGCTCGGCTGCGCGGACACCGATCTACCCCTGGCCGGCGCGACGGTCGTGGTGCGGATCGACCACGAGGACCTGGTCGACGGCACCGGGTACGCCACCGTCGATGGGATCACCACCCCGGTCTCAATCTCGACAGCCCGGCGGATGGCCGCCGGCGGGCAGATCATCTCCTGCGTCCTCGGCGGAGCCTCCCAGATCCTCGACTGGGGGCGAACACGCCGCCTCTACACGACCATGCAGCGGCTCGCGCTGGTCGAACGCGACGGCGGCTGCGCCATGTGCGGGGCACCACCCGGACACACCAAGGTCCACCACATCCGATGGTGGGCCAGAGACGCCGGACCCACCGACCTGAACAACGGCATCCTGCTCTGCGAGTCCTGTCACCACCGCATCCACGACAACAAGTGGGACATCCGCATCGACGGCGTCGGCATTCGCGCGAAAGTCTGGTTCATCCCACCCCCGCACGTCGACCCCGCACGCACCCCCAGACTCGGCGGACGAGCCAGATACGACTACGCCGCCTGACCCGAGGAGCACGCCGGAGTGACCCTGACTCACCGGATCCGGCCGATAAGCGCCACTGCAGACGTTCAGCGCCCAGTACTGCCGACGACCCTCGTACCTGGCTCAGGCGCCGACGTACTCCTTGAGGTGCTTCGCAGTGAGGGTGCCGGCCTCGGCGATCAGATCGGCCGGCGTGCCCTCGAATACGATCACCCCGCCGTCGTGGCCGGCGCCAGGACCGAGGTCGATGATCCAGTCGGCGTGCGCCATCACCGCCTGGTGGTGCTCGATCACGATGACCGAGTTGCCGGCCTCGACGAGCCGGTCGAGCATCGCGAGCATGTTGTCCACATCGGCCAGATGCAGGCCGGTCGTCGGCTCGTCGAGCACGTAGATCGCACCCTTCTTCGCCATCGAGATCGCGAGCTTGAGCCTCTGCCGCTCGCCACCCGAGAGGGTGTTCAGCGCCTGCCCGAGCGTGATGTACCCGAGGCCGACGTCGATCATCCGCAGCAGGGTGGTGTGAGCCGGTCCCTTGGTGATGAAGTCGGCCGCTTCGGAGGCCGACATGCCGAGCACTTCGGCGATGTTCTTGCCGTCGAGCGTGTATTCGAGCACCTCATCGCTGAATCCCGTGCCCTGGCACAGCTCGCAGAGCGTCTCGACGGTCTGGGTGAACCCGAGTGTCGTGATGATCACGCCCAGCCCACGGCAGGCGGGGCACGCTCCCTCGGAGTTGGCGCTGAACAGGGACGGCTTCACGCCGTTCGCCTTCGCGAATGCAGCGCGGATCGCATCGAGGATCCCTGTGTAGGTCGCCGGGCTGCTGCGGCGCGACCCCTTGATGGGGGCCTGGTCGACAACGACGACGTCGTCGAACGCGGGGACGTTCCCGTGGATCAGCGACGACTTGCCCGAGCCGGCCACGCCCGTGACGACGGTCAGGATCCCGAGCGGGACGTCGACGTCGACGTTCTTGAGGTTGTGCTGCGTCGCCCCGCGGATCTCGAGGGCGCCCTTCGCCGTGCGGGTGGACTGCTTGAGCTTCGCCCGGTCGTCGAGGTGCCGCCCGGTGATCGTTCCGGAGGTCCGCAGCCCGGCGACGTCTCCCGTGTACTGGATGTCGCCGCCCGCGCGGCCGGCGCCGGGGCCGAGGTCGACGACGTGGTCGGCGATCTCGATCACCTCGGGCTTGTGCTCGACGACCAGCACAGTGTTGCCCTTGTCGCGCAGGAGCTTCAGGAGCGCGTTCATGCGCTGGATGTCGTGCGGGTGCAGTCCCGCCGTCGGCTCGTCGAAGACGTAGCTGATGTCGGTGAGCGCCGATCCGAGGTGCCGGATCATCTTCGTTCGCTGCGCCTCGCCGCCGGACAGCGTGCCCGAGGACCGGTCGAGCGACAGGTAGCCGAGTCCGATGTCGACGAACGAGTCGATCGTCGCGCGGAGACCCTGCATGAGCGGCGCGACCTCGGGATCGTCGATCGTGGCGAGCCAGTCGGCCAGATCGGTGATCTGCATGGCGGCGGCATCCGCGATGTTCACGCCCTTGATCTTCGAGGAGCGCGCACCTTCGTTCAGCCGCGTCCCCTTGCAGTCCGGGCACGCCGTGAACTTGACGGCGCGGTCGACGAAGGCGCGGATGTGCGGCTGCAGCGAGTCGCGATCCTTCTGGAGGAAGCTCTTCGTGATCTTCGGGATGAGTCCCTCGTAGGTCATGTTGATGTTCTGGATCTTGACCTTGGTGGGCTCCTTGTACAGGAAGTCCTCGCGCTCCTGGTCGGAATAGTCCTTGATCGGCTTGGCGGGGTCCACGAAGCCCGACTCGGTGAAGCCGCGGACCATCCAGCCGTCGACGTTGTAGCCGGGGATCTTGATCGCACCGCCGGCCAGCGACAGCGAGCTGTCGAACAGCTCGTCGAGGTCGACGTCGCTCGCCTCGCCGAGCCCCTCGCAGCGAGGGCACATGCCGCCGGTGATCTCGAACGAGCGGCGCTCCTTGACCTTCTTCCCGCCCTTCTCGAACGTGACAGCGCCGGCACCCGATACCGACGGGATGTTGAACGAGAAGGCCTGCGGGGATCCGACGTGCGGCTGACCCAGCCGGCTGAAGAGGATGCGGAGCATCGCCTGCGCATCGGTGGCCGTCCCGACGGTCGACCGGGAGTTCGCGCCCATCCGCTCCTGGTCGACGATGATCGCCGGGCTGACGTTCTCGAGCGCGTCCACCTCGGGGCGGTTGAGCTGGCCCATGAACTGCTGCACGAACGTGGGGTAGGTCTCGTTGATGAGTCGCTGCGACTCGTTCGCGATCGTCGCGAAGACGAGCGAGGACTTGCCCGACCCGCTGACCCCGGTGAAGACCGTGAGCCTGCGCTTCGGGATGTCGACGCTGACGTTCTTCAGGTTGTTCTCGCGGGCGCCGACCACGCGGATCATCTCGTGCGAATCGGCGATGTGGGTGCCGGATGCCTCGGTCATGGGGTCCTCTCGATCGATGCGACCCTCCATTGTGCCCACGACTGCGGACAGCCTGCTTCCTCGATCCTGCTCGTCCATGCTCAGTGCAGGGCCGGCGCAGCCGGATGCGTCAGGCGACCTCGGTCTCAGCCGCCGGCTCGACCGCGAAGTTGTCGGTGAACACGCCCGTCGGATCCACCGCCGCCTTGATCGCGCGGAGCCGCGCGAGGGTCGCGGGCGGGAACGCCTCCGCGATCCGCTCGGGCCGCAGCGAACTGTCGAAGCTGAGATACATCCCCGCCGTGTGCGCGGCGAGCGAGCGCCAGGCGGCATCCAGCCGCGCCGCGTCGGCGCCGATCGCGACGACCGAGAAGTTCGCCGTCCGGTGCGCGTACGCCGTGGCATCCTCGGCGACGTCCGCCACCGCTCCGCCCACCGCGCGGAGCTGGAAGAAGGACGAGGCGCCGGATGCCAGCATCCGCTCGGCCGCGCGGGCGAACGCCGGCGTGACGTGCGCGACCAGCGCGGAGCGCGAGTGCGGTTCACCGGCACCGTGCTGCGGGCCGAGGTCGGCGTTGGCCATGACCCGTGCGTAGGTCGTGAGCTGCACGGACTGCTGGACGATCGGCGCGAGCTCGGCGAAGGGCTGGAGGCGGGCGATGATCGTATCGGGGTCGGCGGAGTCCACGACTCCGTACAGCTGAGCGATCTGCGGTTCGCCTGGGCGTGCCGCACCCATCAGCAGGAAGGCGGTGAGGTCGCGGGGCGCCGATTCCATCACGCGACCGTAGCCTTCGAGGAACCCGGGGACGTCGTCGACCTGGAACGCGAGCTGCGCCCAGCCGATCTCCCCGACCTCGTCGACTTCGAACTCGAACGCCGTCACGATGCCCACGTTCGCCCCGGCGCCACGGACGGCCCAGAACAGGTCGGGGCGCGCGGACGAGTCGGCGCGCACGATCGAGCCGTTGGCGAGCACGATCTCGACCGCGCGCAGATGATCGATCGTCAGGCCGTGCTCGCGGGCGAGGAAGCCGATTCCGCCGGCGGTCGCGAGTCCCCCGACGCCCACGCCGCCGTAGTCGCCGGAACTGAGCGCCCAGCCGCGCTCGCCGAGCACCTGGGCGACTTCCATCCACCGCGCGCCCGGACCGATGCGCACGAGCCGACGGTCCTCGTCGAGCACCTCGATCTCGTTCAGCAGTCGCAGATCGATCACGATCCCGCCGTCGTTCGTGCTCCGGCCGCTGATGCCGTGGCCGCCGCTGCGCACGGCGAGGGGCAGCTGCGGATGCCGCCGCGCATACGCGACCGCTTCGGCGACCTGCGCGGGCGAATCGGGCTGCAGCACGATGCCGGGAGCTCCGCCGCGCATGTACGTGGCGCGGACATCCGCGTACTCGAAGTCGCCGGGCTCGATCGCGCGGAGCCCGTCGGGCACACCTGCGTAGTCGATGCCGCCCCTCCGCGCCGCGAGCGACGCCGCCGAGCGGAGCGGCGCCACGGCCGTGCCGCGCTCCGCGCGCTCGCGTGCGATGATCTCGCGGACGGCCGGGGCCACCTCCGCGCCAAACGATCGCAGTCCGTTCGGGTCGTCGCCGGCGAGGATGAACGTGGAGATGCCGTCCTCCAGGGCCAGGGTCGCGATGCGCTCCGCGAACTCCGCAGGGTCGGCGGCGAGCGCGCCCACATTCAGGAGCCTGCGGATCTCGCGCGGGTCACGGCCCACTGATCCGGCCGCCTCGTCGATGGCCGCGTTGCCCCGGGACAGGTCTCCCGGTTTCATGTAGCCGAGCGAGGGCAGCCACCCGTCTCCCTTGCGCCCGGTGAGCGACAGCATCCGCGGCTTGTACGCACCGATCCACAGCGGGATGTCGTGTGCCGGGCGCGGGCCGCGCTTCGCGCCGTGGACCCGGTGGATGCCGCCGTCCGTGAACGCGCCGCGCTTCTGGCTCGTGTCCCACAGCATCCGGATGACGTCGATCGCCTCCTCGAGCGCCGTGACGGCCTGTCCCGGCGTGAGCCGCCTGCCTCCCATGGCCTCGATGGCATCCCAGAATCCGCCGGCGCCCAGGCCGAGATCGAAGCGGCCTCCGGAGAGCAGGTCGAGGCTGGCCGCCGAACGCGCGATCACGGCCGGTGGGCGCAGCGGCACGTTCAGCACGTTGGGCGCGATCCGGATGCGGTCGGTCCGTGCCGCGACGAACGTCATGAGCGTCCAGGTGTCGAGGAACGCCGGCTGATAGGGGTGGTCCTGGAACGTGACGAGATCGAGGCCCGATGCCTCGGCGACCTGCGACAGCAGCACCGGGTTCTGCGGGTTCGCCGAGGTCGGGGTGATGAATGCGCCGAATGCGAGCTGGTGTCCGTAGTCCACGGGGTCCTTTCAGCCCGCCGCGACGACGGGGCTCGGGGCGGCCGTCGCGACGGCCGCAGGTGTGCGCGATGCGGGGCGGATGCCGGCGAGGAGGATGTCGAGGAGCATCTCGCGGTCCGCCGGAGTGCCGAGACGCACCGCGTGCTCGATGCCGCACACGAGTCGCTGCAGCTGTGCAGCGGAGATGTCCGGGCGAGCGACGCCGTCGCGCTGGGCACGGGCGAGCACTGACCCGTAGCCGTCGAAGACCTTCGCTCGCGCGGCTGCGCACTCACTGTGGACGACCGGGTCGGTGCGCGCGAGATCGGTCAGGACGGACTCCAGGCCGGCATCCGCGAGCTGGAGGGAGAGGGCATCCGAGAGGAATCCGCGAAACGCCCGTTCTGCGTCCTGCTCGGTGGCGGAGGCCTCGGCCGCCTCACTGAGCCGCGCGAGCGAGTCGACGCTGAGCGCTTCGATCAGCGTGCGAACCGTTGGAAAGTGCCGGTACACCGTGCCGATGCCGACCCCCGCGTCGCGAGCGATGTCGTTGAGCCGAAGCGCGCGCACATCGTGGCGACGGGCCTCGTCGAGGATGCGCTCGCGGCTGCGCACGGCATCGGCTCGAGGACTCATGCGTCGAGCATACCGTAGAAACGGATGAAGTATCCGTTTCTACGAGTCGTGCTCGCGGGGCTGCGCGCGCCAGCAGCCCGCGACGTGGTCGTCCACCATCCCCGCGGACTGCATGAGCGCGTACATGGTGGTGGGTCCGACGAATCGGAAGCCCCGCTTCCGCAGCGCCTTGCTCATGGCCACCGACTCCTCGGTCACTGCGGGCACGTCGGCGAACGAGCCGGGCCGCGGCCACGACGGCGGCGCGAATGACCACATGAAGGCGTCCAGCTCGCCGTCCGCCATCTCGAGCACCAGCGCGGCGTTGGAGATCGTCGCCTCGATCTTCGAGCGGTTGCGGATGATGCCCGCATCCCCCATCAGCCGCTCGATGTCCTCATCTCCGTACGCGGCGACCGTGGCCGGATCGAACGCGTCGAAGACCTCGCGGAACCGGGGTCGCTTCCGGAGGATCGTGATCCACGAGAGCCCGGCTTGAAATCCTTCGAGTGCCATCTTCTCGAACAGGGCCCTGTCACCGTGCAGCGGTCGGCCCCACTCCTCGTCGTGATATCGCAGGTACTCGGCGTCGTCGCCGACCCACGCGCAGCGGGCGACGCCGTCGGGGCCGATCCGCACATCAGAGGTCACCACGTCAGGATAGGCGCCGCCGTCGACACCGCATCACGGCGTGAGGATGACGTGGCCCGCCTTGCCACGCGCCACATGCGCGTGCGCATCGCGGCCCCGCGCGAACGGGTACACCTCGTCGACGACCGCTCGGATGCGGCCCGACGCGACCAGCGCGCCGGTGGCTTCGAGATCGCCGCGCACGACGGACGCCTTGCGGAGTCCGGTGAACGCGATCCGGGATCGCCGACCGCGTGAGCCGAGCGTAAGGAGGTGCCAGCCCAAGGCGCCCGCCGTCGGCACGGTGATCAGGTACCGACCGGTCGGCGTGAGGATGCGGCAAGCCCGGCGGTACCCCATGTTGCCCACGACATCGAAGACGACGTCAAACCGCTCGGGCAGCGCAGTCACGTCCACCGCGCGGTAGTCGAATGCGTGCGACGCGCCGAGTTCGCGGACGAGATCGAGTCGTTCGGCACTGCAGACCGCGGTCACCTCCGCGCCCATGTCGACGGCGAGCTGCACGGCGGCCGTGCCCACGGCCCCCGAGGCCCCGTTGATGAGGATCCGTTCGCCCGCCTTGAGCGCAGCGGTGTCGCGAAGGAACGCGAGCGCAGTCGCATCGACGAGGGATGCCGCCTCCGTCGCCGTCAGGCTCGCCGGGCGCAGCGCCACTGCGCCTTCCTGCGGCACGACGACGAGCTCGGCGTGCGCACCCATGGCCGCCCCGGTCGCGCCCCACACCGCGTCGCCCACCGAGAAGCGCGTCACACCGTCGCCGACCGCGGCGACGGTGCCGGCGAAGTCGGCGCCGAGCACTGCGAGCCGCGGCCTCGTGAGTCCCGCGAACAGGCGCGCGGCGAACGGCGACCCGGACCGCAGGGCGGCGTCCGCGGCGGTGAGGTCGGTCGCCTCCACACGCACCACGATGTCGCCCGCCCGCGGGATGGGGTCGGGCATGTCGGCCAATTCGACGACCTCGGGTCCGCCGTAACGACGGTTGACGACAGCGCGCATGATGCCTCCTGATGTAAAGAATCCTTGACATCGACAGTAGCGCGCTGTGGATTCAAATGTCAAGAATCCTTTACATGCCCCCTCATGAGGCTTCACCTGTGAGACTGCGTCGGGGGACTACCGCTTGTTCGCGACCTTCTCGGAGATCGGCGCCCCGCCCGACTCGGCGAGCACGCGATAGTAGTCGCGCGCCTCATCCTGGCGGGCCTGTTCGGCGCCGGAGGCGATCGGGGCCCGCAGGTGCTCCGGCGCGTAGCCGAATGCGTCCACGAGGTCCTGCGCGTGCGGCCGCAGCCGCAGGCACAGGCGATCGATGTACGACGACACGGCGCCCGCGCGCTGGGACGAGAGACGCCCGTTGATCAGGTACCACGCGAGGTGCTTCTCGATCAGCCCGAGGCCGAACAGGTCGCGCAGCCAGGTGAGGACGTGCTTCGTGCCGGCGTGCTCGACGGCGTTGACGGCATCCGTGAACGCCTCCCACTGCAGCAGCTCGCCGTGCGCGCGAGCGGCCTCGATGAGCTCGGACTGGTTCGCGTTGAAGAGGGCGGCCGCATCGGCGGGCGACAGACCGGATGCCGGACGCAGGCGCGTCGCGACGTCGGTGACCATCTGCTGCACACGGCCGGCGAGCAGCTCGTGCTGCTGATCGGCACGGAGCCCGCGCTCGATCGCACGAGCGGTCGATCCGAAGTCGGTCACCGTCTGCCCCAGCTGGCGAAGTCCTGCGCCGTGGAACACCTTGCCGGCGGTGTGCCCGAGCGCGTACGCGGCGAGCGCCTTCGCGTCCTTGCCCTTGAACTGCTTGCCGAAGTCGCTGAGCAGGCGCTTGCCGACGAGCTGCAGCAGGACGTTGTTGTCGCCCTCGAACGTCACGTAGATGTCCAGGTCCGAGCGCAGGCCCACGAGGCGGTTCTCGAACAGGAAGCCCGCCCCACCGCAGGCCTCGCGAGCCTCCTGCAGGGTGTCGAGGGCATGCCAGGTCGACAGCGGCTTGAGCGCGGCCGCGAGCGTCTCGAGGTCTTCGCGATCTTCATCCGTGTCGGCCTGCCCGCTGAAGACTGCGTCGAACTTCTGGAGGAACTCGTCGTGGGCGAAGATCGACGCGTACGTCGTCGCGAGACGGGTGAGCAGACGACGCTGGTGCTTGCCGTAGTCCAGCAGCACCACCTCGTCGCTTCCGGCGCCGGAGTCGAACTGACGGCGCTGGTTCGCGTAGGTGATCGCGATGTCGAGTGCGATCGCCGATGCCCAGGATGCCGCGCCGTCCAGCGACACGCGCCCCTGGACGAGGGTTCCGAGCATCGTGAAGAAGCGGCGACCCGGGCTGGAGATGTGGCTCGAGTACGTACCGTCGGGCGCGACGTCACCGTACTTGTTCAGCAGGTTCGTGCGGGGAACGCGCACATGGTCGAAGTGCAGCCGACCGTTGTCGATCCCGTTCAGGCCACCCTTGAGCCCGTCGTCCTGGCCGCCGATCCCGGGGAGGAAGTCGCCGTTCTCGTCGCGCAGCGGAACGTAGAAGCAGTGCACGCCGTGGTTCACGCCGTCCGTGATGAGCTGCGCGAACACGGTGGCCGCGATGCCGTGCAGCGCGGCGTTGCCGAGGTAGTCCTTCCAGGCGCCGCGGAACGGCGTGTGGATCACGAACTCCTCGGTCGCCGCGTCGTAGGTGGCCGTGGTGCCGATCGCGGCGACATCCGACCCGTGACCCGTCTCGGTCATCGCGAACGCGCCGGGGATCTCCAGGCTCATGATGCCGGGGAGCCACTTGTCGTGGTGCTCCTTCGTGCCCAACTGCAGCACCGCCGAGCCGAACAGGCCCCACTGCACGCCCGCCTTGATCTGCAGGCTCGGGTCGGCCGCGACGAGCTCGGTGAAACCGGCGATGTTCGCTCCGTTGTCCGCGGCGCCGCCGTACTCCGCGGGGAACGCGCGGTGCACGCCGCCGTTGTCGACGAGGAGGTGCATCTGGCTCAGCACGCGTTCGCGGTGCTCGTCCATGCTGAGGCCGTCGACGCGCCAGAACGCGGGGTCCTTGATCATCTCGCGAGCCTCGCGGCGGGTGTCGGCCCATGTGCCGAGCAGCATGTCGGTGACCCGGTCGAGGTCGATGCGCGCTTCGGATGCCTCTGCCGCGGTGTGCGGCGCGGTGGGAGCACCTCCGGCGGGCGTGCGCTTGCTGGTCGCGGGCTTCTTGGAACGTACGGCGGCGTCGGCCATTGGGGCACCTTTCGGTGGAGCATCGGTGGAGGGAGGAGTCTCTTCGACGGTAGGACTCCCACAAGCGCAGACAAACTCAATTGGACGAAGTGCACAACGCGCCTCGGCACGCCGGGCCGGGCGGCTTGTACCCTCCTGACAGCGAACTGCCCGTGACGGTCGCGCCCACCGGCGTTGCGGGTGTCGGAGGGCCGGACGACAATGGCCGACGACGAGAGGGATGCGTTGGAGGTTGCACTGCGCCGCTGGAGCGACGAGGACTTCCCGCTGCTCGAGCGCGCCAACGCCCCCGAGATGACCCGGCACCTGGGCGGCCCCGAGACGCCGGAGCAGCTTCGGGAACGCCACGACCGCTACCTCCGACTCGGCGCGGATGATCGCGCCCGGATGTGGACCGTCGAAGTCGACGGAGTGCCGGCCGGCGGCATCGGCTGGTGGCACGTCGATCATGATGGAGTCCCCGCCTATGAGACGGGGTGGAACGTCTTCCCCGAGTGGCAGGGGCGAGGCGTCGCCGGCGCCGCACTCCGGGAGCTCATCCGCCGGCTCGCCGCCGAGCGCGACCGCGACCTTCTGATCGCCTATCCGGGCGTCGACAACGCGCCCTCCAATGCGCTCTGCCGGCGCGCCGGCTTCGAGTACACCGGATCCGGCACCGAGCCGTGGCGCGGCGGTCAGCTCACGTTCAACACCTGGGTGCTCGACATGTCGCCGTTGGACCTCGCCGGTCGCGCGGCCGACCACGACGAGCGCTTCGATCAGGGAACGCTCGACGAGACCCGGTGGTGGCCGTATTACAACCCGCACTGGTCTTCGCGAGCGGCGACCGCCGCCAGATGGGACATGCGTGAGCCCGGACTGACGCTGCGCATCGATGCCGACACGGCACCGTGGTCGCCGGAGTACGACGGCGAGAACCGCGCGTCGCACCTGCAGACCGGGCAGTACTCGGGGCCGGTCGGCAGCCCGATCGGCCAGCACCGGTTCCGTGACGGGCTGGTCGTGCGCGAGGAGCAGCCCGAGCGGAGATTGTGGCTCACGCACTTCGGCGTCATCGAGGTGCGGATGCGGGCCATCCGGCATCCCGACGCGATGGTGGCCCTCTGGCCGATCGGGTTCGAGGACCGCCCCGAGGACTGCGGCGAGATCTGCATCTGCGAGATCTTCGGCAGCGAACTCGACGACACCGGGGGGTGGGTCGGCGTCGGCGTCAAGCCGCAGCGCGACCCGCGCCTGACGCTGGACTTCGAGAAGGTGCGCGTCGAAGGAGACCTCACGCAGTACCACGACTACGCCGTCGAGTGGGATGAGCACCGCGTCCGCTTCTTCATCGACGGGCGATGGGTCAAGACGGTGGCGCAGCGGATCGACTACCCGGTCCAGCTGATGCTCGACGTATACCAATTGCCGAACCCATCCGGTCAGCGCGACCTGGCCGCGCTGCCGCTGCGGTTCGATGTCGAGCGCCTGCGGACCTTTCCTCCGCGCTAGACCGCTCGCCCAGGCGCATGCGCCTGGAGGCATCTGTACGAGACGCGCGCTCTCTGGCACACTGATCCGATCAGGGGGTGGGGTGTGCAGAGGACCCTTCGCATGCTCGCAGGGGCGGTGATCGTCGTGGGCGGCTTCACGATCGCGGGATGCTCCTCGCCCCCCGAGGACGCGCCCACGCCGACTGTGGCGCCCGTCGACGAGCCTGCGGAAGAAGGTGGCGAGGACCAGGATGCGACGCTCCTGCTGTCGGGCGCCGAGATCGGCGCGACCGCGTCTCTGGCGCTGTCGCAGCAGGTCGACGGCTCGTTCGAGATCTTCTGCGACGAAGGCGAGTACGAAGTCTCGGTCGGCACACAGCTGACATGCACCTACGCGGACGACAATGGCGACACGCCCGCCTACGTCGAGATCACCTCGATCGACGGCTCGGAATACGAGCTCTCGGTCTCGGTGCCCTGACCGGTCGGACCAGCCGACGCGAGCGGCGGCCTCGTCGAAGCTGGAGGCCGCGCTCGCGTCGGTTCCGCAACGCCTACAGGGTCAGGCCGTGGCCGAACCGGAACAGCGGGTCCCGGGTGTCGAAGGGGACGTCGGGACGGGATGCCTCGACCGCGGCCATGCTGCGGGGGATGTCGAACGGGAGCCTGCCCTGAGCGGGCGCAGCGCCGGAGAGGACGTCCAGGAGCGCCGCCGCGCTGACGCCCCAGTTCACGACGACCGCGCTCGCGGCATCCACGAGCGGAGCCAGGATCGCCGGCCGGTCGAGGAACACGTCGACGACGGTCGTGGTCTGGGATGCCACCTCGGCGACGTGGGCGATCACGTCGGCGAGGAAATCGAGCGAGCCCGCGTGGAAGAAGTTCTCGAACATCGTGGCGCGCTGCTCGAACGGAGCCTGCAGGCGAAGGACCGCGATGTCGGCCTCAGCGGGGGTGGCGACGACCTCGCCGTACGCCGCCGCGGCCTCCGCGGCGATGCCCTCCACGTAGAGCTTCACGCCCGGCGCGAACGGCAGACCGCCCTTGCTGCTCAGCACGGCGATCGAGGCGCGCTGAGCGGCGTCGCCGGCCGCACGGAACTCCGGTGAGCCGACCACGGCGTCGGCCGCCTCCGCGTCGACGTAGGGGTTCTCGAAGAGTCCGAGCGCGAACTTCTCGCGCAGCAGGCGACGGGCCGAGACATCGAGCCGGTCCTCGCCGATCGTGCCGGCCTCGACGAGCTCGGTCAGGAGCTCGGTGCACTTCTCGCCGCCGAACTGGTCGGCTCCGGCATCCAGGATCTTCACGAGACGCTCGGCGGGTGCGAGGTGCTCGACGCCCCAGGCGCGAGCCGGGAAGGGCTGACCCATGATCTCGGAGTCGGTGACCAGACCCCAGTCGGTGCACACGATGCCGTCGAAGCCGAAGCGCTCACGCAGCAGGCCGGTGAGCACCGACTTGTTGAAGCCGAATCCGACCTCCTCGTGCTCCGTTCCGATCGGCATGCCGTAATACGGCATGATCTGCCGGCCGCCCGCGGCGAAGATCGCCTCGAAGGGCTTCAGGTGGTACTCGAAGTTGTCGCCGGGATAGACCTGCTCACGGCCGTACGCGAAGTGCGGGTCCTCCCCGTCCTTCTGCGGGCCGCCCCCCGGGAAGTGCTTGGTCATCGTCGAGACCGAGCCCGCTCCGAACGACTCGCCCTGGAACCCGCGCACGTACGCCGCGCCGAGCTCGCCGGACAGCTCGGCGTCCTCGCCGAAGGTCTGCAGCGCCCGCGACCAGCGGGGCTCGGTGGCGAGGTCGACCTGCGGATGCAGGGCGACCCGGATGCCGACCGCCGTGTACTCCTGCCGGGCGATGTCTCCGAAGCGCTCGACCAGGTCGGCGTCGCGCGTCGCGGCGAGGCCGAGCGGCTCGGGCCACTGCGAGAAGGGGCCCGCCATGAATGCCGCGCCGGGGTTCTCACTGAAGCTGTGACGCGGGTCCGTCGAGATCGTCACCGGGATGCCGAGACGCGTGGTCGCGGCGAGCTCCTGCAGCCTGTTGTGCCAGCGGGCGATCTCGCCGGCGGTCGGGGCGACGCCGAGCAGGTTGAAGTGCGACATCTGCCGCCCGATGACATATTCGGCGTTCGAGGGGAGGTTGAAGACCGGGTCGCCCTCGGACAGCTCACCGCCGGGACCCATCGAGATCATCGTCTGGAAGAACAGCCCGGCCTTCTCGGCCAGGGTCATCTGCGACAGCAGGATCTCGACGCGCTCGTCGATGGGCAGCGCGGGGTCGCGGTAGCGGGTGTCGACGTCGGTCGTGGTGGCGGAGGCGTCATTGCTCATGACGTCACTATAAACCGAATAACACTAGGTTTTCCACTCCGCGATCAGAAGAGGCCGACGATGCGCCCGTCCTCATCGACGTCGATCGTCATCGCCGCCGGCACCGCGGGCAGCCCTGGCATGGTCATGATGTCTCCGCACACCATCACGATGAACCGCGCTCCCGCGGCCAGGCGCACCTCGCGGATGTCGACCGCGTGCCCGGACGGCGCCCCACGGAGCTTCGGGTCGGTCGAGAACGAGTACTGCGTCTTCGCGACGCAGACGGGGTACTCGCCGTAGCCCTCGGCCTGCAGCCGCTTGATCTGGGCACGAACGGCGCTGCTGGCGGTGATCTCGGACGCGCCGTAGATGCGCGTGGCGATCGCCTGCATCTTCTCCCACAGGGACGCCTCGTCCGGATAGGTGAATCGGAGCTCGGACGGCTGGGCGCTCAGGCGGACCACTGCTCGCGCGAGCTCCTCCGCCCCGGACCCGCCGTCGGCGAAGTGCGTCGCGACGACCGCGACCGCGCCGGCACGTTCGACCGCCGCGACGAGCGCCGCGACTTCGGCATCCGTGTCCTCGGCCCGATGGTTGATGGCCACCACCGCAGGCATCCCGAATGTCTCCTGAACGGTGTGCAGGTGCCGGGTCAGGTTGACGATCCCGTGCTCGAGCGCCGCGACGTCCTCGCGCGCCAGGTCGGCCACCTCGACGCCGCCGTGGTACTTCATCGCCCGGACGGTCGCGACGATCACCGCGACGGACGGGCGCAGTCCGGTCGTCCGGCAGAGGATGTCGACGAACTTCTCGGCACCCAGATCGGCGCCGAAGCCGGCCTCCGTCACGACGTAGTCCGCCAGGCGCAGCGCTGCACTGGTCGCGAGGTAGGAGTTGCACCCGTGCGCGATGTTCGCGAACGGGCCGCCGTGGACGAACGCCGGGGTGTTCTCCAGCGTCTGCACGAGATTCGGCGCGAGCGCATCTCGCAGGACGGCTGTCATCGCGCCGTGCGCGCCGAGGTCGCGAGCGCTCACCGGCCGGCGATCACGGGTGTATCCGATGACGATGTCGCCGAGACGCTCCTTGAGGTCGCGCACGTCGGTGGCGAGGCAGAAGATCGCCATCACCTCTGACGCCACCACGATGTCGAACCCCGACTCGCGCGGGTAGCCGTTGCCCGGGCCGCCGAGCCCGATCACGACGTCGCGGAGGGCTCGGTCGCTGACATCCAGGACGCGCCGCCACGTGACTCGGCGCACATCGATCTCGAGCGCGTTGCCGTGATGGATGTGGTTGTCGATCATGGAGGCGAGCAGGTTCGTGGCGACCGCGATCGCGGAGAAGTCACCGGTGAAATGCAGATTGATGTCCTCCATCGGAACCACCTGCGCGTACCCGCCGCCCGCCGCGCCGCCCTTCATGCCGAACACCGGTCCGAGCGCAGGTTCGCGCAGGCAGATCATGGCCCGCTCCCCGATGCGGGTCAGCGCGTCGCCCAGGCCGACGGTCGTGGTGGTCTTGCCCTCGCCGGCGGGCGTCGGTGAGACCGCTGTCACGAGCACGAGAGTCCCCAGCGGACGGTCGCGGATCGACGACAGGTACTCGAGTGAGATCTTCGCCTTGTACCGGCCGTACGGCTCGAGGCTCTCCTCGGGAATGCCGAGTCGCTCGGCCACCGTGCGGATCGGAAGCATATGCGCGGCCTGCGCGATGTCGATGTTGCTGAGGCTCACCGTCGAATCCCCTCTCGGCGCTCGCTGACGCGCCCAGGCCTCCGCGGGTCGAAGGCCCCGTGCTGCGCACCCTCGTCGGTGCGCGCTCCGGCCAGCCTACGGTCGGAGCTGCGCGTCGCTCAGAGCGACGCGACGCGCCCGGGCCAGACCGGCAGTGGGAGGTCGTCGGGCACGTCGGCCGGAGAGTGGGGATACCGCGACATCTCGGCGGTCTCGTGCGTGAACCACCTGATCAGCTCGTCGCGCAGCGTCGCCTCGGTGACGCCGATGTCATCGAGCGCCTGGACGAAGCATGCCACCGCGCGCTGGTCCATCTCCTCGTGGACGCCGTTGCCGGAGTGCATGCGGACGACGAAGGACTCATCGGCGAACCCGCTCGTGTACAGCGGCGGACCGCCGAGCTGCTCGCTCCAGTAGGCTGCCAGCCTGTCGATGTGATGCGGATCGCCCCCGTGCGAGAACGGGTGGTTCATGATCTCGTCGGCGAGGCACCGCTCGTGCCACGCCGAAGCGAGCTCCACGACGCGGGCACGCCCTCCGAGCGCCTCGTACACGGTGACGTCCATGCTGACCTCCGAGTGCGAGCGTACGCCCGGTATCAGCCGCCGGCGGCGATCACTTCGAGCACCGCTGCGCCGTAGGCCTCGCGCTTCTTCGCGCCGATGCCGGTGATGCCGTCCAGGTCGTCCAGCGTCGTGGGCCGATGCTCGGCGAGAGCGCGGAGCGTGGCGTCTCCGAAGACGATGTAGGCCGGCATCCCCTGTTCCTTCGCAACCCCCGCCCGCCATTCGCGCAGCGACTCGAACACGGGGCGATCGGCCGCGCCGAGCGACTCGGATGCGGCCGCCTTGCGCACTCGCGACGACCCTCCGCCGCTGCGACCGAGCACGTCACGACGGAGGGGCACGGGCGCCTCGCCGCGAAGGACCGCCGCGGCGGGCTCGCCGAGCGCGAGGGTGCCGTACTCGCCCTGCGGAACGAGGATGCCGCGAGCCAGGAGCTGCCGGATCACGCTGCGCCAGTCCTGGTCGGACAGGTCGGCGCCGAGGCCGTACGTCGACAGTGCATCATGACCCTGCTGACGGATGCGGTCGGTCGAGGCGCCGCGGAGGATGTCGACCAGGTGACCCGCGCCGAAGGCCTGGCCGCGCTCGCGCTGGAGCCGCACGATCGTGGACAGGAGCTTCTGCGACGGAACCAGCCCGTCCCACGTCTCCGGCGCCTCCAGACACGTGTCGCAGTTGCCGCACGGGCCGGACGGCTCACCGAAGTAGCCGAGCAGGTTCTCGCGACGGCATCCCACCGTCTCGCACAGGGCGAGCATCGCGTCCAGGTGCTGACCGAGCCTGGTCTTGTAGGACCGCTCGCCAGGTGACTGGTCGATCATGCGGCGCTGCTGCACGACGTCGCCGAGACCGTACGCCATCCATGCGACCGCCGGCTCGCCGTCGCGTCCGGCGCGGCCGGTCTCCTGGTAATACCCCTCCACCGACTTCGGCAGGTCGATGTGGGCGACGAAGCGCACGTCCGGCTTGTCGATGCCCATGCCGAACGCGATCGTGGCGACCATCACCACGCCGTCCTCGCGGAGGAACCGTGACTGGTGGGCGGCGCGCACGGAGGAGTCGAGGCCCGCGTGGTACGCCAGGGCATCGACCCCCTGCGTCCGCAGATACTCCGCGGTCTGCTCGACGCTCTTGCGGCTCAGTGCGTACACGATGCCCGCCGCGCCTTCGGGCTGGGACCGGATGAAGGTCAGCAGCTGCTTGCGCGGGTCGACCTTCGGGTCGATGCGGTACTGGATGTTCGGGCGATCGAAGCTCGCGACGAAGTGCGCGGCGTCGGGCAGCCGCAGCCGCTCGGTGATCTCGCGGTGGGTCGCGTCGGTCGCGGTGGCGGTCAGGGCGATGCGCGGAACGCCGGGGAACTGCTCGCCGAGCTCGCCCAGGGTCAGGTAGTCGGGGCGGAAGTCGTGACCCCACTGCGACACGCAATGGGCTTCGTCGATCGCGATGACGCTCAGCGTTCCCCGCTGCAGAAGCGCTCGGGTCGACGCGCTCGAGAGCCGCTCGGGTGCGACGTAGATCAGGTCGAGCTCACCGGCGAGGTAGGCGCGCTCGACTGCCGCCCGCTGCGGCGCAGCCTGCGTCGAGTTGAGGTACGCGGCGCGCACGCCGTTGGCCACCAGGGCGTCGACCTGGTCGTGCATGAGCGCGATGAGGGGGCTCACCACCAGACCCGTGCCGGGGCGCACGAGCGCGGGGATCTGGTAGATCAGGCTCTTGCCGCCGCCGGTCGGCATCAGCACGACGGCGTCACCGCCCGCGATGACCTGGTCGATCGCGGCCGCCTGGTTGCCGCGGAACGCCTCGTATCCGAAGACGGTGTGCAGTGCCTCGGCGGCAGTGCCGTAGCGGGAGGGGGTGGCCCGCGGAGTCGGAGAGGCGGCACGCGGGTTGCTCGGCGGCGGCATCCACCCGTCGGCCGGCGGGGAGGCCCACGAGCCGACGTCGGCGGGCGGCTCCCAGAGATCGTCGGGCGGGGGCTCGTCGTCGGCCCACACCGCATCGGCGTACGGGTCTGCGGACGGGATGCTCATCGGCTCAAGGGTAGCCCGCGGTGCCGACACGTTCGTCGACACGCACACGAAAGGGCGCCCTCCCCAACGGGCGCCCTGGACTGCGCGGCTGGACTCAGCAGTGCGTCGCGTCGTTGCCGTCGATCGAGGCGAGCAGCGTGCCCAGGCCGCCGGGGCCGTTCACGCCGAACAGCCGCGCGACATTCCCGAGACCGAGTCGTCGCTCGCCGGCGAACGAGCTGGAGTGTTCGCCGAGACCGCCGTCGGAGCGAGCGGCCTGGGACGAGACGACGCCCCAGCAGTTGCTTCCGTCGGCGGCGACCGCCGGTGCGGCCAGAGCGATGCTGGCGACGATGCCGACAGCTCCGGCCAGAGCGAGCGCGCGAGTGCGTGTGCGCATGGGGACCTCCTTGTTCCGAGGCGGTCGGAATGGCCGCCTGCTGAACGGTCTTCGTCGCGGGATCGCGATCGGATTGGCTCAGGCCGCGACACGGCGGACGAATTCCCGCAGCAGGAGATTCACTTTCACGGGGTCCCTCGCCTGCGGCAGATGGCCGCCGCCCTCGATGATCACATGCTCGCCGCCGGTGATCTCGGCGAGACGGATGCTGCGCACCGGGTTCTGACACCGATCGAGGGAGCCAGTGATCACCAGCACCGGGCACCGCACGGCCTCCGCCGCCGCGACCGTCTCGAGCTCATCGCCTGGATAGGGCGGGGAGTAGCCGGCCAGGATCATGGCCTCCGGCGTCGTCTGCATCGCCCAGCCGACGCAGTCCTCGAGGTGCTTGGTGGAGTGGGGCTCGGGGAACATCTCGGCGAAGAAGAACTGGGCGAAATCGGGCCAGTCCTCGAGCCAGTAGTGCCGGTTCATCTTCTGCCAGCCCTCGTACGATTCGCGCGGTTCGTCGAAGTCGAACTCGACCTTGTGCGGCAGCGGAGGGCTCAGCTGAAGTCCCGGATTGATCGCGCAGATCCCGAGCACGCGCTCCGGCGCCTCCGCCGCCATGAGCACGACATAGCCCGCCCCGGTGCACAGCCCGACCAGCACCGCCTGCTCGGCGCCGACCGCGTCGAGCACCGCCCACGCGTCGTCGATCATCAGCCGGTCGGCGAAACCCTCCTCGGTGCTCGGCGTTCCGCTGAGCCCGTTGCCGCGCGGGTCGCTGACCACCACACGGAAGAATCGTGCGAGAAAGGGGATCTGGGCTTTCCACCCGCGGCTCTGCACGATCGTGTCGGGCATGAGCAGGTAGACCGTCGGGAAGCCGTCGCCGTAGACCTCGTAGTGGATCGCCACGCCGTCGCGGTCGACGGAGCCGCTGGAGACCGGTTCGAGCGCGCGCATCAGATCAGCTCCGCGAGCATGGCGGCCGCGCGGGCCGCCCCGTCGGTCTCGACCGGGCGATAGGTCACCTCGCGGGCCGCCTCGGCGACGATCGCGGCGGCGAGCAGATCGGGGTCGCTCGCCTCGGCGTAGCGGACGCATCGTCCTGCGCCGTACTGCGCGAGCCGATGGCGCACGTGCAGGTTCTGCTCGAAATGGTTCTCGAGTGGCACGTAGATGAAGGGCCGCTGGGCGGCGGCGAGCTCCATGCACGTGGTCAGGCCGCCCTGGACGACCGCGACATCGCAGGCGGCGAGCGTGCGGTAGAGGTCCGGCACGAATCCCCGCACCGTCGTTCCGCGCCGCCGCGGCAGACTCGCGGGGTCGATCCGGGGCCCCGCCACGACGAGGAACCTCAGCCGCGGCAGCATCCGCCGCGCGAGCGGGATCGCATCCATCACGCGGTGAAGGAGGGCGTCGCCGACGCCCGAGCCGCCGACCGTGACGACGCAGAGCAGATCGTCCGGGCCGAACCCGGCGCGTGCGCGGGCGGCTGCCCGCTCCTCGGCCGACGGCGGCGTGAACCCCGTGACGTACCCCGCGAAGTCGTAGTTCGCGGTGGTCCACTCGCGGATGCCGGGAAGGCCGGGTCCGAACGATTCATCGACGACGTCGTCGGGGTTGCCGACGAAGATCGAGCGATCGCGGAGCCTGCGGTACCGCGACCGCTGCTCGAGCATCTCCGCGTTGTAGTCGGCGGTCAGCGCGGCCTCGGCATCCCCACCGGCGGGCATGGGCAGCCAGCCGACGAAATCGGTCATCCAGGCGAACGCGAACCGCTTCAGCTCGGGGTTCTCGTGCAGGAAGTAGTCGACATCCCAGGCCTCGTCCCCGATCACGAGGTCGTAGTAGGTCTCGTCCGTGACGTCGTTGAAGACCATGAAGTTGTTCACCAGGATCTCGTCCATCCGCCGGATCGCCTGGAACGCGTGCAGGTCGTGGTCGGCGGACTCGTCCTCGATATGGGCGGACTCGTTGGCGAGCCAGGCGGATGCCGGATGCACATGCTCTCCGGCATCCGCCAGCACACGCGTGACGGGATGCTGCGCCAGCCAGTCGATCTGCAGGTCGGGGTGGAGCTTTCGCAGCTCCTGCGCGACCGCGACATCGCGGCGGGCATGCCCGAGGCCGATCGGAGAGGAGAGCAGCAGCGCACGCTTCGGGCGGCGCTGCGCCCTCACCCACGTATGACTCCGACCCGCCATCGCCGCCATGCCCCCAGTGTGCCCCCGTGCTCGCTTCCTGTCAGGGCCGGACTTCGAACACCCGGTTGAACGGCGTCTCGGCGACGCTGCGGAACCGCGTGAACCCGCCTGCAGCGGTCACGTCTCGGATGCGCGCAGGCCCCGCCTGCGTTCCGAGCGCGAGCCCGACGTCCTGAGACAGCGAGGCCGGTGTGCAGAGCAGGGTCGAGAAGCCGTAGTACGCCCGGCCCACCGGATTCAGGTTGTCTTCGACGTGGTCTCCGGCGATCGGCTCGACGACCATCCAGGTCCCGTCGTCGGCGATCACCTCGCGCACTCGGCGAGCCGCCCCCACCGGGTCCCCCATGTCGTGCAGTGAGTCGAACATGGTGACGAGGTCGTACCGCGCGCCGCCGAACTCCTGCGCCGAGGCGACCTCGAACCGGACCCGGTCGGAGACGCCGGCCTCGGCAGCCCGCGACCGCGCGGTCTCGATGGACGCCGCGTGGTAGTCCGAGCCGACGAACGTGGAGTTCGGGAACGCCTGCGCCATCAGGATGGTCGACGCGCCGTGCCCGCACCCGACATCGGCGACGAGCGCGCCGTCGCGCAGCTTCTGCTCGACGCCGTCGAGCGCGGGAATCCACGTCGAGACGAGGTTCGCGTGGTAGCTCGGCCGGAAGAACCGCTCGCATCCGACATGGACGTCGGTGTCGTGCTGGTGCCAGCCGTAGCCGGATCCGCTGCGGGCGGCATCCACGATGTGCTCGGTGTCGTGCACGGTGCCGAGCGCGATCTGGAAGAACCCGGGCAGGAAGGCCGGGCTGTCCGGGTCGGTCATCGCCAGTGCGTGCTCGGGTGGCAGCGTGTAGCGCCTGGTCGCCGGGTCGTAGGTGACGTAGTCGCCGGCGGCCTGGGCATTCAGCCACTCGCGCGCATACGGCTCGGCGGTCTGCGTCCGCTCCGCCAGCTGAGCGGGCGTGCTCGGCCCGTTCGCGGCGAGGTCGCGGTAGTAGCCGAGCTTGTCGCCCATGACGACCAGCCCGGCATTGAGCGTGGCTCCGACCTCGTCGACGGCGCGGAAGACGAAGCTCATGAGCTTGTCGGTGTCGATCTCGGTCGGCTGTGCGGTGGTGGACATGAAAGGCTCCTTCTGTCGTCGTGTCGATGGATGCTCCGACCGTACGAACGGGCCGGGGGATGCCGCATCCGGGGTCCCCCCTAGTCCGGTCGCGCCCACGCGGGCGTGCGTACACTCGGAGGATGCTGGTGGGTCGGCAGGCCGAGCAGCAGGCGATCGAGCGGCTCGCGGCCGAGGCTCGCCTGGGGATGAGCGGCGTACTGGTCGTGGCGGGCGAGGCCGGCGTCGGCAAGACCGCCCTGCTCGAGGACGCCATCAGCCGGCTCGACGACATGAGGCTGCTGAAGGCCACCGGGCTCGAGTCGGAGCGGGAGATCCCGTTCGCCGCCCTCCTGCAGCTGGTGCGACCCGCTCTGGATCTGCTCCCCGCGATCCCGCCCATCCAGGCCGAGGCGCTGTCGGCCGCCCTCGCGCTTCCGTCCGCCTCCGTCGGCCCGTCGACGGTACGTGACCGCTTCACGGTCGGCGCCGCGCTGCTGAGCCTCATCTGCCGGTACGCCGAGGAGGGCCCCGTCGCCGTCGTGGTCGACGACCTTCACCTGATCGACGCGTCGTCGGCGAACGCGCTCGTCTTCGCGGCGCGACGTCTGGCGGCCGATCCGGTGCTGGTGCTCGTGGGAGCTCGCAGTCCCGAAGGGGACACCATCGCGGCAGGCCTCCCGACCCTCATGCTCCCCGGACTCGACCTCGACTCTGCACGGACGCTCATCGTCCAGGCGCGCGGGCACAGTGTGACCGCCGAGGAGGCGCAGCAGCTGCACCGGGTGACGGCGGGCAATCCGCTCGCCCTCGTGGAACTCGGTGGATGGGAGCGGGACGCGCTGCAGACCGGGGCGGCGGACATGCCCTTCCGTGTGTCGCGCGCGGTCATCGACGCATTCGGCCGCCGTCTCGCGGACGTCGACGAGGAATGCCGCTCCGTCCTGCTCGTCGCCGCCGTGTGCGGCGCGGACCTCGGGCTTATCGCCGACGTATGCGACGCTCTCGGCCTGGACGTCGCACGCCTCGAGGAAGCGGAGGATCTGGGGCTGATCGTGGTCCGCGGCGGAACCGTCGTGTTCCGGCATCCGCTCCTGCGCTCGGCGACGTACTCCGGGGCGTCCGCGCAGGACAGGCGTGCGGCGCATCGCGCCGCCGCGGAAGCCACCGCCGATGCGGACCGTCGGGCCTGGCATCTCGCCGAGACGATCTGGCATCCGGACACGCAGATCGCTGCGCTGCTGGCTGGAGCGGGGGAGCACGCGGTGCAGCGCGCCGCGTATTCGGTCGCATCGGCCGCGTTCGAGCGCTCGGCGCGAATGAGTCCGGACGCGGCCGAGCGATCATCCCGGCTGCTGCGAGCGGCCGATGCGGCCTGGACAGCCGGCATGCAGGATCGGGCTCTCGTCCTGCTGGACCAGCTCACCCGGGATGCCGAACCGGCCGCGGGTGTGCCGATCGACCCGACCCACGTGCGAGCGCTCGAGCTGCGGGCGGCCATCGCCGCACGCAGCGGATCCCTGCGGGAGGCGCTCGAGATCCTGCTCGCCGCAGCCGACCTCGCGCCGCGGCCCGACGACGTCGCGATCCTGCTCGCCGACGCGGTGCATGCGACGTACTACCTGGGCGATGCCCGCACGGCATCCGCCCTCGCGGATCGGCTGACTGCTCTTCAGAGCGTCACGACGGAGCCGCGGTCGCGCGCGCTCGGGCTGATGGCGACCGGCATGGCCAAGGTCCTCGCCGGCCGCGGCGGGGCGGATGACATCCGAGCCGCGGTTCCGCTGCTGGCGACCGACCCCGCCCTGCTGCACGATCCGCGCAGACTGTCCTGGCTCATGCTCGCGCCGCTGTACCTCCGTGACGCGTCGGGAGGCGCCCAGCTGCGCGCCCTCGTCGACGAAGTGCGCGGTGAAGCAGGAGTGGGGGCCCTGCCGGCCGTCCTCTTCCACGTCGCACGGGATCAGGCGGCATCCGCCGAGTGGGCCAGGGCCGAGGCGAACTACGCGGAGTCGATCCGGCTCGCGACCGAGACCGGGCAGACGACCGAGCTGGCGATGTCGCTGGCGGGGCTCTGCTGGCTCGAGGCGCGGGCGGGCAAGGCGGAGGCGGCTCGCGCGCACGCCGCCGAAGCGCGCGCGCTGTGCGCCGCGCGGGACATCCACATCGGCGAGGCGTGGGTCGAATTCGCCCTCGGGGACGTCGAACTGTCGCTCGGGAACACCGAGCCGGCGGCGGAGCACTTCACGGCGCTGATCGAGATGCTCGAGCGACTTGGCCTGCACGATGTCGACCTCTCCCCCGTCCCCGAACTCGTCGACGCGCTGCTGCGGCTCGGGCGGCGGCCGGAGGCCTTGGAGCTGGTGTGGAGGTACCGCGAGGCTGCGATCGGAAAGGGGCAGCCGTGGGCGCGCGCCCGCGCCGACCGGGTGAGCGGCCAGTCGGCCGAGGACGATGAGATCGACGAATGGTTCGCGTCTGCGCTGAGGTGGCACGGGCAGACCCTGGACCGATTCGAGTCGGCCCGCACCCGCCTCGCGTACGGAGAGCGGCTGCGACGCGCCAGACGGCGCATCGATGCGCGGGTCCAGCTGCGAGGCGCGCTCGAAGGCTTCTCCGATCTCGGCGCCACCGTGTGGGAGGAGCGCGCCGCGGCAGAGCTGAGCGCGACCGGTGAGCACGTCGCCTCGCGGGGCACGGATGCGGTCGCGCAGCTCACCCCGCAGGAGCTGCAGGTGAGCATCATGCTCGCGGATGGGCGCAGCACGCGCGAAGCGGCAGCCGCACTGTTCCTCAGTCCCAAGACCGTCGAGTACCACTTGCGCAAGGTCTACACCAAGCTCGGCATCTCGTCCCGTGCCGAGCTGTCCGAGCTGCTCGCACCTCCGAGCGGGTCGCGGCTGGGCGACAGTCAGCGCGTTCCGTCCTCAGGCTGAGGAGGACCCGGTTGCCCGGGCGTCTACAGCCGCACGACCTCGATGATGCGCACGATCGCGGCGCCCTCCTCCTCCGATGCCGCCAGGTCCACCTCGCCGCGGATGCGCCAGTCGTGGTCGCCGGCCGGGTCGTCGATCGTCTGCTCGACTCTCCAGACCCCGGATGCTGCCGCATCCGTCTCATCGACGCCCACGAGCCGCGGCGAGCGCGCCGGACCGCCGGTGAGCATCTCGTCGTGCTCCTCGAAGTAGGCGTCCAGCGCGGCGGACCAGTCGATGCCGGGATCCAGTTCGGCGAGCTCGTCGTCCCGCTGAAGGGCCGCAAGGCGCACCCGCCGGAACAGCTCGTTGCGCACGAGCACCATGAAGGCGCGGCGGTTGGTGAGCACGGAGGGCGGCGCGGGCGGCACGACCGGCGCCGTCGTGTCGACCACAGGATTGATCAGGCTCTCCCACTCGTCGACGAGGCTCGAGTCGACCTGACGCACGAGCTCGCCGAGCCAGGCGATGATGTCGAGCAGCTCGGGCGTCTGCGCCTCGGTGGGAACGGTCTGACGGATCGCCCGATACGCGTCGCTCAGGTAGCGCAGCACCAGACCTTCGCTGCGCGAGAGCTGGTACACCTGGATGAGCTCGGCGAACGAGAGCGCCCGCTCGAACATGTCGCGCACCACCGACTTGGGTGAGAGCTCGAAATCGCGCACCCACGGCTGGCTCGAGGCGAAGACCTCGAATGATTGGGCGAGCAGCTCGGCGAGGGGCTTCGGGTAGGTGACCTCCTCGAGCAGCTCCATGCGCTGGTCGTACTCGATGCCCTCCCGCTTCATGGCGGCGACCGCGTCCCCGCGTGCCAGGAACTGCTGCTGCGAGAGCACCGGGCGCGGATCGTCGAGCGTCGCCTCGATGACGCTGACCACGTCGAGCGCGTAGTGGCCGGTGCCTGCGGAGTCGGCGCGCGCCGGCGAGCCAGGGGTTTGGGGCGGAGCCCCATTGGGCGCTCCGTCACCCGGGTCGAGCAATCCGATCGCGGCGAGCGCGAACGGCGAGAGCGGCTGGTTGAGCGCGAAGTTCGGCTGCAGGTCGACCGTGAGGCGGATGCCGCCGGTCGACGGATCAGCCACGACCACGCCTGCCGCCACGAGCGTCCGGAAGATCCCGAGCGCGCGTCGCGCGAGCTCGTACCGGCGCGCCCGTGACTCGTGGTTGTCGAATACGAGCGAGCGCACGTTCTCGAACACTTCGCCGCCGCGGGCGATCACGTTGATGAGCATCGCGGCGGTGAGCTGCAGGTGCGGCTCGAGCGGCTCCGGCTCCGCGGCGACGAGGCGTTCGAAGGACGCCTCGCCCCAGTTCACGAACCCCTGCGGTGCCTTCTTGCGCACGATCTTGCGGACCTTCTTGGGGTCGTCTCCGGCCTTGGCGACTGCAACCGTGTTCTCGATCTCGTGCTCGGGCGCCATGACGACCACGGTGCCGGCGGTGTCGTAGCCCGCTCGACCCGCACGCCCGGCGACCTGGTGGAACTCCCGCGCGCTGAGCTGCCGCATCCGCTGCCCGTCGTACTTGGCCAGTGCCGTGATCAGCACGGTGCGGATGGGCACGTTGATCCCGACGCCGAGCGTGTCGGTGCCGCAGATGACCCGCAGCAGCCCGCGCTGGGCGAGCGTCTCGACCAGACGCCGGTAGCGCGGCAGCATCCCGGCGTGATGCACTCCGATGCCGGCCCGGACGTAGCGCGACAGTGTGCGTCCGAACGCGGTGGTGAACCGGAAGCCGCCGATCGCCTCGGCGATGGCGTCCCGCTGCTCGCGGCTGACGATCCGCACGCTGGAGAGCGCCTGCGCCCGCTCCATCGCAGCGGCCTGCGAGAAGTGCACGATGTAGACGGGCGCCTGGCCGGTCTCGAGCAGCTCCTCGACCGTCTCGTGCACGGGCGTGCGCGCATAGGAGAAGTGCAGCGGCACGGGCCTGTCGACGCCGGTGATCACCGCGGTCGGGCGTGACGTGCGGCGCGAGAGGTCGGCGGCGATCTCGGTCACGTCGCCGAGGGTCGCGGACATGAGGACGAACTGCGCGCGCGAGAGGAGCAGGAGCGGAACCTGCCATGCCCAGCCGCGGTCGGGGTCGCCGTAGTAGTGGAACTCGTCCATCACGACCTGGTCGACGTCGGCATCCGGCCCTTGCCGCAGAGCGAGGTTCGCCAGGATCTCCGCCGTGCAGCAGACGATCGGCGCGTCCGGATTCACAGACGAGTCGCCGGTGACCATGCCCACGCTCTCTGCGCCGAAGATGTCGACCAGGGCGAAGAACTTCTCACTGACCAGTGCCTTGATCGGCGCGGTGTAGTACGTCCGGCCGCCGCGGGCGAGGGATGCCGCGTGCGCCGCGATCGCGACGAGCGACTTGCCGGTGCCGGTCGGCGTGGACAGGATCACGTTCGCCCCGGAGGCGATCTCGATCGCCGCCTCGTCCTGCGCGGGATACAGCGACAGCCCCTGCTCGGCGGCCCACGCGACGAACCCGTCGTAGACGGCGTCGTCGTCCGCCCCGCTCGGGATGCGGCCCTGAAGGCTTGAGGACATCACCCGAGTCTGCCAGCCCCGCATCCCCGACCCGGACCTGGCGGAATGCCCTGCCCGCCCGTACGTTGAACGAAGGGGACGAAGGGAACCAGATGACGACGCAGCCCGCCGCGAACCCGGGTTCGAGTGCGACCGAGGACGCCGACCTGCGGGTCGTGCGCAACGACGATGCCGGTCGCTATGAGATCCTCGTCGGCGACGCGGTCGGCGGGTTCACCGAGTTCCGCGTGGACTCGCACGGACGCCTGGTGTTCCCCCACACCGAGGTCGACCCCGCGTTCAAGGGACAGGGCCTCGCCGGCATCCTGGTCGGCCGGGCGCTGGCGGACGTCGCGAAGCGCGGAGAGCGGATCGTTCCGCGGTGCCCGTTCGTCGTGCGCTACCTTCACGGCCACGAGGTCGCCGATCTGCTGATCGACTGGCCCGACGCGCCGGACTTCGTGAAATGACCAGACTCGACGCCGACGAGGCGGTGCTCTCGGAGGCGGGCACGGCATGCGACGGTCCGCGTGCGATGCTGCTCGAATCACGCGAGGTGCCGCTCGGCGGCGTCCGCGCGATGTCGGTGCACCGCTCCCTCCCGCAGCGGGACCTGCCGCTGGTGGGCGCGTGGTGCTTCCTCGATCGCTTCGGCCCGCAGGTCACGCGGATGCGCGTGGAACCGCACCCGCACATCGGCCTGCAGACCGTCACGTGGCCGTTCGCCGGCGACATCCGGCACCGCGACTCCGTGGGCAGCGACGTCGTCCTCAGCCGTGGTGCCCTGAACCTGATGACCAGTGGTGCGGGCATCGCCCACTCCGAGTACTCGGTCGGTGAGGGTGCCGTCCCACTGGATGCGCTGCAGCTCTGGGTCGCCCTGCCCGAATCGCGCCGTCACGGCGCACCGGCGTTCGAGCGCCACGAGCACCTGCCCTCGATCGAACTTGCGGCGCAGTCCGGTCCGCCGGCCGTCGCGACCGTCGTGCTCGGTGAGCTCGGCGGCGTGACCTCACCGGCGAGCGTCTACACGCCGATCGTGGGCGCGGAGATCCGCATCCCTGCTGGAGCGCGCATCGAGATCCCGCTCCGGCCGGACTGGGAGTACGCGATCGTCGGCGTCGAGGGCATCGCGATGGTGACCACGGGCATTCCGGCGGATGAGCCGTCCGTCGAACTGGACCGTCAACACATGCTCTACCTCGGCACGGGACGTGCATCGGTGCCGGTGACCGCCGAGGGCGACGCGCTCGTGTTCCTTCTCGGCGGTGAGCCGTTCGAGGACGAGATCGTGATGTGGTGGAACTTCGTCGGCCGTTCGCACGAGGAGATCGTCGCCGCCCGTGACGCGTGGGAGACGCACGACGCCCGTTTCGGTCGGGTCGTCGAGCACGGCGATGAGCGCGTGCCCGCCCCGCCGCTGCCCGGTGTGCGACTCACGCGGCGCCGCAGGCGCATCTAGCGGCACGATTCTCGCCGGGCGGCGGATCACCCGGTGACGACGAACCCCGAGACCCCGGTCGCGGGCTGGATGCGATCGCTGCCCGCGTATTCGGCGACGACGACATGGATGCCGGGCTCCTGGGCGGGCAGCGTGAAGGTGACACGGCCGGCAGCGAGTGTGCCCGTGTACTCATCGCCGTCCACGAACACCGACACCGAGCCGTCCGGCATCCCGCCTCGCGAACTGTCCACCTCGACCGTCACCGCGTACTCCTGCGACGTGGAGCCCGTGTAGTGGTTGAGGGTGACGGCGACTGTGGACGGAGCCCGCACGATGACCCCGTCGCTGATCGACCTGCCGGTGTTCACGTTCTCGGGCTGGGTCGCGATGACCTCGGCCGTCAGCGTGGTCCCCACGTCGGCTCGGGTGATGCGGTACTCGGGATCGAGCGCATCGGCGATGGGCTCTCCGTCGCGCAGCCAGCGATAGGCGAAGGAGAGGTCATCCAGGTCCCAACTACCCGGCTCCACGGTGAGGACGGAGCCGATCTCGGCCGTCCCGGACACCGTCGCCGGCTCGTCCGGGACCGGCGGCTCGGGACCGGAGTCGATCACCAGGGTGGTCGGCGGCGCGGAATCGCCATAGGACACGATCCCGAGGTAGCGCGTGTCGTGCCGCAGCCCCGACCACTCCAGGGTGAATCGCGCGTCCTCCCCGGACTGCGCGTTCAGCGACTCGGAGTCCGCCGTGAGCGAGTCCGCACCCGCGTCGACGACCGCGGAGTGCAGATCCCATGTGGCGTCGTCCGCAGCGCCGCTCACGTTCGCCACGACGAGGTACGAGCCCGGGGTCGGGTCGACGAGCGCGATCTGCTCCAGCGACGTCGCGGTCGGCATCCACCTCTCGTAGTAGCGGAAGTCGGAAGGGCTCGCGACGCGGTAGACGGACAGATCGAGGTCGCTCTCATCGGACGCCTCGAGCGTGAACTGCGCGAGCGGGGCACCCGTGGGGATGTCCACCACCCACGCGATGTTGCCGTTGGCATCGCCCGAGGAAGCATCGCCCGAATGGCCCGGCGCGGGTTGGTCCGGGTCGACGAGCAGTTCGAAGGGTGCGAGTCCGGCGACCTGCAGCGGGATGTCGCCGGATGCTCCCGCGACGACGGCCAGATCGGCGCTGCCCGCGACACCGGTGCCCACGACCAGATCGGTCGCGGTCGCCGTGACCGGCCGCACCGCGAGCGGTGACCGGACGGACGCGCCGTCCTCGCCCGTCCAGCTGAGGAATCCGCTCGCCCAGACCTCGACCGGCGCGGTGTCGTTCGCGAACGTCACGGTGAAGGCCTGTGTGTCACCCGGACCCGAGAACGTCAGGGTCTCGGGGCTGACCGACACGTCCACCCCCGGGATGTCGGCCGCGACCTGGTACACGCCGGCCCGCGTCGCGGTGACCTGGCGGGACACGGTGCGCTCACCTGCGAGGGCGCCGATCGTGATGGAGGGCAGGTTCAGATCGGTGCCGTCCACGAACGGGAATTCGTAGGCCCCGTGGTCGCGCGCCTGGACGAACCCGGCCCAGTCCAGCGGTCCGCTCGGATAGACGAGCGCCGGATCGAGCAGGGCATCGGGATCGACCTGGCCGGCACCCTGTGCGAACGGGTCGACGTTCGCCGATCCATCGGGGTTCAAGGTGTTCGCCGCGCCGGTCATGAGCGCGGACTTGATCTCGCTCGGCGTCGCATCGGGATGCGCCATCAGCGAGAGGGCTGCGAGCCCGGCGACGTGCGCCGCGGCCATCGACGTCCCCGAGGCGAGGTCCCACGCCGGGTCGCCCTCCGGCGTGTTCCCGGTGGCGGCGAGGATCGCGACGCCGGGGGCCGCGACATCGGGGCTCAGCACATCGTCGGTGCCGGCCAGCGGTCCGCGGCCCGAGAATGCGGCGATCTGGGGCACCGGGATCTCGACGCCGGTGAGGTTCTCACCGGAAAGCGTCGCGGTGACATCGGGGCTGCTCGCCAGCTCGCTCAGCAGCGCGTCGCGGTATGACGAATCGATGTGCACGGTCGGGACGGAGTGGAAGTCGCTGTCCAGCGAATCCGGCGTGACGTTGACGAGGATCATCCCCACCCCGCCGGCGTCCGCGACCTCCTCCGACTTCTCCAATCGAGAATTCGTCCCGCGGTCGCAGACGACGATCCGCCCCTCCACCTGCGCCGGATCGAGCGTGCCGGCGTAGCAGAGCGCGGCGTCCGCCGATCCGGCCAGCCCGGCATCCCCCGCGTAGACCACGGGTGCCGTGACGGGTGCGCCGACCGGAACCGAGACCGAGACACCGCCCGCTTCGAAGCCGGTCGACAGGCGGAGCGACCCCTCGAACGTGCGGACAGTGGATGCCGCCACCGTGGTGTACCAGGGTGCTCCCGCCTGCGCCGTGCCGGCGGCCGGGCCGCCGTTGCCCGCGCTCACCGCGATGAACACGCCCGCGACCGCCGCGTTGTAGAAAGCCAGGTCGTCGGGGGCCCACACGGACGCGCCGGCCCCACCGCCGATCGCGTAGTCGACGACGTCCACGCCGTCCGCGACGGCGCGCTCCAGTGCGGCGATGAGGTCGCTTCCGACGCAGATGTCGTCAGTGCTGACGAGCGGATCCTCGCCGGCGAAGCACGCCTTGTACGCCGCGATCCGCGCATCGGGCGCGACGCCCGAGACGACTCCGAACGGCACGTTGTCGATCATCGCGCTCACGTCGCCGTTGCCGGCCGCGATGCTCGCCGTGCGCGAGCCGTGGCCGTCGCTGTCGACCGGGGAGAGCACGTCATGGGTGAAGTCGAAGCCGGCAGCGGTCGCGCCGGCGGCGAAGACCTGCGCACCGACCAGCTTCGTCGAGTAGTCCGACTTCGCCCACCCGTCGCCGGTGACGCGCTCGCTGCGGAATTCGTGCCCATCGGCCTTCTCGAAGACGACCTCGTTGCCGTCAAGATGCGGTTCCGGTCCCACCCTGGCCCGCAGTCGCTCGCCCGCGAACGACGGATTCTCCGGCGAGATCCCGGTGTCGATCACGCCGATCACCACGCCGGGAGCATCCGCGGCGATCGGGGCGGGAGACACCTTCGCCGTCACTCCGGCGCCGACCGCCGCGGTCGAGTCCACGGAGTCGGGGTGGAAGATCTCGTCCGGGTAGACGGCACGCACCCCTTCGGTCGCCGCGACCCTGGCCGCGTCCTCCGGCGTGAGCGTGGCGCTGAAGCCGTTGAGCACGATCTGGTACGTCGCCGCCGGCTCGACGTCGGCCGCGGCGGCGACCCGCTCCTGTCGGGTCTGCAGGAACGCGACGTACCTCTGCACGCGGGACGAATGCGGATCGAGCTCTTCGCCCTCCTCGGGCTGGGTCGCGACGAGCCGTGCCTCGCCGCCCTGATAGGTCGCGGCGGGGGCTTCGTCGAGGACGACGATGTACGAGCCGGTCGGCGACTCGATCGGCACCGGCGCGATGACCTCGTCAGCCGGGGCAGCGCCGAAGGCCGCACCGCCCGTGAGCGATGCCGCGCCGCACGCGAGCGCGACGATCGTCACGCACACTCCCGCGCGCAACACTCGTCGACCCATGACGGACTCCCGGTTGGGTGAAGGGCCGTCCGACGCCGCGCAGGCGCTTGGGAACGGCCTGCGGCAAACCTAACTCTCGGCTCGGGAGTGGGGAAGGGGGTTGTGGGAATGGCATCCGACCTGCGCACTACGCTGGGCAGGTGGCATCGGCATCCAGGCTCTCGACGAGCGTTCTGCTCACCTGCGCGGCGATCGGCGTCGCGACGGGCGCGCTCTCCGCCGGAGCCGGTGCGATCAGCGGGCCGGTGTCCGCCGCCGTCCCGATCCTCTACGGACTCGTGCTCGGCGTGCACGTGCTTCCCGGCGTCATCGCCCAGGAGCTGCTGCGGCGCCCCTGGGTCGCCCTCATCACCCACCTGATCGCCGCCCTGGTGGCGAGCGCGGTCGTGCCGCTGTGGATCGGACGGTACATCGGCACCGCCCTCCTGATCGGCGCGCTGCAGGAGGGGATCGCGGCGCTCGGTCGCTACCGCCGTTGGGAGGCGTGGCGGTTCTTCGTCTCGGCCATCGTGGTCGGCGTGGTCATCGCCGTGCCGATCTGGTTCGCCGCGGACGTCTCCCGCTTCCCGGTGTGGGGGCAGATCGTCTATATCGCGCTGTTCATCGTCGGGCCCGTCGCATGGACCGCGGTCGGACTGGCGATCGGCGCGGCCCTGCGCCGCGCCGGAGTCGCCCGCTCCGCTCAGCGCTGAGGGCCTCCCCGGAGCCAAGGTTAGGGTCGGCTAAGTTAGGACTGCATTCAGCTCCTGAATCAGGAAGACCCGTGACCGCACTCGAGCGCGATCCCTCCGCCTCGGCGCAGGCACCCCGGCCCGCCGGCGCGGCCGATCCGCCGCGCGCCGGCACCCCCCTCCTGCGGGTGCGCGATCTCGCGATCACCCATCAGGGAGAGGATGCCGCGACCCCGGCGGCGGTCCGCTTCGACGTGGCCCCGGGAGAGGTCGTCCTGCTGCTCGGCCCCAGCGGATCGGGCAAGTCCACGCTCACACTCGCGCTGAACGGTCTGATCCCGAACGACGTGCCGGCCGACGTCGAAGGAACGATCACTGTCGGAGCACTCGATGCGGCGGCGGCGACCGTGGCCGTGCTGAGCACGCATGTCGGCATGGTCTTCCAGGATCCTGACGCGCAGCTGGTGACGGGCACGGTGCTCGACGAGGTCGCGTTCGGACCGGAGAATCTCCGGATGCCGGTCTCGGACGTGCTCGATCGAGCCGAGGCCGCGCTCCGCAGGGTGGGGCTGTGGGAGCGTCGCGGCGAGAATCCCGACCGGCTCTCCGGCGGCGGACGCCAGCGTCTTGCGATCGCCTGCGCGCTGGCGATGGGATCGCCGCTCCTGGTGCTGGACGAGCCGACCGCGAATCTGGATCCGCAGGGCACCGAGGAGGTCTACGCCGCACTCGCCGAGCTCGTGGCCGCCGGCGACCGGGCGATCCTGCTTGTCGAGCACAACCTCGATGCGGCGATCGGCTTCGTCGACCGCGCCGTCGTGCTCGATCAGGACGGACGCCTCGTCGCGGACGGGACTGTCGACGCGGTGCTTCGCGAACGCGCGGAGGAGCTGCACGAGATGGGGGTGTGGCTGCCGACCTCCGCGCTGGCCGCGCTGCGGCTGCGGCGTGCGGGGTTCGCCCTCGACCCGCTGCCGCTGACGCCCGCCGAGCTGCACGCCGCGCTCGAAGCCTCTCCGGCTCCGGCATCCGCCCCCCTCTCTACGGCGAAACCACCCCTTCTCGCCGAACCCACCTCGGATGGCACGCCCGTCGCGCATGGTTTCGGCGAGAAGGGGTGGTCTGGCCGCACGGAGGCACACCACCTCGCGAACCCGATCATCACGGTGCGCGGACTCTCGGTGCGCCGGAGCCGGCGCGAGGTGCTGCACGACATCGACCTCGATGTGCCCCGCGGCGAGTTCCTGGCCATCGTCGGCGCGAACGGCGCGGGCAAGACGAGCCTGATCCAGGCGCTCGCCGGCGTCGTGCCGCCTCCGCGCGGGTCGGTGCACGTCGACGGCCTCGATGTCGGCCGCGCCGATGCGCGCACGCTCGCCTCGCGCATCGGCTTCGTCTTCCAGAACCCCGAGCACCAGTTCATCGCCAACACGGTCTTCGACGAGCTGGCGCACGGACTGCGCCGGCAGCGCCTCTCGGATGCAGAGGTCCGCGAGCGGACCGAAGCGCTCCTGGACCGGTTCGGTCTCACTGCCAAGGCGCAGACCCACCCGTTCCTGCTCTCCGGCGGACAGAAGCGGCGGCTGTCCGTCGGCACCGCGCTCGTCGCCGGCGCCCCCGTCCTCGCGCTGGACGAGCCCACCTTCGGCCAGGACCGCGCACGCGCCGACGAGCTGCTCGGGCTCCTGCGCGAACTGAACGAGGAGGGGACGACCGTCATCGTCGTGACCCACGACATGCAGTTGGTCGCAGAGTACGCCGACCGCATGGTGGTGCTCGCCGACGGCCGCGTCCTCGCGCAGGGGGCGACCGCCGACGTCTACGCCGACGCCGAGCTCATCGAGCGTGCCGGACTGCGGATGCCGCCGCTGGCGCAAGCGCTGCGCGCGGTGACGCGGCATCCCGATCTCGCTCGCATCGCTCGGCTGTCCGACCTGCCCGGAGGCGCCGCGTGACCGCCACCGGACCGCTCCTGGCCGCGCAGGTGCCGCGCATGGCGGTCGACCCGTACGCGGATGCCGTGACCGCCGCGCCGGTGCGGTTCCTGTATCGGCTCAACCCGCTCGCGAAGCTGCTGGCGCCGGTGCCAGCGATGGTCCTTCTGGTGTTCGTGAGGGATCTCGCCACGCCGCTCGCGTTCCTGCTGCTGGCGTACGCGGTGCTGCTGATCGGCGTCAGCTTCACGCGCCGGCTCGCACTCGTGCTCCTGCTCGCGCTGCCGCTGGGCGCCGCGGCGATCGGCTTCGGCTTCTCGCTCTGGACCGATCCGGCGCACGTCGATCAGAGTGTCGTCGTCTGGCAGATCGGGTCCTGGACGCTGTACGGCGGCGCGCTGGTGGTCGGGTTGGCGACCGGTCTGCGCATCGCGGCGATCGTCGCCCTCGCGCTCATCGCCGGGCTCAGTACGACCGGTCCCGACCTCGTCCGCTCCACCGTGCAGCAGCTTCGCGTGCCGTATCGGATCGGCTACACGGCGCTGGCCGCGTTCCGCTTCGTGCCGCGCTTCGGCCACGAGCTCGAGGTGATCCGGCAGGCGCATCGGGTGCGCGGCGCACACGGCGGCCGCGGACCCTTCGCTGCGATCGCCCGGTGGAGCGGGTACATCGTCCCGCTCCTGGCCGGCGCCATCCGCCACGCCGAGCGCGTCGCGCTGGCGATGGATGCACGGGCCTTCGGCGCCCACCCCGATCGCACCGAGCGGCACGTCGTTCCGTTCCGTGCGCGCGATGTCGTGTTCATCGCACTCTTCTTGGCCGCATCCGCCGCGATCTTCTGGGTCCTCTTTCCGTGGGGTCTGGGCTGACGCCGTGAACGCCACGAGGGCCCGCCGCCGAAGCGACGAGCCCTCGTGTGTAACCGTTACGGTCAGTTCACGGTCAGGGCGTGGTGGGCCAGGCCACCGTCCCCGTCGGGGAACGTCATCTCCGGACCAGCCGGGTCGGGCAGGTTCAGGCCGCCCGGGATCGACTTGCCGACGACGCCGTTGACCAGTTCCGTGGAGTACGAGTACGCCAGGACCGCGAGGGCGATCGCGTCGGAGTTGACCTCCAGCGCGTCCATGTTGATGTTCGCGATCGTGTCGCATGCCGAGTGGTAGCAGGGGTCGAAGGCTGCACCGGCGGTGCCGCCCCAGATCAGTTCCTGCTCCGGCGTCTTGGGCACCTCAGCGCCGGTGAACAGTCCACCCGCCGCGATGCCGTTCGCGATGAACGCCTGATAGTCGCTGCGTCCGCTGAACTCCGCGTCGTCATACGGCTGGCCGACGCTCGTGAAGTAGCGCTCGAACAGGTCCTCGATCTCCACGGATCCATCGGGCACGACGACCGGCGCCTCATAGCTCGACTCGTCACCGTCGTAGACCATGAAGATGTAGTTCGGCGACGCGACCATGTCGAAGTTGAGGTACAGCGCGATGCGATCGAGCTCCGCCTGCGGAAGGTTCTCGACGTAATACGTCGACCCGATCAGGCCCTCTTCCTCCGCGCCCCACCATGCGAGGCGCACGGTGTTCTGCGGCTTGACCTTCGCCATGCTCTGCGCGAGCTCGATGAGCGCGGCCGATCCGCTGCCGTTGTCGTTGATTCCGGGACCCTCGGGAACCGAATCGAGGTGCGCGCCGGCCATGACGACGTTGTTCGTGTTCTTGCCGGGGAGTTCCGCGATCACGTTCTGCAGGATGAACTTGTCGGGTTCGGGCACGAGCACGCGTGCGGTCGAGCCCGTCTGGGCGAGCGATTCTCCGGCCGCGTACGACGCTCCCACGACGGGGATGTTGAGCGGATCCGGGTTGACGCCGATCAGGGTGATGTTCGTCAGCACCCCGGAACGCTCCGGAGTGTTGCCCTGGTTCATGATCACGACGGCCTCGGCGCCGGCGGTCTGGGCGTTGGCCGCCTTCACGCCGAACTCGCACGTGCCGCGCTGCACGAGCGCGACGTCGTTCGGCCCGGTGAAGTCGAGCCCCAGGAAGTCCTCCGGCTCGCACGCGCTCGTGACGACGCTGGCGTTGGGCTGGCCCAGGATGAGATCCACGGGGATGATGTTCCCGGTGACCTCGCCGATGCCCGCGCCCTGCGGCGCCTCGCTGTCGTGCATGACCTCGACCGGCGTGAGCTGCTCGAGCTCGGACGGGAGCGGGACGAAGTAGTCGAACGGCTCGGTGTGGACCTGCCATCCGGCGGCGGAGAGCGTGTCGACGACGTAGTCGACGCTCGCGTCGTAGCCGGGAGTGTTCGCGGCGCGCGTGCCGCCGTTCGCGTCGGCGATGGCCTGGAGCGCAGCGAGGTGCTCGTTGACACCGGCCGCCGAGACGCACTCGGTGAGCTTGGCGATCGTGTTGTTGTTCCGGTTGTCGCAAGCGGCCGCGGGGGGAGCGGCCAGTGCCGCGCTCGCCGGCAGGATGGCGAGTGCGAGGGCGGTGGCTGTCGCCGTCGTTATGGCGACAGCTCTTCGGGAAGGTCGTGCAGACAGATTCATCTTGTTCTCCTTCGCGGGCGGGTGTCTTCGTCGACACCCGTCGGGGGGTTCGTTGCCGGTAGGCAACTCCGCCGAGGCTACCCGGCGACGCGGGGGCTCCGAAACCCCCTTGACGTCTCCCTTGAAATGAGGGATGCCGCGCCCCTCGGCCGCTCGAGAACCGAGGGACGGGGGGCGCGGCATCCAGAATCGATGCGACAGTAGATCAGCTGCGCTTGCGGACGATCTGCCTGCTCACGATGTCGCGCATGATCTCGTTCGTTCCGCCGTAGATGCGGTGGACGCGGGCGTCGAGGAATGCGCGCGCGATCGGATATTCGGTGATGTAGCCGTATCCGCCGTGCAGCTGGACGCCGATGTCGAGCAGCTCCCACTCCCGGTCGGTCGCCCAGAACTTCACCTTCGCGGCCTCTTCGGCGGTGAGCTTCTCGTCCTTGTAGAGCAGCATGGCGCGGTCGACGTAGGCCCACAGAACGTCGACGGTGGTGGCCATGTCGGCGAGCTTGAAGCGGGTGTTCTGGAAGTCGGCGACCGACTGGCCGAACGCCTCACGGCTGAGCGTGTAGTCGCGCGTCCATACGAACGCCGCTTCGCTGGCGGCCGCCGCTGCGACCCCGATCGACAGCCGCTCGAGCGGGAGGTTCATCATGAGCTGGATGAAACCGAGTCCTTCCTTGCCGCCGATCAGGTTCTCCTCGGGAACGAACACGTCGACGAAGGACATCTCGGCGGTGTCCCAGCCGTGGAAGCCCATCTTCTCGAGCTTCTTGCCGTGGTCGAAGCCCTCCATGCCGTTCTCGAGGATGACCAGACTGAACGCGTCCGGCTTGTTCCCCTCGCCCGTCTTGACGAAGGTCACGACGATGTCGGCGGTCTTGCCCGACGAGATGAAGGTCTTCGCGCCGTTGACGAGGTAGCCGCCCTCGACCCGCTTCGCGGTCGTCTTGATGCCCCGCAGGTCCGACCCCGCGCCGGGCTCGGTCATCGCGAGTGCGCCCAGCACCTCGCCGGTGGCCATCCGGGGAAGCCACTTCTCCTTCTGCTCCTGCGTGCCCATGTGGGCGATGTAGGGAACAGCCAGGTCGTCCTGGATGCCGAGCGCGCCGGCGAGCGAGCCGTAGCCCGCGCCGATGGTCTCCTCGAGCACGATCGCGCGGAAGCGATAGTCCTGCAGCATCCCTGCGCCACCGAACTCCTCCGGCACCGAGAGGCCGATGATGCCGGCCTCTCCCGCCGCGAGCATCGTCGCCCGATCGATCTCGCCGGCCTCGTCCCACTCCTTGCGCTTCTGCTCGCTCGCGTAGCGCTTGAGGAACTCCTTCACGACGTCGCGGAACGCCTCGTGGTCCTCGTCGTAGATCTCGCGCTCCATGTGCGCTCCTGCCCTTCTGTGAACGTGGGCGTCCGGCCGGGCTCTCGAGAATCGACGTGCGCGGCCGCGTCGCCGCTGGCGATTCTAGGGCACCGATCTGCCGGGATGCCGAACCGCTGTGACATTGCATCCCATGATCCGCGGTACTGGGTACCGCGTTTGTGGGATGTCTCAACCTCGCGATCCGAACGCCTACTGAAGGTAGGTCGGTGCGGCGGGGAGGCCGAAGAACTCCTCGAGGGTGTGCCAGCCGCCCTCGTGGTAAGCCCGGGCGAGGTCGACTCCGATGTAGCGCAGGTGCCACGGTTCGGGGGTGTAGCCGGTGATCGGCGTGTAGCCGTCCTCGTAGCGCGTGATCCAGCCGAACTCCCAGCTGTGGGCGACGATCCACTGGCCCTGGATCGACGCGCCGAGGTCGTCGAGTGTGCCGCATCCGTCCGCGCATGCCACCAGGTCACCGGCGAGCCCGGACTGATGCTCGCTGAACCCGGGTCGCGCGCTCGAGAGGTCGGCCTCCGCGACGCCCTGTGCGCTCACCTGGCTCGAGTACGTGGCCTGCTGCGTCGAGTAGGACCGGAACCCGCTCTCGAGCGCGATCTCACCGACCCCCGCCGATGAAGCGGCACCCACCATCGTGGACAGCGCCGCAGCCGCGTCCGACCGCAGCGTGCCGCCTTCGGTGCTGCGCACCCCCTCGGGCGTTGCGAGGGAGCCGGGGAAGTGGTCCACGGGAACCAGGGGCCGCGTCTTGTTGATCACGACCCACACCCGCGCCGGATCATCGAGCGCGACGCACGGGGCGGTGCCCTCTGCGACCGAGGTCCGGAACGCCACCGCGCCACCGGCGGCGGCGATCGCGCCCGCATCGTCGCCGGCGGCGAGCGCTGCGGTGAACGCCGGCATCGCGCAGAGCTCCAGCGCCGCGGGCGCGGCCTCGACGGTGGGGGCGGGGATCGCCTCGGCCGGCGCAGGCAGAGGAACGCTCAGCCGCGCGGTCGGCGCGGGCTCGATCGTCTCACGCACTTCGGCGGCGCGTCCTGCCGCGATCCCGAACAGCGGGCCGCCGGTGACGGCGGCCGTGACCGTCGCAGCCGAGCCGAGGACGAGCGAACCGACGACGGCAAGGCCTGCGACCACGCCGATCCGTGCGACGCTGCGACCGCGTGCGTGCCGCGCAGGCGCCGAGCGAGGAGCCATCAGCTCGGCGGTCTTGGCTGCGCGACGCGTCGGCGCGGGGGCGGATCGACGCGCACCGACGCGGATCGGGGTCGGCCCCGTGCTGGAGCGACGCCCCGGCGTCCGCGAGCGGAGGGGCGCCGCAGCGCCCAGCACGACCTCGCGGGCGGGGGCGGAGTCGGGCGTGACGTCAGGCTCGGGGTCGGCGATCACCGGGAGCGGAACGGTGTGCGACAGCACTTCCCGAGGCTCATCGGGCGACGCCTCGGCCGGCTGTGACGGCGCGGCATCCGTCACCGGGTCCGCTGCCAGGGCGCGCTCATCATCCCGTTCGCGCTGCAGCCGAGCGGCGCGACGGGACAACGGGGGATTGTGCGGTTCGGGTGCCGTCACCCGCCCCATTCTTCCGTGCCGCGGCGCTCCGGTCGAGGCCTCGCCTGCAGACGGCGTTTCATCGATACTCTGTACTACACGGACTTGACTTACATTCGTATCTCTGTTCCCATTGTCTCATGCGGTGGCAGGGTCAGGAACTCGGTGTTGCGGATGCCGCCGCGCTTCCGGGTCTGGAGCGCCTCAACGGGCTGGTGCGGTCCGTGACGACGCCCGAGTTCGCCGGCGTCACCTTTCACGAGGTCATGTGCAAGAGCGCGCTCAATCACGTACCGGGTGCTTCGGCGATGCCGTTCGACTGGACGGTCAATCCGTACCGGGGGTGCACGCATGCGTGTGCGTACTGCTTCGCCCGCGGGACGCACGAGTATCTGGAGCTCGACGCGGGGCACGACTTCGACTCGCAGATCGTGGTCAAGATCAATGTGGCGGAGGTGCTCGGCAAGGAGCTCCGGCGCGGCACATGGGCGCGGGATCCGGTCATGCTCGGCACGAACACCGACCCGTATCAGCGCGCAGAGGGCCGGTACAAGCTCATGCCGGGCATCGTCGGCGCGCTGACCGAATCGGGCACTCCCTTCTCGATCCTCACGAAGGGCACGCTGCTGCGCCGCGATCTTCCGCTGCTGACCGATGCTGCCGCATCCGTGCATGTGTCGATCGCGATGTCGATCGCGGTCTTCGACGACACCCTTCAGAAGCTCGTCGAACCCGGCACGCCCTCGGCCTCCGCACGCCTCGAGACCGTGCGCGCGGCGACGAATGCCGGCTTCCGCGTGACGGTCTTCCTCATGCCGATCCTTCCTCATCTCACCGACTCCATCCCGGCGCTCGACCACGCACTGACGCAGATACGGGATGCCGGTGCCGTGCGCGTCGTCTTCGGCGCGCTGCACCTGCGGCCGGGCGCCAAGCAGTGGTTCATGCAATGGCTCGCTCGCGAGCATCCGGAACTGCTCTCGTCGTACCTCGGCCTCTACCCCGGCGTGTCGGCGACGGCACCCAAGGCGTACCGCACCTGGCTCTCGAAGCGGGTGCGACCGCTGCTGCGGGTGCACGGACTCGACGGTCGCGCGGAGGACGACGAGCCTCGACGGTCCGCTGTCCCGGGTCTCGCGGCGCGGCCGCAATTCGTGACCACATCGCGGGGCCGAGCCGCGGAAGAGGCGACGCGGCTCTTCTGAGCGCACGAACAGCTGCTCGGAGGCCCAGGGGAGTGGCGGGCGATCGCGGTCAACCCCTGTCCGCGGCATCCGTCATCGTGGCACTCTGGGCGCCATCGCCCGAGAAGGAGGAGCCATGAGCGGACCTGACGAGCTGCGGACCTATCCAACGGGGGTGCCGTGCTGGATCGACGCAGCGCAGCCCGATGTCCGGGCCGGCGCGGAATTCTACGGTGACCTGTTCGGGTGGAGCTTCGTCGAGGCGGGCGAGCCGGGGTCGGACCGGCCGTACCTGTTCGCGCAGCTCGACGGCAGGGATGTCGGCGCCCTCGAGGCCGGCTCAGGCGGCGAAGGGTGGGTCAGCTACATCTCGTGCGACGACATCGGGCAGACGTGCATCCGCGTCGAACGAGCGGGCGGGATCGTCGGCGTCCCGCCGGCGGACAGCAGTCCGTACGGCTGGAGCGCGACCTGCGCCGATCCGCAGGGGGCGATCTTCCGTCTCTGGCAGGCCGGGTCGCATCCCGGATCGCAGATCGTCAATGTGCCCGGCGCGTGGAACTTCAGCGATCTGCGCACGCCGGACGCCGCGGCATCCCTCTCCTTCTACGGCGATGTGTTCGGCTGGCGGATGGATGCCGATCTCGGCGCCGGCATGATCCGCCTGCCGGGGTACGGCGACCATCTCGCCGCCACGGTCGACCCCGGCATCCATGAGCGTCAGGCATCCGCTCCCCCGGGTTTCGCCGATGTGATCGCCGGTCTCACACCCGACGCGACGGCGTCGCGCGCATCGTGGGTGATCCGCTTCACGGTCGAGGACCGTGACGAGAGCGCGACCCGCGCCGAGCGACTGGGCGGCACCGTGCGCTCCCGCGCCGACACCGAGTGGACGAAGGAAGCCGTGATCGCCGACCCCCAGGGCGCGCAGTTCATCGTGAGCCAGTTCGATCCACCCGAAGGGTAGGTCGCGCGCGACTGCCGCGCATGCGGAACGCCGGGCCGCGTCCCGAGGGAGCGACCCGGCGTTCCGGAGGTGTGGTGCTACGCGGTGAGCTCGGCCGCGGTCGGCACGCGACCGGCCAGCTCCTCGATCGTGTCGTCACCCGGGCGGGCGTCTTCGAACGGCGCGTCGATCTCGGCGCGCTCGAGCATCTCGGTCATCTTGCGACGACGCTGACGCGTGATGAGCGTCACGACGCGACCGGACTTGCCGGCCCGGCCGGTGCGGCCGGAGCGGTGCAGGTACGTCTTGTACTCGTCCGGCGCGTCCGCCTGGATGACCAGGTCGATGTCGTCGACGTGGATGCCGCGAGCTGCCACATCCGTCGCCACGAGCACATTGACCCGACCGGACGTGAGGCGCTCGAGGTTGCGCGTGCGGCGAGCCTGGTTGAGGTCGCCGTGCAGCGAGACGGCCGGGATGCCGGCGTCGTCGAACTGCTCGGCGAGCATCTCGGCGTACGCGCGGGTGCGGGCGAAGACGAGGGTCTTGCCGTCCCGGTCGACCAGCTGGTCGAGGATCTGGGCCTTGTCGCGGTGCTCGATCACGAGCACGCGGTGCTCGATGGTGCTCGACGCCTGGTCTTCACCGGCGACCTCGTGCACCGACGGGTCCACGAGGAACTCGTCGACCAGCGCGGAGACCTCGCGGTCGAGCGTCGCTGAGAACAGCAGCTTCTGCGAGCCGTCGGCCGTCTCGCGCAGGATGCGCTGGACGGGCTCGAGGAAGCCGAGCTCGCACATGTGGTCGGCCTCGTCGATGACCGCGACCATGACCTCGCTGAGGTCGAGCTTGCGCTGGGTGATGAGGTCCTCGATGCGGCCAGGAGTGCCGATGATGATGTCGACGCCCTTCTTGAGCGCGCCGACCTGGCGAGCCTGGGGCACACCACCGTAGATCTGAGTGGTGAACAGGCCCACGCTGCGCGCGATCGGCTGGATCGTGCGGTCGATCTGCAGTGCGAGCTCGCGGGTCGGAGCAAGGATGAGCGCCTTCGGCTTGCGGCCGAACTCACGCCGCTTGCCTGCACCGGCACGCAGCACGTTCTCAACGAGCGGTGCGCCGAAGGCGATCGTCTTGCCCGAACCGGTGCGGCCTCGAGCCAGCACGTCGCGGCCGGCCAGGATCTCGGGGATCGTCGCAGCCTGGATCGCGAACGGGGCCATGGCACCGAGGTCGCCGAGCGTGCGGACGATGTTGTCGCCGAGGCCGAGCGAGCCGAAGCTCACGCCGTCGACATCGGTCGCCTGGATCGCCTCGGCCTGCAGGCGCTCGTGGACGACGTCGACGTGCTGCTCGTGCGCCTGTGTCCGCGGGGTCGCCGTGTTCCAGTCGGAGCGGCCGGCGGGGCGGGTGCCGCGCGGACGGTCGGTGTGCTGATCGCGGCGGGCGGGACGGTCGTCATACGAACGCTGGGGGCGGTCGTTCGACCGGGCCGGACGATCGTCGTACGAACGCGTGGGGCGGTCGTTCGAGCGCGCGGGGCGGTCATCGTACGAACGCGTGGGGCGGTCGTTCGACCGGGACGGACGGTCATCGTACGAACGCGTGGGGCGGTCGTTCGACCGGGCCGGACGATCATCGTACGAACGCGCCGGGCGGTCGTTCGACCGGGCAGGACGATCATCGTACGAACGCGTGGGGCGGTCGTTCGAGCGAGCCGGACGATCATCGTACGAACGCATGGGGCGATCGTTTCCGTACGAACGGGGCGGGCCATCATTCGAGCGGGCAGGACGATCATCGTACGAACGCGCCGGGCGATCGTTCGACCGGGCAGGACGATCGTCGTACGAACGTGCAGGACGATCGTCGTACGAACGTGCAGGGCGCTCGCCCTGCGAGTGCGTGCGGATGCCGCGCGCCTCGTCGCGGCCGGCGCGCTGCGTCGCCGTCCACCGGGTCTTCGGCGCGCCGGTCGGTGCGCCCTCTTCGGCGGCGCGGTAACCGCGGTGATTCGGGCTCTTGCTGCCCGGCTTCTGCGCGGCACCACGACTGCGGTCGTGGAACGAGGTCTTCTTCTCGCCGTAGCGCGGTTCGAAGTTCTTCGCCGGTCGTCCGCCGGCGGGCTTCTTGCTCTTGGGCATGGTGATGTCCTTCTGGGTTGTCTCAGCTGAGAACAGCACTCCACAGTTCGCGCGCAGTACTCACCCGCGCAGCGTGGACTGCGCGGAATTCACTGCCGCGACGCCGCACATGCGGCACGGAGTTGCCCGGACTATCGTCGGCCGGGGGCCATTCAACGTGATGGTCGCCGGAGCGGATTCGCTCCCACCATCGGCCCCTTGGACTCACAAACCCATCCGCACTGTGCGCGCGGTGTCCAGAGCCGACCCTTCACTCTAGCGGGTGCCTCGGATTCGAGCCTGTGAGGATGCCGGTGGGCAGCGCATCCCGGCCCTACACTGGCGCCATGGCCACGAACACCCGCGCCGTCCCCGCCGAGGGCGTCGCGCCGGCACCCACGCTGCGCGCAGAATCCGAGGCGATCTACGCGGCGGCCGGAGCGGGAGTGCTCGGTGCGATCTACGGACTCGTCGTCGCTCTCATCGCTCCCGACATGCCGCTCGCCGACAACGAAGGCGCATTCGGGCTGCTCGCCGCGATCGGGGCGGGCGTGGTCGCCGCGGCCGCATCGGCCACCGGATACTGGCGGTCGCGCAACCACCCCGGCCAGGAATGGCGGCGGTCGCTGCCTTCGTGGAAGTTCACGGTCAACACGATCTCGGTCGTGGTCGTCCACACCGCCCTGGCGTTCCTGGCAACCTATGCCGGATTCCGGCTGCTCGGCATGGGATTCATCGGCCTTCCCGTGATCACCTTCTGGGCCATCGTGCTCATGACGGTCACGCTCGGGCTCACGGCGTACATCGTCTACCTCTCCGTGTCGAAGATGACGACGCAGCGCATGTCGTCGCTGCTGATGTCGTTCATCGTGATCGGCACGCTGACCGCGATGCTCACGACTCCCGATCCGGAATGGTGGAAGGTCCACTTCAGCCACCTCGGGACATTCGACGACCTGTCCAGCTGGGTGTTCAACGGAACGCTCATCGCGGGCGGTCTGCTGGTGACGACGTTCGCGGTGTACATCGCCAACGACATGGAGGCCCTGGTCCGGGCCGGAGTCCTGCAGAACCAGAGGTCGCCGCGAACCGTCTCGACGCTCTTCGTCGTCATGGGGATCATGCTCGCGTGCGTCGGGATCTTCCCGGTGGACTTCAGCCTGCTGCTGCACAATCTGTCCGCGACGGGGATGGCGGTCATGTTCCTCGTGCTGCTGATCGCGGGCCCGAAGCTGCTCCGCGGGATGCCGCGCACCTACTTCCTGTCGGCCTGGGCGTTCCTGGCGGCGACGGTCGCATCGGTCATCCTCTTCATCGTGACCTACTTCTCGCTGACCGCGTTCGAGATCATCGTGTTCGCGCTGATCTTCGGCTGGATCGCCGTTTTCATCCGCTTCCTCGGCGTCACGGGCCAGCACGAGTAAGTCCGAATCGCTCGCAACGATTCGCCGCTTGTCACGCGGAACGGCTACCCTCGACCCAAGAGACGACTGCTGCGCGGGGGCACGGCTGTTCGCGCAGCGTTCTGGTTCCGGGGGGTAGGCGGCTGCGGCCTGGAGAACGTGCAGGGCGGGAGCGCTGCCGCACTCCGCCTCACGAAAGGCCCATCCTCCCCCCGTGGCCCTCCTCGCCGCCTCCCCTGCGATCATCCGTCCCCGCGCCGTCCTGCGGCGTGCGCTGCCGCGCGTTCCTTCCGCGTCGCAGGTCGGCTTCTCGACGGCTGCGATCCTCGGCGTCGGACTCCTGCTGTCGATCGTGACGACCCCGGATCCGCTGTGGTGGCAGCTGCACTTCAGCCGCCTCGGCACGTTCGCCGCCTTCTCCGGCCACGTCTTCAACGCGACGATCATCGCCACGAGCGTGGGAGTCGTCCTGTTCGCCCTCCGCCTGAATCGCGAGATGGTGCAGCACTCCGGCACCGCGGTCCTCACGAACCGCCGCGCCGCCACGATCGTGCCGATCCTGGTCGCACTCCTGGGCATCAATCTCTCGCTCGTCGGCTTCTTCCCGGTCAACGCGAACGAGTTCGTCCACGATCGCGGTTCGACCGGGGCCGTCTTCTGCTTCGTCGTCATCCTCTCGACGAGCCGCTGGACGCTGCGGGGGATGCACCGGGTCATGTCGCGCGCGAGCCGCCTCGTGGCACTCGGCCTCGTCGCCACGACCGCGCCGTACATCGGCGGGTTCATCAACCTCGCGGCTTTCGAGCTGATCGTCTTCAGCCTGATCTTCTGGTGGCTGCTCCTGTTCGCACGCACGATCGGACGGCCCGCCGATGCCCCTCCACCCAAGCCGCCCACGAGAACGGGCAGCATGCAGCGCACCGTCGTGATCTCCCCCAGCGCCGGCATGGAGCACGTCGCGATCGCCACCCGGGACGGCATGCCGACGCATTCCGGGATGCGGGCGGCGACTCACCCTCGAGCAGCCGTGCCGACCCGACGGCTGATCCACGGCCACGCGGCGCAGCGATCCGATCTGGCGCACCACCGCGCGCGGGGCGGCCGAACCGAGGTCGACCGGACGTGAGCGCACGGTGCATCCAACCGTGAGGATGGATGCATGGCAGAACCCGATGCACACCCGATCACTGTTGCGATCGAACGCCGAATCGACCCGTCGCGAGCGGTCGAAGCGACTTCGTGGATGCAAGCGGGCACCGACCTCGCGACGACGTTCCCCGGCTTCCTCGGCTCCGGGTGGGTGCGGGCGGGCGAGGGCAGCGACCTCTGGTACATGCTGTACCGGTTCCGCGACATCCCGACACTCGAGGCGTGGGAGGACTCCGCGCAGCGCGCATGGTGGCTCGATTCCGGGCGCGTGTTCGCGAGCGAGGTGCGCATCGAGCGCCGCACCGGCATCGAGGGCTGGTTCGACGCGCCCTTCGCGACGCATGTCGAATCGCAGCGCGGTGCCGACGCTCCCGCGACAGGGCCGATCCAGCATCCCATCCCCTCTGCCCCGCCACGCTGGAAGCAGGCGGTGACGATCTGGCTCGGGTTCTTCCCCACGAATCTGCTGGCATCCTGGGCGCTCGGCTTCGTGCCCGGATTCGCGGACTGGCCGCTCGCTCTGCGGGTGCTGATTGCGACCGTGCTGCTCACGCCGGTGATGACGTATCTGGTCCTGCCGTGGGTCACGCGGATGCTGCGCCCTTGGCTGCAGCGCCCGGCCTGACCTTCGGCTCAGTTCCGCGTGGCTTCGAGGGTGTCGGCGAGCGCGGCGACGAAGCGGTCGGCATCCGCATCGTCGAACGGCAGCGGTGGCCGCACCTTGAGGGTGTGATTGTGCGGGCCGGAAGCGGCGATCAGCACCCGCCGATCGCGCATCCCGTTCACGACGGCGAGGGCGAGCGGCTCGTCGGGGCCGCCGCTCGAGTCCACGATGTCGATGCCGTAGTAGAGGCCAACTCCGCGCACGTCGCCGATCTCGGGCGCGTCGAGGCCACGAACCGCGGCGGAGAGCCGATCGCCGACGGCTGCCGCGTTCGCGATCAGCCCCTCGCCCTCGATCACGTCGAGCACGGCCTGTGCGGCGGCGACCGAGACCGGGGTTCCGCCGAAGGTGTTGAAGTAGCGCTGGTGCGCGCCGAACCCGTCGATCACGGCATCCCGTGCGGCGAAGCCCGCGATCGGCATGCCGTTTCCCGCCGGCTTTCCGAAGGTCACGGCATCGGGCACGATCCCGTGACGCTCGAATCCCCACATGCCGTGGCCCATGCGCCCGAAACCGGCCTGCACCTCGTCGGCGACCAGGAGTCCTCCTGCTGCCCGCACGAGTTCGGCGACGGGCCCGAGGAAGGTCCCGCTCGCCTGCACACCGTCACTCGAGAAGACGGTGTCGACGAAGAGCGCGGCCAGGCCGAGACCGGCCGCATCGAGCGACGCGATCGCGGCGCGCACACCGTCGACGAATGCGGCGGGGTCGACGACCGGTGAGGGCACGACTCGAACCCACGGCTCCACTGCATCCGCGCCGATGAGCGACGGGGAGAGGTTCGCGGTGGCGATCGTGACGCCGTGGTACGCGTAGCTCGTCACGATCGCGCCGGTGCTGCCTGTCGCGTCCCGCGCGATCCTGAGCGCGAGGTCGTTCGCCTCCGATCCGGTGCAGGTCAGCATCACGTGTCCGATGCCGGCGGGCATCGTGGCGAGCAGTCTCTCCGAGTATTCGATGACGGCCGGGTGCAGGTATCGCGTGTGCGTGTTCAGCAGGGCAGCCTGGGCGGCGATGGCCGCGACCACCCGCGGGTGCGCGTGCCCTACTGAGGGGACGTTGTTGTACGCATCGAGGAACTCCTCTCCGTCGGCGGAGTACAGCTTCGTCCCTGCACCGCGGACGAACTCCACCGGCTGCCGGTAGAAGAGCCGGTACGCCCCGCCCATCGCATGATCGCGGCGCGCGATCAGCTCACGGGTTCGGGCGTCGAGGCCTGCTGAGTGCTCCGGGCGGAAGTATGTGCTCGGACCCACGGGGCGGTCGGTCATCTCCACTCCTCAAGGCTCTCCGGGGCGTCGGCAGGGCTCCGGACCGTGATCGCGAGCAGGTCGCGCTGCGCTGATGCCAGCCATGCGTCATCGTCGCGTGTCGGCGTGCCGACGGCAACCTCCCGCCGGCCGGCCGCGATCAGCACGCGCTGCGCGAGCCTGGCGCGGGCGATCGCGGGGACCACCGCCAGTTCCGTGGCCGTGAGCGGCACGATGTCGGCATATCCGAGCGTCATCGCCGCCGCAGCGCCCCAGACAGCCCCGGCGCCGCGTTCGCGTGCGGCTTCTGCACCGGCGTAGGCGGCTGCGATCCCGACGTCGAACACGCGGGCGATGTGCGCGGCATCGCCGAAGTCGATGATCCCGCTCACGTGTCCCGGATCATCGGCCGAGACCAGGATGTTCCCGCCGTTGAGGTCGTTGTGCGAGATCTGCGTGGGCAGGTGCTCGACGGCGCGGAGGAGCGCGGGGTGCGCGGCGAGGGCGTTCTCGACCTCGGTGCGGACCGGGCCGCCGGACAGGAGCGGCAGATGCTGCGCGAGCGCGTCGAGGTCGCGCAGATCCCAGGCGACGCGACGGTCCGCGACCGGATGGGTCACACCGGACAGAGCGAGACTGAGCCGGCCGGCCGTTCGCCCGATCCGCCGTCGCGCGGCGGCATCCGGCCGCGCCTGTGCCGCCGTTCCTCCAGGGAGGAGCTGCGTGAGCCGGGCGGCGCGGGTGGAGCCGTGGAACACGACCTCAACGATCGACGCTCCGCCGGGAGTCGGGATGCCCCGCGCCAACGGCAGCTCCGCATCCTGTCGCAGCGCCGCTTCGACGATCGCGGCCTCGAATGCGAACCAGTCCTGGTCGGCCCGCGGTTCGGCGATCTTGAGCACCGCCTGCGACGGCTCGCGGTCGTCGTCGAACCGCACGAGAAAGGTTTCCTCTACGTCGGATGAGACCCGCCGAACGCGCGACACCGGGCGGCGCCACTCCCGCTCGACGACGGATGCTGCGGCAGCCTCGAGATCGGCGGGCATCGGCGGCGGCCCGCCGATCTCGTCAGCCATGACTACTCCGGGCGGTCGGAGTGTTCGTCGCCAGTCCATCCGTCGGTGCGATCCTGCGACTCCTCGTGATCAGCGCCGGGCTCGTCGTGGGTCGGCTCGGCTGCACCTTCGCCCTCGGCGCCGCCGTCGACCTCGGCCGCGGTCTCGCCGTCGTCTTCAGGATCTTCGTCGTCGCGAGGGGCGTCGGCGGCGGCGGCGGTCTCCCCAGCGCCATCTTCGTGCTCGGCCTCGGCGTGGGCCGCTCCGTCCGGGTCGCCGCCCTCGACGTCCTCGACATCTTCGCCGTCGTCGTGCTCGGCCTCGGCATCGCCCTCGCCGTTCTCCTCGACGCCCGAGTCGCCCGTGACGTCCGAGTCACTCGGGTGTGACGCATCAGCATCCTCCGCCTCGCCGCCGACCGTGTCGGTCGGCGCGTCCGCAGGAGCCGGCTCGGGCTCTTCCGGGTCATCCTCGGCCGTGCCGGCCGCATCCTCGGATGCGGACTCAGGCTCCATGTACTCGTCATCGACGACCACGGCTGCCGACGTCTCCTCCGGCATCTCCACGTCGGGGCCTTCGTCGATCGTCGGCACGTCGGCGTCCGCCGCCGTCGCGACCGCAGCACCGCTCGCAGCGGCGGCCGCGGCCTCGCGCGCCCGCAGCTCGCGGCGGGTCAGTGCCGCGCCCCCGGCGCCGGCCGCTCCTGCACCGACCAGGACGGGCTCGAGCGCACCGGGAGCAGCATCCGCATCCCCGCGCCGTCGCGTTGCCCGACGCTCCTTCGCACCCTCGACGAGGTTGTACAGCGTCGGGAGCACGAGCAGCGTCAGCACGGTCGAGGACACCAGACCGCCGATCACGACGATCGCGAGCGGCTGCGAGATGAACCCGCCGTGGCCAGTGATGCCCAGCGCCATCGGGGTCAGCGCGAAGATCGTCGCGAGCGCCGTCATCAGGATCGGCCGGAGTCGGCGCGACCCGCCGGCGACGGTCGCGTCGTGCGCGGTCAGCCCCTTCGTGCGGTACTGGTTGACGAGGTCGACGAGCACGATCGCGTTCGTGACGACGATGCCGATGAGCATCAGGACGCCGATGAGCGATGCGACGCCGAGCGGCACTCCCGTGATGATCTGCAGGAGGATGGCGCCGGTCGCCGCGAACGGCACCGAGACCAGCAGCAGCAGGGGCTGCCGTAGCGACTTGAAGGTCGCGACCATCACGATGTAGACGATCAGGATCGCGGCGAGCAGTGCGAGCCCGAGCTGGGTGAACGCGTCCTGCTGCTGCGAGATCACTCCGCCGAGCGCGGCGTCGGCCGAGTCGGGCAGGTCGGCTTCGGCGAGCGCGGTGTTGACCGACGCGGAAGCGGTGGTCAGGTCGTCGGTGGACGGCGTGACCGTCACGGTCGCGGTGCGCTGACCGCCTTCCGTCGTGATCGAGGTGGGACCCTCGCTCTCCTCGACCGTGGCGACCTCTTCGAGCGGGATCGGGCCGGTCGCGCTCGGCACGGTCAGCTGCTTGAGCTCGTCGAGCGTCGCAGGTGTCTGCGACGCCGCGAGGTACACGGTGAGCGTCGTGTCGTCGATCTCGACCGTGCCGATGCGCTGAGGCTGCATCGTGTTCGACACGAGTGCGCCCACCGCGACCTCGGACAGGCCAAGGGATGCGGCCTTGTCGCGGTCCACCGTGACGGCGATGTAGGGGAGGGATGCCGAGAGGTTGCTCGAGACCTGGCCGATGCCCTCGGCGCCCGTGACGGCGTCCACGACGGCATCCGTCGCCTCTTCGAGGGTCGACGAGTCGGGCGCGGTGACGTCGATCTCGATGTCGCTGGAGCCGAAGCCGCCACCGCCGCCGGCGACGGTGAACGTGCCGGCGTCGTCGAGCTCGCCGACCGCGCTCTGCACCTCTTCGCGCAGCGCGACCTGATCGGCGTCGGGATCGGTCGTGATCGAGTACGTGGTGCCGCTGCCGCCGCCGGTGAACGCGTCGCGCAGCGCGGAGCCGCTCGAGCCGATGGAGACCTGCACGGTCTGGATCCCGTCGATCCCGAGCAGGATCTCCTCCACCTGCTCGGATGCGGCATCCTCGGCCTCGAGGCTGGGAGCGGCGCCGATCTCCTGCGTCATCGTGAAGGTGTTCTGGCCGGAGTCGCCCAGGAAGTTCGTCTTCATGAACGGAGCGGCCGCGACGGTGCCGGCGAGCACGAGCACAGCCAGCAGAAGCGTGACCCAGGAGTGCTTGAGCGTCCAGCGCAGGATCGGCAGGTACGACTTCTGCAGACGGCTGGGCGGAGCCTCGGGCGCTTCGGGGTCGACCTGGCGGCCGTCGGCGTCCAGAAGCGGCTTGCCCGGGCGAAGGAACCAGTACGCGAGCACCGGAACGATCGTGAGCGCCACGAACAGGGATGCCGTCATGGCGATCGTCACCGTGAGGGCGAACGGGCGGAAGAGCTCCCCTGTCACGTCGCCGACGAACGCGATCGGCAGGAACACCGCGACCGTCGTGACCGTCGACGCGGTGATCGCCGAGGCCACTTCGCGCACCGCACGCAGGATCGACTGCATCTTGTCGGCATCGCCGACGTAGTGGCGCTTGATGTTCTCGATCACGACGATCGAGTCGTCCACGACGCGCCCGATCGCGATCGTGAGCGCGCCGAGGGTGAGGATGTTCAGCGAATAGCCGAATGCCTGGATGCCGATGAACGTGATCAGCACGCTCGTCGGGATCGAGATCGCGGTCACCAGGGTCGCGCGCACCGACAGCAGGAACACGAGGATCACCAGGACGGCGAAGAACAGGCCGAGCAGACCCTCCTGCGCGAGGGACTCGATCGACTGCTGGATGTACGGCGCCTGGTCGAAGACGACCGTGAACGTCGCGCCGCCGAGGGAGTCCTCGAGATCGGGGAGCACCGCGAGCACGCCGCGCGACACATCAACGGTGTTGGCGGACGGGAGCTTGGTGACCGCGATCGTCAGGGCCGGCTCGCCGTCCACCCGCGAGATCGTGGTGACCGGGTCCTCGTTCTGCTCGACCGTGGCGACGTCGGCGATCGTCACCTCACCGGCACGGAGCTGGCCGGCCGTGGACGGCACGAGCGGGAGCGCGGCGATCTCGTCGACGGTGGCGATCTTCGAGCCGGTCTGAACGGTGAGCGTCTGATCGTCTTCGGTGATCTCGCCACCCGGGAACAGGACGCCGTTCTGATCGAGCGCGTCGCGGATCGCCTGCTGGGTGTACCCGGCATCGGCGAGCGCCTCCGGATCCGGAGTGATCGTGACGCGCTGCCCTACGCCGCCGACGATCTGGGCCGCGTTGACCCCGGGAACGTCCTCGAGCTCCGGGACGACCGTCGACTCCAGCTGCGCCTGGATGGTCTCCTCGTCGTCGTAGCCGGTGACGGCGAGCTGGATGACGGGGAAATCGTCGATGCTCGCGGAGATGACGTTGGGCTCGACGCCGTCGGGCAGCTGGCTCTTGATGCGGTTGATCGCCTGGTTGATCTTCTGCTCGGCGGTGGCCAGATTGGTGCCGTAGGTGAACGAGGCCTGGATGATCGAGGCGTTCGTCGTGCTGGTCGCCGAGGTCGACTCGAGACCGGGGACACCCTGGATGGCCGATTCGATCGGCACCGAGACGTCGTTGCTGACGACCTCGGGGGACGCTCCGGGGTAGGTCGAGACCACGACGAGCTGCGGGAACTCGATCGACGGGATCAGCTCCTGCTTGAGACTCGTGAGCGCGAGTCCTCCGAAGACCGCAGCGACGATCGTGATGAGGGCGATGAGCGCACGGTTCTTGAGGCTCAGGACGGCGAGATTCGACACGGGGGCCTTCGCTGTGATGCAGTTCGGGATGCCCGGGTGGATCGCCGGGCCAGGATGCCGCGGGGATCATCCTGCGGCGGATACGGAGATGTATCGGGGTCTCAGTATCCCATGCCGAAAACCTCGCGTTCGCCGTGGATACGCGCGTTCGCGGCGGTCAGAAGAGGTTGCCGATCGCGAGTCCCGCGGCGGCCGCCGCGACTCCGATCACCAGCGTGCCGGCGGCGTTCAGCCACCCCCGACGAGCCTCGCCGCTCCGGGCGAGCAGCACCGACTCGAGGGAGACCGTGCTGAAGGTCGTGTACCCGCCCAGCAGGCCGACGCCGAGGATCCACACCGCGTCCCCGCCGATGAGCCCCGCCCCGAGTGCGGTGACCAGCCCGAGGGCGAAGGAGCCCGTGACGTTCACCACGAAGATGCCGAGGGGAAGACGCCCCGGCCGGCCGCCGACGACGAGCACATCGACGAGGTAGCGCAGACCAGCGCCGACGCCGCCGGCCACGGCCGCCGCGATGAGGACCCAGGCGCTCACGCGGCCGCTCCCGAGCTGGCTTCCGTGTCGGGCTCCGTACCGCGCCGACCCCCGGTCATCCGCACGCCCAGCGCAGCTGCTGCGAGCCCGAGCAGCACGGAGAGGACGCCGAGTGCGATGCCGGCCAGCGGCGCCGAGCCGAGCAGGACAGCGGTCTGCACAGCGAACGCACTGTACGTCGTGAAGCCTCCGAGCACGCCGGTCCCGAGGAATCCGCGGGCGAGCGGATGCCGGTCCCGCAGGAGCCCGACCACGACGCCGAGCGCGAACGAGCCGATGACGTTGACGCCTGCCGTTGCGATCGTCAGGGCGAGCGAGTCGGGGGCACCCGTGACGAACGGCAGCAGGAGCAGCTCGCGAAGCGCGACGCCGATGACCCCGCCGGCCATGACCACGCCCAGCATCCGTGCACGGAAGACGGGTGGGTGCGGCACGCCATCACACTATTCCCCGTCGTCAGCCGATCAGCAGCCGCTGGATCGCGGACTCCGGCGACACGTCGAGGGCGAGCAGCTCGCCCCGCGCGTACGCCTGGAACACGCCAGGGTCGATGTAGCTCCCGCGGGCGACAGCAGGGGTGTTGCCGAGCGCGTCCGCGGTGGCACGCACAGCGAGGGTCTCCGCCCGCTTGCGATCCTTCGCCGTATCGACGGTGCCGATCCGCGCGAGCGCGTCAGCCGCCATGATCGTGCCGCGAAGCGTTCGGAAGTCCTTCGCGGTGAACGCTCCGCCCGTGAGCGAGCGCACGTGCGAGTTCACGTCGGCCGGTGTCAGCGGAACGCGGCGGTTGCCGCGCTGATACGACAGCAGCGGCGAGCGCGGCCTGCCCCCGCTCAGCTCCGCCATCACCACCGCGAGATCCTCGTCATCGATCTCGATGAGGGCGCGCTTGCCGCTCTTGCCCGGAAACGACAGGGTGATGACGGATGCCGAGACGACGGCATCCCGTCGCTGCAGGGTCGTGAGACCTCGACTGCCGTGCTGCGCGAGATAGCGGGCGGATCCGATCCGGGGGGCAGCCTCGTCGAGCAGCCGGAAGGATGCCGCGAGCACGCGCTCCCGGTCGAGGTCCTCGCGGCGCAGCGCGGTCGTGACGCGACCGCGCGCGTGCGGCAGTGCCGCGGCGAGCTCGAGGGCCCGCGAGAACTTGCGGCGATCGCGGCGCTCGCGCCACTTGGGGTGATAGAGATACTGACGCCTGCCGGCGTCATCGACGCCGGTCGCCTGGATATGTGCGCTGGGCTCGACCGCGATCCACACGTCGTCCCAGGCGGGCGGGATCACGAGACCGTGGATCCGCTCGCGGTCTGCAGGCCCGGGGGCGTCGCCCTTCGCATCGGCGTAGCGGAACCCGCTCCCGGAGCGGATGCGCCGGAACCCGGGATCATCTCCCGGGCGCACCCGGACTAGTCGTGCCACGTCGTGCCTCGTCTTGGTGCGTCAGGGGTGGTGCGCGTCAGTGCGTGCGCAGCATCCGGATGAGATCCGCCTTGCGTTTGCCGGAGTACCCGGACAGTCCGATCTGCTTCGCACGTTCGCGCAGATGCGGGACGGTCCATCGTTCGTAGTCACCCGACTGGCCGCCCCGGCGGGCCACGGCGGCCGGGCCGTGCCGCTCGACGGCGTTCGAGATGCGAGCGGCCTTCTCTTTGGAGGCTCCCTCGTTGCGGAGCTCCTCGTACAGTTCGCGATTCTTCAGACTGCCTGACGCGCTGCGGTTCGGCATGGTCTCCTCCTTGGTCCGATCGACCTTGGTCCTCCGACGCTACGACCGTGGCGTCCCGGAGCGGGAGGGGTTGACAGTCCCAGCGCGTCTCGATACCTGCGGATGAGGGGCAATCCAGCGCGTATCACCGCCGATCGTCACGCGTCAAGCCCCTCCCCCCGCGCACGCGAGGGGTGCATTCTCTTATCCGTGCCCCCAGGGGCATCCGGGTCGCGCCAAATCCCCCGCAGCCCGGCGACAGAAGGAGAAACCTCCATGAACCTCGCCCTCATCATCATCATCGTGATCGCGGTCATCCTCGCGATCTTCGGCGGACTGAACTCGGCACTGAGCTGGCTCCTCTGGGTCGCGCTCATCGTCGGTGTGATCGCGCTGATCATCTTCCTGTTCCGAGTGATCAGCGGCAATCGCCGCACCTGATAGACGTGTCAGCCGGCCCGGCTGACCCGCTCCCCCCGGAGCACGGATGCCGCGTCCCCGACAACTGCGTCGGGACGCGGCATCCGTCTTTTCCCCGGTGAAGCCGGCCGTTCGACCTCACCGAGAAGCGAGCCAGACCGTCGATTCGCCCGGCACCACGCCGATGGGGACGTCGGTGCTGGCGAGCACGATGTCCGCGCGATCGAGCGGGAAGGGCTCAGTCCCGAAGTTCGCCACGACGGTCCATCCGTTCGGGCGCTCGAACCACAGCACGTCTGCGCGTCCCGCGTCGATCCAGGTGAGCTGCTCGACGGACTGGAGTTCGCGCCTCAGCGCGAGCGCACGGCGGTACAGCGTCAGGGTCGAGTCGTGGTGCTCCTCCTCGGCCTCGACCGAGCACTGTCCGAACCACGCCGGCTGCGGCAGGTGCGCCCCATCGGCGCCGAAGCCGAAGGAGCCGCCCGTGCGAGTCCAGGGCAGAGGGACGCGGCATCCATCCCGCCCGAGGTCCTGGCCGGGGCTGCGGAAGAACGTCGGGTCCTGACGGTCGGCGTCGTCGAGTTCCGCCACCTCGTGCAGGCCGAGCTCTTCGCCCTGGTAGAGGTACGCCGAGCCCGGGAGGGCGAGCACGAAGAGTGTGGCGGCCCGCGCGCGCCGAAGTCCGCCGGCACGGTCGAGTCGAGGCTGCCTGCCCCCCGACAGCAGCCACTCGTTGCCATGCTTGAGCGCGGGCCGCCCGTCTGCGTCGCGCTCCGGATGCGGCAGCCCGTAGCGGGTGGCGTGCCGGACGACGTCGTGGTTGGAGAGCACCCAGGTCGTGGACGAGCCGGATGACGCGGCGAGTTCGAGGTTCTCGGTCACGATCCGGCGGAACTGGTCGGCTGCGAAGTCCGCCTCGAGGAGGTCGAAGTTGAAGGCCTGTCCGAGACTTTCCGCGCGGGCGTACAGCGGGATCCGGGCGCGATCGACCCATGCTTCGGCAACCGCGGTGCGCGGCGGATCGTAGGAGTTGAAGACCTGGCGCCACTCGGCGTACACCTCGTGCACGTCGTCCCGATCGATCAGCGGATGCGCGCCGTCGCGCGGCATCGCGTCCAGCTCGGCGCGCGAGGGCAGCGGCTCCGACATGTCCTTCGTGAGCATGTGCGCCACGTCGATGCGGAAGCCGTCGACGCCGCGATCCGACCAGAAGCGCAGCGTGCGCACGAAGTCGTCGCGCACCTCGGGGTTCGCCCAGTTGAGGTCCGGCTGTTCCACGGCGAAATTGTGCAGGTACCACTGCCCATCGGCTGCTCGATCCCACGCCGGGCCGCCGAAGGCCGACTCCCAGTCGGTGGGTGCCTCGGCGCCTCCCGGCCCCGTCCCCTCGCGGAAGATGTACCGGTCGCGGGCGGGGGATCCCGGGCCGGCCGCGAGCGCCTCCTGGAACCACTCGTGCTGATCGGAGGTGTGGTTCGGCACGATGTCGACCACCACCCGGATGTCCTGCGCGTGCAGCGCGGCGACCATCGCATCGAAGTCCTCGAGCGTGCCCAGCCGCGGATCGACGTCACGGTAGTCGGCGACGTCATAGCCGCCGTCGGCAAGTGCCGACGGGTAGAAGGGGCTCAGCCACACCGCGTCGATGCCGAGGCGGGCGAGATAGGGCACCCGGGACGTGATGCCGGCGATGTCGCCGATCCCGTCGCCGTCGGCGTCGGCGAAGCTGCGCGGGTACACCTGATAGACGGCCGCCTGCCGCCACCATGTGGCATCCGTTGTCGTCATCAGCCCTTGACGGCTCCCTGGGTCACGCCCTCCATCACCCAGCGCTGCGTGAACAGGTACACGATGATCGCCGGCGCCATCGCCATCAGGTACGACGCGAACGCCACGTTGTAGCTGTTGCTGAACTGCGATTGGAACAGCGAGTTGAGCACGGGAAGGGTCTGCAGCGCGGGGTCCGCGATGATGAGCGACGGCATCATGAAGTCGTTCCACGCGTACAGGAAGGCGAAGATGCCGATCGTCGCGCTCATGGGTGCGAGCAGCGGGAAGATCATGTGCCAGAAGGTCTGCCACGTGGACGCGCCGTCGATGCGCGCGCTCTCCTCGAGCTCGAACGGGATCGAACGCAGGAACGCGGTGAACAGCAGCACGCTGAAGCTCAACTGGAACATGGTCGCGAGGATGATCACGCCGACGGGGTTGGCCAGCCCGACGAGTCCGGTCAGCTGCACCTGCGGCAGCGCGACGACGGGGAACGGGATGAACATCGCCGCGAGCAGGTAGAAGAACGAGTAGCGGAACAGCTTGTGATCCCAGTTGCGCACGATCGCGAATGAGGCGAACGCGGCCAGGAAGATCGTCGCGGTGACGGTGCCCGCGGTGACCAGCACCGACATGGCCGCCCCCACCGGGAAGTTGACGAGGTCCCATGCCGCCACGAAGCCTTCGACGCTGAACGGCGCCGGCAGCGAGAACGCGTTGCCGTCGACGGCCTGCGCGCTGGTCTTGAACGCCATCGTCACGGTGACGTACAGCGGCAACAGGACCGTGATCGCGCAGAGGATGAGGAGGATGGTGCCGGTCCAGTTGACCCGCTCCATGCGGATGCGGCCCCCGGCCTTCTTCGGGGCGGTGCCCTCGAGGACCTCCGTGGCCTCGACCGTTTCGATGACGAGTGCTGGCTGAACTGACATCAGAGGGCGTTCCTTCCGCGCGTGATCGAGAGTTGGACGATGGCTATCAGGACGGTGATGACGAAGAAGACCGTCGCGTTGGCCATCTGATAGGCATAGTCGCCGGTGGTCAGACCCGACACGACCGTCATCGCGATGCTGTAGGTCGACGTTCCCGGTCCGCCGCCGGTGAGGCCCTTGATGACGTCGTACGCGTTCAGGAAGCCCTTGAAGCCCAGGATCACGTTGATCACGATGTAGCCGAACATCAGCGGGACCGTGATGCGCGTGAGCTGCTGCACCTTGCTCGCCCCGTCGATGTCGGCTGCTTCGTAGACCTCGCCGGGGATCGACAGGATGCCGGCGATGTAGATGAGCAGCGCGCCCGGGATCGCCTGCCATGCCGTGACGATCACGATCGCCACCCACGCCCAGTCCGGATTGGCCAGGATGCTCTCCTGCAGCCACGCGATGCCGGTGAAGTCGGCGAATGCCGGCAGCGAGTTCGAGAACAGGAACTTGAAGACGAACGAGATGACGATGGCCGAGATCACCATCGGGATCACGAAGATCGTGCGCAGCGGAGTCTTCAGCCGGATCTGCGATGTGAGCGCCACGGCCAGGAGCAGCGCGATGATGTTCACGAGGATGACCGTCACGACCGAGAACCCGAAGGTGAACAGGTAGCTCTGCACGACCAGAGGGTCCTGCCACAGGGCGAGGTAGTTCGTGAGCCCGATGAACTTCCACTCCCCGAGGCCGATCGAGTCGGTGAAGCTGAAGAAGATCCCGATCACCGCAGGAAGGGTGATCGCGAGCGTGAACAGGATCAGGGTCGGAACCAGGAACAGGTAGTAGATGGGCTCGACGCGGCGGCGCGAGCGAGTCTGTCCAGGTCGTCGCGTGCCCTGTGTGACGAGGGTCGCTGTGGTGGCCGGGGCCGTCGTGGTTGTCATGAGGGACTCCTTTGTGCCCGGATCACTGCTGACGGAAAGCGAGCCGCGCGTAGTCGGCGTCGATGTTGCTCAGGATCCGCTGCGGATCGCTGCCCAGGATGATGGCCTGCGTGTAGTTCATGATCGGGATCGCTCGAGGCACGAGCTGCGTCGAGCCCTGGTAGACGTCGCCGGCGTCGATGTACTCCTGGAGCCCGATGATGCGCTCGTCCTCGACGGGCGGGGCGTTCTTGGTCGGCACGAATCCCAATTGCGACTCGTTGTACGCCTGGATGACCTCCGGCTGGTAGAGGTACGCCAGAAACGCGCGGGCAGCTTCCTGGTGCTTCGACGCCACGGGGATCCACGCGGCGAGGTCCATGTTGATCCTGGCCTTCAGGTCACCCGGATCGTCGGTGACCGGCAGCGGGAACATCCCGAGGTCGAGGTCGGGGGCCGCCTTCGCGATCTCGCCCAGCGCCCACGGGCCCTGCAGGTACATCGCGCCCTCGCCGTTCGCCATCGCCGTGTTGCCGTCGCCGTACGTGCGGCTCGCGGCGTCGTCGTTGACGTACTGCGACAGCTCGAGCATCCTGTCGACCGGTTCGGCCTGATCCTTCTGGAACGAGACCGCCGAGTCCGGCCCGACGTTCGGGCCCTCCGCAGCGAGCTCGTCGAAGAACGTGACCGTGTCGAGCATGCCGCCCACGGTGTAGTCGTACCAGCCCTGTCCCACCGTCCAGTTGTCCGCGAAGGTCGCGTAGAACGGCGTGATCCCCGCGGCCTCGAGCGTCTCGCACACCTCGATCAGCTCATCCCACGTGGTCGGCACTTCGAGATCGTTCTGCTCGAAGATCTCCTTGTTGTAGATCACCGCCGCGCCCATGATCGAATACGGGATCGCGCTCGTGCGACCCTCGCATACGCCGAACTGATCCATGAACGGCGTCAGGTCCTCCCGAACGCTCTGCGCCGCCTCGGTGTCGGAGAGATCGGACATCGCGCAGCGCTGGATGAAGCGCGCGGTCTCCTGGTTGTAGTTGTTCAGGGCGATGTCGGGCGGATCGCCACGGACGAATCCGGCCGAGACCGCATCGATGCCGGAGGTGTCGAGCACCACGGTCACATCGTCCTGCGAGCTGTTGTACTCCTGGACGAGGTCCCGCATGTAGGGGATCGCCTCGGGCTTGGCGAGGGCGAACCGGATCGTCTCGCGGCCGCCGGAACTCGCACACGCCCCGAGGGTCGACCCGATGAGCACGACCGCGAGCGCTGCCGCCGCGCGCCGGGTGAAGATTCTGGATGGATTCGGCACGACACTGTCCCCTTCCAACGATCCGTCTTTGGATCAGGAATTTTGTTTCGAAGATTAGATTTACCAGTCGAATCAATTTGTGTGACCCATAATGGCGAGGATGGATCGAAAGGTCAATACCCGTGACTGATGTGATCTCCGGCACCCCTCCGAATCCCCTGCGCAGGGCGAGCCTGGCCGCGGTCCTCAATCACGCGTGGGACGCAGCAGACTTCACAGCCAGCGACGCGATGGCCGGCGTCGGCCTGACCCGGTCGACGACGATCGACGTGATCGACGAGCTTGTCCACCGAGGGCTGCTGCGTGAACTGCCGAACGCCCGCGCGGCGGGCGACTACCACAAAGGCCGGCCGTCCCGCCGGTTCGAATTGCGCGCCGACGCGGGGGCTGTCGTGGGGATCGACGTGGGCCGTGGGCACCTGATCACGACGGTCGCCGATCTGCGCGGTCGCACGCTCGTTCGTCAGCACATCGATCTCGATCCGGAGAACGACGGCGGCGACGTGCGCCGCGCGCTCGCGGAGCGCGCGCTGGATGCCGCTCTCACGACCGCCGGTCGCTCACGCGCGGACGCGATAGCGCTCTGCGTCGGCGTGCCGGCGCCGGTGAACGCCGCCGGCGAGTCACCCCCTCATCGGGACGGATTCTGGCGACGGATGAATCCGGGGTTCGCCGACGGATTCGCGGCGCCGATCCCGCTCGTACGCGTGGAGAACGATGCGTACCTGGCCGCCATGGCCGAGCGCACCTCGGGCGCAGCGGTCGGATTCGACGACTTCGTCGTGCTTCTGGCCGGCGAGCGGCTCGGCGCGGGCATCGCCGTGGACGGCCGGATCCTCCGCGGCGCCCACGGCGGCGTCGCCGAGATGGTGGCGTTCGACCACGTCGTCGGCGTGGGCGGTGCGTGGGGTTTGGGCTTTCGGGCGGCGCAATGGGCGCGCGAAGCCATCGCCGCCGGCGACATCCCCGCGGATCACCGGTTGGCCCGGCACGCGCCCGCGGAGATCGACGGGCGCCTCGTGCTCGAACTCGCCGCGGCCGGCGATGCCGACGCCCTGCGTGTGACTCAGCGCGTCGGCGAGAGTCTCGCGGTGATCACCGGCGTGTTCGGGAGCCTGTTCGACCCGCGGCGCCTGATCGTCTCGGGCGCCGTCTCAGGCGGCATCGAGCCTGTGATCGACGCCGCCAGGCGTGCGCTTCCGGATGAGCTCGACCTGCCGATCCCCGAGATCCACGCGTCTCCGCTTGGCGCCGACGTCGTTTCCATCGGCGCGGTGGCGGCCGCCGTCGAGACCGCGCGCGCGGGAATCCTCGATCTCACCAACGCTGAGCGCGCGGCGGGCTGACCGCACGACGCCGGCGGATGCCGCACGCCCGGCTGTCCGGTCGGGGTGCGGCATCCGCTCGCGCTGCTACAGGTTCGCGTCCGCGTATGCGCGCAGCGCGTCGCGGACGAACTCGGCACCGGTCGTGCCGCCGTAGTTCGCGCCGAATCGCTCGTCGGCGACGTACATCTCGCCGAGTCCGATGACGTACGCCTTGACGTCGCCGTCCGGCCCGGCCGCGGGCGTGCCGGGGATGCCGGTCAGCCACTCGACGTGCCGTTGCGCGAGCGCAGTCCCCTCGGGGCCGTCGGGCGCCACGCCCGCCTCGGCCGCCGCGACCCAGTCGCTCGTCAGGTCCGTGAGGCGCTGCTTCCACGCCGACTTCTCGTCGGCGCTCATCCCGCGCCACCAGCGGTCGCTGTCGGCGTAGGCGCGCTTGCCCCAGCGCTGCTCCACTTCGTCCTTGTACTGTGTGTGGTCGAAGCCGTCGAACATGTCTTCTGCCATGAGTCGTTCACCTCCTCTCAATGCCTCGATGGTGAGCTGAACCGACACGATCTGCCGCTCCAGCCTGTCCTGCTCCTGCCGCAGCCACGCGAGGTGGCCGGTCAGGGCATCCTCCTGACTGCCCTCCCGATCGAGCACGTCCGCGATCTGCGGAAGCCCCAGTCCGAGGTCGCGCAGCAGAAGGATCCGCTGCAGGCGCACGAGGGACTCCCTGTCGTAGTGGCGGTAGCCGTTCCGGCCGATGCTCGACGGCGGCAGCAGCCCCACATCGCCGTAATGGCGCAGGGTGCGGCTCGTCGTTCCGGCGATCTTCGCGATCTGCTGGATCGACCACTCCTCGGTCTGCATGGCCGCCCCCTTTCCTTCGCAGCGGTTCGACATACACGCTAGATCTTGACGTTACGTCAATGTCAAGTCTGCAAACCCTCTTCGAAGTCCAAGGATGGGTTGACACATTCGCGATATATCGTGTTATCGTTGACTCATCGCGATATATCGCGAGTCAGTCCCATCAGAACGGAACTCTGGAGCACACAATGACCCTCGAGAAGTGGATCATCCACCCGGGCGAGACCCGAGTCATCGACATCGAAACCGTCCGCAAGCTCAAGGTCGGCCTCGTCGGTGGACAGATCGATGTGATCGGCCACGACGAACCGGGCGCGCGCATCGAAGTGCACGGGGTCACGATCAAAGACCTCCGCATCGAGGTGACCGGCGACGTGGTCGAGATCGATCACCCGCAGTTGCGCTGGGACAACTTCCTGGAGGTGTTCCGCAACTTCGGCGCCGGAGGCCCGAAGGCCGAGATCAGCGTGGCGGTGCCGCGCGAGGTCGCGCTCAACCTGGGCGTCGTCAGCGCGAGCGCGCTCGTCTCCGGCATCCGCAACGATGCCCGCCTGAACACGGTCTCCGGCGATATCATCGTCGACGGCCTCACGGGCGACCTGACGGTGAACGCGGTCTCCGGCGATGTGCAGATCCGAGAGCTCGTCGGCGCGCTGAGCGCCAACAGCGTGTCGGGCGATGTCGCAGCGACGGGCAGTCTCCGCAAGGCGACGATCGACACCGTCTCCGGTGCGATGCTCGTGGACACCACCGGCGAGGCCCACCAGGTCGGTCTCAACACGGTCAGCGGCCAGGCCACGGTCCGCCTCGACGAGGGCCTCCCGGCCAACTACGTCGTGCGCAGCGTCAGCGGACGCGTCCAGGTCGACGGCGTCGTGCGCTCCGGCCGAGGAAACGGCCCGACCACGAACTTCACCGGCTCGGTGGGCGAGCTCAGCGGCTCCTTCGTCGACGTGCGCGCGAACTCCGTCTCCGGCGGCGTCACCGTGCTGCGCCGGGTCGGCGCCTCGGCCGATGCGCCGACAGCGGCCGATGCCGGATCCGACTCCCGACCGGCCATCGAAGAGGAGTGGTGATGGCACCCGTCTTCTCGCACGGCGACCTCCGCCTCTACCTGCTCAGCCTGCTCGACGAGGGGCCACGTCATGGCTACGACCTCATGCAGGCGCTCTCGGACCGGACGGGCGGCACGTACACGCCGAGCGCCGGCACAATCTACCCGCGCCTCGCGAAGCTCGAGGAGGAGGGACTTGTGACCAAGACGGTCGACGGTCGCAAGACGGTCTATGAGATCACGGATGCCGGACGCGCCGAGGTGGCCGCGCGCAGCGGTGACCTCGAGGGCATCGAGGCGGGCCTCACCGACTCCGTCCGGCTGATCGCCGACGAAGTGCGCGGTAATGTCCGCGAGGCGATGAAGAGCCTTCGCGCCGATCTCGCCGCAGCGGCGCGCGATGAGCGGGCCACCGCGAACCAGACGGCACCCGCGGGCTTCTCCGGCGCGGACGACCCTCGCACGGCCAGCCGCGAGCAGGTGCATCGCGCCGACGAGCGGATCAACGAGTTCCGCGCCCAGGTGCGCGCGGACCTGCGGTCGCATGTCGCCCGCGGCGGCGAGCTGGCGGCATCCGTCATCGATGATCTCGCGAAGTCGCTCGACGACATCGCCCGCGACATCACGCGCACGCTGCGCGGCTGATCACCTCGCCCAGGACCGCGAGACTGCACCGGGAGGTCGAGACCGAGGGGTTCACCCGAAGTCTCGGCGCTCGGATGCGGTCTCGCGGTTCGGCGTCGGCGCTCAGCCGGGCCAGATCTCCTCGTCATCCGGCACGGGTTCACCGAGCGGGATGACCAGGATGGGCCGCTGCTGTCGATGCGCGAGCCGCGCAGCGACCGAGCCGGTGAAGAACTCGCGGATCGACTCGCCGAGTCCGCGCTTGCGCGTTCCGACGACGAGGAGCTTCGCGTCGACCTGATCGGCGAGGTGCTTCATCGCCATGGCAGGGTCGCCCACGAGCTGCTTGACGGTCCACTCGACCTCATGACCGGCGAGGACCTTCTCGGCCTCCGCGGTGACGATCGCGAGGTCCCCCTCGCCTGCCGCGACGTTGATGTCGATCGGCGCCGAGTGCACGTAGCCGTCCGGGTCTTCGTACGTGACGAATCGCGTGACATCCACGTGGACGACGACGAGCGGAGCATGCAGGAGCTTGGCGTAGCGTCCGGCCTCCTTGAGCACACGGACCGGCAGACCGGGCACGACTCCCACGAGCACCGCGCCCTGCAGTGCGGCCGCTTCGTCGGCGCCGACCGGGGCCGGATCGGCGTCCCCGACAGGGCCCTCGGGTGCGTGATCCGCCATGCGTCTTCGCCCTTTCCGTGCCGGGTCGGAGCGGTCGGTGACCAGGGGCTCCGTGTTATCCTGAATGCTACTCTTACCGGCCTCGAGCCGGTTTCGTGAATGCCCGGGTTGACGCGGCGGAATGCCCCCGCACCGCCCGCGACTCAGAAATGAGGGGGTCTCGCATGGGGCGTGGCCGTCAGAAGGCGAAGCACACCAAGATCGCGCGCGAACTCAAGTCGTACAGCCCGACCGTCAACTACTCCGCACTGGAGAAGGAACTGGGCCACCCGGACGACGAGCAGTACGTCGACAAGTGGGCGGACCAGTACGCCGACGAGTACGAGGACGAGAAGGCTTAGTCCTCTCCTCCGTCGCGTCAGCCTCGGTCATCAGGCCGTGGCGCGCTGCGACGCGCGTGCTGCGCGCCGCGCCTTCCACCACGCCCAGAAGCGGTCGAGCTGACGCTTGAGCCAGACCGCCATGCGCCTGGCCCAGCGGAACTCGGTGCCGAGCACCGCGAGCCCGAGGAAGACGATGAGCCACCCGGGTCCGGGCAGCGGGATGAACAGGATGCCGATCGCGGTCAGCGTTCCGCCGAGGATGCCGACGCCGACTCGGTAGGCGTGCTCGAGTCGCGGATGCTTCGACACCCGCGCACGCGCACGGCGCAGCATCCGGCGAATCGGGTGGTCGGGACGCTCCGCCTCCACGATCTCGGAGCGCACCGTGCGCTCGAGGTCGTCGGAGAGGTGCTCTCCGCCCCAGACGGCAGCCTGTTCGGCGTGGCTCGGCAGGTGATCCATGTCAGGACCCTAACACGATATATCGCGAGTCTGCCTGGCAATCAGCCCCGAGCGGAGCCGCCGGGCTACCAGGCTCCGTGCCGGCGCTCCCACTCGTCCTCGATCGTGGCGCGCTTGGCGACGACGACCCCCGCGGGGATCGCGGCCGCCACCACGCACGCGAGCACGATCAGCGGGCCTGTCCACGAGTCGGTCGCACCGTGCAGCAGCCCGATCCCGACCGGGAACAGCGCCACGATCGCGTAGCCGATGCTCTGCACGAACCCGCTCAACGCGACCGATCCCTCGTGCGTGCGGGTGCGCAGTCCGAGCAGCACGAGGGTGAGCGGGAACAGCAGCGGTTCCAGACCCAGGAGCCCGACCCACAGCCACGGGGCCGCTTGCGGTGCGAACAGGAGTCCCGCGATGCCGGCGAAACCGGTCGCGACCGCGACGCCGAAGAGCACGCGGGTGGCGTTGTACCGCGTCACCAGGAGGGGGACGAGAAGGGATGCCGGCAGCCCCATCGCCGCGAAGAGCGACAGCAGTGCGCCGGCCGCAGCGGGCGTGACGCCGGCCGTGTCGACGAGCAGCTGCGGCAGCCAGGCGAAGGACGTGTACGCGATCGACCCCGCCGCAAGGAACCCGACGGCGAGCGCCCAGGCCAGGGGCAGTCGCCACATGCGGCCGAACACCCGGGGGTTGGGCGGCTCGATGGCGTCGTCGGACGCCGCGGCGCGCTCGCGCACGAGCATCGCGACCCACGGAATGATCGCCACCACGGCGAAGACGGCCCACATCCCGATCGAGAACCGCCAGCTGGAGGCGTCGGCGACCGGCACGGCGACCAACGGCGGCGTGAAGGAGGCCACCGCCATCGTGGTCGAGTAGATCGTGGTCATCAGCCCGATGCGAGCGGGGAAGTACTTCCGCACGAGCGGCGGCAGCAGGATGTTGCCGACTCCCACGGCAGCGAAGATCAACGAGGTCGACAGGAGGAGCCCCACCGAGTCGGCGGCGAAGCCGCGCAGCACCATGCCCACCGCCACGACGACGATCGAGATCACGGTCAGTCGCTCCAGCCCCAGCCGCCGCTCGAACAGTGGGGTCAGGATGCCGAACACGGCGTAGCAGACCGGTGGTGCCGTTCCGATCAGCCCGATGATCGCCGCGGGCATCGCGAAGTCCACCGTGATGTGGTCGATCAGCGGAGAGAGCGAAGCCACCGCCGAGCGCAGGGAGAACGCGAACAGGACGATGCCGATGACCGCGAGGGCCCGACCCTGCCACAGCGGGCGCGAGCCGGCGAGCCGGGGTTCTGGGGCGGACCCCGAGGAGGGACCGGCAGGAGTCGGAGTCACTCATCAAGCCTAGGTGCGGGGACGGGTCCGCTCTCTCGGGCCGCCGCTCTTGCCGTCCGCGCCGCGGCACGCTGAGATAGGGCAACGGAAGGAGGTCGCGATGGAGCGACCCGAGTTCACGATGGGGATCGAAGAGGAGTACCTCCTCGTCGACCGCGATTCCCGGGCGCTGGGGGTGGCTCCCGAGGACTTCATCGAGGACTGCCGTGCCGACCTGCAGGATCAGGTCAGCCCCGAGTACAAGCAGTGCCAGGTCGAGATCGGCACGAAGGTGTGCCGGAACGTCGCTGAGGCACGGGACGATCTGCGACGCCTGCGGTCGACCATCTCGCGGCACGCCGCCCGCTATGGACTCGCGCCGATCGCGGCATCCTGTCATCCGTTCTCCGACTGGAAGCACCAGCACCACACTGACAAGGAGCGGTATCGCGGCCTCGAGCGGGATCTGGCCGGCGTCGCACGCCGGCTGCTGATCTGCGGCTGTCACGTGCACATCGGAATCGGCGACAACGCGCTGCGCAGCGACCTGCTGCGCCAGATGCCCTATTTCCTGCCGCACCTGCTCGCGCTGTCGACCTCATCGCCGTTCTGGCAGGGCGAGGACACCGGGCTGGCCTCGTACCGGATCTCGGTGTTCGACAACCTGCCGCGCACCGGCCTGCCGCCGGACTACCAAAGCTGGGCGGAGCTGCAGCGCTCGGTCGGGGTGCTCGTCGACCTCGGGATCATCGAGGACTCGTCGAAGATCTGGTGGGACATCCGCCCCTCGAACCGGTACCCGACGCTCGAGACGCGCATCATGGACGTGTCACCGCGCGCGGTGGATGCCCTCACGCTCGCCGCCGTCACTCAGTGCCTGATGCGCATGCTCTGGCGCCTGCGCATCAGAAACCAGCGCTGGCGCATCTACGACCGCTTCCTCGTGGGCGAGAACCGGTGGCGCGCACAGCGGTACGGCGTCACCGAGGGACTGATCGACTTCGGCGCGAACACGATCGTGCCGTTCCCGCAACTCATGGCCGAGCTCGTCGAGATGATCGCGGAGGATGCCGAGGCCCTCGACTGCCGCGACGAGATGGTGCGGGTCCTCTCGATCGCCACTGACGGCACGTCCGCTCAGCGACAGCGGGCGGTGGTCGCCGAGGCGACTGCGGCCGGCGCCGACCAGGACCAGGCGATGACGGCGGTCGTCGATCACCTGATCGAGGAGTTCCACCAGGATCTGTGACCCGCGGCCGGTGACTTGCGGCATTCGGACGCGTCAGCGCCACCCAGAGCGGCCGTTCACCACAAGTCGACTGCAGGGGAGGTCAAGACTCCTGGCTGCCCTCGACCCACGCGAGGTACTCCTCGGTCACCGTCCCGGTGACGTAGCGGCCGTCGAAGCAGCTCATGTCGAGGTCTTCGACGTCTGAGCCCTCGAGGATCGCGGCCTTGAGGTCCTCGACCTCCTGGTAGACCATGTAGTCCGCGCCGAGCTCCTTGGCGATCTCCGGAATGGTCCTGCCGTGCGCGACGAGCTCGTGCCGCGACGGCATGTTGATGCCGTAGACGTGGGGGTAGCGCACGGGCGGAGCGGCCGAGGCGAACGTGACCGAGAGGGCGCCGGCATCCCGGGCCATCTGGATGATCTCCTTCGAGGTCGTCCCGCGCACGATCGAGTCGTCGATCAGCAGCACGTTCTTGCCCTTGAACTCGCTCGACATCGCGTTGAGCTTCTGGCGCACGCTCTTCTTGCGCACCGCCTGGCCGGGCATGATGAACGTCCGGCCGACGTAGCGGTTCTTGTAGAAGCCCTCGCGGTACTCGATGCCGAGCTTGCGGGCGACCTGCATCGCGGCGGGTCGCGAGGAGTCCGGGATCGGCATCACGACGTCGATCGCATTCATCGGCGTGTACTTGGCGATCGTGTCGGCGAGGCGCTCGCCCAGGCGCAGTCGCGCCTCGTACACCGAGATGCCGTTCATGATCGAGTCGGGCCGGGCGAGGTAGACGTACTCGAACGAGCACGGCACGAGCTTCGGATCCGTCGCGCACTGCTTGGTGTGCAGGTGACCGTCCAGGTCGACGAACACGGCCTCGCCGGGCAGCACGTCGCGGACGACCTCGAAGCCCCCGTTCTCCAGGACGAGCGACTCGGACGTCACGATCCACTCGTACGCGGTCTTCCCGGTCTCCGGGTCGACTGCGGGGCGAGTGCCGATGATGAGCGGACGGATGCCGAACGGATCGCGGAACGCGAGCAGACCGTAGCCGGCGATCAGCGCGATGGCCGCGTACGAGCCCTCGACGCGCTCGTGCACCCGGGAGACCGCCTGGAAGACCTGCTCCGGATCGAGCTCGATGCCCGAGATGGAGGACTGCAGCTCGTTCGCGAGCACGTTCACGAGCAGCTCGGTGTCGCTGCTCGTGTTGAGGTGCCGGCGGTCGTTGTGGAACAGCTCGTCGGTGAGCTCGCGCGTGTTGGTCAGGTTGCCGTTGTGCACGAGGACGATGCCGTACGGCGCGTTCACGTAGAAGGGCTGCGCCTCCTCCTCGTTGGATGCCGTGCCCTTGGTGGCGTATCGCACATGCCCCAGGCCGATCTCGCCGAGCAGCGCCCGCATGTCGCGGGTGCGGAAGGCCTCGCGCACCTGACCCTTCGCCTTCGCGATGTGGAAGATGCCGCTGGCTTCGGCGGTCGCGATGCCCGTCGAGTCCTGCCCGCGATGCTGCAGGAGCAGGAGCGCGTCGTAGATCTCCTGGTTGACCGAACCCTGCCCGACCATTCCGACGATGCCGCACATGGGACCTAGCTCGATTCGCCGTCGTTGAATGACCCGACCAGGCGGACGGCTCCCCCGTCGACGCCCTTGGCACCCTGCTCGAACGCACCGTGCGCGTCGTCGGGCCGGGCACCGTCGCGGATGACCCCGACCTGCCAGGTCGCGATGCCGTCCTGCGCCAGCGCGGAGGCCGCGGCATCCGCCCTGTCGGCTGCGACGACCGCGACGAAGCCGATGCCGAGGTTCCAGGTGCCCTCGGTCGCCTCGAGTTCGAGGCCGCCGAGATCGGCGAGCGTGCGGAACACCGGGGGCGGCGACCAGGTCGACCGGTCGACCTCGACCCACGTGCTCCGCGGCAGCACCCGGGCGAGGTTGGCGGCGATGCCGCCGCCGGTCACGTGGCTGAGCGCATGCACCCCGCCGCCGAGATCGGTGATCAGCCGCAGCAGGGGCGAGGTGTAGAGGCGGGTGGGCTCCAGGAGCGCCTCACCCCACGTCGTGCCCAGATCGGCCGCGTTGTCGCCGTACTGGATGCCGGCGCCGGCGACGATGTGGCGGACGAGGGAGTAGCCGTTCGAGTGCAGACCGCTGGACGCGAGCGCAAGCACGACATCACCCGCATGGACCCGGTCGGCGCCGAGGATGCGGCCGGCCTCCACCACTCCGGTGGCGGCCCCCGCGACGTCGTAGTCGTTGATGCCGAGAAGACCCGGGTGCTCGGCGGTCTCGCCGCCCACCAGCGCCGTGCCCGTCTCCGCGCAGCCGCGCGCGATGCCCGCCACGATGTCGGCGATGCGCTCCGGGAACACCTTGCCGCAGGCGATGTAGTCGGTCATGAACAGCGGCTTCGCGCCGACCACGACGATGTCGTCCACGACCATGCCGACCAGGTCGATGCCGATCGTGTCGTGCTTGTCGATGGCCTGCGCGATCGCCACCTTCGTGCCGACGCCGTCGGTGCTCGTCGCCAGCAGCGGACGCGCGTAGGTGCGCAGCGCGGATGCGTCGAACAGTCCGGCGAAACCGCCGACCCCGCCGAGGACCTCCGGGCCGTGAGTGCGCCGCACCGCTGACTTCATCAGCTCGACCGCGAGGTCGCCCGCGGCCGTATCGACTCCGGCTTCGGCGTAGGGATTCACTGGTGCGCTTCCTGACGAGGAAGGGATGTCGTGGGAGGGTGAGGCCACGCACCCAGCCTACCGGCGGGCGACCTGGGCGGATGCCGGGTCCCCACGCCGATGGGGCCACCCCGCCGTAGACTGACGGCATGGGCGGAACCGGGGCTCCGGAGTGGCTGATCCGCGAGGACGCGGGCCAGCCGGTTCTGCTCGCCCTGTATCTGCGCCAGGTGCTCGGCATCCGCTCGCCCGATGAGCTGCCGCACCTGCGCGGCATCCCTCCCCGCGTCAACGACCGCACCGAGGAGGCACAGGCTCTGCTCGAGCGGCAGTGGCGGGAGTACTGGGCGATGACGGTCGAGCCGACCGCCCACCCTTCTCCGGTGCCGCTCGAGCTCGTCGACGGATTCGAGACGCTCGTGGCGCTGCCGTCGCAGGGGTCGGACGTGCTCAAAGCCGCGATCATGCCCTACGCGGGTGAGGCGCTCGCGTTCTCGCAGTCCGCGCACGAGCGCTATCGCAAGGACTCCGCCGCCAAGCCGGGGGTCTCGTATCGTGCGTACGCGAGTGCGATCGCCGAGCACGAGCGCCAGGTGGGGCGCAGGGCGCACTCGTTCGAACTGAACGTGCAGGTGCTGCCGCTCACGCAGCGCGGCGTGTGGTGGATCGGGTCCCTCACGATCGCCGTCACCGACGGACTTCGCGGAGACGTGGTCGCGTTCGACGCGGCGATCCACCCGATCATCGCCGAACTCGCCTAGCGGCGGCGTCAGTCCTCGACGCGCACGCTCTCGCGGTCGACCGTGATCTCGCGCGTGCGCTTGGCGAGGACGCGGTCCAGGAGCAGCGCGATCACCCCTCCGAGCACGACGCCGACCGTGATGCAGATCAGCGCCAGGAAGCCGAACACCTGGCTCTGCGAGTAGACCAGCCCGGTGTTGGGGCTCACCTCGCCGGTGCCGTTGAAGAAGAAGGTCAGGATGAGCGCGACGAGGATGCCGAGACCCGCGCCGGCCGCCAGGAACACCGCGTACTTCGGCGAGCGCCGCACCCGCACGGTCTCGACGTGCTCCTCGACGACGGTCAGCGGTTCGCGCTCGTCGCTCGCGGGAGGGGATGCCGCGGCATCGAGTTCGTCGGGGGTCTGCGCCTGTTCGGCCATGACTCCATTCTCTCACCGCACGCAACGGCGGGATGCCGCAGGGTGACCGGTCAGGGACGCAGCGGCAGCACGTCGGTGAGGTCGGCACGGATGCCGGACGCGAGGATCCGGCCAGAGGCCGCCGCATCCTCCCAGCGCTGCCGGCCGGTGGCCAGCGCGATCCACGTGACGGCGTCGGTCTCGACGACGTTCGGCGGTGTGCCGCGCGTGTGCCGGGGGCCCTCGATCACCTGCACGGCTCCGAACGGGGGCACGCGCACCTCGACCGCGCCGCCTGGAGCCTTCTCGACGAGCAGCTGCAGGAGGTAGCGCACTGCCGTCGCGAGCTCTGTGCGGGCGGGCGTCGCCCCTGCAGCATCCGCCGCACCCACTGCCGCGAGCGCGGAACGGCCCTCATCGGTCGTGATCTTGCGCGGCATCCGACAACGGTACGCCCCGGTCGCGACAGCGCGCCGCTACGAGAGGTCGTCGTCGTCGCGCACCCAGCGCGGCACGTCGTCGTTGACCGGTGTGTCCAGGTCCATGACGAGCGTGGTCGCATGCTCCGCCCGCGCGGAGCGCGCATGCTTGAGCGATCGGCGCCCGAGGAGGATCGCGAGCAGGCCCATCACGACGAGCCCGATCCCGACGCACACGGCGGCGTACACCCCGAACACCCGCAGCACGCCGGAGGCGCCGGTGGACAGCGGTCCACCCGGCTCGTCGTTCACGCCGGACAGGAACGTGAGCACGGCGGCGACCACGAGCCCGATGACGACTCCGATCATCAGGAATCGGCCGTACCGGGGCGATGAGTGCACGACGACGGGCAGGACCTCCTCATCGACGACGTGCTCGTCACCGACGGCCCTGCCGGCCGGATCGCCGCGCTCGGCTGTCATGACTCGATTGTCCCACCGCCGGGCCCCCGATGGGCGGTCTCGAGGCAGCCGGCGGGCGGGCGATCAGTAGGCTGAGCGGGTGAGAATCCTGGTCCTCGGCTCCGGCGCGCGAGAGCACGCCATCATCCTGGCGCTGCGGTCGGAGGAAGCCTCCCACGACGTGTTCGCGGCGCCGGGCAACGCGGGCATCGCGCGCGATGCGACGATCGTCGACCTGGATCAGAACCACCCGGCCGCAGTGACCGCGTTCGCGAAGGAGAACGCCGTCGACCTGGTCGTGATCGGGCCTGAGGCGCCACTGGTCGCGGGTGTCGCCGATGCGCTGCGGGAGCGCGGTATCCCGGTGTTCGGTCCTGGTCGTGCCGCCGCGCAGCTGGAGGGATCCAAGGCGTTCGCGAAGCGGATCATGGATGCCGCCGGTGTCCCCAGCGGCCGCGCCCTGCGCGCCACGACGCTCGCCGAGGTCGAGCACGCGCTCGACGACCTCGGCGCGCCGCACGTGGTGAAGGCCGACGGTCTCGCCGCAGGCAAGGGCGTGATCGTCACCGAGGACCGCGGCGCGGCGCTCGCGCACGCGGCCGCGTTCCTGCCGTCCGGCGCTGTGCTCGTCGAGGAGTTCCTGTCCGGACCGGAGGTGTCGCTCTTCTTCCTGAGCGACGGCGACCACGTCCTGCCGCTCAGTCCCGCGCAGGACTACAAGCGCCTCGGAGACGGGGACGCCGGACCCAACACCGGCGGAATGGGCGCTTACTCCCCACTGCCCTGGCTCTCCGACCTGTTCGGCGACGAGAACACGTTCGTGCACCACGTGACCACCGAGGTCGCCGAGCCCGTGATCCGGCAGCTCGATGCCGAGGGCACGCCGTTCATCGGCCTGCTCTACGCCGGCCTGATCCTGACCGAGCACGGCATCAAGGTGATCGAGTTCAACGCGCGCTTCGGCGACCCAGAGACCCAGGTCGTGCTCCCCCGGCTCGTCGACCCGCTCTCGGTACTGCTGCTGGCCGCGGCATCCGGAACGCTCGAAGACCGGCCGCGCCCGGCGTTCGCCGATGCGGTCGCGGTGACCGTCGTGCTCGCGAGCGAGGGATACCCCGAAGCTCCCGTGACCGGTCGCGCGATAGGGGGACTGGATGCTGCCGCATCCGTCGAGGGCGTGCACATCGCGCACGCCGCCACCGCGGTCGACGGCGACCGGCTCATCGCGACGGGCGGACGCGTGCTGAACGTCGTGGGACTCGGCACGACCTTCGCCGAGGCCCGCGACCGGACCTACCGTGGGCTCGCGGAGATCTCGCTCGAGGGCGGTCGGTACCGCACCGACATCGCCGCGCGCGTCGTGGAGGACTGAGCCCGCGCGCTGCGCGTCGGGTGAGCGCCCGGCAACCAAGGGTTGCGTGTTCGGACATTGTCGCTGCGCGCACCGCCGACGAAGCTGGACAGGGTTCTCGCGCGCCCGCGCGCGGCCTGCAAGAGGAGGTCGACGCATGACGGTGCCTACGCTCGCGAATCTGATCGGCGGCGAATTCGTCGCCGCACCCGAGGGTCGCGTGATCGACGTGACCGATCCGGCCGACGGTGCGCTGGTCGGAAGGGTTCCCGCCCTCACGGCCGCCGACGTCGAAGCGGTGTTCGACGCCGCATCCGCCGGGGCGAAGGCGTGGCGCGCGGTCGGCCCGCTCGCACGTGGGCGCATCCTGTTGGATGCCGCGACGATGCTCCGTGCCGAGGCGGCCGGACTCACCGAGCTCATCGTGTCGGAAATGGGAAAGACCCGGGCAGAGGCGGGGGGCGAGGTGGGCAAGACCGCCGAGTTCTTCGAGTACTACGGCGGCCTTGCGCGACTGCCGTTCGGCGAGTTGCTGCCCGATGCGCGACCCGGCACGTACGCGATGCAGATCCGCGAGCCTATCGGCATCGTGGTGCTGATAACCCCCTGGAACGACCCGCTGCTGACTCCCGCACGCAAGCTCGCACCGGCGCTCGTCGCGGGCAACGCGGTCGTCATCAAGCCGGCCACCGAGACTCCGCTGATCACACTCCGGCTCGCCGAGATCCTCCACCGCGCAGGGGTGCCCGCGGGAGCGCTCGGCACGGTCACCGGCCGCGGCTCGGAGATCGGCGACGCCCTCGTGGACGACCGCCGGATCGCCGCGGTGTCCTTCACCGGGTCGACCGCTGTCGGCCTCGGCCTGCAGCGCAGGCTCGCGGGTCGCGGCGTCCGCGTGCAGACCGAGATGGGCGGCAAGAACGCCGCGGTCGTGCTGGCCGATGCGGACCTGACGCTCGCGGCATCGGTCATCGTCGCGGGCGCCTTCGGACAGGCCGGACAGCGGTGCACAGCAACGAGTCGACTCATCGTCGACCGCTCGATCGCGGACGAGCTCACCGAGCGCATCAGCGTCGCGATCCGCGCGCTGCGCGTCGGTCCGGGCGGGGCTGACGGGGTGGACCTGGGGCCCGTCGTCAGCCGCACCGCGCAGGCAGACATCGCCGAGCGAGTCGAGCGCGGAATCTCCGAGGGGGCGGAGGTCGTGGCGTCAGCCGACGTCGACGAGACGCTCATCGAGCGTGGCTCGTTCGTCGTGCCGATGCTCATGACCGTCGACCGTCACAACTCGCTCTGGCGCGAAGAGGTCTTCGGACCCGTTCTGGGGATGCTGACCGTCGACGGACTCGACGAGGCGATCGCCGCCGTGAACGACTCCGCGTACGGGCTGTCCAGCGCCATCTTCACGACGAGCCTCGCCTCGGCCAACCGGTTCATCGACGAAGCCGAAACCGGGCAGGTGTCCGTCAATCAGCCCACCAGTGGCTGGGACATCCATCAGCCGTTCGGTGGATTCCGCGAATCGGGGTCGCCGTTCAAGGAGCAGGGGCTCGAGGCGCTGCGCTTCTACACGCGTGTCAAGACCGCGGCAGTGAGGTCGGCGTGACGGCGCAGGGCCACCAGCACCTCGGCATCATCGGGGGTGGCATCGTCGGGGTCGCGCTGGCCCGGTCGCTCGCACGGCGTGGCGCGGAGGTGACGGTGCTCGAGAAGGAGGCGCGGCTGTCACAGCACCAGACCGGCCACAACTCCGGCGTCGTGCACGCGGGCCTGTATTACAAGCCCGGTTCGCTCAAGGCGACGCTGTGCGCCGCGGGTCGAGTGTCGATCCGGGAGTTCTGCGAGGAGAAGGGCCTGCCGTACCGCGAGGTCGGCAAGCTCGTGGTCGCCGTCGACGAGACCGAGCTCGATGCCCTCGCCGAGATCGAGCGTCGCTCGCTCGAGAACGGCGTGCCCGACCTGACGCGCATCGACGACGTGTCGCACCTGCGCGAGATCGAGCCGCACGTCGCCGGGGTCGCCGCCGTGCACTCCCCGCACACCGCGATCGTGGACTACGCGGCGATCACCGACACGATGGCGCAGGACGTGCGCGCGGCGGGCGGGCGGATTCTGCTGCACAGCGAGGTCACCGGCATCCGGCTGGAGAACGGCAGGGTGCGGGTCATCACACCGCTCGGCGAGCACGTGTTCGACCGCGTGATCGCGTGCGCGGGGCTGCAGTCCGACGTCGTCGCACGTCTTGTCGGCGCCGACCCGTCGCCGAAGATCCTGCCGTTCCGTGGCGAGTACTGGGAGCTCGCACCCGAACGCACCGACCTGGTCAAGGGCATGATCTACCCGGTCCCCGACCCGCGATTCCCGTTCCTCGGAGTTCACTTCACGCGCGGTGTCTACGACAACGTGCACGTCGGCCCCAACGCCGTGCCGGCCCTCTCGCGCGAGGGCTACACCTGGCTGCAGATCTCCCTGAAGGACACCTGGGAGTCGCTGCGGTGGCCGGGAGCCTGGCCGCTCGCGAAGCAGCACTGGCGGATGGGCGTCGACGAGATCAGCGGATCCCTGATCAAGCCGCTCTACTTCCAGAAGGCGCGCCGGTTCGTGCCCGAACTGACGATGTCTGATCTGGAGTACAAGAGCACCGCCGGCGTTCGCGCCCAGGCGTGGGGCAGGGCAGGCGACCTGCTCGACGACTTCGCCGTCGACCAGGTCGGACCGGTCACGATCCTCCGCAACGCCCCGTCGCCTGCCGCGACTTCATCGATCGCGATCGCCGAGTACGTCATCGAGCACTACCTCGCCGCGACACCCGCCTAGCGGGCGGAGAGGATGGCGTCCCATGAGGATGATCGCGCTGTTCGGTACTGAATCGGGTAACGCCGAGGATGCCGCGCGGGCGATCGCGAAGGAATTGCCCGACCTCGCGATCGAAGTCGAGAACATGGCGGATGCCGCACCCGACGACATCGATCGGGATGCGTTCTACTTCATCACGTGCTCGACGCACGGCGGTGGCGAACTGCCCGGCTTCGCGCAGTTCCTCCACGATGATCTCGATGACCTCAACCCAGACCTGACCGGCCTGCGCTACGCGATGTTCGGACTCGGTGACACGACCTATGAAAAGAGCTACAACCGAGGCAGCCATGAATTCGATGAGCTGCTCACGCGTCTCGGAGCGCAGCGCGTCGGACCCTTCGGCGAACATGACGTGATGAGCCGGCAGGATCCGGCTGCGTCGGCCGCGGCATGGGCGCGCGCGGTCGTCGACGAGCTCCGCCCATGAGTGCTCGCGGCCGGTCGGCCCTCGACTCGGGCACGCGTCAGATGCTGTGGCGCTTCGCGCCGATGATCTACGGACCGACGCTGCTGTTCGGCCTCGGCGAGGGCGCCTTGCTTCCCTTGCTGCCCGTCGTCGCGGCATCCCTCGGTGCGGATGTCCCCCAGGCCGCGTTCATTGCCGCGGCGCTCGTCGTCGCCCGGCTCGTCGGCAACCTGCCTGCGGGATGGCTGGTCGCCCGGATCGGGGAGCGGTACACGATGGCGATTGCCGGCGCCCTCGCTCTTGCCGGCTCGCTCGGTGTGATCTTCGCGCCGACCCTCGCCCTGCTCGCGGTGTCGGTGTTCGGCATCGGCCTGTGCGCCTCGGCGTTCGGGTTGGCTCGGCACGCATTCATGACGACCCGCGTTCCGCTGAACTATCGCGCGAGGGCCCTCTCGGTCCTCGGCGGGTCGTTCCGGCTCGGCATGTTCGCCGGGCCGTTCGTAGCCGCGGCGATGCTCGCGGTGTGGGACGACGAGCGTGCCGTCGCCTGGTTCTTCGCGGCGTGCCTCGTCGCACTGATCCTGCTCGTGCTGGTCGGGCGCGATCCCGAGGAGGAGCTGGCTTCGGCAGGGCTCACGCCGCCACGCGACGCACCTGTTCGCATCGAGGACGACATCGCCGATGACACCGGCGAAGCGACGACCGGGTCGATCCCGACCGCCGAGCGGCAGGGCGTGTTCCGCACGATGTGGCGCTACCGCGGCGTGCTCGCGCGACTGGGGCTGCCGGCCGCGACGCTGTCCGCCCTTCGACAGGCGCGCGTCTACCTGCTGCCCCTGTGGGGCCTCTCGCTGGGCCTCGACGCACAGACGATCGCCCTCGTGGTCGGGATTACGGGTGCGCTGGAATTCGGCCTCTTCTACTCGAGCGGCCAGATCATGGACCGGTGGGGACGCCTGTGGGCGGCGCTGCCGTCGATGGTGCTCATGGGCGCTGCGTTCCTCGGCCTCGCCTTCACGCACGACCTCCCGGCCGCGTTCGGCTGGTTCATCGCAGTCGCGGTCGTCGTCGGCATCGGCAACGGCCTCTCCAGCGGCATACTGATGACGCTCGGCGCGGACGTCGCGCCGCCGGCAGACCCGGCCGCGTTCCTCGGCTCGTGGCGCACGCTGACGGATGCGGGAGGTGCGGCGGCGCCGCTCCTGATCGCCGCGATCACCGCCGCCTCGACACTTTCGGCCGCCACAGCCGTGATCGGGGTCATCGGACTTCTCGGCGCCGTGGGATTCGCGGTGACGATCCCGCGATACGTCCCGCATCCGCGCCCCTCCGGTGGCTGAGCGAGTGCAGGATCCGCGGATGTCGTTCGATGTCGCTCCGGGAGCGCATTGAACTTCCCGTTCACACACTGCTCGGCGGTCGGTGAGTGTGAACCGGAAGCTCAATACGCTCCACGGGCTTCGCGGTCCGGCATCGCGCCGGACGCCGTCGGTCAGCATGCCCGCCGCTGCAACTCGGCATGCCGGTCCGGTCCAGCTGCCTGTCAGTCGAGCGCCACGGCCACCGTCACCTGGGCGGGCGCGATCATGAGACCCTCCAGACCGTCGCGGAGCACCTGGACGGCGGAACCGGTGTCGTGGGCGGCGAGGGCCTCTCGAGATGACCAGCGCTCCACGATGAGGAGGCTGCCGTCGTCAGCGAGATGCGGGTCGTACTGCTCGCACCCCTCCTCGGCGCGGACTCCGCCCACGGCGGCGAGGACGGAGGCGACCGCGGCATCGAGGTGCGCCGGGTCGGGGAACAGCCGCGCGGACACGGCGACCGGCTCACTCATGCTTCGTTTCCCCAGACCATGGTTGCGATCGTCTCGACATGCTCGAGCTTCTTGCGCTGCTCCTCGATCGTGAGGGCCGCTGGAATGTAGTGCACCTGCTGGAAGCCGCGCTGCGGCAGCAGACCGACGCGGTCCCAGTCGTGGACCTCGAGCACACGATCGATGCGGCTCATCACGATGTCGACGTCCTCGAGCGCTGCGACCGTGGCGTCCACGATGCCCAGCCCGATCTGCTTGTCATCGGGCACGAGCCTCGGCAGGTCCTGCGCGACGGCCGCATCGGAGTGGTAGGGGACGGTGTACTTGTCGTACTCGAGCGCGAACAGCTTCTCGGCGCGCTGAAGATCGACCGAGGCATCGGTGTGGTCCCCCCAGCCGATCGTCAGGGCGACCTTCTGGTCCTCCTCGCGTTCGATTCCCGCCACGACCGCCGCGTCGATCTCGATGGCCTCATCGAAACTGAGCTCACCCGCCTCGCGCCCCACGAGGTGAGCAGAGAAGTCGGGGTTGTCGAGCTGGACGAACTTCACACCGATCTCGAACAGGTGCTCGATCTCGTCGTGCAGCAGCTCGGCGATCGCGTCGCCCAGCGCCGCCGCACCGGGGTAGGCGCGGACTGCCGAGTCAGAGTACGTGTGCGCTGCCAGGTGGGCGGCCGAAGGCAGCTTCACCTTGACCGGGAAGCCGGTGTTCTCCAGGAGGAACCGGGCGGCATCCGACGCGATCGGCTTCTTGAGCTTGAGTGGACCGTCGACCGTCCACACCCCGACGCCGTCGGGGGTCTTCCGATCTGGCACGCGGACGAACCCCGACACCGAATGGAGCACAGCGCTGCGGTAGTCCCCACTGCGGAAAGCCCCGTCGGTGAAGCAGGAGAGCGTCAGGTGGCGCTGCTGCGAGATCAGGTCGAGGATCGCCTCGTCCTCGATCTCGCGAAGCTCATCCGCATCGATCTCCTTCGCGCGGAACTTCGCCCGAGCGGCCTGGATCGTTTCGGGGCGCACGTTGTCGCCGTGATTGTCGATGCGGTACGCGAAGAGATTCGCCATCCTCGACGCCCTCAGTCGCTCTCGGTGGCAGGCGCCTTGGCGCCGGCCCACTCGGAGAAGTCGGTCTCGTAGCCGAGCTCGCCCACGACCACCTCGGCCACCAGCTGGTCCTCGCCGGGCGTTCCGCCTGAGACGCCGACACCGCCCACGAATTCGCCGTCGCGCTTGAGGGTCATTCCGCCGCCGGTTGCGACGATCGGGAAGTTGCCCATCGTCGCGACCTGGCTGAAGAACACGGGGTCGTTGTTCGACCACGGCTTGAGCATGCCGCTCGGACGCTGCATGACTGCCGAGGTGTAGGCCTTGGAGAGCGCGATGAGCGGGGTCATCGGGCGCGCGCCGTCGAATCGGCGGATGCTGACGATGAAGCCGCCGGAGTCCACGACGGCGATGGCCAGGCCCTTGCCGATCCTCCGTGCTTCGCGCTCGGCGATCGCCATGATCTTCTCGGCATCGTTCTGCAGGACGTCGGCCATCAGGCCACCTCGACTTTCTGGTCGGCGAGCGCGTCGGTCAGTTCGGCGACCGCCGCGTTGAACAGGTCAGCGCGCTCCCAATACATCGAATGGGGCGCATCGGGCACGATCCGCAGCAGTGAGCCATCGATCAGCTCATGTGCTGCGGTGACTGTCGTCGGGCTGATCACGGCGTCCTTCTCGCCCGCGAGGAAGGCGATGCGGATGCCCGACTCGGCGATGTCCGCCACCGTGGGGCCGTCGACGGCGAGGTTGCGGAGGTCCTGCATCCGCGCCGCGTTGAACGTGCCCATCTGGGTGAACAGGAACGTCTTGGCCTCCTCCTCCTCGCGGAAGCGCTTCGTGAGGAGTCGATCGATGACGGGAAGCTTCTCGGCCTCCGCGCGGTCGGCCTTCACGAGCGGGACCACCTCGGGGTCGTCGATGCCGCCGAGGCTGTGGGCGAGGATCACGCCGCGCACTCGGTGCGGCACGCGCAGTGCGGCCTTGAGGGCCGCGGCCGCGCCGATGGACTGTCCGACGAGGACCGCATCGGTCAGGTCGGCGTCTTCGAGCACCGCGACGATGTCGCCCGGGAAGCTGAGGCTGTCGTACGTCTCGTCGGAGTCGGACTTGCCGAATCCGCGCAGGTCCAGGGTGACCACGGTGTGTGTTCCGCGCAGCGCGACCACCTGCTGCCACCACGCAGCGTGGTGTCCTCCGGAGCCGTGCACGAAGACGATCGGCGATCCCTCGCCGTGCACCTCGTAGTAGATCCGCGTGCCGCTGTTGTCGACGACGGCCATCAGGCCGGGCGCTTGCCGTGGAAGACGAGCTCGATCATCGTGTGATCGGGGTCGTGGATATAGCAGAACTTCGACTGGTTCTCGGGCCGCTCGACCGTGCGGGTGTGACGGATGCCGAGGCTGTCGAGATGGCCGAGGAACGCATCCCAGTCCTCCACCTCGACTGCGAAGTGGTACGGCGCCATGCGGTCCATCTCCTCGACGGGGGTGAAGTGCATGTCGAAGCGACCCTTGGTCATGAGCACGACGCGGGTGTTGCTCTTCGGCATCACGCGCTTCAGACCGAAGACCTTCGTGTACCACTCGACGGTGCGGTCGACATTGGTCGTCGGGAAATTGACGTGATGGATGTATTTGGGCTCGATGCTGCGGCCCTGGTCGTCGAACTTCGGTTCGGGCAGGCTGAAGTCGGTCGCCACCTGCTGCGGGCCGGCGTTCGTCTCGGTGGTGCTCATGTCAGCATCCTTTCTGCGTCGGTGCCGGCGGCTGCGCCGACCACGTGATTGGTGAGGGTTCCGATGCCGGAGATCTCGATGTCGATGACATCCCCGGCATCCATCGGGGTGTTGCCGTCGGCGCCCATCCAGAGGACGTCGCCGGGGCTCAGGGTGATGTACTTCGTGATCTCGACGATGAAGTCGTACGGGTCGAATATCATGTCGCCGGTGGCGAACTGCGCGTCGACCGCGCCGTTCCGCCGCACGGTGGTGCTCGACTTCAGCGGGTCGACCTCCGTCTCGATCCACGGCCCCATGGGCTTGAACGTGTCGGCGTTCTTCGCCCTCCAGAGCGTGCGGTCGGAGTGCTGCCAGGCGCGCGCGCTCACGTCGTTGCCGATCGTCCAGCCGAAGATGCCGTCGTGCGCCTCATCGCGACTCGCATGCCGGAGCGTGCGGCCGATCACCGCGACGACCTCCGCCTCCGTCTCGAATCTGCCCTCGATGTCGTCGGGCTTGACGATCGCGGCGCCGTGCCCGATCAGCGCGCTCTGCGCCCGGTACCCGACTTCGGGGTGCGGGCCGACCTTGACCGGGTCGTAGCCGAGGTCTTCGTGGTGACGGTTGTGGGCCCGGTAGTTGAACCCCGCCGCGTAGAAGGTCGGCGGGATCACCGGAGGGAGGAAGGTCACGGCGGAGAGCGGATGCGGCTCCCCGCGACCCGTCGAGGTCAAGGAGCCGTCCCGGACCTCGCCGAAGCGTCGAACGTCGGTGAGTTCGATGACGTGGTCGTCATGCACGGCTGCGAAGAGCTCCCTCCCGTCGACAGCGACCCTGGCGTATCGCATCAGCTCTTCCCTCAGCGCAGCCTGTGGTTGACGCGCTTGGTGATGAGGTACGCCTGCACGCCTTCGGGACCGCTTTCGCGGCCGAGGCCGCTCTCCTTCACGCCGCCGGACGGCGCCTCGGTGACGGAGCCGCCGCAGTGGTTGATCGAGAGGATTCCCGCCTCGAAGCCCCGCGCCAGGAGGTCGGCGGTGGAGGCCGACTCGGTGAAGCCGTACGCGGCGAGTCCGAACGGCAGGGAGTTCGCGATCCGGAGGGCGTCATCGAGGTCGGTGAAGGTCGTGATCGGCGCGATCGGGCCGAACGGCTCCTCCGACATCACCTCGGCATCCAGCGGCACGCCGGTGAGGATCGTCGGGGCGTAGTAGCTGCCTCGGGTGCCGAGGCGCTCGCCGCCGAACGCGATCGTGGCACCGTGCGCGACGGCATCCTGAACGAGGTGCTCGGTCGCCTCGACCCGTTTCGCGTTGATGAGCGGCCCCATCGTGACACCGCCCTCGAGCGGGTCGCCGACCTTGAGCGCCGCGACGCACCGGACCATTTCGGAAGTGAACTCCTCGGCGATGCTCTCGTGCACGAAGATGCGGCTGGGCGAGGTGCAGACCTGCCCGGCATTCGCCCACTTCGCCGCAGAGGTGCGGCGTGCGGCGACGATCGGGTCGGCATCCGCGGCGATGATGACGGGGGCGTGCCCACCGAGCTCCATGATGGTCGGCTTCATCAGCGCGCCGGCGCGTGCGTTGAGCTCCTTGCCGACCGGCACCGAGCCGGTGAAGGCGATCAGGCGCGTCTGAGGCGCGTCGATCAGCCGCTCGGCCGTCTCGGCACCGCGACCGAACACGAGGTTCAGCACACCCTTGGGGAGCCCTGCGTCGTGGAACACCTGCGTCAGTGCGCATACGGTCGCCGGCACCTCCTGCGACGCCTTGATGACGAGCGCGCATCCGGCCGCGATCGCCGCCGACATCTTGCGCATCGGGGAGCCCGCGGGGAAGTTCCACGGCACGATGGCCCCTACGACTCCGACCGGCTCGTATCGGACGGTGAGCTGCGTGTCGATGTCGGTCGGGATGATGCGGCCGTACAGGCGGCGCGTCTCCTGGGCGCACCATTCCAGCGTTCCCGAGACCCGCATGACCTCGGTCGTCGCGTCGGCGAGGGGCTTGCCCTGCTCGATCGCCATGAGCGTGCCGATCTCGGGGGCGCGCTCGCGCAGCAGCGCGACGGCCTTCATCAGGATGCGGCTCTTCTCGAACGCCGAGGTGTCGCGCCACAGCGGGAAGGCCCGTTCCGCTGCCTCGAGCGCGTCGTCGATGTCGCTGAGCTCGGCGCGCGCGACGTGTCCGATGACCTCATCGGTGGCGGGGTTGAGGATCTCGAACGAGCGCCCGGCGGCGCCTTCGCGCCACTCGCCGTCGATGTACAGGCCGAGGCGGGCGCGCGAGTAGATCTCGGCGGCCCGGCTCGGCGCTTCGGTGACGGTGTCCGTGGGAGCGGTCATTGGAAGTCTCCTCGGGGCTCAGCGGGTTCACTGAATTCGGTGGAACCGGGCTGCGAAGCCGACCCGGGCTCGGCGACGCCGTCTCCGCCGGGGAGCGTCCCCTGTTCGGCATCGCGATTCGTCTCGAGCACCCAGATGTGGTGCGGGGGTGTCTCCTCGTGCACGTTCGGGCCGTACGTCTCGTCGACGCGGTCCATGTCGGCGGCGTACTCGACGCGGCCGCCCGCGGGATTGTGGATGAACCGGAACACGTTCGATCCGACCGTGTGCCGACCGAGCCGCCGCGCTTCGCGCCAGCCCTTCTCGATCATGTGATTGCCGCCCTCGATCACATCGTCGAAACCCGATACCTCGTAGGAGGTGTGATTCGTCCCGGCCCGATCCGGGCGGTGGCACAGCAGGAAGTTGTGCTGGTCGTCATCGCCCTCGACCTGCATGAACACACCCATCGGCTTGACGATGTCGGTGGCCCGGAAGTTCAGGCGGTCCGTATAGAAGTGCACGGCATCCCACCGCCCTTCCTTCGGGATGTTCAGCGCGACGTGGCAGATGCGGATCGGGCGGATGTCGCGGATCGCGGTGTGCGGCTGGTTCCAGCGCTCGACCCGCCCCGAGCTGTTGTAGCGGCGAGGGTCGTAGTTCAGGTGCACCGGGTCGGTGATCGCGAAGCCGAGGCCGAAACCGGTCTCGTCGTGCGTGTGCGCCACCCCGTCGACCACGGTCACCGCGCGATCCGTGCGCAGCTCGGCGACCAGCGCGTCGAACGCCCCATGCGAATCGACCCCCCAGATCACCTCCCGGATGCCGGGACCGGTCTCGACCGACGGCGGGAGGTCGGGCGCGTCGACCGGGCGCAGGACCACGGTCTGCCCGACCTGTGTCGTGAACACGACACGATCGTCGGCCTCCTCGGCGAGGGTGAGCCCGAAGTCGCTGAAGAATCGCGTGCACTCCGCCAGGTCGTCCACGCCGTACGTGACGGATTCGATGCGCTCAATCGCCATCAGTGCTCGGCCCTTCAGCGATAACGAGGTGATGTGTCGAGTCTGTGCCGCCGCCCAGCGGGGCGGGAGACGGGATGCGGAACGCTTTAGTTGCGCGGTGTGCACGCAGTCCCTCGCGGATGCGGGCCAGGTCCGCGGTGAGATGGTCCAGGTTCGGCGTGTGATCGTCGGCGGCATCCGCGTTCCAGGCGTCGGAGACGAGCTCCGCCCACGACCTGCGCAGTTTCGCGATCGTCTCATCCGCCAGCGGAGTCGCGTCGATGCGAATCGCGCGACCGTCATCCTCGTCCCGCCGCGACGTGATGTACCCACGACCGCGGAGATCCCGAAGGGCCGCGCTCACGTTCGCGCGCTGAAGACCGCTGCCGTCGGCGATGTCTGTGGCGGAACAGCCGGGGTGGTCGTGCACGTACCGCATGACCTGACCCTGGGTCTGTGTGAGGGGTACCACCGGGGTGCTCATCGCCGCCCGGAGCTGGATCTCGCGGGCGATGTCGACGACGAGCACCGCGAGCTCCAGGAACTCGGCATCCGCTGCATCCCCCATTGGTCCGCCTCGTCGCATCAGTCGATGATTTTAGTTATTCAAACATAATCATCAATTGACGACAAGGCATCCGGTACCACTGCGGCCGCGGTCAGCCGGTGGCGCCGCGTGCCGCGTTCGCCCGGAACCACCCGGTCATGAAGTCGAGGAAGATCCGCACTCGCTCAGGCGTCCGGCCGCCTGGGCCGTGCACCGCATACAGCGCGCGCGCTGGAGGGCGGTGGTCGGGGAGGAGCTCGACGAGCTCACCGCTGTCCAGCCGATTCACGGCGGGACGCCTCGGGATGAGGGCGATGCCGCAGCCGCTCTCGACGAGCTTCTCGATCACCAGGTACGAATTGGCGACCACAGTCGCGTTCTGCACCTTGTAGTGGATCGTGTCCGCCCCCTCTCCGAGGCGCCAGACCGGGTCGTTGGGATGGAGGACGAAATCGTGCTCGCCCAGATCGGCGACTGACTCGGGGGTTCCGCGCCGGCGCACGTAGTCGGCCGATGCCGCGAGCACGAACGGCAGTTCCGACACACGACGCACCAGCACATTCGAGTCGCGCAGATCGCGCGTGTGGAACGCGACGTCGTATCCCCTGTCCAGGAAGTCGTAATTGCGGTCCGACATGCCGCCGAGCTCGAACCGCAGATGGATCTTCGGATGGTCCCGGACGAAGGCGGCGATCGCGTCCCCGACCTCGAGCGTCCCGATCCACTTGGGGCAGATCACGGAGAGGGTGCCTTCCGGCGCATCGCGCGACTGGGACAGCGCCCCGTCCTCCTCGTCGATCTCCGAAAGGATGCGGTCGGCGAACTCGGCGTACCGGTGTCCCGCCTCAGTGAGGGAGACGGACCGCGCCGTGCGATTGACCAGGCGCACGCCGACCTGCCGCTCCAGATCGGCGACATGGCGGGAGACGAGCGAGCCGGAGATGCCCAACTCGCGTGCCGCGCCGCTGAAGCTCGACGACTTCGCGACCGTGACGAATGTTCTCATGACGACCAGTCGATCCATCGTCCGCCTCCCTTGACGCTGCGTGCCCAGACTAACCGCGCGGATGTCATGCCACGGATCGCTCTTGGCAAGAGTTTTCAGTTGACTTACACTGCTTCATATAACTGACTCGACCACGGCATCGCGGTCGAGTGACAGCACGAGGGCAAAGGAGCCTGAGATGGCGTGGGATTTCGTCAGCCTCCAGCAGGGCATCGACCAGGCGGGATCGCCGCAGCGACTGCTGTGGAAACCAGGAGCCGACCCGTGGAAGCCGCCCGTCGTCGACGACGAGTACGCCGGCTGGGCGCCGGAGCAGGACGCGTGGCGCTCGACCGTGGCGATCTCGGACCTGTCCTTCCACATGTCCGACACGTTCCTGCGCGGCTCCGGTGTCGCGCGACTCCTGAGTGACGTCAGCGCGAACAACATCGACAGCTTCGTCGTCGGTCAGGCGAAGCAGTTCGTGCCGGTCGCGTACGACGGCAACATCATCACCGACGGCATCCTGCTCAAGGAGAGCGACGAGTCCTACGTGCTCAGCGGCGTGCCGGGCGCGCAGAACTGGGTCGCGTACCACGCGACCGCCGGCGGGTACGACGTCGAGTTCGAGACCGACCCGGACCTCAGCTACCGCCAGGACGACCCCCGCCTGTTCCGCCTTCAGATTCAGGGTCCTCGCGCGCTCGAACTGGTCGAGAACGCGTTCGGCGGACCGCTCCCCGAGACGAAGTTCTTCCACTCGACCCCGGTCGAGCTCGCCGGCGCGAAGTTCCGCGCGCTGAGGCACGGAATGGCGGGCCAGCCCGGCTACGAGTTCATCGGTGCGTACTCGGATCACGACGCCGTCAAGGCGGCGCTCACCGCCGCCGGCGAGCCGCTGGGCCTCGTGCATGTCGGCGCGCTGTCATATGCGACCAACGGCATAGAGAGCGGCTGGATCCCCACGCCCACGCCCGCCATCTACACGGATCCGCGTCTGGCTGAGTACCGCGCGCAACTCGGACTGTTCACCTACGAGGGTCAGAATCCTCTCTACGGGAGCTTCTATTCCGAAAGCATCGAGGACTACTACACGACGCCGTGGGAGCTCGGCTACGGCCGATCCGTCTCGTTCAACCACGACTTCATCGGTCGGGACGCGCTCCAGGAAGCGAAGGAGAACGTCCGCCGGACGAAGGTGACACTCGAACTGGACGAGGCGGATGTCAGCCGTGTCTTCGAGAGCACGGATGCCTACCTCAACTCGTACGCCCGCAATCGGATCGAAGTCGGCGGCGACCTCGTCGGCACGACCTTCCAAGCCGCGCGCATCGCGCCGGTCGGCACTGTGCTCGCACTCTCGCTCATCGCTCGTGAGCACGCTGCGCCCGGCACGCAGGTCGAGGTCGTGTGGGGCGATCACCCCGGCTTCGGAACGGCTCCGGATGCCGAACTCGGGTTCCCGCGACTGCGGGCGACCGTGCAGCCGGCGCCCTACAACGAGTTCGCGCGCACCGGCTATCGCAAGGACTGAGAACGCAGGTGGCAGATCGGTCAGCGCTCCGGGCCGAGCTCGCGACGGCGACGCGGATTCTCGGTCGCCACGAGCTGATCGGGATGTTCGGGCACGTCAGCCTTCTCACGGAGGACCCCGAGCGCTACCTGATCTGCCCGGGCGCGGGGCGGCGCAAGGATCTGTGTCGCCCCGACGAGCTGTTCGAACTGGGCCTCGACGACGAGTTCCGTCCGGGTCTGCCGCTCGAGCTGTACATCCACGCGGCGATGCACAGGGCGAAGCCGGAGATCGCATCTCTCATTCATGTGCATTCCCCGAACCTCGTTGCGCTGGCCGCGATGGCCGAGCCGCCAGGTGAACTGCTCATGATGCATGCGAGTTTCTGGCCCGAGCGCATACCTCTCTGGGATCGACCGGAGCTGATCCGCGACCACGAGGCGGCCGAGCAGTTCGTCCGCACGATGGGCGACAGCGGGCTTGGCCTGATGCGCTGGCACGGCGCCGTCATCGTCGGTCGCACGGTCCGCGAGGCGGTCTTCCGCGCGATCCTCGCGGAGCAGCACGCGGGTCTGCTGCTCGCGTCGCTGGCGCACGGCGGGCCGCTTTCGACCGTGACAGCACCTCGGGATGCGCTGTACGCCGAGGTCCTTCCGGCGACGACCCACGACATGCACTGGCGCTTCGAGAGCTCGTACGTCCTGTTGGACGAGTGACCGGACGCAGTCGATCAGCCGTGCTGGTCGCGCCGGCCGTCACACGTCGGGGATGAGTCCCTCGCCGTGGGCGCTCGCGAAGGCCCTGCGCACTCTGCGCCGCTCCTCGCGGCCTCGAGGATGATCCTCCGGCGTCGCTCCGAGCAGCTTGCGCGTGTACGGGTGCTCAGGGCGCTCGAACAGATCGTTCGCCGAGGCGAGTTCGACGATCTCGCCCGACCGCATGACCGCGATGTGGTCGGAGAAATGGCGGACCAGGCCGAGGTCGTGGGCGATGAAGAGATAGCTCACCCCCGTCTCGACCTGCAGGTCGCCGAGCAGCTCGATGATCTGCCCGCGCGTGGACAGGTCGAGCGCACTGGTCGCCTCGTCGCACACGATGAGGCGTGGACGCAAAGCGATCGCACGGGCGATCGCGACGCGCTGCTGCTGACCACCGGACAGTTCACCGGGGTACCGGTCGAGGTGCATGCGCTGCAGGCCGACGTGCTCGAAGGCCTCAGCTGCCCGTCGATCGCGCTGCGCGCGATTGCCGACGCCGTGTCGTCGCAGGATCGTCGTCACCGCCATCGACACCGGCTGGCGCGGGTTCAGGGATGTGGACGGGTCCTGGAACACCGCCTGCACGTCGCGCCGGTACGACAGCGGTGTGCGCCGACCGAACGCCGTCACCTCGACGCCATCGAATTCTATGGATCCGGATGCCGGGTCCAGCAGTCGCAGGATCGCGCGCCCGGTCGTCGACTTCCCGGATCCCGACTCCCCCACCAGACCCAGGGTCTCGCCAGGGCGGATGTCGAAGCTGACGTTCTTGACGACGGGCACCCTCTTCGGCCGGAGCGAGAGCGCCTGCGGCAGGTCATAGGAGATCGTGAGGTCTCGGACGCAGAGCAGGGGATGCATCATGAGCTCCTCGCTGTCGATCACGGCCGCCTGGTCGAGGCTCATGGGACCACCGTCTCGACCGGCGGTGCGACCGTCTTCCTGCGCGGACGCGGCGTCCGCGCGGACAGCAGCTTGGCCGTGTATTCGTGAGCAGGGGCATCGAACAGGGTTGCCGCATCCTCGGTGATCTCCACGACCTCACCTCGATACATCACGGCGGCGCGGTCGCAGGCCTCGGCGACCACTCCGAGGTCGTGGGTGATGAGCAGGATCGCCATCCCGAACTCGTCGCGCAGGTCGAGAAGGAGATCGAGAACCTGCGCCTGGGTCGTCACGTCGAGTGCGCTCGTGGCCTCATCCGCGATCAGCAGCATGGGGCCCGCCGAGAGTGCCATCGCGATGGCCACGCGCTGCGCCATGCCACCCGAGAACTGATGGGGATAGTCATCGATGCGCGCCGCGGCGTTCTGCACGCCGACCCGGTCCAGCAGTTCGATCGCACGCGCCCGGGCAGCCTTCTTGGACAGCTTGAAATGAGCGCGGAGCGGTTCTCGCAACTGCTCGCCCACTGTGTGCACGGGCGAGAGGGAAGCCATCGGATCCTGGAAGACCGCCGCGACGGTCGTCCCCCGGAAGCGGCGCAGCTGCTTCTCGGTCCTGCCCACGAGCTCATGCCCGTCGAGCAGGATCGATCCCGACGAGATCCCGATCCCGGGAGGGAGCAGTCCCAGCACGGCGCGCGCCGTGGTCGACTTGCCCGAGCCGGATTCACCCAGAAGACCGACGATCTCACCGCGTTGAAGGGTCAGGGACACATCCCGCACGAGCGGGACCGGCTCCCCCGCTCCGCGCAGCTCGACGTTCAGATGACGGATCTCGAGGATCGCGTCGGGGTCCGCAGCGGCGGCGGCGGGTGCCGCGGCGGCCTGCGTCTTGGGCGTCAGGATCTTGAACCGCTTGCGCTTCTCGCCATGCAGGGCCTCGCTCACCGCGTCGCCGAGGACATTGAACGCGAGCACGGTGAGGATGATCGTCAGGCCGGGTGGGAACGCGAGGAATGGCTGCACGGCCTGCTTGGCCGCGGCCACTCCGAGCAGGCCGCCCCACGACGGAACGCTGGATTCGAGACCGATTCCGAGGAAGCTCAGCGCCGACTCGATGATGATCGCGGCGCCGACGAGGATCGCGCCCTGGATGACGAGCGGTCCGGCGAGGTTCGGCAGCACCTGCCGGAAGAGGATGGAGGACTCCCGGATGCCGCCGACCTTCGCGGCATCCACGTACAGCTTCGAACGCTCCGCGAGAGTGATCGCGCGAGCCATCCGTGCGAAGTTCATCGCGAAGATGAGACCGATAGCAAGCATGATTGAGGGAAGTCCGCGACCCAGGATCGCGACGATCGCGAATGCCACGAGCATCCCTGGCAGTGCATCGAAGATGTCGACGAAACGCGTTCCGACGCGATCGGACCATCCCCCGCGATAGCCGAGGAACAGGCCGATCGGAACTCCGATCAGCATGGCGACCAGCACCGAGCCGAAGCCCACCGCGAGCGCGATCCTCGCCCCGTACAGCAGGCGACTGAGGACATCGCGGCCGTTCTCATCGGTGCCGAGCCAGTGCTCGGCGCTCGGCCCCTGCAGGATTCCCTCGAGGGTGAAGTTGTTCTCGAGGGGGTCATAGGGGGCGAGCCAGTCCGCTCCGACCGCCGCGATCACGACGAGGAGGAGCCAGCAGATCGCCACCACTGCAAGCGGCTTGCCCAGCACGATGCGCACCACGCGGAGGATACCGGTCGGCGCTGAAGGCGCCGCCTGCGCGCCGGCGGCGACGGTCGTCGTGTGCGGATTCTCGAGGGCACTCATTGCGGACGGGTCCTCGGGTTCAGTACGCCGTACCCGATGTCGACCACCAGATTGACGAAGATGACGATGACGCAGACGACGAGCGCCGCGCCCTGGACGACAGGGAAGTCCTTGCTGATGACGCTCGTCAGCAGCAGGCCGCCGAGGCCGGGGAAGGCGAAGACCCGCTCCATCACGAGGCTCGTGCCGAACAGGATGCCGACCGCCAGCGCCGACGCCGCCAGCACCGGAACCATCGCGTTCTTCAGCGCGTACTTCCAGATGATCCGAGAGCGCGGCACCCCGGCCGCGGTGAGCATGTCGGCGTAGGGCGATGCAAGAGACTCGGCCACTGCGGTCCTGGTCTGCCGGGCGATGAGGGCCGAGGCGCCCGCGCCGAGCGCAAGGCACGGAAGGAGCAGTCCCCGCAGCCACGCCGCCGCATCCTCGTCGGGCGGCGTCCAGGCGACGACGGGCGCCCATCGCAGCTGGATCACGAAGACGAGCACGAGGATCAGTCCGATCCAGAACTCGGGCACCGACTGCAGAAGCGAACTGAACACGGTGACCCCACGGTCGACCGGGCGGCGCGCATACACACCGGCGAGCATCCCCAGCCCCACGCCGATGACGATCGCGACGAGGAGTCCGCCGGCCACCAGGGAGAGCGTCGCGGGAAGCCGCTCGAGCACCATGTCGCCGACCGACCTGCCGTAGATCAACGAGTCGCCCAGGTCTCCGCGGAGGAGACCGCCGAAGTAGACGCCGAGCTGTTCGTAGAGCGGCCGATCGAGACCGAGCTGCGCCTCGACCCTCGCGATGTCCTCGGGATTGGCACTGTCGCCCAGCACGATGCCCGCCACGCTGCCCGGAACCAGGTAGACCAGGAGGAAGACCAGCAGAGCGACGATCAGCAGCTGAGGAATGACGAGGACGAGGCGGCTCCCAATGAGTTTGATCATGTGGGTCTGGCCGCCTCGTCCTCGTAGTGGTCGTCAGTGTGGATTGTAAGCGCGCCCGCGAGGGACGCCCGCCGATCAGCTGGCCGGCTTGACCGCCCAGTAGTCGATCAGGTTGACCTCCCAGACCGCCTCGGAGGGCTGGACGTCGGCAACTGTCGTGTTGTTGTACGCGATGACCTGGTCGACCTGCATGTGGCCGCAGACGAGCGCCTCGTCGGCGACCTCCTTCATGACCGCAGCCCAGGCCTCATCGGAGTCGGGCGTGTCGCCGGCGCCGTACGCCTGGCCCGCGAGCGCCTTGAGCTCGTCACTCGCCCAGCCCGACGGGTTCGTGCGGGCTGTGTCGGCCCACCATGCCCCGTACCAGTCCTGCGGCGTGATCTGCGGGTGGGAGCCGATGCCCAGCGGGAACTGACCGCTGGACCACGTGGCGACGTACTCGGGAACTGCAAGGTCCTGGACGGTGACCGTCACGCCGGGCAGCTCGTTCATCTGCTCGGCGTAGATCTCGACCTGCTGCTTGTTGAACGGCGCGGCGGGGATCGTGAGGTCCAGGGTCGGGTTGCCGGCCTCGGCGAGCAGCTCTTCGGCCTTGTCGAGGTCGTGGGGGTAGCCGTCGATGTCGGCGCTGTAACCCGGCTCGCCCTCGATGAAGTGCTGGTCCGCGGCGTGGGTCGTCGTGTCGAGGCTCGCGTACACCGGAACATCCAGCGCGTAGCACAGCGCCTGGCGCACGTTCTCGTCGCCGAGCACGCCGTCCGGGCCACGGTCGAAGAACGTGATGTTGTTGCGCAGGGCGGGGTACTGGTACCAGTCCACGTCCGACGACTCCTCGATGCGCGGGACCTGCTCGGCCTCGGCATCCGTCACATCGATCTCCCCGCTGATGACGGCGGCGACCGCTGCAGTGTCATCCGGGATCGCGTACAGCTCGATGTTCTCGGCTGCGGGCATCTCGCCCCAGTAGTCGTCGAACCTGCCGAAGTACATCATCGAGCCGGCCGTCGACTTCGACTCGTCGTACGCCCACGGGCTCGTCCCGACGGGGTGCGTCTCGATCGAGCCGTCCGCGATGGCCGCGGGGCTTCCCATCGGCAGATTCTGCTGCGTCAGCAGCGTGGTGAACGTGCCGTACGGGCGGGTGAAGTTGATCGTGACGGTCGAGTCGTCGACCACGTCGATCGACTTGACGCCTGCCGCGATCGGGCCGCCGTACTGTCCGCCGACGACATCCTTCACGTACTCGATGTTCGTCTTGACCGCCTCGGCGTTGAAGGGCGTCCCGTCCTGGAATACGACGTCGTCCCGGAGCGTCAGGGTCAGTGACATCGAGCCCTCTCCGTACTCCCACTCGGTCGCCAGGTTCGGGTGGATCTGGCCGTCGCTGGTGCGGGTGAGGAGAGTCTCGTACGGGATGCGCAGGTGGCCCGCCTGCATCGCAGCCGAGCCGGGTGCCCAGGTCACCGGAAAGCCGCCCCAGTTCACCCGGAGAGTGAACGGTCCTGCCGGGGCCGAGCTTTCGGTCTCGGCCGGAGCGCCTCCGCCCGAGCATCCGCTCAACAGCAGTGCGGCCACTCCGAGCGGAGCGACGATCCTGAGTACGGCAGTCTTTGTTCGCATGGTGCCTCCTTGCATCCGGTGCGTCGGGATGTTCGACGCTAACCCGAAGGGATCGAGGTCCACGATGGCCCGGGGCGCAAGATAACCGTGCAGATCGCGGGGGGTGAACCAGACGTGTCAGTTGCTGCAGCAGCTGCGTTCGCGACCCCACGCGCCCACCCGCCGTGAACGCGCACGGCGGGTGGGCGGAGGCGGGTCAGACGGTAGCCGGGATCCTGGATCCGGACCCTTCGGTGATGCCGGAGAAGGGTCGCGCGATGACCTTCGCACGCACCGTCGTCTGGGCGTGCCGCTCGATCGCGGCGTTGTTCGAGCCGCCGCCCGGCTCGCCCCAGGTCAGCACCACATCGTCGCCGGGCTGGGCGTCCTTGTCCAGAGACCCGAGTGAGAGCCAGCTCCGGGTATTGGACGAGTAGATCGACAGGTTCATGTTGCCGACGTGCCGGCCGTCCTTCTCGACACGATCGAATTGGCACGCGGTATACGTCGACATCGGACTGTCCAGGTACTTGAACCGCTCGGCGCCCTCGTTGTACATGCTCGCGAAGATCTTGGCGACATCATCTCGGTTCCACTCGACCCATGCCTTGGAGCGGTGCGGTTCGTCCTGGCGCTCCTCGAGCGCTTCACGACCGATGAAGTCGTGGTCGAACTTCGTGATGTGGGTGTATCCGAGATCCCACGGCGTGACGTAGTAGTCCTCGATCCGATCGGAGACGAAACTGCCGCCGAGCGCGAGCATGCCCTCGAACGAGCGGACGTTCTGCCACTCCCGGAAGGGTTTCATCTCGGCCTGGCTGTAGATCGCCGGCAGCGTGTTCGCGATCCACCCGGATTCGGTCGCCACGGACGCGTAGGCTCGGCCGCCGATCTGGGTGATGCCGAATTCCGCGCCGGCCTCGAGCAGCGTGTCGCGAACGCCCTCCAGCTCGGCATAGGGGCCGAAGAACTCGAGCCCGGGGAAGCCCGACATCCGGTGATTGAGCGCAGTGGCCTCGTACTGCCCGATCTTGATCGTGGCCATGTGGAAGAACTTGATCTCGGGGAGCGGGCCGCCGTTGACCTTTTCGAAGATCTCGCCCGCTGTCGGTCCCTGCAGCTGCAGGCGGTAGAGCTCGCGGCCCTTGGGGTTGAGGATCGCCCGCTCGTCCTTGCGCACGGTGACATCCCAGTCGCCGGTCTCGGCGTGGAACTGAACCCAGTTCAACGCCGGCGGGCGCCCCACGATGCGGACGAGGTTCTCGCCGAGGCAGAAGAGGATCGCGTCACCGACCATGTTGCCGTCATGTCCCACAGCGATGAGCTGCTTCGCCTTCATGGGCCCGAAGTTGCGGAAGCTGTTCGCACCGATGTGCGCCAGCAGGGCGAAGACATCGGGGCCTTCGACGGTGAGGTCGGGCATGTGCAGGGAGAGGTCCATCAGGGCCGCAGTGGTGCGCCACGACTCCTGCTCATCCCGCCAGTTCGTGAATTCCGCCTTGACGGGGAAGACGTAGGCACCGGAGCGCCCGCTGCGCAGGAGTTCGAGCGGACCCCCGAGTCGCTGGATCTCATCTTCGAGGCTTGCCATCAGATCGTCCTTTCGAGACTGTCGATCCCGCTGCTTCGCGGGATGCAGCGATGTTACCAGTTATCTGCAATGTATACAGTCATCTTCAAAGTTTTCTCACTCTGATAATGTCGCAACTGACTGAAACGGAGCACCGCGAATGCCGACAGACCCCACCGAGGCCGCGTCCGCGTGGCTGGATGGAACCCCGTACCGCCTTTGGCGGGCGAACCAGGCGCTCCACCGCCGTGTCGTCGAAGCAATCGAAGACCTCGGAGTCACGGTCACCCAGCTCGGCATCACTGTGCACCTGGACGAGCTCGGGCACATGTCGGCGTCCGACCTGGCCCGACTGTTCCGGCTCACCCCGCAGAGCGTGACCACTGCACTCGGGCACCTGGAGGGGCTCGGATGGGTCAGACGCGTTCCTCACCCGGTGCACAAGCGTGTGATCTGGTACGAGGTCACGACCAATGGCCTCGACGCCGCGAAGGAGGGCCGCGCACGGGTCGCTCAGGTGAATGCCGAGGTGGACGCCCTTCTCGCCGACTTCGACCGCGGGAGCTTCAAGGAGGCACTCACCCTGATCGCGGTGATGGACGACGACCTCCCGGCCGGCACGATGTGGCCGGTTCAGGGCCGGTCGGCTTCTTCCGCCTGACCCGCTCAGAGGCGGCCGATCGTCGCGATGTCCTCGAGGAACGCTCGTGCGGCGTCGGGCGAGACCGTCGCCCGCGTCGCCGCGAGTGCTGAGAGATAGTGGTCGGTCCGCAGGTCGACCACGGGTGCGCCGGCGGTCGTGGCCGCATCCGTCTCGTCGCCGTCGATCCTGGGCGCTGTCTTGAGGGCCCGAGCGAGGGCCTCCTGCGATGCGCCGCGCGCCGCGTACTCGATGTCGGCGGGCGTGAGGCCCTCACTCGCGCTGACCAGTGCGTCCACGTCGATGCGGCCGATGACGCCCTCCGGCACATAGCGCGTCCAGATCGCCCGTCGTGCGTCGCGGTCGGGCAAGCCGATCGGGATGACATAGTCGAACCTCCCGGGCCGGAGGAATGCGGCATCCAATCCGCGTATGAAGTTGGTCGCGCAGATCAGCAGGCGTCCCTCGCGCTCACGGAACTCCGAAACGAGCTTGAGCAGTTCGTTGGTGACGCCCTGCGTCGGCGAGGGCGGGTCCCCGCGCCGTCGTGATGCCACCTCTTCGACCTCGTCGATGAACACGACCACGTGCTCGAGATCTGCGATCACCTCGAACCCCGCGCGAAGCGCCCCCGCGAGGCCACCCGGACTGTGTGCGAGGCGCGACGGGAACAGCTCGACGAATGGCCAGTTCAGCCTCGAGGCGACCGCCTTCGCGAACGTCGTCTTCCCGGTGCCGGGCGGCCCGAACAGCATCACCGCGCGGGGCGGCACCACGCCGAACCGCTCCGCGATCTCGGGCTGCGCGAGCGGAGTGACCAGTCGCTCCTCCAGCAGCTGCTTCTCGCGCCGCATGCCGCTGACGTTCCGCCACAGATGACGCGGCAGGATGCGGCCGCCCACCTCCTTGAGCAGATCGAGCTCTCGCCGCTGGACCGGCATCGGCCGTTCGAGGTAGCGCAGCTGATGGCGCACCTCGTAGCCGTTGGCCAGGAGCCCTGCCAATCCGTCTCCGTGCTCCGCGAGGAGGATCGACAGCTTCCCCAGCCCGAGAGGAGCCATCCGTCGCTCGAGCGCGTCGAGGAGTGCCGTGTCGATCCGCTCGGACTGCCCGTCCGCCTCGGTCGCGAAGAACACGATCCAGCCCTGCGCGTGGGCGGCGCGCCCGACAGCCGCACCGACGAGCCGGTCGTCGGAGACCGCGACGACAGCGTGGTCGGCCTGGCACGAGGCGATCACCTCGGCGAGGGAGTACACCGGACTGCCCTTGAGGCTCGCTCCCTCCCACAGCCGCACGATGCCGTCGAGATCATCGTCGTGGAAGTCGCGGATGTGCACGCGCCCGATGGATCTGACCACCCTGACCTCCCTGTGCACTCCGACCCCGATCCCGCCGCGGCCGGATGCCGTCTCAGCCCGAGCCGATCAGGCCAGCGCGTCCGCGCGGTATGCGGTGCGCGCGTAGTCGTCGTAGGGCGAGGTCTGCACGGTGGCGCGGATGCGCGGGAAGCCGAGATTCGCATCCGTCGCCGTTCCGCTGCCCGGGTGCTCTCCCCAGACGACCTCGACTGCGGTGCCTGGGGCTGCGGCCGCGTGGTCGACGAGCGACAGCGCGAGCACCGTCCCGACAGGGTCGATGTGCGAGGTCCAGAAGGTCATACCCGCCAGCTCGCCGCCGTGCTCGATGCGGAACCGGCCGTAGCTGTTGAGGTAGCCGATTTCATCGCCGATGGTTCTGCGCACATCGTCCGCATCGAACTCGAGCGTGACCTTCGTACGTCGCACGTCATCGCGCGCTGCCAGGAGCGCATCCCGCCCGATGAAGTCGTGGGCGAACGAGACTGACCGGCCATAGCCGAGCTCCCACGGTGAGATGTAGTAATCGGTGATGTCGTCGGAGTAGAAGCTGCCGCTGAGGGGCTTCATGCCCTCGTAGGAGAGTGCCGGGAGCGACCGGCGGTACTCCTCGAGGCGCGGGTCCGTGTACACGGCAGGGGTCGGCGTGGGGATCCACCCGCTCTCCACGCCGTTCGTGAAGTATGCGAGCCCTCCGACGGGTGCGATCGCGGATGCCGCACCCGCGTTCAGCAGCGCTTCCCTGACGTGCACATAGTGGGCGAAGTCTCCGATGAACTCGTAGCCGGCTTGACCCGCCATCCCGTGTCGCAGGGCACGCACGGGCACCCCGTCGAGTTCGAGCACGACCGAGTGGAAGAACTTCGTTTCAGGAAGCGTCCGCCCGAGCGCCCGCTCGACGACGTCCATGGCTCGCGGCCCTTGCACCTGGAAGCGGAACAGGCGCGGGTCGGCATCCCGTCGCACAGAGGAATCGGGGTCGGTGGTGAACTGCACGTCGTACCCACCGTTCGTCGCGTGGTACTTGACCCAGTTCTGCGCGGCGGGCACGCCCGTGAGTGTGTACGCCTCTTGCCCGGTTCGCAGCAGGATGCCGTCGGTGATGATGTTGCCGTCGAAGGCGACAGGCACGAACTGCTTGGCCTGGCCGATCGCGAAGGAGTCGTAGTTGTTGGCGCTCACCTCACTGAGCAGACGCGTGACGTCGGATCCTTCGAAGAAGGTGTCGAACATGTGGAACGAGAGATCGAACAGGGCCACCGTCGATCGCCACGCCGCCTGCTCCTGGGCCCACCCGCCGAACTCCGGCTCGACGACGGGGACGGCCCAGGGTGCGACCCCCGGCTTCCAGAGCAGGGCCATCGGTGACCCCGCGCGATCGATCGCGTCCTGCAGGCTGGGTGCGGGCATCATGTGCTCTCCTCGTCGAGTATCGGGGGTCGTCAGTTCTGACCGAAGCGCTGAATCCATTCGGACGTCGCGGTGAGACCGCCGAACGTGTAGAAGTGCAGATGCACCTCACCATGCCGCTCGGCGTCGTAACCGGATTCCAGCGCGCAGATGAGCTTGTCGGGTCCGGCTGTGCCCATCAGATTCGTCAGCGAGAAGCCGTATTTCTTCACGATCATCGCGTTCGCGCCGATGCCGAACCGACGAGCGAACCCGACCAGGCGCTTGACACCGGCCGGACCGGGCACGCCGATGCGGATCGGCAGGGTGATGCCGCGATCACGGACCTTCTCGATCCACGCGAAGACCGGCTCCTCGTCGAAGGCGAACTGGGTGATGATCGTGCCCTCGAGGCCCTGCTTGGCGAGCGAATCGGCCTTGCCGGCGAGCGCATCCCACAGCACGTCGTCGGCGATGTCGGGGTGGCCCTCCGGGTACCCCGCGATGCTGACCCGGCGGACGCCGTACTCGGCGAGCAGCCCGGATCGGATCACGCTCTCCGAGTCGGAGTACGGCCCTGCCGGTTCACTCGGGTCGCCGCCGACCGCGAACACACTGTCGATGGCCCCTGCGTCGCGGAGCGCTCCGAGGTAGGTCTCCAACTCGGCACGGCTGGTCAGGCGGCGGGCTGAGATGTGCGGCACCGGCACGAGTCCTTTCGCCAGCACAGAACGGGATGCCGCAAGCCGCATCTCGAGGTCCTCATTGCCGAGGAAGGTGACATTCACGCGCGTGCCCGCCGGAATGAGGCCGGCAGCCTGGTCGAGGTCGTCGATGTCCTTTCCCGTCATCTCGAGCGAGAAGTCGGTCATCAGGTTCGTTGCCGTGGGTGCGTTCGTCATCGATCGCCTTTCAGATGTGATGGGTGGGTTCAGAACACGACGGTCTCGCGACCGTTTCGCATGACGCGGTCTTGGCAGTGCCAGGTCACGGCGCGTGCCAGGACGGCGCGCTCGACGTCAGCTCCGCGGCGCTGGAGGTCGGCCGCCGTGTCGACGTGCGACACCCGTACGACGTCCTGCTCGATAATCGGACCCTCATCGAGGTCTTCCGTGACGTAGTGCGCGGTCGCCCCGATGAGCTTGACACCGCGCTCCTTCGCCTTGCGGTAGGGCCCGGCGCCGATGAACGCGGGGAGGAAGCTGTGGTGGATGTTGATGACCGGCACGCCGACACGCTGGAGGAAATCGGCCGACAGGATCTGCATGTACCGGGCGAGCACGACGAGGTCGACGTTTCCCGCGAGAAGACGCACGATCTCGTCCTCGGCGGCCGACTTGTCGGCACCGCGCGACGGCACGTGGAAGAACGGGATGCCGAAGCCGCGCACGTCGTCGGCCATGGTGCTGTGATTCGCGATCACCATGGGCACCGTCATCGGGATCTCGCCGCGACGCTGGCGCCACAGGAGGTCCAGCAGGCAGTGGTCGGAGGTCGAGGCGAGGATCGCCACCCGCTTCGGTGCAGACCTGTCGGCGAGACGCCAGGTCAGCCCGAGGCCTTTGCCCAGCCGGGCCTCGAGTGCCCCCTCGAGCGCCGGCCGCACGGCCGTGAAGTCGTCGACGTGGAACACGGTGCGCTGGAAGAAGTGACCTCCCGACGGATCATCGGTGTGCTGGTCCAGCGACACGATGTTCGCGCCGGACTCCGCGAGAGCGGAGGAGATGGCACGCACCAGGCCGGGCCGGTCTTCTCCGTGCACGAGCAGCACGCCCTCGTCCTGGGGCATTCTCAGCGCGGCATTGGGCATGCGCGGTTCGACGATCGTCATTGTCCCCCTCAGGTGGACTCACCTGACATATTTCAGTTGACTGAAACTATACCAGTCGACTGTCTGACGGTCGAGGGCATCGGCACGACGAGATCCGTCACCTTCGCGTGCACGATCCGCGGAGGTGGCACGGCCCTCGAAGTGGCACCATGAGCATCGCCCGATGCCCCGTCTCGCCACCGAAGGAGAATGAGATGTCCACGGATACCGCCGTCGTCGGCTGGCACTGCGAAGACGACGAGTGCAGCTTCTGCCAGGGTGCCGAGACCGACTGACCGCCCGTCACGGGCGGTGTGCGCGACGGACGCCGGAGCCGGAAAGGCTAGATCCCGACGTCCATCCGGCGGTTGTCAGGCAGGAACGGCAAGTCGGTCACGGTCGCGCGGATGAGACGCTGCGAAGTGCCAGGTGTTCCCCACAGCACCTCGACTTCGGTTCCCACGGCCGCGTGGGCCTTCTCGATCACGCCGAACGAGATCGTCCGCCGCAGGGACGGGCTGTATGTGCGTCCGCTCGCAACGCCGACGTTCTTGCCGTCGATCTGGATGAAATCGAATGCGGCGCCGGCGGCGCGGGGGAAGTCCATCTGGTCGATGACCTCGTCGCCGACGTACAGGGAGTTCTGCACATCGATGACGTCATCCGTGTTCCAGTACAGCCCTACGAAGGTGCGCGCAGGCCCTCCGGCGGCCTTGTCCGACTCGATAGCCGCGCGGCCGAGGTAGTCGTCGCCGTGCGATCCTGCGCGCGCGGACCAGCCGAGTTCGCCGGGCTTGCGGAAGAAGTCTGCGAGTCCGGTCGGAATGAAGCTTCCCGTGGGTCCCCCGCTCTTGAACTGCCAGGGGGCGCCGGGCGTCGGGATCGAGGCGGGGAGGTAATCCAGGCCGTTCGTCGCAATCCCCGCCTCGACGTGCTGGTTCGACATGGCTTTGAACCCCAGCTGCAGCAGCCCCAAGTCCGTCCCCGCCTCGACGACTGCTCCCCATACGGCATTGCCGTCGTTCGCGCCGCCGTGCAGCTCATAGCCGAGCTGGCCGGAGATGCCGGTGCGCAGAACGCGCATGTCGAAGCCGGCGAGTCGCGCCGGGCGGCTCCGATTGAACGCGATGTCGCGCAATCCCCCTTCGGAGAGCCTTTCGAGGATCTCGAGCGAGTTCGGGCCCTGCACCCCGAAGATGTAGCGATCGGGCGTGACCTCCGTGACCTCCGCTTCCCAAGAGCCCTGGGAGAACTGGTAGACCAGCCAGTCGCCGCTGCCGGCGGTGAACATGAACTCATCCTCACCGAGACGCAGGAGAATCCCCTCCATCGCGACGTAACCATTCGCATCGAGCTGGACGTGATGCTTGATCTGCCCGATCTCGAACTTCGACAGATCGTTCATGCCCAACCACGACAGGAACCTCAGCGCGTCAGGACCCTTGACGATCACCTTCGCCAAGGGCGACCAGTCGCCGATGTAGGCCGTCTCGCGATGCGCCTTCGCCTCATTGAGGTTGCCCGCGAATTCCATCGCGAGGTACATGGGGCCGAACCGCATGTAGGTGTTCTTGCCGTTTGCCGGGTCCTGGGCTGCGGCCGCAGGACTGAAAAGTGCGGGTCGGTCGGAGATGAATCCGCCCCACGGGTTCGCCTTGAGTGCTTCCCACGTCTCACGTTGGCGATCTGCAAAATCCATGATGCTGCTCCTCGGTGCCGCTGCGCTGCGGCCTTCTGCGACGAAGCTAGCTCAGAGTTGAAACTGGTTGGCATACTGAACTGGCACGCTCTGCTTGCGCTTCCTGCATCACTCGTTGAGCCCAGCGTCTTTGCCCTTCTGATCCAGACCTCTCCGGACGGCTGACAGGGCCGCTTGCAGCGTCGAGAGGTCGAAGGCCTGGAGCAGCGTCTCGATCTCACGGTTCGCTCGCGCGGCATCATGCCGCCCTTGGAGGGCGATCGCGCGCCCGGCATCGGTGATCTCGAACAGGATGATGCGCCCGTGATCCGGGTGCGGCGATCGCGACACCCACCCGAGCACCTCGAGCTGACGCAGCGCCTTGCTCACGCCCTGCGGGGTGATCTTGAGGATTCTGGAGAGATCTGAGGCGGACATCGCCCCGAGCTCATCGAGATGGACCGCGAGACCGAGCTGCGTCACCGTCACATCGGGGTGCTCAACGACCTCGACGAATCGCGCACCCACCGATTGGCTGGTCAGCCAGATGCGATACGCGATGCCGTCCAGCCACTCCGAACCGCTTGTCGCCATCTGATCCGTCACACCGGAAGCGTACGGGGCGCGCCGTCGTCAGGTTTGCGCTGTCTCGACCTTGCCGTACCCGCGAACGTCGGGGAACGGCGGAACCCGGTCGGCCTGCAGGTCGACCTGGAACATGTTCAGGCACATCGACAGCAGCGTGAAGTTGCCGAGCAGTCCCACGGTATCGACCAGCTGCTGGTCGCTGAACACCTCGCGAGCACGAGCGAACGTCTCGTCCGAGACGAAGTGCGTGCCGAGCAGCTCGGCGGCGACCTCGTGGAACGTCGCGAGCTCGATGTCGTCGCCGAAGTCCGGACGCTCCCCGTTCGCCAGCGCCTCAACCGCCTCGGCGGGGATGCCCGTGGACAATGCCTTCTCGATGTGCGAGTTCCACGAGAACTGCGCGTCGAAGTACCTGGAAGCGATCAGCAGGGCGTACTCGCGGATCCGCTCGGGCAGACTGCAGTCGAAGCGGACGAAGGCACCGAGCGCCTCGACCCGGTCGCACAGCTCGGGGCTGTGCAACCAGACTTTGAACGGGCCCCCGATCTTGCCGCGCTTGGCGACGATGCGGTCTGCGAGCTCCCGCTGCCGATCGGTCATGTCTTCGAGAGGGATCACGTCGAGTCGCATGGCTGGTCCTCAGGTCGGCGGACGGACGGAGCACCCGTCACCGCGATGCTAGGACCGCCGATCGCAGGCAAGCAGGCCCGCGCAGGCAAGGTAATCGTGCAGTGTGCGAACTGCTCCGGCATCCGTTCGCGTCCTAACGTGGACAACGGACGCGGAAGGAGAACCATGACGACGATCATCAAGTTCGCCGAGATCGAGGTGATGGACCGCGGGGGTTCGGTGCGCACGTGGCCGCTCATCACGACCGAGACCAGCGCGGGTGAGAATGATCTCGCCACCGGCATCAGCATCTACCCGGTTGGTGCCGGTGCGCCGCTGCACTGCCACAACTGCGACGAGCAGGTGCTGATCCTCGAGGGTGACGGCTTCGTCGAGGTGCACGAGGGCGGGAAGGACGAGCCGGCGGGCATCGTGCGTGCGCAGCTCACGAAGGACGACACCGCGTACGTGAAGGCCGGTGTCTTCCACCGGTACCAGAACACCGGCGACGTGCCGATGCGCATCCTGTGGATCTATCCCCAGGCCTATGTGACCCGCACATTCGGCGACACCGGCAAGACCGTCGAGCACCTCACCGCCGAAGATGCGATGGGCGGCCGCTGAGCGCTCAGCGGACCAGCACCACCTTCCCGCCGGGGTGTCCGGTCGCGACGTGGCGCAATGCTTCGGGCGCGTCCTCGAGGGCGAACGTCCGCGCAATCGGCAGCGCGATGGCACCGGATGCCGCCAGCTCGAGGATCACGGCTCGTGCGGGCTCGCGGAACGCGATGCTCGCGGGCGCCGCGCCGGCCGAGATGCCGACCCCCGCCTCTCGGGCCCGCGGCCCGGGGGCGAGGGTCGCGATCCGCGACGCGTCGGATACGAGTTCGAGCGACACGTCGAGCGCCTCGGCGGTGCCCGCCGCGTCGATCGCGGCATCCACCCCGCGAGGCGCGAGCGCGCGCACGCGATCGGCGAGCCCTTCTCCGTATACGGTCGGCTCCGCCCCGAGACGTCGGATCCTGTCCTGGCTCTCGGCGGACCCGGTCGCGATCGTGCGCGCACCGGCGCGCTCGGCGAGTTGGATGACGAGCGCACCCACGGACCCCGAACCCCCGTGCACGAGGAGCGTGTCGCCGGCGCCTGCACCCGAGAGATGCAGGAGCTCGGCGGCGACGACGCCGACGTGCAGGATCCCCGCCGCGGCGATGTCATCGAGCTGCTCGGGCAGTGCGAACACGTCGTCCGCGACGACGGTGATCTCGCTCGCGAACCCACCGGAGATCTTGAAGGCCACGACGCGGTCGCCCACGGCGACGGGGCCGGTCGCGATCCGCGTGTCGGGCCCGACGGCGGTTACGACCCCCGCGGCCTCCTGACCGATGCCGAGCGGGAGGAGCGACGGGTCTGCGTTCCACCCGCCCGACAGCCCCTTGTGATCGGACGGATTCACTCCCGCCGCGGTCACTCTGATCGAGACCTCGCCGGCACCGGGCGCGCGAAGGTCAGCCTCGACGAGCTCCAGCGCATCGACCCCGTCGTAGGCCGGCAGGATCCAGCGCTGTGCCATGACTCAGCCGACCTCGGGCACAGCGACGCCGAGCTTCTCGGCGGCCGCGATCATCTCGGCCCAGAGCTTCTCGCCGACCGGGACGCCGGCCGCCGACCGCTTCTCGAACGTCTCGGCGCCGCGCTGTCCGGGGACGATGACGCGGTCGAATCCTTCGGCGGTCGGCAGAGCCTGGATCGTCTCGATCGTTGCGTCCACGTTCGCCGCGAACTCGTCTGCGGGTCCGACTGCGGACGGGTCGATCGCGATGAGCGTGGCGTTCTGGCGATGCTTCCTGCCGCCCTCGGCTCCTCCGTGGAAGCCGGTGAGGATCGGTGCGGTCACGAGCACCGAGGTGAGCAGTTCGAACATGAGTGACAGCCCGGAGCCTTTCGCGCCGCCCACGGGGAGGGGGATCTTGGCGAGCTCCGGATCGGTCGTAGGGGTGCCGTCGGCGGTGGTGGCCGCGCCCTCCGGAAGCGGTCTGCCGGCGCGCTTGAACTGGGCGATTTTGCCCAGCGCGATGACCGCTGTCGCCATGTCGAGAACCACAGTCGGGTGCACACCCGTGCCCGGGACGGCGATCGCGAGCGGGCTCGTCGCGACCGCGGCACCAGCAGCTCCTTCGTACGCCATGTTGGGCATGCCCGCGACGATGCCGAGGCCGATCTGTCCCGCATCCGCGATCCGCGAGGCGTAGTAGCCGATCGCCCCCGTGTGCACGGTTCCCCGGACGGACACCATCGCCACACCCTGCTCACGGGCCCGTTCGACGGCGAGGTCGGCGGCACGGGTCAGCGCCACAGGTCCGGGCGCCCGATCGGCATCGATCACGAGCACTCCGGGGCGGTCGCTCGTCACGGTGATGTCGGGCGACGCGTTCGCCTCCCCCGACTCGAACAGTTCGACGTAGCGGGGCACGCGGGCGAGCCCGTGCGAGTCGACACCACGGAGATTCGCCCAGACGAACACGGGCGCGGCGGTCGCAGCATCCGCCTCGCTGACGCCGGCGGCGACGAACAGGTCGCGGATGAACGACTCGAGGACGGCGGATGGGACGGTGACTGGACCGGGCATGTGTACGGCCTTTCGATTCTGGTGCGCGATGCGCGCGGGCATTCGGTGGTGCCCCGGGGCCGCGCGGTCGGGTCGGCTCGGCCCCGGGAGGCTCAGCGGGAGACGGCGACGTCGACCACGGCGGTCGTGCCTGCCCTGACTGCGGCGGTCGCCTCGGCGAGGACACGCGCGAGGTCCGCCGGGTCATCGACCTCGGCGTGGTACATGTCGAACGGCGCGGCGAACGCGGATAGCTCGGGCTGGGTGGACAGATCGACGCCGAGATGGTTCCCGGTCTGCACCGCCGAGCCCTGCGGATAGAAGCGCAAGTGGTTCATCTTCATCGACAGGTATTTCTTGTTGTTGTAGATCACAATGAGCACCGGCAGGGCGAAGTCCTTGGACGCGAGCAGCGATTGCACGATCGGGTTGTAGAGGAACGCGCCATCGCCGACCGTGTACAGCACGAATCCGTCCCGGACGGCGAGCTTCACGCCCAGGGCGACCGCGATGCCCTGCCCGAGACCGCCCTGGACATAGAAGAACGAGTCGGGGCGCTCCCAGCCGATGTGCCGCTGAACGAGCCGGCCGTGCGTGATCGTCTCGTCGACGACCGTGGCATCCTCGGCTCGTGCGATCCGGCGGAGGACGACCGACAGCACGATCGGATCGATTGCTGATGCCGCGGCCGCGGCATCAGCTTCTGCCTCGGCGGTCTGCGCCTGCCACTTGTCGTGCGCATCTGCGACTTCTGTGCGGCGCTGCTCGAGCAGGGCAGGGTCGGCGGCATCGAGCGTCGCCCGGAGCAGGGCGGTCAGCGTCTCCGGCAGCGCGCCCTCGAGATAGTGATCGGCGTTGAGCACCTGGTACACGATGTGCGGACGCTGTGGGATCTCGTCGATCACGACCATGCTCGCCGCGGCCGGCCGGCGACTTGGCGGATAGAACGGCGCGCGGCAGTTGACGAGCACGATCAGGTCGGCCTCGTCGATGATCGCGTCCACGTCCGCGCCGATGTACGCGGGACTGGACTTCGAGATGTTCGCGCAGACCGCGGACGCCGGCTCCACCACGGCGATGCCGAGCGTCTCGGCGAGCGCGGTGAGCGCCTCGAATCCGCCCTTCTCGCGGCCGGCGGTCTCGGTGATGATGACAGGGCGCTCGGCGCGAGCGAGCAGCTCGGCGACCGCGGCGATGTCCTCCGGCGCGCTCACGCGACGACCGCGGGCGACGACCTTCTTGGGCTTGACCGGCGGCGTGGTCTGGTCGAGCAGCACCTCGAGCGGGATGTTCAGGTACACCGGGCCGGTCGGCTGCCGATCGGCGAGCTCCCCGGCGCGCTTGACCATCGTGTACAGCGTCGAGATGCTCGCGGCCTGGTTCGACCACTTCGTGAACGGCTGGGCGACGTGGTGCGTGCCGCCGACGATGGACAGGTTCCGGTACCACTGGCCTCCAGGGTCGGGCCCGTCGCCGTCGCCATAGGTGGTCGATTCGCTGGAGGCGACGACCATGCCGACACCGGCCAGCAGCGCCCCGTGCACCGCCATCGATCCCTGGAGGAGACCCGGCGCGGCGTGCAGCAGCACCGCCTGCACGCGGCGGGTGACCAGCCCGTAGCCGGTGGCCATGCCCACGGCCACCGTTTCGTGCATGAGATCCAGGTAGCGGGGAGTCGGCACGCCATCGGCCTGACGGCGGGCGAGCGCCTCCCATGCCGGTGCCCACTCCGAGCCGGGCGAGGAGAAGATGACGTCGACGCCGAGATCATCCAGCGCCGCGATCAGCACCTCGCCGCCGTCGTACTTCGGCTCGGACACGTCAGGCGTTCTCTGCCTTCGCGCCCGCGCCGACGGTCTCGGACGCCGGGATGTCCCAGTCGAGCACCTTGCAGATGCCTTTGCCCATGATCCAGTCGAGCTCTTCCGCCGAGAACGTGTAGTACTTCGTGAACTGCTCGATCGTATCCGTCCAGGTCAGCCCGTGGCCGAGGAGTCGCGTGATGTCGGTGCCGAAGTGCGCCCGCTCCGGGCCCATCTTGTCGACCACCTCGTGCACGTACTTCTCGATGTTGTAGTTCGGGAACGGCTGCGTGGAGTATCCGGGAAGCGCCGACACCTTCACGGAGATGTTCGGGTGCACGTGCAGGTCGGCCGTCTCCTCCACCCAATAGCCGATCGCGTCATCGACGCAGCGCGCCATGATGCCCATGTGGTCGATGATGATCTTGAGTCCGGGGTGCTTCTCGGCGATCTGGCCGAGTTCGGCCTTCCAGATCGGCGCGTGCACCATCGTCGGAATGCCGAGCTTCTCGGCGAGCGGCCAGTACCAGTCGTTCGTGCCGTCGATCATCCAGTTCCGGTCCTGAGGGCGGTGGAATGTGAGGCGGACGCCCTTGATGTGCTCGCTGTCCTTGATGAAGTGCAGCAGGCGCTCTCCCTCTTCGGGGTCGTTCTGCGGCACGCGGGCCATGATGCCGAAGCGGCCGTCGTACTGCTCGGCGGCTTCGAGTGCGTAGTCGATGCGGTCGCCTTCCCACGAGGGCGGCAGGATGAGCGCCCGGTTGACGCCGGCCTCATCCATGAGCGAGATCGCCTCTTCGGCGAGGAAGGCCTCCTCGCGGTGGCCGTTGAGACGGATGCGCGCACGCGCGCCGGGCACCCACGGGCGATCCGGCGTCTCTTCCTTCCAGAGATGGATCTGCGAGTCGACGATGAACAAGTCATTTCCTCCGTTTGTGTCCAGCGGTCGCCGCGGGGCCGAAAGGCCGCGGTCCGCCTGAGCGCGTTCGCTCCAGTGAGTGCGACGCTATCCCGGGCGTTTGGGACGATCCAGCCGCACAGACGCATCTTTATGTGAACGGATCGTGCAACGGTCGTCGACCCCCCGCTCGAGTGCCCTGTGGTTGGCTGGAGCAATGAGCGATGTCACCGCGCCCGAGTCTCCTCGTCGTCGCCGCGAGGCAGTGGATGCCGGCAGATTCGCGCGGGACGGCGGTCGCAACCGCTTCACGGCGCGCGCGGCGACGGTGCTGCACGTGGGGCGGGTCGCACCGCAGATCGTCCGCGTGACGGTCTCGGGCCCCGAGTTCGCCGACTTCACGAGCGGCGGACCCGCGGATCATGTGCGGGTGTTCTTCCCGGATGCCGCCACCGGGGAGCTCGTGGCGCCCGCCCCTGTCGGACCAGGTGAGGACGGCATCGTCCGCCCCGACCGCGCCTCGATCGCCCGCGACTTCACGCCGCTTCCGCGCGTCGCACCCGGTGGCGTCGAGCTCGATCTCGACTTCTTCGTGCACCCCGATCCGGGCCCGGCGTCGTCCTGGGCGGAGTCGGCTCAGCCTGGAGACCAGCTGGTGATCGTGGGGCCGCGCGGCTCGAAGCGCGCCCCGCAGGACATCGACGGGCTGCTCCTGATCTGCGATGAGACCTCGCTGCCGTCGGTCAGCCGATGGATCCGCGACGTCCCGTCGGGCACGCGGGTGGACGTGATCGCCGCCGTCTCCGGATCGGGAGAGTGGATCGCCGACTACCTCGGCGAGGTAGCCGGCGCAGATGTGCACATCCACGTCGTCGAACCGGATGCGACAGGTGCGACGACGCTGGCAGCGATGGAGCAGCTCCCGCCGATCGGCGAAGGTGTCTTCGTCTGGGCAGCGGGTGAGGCGTCCGCTCTCGTCGGCGTGCGTCGGCACCTGCGCAGGACCCTCGGGCTGTCGCCCTCGCAGGCACAGCTGAGCGGCTACTGGCGACGGGGCACGGTCGCTTTCGACCACCATGCCCCGATCGACCCCTTCGACCCGGACGAGTGAGTCCGCGCGGCGCGGTCAGTCCGCGACGCGCGCGCCATCCTGCGCCGGTTCGACCACCGACTGGGACGCGTGCCAGTCGGCCGTCACCGACGCCTTCGTCCGCTTCAGGAACAGCACCGCCACGATCGCGATGAGCATCACGGCCGCGGGGAGCATGAGCGCCTGCGACATCGCTGCCGAGAAGCCGTCCACGACCGCCTCGGGGAGCTGGCCCCCGGAGAATCCGCCGCTGGCGGTGGAGGCGCCCGGCAGGTTCGCCTCCAGCCGGGACTGCATCCAGACCGCGATCGCGGCCGACCCGAGGACCGAGCCCACGGTGCGCGTCGTGTTGTACACGCCCGATCCTGCCCCGGCCTGCTGCACGGGCAGGTCGCGGTTGGCGGTGGTCGCGAGCGGCCCCCACATGCCGGCGCTGCCGATCCCCATCAGAGCGGAGGGCAGCAGGAACATCCAGATCGGCGTCTCCGGGGTCATCAGCACCGCGTACCAGGCGAGCGCGATCGAGAACATCAGGATGCCGGGCACCAGGATGAGCCGCGGGTCTACCCGGTCCAGGAGCTTGCCCGCGAGGGGCGAGAGCACACCCGCGAACAGTGCCATCGGGATCAGGAGCAGGGCGGACTCAGTGGGCGTGAGTCCTCGGGCGAGCTGGATGAAGAACATCATCGGCAGGGACATGCCCGTGACAGCGAACCCCACCGTCGCGATCGAGATGTTCGAGATCGCGAAGTTGCGGCTGCGGAACAGCTCGAGCGGGACGAGGGGCTCCTTCTTGGTCCGGCTCTGCATCCAGATGAAGAGCACCATGACCGCGACACCGGTGATGATCATCCCCCACACCGTGATCGGACCCCAGATGACGCCCCAGTCGTAGGTCTCGCCCTCCTGGAGGCCGAACACGATCAGGAACAGGCCGATCGCGCTCAGGATGACGCCCGGGATGTCGAAGCTGTGCGAGTGGGTCTCGAGCTTGGGCACCAGGATCCACGCCAGGACGAAGCCGACGATGCCTACGGGCACGTTGACGAAGAAGATCCATTCCCATCCGAAGCCGTCGACCAGCAGCCCACCGGCCAGTGGTCCGACGAGCATCGCGACACCGGAGGTGGCACCCCATAGGCCCATGGCCGCACCGCGGCGCATCGGCGGGAATGTGCGGGTGATGATCGCCATCGTCTGCGGCGCCATGAGCGCCGCGCCGAACCCCTGGACGGCGCGCGCGGCGATCAGCATCCCGAGCGTGCCCGAAAGGCCGCACCACAGCGAGGACAGGGTGAAGATCGTGAGGCCGATCAGGTAGATGTTCTTCGGCCCGAATCGGTCGCCGAGACGACCGGTGATCAGCAGCGGGACCGCGTAGGCCAGCAGGTAGGCCGATGTGACCCACACCACGTTGTCGAGGTTGTTGGTCTCGGGGTCCAGCGCCGCCTTGATCGCCGGGTTGGCCACCGAGACGATCGTCGTGTCGACGAGGATCATGAAGAAGCCGATGACCAGCGCCCACAGGGCGGGCCACGGACTGCGTTCCTGGGGGACCTGCCTGTCAGCCTTCGCCGCAGCCCGAGTCGATTGTTCTGTCATAGCCGTGCGGCCTTCCGGTCTGTGAGGTAGCGCTCCGAAGGGGGGAAGAGCTCGTCGGCCCCCCAGGCGAATGCGTGTCGGTCGAGACGTTCGATGAGGGCGTCGATCCAGCGGAGCTCGGTCTCGAGGAGGATCTCCTCCCGCTCCACTTCGATCAGGAACTGCTCCGGTACGCTGCGCTCCAGGGCTTTCGCGCGCCCCTGACTGTGGAGCAGGTGCTCGGTGATCAGACTCGATCTGCGCACCCGCAGAAGCTCGACGACGACGGTGCGATCGAGGTTGTGGGCCTCCGCGAGGGCGATCCGGAATTCGGCTGGATGATCGAGCCGGGGCAGCTCTCGCCGGACCCACTCCTCGACCGCATCGCGGCCGTCGTGCGTGAGCGTGTAGGTCGTGCGCTCCGGACGATTCCCCTCGCGGTCGACGCCGACCTCGTCGAGGAGCCCGGCCCGCTCGAGGCGACCGACGGTGTGATACAGCGTGCCGTTCGTGATCGAGACGAGGCGATCATCATGCCGCTGGCGCATCAGGCGCATCATCTCGTACGGGTGCATGTCGCCTTCGCGCAGCAGAGCGAGCACCATGAGCCCCAGCGGGGTCAGCCGGTCGACTGCGTCCTTCACGAATGCCCGAGATCTTTGGTTGATGTGGATTAGTCCATGTGGACTATACAAGAATCGCCCGCGAGATGCGACCCGGCATCCCGTCGTCGATGCGACCGTCGGATGCCGCGACTACCGTTGCCTGCATGACGAAGGATGCCGCCACCCTGGCTCAGGCGCATGAGATCTTCGACCCCATCGCAGCGCGCTTCCTCGAGCGCCCCGGCGTGGACATCGGAACCATGTTCGGCAGCGAGGGGCTCCGCGTCCGCGGCAAGGTGTTCGCGTTCGTCGGGCACCTCGGCGGACTCGTCGTGAAGATCCCCGAGGTGCGGGTGACCGAGCTCGAAGAGCAGGGCGCCGCGAAGCGCATGATCATGCGCGAGCGTCCGATGCGCGAGTGGGCCACCGTCGGAGTCGAAGCCGGCCCGCAGCGGTGGGACGAGCTCATCGGCGAGGCGTACGCGTTCCTGGACGAGATCACGCCGTAGCTCCGTCGCCGCGGCCTCGGCATCCCTCGCCCGCGCGGGATAATGGCCCGGTGACCTCTCCCCTCGCCCTGCCCGGCTGGCGCCACCTCTACTCGGGCAAGGTGCGCGATCTGTATGTGCCCGACCCTTCGACCCGCGACACGGGGAACGGCGGTGCCGACGTTCGCGCCGACAGCATGCTCGTCGTCGCGAGCGATCGGGTGAGCGCATTCGACCACGTGCTCGAGCCGGGCATCCCCGACAAGGGAGTCCTGCTGACCACCCTCAGCCTGTGGTGGTTCGACCGCCTCGTCGCGGGGAGCGCGCGCGAGCCCGGCATCCCCAACCACCTCGTCTCCGACCACACGCTCGACGGCGGAGCCCGCTCGCTCATCCCATCCGAAGTCGCGGGCCGGGCGATGCTCGTCAAGAGCCTCGAGATGCAGCCGATCGAGTGCGTCGTGCGGGGCTACCTCGCCGGATCGGGCTGGGCGGAGTATCAGGCCGGCGGGACGGTCTGCGGCATCCCGCTCCCCGGCGGTCTCGAGAACGGCGATCGACTGCCCGAGCCGATCTACACGCCGGCGTTCAAGGCGCCGATGGGCGAGCACGACGAGAACATCTCGTTCGAGCGCACGGTCGAACTCGTCGGCGCCGACCGCGCTGCGCAGCTGCGCGACCTGTCGCTGGAGGTCTACCGCCGCGCATCGCGCATCGCCGAGGACCGCGGTCTGATCCTGGCCGACACCAAGTTCGAGTTCGGCATCGACGACTCCGGTGTCATGACCCTCGCCGACGAAGTGCTCACGAGTGACTCATCACGCTACTGGGATGCCGTAGCCTGGCAGTCCGGCACCACCCCCGCCGAGCGGATGGCGAGCTTCGACAAGCAGATCGTGCGCGACTGGCTCGCCGCGAACTGGGACAGGACCGGCACGCCTCCCGTGCTTCCCGCCGAGATCGTGGAGCGTACGGCCGACCGCTATCGCGGGCTGCTGTCCCGGCTCACGTCCTGAGGAATGCACGGATGCAGCCGCGCGTTGTGTATGCACATGAATGAAATGCTCGCGGCATGCGGCGACAAGCTCGCGGCCGACACCTCGATGGGGGCGGTGACGCTGCTGGTCGGCGACCTCGACGCGATGACGCGGTACTACCGCGATGTCGTGACGCTCGAGGTGCTCGCCGCGGACGGCGACGCGGTGACACTCGGCCGGGCAGGGCGTCCGATCGTGATCCTGCGCCACGAGCCGGCGCTGCGGCATGCGACCCCCGGGTCGGCCGGCCTCTTCCACACGGCGATCCTGTTCGAGACGCAGACGGCACTTGCGGCGGCGCTGTACTCGGTCGCGCGCCACGCCCCCGGCACGTTCACGGGCTCCGCGGATCACCTGGTCAGTCAGGCCTTCTACTTCACCGACCCCGAGGGCAACGGCATCGAGCTGTACTGGGATCGTGCGCGCACCGACTGGTCATGGGTGCACGGCCAGATCGAGATGGCCACCCTGTACCTCGATCCGAACACGTTCCTCGGCGAGCACCTCACCGAAGAGGCTGCCGGCGGCACGACCGCGCAGGACGCGGCATCCGTCGGTCATGTGCACCTGTCGGTGGGTGACGTCGCCACCGCTCGCGCGTTCTACGTCGACGCGCTCGGCTTCGACGAGACCGCCGGCCTCGGGAATCAGGCGGTCTTCGTCAGCGCCGGCGGCTATCACCACCACATGGCGATGAACGTATGGAACTCGCGTGGCGCCGGTCCGCGGATGCCGGCCCTCGGGCTCGGCCGCGTCGACCTGGCGCTGCCGGACGGCGACGCGCTCGGCGCGCTCGGCGAGCGCCTTCGCCACCACGGGTTCGCCGTGCGCGACGACGGCATGACCCTGTCGTTCGACGACCCCTGGGCGAACCGGATCCTCGCGACCGCGTCCTGACGCCTCGTCAGACGCTGTCGCGGACCACCAGTTCGGTCTCCAGCACGGTCACGTGCCGGGGATCGCGCCCTGCGAGCAGGTCGAGGAGCACCTCGGCCATCTGCTCGCCCTGCACGAAGGACGGCTGACGCATCGTGGTCAGCTGCGGTGAGACCGACGTCGCGACCGGCGAGTCGTCGAAGCCGATGATCGCGATGTCGTCGGGAACGCGGATGCCGGCACGCGCGAGCACCGCGAGCGCACCCCGGGCCATGAGGTCGCTCGCCACGAACAGTGCGTCGGGGCGCTCGCCGCGCTCGAGGATGCGGGTCATCGCCGCGGCGCCGCCGTCGGCCGTGAAGTTGCCGTCCTCGATCGCGACCTCTTCGAGTCCTGCAGCCGCGATCGCCTGACGGTAGCCCTGCAGCCGGTCCACACCGGCGGGCATCGTGAGGGGCCCGGTGATCGTCGCGATCCTGTGGTGCCCGCGCTCGACGAGGTATTCGGTCGCCTCGCGACCGCCGCGCACATTGTCGACGTCGACGTAGTAGTCGCGCTCGCGCTCGCGCACCGGGCGGCCGCCGTAGACCACCGGCACGGCGGCGGCGATCCGATCGATGAAGAGGTCGCTCGTGTGGTGCGACACGATGATCGCGCCGTCCACACTGCCGCTGCGCACGTAGCTGGTCGTCTTGTCGCCCGGGTCATCGCTCGCGATGAAGAGGTTCAGCACGTAGTCGGAGCGGCTCACGCGGGCGTTGATGCCCGAGACGATCGCGGCGAAGAACGGGTCGCCGAAGAACCGGGTCGTGTCTTCCGGGACGACCAGGGCGATCGCGTGCGTCTGGCGGCTCGCGAGCGAACGGGCGGCACGATTGGGCACGTAGTTCAGGTCGGATATCGCGCGCTGGACCGCCTCGAGGGCGGTCGGGCTCACGGCTGTCGAGCCGTTCACGACCCGGGAGACCGTGGACCGGGAGACGCCCGCGGCGGCCGCGACCTCCTCGATCGTGACAGCCGTGCCGATGCCGTGCGTGCTCGTGTCGACCATGCCGTGCCTTCCTGCCCTTCTCCGACCCTCTTCTGCTACGACCGGGTGTCGTCCGAGGTCACCGTATCGTTCAGGGTGCGCTGCGCGATGATCCGGGCGTACTCGCGTCCGCTGTCCTTCACGGAGCGCTCCTGCGAGTCGTAGTCGACTCGCACGATACCGAACCGCTTCTCATAGCCCCATGCCCACTCGAAGTTGTCCAGGAACGACCAGTAGAAGTACCCGCGCACATCGACCCCGGCATCCACCGCGTCGAGGATCGCGCCCAGGTGGAGGCGCACGAAGTCGACGCGCTCGTCGTCGTGCACCCGCACGACCCCGTCCTCGATGACCGGCACGTCGTCGTAGGCTGCGCCGTTCTCGGTGACGAACAGGGACGTGCCGGCGGGGGCCGCGTACTCGTCCGACACCCGCACGAGCAGACGGGTGAGGCCCTCGGGCTGCACCTCCCACTGCATCGGGGTGCGCGGCAGCCCGCGCTCGTGCCAGTGGATGCCCTCGGACGACGGGAACGGCGACTCGCCGCGACGGTCGGTCGGTGCGTCGCCGCCGATCGGCGGCACAGCCGGGGCATGCCCGCCGACGTACTCGCCGTGGTAGTAGTTCACCCCGAGCGTGTCGATCGGCGTCGAGATCGCCTCGAGGTCGCCCGGCAGGATCGCCGCGCGCAACGCGTCATCCGCGATCTCGTCGAAGATGTCCTGCGGGTACTGCGCACGGAAGATCGGGTCGAGGAACCAGCGGTTGAACTGGCCGTCGATGCGCCGGGCGGCATCCAGGTCGGCAGGGTCCGTGGAGTCGACCGGGTCGGCCACCGTCAGGTTGAGCGTGATGCCGAGGTTGAGTGACGAGTCGCGGGAGCGCAGCTCCCGCACCGCCTGACCGTGCCCGAGCAGCAGATGGTGGGCTGCCAGCATCCCCTCGCTCCTGCTGTAATGCCCCGGCGCGTGCAGGCCTGCGGTGTAGCTCAGGAACGACGAGCACCACGGCTCGTTCAGGGTGGTCCACACGTTCACCCGATCGCCGAGCGCATCGTGCATGTCGAGCGCGTACTCGGTGAACCGCTCCGCGGTGTCGCGGATCGTCCAGCCGCCCTTGTCCTGAAGCGCCTGGGGCAGATCCCAGTGGTAGAGGGTCAGCCACGGCAGGATGCCGGCATCGAGCAGCTCATCCACGAGTCGACTGTAGAAGTCGACGCCCTCGAGGTTCAGCGCGCCGCCGTCGGGGCGCACGCGGGACCACGATGTGGAGAAGCGGTAGGTCTGCAGGCCCATCGACTTCATGAGGGCCACGTCGTCGCGGTACAGGTTGTAGTGGTCGCAGGCGACGTCGCCGTTGTCGGCGTTGATCACCGCGCCGGGGATGCGGCTGAACGCGTCCCAGATCGAGTCTCGGCGACCGCCCTGATGGGCGGCGCCTTCGATCTGATAGGCGGCGGTCGCGGCCCCGAACAGGAAGTTCGAGGGGAACGCGCGCTCGGCGCGTTCGGGCATGCGGGCAGAGGCCTCACGGGTGTCGGTGGTCATCTCAGCCCTTCACCGCCCCGGCCATGATGCCGCTCACGAGCTGCTTGCCGGCGAAGGCGAACAGGATCAGCAGCGGGATCGTGGCCAGCAGGACGCCGGCGAGGACGATCGAATAGTCCACGAAGTAGTTCGACTGCAGCAGCGACAGCGCGACCGGGAGGGTCGGGCTCTGTCGGTCCAGGACGATGAACGGCCAGAAGAAGTTGTTCCACGCGCCGACGAACGTGAACAGGAACAGCATCGCCGCGGCGGGTCGGGCGGCGACGACGCCGACCGTCCAGAACGTGCGCAGCTGTGACGCGCCGTCGACGCGGGCCGCCTCGATCAGCTCGTCCGGAACGGACTGGCTCAGGTACTGCGTCATCCAGAAGACACCGAACGCGCTCGTCAGCGCCGGGATGATGATCGCGCCCATCGTGCCGGTCCAGCCGAGGTCGGCGAACAGGATGTACAGGGGCACGACGCCGAGCTGCATCGGCACCGCCATCGTCGCGACGACGAACGCGAGCAGCCACTTGCCGCCGCGGAACTTCAGCTTCGCGAACGCCCAGCCCGCGAGGGTCGAGAACACGACGACGGATGCCGCGATCACGGTCGAGCTGAAGATCGAGTTCCACAGCGCGAGCCAGAAGTTCACCGCGGGGTCGTTCACGACCGAGAGGGCGTTGGCGATGAAGTTGCCGCCCGGCAGCCACGACATGTTCGGGTCGTTGATCGTCGAAGCCGTGCCGGAGCCGATCAGGAACGACCAGTAGTAGGGGAAGATCGCGGATGCCGCGACCACGCCGAGTCCGATGTAGACCCATGTGCTGGCGCGGACGCCGCGGATCTTGGTGGTGCGCTCGTTGCGCCGGCGGTCCCGTGCGTTCGGGATGCCTTCCTCGATGATCGCCAGGGGCGGCGAGCTGATGGAGGTCATCGCTGGAGTCCCTTCCGTCGGCGGGGGGCTATCTCGCCCCGGCCGCCTTCGTCGCGCACGAGGCGCCGAGTGATGAACAGGTTGATCAGGCCGATCACGATGATGATCAGGAAGAGGATCCACGCGAGCGCCGCGGCCCGGCCGAAGTTGAACTCACCCCAGCCGATGTTGTACAGGTACAGCGTGATCGTGAGCCACTGCTGCGCCGCGCCGCCCTTGCCGGTGTTGTCGAACATGCGCGGCTCGTCGAAGATCTGCAGGCCGCCGATCGTCGAGGTGATGATCACGAAGATGAGGGTCGGCTTGAGCGAGGGGAGTGTGATGCTCCAGAACTGTCGGAACGCGTTCGCGCCGTCGACGGTGGCGGCTTCGTAGTACTCGCGGGGGACCGCCTGCATGGCTGCCAGCAGAATGAGCGCGTTGTAGCCGGTCCAGCGGAAGTTGACCATCGTGGCGATCGCGATGTGACTCCAGAACGGGTCCTTGTGCCATGGGATCGGGTTCAGTCCGATGCTCGTCAGGATGTTGTTCACGAGGCCGTGGTTGTCGCCGAACATGTTGCTGAAGATGAGCGCGACGGCGACGGGTGCCATCACGAAGGGCAGCAGCACGCTCATGCGCCAGAACGTCTTGGCGCGGATGTTGCGGTCGAGCATCGCGGCGATGAAGATCGCCAGGAACATCTGCGGCACCGACGACAGCAGGAAGATGCTGAACGTGTTGCGCAGCGCGGTCCAGAACTGCGGCTGGCTGAGGATCCAGATGTACTGGTCGAAGCCGACGAAGGTGCCGGAGTTGCGGACGAGATCCCACTGCTGGAACGAGATGACCGCGGTGAACGCGATCGGGAAGAGCCCGACGATCGCGAACAGGATGAAGAACGGGGAGATGTAGAGGTACGGCGAGAGCTTGAGGTCCCACCGGCTCAGCTTGTGGCTGAAGGAGATGACTCGCTTCGTCTTCTCGGGGCGGGGTTCCGGCGATGCCGGGGACGTGCGGGGGCGGCGGGTGTCGGTCGCGGTCACGTGGGGCTCCGTATCGGCGGTGATGAGCGGTAAGACGAGTGTGGGCCGCGGCAGCAGGGCCGCGGCCCACACTCGATCAGGTCATCAGAAGGCTTCAACCTCTGCGACGTAGGTGTCCCACGAGGTGGCCTGGTCTTCGACGCCGTCGAAGACACGGGTCACGGCATCCTGGAGCGCCTGGTGGTACTTGAAGTAGTTCGCGTCCTTGTACGGGGCGACGGTGACTGCCTCAGCACGCTCGGCGAAGATGCTGCCGGTGGGTGCGTCGTTGAAGTACGGGTTCACGAAGTCCGTGAGCGCCGGGTCCTCGTACGCGTCCACCTGGCTCGGGAAGGTGCCCGCGTTCACGAACGCCTTGACCTGCTGCTCCGGAGCGGTCAGCCAGTCGGCCAGCTGCTGAGCTGCCGCGACGTTGGCGCCGTTGGCCGGAACCGTCAGGTACGAGCCGCCCCAGTTGCCGCCGCCGTTCGGGAAGACGTTGGCGACTTCCCAGCCCGTGACATCGGGAGCGTTGCCGCTGATGACACCGAGCATCCAGCCCGGGCACAGCATGGCGGCGAACTCGCCGTTGGTCATCGACGCGTTCCAGTCGTCGCTCCACTGCCCGGCGTACGCCGCGTTCGGGATCGCGCGCTCGACGACCGAGTTGTACGCGTCCTCGAGCTCGGGGTTCGAGGTCGCGATGACGTTGCCGTCGGGCTCGGTGTACGTGAACTCGATCTGGTTGACGATGCCCTGCAGCACCGAGTTCGCCGCGTCGATCATCGGCTTGCCGGTGGCTGCCTTGTACTGGTCGGCGACGTCGTAGAAGTTGTCCCAGTCGCCGTCGAACAGCGTGGCCACCTCGTCGGGGGTGGACGGGAGTCCGGCCGCGGCGAAGAGGTCGGCACGGTAGCAGATGGCCTGCGGGCCGATGTCGGTTCCGTAGCCGATCAGGCGGCCGTCGGGGTCGGTGGCGGCGGCTTCCTTCCAGTCGAGCCAGCGGCCCTTGAGGTCGTCGGGCACTTCGGCCAGGAGGTCGGAGTACTGCATGCCCTCGGCGAGCCAGTCGATCTCGACGGCTTCGATGTCGGCCAGGCCCTCCTTGCCGAGCTTCTGGAAGAAGTTCGCGCGGGCATCGCCGGACTCGGCTGCCTTGTTGTGGACGATCGTGACGTTCGGGTTCTCGTCCATGTACTCCTGGAGGAGTTCATCGGTGTAGCCGAAGTTGTTGAACGTGGCGATCGTGAGGGTGATCTCCTCATTCGGGTCGCTGGACGGCGAGTCGCCGCTGCTTCCGGCGCAGCCGGCGAGCACGATGGCGGAAGCCGAGAACGCGGCTACAGCCACGGCGCCCCTGCGGAAGGCACGTGAGTTCACTGTCACTCCTTTGTGTTTGTCAGGGTTGTGTTGCAGGTGATGGTCTTGCTGTGTTCGAGTTCGAGCCGGGTGCCCGTTCCCACTTGATGCCGTGGGAGCGTTCCCACCGGACGGGAGTTCACGCTATGGGATCGCTCCCACGAAGTCAAGGGAGCGCTCCCACGGACTCGGTCACGGTTCCATCACGACCTGCCCGCCCAGGCCGGAAAGCCGGTGGATGCTGCGGCCGTAGACTGGACGGACACGCCCGCACGGAGGATCCACATGCCCACCATCGTCGTCGACGTCATGCCCAAAGCCGAGCTTCTCGACCCGCAGGGCAAGGCCGTGTCGGGTGCGCTCTCGCGCCTCGGGGTCTCCGAGTTCACGTCCGTCCGCATCGGCAAGCGCTTCGAGCTGACGGTAGAGGGCGAGATCGGCGACGACGTCCTCGCCAAGGCGCGCGCGATCGCCGACGACATCCTGTCGAACTCCGTGATCGAGGACGTCGTCGGCATCGAGGTCGTGGAGTGAGCACGCGCATCGGGGTCATCACATTCCCCGGTTCGCTCGATGACCGCGACGCGCAGCGCGCCATCCGGGTGGCAGGCGCCGAGCCGGTCGCCCTCTGGCACGGCTCGCACGACCTCGAGGGCGTCGACGCGCTCGTGCTGCCCGGTGGATTCAGCTACGGCGACTACCTGCGCGCCGGTGCGATCGCCGCGCTCGCGCCGATCATGGCCGAGGTGAAGGATGCCGCCGCATCGGGCATGCCGGTGCTGGGCATCTGCAACGGCTTCCAGATGCTCGTCGAAGCCCAACTGCTGCCCGGCGGGCTCATCCGCAACGCGCACCAGCAGTTCGTGCGCCGCGACCAGAAGCTGCGCGTCGAGAACGCATCGACTGCGTGGACCTCCGACTTCAGCGTGGGCCAGGAGATCGTGATCCCGCTGAAGAACGCGGACGGCGGCTACATCGCCGCGGAATCCGAGCTCGATCGCCTCGAGGGCGAGGATCTGGTCGCGTTCCGCTACGTCGGCGTGAACCCGAACGGGTCACTCCGTGACATCGCGGGCCTGACGAACGGGCGGGGCAACGTGGTGGGGCTCATGCCGCACCCGGAGCACGCGGTCGAGGAGGGGTTCGGCCCCGACACCGCCGCCGCGATGCGCTCGGGTCTGGACGGCCTGCCGTTCTTCACCTCGGCGATCGCCGCCGTGGTCGCCGCCGCCGCCTGAGCCGCGGCATCCGCTCGCGCATTTCCCGCGAGACTGCATCCGCGCGCCGAGACTGCGGGCGCCTCCGTACGTCTCGGCGTCCCATTGCAGCCTCGCGGGACTCAGAGTGATTAGACGGTGCCGGCGGGCGGCCAGACGCCGATGATCAGCGCCATGATCAGCACGGTGACCAGTTCGTGCGCGATGTTCAGGACGGTGAGCGAGGTCGGACGGCCCTCGAACGCGTCGTGCGTGATGAACCGGGCCGCGGTGAAGCCGGCCCACAGCGCCACCGAGGTGGCGATCGCCGTCCACAGGTAGCCGCCGCCGTAGAAGTGCCATGCGATCGCGGTCGCCCCGGCGAGCACCCAGGCGGTCACGAAGCTCACGAGCACCGTGACGATGATCGCGATCGTCGCGCTCGCGCCGGGCCGGTCCATGTCGACGTTCGCGAGCTTCGACCACCGCGTGCCGAAGACCTTCCGCGCGTACCAGATCGAGCCGACGACCATGCTGGATGCCGTCGCCAGCAGCACCGCCCAGTAGTTGATCTCGGGAACCATGACCGCCTCCTTCGAGCGTGCCTCTGCGCTCGGGGCCGAGCGTATCGCCGGTGCGGAGCCGGCCTCGTGAAGCGCGCCGCTCGCGGCCGCCGGTACCGTGGAAGCGTGAGCCATGCCGCCCCGTCGCTTGTCGTTTCCGTGCCCACCGAAGAGCTCGTCACCGGGCTGCAGCCCGCGCCGGCAGGGGCCGAGGTGCTCCTGTGGGACATGACGGCGCCCGCTCCCCGTGAGGCGATCGATCTCGTCGTCCCGCCCTACATGTCGATGTCCGTCGTGCTGCCGCGCCTGGCCGACGTGCGGACCCGTCTCGTGCAGAGCCAGTCGATCGGCTACGAGGGGATCGAGGACCACCTGCCGCCCGGGCACGTGTTCGCGAATGCGTCTTCCGTGCACGAGACCTCCACCGCCGAGCTCGCGCTCGCCCTCGCGCTGGCTGCCCAGCGGCACCTGCCGACGTTCGTGCGCGCTCAGGACCAGGCGCGCTGGGCGTCGGAGTTCTCCGACAGCCTCGCCGATCGGCGCGTGCTGCTGCTGGGCTACGGCGGCGTGGGCAAGGCCGTCGCCGCCCGGCTCGCACCCTTCGAGGTCGAGCTGACCGTCATCGCGCACCGAGCGAGATTCGAGGACGGGATGCGGATCCACGGCATCGAGCGACTGCACGAGCTGCTCCCCCAGGCCGAGATCGTGATCCTCACCCTGCCCGGGGGCGAGTCGACGCACCACGTCATCGACGACGCGGCACTCTCACTGCTGCCCGACGGCGCGCTCATCGTGAACGTCGGCCGCGGTCCCCTGATCGACACCGACGCCCTCGTCGGACACCTCGAGCGAGGACGGCTGCGGGCGGCGCTGGATGTGACCGATCCGGAGCCCCTGCCCGCAGACCACCCGCTGTGGCACCAGTCGGGTGCGCTCATCGTGCCGCACGTCGGCGGTGCGTCGAGCGCGATGAAGCCGCGGACGTTGCGTCTGATCCGCACGCAGATCGAGCGGATGCTGGCCGGTGAGCCTCCGCTGAACGTGGTCTACGAGAGCTAGGCGAGCGCCGGCGCGCTCGCCAGGGGTTTGGGGCGGAGCCCCACTCAACGCTGTCGATCGACGTCCGCGCCCGACCAGAGATCGCCGCACTCGACGGAGGTCGCGCCGCGGGCCGACAGGTACGCGCCGGCGCCGCTGTCGCCGTGCAGCGTCTCGCGCAGCGCGTCCCAGTGGTCGCGGCCGATCAGCACGGGGTGGCCGGGGCGTCCCGCGTACGTCGCCCGGGCCAATCCTCGGGCGAGGGGCGAGCCGGCGCGCTCGGTCACCCGCGCGGCCGCGTCCGCCGGGGCGGCCGGGGTGTCCACCGGAGTGATGAGCGCGGCGTCGGCACGCAGCGCGGATGCCGCGTCCAGTCCTGCTCGGAGCGTCGCGCTCAGCCCGTCCTGCCAGTGATCGACGACAACGATCTGCGCCTCGGGCGGCACGAGCGGGCGCGCACGATCTGCGGATGCCCCGAGGAGGACGAGGACGTGATCGCAGCCGGCATCGCGCAGCATCCGGGCCGCGAGGACGACCCACGGCGTGCCGTCGCCCTCCCGCGCCAGCGCCTTCGGCCCGCCGAAGCGCGCGCCGGCGCCCGCGGCGAGGACGAGTCCGCACAGGGCGGGAACCGGTGTGCCCATCTGTCGACGGTAGCGCCCGCGCGCGACCCGGTCACGACGACGTAGCGCGGTCGAAACACAGGGCGACTAGCGTGTCGAGCATGCTGGAGTTGGCCGCAGACCTGCTGCCCCGCCTGCGCGCGGGCGAACAGGTCGCAGTCGTGACCGTGACCCGCGTTGCCCGCAGCGCACCGCGCGGAGCGGGCGCTTCCATGGCGGTGACCGCCACCGGCGAGGTGATCGGGTCCATTTCCGGCGGGTGCGTCGAGGAGGACGCGGTGATGCTCGCTCTTCGAGCCCTCGCCGGCCACGAGGGGCTCCGGGCGAGTTTCGGTTTCAGCGACGCGGATGCCCATGCGGCCGGGCTCGCGTGCGGCGGTGCGATCGACGTGGTCGCGTACCCCGTCTCGGTGGACGACGTGCTCGCCGTCGAAGCGCTCGAGGCTGCGCTCCGCGACGAGGTCGTGGCCGTCGGGCTCGTCGTCGAGCACCGCGGCGGCACCGCCCCCCTCGGTCGCATCGTGCCGATCGCGATCGACGGACAGGGTCTCGGCATCCTCACCCTGACCCACACCCCACGACCTCGGCTGGTGATCCTCGGCGCCGGCGACTACGCCGCGGCCCTCTGCCGCGTGGCCTCCGTTTCGGGCTTCGCGGTGACGGTGTGCGACGGATGGGGCCTGCTGGTCACGGCCGAGCGCTTCCCGGATGCCGACACCCTCGTGACCCGACTGCCGCACGAGTTCCTGCGCGATGAGGCCGCTCGCCTGGATCCGCGGACCTCGATCTGCGTGCTCACCCACGACGAGCGCCACGACGTGCCGGCCCTGCGCGAGGCGCTGCGGCTCCCGGTCGCGTTCGTGGGCGCTCTCGGCGCACGGACGACCGTCGCCCGACGTGCTCGGCTGCTGCGCGAGCAGGGTGTGAGCGACGCTCAGCTCGCCAGGCTCCACTCGCCGCTCGGACTCGACCTGGGAGCGCAGAGCCCCGAGGAGACCGCGATCTCGATCCTCGCGGAGATCATCGCGACCCACCGCGCCGGTTCCGGTGCGCCCCTGAGGGAGCTGAGCACTCCCATCCACGGCGGGGACTCGCGACCGGCCGACGCCGTCGGAGGAAATTCCTGTGTTGCCTCGCCGGCCGGATCGCGAATGATCGGAGAGGGCGCATGACCGCACCCGACGTCGACGGCCTCGTGCCCGAGGACATCCCGCATCTCGAGCACGCCATCCGGCTGGCGTACGTCGCACGCGACCGCGGCGACCATCCGTTCGGTGCGATCCTGGTCGCCCCGGACGGCACCATCATCGAGGGACTGAACTCGGTGGAGACCGAGCGCGATCCAACCGGGCATGCCGAGACGAACCTCGTGCGCGCGGCATCCGCGGCCCTGCCGTCCGCCGTGGTGGCGGCATCCACCCTGTACACGAGCACCGAGCCGTGCGCGATGTGCGCGTCCGCGATCTACTGGGCGGTCATTCCCCGAGTGGTATATGCCCTCGGTGAGGACGAGCTGATCCGCATCGTGCGGGTGCACACGTCGGAGCCGACGCTGGACCTGCCCTCCCGCGAGGTGTTCGCGCGCGGGGGACGGGAGACGATCGTGATCGGCCCGGTCGCCCTTCCCGGTGCCGCCGCGGTGCACGAGGAATTCTGGACCGGGGAGCGCGCGTGACGCGCACGATCATCGACGGCGGCTACATCGCGACCGTCGACGCCGTCGGCACCGAGCATTCCACCGGGCACGTGGTGATCGAGGACGGACGCATCACCGCCGTCGCCGCAGGACCCGCACCCGCGCCGCTCCGCGAGGGTGCCGAGGTCGTCGACGCCACCGGATGCCTCATCACGCCCGGCCTGATCAACACGCACCATCACCTGTACCAATGGCTCACGCGCGGGTACGCGCAGGATGCGATCCTCTTCGACTGGCTGACCGCGCTGTACCCGCTGTGGTCGCAGATCAACGCGCGCCTGACGGGCATCGGCGCCGCGGGCGGGATGGCCGTGCTCGCCCGCTCGGGCTGCACGACCGTGGGCGACCACCACTACATTTTCCCGCAGGGGTCGGGTGACATCGTGGGCGCGATCGTCGAGGCCGGCGCGCGTATCGGCGTGCGCCTGCACGCGACCCGCGGCTCGATGGACCTCGGTGCGTCGCAGGGCGGCCTGCCTCCGGACTTCGCCGTCGAGACGACGCATGCCGCCCTCCGCGCGTCGGCAGAGGCCGTCGAGCGCTATCACGACCCCTCGTTCGACTCGCTCGTGCGCGTCGCGATCGCGCCGTGCTCGCCCTTCTCGGTGACCGCCGACCTGCTGCGCGAAGCCGCCGTGCTGGCCCGCTCGCTCGACGTGCGCCTGCATACGCACGCGTCCGAGACCGTCGAGGAGGATGCCTACTGCCTCGAGCGGTTCGGCATGACGCCCACGCAGTACCTGGAGTCGGTCGGGTGGCTCGGCAGCGACGTGTGGATGGCGCACTGCGTGCACCTGGACGACACCGCGATCGAGAGATATGCCGCGACCGGCACGGGTGTCGCGCACTGCCCGTCGTCGAACGCGCGACTCGCGTCGGGCATCGCTCCCGTCCGCGACATGCTGCGCGCGGGCGTGCCGGTGGGCCTCGGTGTCGACGGAGCCGCGTCGAACGAGTCGGGACAACTCGGCATCGAGATCCGCGAAGCCGTGCTGATGGGGCGCCTGCGCACCGGAGCGGACTCGTTCAGCGTGCGGCAGGGTCTGTCGATCGCCACGATGGGCGGCGCCCGCGTGCTCGGCCGTCAGGACGAGATCGGCTCGCTCGAGCCCGGTAAGCTCGCCGACATCGCCGTGTGGCGCGTCGACGGCGTCGAGCACGCCGGCATCCTCGACCCTGTCGCAGCGCTCGGCCTCGGCGCGATGCCGCCGCTGGCTCGCCTCTACGTGGGCGGCCGTGCGATCGTGGAGGAGTCCGAGCTCGTCACAGCCGAGGAGCCGATCCTGGCCGAGGAAGTCGCCGCCGCCTCGCGCGAGCTGGCCGAGCGGCTCTGAGCGGGCGGACGGAGGACGAGTGGATCTGAACACGGTCGTGTCCTACCGCTTCGCGACCTCGCGCGCGGACCTCATCCTCGCGCCGGGTGAGAAGGTGCTCGGCGGCGGCACCGGGCTGTTCGCGGAACCGCGGCCCGACGTCACCGGCATCGTCGACCTCTCCACGATGGGCTGGCCCGATCTCGAGGTCTCCGAGGCGGGACTGCGGATCGCGGCCACGTGCACGATCGCGACGCTCGTGGCGTTCGCCGAGGGCCGCGGGCCGCTCGCGGTGCCGGGCGGGTGGGCGGCGGCATCCGTCTTCCCCGTCGCGGCGAACGCGCTGCTGGCCTCCTTCAAGATCTGGAACACGGCGACCGTGGGCGGCAACGTCTGCCAGTCATACTGCGCGGCGTCGATGGTCTCGCTCGCCGCGGCGCTGGACGGACAGGCGGTCATCTGGACGCCGGACGGCGGCGAGCGCCGCCAGAGCGTCGCGTCGTTGATGACCGGCGACGGCACCAACAGTCTCGGCGCCGCAGAAGTGCTCCGCGCGATCGACCTGCCGGCGGTCGCGCTGCGCTCGCGGGTGCTGATGCGCAAGATCGCGCTCGCAGAGCTCGGTCGCTCGGGCGCCGTCGTGACGGGGCGGGTGGATGCCGATGCAACCGCGGTCTTCACCGTCACGGCATCGACCCTCACGCCCACTGTCCTGCGGTACGCACCGCTCCCGGATGCCCCGACGCTGGCCGCGGCCGTCGGCGCCGCTCGCGGGTACTACACCGATCCGCTGGGACCGGCGGACTGGCGCCGCGCGGTGAGCATCGTGCTCGCCGAGGAGCTGCGTGCGGAACTGGCGGCCGGCGCATGAGATTCCAGGTCAACGGCCGGAGCATCGAGGCGGACCCGCGCCCCGGTCAGGTGCTGCGCACGCTGCTGCGCGAGCACGGGCATCACGAGGTGAAGAAGGGGTGCGACGCCGGCGACTGCGGTGCCTGCTCGGTGCTGCTGGACGGTGATCCCGTCCACTCGTGCATCATCCCGGCCGCGCGCTTGGACGGCCGCACCGTGACCACCGCCGCAGGTCTGGCGCCGGGCGCTGAGCTGCACCCGATGCAGGAGTCGCTCGTCGAGCACTTCGGCTTCCAGTGCGGGTTCTGCACGGCCGGCGTGGCCGTGACCGCCTCCACCCTTGATGCCGACGACCTGCCCGAGCTCGACCGGAGGATGAAGGGCAACCTGTGCCGGTGCACGGGCTACCGCGCGATCCGCGACTCGATCACCGCATCGGTGCTCGGTCCCGTTCGTGAGACCGGCACTCCGGTCGTCGAGCGAGCGACGGTCGTCGAGCGAGCCGAAGGCGATTGGAAGCGCAGAGACGAAACGCCGTCCGGCGTCGGGGAGAGTGCGCACCCGCCGGCTGCCCGCCGCGTGGTGCAGGGGCTCGAGCCGTACACGTTCGACACCGAGGTCGCAGGCGCGCTGACCCTTCGCGTCCTGGCGAGTCCGCACGCGCACGCCCGCATCAGCACGATCGACACGACGCGGGCCGAGGCGCTCGACGGCGTCATCGCCGTCTTCACGCACCGCGATGTGCCCGCCCGGCGCTATTCGACCGCGCGCCACGAGCACGCGACCGACGATTCCGACGACACGCGCATGCTCGATGACGTGGTCCGCCACATCGGCCAGCGGGTCGCCGCAGTGGTGGCCGAGACCCCGGCGATCGCCGAGGCGGCGTGCCGACTCATCCGCGTCGAGTACGAGATCCTGCCCGCCGTCTTCGACCCCGAGCTCGCGCGATCCCCGGGCGCTCCGGTGCTGCATCCCGGCCGCACGCCGGAGGATCGCGTGGAGCAGGCGGAGCGCAACGTGATCCAGTCGATCCACGGCGGGTTCGGCGACGTCGACGCGGCGCTCGCCGCGAGCGCGGCATCCGTCAGCGGGGAATGGCGCACGTCCCGCGTGAGCCACGCGCAGCTCGAGACGCACGGCTCGATCGGCTGGCTCGACGACGACGGGCGACTCGTGATCCGCACGAGCAGTCAGGTGCCGTTCCTCACCCGTGACGCGCTGTGCACCGTGCTCGAGCTGCCCCCGGAGCGGGTACGTGTGTTCACCGCGCGCGTCGGCGGAGGGTTCGGCGGCAAGCAGGAGATGTACACCGAAGACCTCGTGGCCCTGGCGGTGCTGCGCACCGGCAGGCCCGTCGCGTACGAGATGAGCCGCACCGACGAGTTCCAGCGCACGGCGGTGCGGCATCCGATGCGGGTGAAGGTCGCACTCGGGGCGAACCCGGACGGCACGCTCACCGCGATGAAGGTCGACGTCCTCAGCGACGCGGGTGCCTACGGCAACCACTCGCGGGGGGTGCTCTTCCACGGCTGCGCCGAGTCGATCAGCCTGTACAACGCCCCGGCGAAGCGAATCGATGCCGAAGCGGTGTACACGAACAACATCCCGTCCGGGGCGTTTCGCGGCTACGGGCTCGGGCAGGTGATCCTCGGAGTCGAGTCGGCGATGGACGAGCTCGCCCTGCGCCTGGGCATCGACCCGTTCGAACTGCGCCGCATCAACGCGGTGCGTCAAGGCGACCCCCTGCTGACGACGCACGACGAGACGGAGCCCGACCTGGTCTGGGGCTCCTACGGGCTGGATCAGTGCCTCGACCTGGCGGATGCCGCCCTCACCCGAGGGAACGGGGTGCACGCCCCGACCGGATCTGCCTGGCGGGTCGGCGAGGGCATGGCCGTCGCGATGATCGCCACCATGGCGCCGTTCGGGCACATCTCCGAGACCTCCGTCACCGTGACGCCGGAGGGGCGTTACCTCGCCGCGGTCGGCACGACCGAGTTCGGCAACGGCACCACGACCGTGCACACCCAGATCGTCGCGACCGACCTCTCGGCGGACCCGGCTCGCATCGAGCTGCGCGGCTCCGACACCGACGCGTCCGGCTACGACACGGGCGCCTTCGCCTCGGCGGGCATCACCGTCGCGGGCAAGGCCCTGCACGCGGCATCCCTCGCACTCCGCGACCGCCTGCGCACGGTCGCCGAGCGCCTCGCCGGGGCGCGTGGAGCACTCGAGTCCGACGGCGTGCGCGTGGGCGATCGCCTGATCGGATTCGACGAGCTCATCGCGGCGGCTCCGGCCGAATGGCGAAGCGATGAGGGGCTCACGGCGAACGGGAGCGAGTACGGCGAGCATCGGTCACTCGCCTTCAACGTGCACGCAGTGCGGGTGGCGGTCGACGTCGAGACCGGCACCGTGCGCATTCTGCAGTCCGTCCAGGCGGCGGATGCCGGATTCGTCATGAACCCGCAGCAGTGCATCGGGCAGGTCGAGGGCGGGGCGGCCCAGGCGATCGGCAGCGCTCTGTACGAAGAGGTGATGACGGATGCCGGAGCCGTGCTGAATCCGGTCTTCCGCACGTACCGCGTGCCCCAGTTCGCCGACATCCCGGTGACCGAAGTGTCGTTCGCCGAGACCAGCGACGAGCTCGGGCCGTTCGGTGCGAAGTCGATGAGCGAGTCGCCGTACAACCCGGTGGCGCCGGCGATCGGAAACGCGATCGCCCGGGCGCTCGGCAAGCGCCCCTACGAGCAGCCGTTCTCCCGCGACCGGGTCTGGAGGCTCGCGCAAGAGCCCTGACCTCCAGCCGGCCTTCGCGTTCCGGGCTCTCTGTGCCGGACTCTCTGTGCCGGACTTCGCTGAACCCATACCTTCCCCGCGAACCCACCCGTTCTCGGGGCTCTGAGCGTATGGGGTCGCGGCGGGAGTGTGGGTTCGCGCGAAGAGGCGGCGCCCTGCCTACAGGCTCTTCTGGGGATGCATACCCATGCGGGCCAGGACGACGTCCTCGACGATCTGGATGACGTTGTACAGGATGAGCGAGGTCGCGGTGACGACGACGACCGAGGCCCAGAGTGCCGTGAACTGCGCCTGCGGGATGAAGCCGCCGATCGATCCGCCGATCCCGCCGCCGACCGCGAGCCACTCGGCCAGCAGCGCACCGGTGATCGCCCCGGGCACCGAGATGCGCACGGCGGCGAAGAAGGCCGGCGACGACGACGGCATCGCGACCTTGTTGAGCTTCGACCACGATCCGCCGCCGTAGACCTCGACGAGGTCGTTCATCTGCGGGGTCGCCGACTTCAAGCCGAACGAGATGTTCACGAGGGCAGGGAACAGCACCACGATCCCGCCGATGACGGCGACGGTCACCAGATCGCGGCCGAAGATCATGATGATGACCGGTGCCATCGCGATGAGCGGAACCGAGCGCAGCAGCATGGCGATCGGCATGAGCGCGTGCTCGGCGCCCTTGCTGAGCTGGAACAGTGCGGCGCCGAGGATCGCAGCGACGAGACCGGCGATGAAACCGATGAACGCGTGACCGAGCGTCACCATCAGATTGCCCATGATGAGCTCGCGGTTCGCGGCGGCGGCGGGGACGGTGAAGAAGTAGTTCCAGACGTCGATCGGACCCTTGGCGATCAGCGGCGAGATCTGGAAGACCCACAGCACGCCGACCCACAGCGCGAGGGCAGCCAGCAGGGTGAGGAGGAACGTGAGCACGCTCCAGCCCAGGGCGCGCAGCACGCTGTTCGTCGCCGCGCGGCGCACGTCCCGGCTGAGATCCGCCTCGGGCGGTGCGGTCAGCTGCAGCTGCTGGGCGGCGGTCAGGGTGGTCACCGGCTCTTCCCCTTCGACCACGGTGCGATCGCGCGGGCGACCAGACCGACGAGTGCGAACCCGAGCAGGGCGACGGCGCCGCTCGCGAGTGCGAGCGCCCAGACCAGCGGGGCGTTCGAGTTCTGCTGCGCGAGGATCATCGCGATGCCGACGCCGACCTCGATCTTGCCGAAGAACTCGCCGAGCACGGCGCCGAGGAACGCCGCTGGAACGGCGATCTGCAGCGCACTGAGTATCGCGGGCAGGGCGGCGATCAGGCGGACCTTCACCAGCTGCGTGAGCCGGCTGCCCCCGTAGACCGCGACCAGGTCGAGACTCGACTTGTCGGCGGACTTCAGGCCCAGGAGCGCACCGACCACGGTGGTGAAGAACACCGACAGCGCGGCGAGCAGCACGGCGGTGCCGCTCGGCTCGCCGACCTGAGGGGCCGGGATCACGACGATCGCCAGCATCCCGACCGCGACGATCGGGATGCAGTACGTGATGATCGCGAGCTGGGTCGCGACGCCCTCCAGGCGGGGGATGACCAGGACGAGCGCGGCGAGGATCAGCGCGATGCCATTGCCCCACAGATACCCGATTCCGGCCTCGGCGAGGGTGACGGAGAAGTTGCGCCAGTAGTACTCCCAGCCGCTCTCGACGTAGCTCTGCACGACCTGCAGCGGCGTGGGGATCGGGTGCGCACCGGTCGAGGTCACGTACAGGGTCGCGACCATCCACCACAGGATGATGATCCCGATGCCGCCGATCAGGCCGGTGAGCCAGGCGGGGAGCTTGACGCTCTCCCATTGGATCGGGCGGCCCTTCGGCGCCACCGGAGGGGCGACGGGTGAGTCAGTGGTCATCGGCGGCGGCTCCGCCCTCGCCGAACAGCAGCTCGGATGCCTGATCGACGTACGCGTGGAACTCGGGCGTCCGCATCATCTCGGGAGTCCGGGGCCGTGGCAGGTCGATCTTCATGACCTCCTTGACCCTTCCCGGCCGCGGGCTCATGACGGCGACGTAGTCGGAGAGGAAGATCGCCTCAGAGATGCCGTGGGTCACGAGCAGGGTCGTCGCGGGCTTCTCGGTCCAGATGCGCAGGAGCTCGAGGTTGAGCTTCTGGCGCGTCATGTCATCGAGCGCGCCGAACGGCTCGTCGAAGAGCAGCACCTCCGGCTTGAGGATGAGCGACCGCGCGATCGAGACGCGCTGGCGCATGCCGCCGGACAGCTGCGCCGGCTTGGCCTTCTCGAAGCCCTTCAGGCCCACGAGCGAGATCATCTCGTTGACGTAGGCCTTGTCGACGCTCTGGCCCGCGATCTCGAACGGGAGCCGGATGTTCGTCAGGACACTGCGCCACGGAAGCAGCGCCGAGTCCTGGAACGCGATGCCCAGCTTGTTCTGCTTGCGCAGCTCCTTCGGGCTCTTGCCGTCCACGCGCGAGGTGCCGCTGGTCGCGGGCTCGAGGCCCGCGAGGATGCGGAGGATCGTCGACTTGCCGCAGCCCGACGGCCCGAGGAGGGCGAGGAACGACCCCTGCTCGGTGTGCAGGTTCGCGTCCTTGAGCGCGACGACGCTCTTGCGACCCGAGGTGAAGACCTTGTTCAGTGCGGAGATCTGCAGGCCGGTGCCCAGGGCTTCCCCCTGGGCACCGGACTCAGCAGTCCCCGTCAGGGCGCTGCCCTTGATGGCACCGTCCGTCACGAGAGCAGGCTGCGACATCGTCGGTTTCCGATCAGCCCGCGTACGCGATCAGGTCGGGGTTCTCCTCGTAGACCTCGGCGAGCAGCGACAGGTCGAACAGATCGGCCGCGGTCAGCGTGATGCCGGCACCCGCGAGGCTCTTGACCGTCTCCTTCTGCAGCGAGTCCGAGATCGTGAACAAGCCGTTCTCGACCGTCTCGTCGGAGACGACGAGCTGCTCGGCCTGAACCGTGGCGCCTGCGACCGAGTTCTCGAGGTTGAGATCGAGGTCCTTGCCGTAGTCGTTCACGGCCAGCGCGGCACCAGCCGCCGGATCGTTGACGGCGTCGGTCCAGCCCTTGATCTCGGCCACGAGGAACGCCTTCAGCTTCTCGCGGTCGTTGGCGATCGCATCGTCGGTGACCGTGATGGTCTCCGCGACGAACGGCAGGCCGTTGTCGGCGAACGGGAGGTTGGTCGTGGCGACGCCGGATGCCTCGACCGTGATGGCCTCGTTCGTCAGGTAGGCGATGAAGCCGTCGACCTCACCGTTGATGAGCGGCGCCGGGTCGTACTGCACCGGGACGATCGTCAGTTCCGACTCGTCGATGCCGTTGGCGGCGAGCAGCGCCTTGAAGAGCGCGGTGTTGGAGTCCTGGACGCCGATCTTCTTGCCGATCAGATCCTCGGGGGTGGCGATGTCGCCGCCGTCCTTGAGCGAGAGGACCGTGAAGGGGTTCTTCTGGAAGGTGGTGCCGATGATCTTCAGCGGGGCACCCTCGGAGGCGACCACCGACCCGATCGAGACAGCGTCGGAGAGTGCCACGTCGGCGCTGCCCGAGATGAGCTCGGCGGCACCGGTCGAAGGACCGGGGACCAGCGTGACGGAGTCGAAGCCGGCGTCGGTGAAGTAGCCCTCGGAGTCGGCGAAGAACTCTCCGGAGAATTCCTCGTTCTTGATCCAGCTGAGCTGGACGGTGAGCTCGCCGAAGCCGTCGGTCGCCGCATCCCCGGTCGAGGAGGGAGCGGAGCCGGCGCCGGAGGCGCACCCGGCGATGGCGAGAGCGGCGATCGCGAATCCTGCGACGGCTGCCGCGACGCGGGACACGCGCCGAGAGGGAAGAGAGGTCATGTGCTGTGTCTCCAGAAGCGGTGTGATGCATTCGGGTGGATGAACACGCGCGCCCAGGGGCTCGGCGAACCGCGCTGATGCTGACGGTAGGTGACGGAGATTTCACCAACACTGGCGGTGGTGTTTCCGCGCCGTTACGGTTTTCCGGCCCGCCGAGGCGTTTCGTCTCCTCGCTGCGCTCGTCGCTCGACGACCGGTCGTTGAGCGAGCGAAGCGAGACGAAACGCCTCGGGGGCTCAGCGGTGTTCGGCGGCCAGGTGCAGCACCGACTCGGCGAGGGCGCGGATGCCGAGCGCGACGTCACCGGCACTGACGGCCTCGTCGGGGTGGTGGCTGATGCCGTCCGGGTTGCGCAGGAACAGCATCCCGACGTCGGTGATCGCCCCGATCGCCATGCCGTCGTGACCCGCGCGGCTGAAGATCGTCGCCGGTTCGTCGGCGCCGCCGGGCAAGGTCGCGAGGATGCCTTCGCGCACGACGTCGCGCAGCAGCGGTGCGCACATCACGGCGGCGGCGCTGTGCACCTCGCGCGCGTGCCAGCGCAGTCCGCGGCGGCCCATGATGCCGTCGAGTTCGGCGGAGATCTCGTCCCAGACGCGATCCCGGGAACCGTCGTACTCCCCGCGCAGGTCGAGGCTCAGATGCGCCTCGCCCGGCACGATGTTGACCGCCCCCGGGAAGGCCTCGAGCTGTCCGACCGTGCCGATGATGTGGTGTTCGCCGCGGCAGATGCGCTCCACCGCGAGTGCGGCCTCACTCGCTCCGAGCAGCGCGTCGCGGCGCATGTCGTACGGGGTGCCGCCCGCATGCCGGGCCTCGCCCTCGATGATCAGCTGGAAGCGGCGTGCGCTCGCGATCGACGACACCACGGCGAGCGATTCGCCGCGGCGGTCGAGCTCCGGACCCTGCTCGATGTGCGCCTCGAGGTATCCGACGAGCTCGTCGGGACGCCGCGCGGCCTCGCCGATGCGGCCGGGGTCGAGTCCGAATTCTCGGAAGGCCTCGCGCAGCGTCGTCCCGTCGGCATCGGCGAGCGTCCACCACTCGTCGCTCCAGGTGCCGGCGACCGCCGACGAGCCGAGCAGCGCCTTACCGAACCGGGTGCCCTCCTCGTCGGAGAACGCGACGACCTCCACCGCGAACGGCAGTGGTGAGACGCTGCCCGTGCCGTCAGGGCTCGGGACGCGGAGCAGGCGCACGACCTCGAGCGCCATCAGCACTCCCACGATGCCGTCGAAGCGGCCGGCGTCGGGCACGGTGTCCAGGTGCGAGCCGAGCATGAGCGCGGGCGACGCGTCGACCTGGCTCGGCGACCGGCCGGCCGGCCCTTCGGAGCGTGGGTCCGGCGATCGGTCGAGTCGCCCGATCTGGTTGCCCGCGGCATCCTGCCTCGTGGCCATGCCCACTTCGCGCATCCACTCGGCGGCGAGTCGGTTCACGCGGGCGTGCTCGGGCGAGAGGTAGACCCGCTCGATCCCACCCGGTGTCGCGGTCACCCGAGCGAGTTCGTCGCACCTCGCCATCACCCGACCCGCCGCCGTCGAGAAGACGTCGGGCGAGAGCTCGGGCAGTCGGGTGCGCATGCGCTCAGTCGCCGCCCGGGCCGTACACGTCCGTCGCGGCCGCCACACCGCCGCCGACGGGCACCGACGCGCCGAACCGGCGCAACACGGTCTCCAGCGCGGCCAGGGTCTGCAGCACGGCATCCTTGCGGGCGTTGTAGCCCATCGTCCCGATGCGCCAGACGCGGCCGTGCAGCGGGCCGAACGACGTGCCGATCTCGATGCCGAAATCCTGGAGGAGCGCCGTGCGTGCGGCATCCCCCGGCACTCCCTCGGGGATCTCGACGGCGACCACGTTGGACATCTTGTGGGCGACGTCTCCGAAGACGACCAGGTCCAGTCCGCGCACACCGGCGAGCATCGCCTCGCCGTGGAGGCGATGCCGCTCGATCACCGCGTCACGACCCTCGAGCAGCAGCACGCGGGCGCACTCGCGTGCCGCGTAGAGCATCGAGGTCGCCTCGGTGTGGTGGTTCAGCCTGCGCGGACCCCAGTAGTCCAGGATCATGCCGAGATCGAAGTAGTTGGAGCGGATGAAGTCCGCCGCGTCTTCGTCGCCCTCCTCGCGGATGCCGGCCTCGACCCTGCTGCGGGATCGGATCACTTCGACCGCGCGCTCGGAGAGGGTGATCGGCGCGGAGCCGGACGGTCCGCCGAGGCATTTCTGCAGCCCGGCCGTCGCGGCATCCAAGCCCCACGCATCCGCCTCGAACGCGTTGCCGCCCAGCGAAGCGGTGGCATCGCTGTAGAAGAGCACACCGTGCTTCGCACAGAGCGCACCGACCTCATCGAGCGGCTGGAGCATCGTCGTGGACGTGTCGCCCTGCACGAGGGCGAGCAGCGACGGCTCGACCCGCACGATCGCCTCTTCGATGACCGAGACGGGGAACACCTGACCCCAGGGCACCTCGATCGTGTGGACCTCCGCCATCGCGCGCTCGGCGATCTCGGCGAGCAGATGGCCGAAGCGCCCGAAGACAGGCACGAGCACGCGGTCACCGGGCCGGATGAGCGAGATCATCGCCGCCTCGATCCCGGCGCGCGAGGTTCCGTCGATCAGCAGCGTGGCATCGTTCGCGGTCGCCCAGACTCCGCGGTAGAGCTCCTGCGTCTCGGTCATCGTCGCGGTCATGAACGGGTCGTACTGGCCGACGAGCTCGGCCGACATCGCCCGCAGCACGCTCGGGTAGGCCGAGATCGGCCCTGGGCCCATGAGCAGGCGGGCAGGCGGCGAGATGGGGCCGGGCAGATCCGTCATGGGGCATCCTCACCTGGTCGGGAAGCGGGCTGTGCGCGGCTCCGCGTGGACACGGCCATCATGCGGCCACCGCGTCAGCGAGGCGACGGGCGAGGCGCACCAGCGCGACATCGGTGCCCGAGCGGGAGGTCACGCAGACGCCCACGGGGGCATCGCCGAGGTGCGAGCGCACCGTCAGCATCGGCGCCGACAGCGACGGCAGCCCCGCGATCGCGGCGGGTGTGGTCATCCGCAGCGTCGCGACCCGCACGGCGTTCACGCGCTCGCCCTCAGCGGTGCGCATGGGCGACGGGCCCGGCACGGTGGGCATCAGCATGACCGCATCCGCGACCAGGGCGTCGATGCGGTCGGCGAGGGGCGGCAATGCGAGCCGCGCAGCCTGCTCGTCCTCGGCGGTGACCTCGGACGCCGCTCGGAAGCGATCCGCGACCGCCGCGCCCAGCGCGCCGGGGTGGGCGGTGACCCACTCCCCGTTGTTGCGCCAGGCCTCGGCACCCTGGACGGTGCGGAACGGCACGAAGTACTCGTCCAGATCGCCGATAGAGACCTGCTTCACGGGTGCGGCATCCGTCGACGCCGCGAGCGTCGCCAAGAACGCGTCGAACGCGGCGCGCGTCTCGGGCTCCACGGATTCGAGCACCTCGGTCGGAACGACGAAGCGCCAGGGCAGGTCGTCGTCCGACTCGCCGAACACGTTCTCGGTCGACTCCGACCCGTCGTAGCTCAGACACCAGTCGACGACGCGCTGCAGGGTCGCGCCGTCGCGGGTCAGCCAGCCGACCGTGTCGAAGGACTGCGCCAGCGGCAGCAGCCCCTGACGGGGCACGAGTCCGTGGGTCGTGCGCAGGCCCCACAGTCCCTGGTACGACGCCGGCACGCGCACCGAGCCGGCAGTGTCGGTCGCGAGCCCGATCTCGGCCTGTCCGGTGGCGACGGCGGATGCCGGACCGCTCGAGGATCCACCGGGCAGCGCTCCGGGCAGCGCGCCGTTGGGCGGGATGCCGTAGTGCACGTTGTCACCGGCGATGCTGTACGCGAATTCGTCCGTGCGCGCGATGCCCCGCAGCGACGCCCCGGCGCGCAGCAGATCGGTGACCGCGGCGGCCGTGGTCGTCTCCGCTCTCGCGTCCGCCAGGAACGCCGGGTTGCCCGCGCCGATGCGGTAGCCCTTGATCGCGAACAGGTCCTTGACGGCCACCGAGAGTCCGGCGAGCGGCCCCTCCCAGGCTCCCTGCCAGAGCGGGTCGCCGACCGTGCGCCACACCGACCGGTCGAGCGCCTGTGCGCGCGGGCTGACGTGGGCCGCGGTGATGAGCCACGTGCCGTCGATGCGCTCCCAGACCTGGGTCTGCAGGCCCGTGCCTCCGCCGACGAAGCGCGACACCGAGACGAGCAGCGCGACATCCGGCCCGAGATCGCGGTACTCGATCCGCTCGATCGTGCGAGGCGGGACGCCGCCGCGCAGCCCGCGGAACGCGCTGATCGCGTCGTGTCCCACGAGCAGACCCGCGGCATCCCCCCGCATCGTGCCGTCCCCCGGCGCGAACGACGCGTCCAGCACGTCGAGGTCGTTCGCGAGGATCGCCTGCTCGTAGGCGGTGAACGCCTCGAGCAGGTCGGCGGGGAGGGTCGCGGCGCCGCGGATCGCGGGGTCCGGCCCCGAGTGCTCGCCCCCGACTGCGGTCTCAGGCATCCGTCGCTCCCTGCACAGACCCGTGGCCTCCCGCGGGCGACCCCGAGCCTTCAGCGGAACGCACCGAGACAGGAGGGATCTCGGCAACAGGACCAGCCGGCGCGGAATCTCCTGTGCCGGTGCGATCTCCTGTATCGGTGCGGCCGGCGGATGCCGCGGACCCGGTGACACGGATGCCGCCACGGTCCACTCCCTCGAAGTCGGACTCTCGGATGCGCGCGTGCACGCCGCACACGATGTCGACCACCTGCGAGATGTCGAAGTCGGTGGCGGCGCTGAGATACGCGTAGGCGAGGTGCTCCTGCACTCCCCAGCGGGCCTCGATGAGGTTCAGCGCCGAGCGCACGCACTTGCGCATCGCCTCGTTCAGGTCGGGATCCAGCCCGGTCGGAACCAGGTACTGGCTCGTGCGCACGATCGGCCCGGTGACCTCACCGAACTCGGCGAGCGCCTCCGCGCGCGGGATCACCTCGAAGCGCAGGGTCGCCCGGAGCGATGCCTCCAGGGCCGTCAGGGCGACCTCGCCGTCGCCCTGCGCGAAGTGCGGATCGCCGACGAACGCGAGCGCGCCGGGAACCTGGATGGGGAGGTACAGCGAGGTCCCCTCGACGAGCAGGTTGATGTCGATGTTGCCTCCGTGCGAGCCGGGCGGCACCGAGTGCGGTCGCTCGCCGCCCGACACTGCCACGCCCATCGTGCCGAGGAACGGCGAGAGCGGAAACGCGATCACGCGCGCGCCGTCATCGACGACGGGGAGCACCCCCACGAGCCGCCCCTCGCGCTCCTGCACCGGAGTGAAGACGCTCACGTGATAGTCGCCGCGGGGCAGCTCGCCGACCAGCGCCCCCTTGCCGTGGCGGTTCGAGATCACCCCGTACGGCACGCGCGGCGCGAGCTTCTCGACGGTGATGCGCAGCAGGTCGCCCGGCTCCGCGCCTTCGACGTGTATCGGGCCCGTGACGACATGCGGTCCGTCGGCGGACGGATCCCGGGAGAGGTTCGCGGCGATCGAGATCGCGTCCTCGAGCACGGCCGCGGCATCCACGCCCTGCCCGGTGAAGTAGGCGAGCGGATCCTTGCCGTGATCCTCGAGGATGCCCTCGTGGCTCACGGTGTCGATCGTGACGGACTCGCCCGAGCGGATGCTGAGGACAGCGGCATCCGCCTCGCACGGCAGCCGGCCCCAGAGCACCGTCTCGGGCGTCGAGCGCAGGTAGTGCTCTCCCGGGATCTCACCGTGCCCCGGCTGCAGGATCTCCATCACCGTGTGCATGCCCCCATCCAACTGCATCCGGGTTTCGCGCGCGTGTCCCCGTCGCACCGCCCTGCGATCACGCGGTCGTGCGGGACGAGAGCAGCCGCCCGCGGGGCTTGCAGCGGAACCGCGGTGCCTCTCCCGCGCCGCCGTCGGTGACGTTGTACGTCGACCTGCCGTGCAGCCAGGTGCGGCGGATCCTGCCGGTGAGCAAGCGGTGGTCGTACGCGGTGATCGGATTCTTGTGCAGCAGGTCGGCGGCATCGATCGGGAACGGATCGTCGACGCCGAAGACCGTCAGGTGCGCCGCCGCGCCGGGCTCGATGACGCCGGCGCCGGGGAGCCCGACCACCGATGCCGGACCGGTCGTGAACAGCGGGAGGATGCGCTCCAACGGGATGCCGCGGCCGCGCGCCTCCGTCCAGACGGCCGAGAGCCCGACCTGGAGCCCGGCGATGCCGCCCCACGCGAGCCCGAAATCGCCGCCGCCCGAGCGCTTGAGGTCGACGGTCGAGGGCGAGTGGTCGCTCACGATCGCGTCGATCGTGCCGTCGACGATCCCGTCCCAGAGCAGATCGCGATTCGCGGAATCGCGGATCGGGGGGCAGCACTTGAACTCGCTCGCGCCGTCCGGGATCTCCTCGGCGATGATCGTGAGGTAGTGGGGGCAGGTCTCGACGGAGAGCGCGACGCCCTCGGCCTTGGCCGCGCGGATGGCCGGCAGCGAGTGGGCGTCGCTCAGGTGCAGGATGTGCGCACGCGCGCCGGTGCGACGAGCTTCGTCGATCACCGAGCCGATCGCCGACGCCTCGCTCTCGGCAGGGCGGGAGGCGAGGAACGCACCGTATCGGCGGCCCAGGGCACCCCCGTCGTGCAGCAGCGCAGGGTCCTCGGCGTGCACGATGAGGCGCGAGCCGAGCGCCGCTACCTCCTCCATCGCAGCGCCCAGCCCGCTCCGATCCAGGTGGGGGAACTCGTCCACTCCGGAGGGTGACAGGAAGCACTTGAATCCGAAGACGCCGGCATCGTGCAGCGGCGCGAGCGAACCCAGGTTGTCGGGAACCGCCCCGCCCCAGAAGCCGACGTCGATGAACGCCGAGGGCGCGGCGGCGGCGCGCTTGATCTCGAGCGCCGCGGCGGTGGTGGTCGGAGGCAGCGAGTTCAGCGGCATGTCGACGATTGTGGTCACGCCTCCGGCCGCAGCGGCGAGCGTCGCCGAGCGGAAGCCCTCCCACTCGGTGCGCCCGGGCTCGTTCACATGCACGTGCGAGTCGACGAGTCCGGGCAGCAGCACCGCGTCGTCGGGGACGAGGGTCGAGCTCGCGTGTGCGACCCGATCACGGACGCCGACGACGTCGACGATGCGCCCGTCCTCGATCACGACCGACGCAGGCTGGAAGGAGCCTTCGAGGAACGCCCTTCCGGCACGGATCACGCGGCGCTTGTCCGCCATCAGCCCCCCTTCCTCGCCGGGCGCTGGACGCCCGGCCGCACTGACAGCCTGGCTCACCCGCGTCCCCGACCGCGGCGAATGCGTTACGGCACTGTAAACCTTGGCCCGACCAGGTATGCACCCCCGAAATGCCGATCGCCGGGCATGGACGGCCGTAACGACAGCGAAACGCCGGAGCGCTACCGTGGCGCCATGCTCCTGGACGAGTTCAACGTCGCGGATGCCGCCGACGCGGCATCCGTCGTCGCGGTGTGGGCGGCGATCCCGGAGTGGGTCGACGCCGTCGTCGCGGCGCGCCCCTACGACTCGGTGGACGCACTCGCGGAGCTCGCGGCCGATCGCGCCGAGGCCTGGACCGTCGCCGACCTCGACGCAGCGCTCGCGCATCATCCGCGCATCGGCCGGCGCCCCGAGGGATCGGGTGCGGAGGCAGCGGCATCCCGTCGCGAGCAGGCCGCGATGACGGATGCCGCCGCCGAGGTGACTGCGGCGATCGCGGCGGGCAACGCAGCCTACGAAGAGCGCTTCGGCCGCGTGTTCCTGATCCGCGCCGCGGGCCGCTCGCCCGAGCAGATCCTGGCGGAGCTGAATCGGCGCCTCGGCGACGACGACGAGACCGAGTCCGCCGAGGCGCTGCGCCAGCTCGCCGAGATCGCGATCTTGCGCCTGCGCGGGTCGGTCGCGCAAGGATGAGGGCATGACCAGTCACCTCACGACCCATGTGCTCGACGCCGCGACCGGCACGCCCGCGAAGAACGTGGTCGTCTCTCTCGCCCGGCACATGTCGGGGGGTGGCACGACGGGAGTCGCACAGGGCTTCACCGACGCCGACGGACGGCTCGCACTCGGCCCGGAGCACCTCGAGCCGGGCATGTACGCGCTCACCTTCGGCACCGGCGCCTGGTTCGCCGACCGGGGCATCCCGACCTTCTACCCCCTCATCACCGTCACCTTCACTGTCGAAGAATCGGACCGGCACTACCACGTGCCGCTGCTGCTGAGCCCGTTCGCCTATTCGACATACAGAGGGAGCTAGATCATGAGCGACGTGTCCGTCAGCCTCGGCGCGAACAAGTACGGCAAGGCGGAGAACCGCGTGGTGCGGATCTACCGGGACACCCCGCGCCACGAGATCGTCGACCTGAACGTGACCTCACAGCTGCGCGGGGCGGCATTGGCGGACTCGTACCTGTCCGGAGACAACGCCCTGGTCGTGGCGACCGACACGCAGAAGAACACGGCGTTCGCCTTCGCCAAGGAGCACGGCGTGCCCTCGCCGGAGGAGTACCTGCTGAAGCTCGCGGAGCACTTCGTCGGCGGATTCGACTGGATCGAAGGCGGTCTGTGGCAGGCCGAGCAGTACGAGTGGGAGCGCATCCTCGTGGACGGCCGGCCGCATGACCACTCGTTCGTGCGCAAGGGTCAGGGCACGAGGCTCGCGACGGTGCAGGTCGTCGACGGTGCCACGCACGTCACCGGCGGCGTGAAGGACCTGACGGTGCTCAAGTCGACGGGCAGCGAGTTCGCGGGCTTCCCCCGCGACAGGTACACGACCCTCGTCGAGACCCACGATCGCATCATGGCGACGTCGGTCACCGGGCGCTGGCGCTTCCTGCCCGAGGCAGTCGAGGCGGGCATCGACTACAACGGCCTGTACGCGGAGGTCTCGGCGGTGCTGCTCTCGACGTTCGCGACGGTGCACTCGCTGGCCCTGCAGCAGACGCTCTTCGCGATGGGCGCCGCGGCGATCCGGGCGCGCCCGGAGATCGCCGAGGTGCGGTTCGCGATGCCGAACAAGCACCACTTCCTCTACGACCTCGCGCCGTTGGGCATCGAGAACCCCGGCGAGGTCTTCTACGCCGCCGACCGGCCGTACGGCCTCATCGAGGGCACGATCACGCGTGACGGCGCCGCGCCGGCTCCCGACGCGTGGCTCGACCTGCCCGCGTTCGTCTGAGCCCTCCCGCGCGCCGATCGTCCCGGGTTTCGACGACGGCGGGGCCTGGGCTTGTCCGGTCGCCCAGGGTGCCCGCCGTCGTCCGGTCGGAGGGCGGTGCGCTGCCTCCGACTCCGCTCGGACGCTTGCAGTTCTCCGGATGCCCGCGCCTCGCTCCTCCGAGGGCGGCAGGGTCCGTGAGCTTTGCGGGTCCGAGAGGTCCAGTGATCGACGAGGCGGCACCGCGGGCAACGGCACCGCGCCGTCGCGTCCCGGCAGACTATGCTCGCCGGGAACGCGGTAGCCAGGTTTCGGAGCCAAGAGTTCCGCAGACTTAATGACGCTGTTACGCGGCCGCAACGCCGGACTCGAAGACTCGACACCGGACCGCGGCCGTTGCGGATGCCGCTGGGCCGAGCACGAGGAGTCACGGTGACGATCTATCGAGGTCATCTGCTCCACATCAGCGGCAGCCCGTCCCTCGAGGAGTCGACCTCGGCGCTGGTCTCCGAGCCGGACGGCGCGCTCGCCGTCGATGCCACCGGGCGGATCGCCTACTCCGGTGCGTGGAGCGGGCTCCCGGCAGCCCTCACGGACGACGCGGTCGTCGCGACCGCCGGGTACCTGCTGCCCGGTTTCGTCGACACCCATGTGCACTACCCGCAGACCCTGACCACCGATGAGTTCGGCGGCGGTGAGCTGCTCGAGTGGCTCGAGCGGTGCGTGTTCCCCGCGGAGACGCGCCTGAGCGATCCCGCGTTCGCCGACCTCGTGGCGGCGGAATTCGTGCGACGGCGGATCTCGGCAGGCACCACCGCGGCCCTCGTGTTCGGCTCTGCGTTCCCCGAGGCGCAGGACGCCCTCTACGCGCGCACGCTCGAGGCCGGCCTGCGCATCGTGAGCGGGCGCGGCATCCAGACCGTCGGTCCCGCGAGCGCGTCCGCACTGCTCACGACCGAGGACGCGTCGATCGCCCTCACCCGCGACGAGATCGACCGCTGGCATGGTCAGGATGCCGGCGGCCGGGCACCGGACCCGCGCACGGCGCTCGCGCAGGTGGCGGTCGTGCCCCGGTTCAGCCTCTCGGTGACGCCGGAGACGCTCCGGCGGCTGGGCGACCTGTACGCCGGCACGCGCGCTGACGGCGTGTACTTCCACTCGCACCTCAACGAGAACGACCGTCCCGGCGACGGCGAGATCGCCGCGGTCCGCGAGTCCTACGGGGTCGACACGTACCTCGACACGTACGACGGCCGATGCCTGCCCGGATCGCGGACCAGCGGTGAGAGCCTGCTCGGCCGGCGCAGCATCCTGGCTCACGCGGTGCACTGCACGGACGGCGAACTGCATCGCCTCGCCGCGACCGGCTCGTCGATCGCCCACTGCCCGACCTCGCAGCTGTTCCTCGGCAGCGGCACGATGCCGTGGCGGCGCACCGTCGCGTCCGGCACGACGATCGCGATGGGCACCGACATCGGCGCCGGTGACGAGTGGCTCATCCCGCGCGTGCTGAACGACTGCTTCAAGGTGCACATGAGCGAACTCGGCGACCGGTCCGTGGCGATCGACCCCGCGCAGCTGCTCTTCCTCGGGACGCTGGCCGGAGCGCGCGCGCTCGATCAGGAGCAGCGGTTCGGCAACCTCGACGCGGGCAAGGACGCGGATTTCGTGATCCTGGACCCGGGCGCGCAGCCAGGATTCGAGCTCTCGCTCCAGACCGCCTCCGAGGGTGGCGCCCGGTCGGTCCTGTTCACGCTTCTGATGGGCATGCGCGAGGCATCGGTCGCCGGAGTCTTCGTCCGAGGCCGCCGAGCGAACCCGCCGGACTCGGCTTCGGCATAGCGGTCGCGCGCGTTTCGCGACCCCTTCGTCGATAGGGATCGGCGCTCTCGGGCCGACTTTCGACAGGTGGGAGCGCTCACACATCTTCTGCCGACAGAAGTCCAAAAGATGCACATTCCACGCTCTACATATGGTTGACGTACGTCCTGATGCGGGCGTACGTTGCGAGTAGTCGCAGTCGGTCCCCCAGTTTCGGTTTCCCCCAGTTCCCCGGCGATTTCCGCCTCCCCGCAACTGGTGATTCCGTGCTGCGATCCGGGCATCGCTGCCCGATTCATCCACCTTGTGCAAGGGAGCAAAATGGACGATCTGACTGAGCAGGCAAACGAAGACGCGCGCGTCCTCGGACGCAGCCTCGGCCTCTCGCGGCGCCAGCTGCTGGCGGCCACGACCGGCATCGCGGCAGCGGCTGCGATGGGGATGGGCACCGCCCACGCCCACGCGGCGCCACCGACCAACCCCGGCGGTGGGAACGGCGGCGGGAACGGCGTCCTCGTTCCCCCCGGCAAGCGCGGCATCATCCTCTACACGGTGCGCGATGCGATCGGCCGCAATCCGCTGACCACCGATCCGGCGCTTCCGTCCGGATTCAAGGCCGTGCTCGCGCAGCTCGCCGCGATCGGCTACAAGCAGGTCGAGTTCGCCGGATTCAGCCAGAACGCCAACGCTGAGGGCGGCAACGTCAACACGGTGGAGGGTGCGCAGCTGCTGCGCACGTGGCTGGACGCGTTCGGCCTCGAGGCCGAAGGCAACCACGGCAGCATCCCGAACAGCATCACGGATGCATCGCTCGCCCAGTTCGACGCCGCGTGCGAGGTCGCCAACATCCTCGGATTCGGGCACATCGGAACGGGCAACGACCCGACGAGCAGCAACTACCTGTCCGACTGGCAGGCGGCCGCCGAGCGCTGGAACATCCTCGGCGCCCGGGCAGCCACGCATGGCCTGAAGCTGTATACGCACAACCACGATGCGGCCTACAACTTCCTGCTGGACAGTGGCCCCGTCGACCTCCAGGGCCGCCCGACGCGCTCGAGCGGCATCCGCAAGCTGGAGTGGTTCCTGGCGAACACCGATCCGAACTCGGTCTACCTCGAGATGGACGTCTACTGGGCGCATGTGGCCCAGTACCGGTTCCCGACGTACACGGCAACCGACGGATCGGTCGTCTCGAGGCCGTTCGACCCGGCCGGGCTGGTCGCCCTGCAGACCCAGCGGTTCCCGCTCTTCCACGCGAAGGACGGCGCATCGGTCCCGGGCTCCCAGGCGGGTTACACGATCGTTCCGTTCGGACAGGGGAACATCGATTACACGACGTTCTTCCAGCGGATCGGCGCCAAGGGCATGCACAACTCGATGTACGAGCAGGACAACGCGGCATCCGTTCCGGCGCCGGCGTCTGCCGCACTGTCGATGCAGAACGCCGCGACGTCGTATCAGGGTCTGGCCGCACTGCGCGGCTGACGCCCCCCTCGGCCGGGTCGCGTCCTCTGGGGCGCGGCCCGGCCGAGGGCGTGTCAGGCGCGGAAGACCGTGTGCACGTCGCCCGTCAGCGCGCGCCCGCCGAGCCCTTCGATCTCCATGAGGACTGCGGTCCCGACGACGTCCTGGCCGAGTTCGGCGAACAGTGCGTGCGCGGCCACGAGCGTCCCGCCGGTGGCGAGCACGTCGTCCACGAGGAGCACGCGGGTGCCCGGCGCGAGGTCGTCGTGCACCTCGATCACGGCTTCCGCGTACTCCAGGGTGTAGGAGACGGATGCCGCCGGCCGCGGCAGCTTGCCCGCCTTGCGCACCGGCACCAGGCCGACGGCGGCCGCGATCGCCACTGCGCCCGCGAGCAGGAAACCGCGGGCCTCGACGCCCGCCACGACGTCGAACGTGCCGTCGAAGGGAGCGATGAGGGCGTCGATCGTGGTGCGCAGGGCAGCCGCATCCGCGAGCAGCGGCGTGATGTCGCGGAAGAGGATGCCGGGTTCGGGGTAGTCGGGGATCGCGCGGATCAGCGACTCCGCGTGGGCGAGGGCGTCGGCGGAGGGCACGCGCCCACCCTATCCGCGCCGCGCGGACGAGCCCCCGCGACCGGGGGGTGCAAGCGCTTGCACTATTCTGGTGGGATGACCTCGCCCGATCTCGCCGAGCGCCCCGGCGCCCTCGACTCCCGCCCCGGAGCCGAATGGTGGCGCACCGCCGTCATCTACCAGATCTACCCGCGCTCCTTCGCAGACAGCTCGGGTGACGGCATCGGCGACCTTCCTGGTGTGACCGCGCACATCGACGACCTGGTCGAGCTCGGTGTCGATGCGCTGTGGCTGAGCCCGTTCCAGCGCTCCCCGCAGAAGGACGCCGGCTACGACGTCGCCGACTACTGCGATGTCGACCCGCTGTTCGGCACCCTCCGCGACTTCGACACGATGCTGGACGCCACCCACGCCCGCGGCATCCGGATCATCGTCGATCTCGTACCCAACCACTCCTCCGATCAGCACGTCTGGTTCCAGGCGGCGCTGGCCGCCGGCCCGGGCAGCCCCGAGCGCGCCAGGTACCTGTTCCGCGAAGGCAAGGGCACGCACGGCCAGCTGCCCCCCAACAACTGGGAGTCGGTCTTCGGCGGCCCCGCCTGGACCCGTGTGGTGGAGGCCGACGGCACGCCCGGCCAGTGGTACCTGCATCTGTTCGACTCGACGCAGCCCGACTTCGACTGGTCGAACGAAGAGGTTCGCGAGGAGTTCCGCCGCATCCTGCGGTTCTGGCTCGACCGGGGCGTCGACGGCTTCCGGGTCGATGTCGCGCACGGCCTGATCAAGGCGGCGGGGCTCCCCGATTACACGCCGCCCGCCGAAGCGGACTCCATGGGCGGCGAAGAGCCGGACGTGCCGTACTGGGGTCAGCCCGGTGTGCACGAGGTCTATCGCGACTGGCACCGCATCCTGGACGAGTACACCGGCGACCGCGCGCTGTGCGCCGAGGCTTGGCGCCCGACGGCCGACGACACCGCGCTGTGGGTGCGGCCGGATGAGATGCACCAGGCCTTCAACTTCCCCTACCTGCAGACGGAGTGGGATGCCGCGGAACTGCGCACGGTGATCTCAGAGTCGCTGCGCGCATTCCCGGCCGTCGGCGCACCGAGCACGTGGGTCCTGTCCAATCACGACGTCGTGCGCCACGCGTCGCGGCTCGCCCTCACGGCCGTGAACCCCCAGGGCCACGGCATCGGCCCGCTGTCGGTCGGCAAGCCGATCGCCGACGTGGGCCTGCGCCGCGCCCGCGCGGCATCCACCGTCATGCTCGCGCTGCCCGGCTCGGCGTACATCTACCAGGGCGAGGAGCTCGGACTGCCCGAGGTCGTCGATCTGCCGGATGACGCACGGCAGGATCCGACCTGGTTCCGCACCGCCGGCGAGCGCTACGGTCGCGACGGCTGCCGCGTCCCGATTCCGTGGTCGTCGTCGGCCCCGGCGTACGGGTTCAGCCCGACCGGGATCTCGTGGCTGCCCCAGCCCGCCACCTGGGCCGCGCTGGCCCGGGACGCTCAGATCGACGATCCGGGCTCCACGCTGTCGCTGTACCGCGCGCTTCTGGCGGCACGACGCGAGCGCGAGCTCGGCGGCGGCAGCCTCACCTGGCTGGAGGGCTACCCCGACCGAGTGCTGGCATTCCAGAACGGGAATGTGACGGTGATCGCGAACATCGGATCCGCGCCGTTCGCGGTGCCGCACGGTAACGTGATCGCGACGAGCGGGCCGATCCACGACGGAATGCTGCCGGTCGACACCGCGATCTGGCTCGAGGTCGACGAGGCCTGACCGGTTCGAGATCGCACCGGGGAGGGGGACGACGTGGTCAGCATCGATGAAGTCGCGCGTCACGCGGGCGTCTCGACCGCGACGGTCTCCCGTGCGCTGAGCGGCCGTGGCCACGTTTCGGACTCCACCCGGGCCAGGGTCGAGTCCGCGGCGAAATCACTCGGCTACGTCGTGTCGTCGTCGGCATCCAGCCTGGCATCCGGACGCACCCGCAACATCGGCGTGCTCGTGCCCTTCCTCGATCGCTGGTTCTTCAGCACCGTGCTCAGCGGCACGGCCTCCGCGCTCATGCGCCGCGGCTACGACATCACGCTGTACAACCTGACGGCCGATCGCGAGCAGCGGCGCAGCGTGTTCGAGACGTTCCTGCGTCGGCAGCGCGTGGACGGGGTCATCGCGATCTCGATCGAGCTCGGCGACGAGGAGACGGAGCGCCTGCGCGAGCTCGACCTGCCGGTGATCGCGATCGGCGGCCCGAACCCGCGTCTGTCGACCCTGACGGTCGACGATGTCGCGGTCGCGCGCCTCGCGACCGAGCACCTGGTCACGCTCGGCCACCACGACATCGCGCACATCGGCGCCAGCCCCGAGTTCGACATCGACTTCCACATCCCCACGCATCGCAGGCAGGGCTTCGAGCAGGCGCTCGCGGATGCCGGCATCCCAGCCCGTCCGTCGCTCTACGAACCCGCCGACTTCACGATCGAGGGCGGCTTCCGCGCGGCCAAGCAGCTCCTCGGCCGCCCCGGCGAGCGGCCGACGGCGATCTTCGCGGCATCCGATGAGATGGCGATCGGCGCGCTCCTTGCCGCGCGCGAACTCGGCTACCGGGTGCCCGAAGACCTCTCGGTCGTCGGGATCGACGGCCACGAGCTCGGCGAGTTCTTCCGGCTGACCACGGTCGACCAGTTCCCCCTCGGTCAGGGGGAGCGCGCCGCCGACGCGATCCTCGACGAGCTCGAGGCGAAGGATGCGGGAACCCCGAACGGCCTGCCGGGCGAGGAGCCCCGGCGCCTGCCGTTCGAGCTCATCGTCCGAGGCACCACGGCCCGCCTCGACCACTGACTCACTCGCTCCTCGAGCGGGGAGCGCGGCGACGAGATGAAACGCGCCCGGATAGGCTCGGGCCCATGACCATCGACCTCGAAGCCCTCTACATCGACCTGCACCGGCACCCGGAACTCTCGTTCCAGGAGACCCGTACGGGGGGCGTCGTCGCCGCACGTCTGGGCGAGCTGGGGATCGAATACGAAGAGGGCATCGGCAAGACCGGCGTCGTCGGCGTCATCGCGAACGGCGAGGGTCCGGTCGTCTGGCTGCGCGCCGACATGGACGCGCTCCCCGTCAAGGAGCTCACCGGACTCGAGTACGCCAGCACGGCGCGCGGCACCGACCCCGCGGGCAACGATGTCCCGGTCATGCACGCGTGCGGCCACGACCTGCACGTCACGTGCCTCCTCGGCGCGCTCGAGCGCCTGGTCGCCACGAAGGACGAGTGGGCAGGCACGATTGTCGCCGTCTTCCAGCCCGCGGAGGAGTACGGAGCCGGATCGCAGGCGATGATCGCCGACGGCGTGCTGGAGCGCTATCCCCGGCCGGACATCGTGCTCGGGCAGCACGTCACACCGCTCCCCGCGGGAACCATCGGCGTGCGCTCCGGCACGCAGATGGCGGCATCCGACGGCCTCACGGTGACCCTGCTGGGGCGCGGCGGTCATGGCTCGCGCCCGCACTCCACGATCGACCCGGTCGTCATGGCGGCAGCGACGGTGATGCGCCTGCAGACGATCGTCTCGCGCGAGGTCGACCCGCGCGATGTCGCCGTGGTCACGGTCGGCTCGATCCACGCCGGGCTGAAGAACAACATCATCCCCGCCGAGGCGAAGCTCGAGCTGAGCCTGCGATACCCCGATGAGGATGCCCGGGCTCGGGTGCTCGCCAAGGTGGAGCGCGTCGTCCGCGCCGAGGCGCAGGCGTCCGGAGCAGAGGAGGAGCCGGTCATCGAGATCGACCACACGCTGCCTCCCACGATCAACGACGTGCACGCCACGGCTCAGCTGACCCTGGCGTTCGATCGCGCGTTCGGCGACGGCACCGTGGTCGACCCCGGGATGTTCACCGGCAGCGAGGACGTGTCCTGGTTCGCGCGCGAGGCGGGCGCCCCGCTCGTGTTCTGGTTCTGGGGCGGCATCGACCAGCAGAAGTACGCGGATGCGAAGGCCGGCGACACGATCGATCGGGACATCCCGACCAATCACTCTCCGTATTTCGCTCCGGTGATCCAGCCCACGCTCGACCGCGGGGTCGACGCGCTCGTCGTGGCGGCGCGCGAGTTCCTCGGCTGAGCTCGGGAGGCACCCGGGCGAGCCGCGTTGCGCCGGCCCCTGGACAGGCGTAGTCTCGCCCGCCGTGAGCAACGACAGTCGCGAGCCGGGCGCGGATTCGCCGATCGCCAAGCGCCTCCTGATCGGCGATCCGCTCACGTCGGAGAAGCTCGACGATCAGCTGCTCCCGAAGAAGATGGCGCTGCCCATCTTCGCGTCGGACGCGCTGAGCTCGGTCGCGTACGCTCCGCAGGAGCTGCTGATGATCCTGCTGACCGGCGGACTGGCGTTCCTGGCGTTCAGCCCGTGGGTGGCCGCGGCGGTCGTCGTGCTGCTGATCGTCGTGGTCGTCAGCTACCGCCAGCTCATCAAGGCATATCCGTCGGGCGGCGGCGACTACGAGGTCGCGTCGAAGAACCTCGGCGAGGTGCCCGGCGTGGTCGTCGCGTCAGCGCTGCTCGTGGACTACGTCCTGACCGTCGCCGTGTCGGTCGCCTCGGGTGTCGACAACATCATCTCCGCGATCCCGGAACTCGACATCGGCCGGGTCGAGCTCGCGGTGGGCTTCGTCATCGTGATCGTGATCGTGAACCTCCGCGGCGTGCGCGAAGCGTCACTCCTGTTCGCGGTGCCCACCTATGTCTTCATCGGCTCCGTCGTCGTGATGATCGTGGTCGGACTGGCTCGCACCGCGCTGGGAAACCCGCCGATCGCCTCGAGCGCACAGTACGCGGTGCAGGCGGAGAGCCTCACGCAGGCTGCGGTCATCCTCCTCGTCCTGCGCGCATTCTCCAGCGGCTGCTCGGCGCTCACCGGGGTCGAAGCCGTCTCGAACGGCGTGCCCGCGTTCCGCAAGCCGAAGATCCGCAACGCGCAGATGACCCTCACGCTCATGGGCGGCATCGCGATCGTGCTGTTCGCGGGACTGACGATCCTGGCGCTCGTCTCGGGAGTGCATTACGCCGAGAACCCGTGCCACCTGATCGGCTTCGACTGCGACAACCCGCAGCCGAGCCTGATGGCGCAGGTCGCCGCAGCCACGTTCGGCATGGGATCGATCCCGTTCTACGTGGTCCAGGCCGCGACGGCGTGCGTGCTCCTGCTCGCAGCGAACACCGCGTTCAACGGCTTCCCGCTGCTGGGCTCGGTGCTCGCCCGCGACGGGTACGCGCCGAAGGCGCTGAACACCCGCGGCGACCGACTCGTCTACTCGAACGGCATGATCATCCTCGGGATCGTGGCGATCGGCGTGCTCGTGGTCTATCAGGCGAACCTCACCACCCTGATCCAGCTCTACATCATCGGCGTCTTCGTCTCGTTCTCCCTCGGCCAGATCGGCATGGTGCGCCACTGGCGCCGCTCGCTGCGCAACCTGCGTGCGCTGCCGAAGGACGCCGCGGCCCAGCAGTCCGCCGCATCCGAGAGACGATCGGCGCGCACCGGCCTGATCATCAACTCCCTCGGCGCGGCCATGACCGTCTTCGTGCTCGTGATCGTCACGATCACGAAGTTCACCCACGGTGCGTGGCTCGTGTTCATCGCGATCCCGATCCTGGCGACGCTCATGATCGGCGTGAACCGGTACTACCGAGATGTCGAGCACGAGATCGAGCCCGACGACCAGACGCATTTCGGCGCCGAAGGCGACGTCGCGATCGTCCTGGTCGGACGCCTCCAGAAGCCGGTCATCAAGGCCCTCGACTACGCGCTCGCGGCCAAGCACGACCAGACCTTCGCCGTGCACATCGCGGTGAACGCCGAGGAGTCCGAGCTGCTCCAGAGGCAGTGGGCCGAGCACAAGATCCCGATGCAGCTGATCATCGTCGAGTCCCCCTATCGGACCTTCGCGAGTCCGCTCGCGCAGTTCATCAAGGAGTGGCGTCAGAAGCACGGGTCATCCGTCGTGACCGTCTACCTGCCGCAGTACATCGTCGGGCACTGGTGGGAGTCGATCCTGCACAACCGGCGCGCCCGGCGCATCGCGAACCAGCTGATGCTCATCCACGGTGTGTCGATCACCCTCGTGCCGTGGCTGCTGGATTCCTCCGAGCTGATCTACGGCCGCCGCTCGCGGCCGCTGCCGGGGCAGGAGCGTGCGGGGCTCCCCGCCGCTCAGCCCGCACACCACCATCGGGCCACGCGTCCGGCGGGACCACCCGACCAGGCCCGCGCGAGTCCGCCGGCCGAGAGGCCCCACTCCTGAGCGGCCGCGACCCGGTCCGCGGGCCGCGCGGGCGACTCGTAGACTGCGGCTCATGACGACGGGTGCGACGGAGCCGAAACGGCCCAACGTGCTCGCACGCGGCTGGCTGTGGGCACTCGACTACGCGTACGCCGCACGCCGCCAGTTCGCGATCGTGACCGCCCCGTGGACGCTGGGCCGACCGCGTCCGGCGCCGCGCGCGTGGCGCTCCGGATCGGCCGAGCTCGCCGAGATCGTCCTGCTGCCCGGGGTGTACGAGCACTGGACGTTCCTGCGTCCGCTCGGCAACGCCCTGAACGCCGCCGGGCACCGCGTGAACGTCGTGCACGGACTCGGGATGAATCGGCGCGGCATCGCGGAGACCGCCGATCGACTCGGCCGCGCGCTTGCGGGCAAGCCCCCTTCCGGAGCGGGCCGCGTGCTCGTGGCGCACAGCAAGGGCGGGCTGATCGGCAAGCACCTGCTCGTCTCATCGGGCGCCGCCGCGGCCGCCGCGATCGAAGCCGCGGCCGGAGGCGATCCGGCGGATGCGGCGGCGGGCGCGACCGCCCCCGATGACAGCGGCCCGACGCGCGGCACCCCGCTCGGCGTGCTCGGGCTCGTGGCCGTCTGCACGCCGTTCCACGGCTCGCCCCTGGCCGGGCTGTTCTTCGTTCCCAGCATCCGCGCGTTCCTCCCCGAGGACGAGACGATCGTGATGCTCGGTCGCGACGAATCGGTCAACGGCCGCATCGTGTCGGTGTTCGGGCGGTTCGATCCGCACATCCCGGACGGCAGCGCCCTCGACGGCGCGACGAACGTGCTCGTTCCCGCATCGGGGCACTTCCGCGTGCTCGGCTCCCCGCAGACGCATTCTGCGGTGCTCGACGGGGTGCGGATGCTGTCGGCGGACTGACCGCCGGCACCCCTGATCAGGCGCTCAGCGCACTCGCGCCCGCCACGAGCGCAATCGCTCCCAGGAGCAGGAAGATCGGGGCGGCGAGGATGCCGGACCAGAAGCTCGGGGCGGCGATGCGCTGCGGGAGGAAGGCTGCGGCGACGCCCACGGCAGTGATGAGGATCGCCGCGATCATGATGATCGACTGCCCGAACACGAACGCGAGCGGCACGAAGTGCAGGCCGACGATCGTGAGGACCAGAGGGGCGATCAGCGCGCCGCGCCCGGTGCGCGCGAAGAAGACCGACAGCACCACGATCGCGATGACCTCGAGCCAGAAGACCACGACGTACACCACGAAGGCGGTGCTGCCGGGGTCGAGTGCGGTCGGGGTGCTCCAGTGCTGGACGGCCAGGGGGATGCCCCATGCCATCAGGGCGAGGCCGACCAGCTGCAGCAGGACCAGGATGATCCGCCACAGCGCGCCCTTCGGCGGTCTCTCGTGCGCCCAGCCGGCCCAGACGAAGGCCGCGGCGCCGAAGATGACACCGGTCATCACGAGATCCCGGGCGTATGCGAGGTCGAGCATGGGGGGAGCCTCCTGATCCAACGCTAGCGGCGCCGCTGCGCCGATGCACCCGGCGGTCGGCGTCGCGCTCAGCCGAGGCCGGTGCGCTCCTCGTCAGCCGCTCCGGCGCCGGAGACAGGCTTGCGGGAGAGGCCGACGGAACCGGCATCCGGAGCCGTCGAGAGCGCCGCGGCGACTGCCACCGACTCGTCGATGTCCGGATACGTCGGCCGCAGCTGCACGGCGTGCTGACGCTTCTGCTCGCGCTTCGCCTTGCGCGCGGAGTAGGTGAGGTTCAGCGCCTCGACCAGGATCGCGAACGCCATCGGCGCGTAGATGAGGGCCTTGTCGATGTGCACACCGAAGCCCTCGGCCACGAGGAAGACGCCGATCAGCAGGAGGAACGACAGCGCCAGCATCTTCACCGTGGGGTGCTTGTTCACGAACGTGAAGATGAAGCGCGAGGCGAAGAGCATGATGCCGAACGAGAGCACGACGACCGTGATGATCACGATCAGGTTCTCGGTCATGCCGACCGCCGTGATGACCGAGTCGAGCGAGAACACGATGTCCAGCAGGAGGATCTGCGCGATCACGGACGCGAACGTCACCTGAGCGACCTTCCTGCCGCCGCCGTGCTCCTCCTCCGCGCCCTCGAGCTTGTGATGGATCTCGGTGACGGCCTTGTAGACGAGGAAGATCCCGCCCGCGATGAGGATGAAGTCCTTCCACGAGAAGCCGATGCCGAACCAGACGACGATGTCCTCCTTCAGCGTGATGATCCAGCCTGCGAAGAAGACCAGGAGCACGCGGATGAGCATCGCGAGGGTGAGTCCGAGGTTGCGGGCCCGCGCCTGCTGCTCCTTGGGGAGCTTGCTCGCGAGGATCGAGATGAAGATGACGTTGTCGACGCCCAGCACGATCTCCAGGACGAACAGCGTGATGAAGACGGCGATCAGATCGGGGGTGAAGGCGAAGGAGAAGTCCACTCGGCCATCGTAGGTGGGCCGCGCGCGCGTGAACGAGGCTCCGACCCCGTGCCCAGGCGGGCGGCGTAGCCTTGAAGGGTGATCCCCTCGACCGATGCACGGCCTGTCGCGCTGCATGCGTTCGATCCGAGCGCGCTGCGCGGCGACTTCTCGATCCTCGATCGACTGGTGAACGGGCACCCGCTCGTGTACCTCGACTCGGCCGCGACGAGCCAGAAGCCGCGGGCTGTGATCGACGCCGAGGTCGCCTTCCTCACGAATGAGAACGCGGCGGTCCACCGCGGCGCCCACACCCTCGCCGCTGAGGCCACGGAGCTGTTCGAGGATGCCCGTGCCACGGTCGCCGGGTTCGTCGGAGCGGAGCCCGAGCAGCTGGTCTGGACGAGTGGTGCGACTGCGGGGCTGAACCTCGTCGCCTACGCGATCGGCAACGCGACGCTCGGCCGCGGAGCGCCGGCCAGTGCGCGGTTCGCGCTCGCACCAGGCGACGAGATCGTCGTGACCGAGATCGAGCACCATGCGAACCTCGTGCCCTGGCAGGAGCTCGCCGCTCGTACGGGGGCCGTCCTGCGATTCATCCCTGTGCACGAAGACGGCACGCTGGGCCTGGAGGCCGCGGCATCCGTCATCGGCGAGCGGACCCGCGTCGTCGCCTTCACCCACGTCTCGAACGTGCTCGGCATCGTCAATCCGGTCGCCGCGCTCGTGGCGCTGGCGCGCGAAGCGGGTGCGCTGACCGTGCTGGACGCCTGCCAGTCCGCGCCCCACCTGCCGCTCGATCTGCCGGCGCTCGGTGTGGACCTTGCGGTGTTCTCGGGACACAAGATGCTCGGCCCCTACGGCATCGGCGCCCTCTACGGCCGCTCGGACGTGCTCGCGGCGCTGCCGCCCTTCCTCACCGGCGGCTCGATGATCACGAAGGTCACGCTGGAGCGCACCGAGTACCTGCCGCCTCCGCAGCGGTTCGAGGCAGGCACCCAGCCCGTCTCCCAGACGATCGCGCTCGCGGCGGCCGTGCGCTACCTCGACACCGTCGGGATGGATGCCGTCCACGCGCACGAGCAGACCCTCGAGCGACGCCTTCGCGACGGCCTGCGCCGGATCGACGGTGTCCGCCTGCTCGGCGATGCTCCCGCGGGGGTCGAGCGGGTCGGGCTCGCGGCGTTCGACGTCGCGGGGGTGCACGCTCACGACGTCGGGCAGTTCCTCGACTCCCGCGGCATCGCGGTCCGCGTCGGGCACCACTGCGCCGCTCCGCTGCACACGCGCTTCGGGCTCACGGCATCCGTCCGGGCCTCGACCGCGCTCTACAACACCGTCGACGAGGTCGACGTGTTCCTCGACGCCCTCGACCAGGTGCGTCCGTTCTTCGGAGCCGGCGCGTGAGTGGACTCGAGTCGCTGTACCAGGAGCTGATCCTCGAGCACTCCAAGCGCCCGCACGGGAAGGGCCTCGCGCCGGACTCCACGAGCGGCGCGGCGACATCGCATCAGCGCAACCCGATCTGCGGCGACGAGATCACCCTCCAGGTGCGGATGAACCCGGACGACACCGTTCGGGATGTCACGTGGGACGGCGCGGGCTGCTCGATCTCGCAGGCATCAGCTTCAATGCTCGCCGTGCTGGTCGACGACCGCGAGGACGGGATGCCGCGGGCCGAGGCGACAGCGCTGATCGACGGCTTCCGCACCGCGCTGCGCTCGCGCGGGACGATCCCGATCGACGAGGAGACGTATGGGGATGCCGAGGCCCTCAGCGGCGTCTCGAAGTACACGGCGCGCGTGAAGTGCGCGATGCTCGCGTGGGTCGCATTCGAGGACGCCCTGGCCCGCTCCTCCTGACCCCGCCACCCGCCGCCCTCATCCGCGAGATTGCATCCGCGCGCCGAGACTGCCGGCGTCGCCCTCTGTCTCGGCGTCCTCATGCAATCTGGCCGTCGGCCGGGGCACCGGGCGGGCCCGGGTAGGATCGAAACCGTCCGGCGTCCCCGATTCCTGGAGCTGAGCCGCGTGACCACCCCCTCCCCGATCGTCCACGGCCGCGCCGTGGCCGATACCGTTCAGAACGCCGCCGCGACGCCCGATCGCGAGCAGCCGTACGGGGCGCTCGGCCTGAAGGCCGACGAGTACGCACGCATCCGCGAGATCCTGGGGCGTCGCCCCACGAGCGGCGAGCTCGCGATGTACTCGGTGATGTGGTCGGAGCACTGCTCCTACAAGTCGAGCAAGATCTACCTCCGTCAGTTCGGCGAGAAGGTTTCCAACGAGATGAAGACCCGCCTGATGGTCGGCATGGGCCAGAACGCGGGCGTCGTCGACATCGGCGAGGGCTGGGCGGTCACCTTCAAGGTCGAATCGCACAACCACCCGAGCTACATCGAGCCGTTCCAAGGCGCGGCAACCGGCGTCGGCGGCATCGTCCGCGACATCATCTCGATGGGCGCCCGCCCCGTCGCCGTGATGGACCAGCTGCGCTTCGGCGCCATCGACAACCCGGACACCGCGCGCGTCGTGCACGGGGTCGTGTCGGGCATCTCGTTCTACGGCAACTGCCTGGGCCTGCCCAACATCGGCGGCGAGACCGTCTTCGACGCGGTCTACCAGGGCAACCCCCTGGTGAACGCGCTCGCGGTCGGCGTGCTGCGCCACGAAGACCTCAAGCTCGCGAACGCGAGCGGCGCCGGCAACAAGGTCGTCCTGTTCGGTGCCCGCACGGGCGGCGACGGCATCGGCGGGGCATCCATCCTCGCCTCCGATTCCTTCGACTCCACCGGCCCCACCAAGCGCCCGGCGGTGCAGGTCGGCGACCCGTTCGCCGAGAAGGTGCTCATCGAGTGCTGCCTGGAGCTGTACCGCGACGACCTGGTCGAGGCGATCCAGGACCTCGGCGCCGCCGGCATCTCGTGCGCCACCTCCGAGCTCGCCGCCAACGGCGGCAGCGGCATGCGGGTCGACCTCGAGAAGGTGCTCCTGCGCGATCCGACGCTCACGCCCGAGGAGATCCTCATGAGCGAGAGCCAGGAGCGCATGATGGCGATCGTCGCGCCCGACAAGCTCGACGTGTTCCTCGAGGTCGTCGGCAAGTGGGATGTCGAGACCAGCGTGCTCGGCGAGGTCACCGGCGACGGCCGCCTCGTGATCCAGTGGCACGGCGAGGTCATCGTCGACGTCGACCCCTCGACCGTCGCCGTGGACGGCCCGGTCTACGAGCGCCCGGTCGCCTACCCCACCTGGATCGACGCGCTCCGCGACGACTCGGCGAGCGCGCTCAGCCGATCGGATGACCCTGACACCCTGCGTCGCCAGTTCCTGCAGCTCGTCGCGAGCCCGAACCTCGCCGACACCTCGTGGGTGACCAACCAGTACGACTACTACGTGATGGGCAACACCGCGCTGTCGTTCCCCGACGATGCCGGCATGATCCGCGTCGACGAGCACTCCGGCCTGGGTTTCGCGATCGCGACCGACTGCAACGGGCGCTTCTGCCAGCTGGACCCGTACGAGGGCGCGAAGCTCGCGCTGGCCGAGGCGTATCGCAACGTCGCGGTGAGCGGCGCGATGCCGACCGCCGTCACCGACTGCCTCAACTTCGGCAGCCCGGAGAACCCCGAGGTCATGTGGCAGTTCTCGCAGGCCGTCGCCGGCCTCGCCGACGGATGCCTCGAGCTCGGCATCCCGGTCACCGGCGGCAACGTGAGCTTCTACAACCAGACCGGCGACCAGCCCATCTTCCCGACGCCGGTCGTCGGGGTGCTCGGCATCATCGACGACGTCGCGCGCCGCATCCCCAGCGGATGGCAGGATGCCGGCGAGAACATCTACCTGCTCGGCGTCACGGCGACCGAGCTCAGCGGCTCCGCGTGGGCGGGCACCGTCCACGGGCACCTCGGCGGCCGCCCTCCGGCGGTCGACCTCGGCAACGAGAAGAAGCTCGCGGACCTGCTGCATGCGGCCTCGCAGCAGTCGCTCGTCTCGAGCGCGCACGACCTGTCGGCCGGCGGCCTCGCGCAGGCGCTCGCGGAGGGCGTGCTGAGGTTCGGGGTCGGCGCGCGGGTGTGGCTGCGCGAGATCATGGAGCGCGACGGGGTGGATGCCGCATCCGCGCTCTTCTCCGAGTCCACGGGTCGCGTGATCGTGACGGTCCCGCGGGAGGACGACGTGAAGTTCCGCGGACTGTGCGAGGGTCGCGGCTACCCCGTGCTGCGCATCGGGGTCAGCGATGCCCCGGGCGAGGGAGACGAGCCCGCGCTCGAGGTGCAGGACGTCTTCACGGTGCCGCTCGGCGAGCTCCGCGGACTGTCCGCGGCCACCCTGCCGGCGGCCTTCGGGCCCACGGTGACGGAAGCCTCCTGAGGATTCTCTAGACTTGCTCCATGGCAGAAGACGAGTACGGCGACTACAACGAGGCACGTCAGCGACGGGTCAAGATCACCGCATGGGTGGTCATCGTGTCGCTGATCCTCGTCGGCGGCGGCGCCACCGTCCTCGCACTGATCTTCGGCTGACCGCCGAAGGCGGACACCCGAAGCGGTTGTCGAGCAGCGCGTCAGCGCGTATCGAGACACGGCTGACCCTGCCAGTGCGCTGACCGCCCGGGACGCAACGGCCCGCGACGGTTAGCATGACAGGGTGGAGATGATCCTCCTGTTCGTCGAGAGCTGGTGGTGGGTTGCTCCCGCCGCCGCAGGCGCCGGAGCCGCGACGTACGCCGGAGTGACCGCCAGGGGTCGCCGTGCGCGGAGACTCGAACTGGATGCGGCGCGGCGCGAGCTGTCGCTCGCGTACCACGCGCTGATCCTGGCGCGCGTGCGGGTGCGCGAGGCCCAGGCGAACGTCCTCTCCGCTCGCGCGGTGTCCGGGTCGAGTGCCCTCGGCGACGCGCTGATGGGCACACCGGCGACCGTCGAAGCCAGGCGGCAGCTGCAGGAGGCCAAGCGCTCGGAGAAGGCGGCAGTCATGACGCTGCGAGCCGGCCGCGCGCGGGTGAAGGCCACGACGGCCCAGTACCACGCCGCATCCTCCGCCGATCCGCTGCCGATCGAGAAGCTCTTCGCCACGCAGGACGCCGTGGTCGCGCGGTGGATGGCGTACGAGACCGACGACGCGAAGGCCATCGCCTACCCCCAGCTGAGTGACACCCGCTACCCCGCCACGCTCGCGTTCTTCCGCGCGTACCGCGAGGCGCAGCGGCTGCGGCCGGCATCGGCCCGTGACCGCATCCCTCCCGAGCAGTTCCTCGAGTACCGTGACGCCGTGCGCACACTGGAGGCCGCGTTCGACGAGGCCGAGCGACAGGCCGGCGCGGCGGAGAGCCGACCCGCACCGCGGACATCGATCTGGCCCGTGCCCGCCTGGCGCCCCCTGCGTCTGCCCACCTCCGACTAGTCGGGCCGCTGGAAGACTGCTCCGAGCCGGACGCGCGTCGGCGGCCGACGGTTAGCATGACAGGGTGGAACCCTTCTTCACGTTCCTCGGCGGCTACTGGTGGCTCATCTTCCCCCTGATGGGTGTGATGGGCGGAATCGGCAGCGCCTGGGAGCGCGGTGCGCGCCGACGGCACAAGCGCCGCCTCGAGGTTCTGCATGCCAAGGCCGAGCTCAAGGCGGCGTCCGCCGCGGCGCGCGCCCCGCAGGCCGGCGCCGAGGCGCTGCCCGCGATCACCACGCCGCGGGCCACCCCGCCGACTGCACGCGCGGGCGGTGCGACGACGCAGGGCACGCAGCTCGAGCGACTGTTCGCGTCCCACGACGCCGTCACCGCACGCTGGCTGGACTACGAGCTCGACGTCGCGAAGCTCATCGCCTTCCCTGCGATGAGCGACGGCCGACAGCCCCTCACCGCGGCCTTCCTGCGCGCGAAGCGCGTCGCCGACGGCCTGCGTCCGGCATCCGCCAAGGCACGCCTCACGAAGGACCAGATCACCGAATACCGCAACGCCGTCGCCGACTACGAAGTCGCGTTCGATGTGGCGGAGCGGGACGCGCGGCGGCTGAAGGACTCCTCGTTCACCGATCTCGAGCGCAAACGACTCGACACCGCCAAGCAGCTGCTGACGATCGCAATCGACGAAGCGGCGACCCCCGCCGAGCGGCAGGTCGCGTATCGCCGCGTCCGCGAGGAGCTGGACGGCCTGATCTCGCTGTCCGACGAGGCGATCGAGGTGCTCGAGGCCAAGGTGTCGCTCGAACTCACGACGGGGAGCACCCCGGCGACGCCCCCGGTCGAAGAGCAGCCGCAGGCGAGGTCGGCGGATGCCGAGCCGGCACGCGACCGCCCCGACGCCGACCGCCCCTCACAGGCCGCCCCGTGGCCGGTGCCGGCGCGAAGCTCGGACACCGCGCCGGGTCGGGTCATCCGCCCGAAGTCGCACCCCTGACCTCAGCCGCCGTTCAGACTCGCGATCTCGGCGCGCGCCGCGGCCACGAGTTCGTCGTTCGTGTGCGCGTGGCCCCAGAGCCCCCAGCCGCCCGGGACGGCCTCGACCAGGGTCACCCAGGTGCGCTCGGCCAGAGTCCCGTCGCCGGCCGCGGCGGCCACGAGCGCGGTCAGCTCCGCGACGACTGCGAGCTGCTTGTCCCGGTCCAGCGCTCCGGCGTTGGTCTGCACCTGCACGCGCACGTAGTCGGTCTCGCCGTCCGCGTTCGAGAGCGCACCCGCCCCGAGCTCGTGCACGAAGGCCGCCGTGTTGCGCCGGAACATGGGGATGGCCGGCACCGCCTCGATCCGCATCACCGTGGCCGCCGCGTCCTGTGCAAGGGCGTGCGGGTCGGCGAATCTGCCGGTGGTGGCGTAGATGTCGATCATGGGCATGATGATCCCCTTCAATGGCCGCGCGCTTCGCGGCCCTCCGGCATCATCGACTATGATGATCGTCATAGTCAAGTCTTCGGGGGAGAATGACGCATGCCGAGCCCGAGCACGACCCCTCACCCGCGCGTCGCGATGATCGAGGCGGCCGTGCGCCTGCTCGCCACCCACGGGTACCAGGCGACGTCCTTCTCGTCGGTGCTGGAGACATCGGGGGCGCCGCGCGGTTCGATCTACCACCATTTCCCCGATGGCAAGGATCAGCTCATCGCCGCGGCAGTCGAAGTGGCCGGCGGCCGAGCGATCGCACTGCTGGACTCGCTCGAGGGCGAAGAACCGGCGGCCGTCACCGTCGCGTTCCTGCAGATGTGGCGCGCACTGCTCGTGGCGACCGACATGCGCGCCGGCTGCTCGGTGCTCGCCGTCACGGTGGCCGCTCCGACGTCGGGCCTGCTCGAGACCGCCGGAGCGGTGTTCACCGCGTGGCGATCGCGACTCGCGGAGCTGTTCCGGGCGGGTGGTGCGGAGGCGACGGATGCCGGGGCCTTCGCGGCACTGTTGATCGCCGCCAGCGAAGGGGCCGTGGCGATCGCGCGCGCAGAGCGCAGCATCCGCTCGTTCGACACGGTCGCCGAGGATCTCCGCCGGCGCGCAGTGGGTCTGCGGGCTTGACGCACGTTCGCTTGTATGGTTAGTTGGTCAAGTAACTAACCACACAAGCGGAGGATGACGTGATCGAAGAAGGCAGAGCCCTCTTCCTCCAGATCGCCGAGGGCGTCGAGGACTCGATCATCGACGGCAGCCTGCCCGAGGAGGGTCAGGCGCCGTCCACGAATGAGCTCGCCGCGTTCTTCCGCATCAACCCCGCCACCGCTGCCAAGGGAGTGAACATGCTCGTCGAAAAGGGCGTGCTCTACAAGCGCCGCGGCATCGGCATGTTCGTCGCGCCGGGTGCGCGCGAGCTCCTGCTCACCGAGCGCCGCACCGCATTCGCCGATCGCTTCGTCGAGCCGCTGCTCGCCGAAGCCCGCAAGCTCGGCCTCGGGGCCGACGACCTCAGCCGCCTGATCCTCGACCATGCGAGCACTCGTGCAAGCGGGTCCTCCACCACGGAAGGAGCATCCCGATGACCGATGTCATCGAGGTGAGCAGCCTCACGAAGCGCTATCGCGACGTCGTCGCGGTCGATGACGTGTCGTTCACGATCGAGAAGGACACGATCTATGGCCTGCTCGGCCGCAACGGCGCCGGCAAGACCACGGTCATGTCGATCCTGACGGCGCAGAACTTCGCCACGAGCGGCAGTGTCCGCATCTTCGGCGAGAAGCCGTACGAGAACGCCCGCGTGCTCTCGCGCATGTGCTTCGTCCGCGAGAGCCAGAAGTACCCCGACGACGCGAAGCCGCTGCACGCGTTCCGTTCGGCGCGCCTCTTCTTCCCAGACTGGGACGAAGCGTTCGCGCAGCGCCTGATCACGGACTTCCAGCTGCCTGTGGACCGCCGAATCAAGAAGCTCTCCCGCGGCCAGCTCTCGGCGGTCGGTGTGATCATCGGGCTCGCGTCACGCGCCGAGATCACGTTCTTCGACGAGCCGTACCTCGGCCTCGACGCAGTCGCCCGGCAGATCTTCTACGACCGGCTGCTCGAGGACTACAGCGAGCACCCGCGCACGGTGATCCTCTCGTCGCACCTGATCGACGAGGTCTCGAACCTGATCGAGCGGGTGCTCGTGATCGACCGCGGGCGCATCATCATGGACGAGACGACGGATGCCGTGCGCGACCGCGCGTCGACCATCGTCGGCGACGCGGATGCGGTCGACCGCTTCATCGGCGACCGCGAGGTGATCCACCGGGAGCACCTGGGCAGGGTGAGCTCGGTCACGATGCTCGGATCCCTGGATGCCGCCGACCGGGAGCGTCTCGGCTCCCTCGGCCTCGAGGCCGCACCCGTGTCGCTGCAGCAGCTGATCGTCCGGCTCACGCAGCACACCGCCGGCGCAGACCAAGCATCCACCCCGATCGAGGAGGTGGCCCGATGAATCGCACCGTGAACGTCGTCCGGCTGCAGCTGGTGAACAAGATGACCTACATCTGGATCCCGCTGCTCATCCTCGTGGGCGCGTGGGTGCTCACGCTCGGCGTCTACGCGATGCTCTCCGGCAACGGGCTTGCGGGCCCGTTCTACAACGGAGGCTCGCAGGCACCGCTCTGGTACTTCCTGGTGGTCGGCATCCAGGCCCTGACCTTCTCATTCCCCTTCTCCCAGGCGATGAGCATCACCCGGCGCGAGTTCTATCTCGGCACGCTGCTCACGGCGGCGATCACCGCCGCGATCCTGGCAACCGTGTTCCTGCTGGGCGGCTTCGTCGAGACCGCCACGAACGGCTACGGGATGAACGGGTACTTCTTCCGCGTCGACTGGATGTGGGCACCCGGATGGTGGGCGGCCTTGCTCGCCTACTTCGCGATCGCGATGCTCATGTTCGTGGTGGGGTTCTGGGCGGCGACGATCTACAAGCGCTGGGGCACGATCGCGATCACCCTGGTCCTCGTCGGTCTCGGTGCGCTCCTGGTCGGGGCGATGTGGCTGGTGGGACGACTGGATGCCTGGGCGCAGGTGTTCGCCTGGTTCGGCGAGCAGGGCACGGTCGGCCTCACCCTGTGGGGCGTGCTGCTGACCGCGGTCCTGGCCGGAACCGCGTTCCTCACCCTGCGACGAGCGGTCCCCTGACCCGCATCGCGGCTCGGGCGGCGCCCGGCTCAGCGCAGCGGCACCTTCACATCGGTGCCGCCCTCGCGGGTCAGGCGCGCGCCCATCTGCACGAGACTCGGCTGGTCCACGAAGCCGCCGGCGAACAGGGCCTGGCCCTGCGCGAAGCCCGGCGACCGCTCGAGGAGCGACTCGGGTGCGTACCCGAACACCTCCGCGATCTCGGCGAGGTCGCGTGGCGAGCTCATGCGCATGAGCGCGAGGTTGTCGCACTGCGACAGCGCGTTCTGATGCACCTTCGAGGGGCGCTGCGTGGACAGCAGGAGCCAGAGCCCGTACTTGCGCCCCTCTGCCGCGATCTGCACGATCCGCTCGGTGAGCAGCTTCTCCACCGGCGTCACCGGATCGGGGGTGCACAGGTTGTGGGCCTCGTCGATCACGATGAGCCGGCCGATCCGCTGCTCGCGGTTCTCCCACAGGTGATCGAGCACGGCGAGCGCGGCCGCCCGCGACTCGGGCGGGGTGGCGAATCCGCCGAGGTCGACCACGGTCGCATCCGGCATGTCGTCGATGTCATCGGTGACGCTGCGCTGCCCCCAGGCCCACAGCTTCCACTGCGCCACACCGAGGTTCTCCAGCCGCATCGCGAGCTTGTGACGCACGCGATCGGGGTGGGAGCGGATGAAGGCGACCAGATCGTGATCGGGCAGCAGATGGATGTCCGTCTCCATGCGCAGCATCGTGTTGTAGTCGTCGGCATCCAGGAGCGGATCGATCTGCAGGATCGCCGCGCGCGAGCGCAGCGGCAGCGACAGGAACCGCGCTCGCAGCGGCTCGCCCTCGCCCGCCGTGGAGCGGCGCACGCGGATGTCGCGTGAGGCGAGCTCGGCGGCGGCCGCCGCCGGGGCATCCTCGCGCATGTCGGGGAGACGGACGAAGTCCGAGTTCGGGTCGAGGATCACCAGCGGCAGGCGGGTGTGCAGCAGGATCTGCTCGAGCGCGACGCCGAGCGCGTAGGTCTTGCCCGAACCGCTCTGCCCGCACCAGAAGGTGTGGCGGTTCAGCTTGCTCGCGAGGATGCGTGCCGATGCGGCGCTCTCCGAGTCGAGCAGTGTTCCGATCGTGAGATCGTCGGCCATCGATACTCCCCCGGTTCTGGTTGCGTCAGCGGTCTTCGGCCGCTTCGACGTGGTGGCGGATGACTTCGGCCACGACGAAGGTGAACCACTTCTGCGCGAATTCCGGATCCAACTCGGCGTCGATCGCGAGCGATCGCAGACGGGTCAGCTGCTGCTCTTCCCGTGCCGGGTCGGATGCCGGCATCCCGTGCTCGGCCTTCAGCCTGCCGACCTGCTTGGTGGCACGGAAGCGCTCCGCGAGGAGGTAGACGAGGGCGGCGTCGATGTTGTCGATGCTTCCGCGCAGTCGGTGCAGCGTGTCGAGCGCCTCGGCGTCGGCGGCGCCCGGCTCAGACGTGTGGTCGGTCATGGAGTACCTCCTCGTCCCCCGACGATACCGGGCGGCGGCGCGGAGGAGCCCGCGCATTCATCCCTCCGGGGTGAGGGTGCCGGAGGAGGTTCGGCTCTAGAGTGTGAGCCATGACCGATGGCACCCCCTCGCCCGAGCCCCTCGCGGCCAGCCCCACCGCCGGGACCGACGCCGCGGCGACGGTCGACTCCGCTTCTGCCAGCGCAGCACTCGAGGGCGCGACCGTCCCGAGCGATCGCGGGGGCAAGCCGTTCTGGACGCACCTCGACAGCCCGTTCACCGCCGGCCTGCTGCTCACGCTGGGCGGCCTGGTGGCCGTGCTCCTCGGGATCGCGCTGACCAACATCGCGACGGTGATCGTGTACATCGCCCTCGCGATGTTCGCGTCGCTGGGCCTGGACCCCGTTCTGAGGTGGTTCGAGCGGCACAAGGTCAAGCGTCCATGGGCGATCGCGATCGTCTTCCTGATCCTCGGCGTGCTCGGCGTGGGCCTGCTCTGGCTCGTGGTGCCGACGCTCATCGATCAGATCAGCGAGTTCATCACCGGCATCCCCGACTCGATCGCCAACTTCGAGAAATCCGACACCTACGCGTGGCTGGAGGGCATCTTCGGTCCTGGCCTGAGCACCCTGGTCAACGAGGTCCAGTCGTTCATCACGGATCCGGCGAACATCGCCGCCATCTCGGGAGGACTCCTCAAGATCGGCGCCGGCATCGCCGCCGCGGTCTCGGGTGGCCTGATCGTGATCGTGCTGACGCTGTACTTCGTCGCATCGCTTCCCGCGATCAAGGAATCGATGATGCAGTTCGCACCGGCGCGCAACCGGCCGAAGGTGCGGGACATGACCAACCAGATCACCGAGTCGGTCGGCGGCTACCTCATGGGAATGGTGATCCTGGCGTTCTTCAACTCGGTGGTGGCCTTCCTTCTGCACCTGATCCTCGGGCTGCCGTATCCGCTGCTGATGGGCGTGCTCGCCTTCTCGATCACGATCATCCCGCTGGTCGGTCCGGTGCTGTACTGGATCTTCGCCAGTGTGCTCGCCCTCTTCACGAGCCCGGTGTCGGCCCTCATCTTCGCCATCTGCTACCTGATCTACATCCAGATCGAGGCGTACGTGATCACCCCGCGGGTCATGTCGAAGGCGATCTCGATTCCCGGCTCGCTGGTCGTTATCGGCGCGCTGATCGGCGGTACTCTGCTCGGCCTGATCGGCGCCCTCGTCGCGGTGCCCGTGACGGCGTCGATCCTGCTGATCATCAAGCAGGTCTTCATTCCGAGGCAGGACGCGAAGACCTAGCCGCGCCCGTCCGCATCCCTTCGCCGATCCCCACCCTCACCGCGAACCCACCCACTCACCGCGAACCCACGCGCTCCAGGGCGTGGGAGGGCATGGGTTCGCGCGCGGCGCGTGGGTTCGCGCGCCGCGTGTCAGCGCACGGGCAGGATGCACGTCGGAGTCGGGGCCTCCGTGCGATGGCGCACGCGGCCGGGGACGCCGGTGCGCGCGTCGAGTGTGAGAGACACCACATCGTCCGAGCGCTGGCCGGCGACGAGCACGGTGTCGCGCACGATCACGTGGTGGCGCGGCCAGTCCACTCCGGCATCCGCCAGACCGACCTGCTCGACCCGCTCCCCGGCGCCGCGGACGCGGAGGGTCGCGATCGTGTTGCTGCCGCGCAGACCGGCGTAGAGGAATTCACCGTCGCGCGAGCGGGCGAGTTCGGCCGCGCTGTCATCGTCCGCGCGGAGAGCGGATGCGGCGATCCCGCCGAGCAGACGCCACCGGCCATCTGCTCCCGCACCCAGGGTGAAGACCTCGCACGTGTATTCGGTCACCACATGCAGATGACCGCTCGGATGCAGGACCATGTGCCTCGGGCCCGTGCCGCGCGGCAGCACCACATCATGGTCCAGGCGAAGCCCGTCCGCGGCGGGCCGCCAGATGCGCACGAGGTCGAAGCCGAGATCGGTGGTCGCGATCCGCCCGTCGGGGAGGAAGAGCGCCGCGTGGGCGCGCGAGACCCGATCCGGCAGGACGACGTCGTCGACCGATCCCGTGCCGCCCAGCAGCACACCGCCCGTCGGCTCCTCCGTACCATCCAGGTCGTAGCCCGGAACGTACGCCGCGAACTCGTCCCCGACAGCGGACCTGAGCGAACGGGCAGCGGCAGCCAGCTCGGACTCCACAGCGGCGTCCTGGCCGGCCGAGACCTCGAAGACGGCGTCCGCGAACGGATCGACCGGTCCCGCGAACGGGTCGGCCGCGGCCGCACCGAGCGACGGCTCGTGCAGCTGGCCGGCGCCGCCGAGCGGGATGCGGACGACGCGCCCGTCGCCCCAGCAACAGGCGATCAGCGAACCGCCGTCGGGTGCGACGGCGACGTGGCACACGGCGACGCCAGCCTCGACCGGCCGGCCGAGCGGTGCGAGCGTCCCCTCTCCGGTGCGGACGAAGGCGGCGACGGTCTGCGCCGATTCGAGCGCGGCGTAGACGACCTCGAGCGACGGATGCTGCGCAATCCACGACGGCGAGTCGGCGCCTGCTGCAGTCCCGGTGAACGACAGCGCCCCTGCCGCCGACCCGTCGTCGGCGGAGCCGGCGACGAGCGTGCCGATGCCGGACGCAGCACCCTCCATGTCGGCCGTGTAGCCGCCCAGCCAGAACCGCATCAGTCGACGAGATCGTGGCGCACGATGACCGCATCGCGCGATGCCCCGACCCCGATGACCGAGATGCGGGTGCCGCTCATCTCCTCGAGGGCCAGGACGTAGTCCTGCGCCGCGTGCGGCAGCTCCTCGAAGGTGCGAGCGTCGGAGATGTCCTCCTCCCACCCCGGGAAGTACTCCAGGATGGGTGTCGCGTGGTGGAAGTCGGACTGGTTCACCGGCACCTCGTCGAAGCGCGTGCCCTCGACGTCGTATGCCACGCACACCGGGATCTCGTCGAGTCCGGTGAGGATGTCGAGCTTGGTGAGCACGAGGTCGGTGATCCCGTTGATCCGGGTCGCGTAGCGCGTGATCGGCGCGTCGTACCAGCCGACCCGTCGCGGGCGACCGGTGGTCGTGCCGAATTCGAATCCGCGCGAGCGCAGCCATTCGCCCTGCTCGTCGAACAGCTCGGTCGGGAACGGACCTGAGCCCACGCGCGTCGTGTACGCCTTCACGATGCCCACGATCCGGTCGAGCCGGCTGGGCCCGACTCCTGCACCCGTCGCCGCGCCGCCCGCGGTCGCCGAGGAGGAGGTCACGAAGGGGTACGTGCCGTGGTCGATGTCGAGCATCGTCGCCTGACCGCCCTCGAACACCACGACCTCTCCGGCATCCAGCGCCTGATTGAGCAGCAGCGACGTGTCGCACACCATGCCGCGGAGCCGGTCGGCGTACGAGAGCAGGTCCTCGACGATCTCATCCACCGTGATCGCGCGCCGATTGAAGACCTTCACGAGCAGGTGGTTCTTCTGGTCGAGGGCGCCTTCCACCTTCTGCCGCAGGATGTTCTCATCGAACAGGTCCTGCAGGCGGATGCCGACTCGGTTGATCTTGTCCGCGTACGCCGGACCGATGCCCCGGCCGGTCGTGCCGATCATCCGCTTCCCGAGGAACCGCTCGGTGACCTTGTCGAGCGTGCGGTGGTACTGCGTGATCACGTGGGCGTTCGCGCTGATCTTGAGCCTGCTCGTGTCGAGCCCGCGGGCGTTCAGCGCCTCGAGCTCGGCGAAGAGCACCTCGAGATCCACCACGACGCCGTTGCCGATGACCGGGGTGACCCCGGGAGAGAGGATGCCGGACGGCAGCAGGTGCAGCGCGTACTTCTCGTCGCCGATCACCACGGTGTGGCCGGCGTTGTTGCCGCCGTTGAACTTGACCACCACGTCGGTGCGCTCACCGAGCAGATCCGTCGCCTTGCCCTTGCCCTCATCGCCCCACTGGACTCCGACGATCACGATGGCGGGCATGTTCACTCCTCGGGAAGGATCCGACGGTACACCCCATCCTATCGAGGGCGGTGCGGCCGCCCCGAGGCTTGACAAGCGCGCGTGCGCGCCTCGTGCCGCCTGGTCGCCACTACTCTGGGCGAATGCTCCGCACCCCTGCATGGACCCGGACCTGGTCGGTCTTGAGGCTGATCATGTCGGCCGTCATCGTCGCGGCGATCGTCGCGCAGCTCTCGCTGTCGGTCTCACGCGCAGTGGAGCGGGGCAATGATGTGGCCACGATCATCGCGAACTTCTTCAGCTTCTTCACGATCCTCTCCAACGCCGCGTCGGTCGTCGTGCTCACGTGGGCGGCGATCTGGTACTTCACCCGCGGGCGACGATCGGAGGCGGAGCCGCGCGCGCTCGCGATCGCGCTGGCATCCGTCACGACCTACATGATCGTGACGGGATTGGTCTACAACATCCTCCTGCGCAACATCGAACTCCCGCAGGGGAGCGAGCCCATCCCGTGGTCGAACGAGACGCTGCACGTCGTCGCGCCGATCTTCCTCCTGCTCGATCTGTTCCTCGGACCCCTGCGCAGAAGGCTGAACTGGAGCGCGGTCCTCGCGATCGCCGTGTTCCCCATCGTGTGGGCCGTCTACACCCTGGTTCGAGGGCCTCTGGTGACCAATCCGATCAACGGCAATCCCTACTGGTACCCGTACCCCTTCATGGACCCGAACAACTTCTCGAACGGCTACCTCGGGGTGGCCGTCTACATCGTCGCGATCGCGATCGCGATCATGGCTGTCGGCGTGCTGGTCGTGTGGATCGGGCGGCGTCGCGGACCAGTTTTGTAGATTCCACACAACCTTTCTGTCCCCCATTTGGGCTACTTCGACGTTCGCGGTGCCAATATTCACCCGTTGTGGCCTGCGGACCACTACCACTTATCTCATGGGGATGGCACACACCGGGGGAAATGGAAAGGTCATCGAAATGCGTTGGTCATGGTTCAGGATCGCTGCGGCGGTCACAGCCCTGTCCGGCATCGTCGCCGGATTCATCGTCAATATCGACCGTGCGTCACGAGAAGCTCAGGATCTCGAGCTCGTACTGGTCAACTACTTCAGCCTGTTCACGATCGTCTCGTCGCTGCTGAGCGTCGTGGCGCTGGTGGCGGCAGCGACCTGGGCGCAGCGGCACCCGGGAACGACGCGGGAGCCTCTGGGCATCGCCCTGGGCCTCGCGGCCGTTGCCGGCCCGGTCCTGCTGCTCGGGATCGTCTACAACGTCCTGCTCCGGGACGCCCCCAGCGGCATCGCCCTCGGCGACACCGCGGGGATCCGGCTGCTGGACTCCTATGCGGTCGAGGTCCTGCACGTGGTCCTGCCGATCTACTTCATCCTCGATCTCCTGTGGGCACCGCGACGGCGCGGACTGCCCTGGTGGTCGCTGGCGGTCTTCGTCGGCTACCCGCTGGGATGGACGGCGTACACGATGGTCCGTGGCCTGCGGGTCGTGAACCCTGACGGAAGCACCGAATGGTGGTACCCGTACCCGTTCCTGGACCCGCACAACGCCGGGGGCTACCCGTCGGCGTTCGCGTACATCGGGGCCATGATGGTCGCGTTCCTCGCGATCGGGGCGATCATCATCGCGATCGGCCGGCACCGTGAGAAGCGCGCGTCGGTCCGCGGTGGGGCGGCCTCGGCCACGGGCGCACTGCACGTCTGAGCACTCTCGGCGATGCCGGGTCGGGTTTCCGACCCGGCATCGCTGCGTCCGCCTCCCGACAGGGCGTGAAGCGCGGGCTCAGTAGAATCGAGGGATGTCGAAGGTTCTGCAGTCCCTCCCCGTCGGCGAGCGCGTCGGCATCGCATTCTCCGGGGGGCTGGACACTTCCGTCGCCGTCGCCTGGATGCGCGACAAGGGCGCGATCCCGTGCACCTACACGGGTGATCTGGGGCAGCCCGACGAAGACGACATCGACGCGATCCCGGGCCGAGCGCTCGAGTACGGCGCCGAGATCTCGCGTCTGATCGACTGCAAGACACCGCTCGTCGAGGAAGGGCTCGGCGCCCTCGCGTGCGGCGCATTCCACATCCGCTCGGGCGGCAAGACCTACTTCAACACGACCCCCCTGGGTCGCGCGGTCACCGGGACGATGCTCGTGCGCGCGATGAAGGACGACGGCGTCGACATCTGGGGCGACGGCTCGACGTACAAGGGCAACGACATCGAGCGGTTCTACCGCTACGGGCTGCTCGCCAACCCCCGCCTGCGCATCTACAAGCCCTGGCTCGATGCCGACTTCGTCACGGAGCTCGGCGGCCGGTCCGAGATGTCGGCGTGGCTGGTCGAGCACGGGTTCCCCTACCGGGACAGCGCCGAGAAGGCGTACTCGACGGACGCGAACATCTGGGGCGCGACGCACGAGGCGAAAACCCTCGAGCACCTCGACGTGTCCCTCGAGACGGTCGAGCCGATCATGGGCGTTCGATTCTGGGACCCCGAGGTTCACATCGCGCCCGAGGACGTGACGGTGACGTTCGAGCTCGGCCGGCCGGTCGCGATCAACGGCGTCGAGTACGCCGACGCGGTGGAGCTCGTCCACGAGGCGAACCGGATCGGCGGGCGGCACGGTCTGGGCATGAGCGACCAGATCGAGAACCGCATCATCGAGGCCAAGAGCCGCGGCATCTACGAGGCGCCGGCGATGGCGCTCCTGTTCATCGCGTACGAGCGCCTCGTGAACGGCATCCTGAACGAGGACACGCTCGCGACCTACCACGAGCAGGGCCGTCGCCTCGGTCGGCTGATGTACGAGGGCCGCTGGCTCGAGCCGCAGTCGCTCATGCTGCGGGAGTCGATCCAGAAGTGGGTCGGCTCGACGATCAACGGGTCGGTCACGCTGCGCCTGCGGCGGGGAGACGACTACACGATCCTCGACACCACGAGCCCGAACCTCTCCTACGCGCCGGAGAAGCTCTCGATGGAGCGTGTGGGCGATGCTGCGTTCGGACCGACCGACCGGATCGGTCAGCTCACGATGCGCAACCTCGACATCGCCGACTCGCGCTCGCGTCTCGAACAGTATGCGGGGCTCGGACTCATCGGAGGGGCGACCGGAGCACTGGTGGGCCGGATCACATCGGGTGAGGCCGACGAGATCACCGAGCCGGCGGAGCCGGCGGATGCGGCGACCGAAGCGCTCGACGAGGCGATCGAGGCGGCATCCGACTCGGCGATGTTCGACGCCGGCACCGACTGACATCAACGCTATTTGCATGGTGGCGTAATTACGCTAGCATGCAAATATGCAGGATGATCTGAGCGAGACCTTCACGGCGCTCGCCGACCCCACCAGACGGGCGATCATCGCGCGCCTGGCTCGGGGCGAGGCGAGTGTGACCGAGCTCGCCGAGCCGTTCGCGCTCAGCCTGCCAACCGTGTCGCGGCACATCGCCGCGCTCGAGCGGGCGGGCCTGGTGCGAAAGCGCCGGCGCGGCCAGGAGCGCACCTGCACGCTCGACACCGATCGGCTGCGGGCGGCGGAGGACTGGATCGCCGAGTACCGGAGCTTCTTCGAGAGCCGATTCGACGCGCTCGCGCGTCAGCTCGCCGACCCGCGCAGATCACCCCGTCCGACAGAGGAGAACAACCATGTCTGAGAACCGCCGGATCGTCGTGGTCCGCGACTTCCCCGTCCCCCGCGCAGAGGTGTTCCGCGCCTGGACCGTCCCCTCCGAGCTGGAGTGGTTCCTCAACCCGGAGCAGCCTCGGCCCGAGCAGCCGATCCAGGTCGACCTGCGCGTGGGCGGAGCATGGACCGTGCCGATGGTGATCGATGAGGAGACGTCCTACACGACGGGAGGCATCTACCTCGAGATCGTCCCCGACGAGAGGATCGTGTTCGCGTGGGGCGCGGAGGTCGGATGGCCGAAGCTCGACCGTGGCGACCTCACCGTCGGCCCGATCGCGACGATCGAGTTCGAGGACCTGGACGGCGACCCCACCGCCACCCGCGCCACGATGACGCTGGCGCTGCCAGAGAGCATGGCCGAGCCCGAGGTGCGGGAGTGGCTCGCCAAGGGCATCGGCAACGGATGGCGGGCGACTGTCGAGCGCCTCACGCTGCCGGCCTGACCCGCCGGACACCGAACGGGGTTCGGGGTTGAGGCTCCCCCGGGTTACGATGCCTGACGGTACCCGCGCGACCCGAACGCGTGGGACCGAGGACCGTGGTCGCTGAAACCGCGTCCCCAGGCATCCCACTCGAAAGTCCTTCAATGTCGAAGCCCTCCACCGCGTCCACGGCGATCCAGGAGCCCGATCAGCCCCGGAGAAGATCCGTGGGGCGCGCGATCGGCGTCACGCTCTTCAGCATCGTCGCCGGCGTCGTCGTGATTGCGCTCATCGCCGCGGGCTTCGTCGTCTGGACGATCCAGCGCTCCTTCCCCCAGCTCGAGGGAACGGTCGCTGTGGAGGGACTCGGCCGCGACGTCCAGGTGCAGCGCGACGTGCTCGGCGTCCCCACGATCACGGCGTCCGACACCGACGACCTGTTCTTCGCACAGGGCTACGTGCACGCCCAGGACCGGTTCTGGGAGATGGACTTCCGCCGGCACGTCACCAGCGGGAGGCTCTCCGAGCTCTTCGGCGAGTCGCAGCTGCCGACCGACGAGTTCCTGCGGACGCTGGGCTGGCGAGAGGTCGCCGCGCAGGAGGTCGAGGCGCTCGATCCCGTCACCGCGTCGTACTACGAGGCCTATGCGAAGGGCGTGAACGCCTACCTCGCCGACCACGACGGTCCTGATGCGTCGTTCGAGTACGCCGTGCTCGGGCTGCAGAACGCCGACTACGAGATCGAGCCGTGGACGCCCGAGGACTCCGTCGCCTGGCTGAAGGCGATGGCCTGGGACCTCCGCACGAACATCGAGGACGAGACCGAGCGCGCGATCATCGCCGCGGACTTCACCTCCGAGCAGATCGACGAGCTCTACCCGGGGTACCCGTTCGATCGGAATCCGGTGATCGTCCCCTCGATGGTGCGCGAGCAGCCGGCGAGCACGAGCGCGTCGGCCGATCCGGGGATCGTCTCGGCGTCCGTGAAATGGAGCGAGGCCGACGGCGTCATCGAGGCCGTCAGCGCGCTGATCGGCGACGCCGGCGAGGGGATCGGATCGAACTCGTGGGTCGTCTCCGGCGACCTCACCGAGAGCGGCATGCCCCTGCTGGCGAACGATCCGCATCTGGGCGCCGCGCTGCCGAGCGTCTGGCACCAGGTCGGGCTGAAGTGCCGCGCGGTCACCAAGAGCTGCCCGTTCGACGTGTCCGGCTTCAGCTTCTCGGGTGTCCCGGGCGTGGTCATCGGCCACAACGAGCGCATCGCGTGGGGCTTCACGAACCTCACCACGGACGTCACCGACCTGTACCTGGAGAAGATCCAGGGCGACGACTACTGGCGGGACGGCCAGTTGGTGCCGCTCGAGCAGCGGACCGAGACGATCGAGGTCGCAGGCGGCGACGATGTCGAGCTCCGCATCCGCTCGACGGTGAACGGACCGATCCTCTCGGGCCTGACCGACGACTTCGACGCGATCGCGGCCGATCCGTACACCGGCACAGACGGCACGATCGCCGAGCCGACCGGAGCGCCCCCTGGTGATTACGCGGTCAGCCTGAAGTGGACCGCGCTGACGCCGGGCACGGCGGCGTCGGCCATCTTCGCCCTGAACGTCGCCGAGGGGTTCGACGACTTCCAGGCCGCGGCAAAGCTCTTCGATGTGCCGGCGCAGAACCTGGTCTACGCCGACGTCGACGGCAACATCGGCTACCAGACGCCCGGCAAGCTCCCGATCCGCGGCGCCGGGGACGGCTCGATGCCTCAGCCCGGGTGGGATTCGGCGTATGCGTGGCAGGGCTTCATCCCCTTCGACGAGCTGCCGACCTCGTTCAACCCACCCGAGGGCTATATCGTCACCGCGAACAACGCGATCGTCCCTGACGCGTACCCGTATCTGCTCACGCGGGACTGGGATTACGGCTGGCGCGCGGCGCGCATCGTCGACCTGCTGCAGCGCAAGGCGGCGATGGGCAAGCTGACGGCCGACGACATGCGTGACATCCAGGCCGACAACGAGTTCGCGATGGGCAAGAGCCTGGCGGCCGCCTACATGGACGTCACGACCGGTCGGCAGGGACCGGATGCCGCCCTCGACATGCTGCGCTCGTGGGATGCGCAGAACAGCGCGGACTCGGATGCCGCGGCCTTCGCGAACGTGCTGTGGGACGAGCTCGTCATGGACCTCTTCGTGAACGGTCGGGAGCACGCGGCCCCGGTCACCGGGCAGGGACGCCTGTTCCTCGTCGTCGGCGGGTTGCTGGATGACCCCGACTCGGAGTGGTGGACCAACTCCGAGCTCGGTGTGAGCGGGCAGGCCGAGATGCTCGAGTACGCCGCGAATGAAGCGTACGACCGGCTGGTCGCGCTGCAGGGCGACAATCCGTCGAAGTGGAACTGGGGGTCCCTGCACGCGCTCGCGCTCACGAGCGACACGTTCGGCTCCTCGGGCATCGCGCCGATCGAGATGCTCTTCAACCGCGGTCCGTACCCGGTCGGCGGCGGCTCGTCGGTGGTGGACGCGACAGGGTGGCAGATCGGCGACGGGTTCGAGACGATCACGGTGCCGTCGATGCGGATGGTCGTCGACCTCTCCGACTTCGACGCGTCGCGCTGGAACCACCTGACCGGCACGAGCGGGCACACCTATCACCCGAACTACGTCGACCAGACGCCCGCCTGGCAGCGCGTCGAGCTGACTCCGTGGCCGTTCACGCGTGCCGCGGTCGCAGCCGCGACAACGCACACGCTGACCCTGGTTCCGGCATCCTGACCCGGCCCTGACCGCGAGATTGCACCGGGGCGCCCAGACGGCGGGGTTTCACCCGCAGTCTCGGCAACCGGATGCGGTCTCGCGGTGAGGGGGGAAGGTGTCAGCCGCCGGCGGCGGGCGGGGTCTCGCGCGACTCGGCGAGCTCGTCGACGAACAGCGACCGCTCGTCGATCGTGCCGTTGCGGTACGCCTGCCGACCCACCATGTGGGCCGACAGCGGGGCGGTCGCGAGCTGGATCAGCACGACCGGCACGAGGAACGCAACGACCGGCCACGACCGCAGCGAGAGCGCGATGGCGAGGCAGATCAGGATCAGCCCGAGCACCTGCGGCTTGGTGGCCGCGTGCAGGCGGGTCGGAACATCGCGGAAGCGCAGCAGGCCGATCGCGGCCGTGAGGCACAGCAGGGCGCCGATCAGGATCAGCACGAGCGCGGCGCCGTCGAGGACGGCATCCAGATCGATCATCGGTCCACGTTGTCCTTCCTCGCCACGAAGCGCGCGATCGAGATCGAGCCGAACACTCCCACGGCGGCGATGATCAGCAGCACCGGAAGCGTGCGGGTGTGGTGGTTGATCGCCATCTCGGCCCCGAGCACGCACATCACGAGGGTGAGCAGCACGTCCGAGGCGACGGCGCGGTCGAGGATCGAGGGCCCGGCCACGATCCGGAAGAGCGTGACGAGCGCGGCGGCGCCGAACACGATGTAGATCGCGATGAGCAGGACGGTCACGGCGCACCTCCCTCGGATGCCGAGGGGGCGGCATCCTGATTCACCAGCGCGAGCTGCGCCCGCGAGCCCACCGCCCGCACGATCCGCCGCTCCCAGCGCAGCACGCTCGCGCGCTGCGCCTCGACGTCGCGTGCATCGCGCACCCCGATGACGTGCAGGTACAGGACGCGCCGATCACGGTCGGCGTCCACGATGAGGGAGCCCGGGATGAGGGATGCCGTCACCGCGGTGTGCGTCATGATCAGGTCGTCGTCGATGCGCAGCGGGACGGCGATGATCGCGGTGCCCGGCTGGCGCCGAAGGTCGAGCACCTGCCAGGCGACGGTCAGCGAGCCTCGCACGACGGCGCCGAGGAAGCTCAGCACGAAGACGAGGCCGTACCAGAGGTTGACGCGGCCGGAGAGCTCGACCGGCGGCAGCCGGAACACGCGGGTCACCGCGACCGCGGCGATGAGCCCGGTGACGAAGGCGAGGACCGTGAATTGGCCCCAGAGCAGCATCCAGAGTGCGATGAGCCACACGAAGAACGGCAGCTGGCGCCACACCTGCTGCAGCGCGCTGCGCTTGCCGGTCCCCTCAGGGACGCGCGTGCCGCGGCCCGGGTCGCCGGCGCTGTGGCCCGCGCTGTGGCGGGGCCGGGAGGTGTGGTGGATCGGCGCGGTCACTGGCCGGCCCCCTCTTCGAGCTGCGTGATGCTGACCGGCTGCAGGAGGCTCGCGCCGATGCGGGTGCACACCTCGTACAGGGGTCCGGCGAACACGGTCAGCGCGACGGTGACGGCGACCATCCCGGCCGTCGCAGCGGTCATGATGCGCGGGATCACGCGCCGCTCCGTCTCGACCGCGGCTGCGGGCGCGGCACCGAGGTAGGAGATGCGCGACTCGGTCTCAGCCGAATCCTCCTCCTCCCGCCAGAACGACAGGTTCCACGCGCGCATGAGCGCGTACAGCGTGAGCAGCGAGGTCACGATGCCGCCGACGATGAGGACGATCATGATCGGGGTTCCGACCTCGGCGGCGGCGTCGAACAGCGCGTACTTGCCGATGAAGCCCGAGAACGGGGGCAGGCCGCCGAGGTTCACGGCGGGGATGAAGTAGAGCACCGCGATCACCGGCGCGGCGCGCATGAGTCCCTTCACCCGCAGGATCGACGTGCTGCCGGCTCTTCGCTCGACGAGCCCCACCGCCAGGAACAGCGTGGTCTGCACGACGATGTGGTGGACCATGTAGTAAATCGTCGCCCCGATCGCCGCGGGCGTGGCGATCGCGAGGCCGAACACCATGTAGCCCACGTGGCTGACCAGGGTGAACGACAGGATGCGTTTGAGCTCCGCCTGCGCCAGCGCACCCAGGACGCCCACGATCATGGTCGCGAGCGCGACGATCATCAGCACGAAGTTGACGTCGTTCTCGCTGAACAGCAGCGTCTCGGTGCGGATCATCGCGTACACGCCGACCTTCGTCAGCAGTCCCGCGAACACCGCCGTGACCGGCGCCGGCGCGGTCGGATACGAGTCGGGCAGCCAGAACGACAGCGGGAAGACGGCCGCCTTGATGCTGAAGGCGAGCAGCAGCAGCACGTGCAGCACCGTCTGGGTCTGCTGCGGCAGCTGCGTCATCCGCTCCGAGATCTGCACCATGTTGACCGTGCCGAGGGCGCCGTAGATCACGGCGATCGCCGCGAGGAACAGGATCGAGGAGACCAGCGAGACGACGATGTACACGACGCCGGTGCGGATGCGGGACTCGGTGCTGCCGAGGGTGATGAGCACGTACGAGGCGACGAGCAGGATCTCGAAGCCGACGTAGAGGTTGAAGAGGTCTCCGGCGATGAACGCCGTGAAGATCCCGGCCGCCAGGATCAGGTAGGACGGGTGGAAGATCGAGACCGGGGTGTCGTCGTCGTTGTCGGCCGCGCCCTGGCCCACGGAGAACAGGAGCACGGCGAGCAGCACGACGCTGGAGACCACGACCAGCAGCGCCGCGAGTCGGTCCACGTACAGGACGATGCCGAACGGGATCGGCCAGTTGCCGACCGAGACGGCGATCGGGGCATCGGCCGCGTCGACGACCACCAGCAGCACCGCCGCGATCACGAGCACCACCGTCAGAGTGATCACCGAGACCGCGACCTGAGTCCTGCGGTGGCGCCCCGCGATCAGCGCGATCGCCGCACCGAGGAGGGGCAGGGTCACCAGGAGCGGGACGAGTGCACTCATGTTCACGCGTCATCACCGTCCTGATGGGGCTCCGCCGCAGACTCCCGGTTCGCCGGCGCGCCCCCCTCGGTCGGGCGGATGCGGCGCGGCGGCTCCTCGGCGCGCGCGCTCCGCGTGGGTCGGTCAGTCGGCGCGTCGTCACGGATGCCGGCGAAGTCCCGGCTGCCGAGCACAGTAATCGGAGCCGTCTCCAGACCCACGAAGTCGGTCGTCGAGTCGTCGCCGCCCAGCTCCGTCTCCTCGTCCATCGCGTCCTCGTCCGCGCCGCCGCGCTCGCGCACCGCGATGTCGTCGGCGTCGTCCTCGACGGTGTCGGCCTGTCCGAGCTGCCACGAGCGGTAGATGAGCGCCAGGAGGAAGGCTGAGATCGCGAACGTGATCACGATCGCCGTGAGCGTGAGGGCCTGCGGGAGCGGGTCGGACATCTCCTCGGTCGTGGCCGCCGCTCCGAAGAAGGGCGCGACGCCCGGCTGGCCCATCACGATCATCAGCAGCAGATTCGTCGCGTTGCCCAGCAGCAGGAACCCGATCAGGACCCGCGTCAGGCTGCGTTCCAGCATCGCGTACACGCCGCACGCGAAGAGCACTGCCATCACGACGATCAGGACCAGGGAGACATCCATCAGGCGCTCACCCCGCTCGCACCGCTCACCTGCGGTGACGGATCGCGCAGCTCCTGCGTCTGCCGGTCGACCTCGGCGCCGAGGCTGCGCAGCACGTCCAGGACGAGCCCGATCACGACGAGGTACACCCCGATGTCGAACAGGGTGGAGGTCACGAATTCGAGGTGCCCCAGCACCGGAACCTCGATCTCGAAGAACGCGCTGGTCAGCGGAGGAGCGCCGAAGAACAGCGGGACGACCGCGCACGCGACGGCTATCGACATGCCGATGCCGAGCAGCCTTCCGGCATCCGTCGGCGCGGCAGCGCCCAGCTCGTAGCGGCCGCCGGCGACGTATCGCATGACCAGCGCCATTCCGGCGACGAGGCCGCCCGCGAATCCGCCGCCCGGCAGATTGTGACCGGCGAACAGCACGTAGAGCGAGACGATGATGATCGAGTGGAAGAGGATCCGCACGATCACCTCCAGCAGGATCGAGCGGTTCTCGGGGCGCACGCGCTGACCGCCGACGAGCCATGCCATGCGCTGGCTGCCGGACGCCTCGCTCCGCGGACGCACGCCCTCTTCGGTCTCCACCAGCGGTCTGCGCGTGCGCGCGGCGGCCGGGGGCAGCGGCGCGGTGGAGCGGGACAGCGTGTCGGCGCGGTGCGTGACGAACACGAGGGATGCCACGCCGGTCGCCGCGAGGATCAGCACCGAGAGCTCGCCCATCGTGTCCCAGCCCCGCAGGTCGACGAGCGCGACGTTGACGACGTTCTTGCCGTGACCGAGTTCGTAGGCGAGGTCGGGGAAGCGCTCCGAGATCGGCTTCACCGTGCGCGCGGCGGTCGCCACGATCGCGACGAACGCCATCGTGACCCCGACGGCGGCGGCGAGGACCGCGCGTGCGATCGGCCAGACCGATGCGTTGTGCTCGCCCATCCGCGACGGGATCCGCCGCAGGACGAGGGCGAACGCGACGAGGGTCACCGTCTCGACGAGGATCTGGGTGAGCGCGAGATCGGGTGCACCGCTCGTCGCGAACAGCAGCACCATTCCCAAACCGGTCACGGAGACCAGCACGACACCGGTGTAGCGCTTGCGCGCCCGCACCGCGACGAGCCCGGCGGCGATCATGATGGGCGCCACGACGAGCTGCATCGGCGTCTGGTACGCGTCCAGCTGCGCCTGCCACTGCGAACCGGCCAGCAGCGCGGTTCCCTCGGCCGCGACGAGGACCACGAAGATCGTGCCGACGTAGACCGGGAGCGAGCCGCGCTGGGTGAAGCTCGTGGTGATGACGGCGAGGCGTGCGATGCCGCGCAGCGTCGCGTTGTAGGCGCCGGCCGCCGTGAACGGAGTCAGGCGCCGGTGCCAGCCTGTCGCGATGACGAGCCAGCACAGGGCCGCCCCCGCCGCAATCGAGCCGAGCGAGATCCAGAGGGCGGGCTCGAGTCCGTGCCACAGGGCCAGGTGCGCGGGGTGCTCGGGCGGCGCGACGCCGGGGGTGGATGCCGGTGCCAGGGCCGCGTAGGGGGCGAGCACGACATCCAGCAGGGGCGCGGCGATTCCGGCGACGACCGTGAGCCCCGAGAGGAGCACCGGGGCGCCGAGGAAGCCGATCGGCGGGTCAGGCCATTCGGTCGGCGCGATCCCGACGCCGGCGGCGTCCTTCTTCGTCCAGAACGCGCCCCACAGGAAGCGGATGCCGTACGCGGCGGTCAGGACGGACCCGAGCACGATGCCGAGGAGGGCGACGATCCCCCACAGGGCACCGCCGGCGGCCTCGTGCAGGAACGCCGTGAGGATCCCCTCCTTCGCCACGAACCCGATCGTGGGCGCGAAGCCGACCATCGACGCGACGGCGATCACCGAGAAGGTCGCCATCACCGGCGCCTGGCGACCGACCCCGCTCAGCTCGCCGATGTCGCGAGTGGACAGCTGCCGGTCGATCACGCCCACCACGAGGAACAGCGCCGACTTGAACAGGGCGTGGCTGATCAGCAGGGCCAGTCCGGCGAGGGCGGCGTCCTGGATGCCGTACCCGAGCACGACGGCGAGGAAGCCGAGCTGACTCACGGTCCCGAACGCGAGGATGCGCTTGAGGTCCGTCTCACGCAGCGCCTGGATGCCGCCGAGGAGGATCGTGACCACGCCGAGACCGATCACGATCGGCCGCCAGAGCGCCGACCCGGCGAAGACGGGGGCGAACAGGGCGATCAGGTAGATGCCGGCCTTGACCATGGCCGCGGCGTGCAGGTACGCACTGACCGGCGTGGGGGCCGCCATCGCACCGGGCAGCCAGAAGTGGAAGGGGAAGATCGCCGATTTGCTGAGTGCGCCGACGAGGATGAGCACGAGCGCGGCGTCGATGACCGGGCCGGTCGGGGCTGCCGCGAGGATCTCGGAAATGCTCGACGTGCCGGTCTCGACCACCATGAGCACCACGCCGATCAGCATCACGAGTCCGCCGAGCGTCGTGACCAGCAGCGCCTGAAGCGCTGCCCGCCTGCTGCCGGCGCGCCGGTTGTAGAAGCCGATCAGCAGGTAGGACAGCACGCTGGTGACTTCCCAGAACATCACGAGCACGACGAGGTCGTCGGTGATCACGAGTCCGTACATCGCGCCGGCGAAGGCCAGCAGGACCGCGGAGAACTGCCCGACCCCCTCGTCCTTGCCGCGGAAGTACCAGCGGCAGTACAGCAGCACCAGCGCGCCCACGCCGGTGACGATGAGCGCCATGATCCACGAGAGCGTGTCCAGTCGCATCGACAGCTCGACGCCGAGCGGTGGGATCCAGTCGAATGACTCGAACGGGATCTCTCCGGCGAGCACCGCCGGCGTCTGGATCACGGTGTAGGCGAAGGCCGCGATCGGCAGCAGGGCCGCGACGTAGAAGGCGCGCGAGCCGATGCGTGCGACCAGCCACGGCAGGAGCATCGGCAGGAGTGCGAACGCGCCGAGGAGGAGCAGCATGCGCGGCCTCCTCGGGCTCGTCGGCCGGACGGCCCAGCGAAGAGAACGCTGTGCGACGGCTCGGGCGATCGGGGTGTCGGATCCAGTCTATCGGCGGGCGGAGGGCGCACCGTCCGGCCCGGGCCGACCCGACGGGGCGATCTCAGGCGCGCGGCGCGGTGGTGTTGCCCACGCGGAACACGCAGGTGAAGCGGATGGATGCCGCGGCCTGGCCGGCGAGCATCGCGGCGACCGCCTGGCCGGCGGCACGGCCCTTCTCCGCGGCCGGCTGGACGAGCGTGGTCAGCTCGTACGGCGCCAGACCGTCGACCACGACGCCGTCGAAGCCGGTCACGCTCACATCGTCCGGCACCCGCAGTCCGGCCTCCTCCGCTGCGCGGATCACGCCCGCGGCGAGCAGGTCGCTCTGCGCGATGACCGCCGTCGGCCGCGCGGCCGGATCCGCGAAGATCGCCCGACCCGCGGCGAGACCCTCGTCGATGAAGCTCCCGGCCGCGCCGAAGGCGACGGCATCCGGGAAGACCTCGCGCGCACCCGCGAGACGCTCGCGCGTGACATCGATCGTGATGGGCTCGTCAGCCCCGACCCACCCGCGCTGCCATCCCGCGCTCACCGGAAGCGTCACGATCGCGACGCGCTCGTGACCGAGCGCCCGGAGGTGGCTGGCCGCCTGGCGCTGCGCCTCCCGGTTGTCCAGGCCGATCTTCGGGATCCCCTCTCCCGCATCGCCCTCGATGACCACCACCGGGATGCCGCGCGCCGTCACGACCGCGAGCGATTCGCGCAGCATCCCGCTGCAGCCGACGAGCACCGCCGCATCGAGCGGCGCCGTCGTGAGGGTCGGCTCCGTGCCCAGCGGGGCCTGATCGCGAAGCAGGAGCAGGCCCGCTCCGAGGGATGCCACACCGTCGGTCAGCCCGTCCATCATGAGCGTCTTGACGGGATCGAGGAATGCGGCGCCGAGGTGCTCCTCGAAGACGACGCCCACGATTCCGGATCTGCCGCGGCGAAGGGACGCCGCCCGCGGATCGGGCCCGGTGTAGCCGAGCAGGCCGGCGGCGTCGAGCACCCGCTTGCGGGTGGCATCGGAGACCGCCGTCTTGCCGCTGAAGACCACGGAGGCGGTCGAGGGGGAGACACCGGCCGCCCGCGCGACGTCGGTGATCGTGGATCTTCGTGTGCTCATGACGCCTCGATGCTACCTCGCCGGTTTCCGCGCGTCGAATCGATTCGGTAGGCTGTCCGCCATGGACTCCGTGCTCACCCGATCTCAGCTGGTGCGATGGCGCACCGCCGTCTTCGCGATCTTCCTGGCCAGCGGCCTGTCGATCGCGACCTGGGCGGCGCGCGTTCCCGACATCAAGCACTCGGTCGGCGTCGACAACGCGCAGCTCGGACTCATGCTGCTGGCGGGCGGCATCGCCTCGATCCTCGGCGTCTCGGTGAGCTCGATCCTGCTCGCGCGGTTCGGCGCGCGGCGCGGGATGCTGGGCGCGATGATCCTGTTCGGGATCGGCGTCGCGGTGATCGGCTTCGGAGCCACGGTGTTCGAATCCCCGTACGTCGTCACCGCGGGTCTGCTGCTCTGGGGATTCGGCAACGGAGCCGTCGACGTGATGATGAACGTCGAGGGCGCCGCGATCGAGAAGCAGTCGGGCAAGACGATCCTTCCGCTGTTCCACGCGTTCTTCAGCTTCGGCACCGTGATCGGCGCCGGGCTGGGCGTGGCTGCGATCGCCATCGGGATGAGCGTCGTCATCCACCTGAGCATCATGGCCGTGATCATCGTCGTGATCGCCTTCGTCAGCATCGCGAACGTGCCGGTCCGCGAGATCACGCTGGACGTCCCGGCCGATGCCCCGAAGCTCGGCATGCGCGAGCGGCTGAGCATCACCCTCTCGGCGTGGCGCGAACCGCGCACCTACGCGCTCGGGGTCATCCTCCTCGGCATGGCGTTCGCCGAGGGCGGGGCCAACGACTGGCTCGCGCTCGGGATCGTCGAGGGCCACGGCGCCGACAAGGCGCTCGGCGCGGCGGGGCTCGCCGTCTTCTCGATCAGCATGACGGCCGTGCGCACGTTCGGTGGGCCGCTCGTCGACCGCTTCGGCCGTGTCGCGACGCTCCGGGTGCTCGCGGTCACCGCGACGGTCGGACTGCTGCTGTTCATCCTCGCGCCGAATGTGCCCCTCATCTTCGTCGGCGCGGCGCTGTGGGGCGCGGGCGTCTCGCTCGGCTTCCCCCTGGGCATGTCGGCCGCGGCGGACGACCCGGCCAAGGCCGCGGCGCGGGTGAGCGCCACCGCGACGATCGGCTACATCGCGTTCCTCGCCGGCCCCCCGCTGCTCGGACTGATCAGCGAGCACATCGGCCTGCTGAACACCCTGTACATCCTGGTCGCCCTCATCATCGCATCCGGCCTCGCGTCCCCGGCCGCTCGCCCGATCGCCGGCTCGACCGTCGGCGCGGGCCGCCCGCACAAGCAGTCCGAGCACGCGGGCTGAGACCGCCCGCCCGGGCTAGGCTCGACGGGTGCGCCTCGTCATCGCCCGCTGCTCGGTGGACTACACCGGTCGGCTCAACGCGCACCTCCCGCTGGCCACGCGGCTGCTCGTGCACAAGGGCGACGGCAGCCTCCTCGTCCACTCCGACGGCGGGTCCTACAAGCCGCTCAACTGGATGAGCCCGCCCTGCACGCTGACGGTCGAGCCGCCCGACGAGGACGCCGCTGCGGACGGTGTGATCGAGCAATGGCGGGTCACGCACACCAAGAGCGGCGATGCCCTCCTCGTGCACATCCACGAAGTCATCCACGACACCAGCCACGAGCTCGGCGTCGATCCCGGCCTCATCAAAGACGGCGTCGAAGCAGACCTCCAGCGGCTCCTCGCCGAACAGGTCGACGTGATCGGCGACGGCCTCACCCTCGTGCGCCGCGAGTTCCCGACCGCGATCGGTCCCGTCGACCTGCTGCTGCGGGATGCCGCGGGGGGAACCATCGCGGTCGAGGTCAAGCGCCGCGGCGACATCGACGGTGTCGAGCAACTGACGCGCTATCTCGAGCTGCTCGGCCGCGATCCGCACCTCGCGCCCGTGACCGGGGTCTTCGCAGCGCAGGAGATCAAGCCCCAGGCACGCGTTCTGGCCGCGGACCGCGGCATCCGCTGCGTCACGCTGGACTACGACGGCATGAAGGGCGTCGATTCCGGAGCGCCCCGCCTGTTTTGACGCGGTGTGGATCAAGGCGAGCGAAGCCCGCGTTGATGCGCACCGGGTCAAGGTCGAGCAGCGAGCGTATCGAGACCCTGTGCCATCCAGATACCCAGGTAGCGTTGGTGCCATGGGGAGCAGATCGCCGTGGACATGCGTCCTGTGGGATGTCGACGGCACGATCGTCGACGCGTCGGACGGCATCCTGCGGCGCCTGACGATCACGCTCGAGCACTTCGGCAAGAAGGCGCCGACCCGCGCGGAGCTGGTGCACTGGATCGGTCCGCCGATGTTCGAGTCGTTCCAGGTGACCGGCGGCATGAGCGCTGAGGGCGCCGCCGAGGCGGTCGCGTTCTACCGGGTGCTGGGCAAGGCGGACGGCTACACGACCGGCGCGAAGCTGTTCGCAGGCGTCGGCGAGCTCATCACGGAGGTGGCAGCGGCCGGCATCCCGCAGGCGACCGCGAGCTCGAAGCCCGAGGTGCAGGTGGACGCGCTCACGGATCACTTCGACCTCACGCCGTGCTTCACCGCGATCGTCGGGGCGACATCCGACGAGCGCACCCTCGCCGCGAAGGCCGACATCGTCGCAGAGGCGCTGCGGCGGCTGGACGCCGCGGGAGTGGACACGAGCCGACCCGTCCTCATCGGGGACCGTCATCACGATGTCGAGGGCGGCGCCGCGAAGGGCGTCCCGGTGATCTTCGTCCGCTGGGGGTTCAGCTGGCCGCACGAGGCCTCCGGGGCTCAGGCGGCGGTCTCGACGGTCGAAGAGCTGCGCGGCCTGCTCCTCGTGGAGGATGCCGATGGCTGACTTCACCGTCGGACTGCTGGCGTGGGCGGTACCCGCGCTGGTCGTGTTCGGGGTGACGGCGATCGCGATCATCGCGATCGGATGGGCGGTCCGAGCGGCCCGACGTTCGCCTCGGGCTCGGGCGGCGGCCGGCCAGCAGCGCGCGCGAGCAGGGGCCACGCTGGTGCAGCTGGACGACGCGGTCGATGAGCTCGACCTCGAGGTGGGACTCTCCGGCGCCCTCTACGGCGGCGGGGCCCCCGCATCCCTCCGTCGTGCCCGGCTGACCGCACAGCATGTGCGGGACGAATCGTTCGAGGAGTATCGGCTGATCTCCGCTCCGGATGCCGTGCCCGCCGAGATCCGACGGGTATCGGCGCGCATCCAGCAGCGCAGCAGCGAGGCGCTCACCACGATCACCGCCGCGCGTGCGGAGCATGCGCGCTGGGTGCAGACGAACGTCTCGGCGGCCGCGCAGCTCGCCGCAGCTCGTCAGCGCCTGGACGCGCTCGCCGCGTCGATGGGAGACCCCGCTGCGCTCGTCGCGGAGCTGTCGGCCCGATTCGCCGAGGACGAATGGATGGGCGCATCGCGTGCCGCCCGCGCCGCCGAGGACCATGCCGAGGAAGCGGAGCGCTCACTCGCACTCGCGGCCAGGACCGTCGACGATCCGAGCCGCAGCGCACTCGCCGATCTCGCCACCGCGGAGCGTGCCCTCCGTCGAGCGGAGGCCGAAGCGCGCACGATGGAGGAGACCCACCGGCTCGTCATGCAGGCGGCCCAGGCCGTCCCCGGTGAGTTGGCAGCGGCGCGCACCGCGCTCCGGCAGGCGTTCGTGACGCGCGAGCAGCTCGATCCGGCCGACGCGGCCCGACTCGGCGCCGAGCTGCGCTCGATCGACGGGGAGCTGACCGGGCTCGAGGCGGACGCCGCCCGCCGGCCGACGCGCACGATCGATCGCATCGCCCGGCTCCGCGACCGGCTCGACCTCGCGCTCGGCGACGCACGCACGGCGCAGCAGCGCATCCGCGGCGCGCGGACGGCGCTGCCCGGCACGCTCGCCGCCGCGCGCAACGCGGTCGCGCACGCCGAGTCCTCCGTCTCTCACACGCGCGCGAGCGCCGATGCCCGGTCGCGTCTGGTCTCGGCGCAGCGCGAGCTCGCTTCGGCACGGCAGGCGCAGGATCCGGTCGAGGCACTCGATGCCGCCCGTCGCGCGATGCGGGATGCCGAGGACGCCCAGGCGCTCGCGGACTTCGATCGGCTCGGCGGCCGCTGAGGCGCACCGCGCATCGTTCCGCCCCCGCCGGGCGCCGCCGCTATCGTGAACGCATGAGCGACGTTCAGGTCAAGCCGCGGCATCCCGTCCTGCGCATCATCGGGAGGATCCCCGCGACGCTCACGCTCGTTGTCGTCGTGCTCGCCGTCGGGGTCGTGTTCGCCGGACTGTGGAGCCCGTTCGAAGACTCGCCGCTGTTCGAGACCGTGGCCTACGGACTGCCCGCGTTCATCGAGGGGCGGTGGTGGACGCCGATCACCGGAACCTTCTTCGTCAACCATCCGCTCGTCTACATCTTCACAATCGCGAGCTTCATCGGGATGGCCTACCTGGAGTTCCGCCGCGGGTCGCGGGTCGCCCTGGCCTACTTCGGCGTGGGCCAGCTGTTCGCGATCTTCGGCAGCGCCCTGCTGCTCTGGCTGTTCGCATACCTGCCCTGGCCGTGGGCGCAGGCCGAGGCGCTCGCCCTCGACGTCGGCCCGTCGGGCGGCACGATGGCGTGCATCGCCGCGGCCGCCGGCCTCCTCGCGGCTCCCTGGCGCGTGCGCGCCCTGGTGGTGCTGCTCGGCTTCACGTTCGTCACGCTGTTCTTCTGGGGTTCGCTCGCCGACCTCGAGCATGCGCTGGCGGTGGGGCTCGTCCTGTTCGTGGACCGGCCGCTGCGCATCGCGCGCACCACGCTTCGCGAGCAGAGGCTCATCGCCTTCATCAGCATCCTGACCCTGCTCGCCGTAGAAGTGCTCACGTTCTTCGTGCCGACCGATGGCCCGTTCGGCCACACCGACGCGGCGGACGGATCGTTCATCGACATCGCGATCGACGCGGTCGTGATCCTGATCCTCGCGAACGGCCTGCGGCGCGGCAGACGGTGGGCGTGGGTGCTGAGCATCATCCTCGGCGTCTTCAACGTGCTCACGGGTCTGCTGTTCGTGGTGCTGCTCTTCATCGTGCCCGGCGCCGAGATCGAGAGCTCGGTCGGTGACCTGAGCGTGGCGATCGCCCAGTCGGCGCTGTGGAGCGTGCTCCTCGTGTACCTGATCTGGGTGCGCGGCGCGTTCCGCGCGCACCGCAAGGCGACGATCGGGGCAGGCGGCGAACCCTCCGTCGACGACGTCAAGGCCCAGCTCCACGCGCACGGCGGGGGGACGCTCTCGTGGATGACCACGTGGGGCGGCAACAGCTACGCGCGCACCTCGAACGGGATCGTCGCGTACCAGAAGCGGGCGGGCGTCGCGATCGTGCTGGCCGACCCGCTCGGCCCCGAGGAGTCGCGAGCGGAGTCGGTCGCCGAGTTCATCGCGATGGCCGAGCGCGCCGGACTCATCCCGTGCTTCTTCAGCGCGAGCGATGCGACCAAGGCAGCGGTGCCGGCCACCTGGCGGAGCCTGGTCGTGGCCGACGACACCATCGTCGACCTGCCGGGTCTCGAGTTCACCGGCAAGGCATGGGCGGCGGTGCGGACGTCGCTGAACCGCGCGGGTCGCGAGGAGATGACGTTCCGGATGAGCCGCCTGTCCGATGAGACCTGGGGCATCCAGCAGCAGCTGCGCGCGATCTCCGAGATGTGGGTGGGCGACAAGGGCCTGCCCGAGATGGGCTTCACGCTCGGAACGCTCGACGAGGCCATGGATCCCGAGGTCAGGGTCGCGCTCGCGATCTCGGCCGAGGGCGATGTCGACGGCTTCCTGTCATGGCTGCCCGTCTACGGCGCCGACGGCAAGGCACGCGGGTGGACCCTCGACCTCATGCGCCGCCGGGACGGCGGCTTCGGACCGGTGATGGAGTTCCTGATCGGCTCGTCGGCGAAGCACTTCTCCGACGAGGGCGCCGAGGTCATGTCGCTGTCCGGCGCACCGCTGGCCCACGACTATCCACCGGATGCGGGGGCGATCGCCAGCCTGTCGGACTGGCTCGCGAACATGCTCGAGCCGGTCTACGGATTCGGATCGCTGCACCGCTTCAAGGAGAAGTTCCACCCGCGGTACGAGACGATGTACCTGCTCTTCCGCGACGAGAGCGATCTCACCCGCATCGGCGCCGGGCTCACTCGTGCATTCCTCCCCGATGCGACGCTCCGGCAGTTCGCCGGCGCGGGCGTGGAACTGGTGCGAGGCGAGCGGGACTGAGCCCCGGGCATCCCCGACGGCGATGACGTCCGCGAGCCGCTACGAGCGCCCGAGTCCTGTGTAGGCGAAGCCCGCGGCCTTCCACGCCGCGGAGTCCAGCGCGTTGCGCGCGTCGATCACCAGCGGCTGCCGGACGATCGAGGCGACGTGCTCCGGATCGAGGGCGGTGTACTCCGGCCACTCGGTGACCAGGACGGTGAGGTCCGCGTGACGCAGCGCCTCGTCGGTCACCTCGGTGTAGAGCAGCTGCGGATGCCGCGCACGAGCGTTGTCGAGCCCCTCCGGGTCGGTGACCACGACGTCCGCGCCGAGCCCCTTGAGACGAACGGCGACATCCAGCGCCGGGGAGTCGCGCACGTCGTCGGAGTGCGGTTTGAACGACACCCCGAGCACGGCGACCTTGCGCCCGAACACCGATCCGCCGAGCACCTCGACCGCGAGATCGGCGACCCGATCGCGTCTGCGCATGTTGATGGCATCCACCTCCTTCAGGAACGCGACCGACTCGCCGCGTCCGAGCTCTTCCGCACGTGCCGTGAACGCTCTGATGTCCTTCGGGAGGCATCCGCCGCCGAACCCGACTCCGGCATTGAGGAATCGCCTGCCGATCCGCGCGTCGTGGCCGATCGCATCGGCCAGCTGCGTGACGTCCGCCCCGGTGACCTCGGCGATCTCGGCCATCGCGTTGATGAACGAGATCTTCGTGGCGAGGAACGCATTGGCCGCGACCTTGACCAGCTCCGCGGTGGCGTAGTCGGTCACCAGGCGCGGCGATCCGCCGCCGATCGCGCTCGCGTACACCTCGTCCAGAATCGGCACGGCCCGGTCGTCGGCGACTCCGTAGACGAGACGATCGGGCTCGATCGTGTCCTTGACGGCGTAGCCTTCCCGCAGGAACTCGGGGTTCCATGCCAGCATGGCGCCCGATCCGCCCGCGTCGACGATCTCGGCGAGCCGCGCCGCGGTGCCGACCGGCACCGTGCTCTTGCCCACCACGAGATCGCCTTCGGAGAGATAGGGCAGCAGCGACTCGATCGCCCCGTCGACGTAGGTCAGATCCGCCGCATACGAGTCCTTCGACTGCGGCGTGCCGACCGCGACGAAGTGCACCGACGCTCCCTGGACTTCCGCCATATCCGTCGTGAAGCGCAGCCGACCCGTCTCGAGGGCCGACGCGAGGATCTCCGGAAGCCCGGGCTCGAAGAACGGGGCCCTGCCCGCCGCGAGACTCGCGATCTTGCCCGCGTCGACGTCGACTCCGACGACCTCGTGGCCGAGCTCGGCCATCGCCGAGGCGTGGACGGCACCGAGATAGCCGCATCCGATCACTGACAGCTTCATCGCTTCTCCTCCCGTGTGCATGCGGTCGCATTTTCGACGAAGCAGCGGATCACGCGTCTCCTCTCCTAGGGTCCAGCGCCCTGGTCAGTTGCGGATGGTGATGGTCGTCACCGAGCTCGTGCCGACGTTTCCGGCGGCATCGCTCGCCTTGGCGACGACCGGGTAGGTGCCGTTCGGGTATGACCGCGACGAGAACGTCGCCCGCCAGCTCCCGTCGGACTGCTTCGTTCCGGCGCCGAGCTTGGTCGTACCCGACCAGAACGTGACGGCGGTCACCGCAACATCGTCGGTGGCCGTCGCGACGATCGCGCTGGTACCCGTGACGACGGAGCCCGAGGCGGGTGACGTGATGGTCACGGTCGGCGCGGTCCGGTCAGGGGTCGGCGTGGGCGTCGGTGTCGGCGTCGGGGTCGGGGTCGGCGTCGGGGTCGGGGTGGGAGTCGGCGTCGGGGTCGGCGTCGGCGTGGGAGTCGGCGTCGGGGTCGGCGTCGGCGTCGGCGTCGGCTCGACGACCCCGCCGGCCGGCACGGTCGATGCGAGGTAGCCGTAGTACTTGCCCGAGATCGGGCTCGTGTTCGGGTCCCCGGCGTACGAGTGTCCGCGGGCATCCGCGGCGACCGCCTGATTGCGCAGGATCGCGGCGATCTGCGCGGGCGACTTGCCGACGCAGTCGCGTCCGGGCAGCAGGCAGTTCAGTGCCACGCCGGTCAGTGCCGCGGTCGACATGCTCGTGCCCGACTGGATGTACCCGAAGCGATTGCCCTTGAGCGTCGTGTAAGGACACATGCCGGGCGATGCGAGCGTGTGCGCCGCATCCGCTGCCGAGACCGCCCAGTTCGAGTTGACGGCCGGGGTGTCGTCCTTCGTGCTCACCGCGCACGGCGCGCTGCCGACTCCGCCCGGCTTGCCGTCGTAGTCGGCGACGTTCGTGGCCGTGAGCACCTCGTCGTACGCCCCCGGCACGTAGCCGGCCATGTTCGCGGTGGAGTTGCCCGCCGCCGCGACCACCAGGACCCCCTGAGCGACCAGGCCGCAGATGGCCTGGTGCAGGGCGTCGCCGTTCGAATAGCCGCAGTTGCCGTCGTCGGCGCCGGGCGCGTTCAGGCTCATGTTCGCGACTTCGATGTCGTACGTGTCGGCGTTGTCGGCGACCCAGTCGATCGCGCAGAGCAGGGTCGACAGCGTGCCCCGGTTGTCCGCATCCATCGCGCGCACCGAGTAGATCGGTGCGCCCGGCGCGACGCCGACCGTTCCGATCCCGTTGTCGAAGGCGGCCATGAACCCGGAGACGCCGGTCCCGTGGCCGTTCCCGTCGTTCGCGTCGCCGGTGCCGAGGCAGTTCACGGCGAGGCCGCGGTTGTAGTCCTGGTGCACGTTGACGCCGGAGTCGATCACGGCGACGCCCGGACCGGTCCAGGCGGCCATGACGCCGTCGCCCGCCTTCACGGGCGCTTCGTCAGCTTCGACGGCGCCGATGTTCGGCGGCACCGTCTGCGCAGCGCCTTCGAACGCGACGTCGGGACTGACGGCGGTCACCCGGGAGTCGGCCGCGAGCCGCGTCGCCTGCGCCGAGGTCAGCGAGACCGTGAAGCCGTTGAGCGCACTGTCGTAGAGCCGCTCGATCTTCACCCCCGCGCGGGATGCGAGCGCCTTGGCGTCGACTCCGTCCGCGAGTGCGATGACGTACTTCCCCGCCGGCAGCGGTGCTGCCGTCGCCGGCGTCGCCGCCCCGATCACTCCGACCGCGAGCGCGAGCGCCGCGAAGATCCCCAGCGCGCGACCGCGCAGCGACGATCGATTCCCCATGCCCACAAGAGCCCCCACTCTTTCTCTTTCTTCAGTTGCCTTCGGTTCACAGTACGGAGCCTGTATTTCGCGCTCGTGACTTTTGGCGAAACTCCTCGAACGCGTCCATCGTGCTGAGCGCGATCGCATCCCAGTCGTACGAGGACACATCCACCGATTCCTCGCGGATCGGAGCGCATGCCCAGTCCAGGGACGCGAGCAGGTCGTCGGCCCCGAGCTCGCCGTCGTACAGACGGACCCATTCACCGCCGATGTCGGCCTGCAGCTCCCGCATCGCCCCGAGATCCGGGACCAGCACGGGCCTGTTGGCCGAGAGGGCGAGGATCGCCGAGCCGGAGTTCTGGATGCGACGGTAGGGCAGCACGACGAGGTCGGCGGCCGCGAGCAGCGTCGGCAGCTCGTCATCGGGGAGGAACCGCAGATCGAGCCGCACGCGCGGGTCCTCGCCGGCCGTGGCGCGGATCTGGGATGCCAGCGGCTTGGGCGCGCTGCCCGACACCATGAGCACGGCATCCGCGTCGGTCTCCCGGAAGGTGCGCACCAGATGCGGCACGTTCTTGTAATCCCGGATCTGCCCGACCGACGCGACGACCTTCGCGTCAGCCGGCAGGCCGAGGCGATCGCGCGCTTCCGCGCGGGAGATCGAGAAGTCGTAGGCGTCGCGATAGTGACCGTGCCTGGTGACGGCGCCGGGCGTCGCGGCGAGCTCCGGGTACGCGGCGCGAGCGGCCGTGAGCCCGCCCTCGGTGAGGGCCAGGATGCCGTCGATGTTGCGCATCAGCAGCCGATGCGCCGCCGACCGGATACGGCGGGAGGAGCGCTCCTCGTGCGATGACACGTTGTGCACGGTCCACACCATGACCGTGCCGCGCGGGCGTGAGAGTGCCAGTGTGCCGTAGAAGAGGGTCAGGCGCGTGATGTGGATGAGACGGCGCGGCCCGGTGAGGAAGGACAGGTCGGGCCAATGCAGATGCACGACGTCGGTCCGGCGGAAGAGCATGTGCCAGTAGTTCAGGTCGCCCACCCGCGCGCCGCGGCGTTGCATCGCGCGGTAGAGGTCGCGGTTGTAGGGGTTGGCGCGCTGGGTGCGGAACGCGGGCTCAGCCTGGACCACAAGGGGACGAGGAGCCTTGGGGCGGACGGAGCCCGGCGGCGGGGTCCGTCCGAACAGGGTGCGCTCGGCGCGCGGGTAGCCGCGTCGCCACGCTCCGCGCAGACCCCACACGTCGCGCCAGGTGCGGCGTCGTGAGCCGGTCGCGATCTCGAGCACGCCGCGCACACCGGATCCCGCCTGCAGCAGCAGGATGCCGATCACGGCGAGCAGTCGCGGCCACACCGCCCACAGGTAGGTCACCTTGCCCGCCATGACCATCGCCATCTTGCGGCCGCTGGATCCGGTCGATCCGCCCACGTCGTGCTGGATCACCGCATCCGGCACGACCACCGGGCGGAATCCGCGCTTCCAGGCGCGCGCGGAGAACTCCGCGTCCTCGCCATAGAGGAAGAACCGCTCATCCATCCCGCCGAGCAGCTCCCAGTCCGCGCGGCGGGCCAGCAGCAGGCATCCGGTCACGATCGGCACTTCGCGGACGCTGTCGCGCCGCCAGTCGCCGAGGGATTCCGGATCGAACAGGCGGGAGCCGCGGAAGACGGTCGTCAGGCCGGTCGCGAAGCAGAGCAGCGACCACAGGCTCGGCGCTCCCCAGCACGATGAGGGGTCGAGCGAACCATCTTCGCGGACCGTGCGGCCACCGTAGACGCCGTGCTCCGGATGGGCGAGCGCGAACCGCAGGAGCGCCTCGAGCGACCCCGGGAACGCCGTCGCGTCGGGGTTCAGGAGCAGGACGAACTCGCCATGACCGGCACGGACCCCGCGGTTGACCCCGCGCGCGAACCCGACGTTCTCGCCCACATCGACCACGAGCACCTCGGGATACGCGCTGGAGATCGCCTCCACGCTGCCGTCGGTCGAGCCGTTGTCGACGAGGATCACCCGGTGAGCGGGGAGGCGCTGGTCCAGGACCGATCCGATGCACTCGAGCGTGCGATCGCGGGTGTTGTAGTTGACGATGATGACATCGACGGTGGCGGTCATGCAGCCCCTGCCGTGGCGAGCGACTGCTCGGGGAGGGGACGGGTGCCGATCACCTTCGCGGGCACTCCGCCCACGATCGCGTTCGCGGGCACGTCGCGGGTCACCACGGCTCCCGCCGCGACGATCGCTCCGGCCCCGATCGTGACCCCGGCGAGCACGACGACATCCGCGCCGAGCCAGCTGCCCGAGCCGATCACGATGTCGCTCTCGATCTTCGGCTGGTCCATCACCGGGGTGCCCTGCTCGATGCCGTAGTTCGATGCGGTGACGGTCACCCGCGGAGCGAGCAGGCACTTCTCGCCGAACGTGATCCGGCCGACCGAGTTGCCCGCCCAGATCGTGGAGTACTCGCCGATGTGCGTGCCGCCGCCGATCGTGATGCGCTCCGCGTTCCGGAAGGACACGTTCGGCGCGAAGGTGACGTCGGGGCCCCGGTCCAGCTTCCGCACCTGCGACACGTGCGCGTACCCGTAGAAGTGCAGCACGCGGAGCCCGTGGAGGTACACGCGCGGGTCGATCACCGACAGCAGTGCGGTGGCATAGCGGTTCACTCGGCAGCCTTCCGATTCGCGGCAAGATCCTCGATCAGCTGCTGCAGGCGATCTGCCGAGCGCTGGACGTCGAGTTCGGCACGGCCGGCCACGGTGACGTTGAGCACGCCCTCGTACGTCGACGCGAAGACCGAGAACTCGTCGCGCGGATCGGATGCCGGCAGGGCGATGAGATTGCGCACTTCGGCACCGGCGAGATATCGCTTGTGGTCCGCCCACGGCACGATCGTCGCGTAGCCGATCGCCCGGCCCTCCGGCATGGTCTCGATCTCGGTCCCGCGTGAGAACGCGACGACCTGGCGTCGCACCTCGGGGACGAGCTCGGTCAGCTCGACGCCCGGGGCGCCGTGCACCCGGGTCAGCAGGACGTGATTGCGGATCTGCCGATCATGCTTGGTGCGGCGCGAGACCGGCACGAACACGTCGATGCCGAGATCGTCGTCGTCCACGGCGCGCATCGCCGCGGCGACCAGGAGGTCGTTGAGCGATCCGCGCAGCTTGGCCGCCGCGCGGGCGCTGGTCGACGCGTCCAGGGAGAAGAACGTGACCGTCGTGGGCGGCAGGTACGACTCGCGCAGGTTCTTGCGGCGGATCACCCACTCCTTGAGGAATCGGGTGTTGCGCCCGCCCATCCGCTTGGCGCGCTTGACGATCGGCTTGCGCCAGTACTCCGCCCATCCGGCGCGCAGAGAGGGCTGCTCCCTGACCCAGGCGACGGCCGCGTGGACCGGAATGGTCAGGGATGTGCGTGGCGCCCGCACCGGAGTGCTCTCGGGCGTAGGCTCGGGCACGGGGTCGGGATCGGTCACGAGCGTGAGACTGTCGAAGGCCCACTTCGCGTCGCCCACGACGTGGTGGAGCCGGAACCCGCACGCGATGTCGCCGTCGTTGAGCCGGGTGACGGTCATGTCCCACAGCGGCTTGTTCCGCGCGAGCGGAGGCCGGTTCACGCCCGCGAGCCGCTTGATCGACTCCGGGGTGAGGTCGTCGATGCCGTCGGCGAAGTGCACGTGCTGCGCGATGTCGTAGTCCTCGTCGGGCACCCAGGCGGGCGCCGTCAGGCCGAGCGGCGAGGGCATCAGACGCTTGCCGAGCTCCGGGATGCGCCCCATCGACTGGGTCACGGCCGCGATCACGCGGTCTCGATCGATGCTTCCGTCGGCCTGCGTCAGTGGCGCGCCGTCGACGACGAAGACACCGGCCGTGTGCATCGCCTCGAAGGCGAGGCTCGTGGCCATGTGCTTCTCGTCAAGGGTGCGCATGAGGTCGACGCTGACCGGTGGGGTCTGCGTATCCGTCATGCGGGCTCCTCTCGCGCCGCGGATGCGGCGATCGTCACAAGTGCGGGGATGCCGCCGCTCTGCCATGGAGGCACGAAACGCTCGCCGATCAGCGGCGTGCGCCAGGTGGCGCGGATGCCGTCGATCATGCCCATCAGCATCGCCAGGTCGTGGTCGCCCCGCTTGCCGGCCAGCCGCGCCCGTGCGATCCGCACGATCGTGCGCCCGCTCAGTCGCCATCCGACACTCACGCCGAACGCGGGGTCGGTGCGGAGCCACTTCGAGACCAGGGCTCCCAGTCCGCGCCCGTAGCCGCGGTGCAACGCCACGTACGCGTCGCCGACGCGGGTGTTCGCGTGGAGCACCACGCACGTTCCGTCGTGCACGATGCCCGTTCCGCCGCGCAGGATCCGGATGAAGATGTCGAGATCCTCGGCGCCGGCCATCCGCTGCCCCGCCCCCATCAGGTCGTCGAAGCCGCCCAGCCGCAGGAGCACTTCGCGCCGGAACGCCATGACGGCCCCGTGCCCGGCGTCGATGCCGGACAGCGGCCTCGTGTACCTCGTCTGGCGGTGGTAGGGGGCATCCGCCGAGACGGCGTGGTCGAGCATGCGCCCGGTCGCGGCCGAGACGGCATCCTCGTCGAAGTGGGCGATGAGCTTCTCGACCCAGCCCTCGGTCGGCCGGCAGTCGTCATCGGTGAAGATCACGATCGGGCGGTCGGCGGTGGTGATGCCCACGTTCCGCGCGACCGAAAGGCCTTTGCCGGAGCGCACGTACCCGACGCCGGCCGCTGCGGCGACGTCGCGGGTCTCGGACGTGCTGCTGGCGCTGTCCACCACCAGGATGCTGGTCTCGGGCGGCGTGGATGAATGGATCGCCTCGAGCGCGCCCTGCAGCATCTCAGGGCGATCGCGCGTGCACACGATGACGGTCACATCAGACGGAGACGGCATCCACACCCCCCTTCGCGAGGTGGGCGGAGGAGGACGAGCCGGCAACCGCGAGGGACGCGTGGTACGCGCCCTCCAGCCGCGCGCCCGCGGCCTCCCAGGTCAGCTCCGGGGCATGTGCGATCGCCGCGCTGGAGAGCTCGGCGAGGCGCGTTCGATCCTCGGACAGCAGATCGAGGTGACCGGTCAGTGCGGCGACGTCGCGGGGCTCGTGGATGAGGCCGTGCACCCCGTCGTCCAGCATCGCGCCGGCGGCACTCGAGACGAGGGGCACGCAGCCGGCTCCCTGGGCCTCGTAGGTGACCAGGGCGCTGCCCTCCTCGATCGTCGGCAGCAGGAGGACGTCGGATGCCGCGAGCGCGGCTCCGACCGAGGAGGAGAAGCCCACGACGCGGACGCTGGGATGGGCGAGCTCGCCGGCCAGAAGCTCCGCGTAGGCGGGGATCATGCGACCGACGATCGTGAAGGTGCCGTCGCGGCTCGCATCGGAGTCGATCCAGGCCCGCAGCGCATAGTGCAGGCCCTTTCTGGGCTCGCCGAGCCCGACGTAGACGGCGCGCAGCGGGCGGTTGCCGGCGCCGCGCGCCTCGATCCGGCGGGTGCCCGGGGTGAAGCCGTACTGATGGCGGAAGATCCGCTCGGCTGGGAACCCTTCGGCCACGAAGGATTCGGCCACGACCGTGGACGGTGCGAGGACGCCGGTGGCGGCATCCCACTCCGCCTGCTCCATGCGCAGGTGGGACGCGTCGGCGGTGTGCGCGGTGGAGACCGCGCCTACGAGCCCGAGGGAGCGGACCTCCTCCTCGACGACCCGCCATGCGTGCACCGTGTGGGTGTTCGGCGCCTCGCGGACCACGGCGGCGCCGCCGGCGCTCGCGGCGGCCGCGGTCAGCCCCGGCGCGAGGGGCCAGAGGTGCACGACGTCGGGACGCACCTTCTCATACGTGCGCTGCGCGACGCGATCGTGCCACGCGAACGCCCGATCGCGCCCGATCGAGCGGTGCGGGATGCGTCGCCCCGCGACGGAGAGGCTCTGAACGACGTCCGCACCGGCGACGGGGCGGGCGGTGCTCGCCGCGACGACCGTGACGTCGTGCCCGCGCCGGACCAGTTCGTTCACCTGATTCCAGGCGGTCCATCCGATCCCGGGCGCGCCGAGCGCATGCGGAAACGATACGAGAATCTTCATGCCGCCCCCCAGCTGCTGATCGGGTCACGTGAGCTTCTCGTGACCCTTTCCTCCACTGTGAACGGGGCGGCGCCGCCGATGCAAGGCGATCGGCATCCTTCCACCGAATTGTCGTCAGCCATTAACAATCCGGCAACACGCTCGGATTGTTCGTCGCTCATCATGAGTGTGGGGATCAATCTCACCGACCAGGTGAGTTCTTCTCGTCCAGCGCCACGGCGGCGAATCCATCACTCGCCCGTGGGGGCGTTACGGGAGTGAACAATGGAAATTCCTAAGTATCTTCAAATCCTCTGGAACAGCAAGTGGCTGCTCCTGATCGGGATCCTGGTGGCGGCGACAGCCGGCTTCTTCGCAGGATTCAAGATCGAGGGCGGCGAAGTCGTACCGAGAGCAGAGCAGACCTACAACTCGAGCACGACGGTCATGATCAGCAGTCAGACCCAGCCGCTGTATCAGGCGGTCATCCCGGGTCAGCCGCTCGTCGAAGGTCAGACCCAGCCGACGGATGTCGATCTGACCTCGAAGGCCATCATCTACGCGTACCTCGTCAGCGGCGCGGACATGCGCAGCTCTGTCGAAGACGCGGTCGGCCAGCTCGATGACACCGAGGCGCTCACCGCGCTGCGGCGCACGACGCAGCCCGGCGGGGACGAGGCGTTCCCCGGCAGGTACAGCCTGCCGATCATCGAGGTCGTCGGAACGTCGACCATCCCGGATCGCGCCGAGGCCATCGCCACGACCGCGACGGATTCGTTCCTCACGCAGGTGGTCGCCGACCAGGATGAGCAGCAGATCCCGCCGACCGATCGGGTCGTGCTGACGGTGATCAACACCACGCCGCCGAAGGCGGTCGAGGGCAGCAACCCGATGATCCCGGTCGTCGTCGCCTTCCTGGGCGTCTTCTTCCTCTTCGTCGCGGCGGCGTTCATCATCGCCGGCGCGAAGTCCAGCCGTGCGAAGAAGAAGGCGGCGAAGGGCGATGAGCCCGAGGCGACCGTGACCGAGGACTCGGACACAGCCGACGACGAGGCTCCTGAGGAGCTCGTCACGCGCACCCGACGTGCGAAGCGGAGTGACTCGGAGGCGACCGTCGACGAGGACTCCGAGGAGCGCGAACCCGCTCCGGTCGGCTGATCGGCGCGTCGTGACACTCCTCCCCTCAACCGAGGACACCCGCGACGCGACCGCGGCCGACCCGACGCGCCCGGCCGCCGCTCCCGATGGAGAGGGCACCACCCTCTCCATCGGGAGGCAGGTCGCCGCCGTGGTCGTGCTTGCCGCGATCGCGACAGTGAGCGTGCTCTTCCTGCCTCCGATCGTCGCGGGCGGCGTCATGATCGGCGTCGCGATCCTGTACCTCGGGCGCAAGGCGATCTTCTCGTTCACAGGCGGACTGGTGATCCTGGTCGCGATCATCATGTTCATCCCGGTGCGACGCTGGTCGCTGCCGATTCCGCTGGATTTCGCACTGGAGCCGTACCGCGTGATCCTGGTGCTGCTCGTGCTGGTCATCCTCGGCGCGCTCCTGGTCGACAAGAAGCGCACGTGGCAGCCCGTGGCATTCGGCTGGCCGATCGGGATCTTCTTCGCGAGTCTCGTGATCTCCATCCCGATGAACGGCACCGAACTGGTCCAGCAGGGACTCGCCTCGGATGCCGTGGGAGCGGTCGTCAACTACGCGATCCTGCTGTCGACGTTCTACGTCGTACGGCAGCTGCTGACCAAAGAGACGATCGTGATGGGTCTGGTCACCGGCCTGGTGTGGTGCGGCACCCTCGTCGCGTTCTTCGCGATCGTGGAGCGCGCGACCCGCGTCAACATCTTCCTGCGGCTGGATTCGTTCCTCCCCTTGATCGCATTGCGTGAGGAAGGCGAGGCATTCCGCGCGGGCGGCTACCGCTCGTACGGCTCCGCCCAGCACCCGATCGCGCTGTCGGTGATGCTCTGCATGCTGATCCCTCTGGCGATCTACCTGGCGAAGTACGGGAAATGGCCCCGGAACGAGCTCAGCCGGCGCATCCTGTACGGAATCGCGACCGTGTTCCTGCTCGGCGGCGTGCTCTCGGCGGTGTCGCGGACGGCGGTCATCGTCCTTGCGGTCATGTTCATCCTGACGCTCATCCTCCGACCCTGGCTCGGCCTGCTGCTGCTTGCGTTCGGGCTGCCTGCCCTCGTCATCGGATTCCTGGCCGTGCCGAAGGTCTTCGACACGCTTCTGCTCTCGTTCCTCGACGTCGACGGGCTCATCGCCTCGCAGCAGACCTCACCCGGATTCCGAGGTGCCGGCCGATTGGCCGACCTCGGTCCTTCGCTGGCTCTGTATGTGATGAGACCGTTCTTCGGAACCGGCGTCGGCAGCCGCATCGTGGTGGGCGACGACCAGAACGCGTACATCCTAGACAACCAGATCCTCGGTTCGATGCTCGAGACCGGGGCGGTCGGGGTCATCGGCGTCGCGGCGCTCACCCTCATCCCGCTCATCATGATCCTGCGGTGGACGGTCACCGTCGCGAAGCACGACCCGCGATTCGGGTTCCTGGGGTTCGCGATCGTCGTCTCGGGCGCCGGGTACACGGCGGCGCTGTTCTTCTACGACGCGTTCGGCTTCTACCAGACGTTCTTCGTGCTGTGCATCCTCTTCGCGATCGGCGCATGGCTGATCACGTCGAGTCCGCCCGCGCTGCGGGCACGGGCTGAGCGGGAGGCGGGGACGCTCGCGGTCGAACGGGTCGCTGCATGACGCCGACGCTCAGCATCGTCATCCCGGCGCACGATGAGGGTGCGCTCATCGCGCGCACCCTCAGGCACACGTTCGATGGGGCCACCGCAGGGGAGTTCGAGGTGATCGTCGTGGCGAACGGATGCAGCGACGACACCGCGCACTACGCCGCGACGGCGGGCGCCGGCATCCGGGTCATCGAGATCGCGGAGGCCTCGAAGATCGCCGCGCTGAACGCCGGCGACGCTGCGGCATCCATCCTCCCGCGCGTGTACCTCGACGCGGACGTCCGCATCGACGTGGCCACCCTGCGCGCGCTCGCGCGCGTGCTCGGGGACAGCTCGACGCCGCGCGTGGCGGCACCCGGCATGATCGTCGACAGTTCGCGGTCGTCGTTCGCGGTCCGCCAGTTCCAGCGCATCTGGGCGGAGTCGGACTACCGTCGAACAGCACATGTCGGTTCGGGCATCTACGCGGTGAACGGTGCCGGCCGCGAGCGTTGGGCGGCGTTCCCGGATGTCATCGCCGACGATCGCTTCGTTCAGCAGCGGTTCCTGCCCGAGGAGCGCACCACTCTCAGCGGCCACACCTTCACGATCTATGCCCCGAAGGACATGAAGACCCATGTGCGACGCGCGACACGCATCGAAGTGGGCAACCAGTCCCTTCCCCGGGAAGTGCAGCTTGCGACGCAGGATGCCGCCGGCTCGCGCTACGGCAAGCTGCTGCGCCGTGTCGCCCGGCGTCCGTCGCTCTGGTTCGCCCTGCCGTTCTACGTGTACGGCTATGCGGTGCCGCGGATGCGAGCGCGCCGAGCCCTGCGACGCGGCCGTTCGGTCAGCTGGTCTCGGGACGCGTCCTCGAGGACGCTGGTGGACGCATGACCGCGCCGACTTCCCCGCCGGCACCCGAGGCTCCGGAGGCCGCGGCGAAGAGCCCTGCGGTGAAGAATCCTGCACTGAAGAACCTGGGCCACACGGCGTCGCGCGGTGCCGCAGTGACGGCGAGCGGTCTCTGGCTGAAGACCCTCATCCAGCTCGTCTCCACGATGCTGCTGGCGCGACTGCTCGACCCGAGCGACTTCGGCCTCGTCGTCATGATCATGGCGATCGTCGGCGTCGCGGACCTCGTGCGCGATTTCGGCATGACGGGCGCGATCCTGCAGGCACGGACGCTGACGCAGCGCCAGTGGTCGGGGCTCCTGTGGTTCTCCGCCCTCCTCGGGGGCGGGCTGATGGTCGTCATCGCCGCCTGCGCGCCGCTGATCGCGGCCCTCTACGGAGAGCCGCAGCTGCTCGTGCTGACCCTGGCCGTGGCGCCGACCCTTCTGCTGAACGGCCTCGCCATGCCCTTGCAGGCATCGATCCAGCGCGACCTCCGCTTCGGCACGCTCGCGATGATCGACATCGTCGCGATGCTCGTGGGCGTCGTGCTCTCGCTGATCGCCGCGGTGCTCGGCTTCGGGGTGTGGTCGCTGGTCATCCTCGCCGGCGCGGGACAGGTGTACCGCCTGATCGCGCTCTGGATCGCCGCGAAGCCCAAGTGGGGCAGGCCGCGGCTCGGGCGCGACGTGATTCCCCTGATCACCACCGGCGGCAGCATCTTCGGCGTGCAGCTGCTCAACTACGCCGCACGCAACCTCGACAACGTCATCATCGGCCAGCAGCTCGGGCCCGCCGCGCTCGGCCAGTACTCGCGCGCATACGCCCTGTTCCTGCTCCCGCAGCAGCAGCTGAACGGCCCGCTCGGCCGGGTCGCCCTGCCGGTCCTCAGCCGGCTTCAGGACGACGGCGAACGATACCGCCGCTACATCCGCGGGTCGCTGTCGATCATCGGCTACCTCTCGCTTCCCACGTATGCGATCGCCGCTGCCGTTGCCGGCCCGTTGATCGCCGTGCTGCTCGGCCCCGGGTGGGAGGAGGCCGCAGTGATCTTCAGCCTCCTCGCGATCGCCGGGATGGCTCAGGCCATCGGCAACGTCCAGGGCTGGTTGTTCATCACCCTCGGGCGCGCGCACCGGCAGCTGATCTACTCGCTGATCACCCGGCCGATCGTGATCGCGATGTTCTTCGTCGGCATCTGGTGGAACGGCATGGAGGGGCTCGCGCTCCTGTACGGCCTGATCACGCTCGTGATGCTGGTGCCCGGCTTCATCGTCGCGATCCGCGGGACGTTCCTGCGCGGCTGGTCCGACCTCTGCGCGCCGCTGGTGCGTCCGGTGCTCATGACGCCGTTCGCGTTCGCCGCATCGTGGGGCGCGGTGATGCTGACCACCGGGTGGCCGGCGCTCCTCCAGGTGCTCATCGGCGGCCTCGCCGGACTTGCGGCGATGGCGGTGTTCCTCGTGATCCCGGCGTATCGCCGCGACATGAAGGCGATCCTCGACTTCGCCCTCAAGGCTCGCCGCCCGGCTCCGCACCAGAGCGCGTCCGATCCCGACCTCCCCGAGAACACGCCCGCCGCGGTCCTCGGGGTGGCCGAGATCGGCCCGGACGAGATCTCGAGCACCCTCCGTGCCGAGCAGGCTGCAGCGAAGGGCGGGACGACATGAATCCGATGAGAGGGCTCGGCCGCAGGAAGCTGGTCGCAGCTGTCGTGATCGCCGCTGCGCTGGCCGTCTCCGGCTGCACGGCAGCCGAGCCCGAGCAGGTCGCGACCCCCACCCCCAGTGCGACGCTGCCCGACATCTCGACGATCGCCGTCGTGGGCGATTCGATGTCGCTCGGCGTGAATGCATGCGCCGAGCAGGGGGTGTGCGAGCAGGTCTCGTGGGCGGTGGGCACCGATCCTGCCGTGAACTCGGTGGCCAGTCGCTGGGGTCAGCTCAGCGGCACGGCGCCAGAGACGATGGCGCTCGCGCGCCCCGGTGCGGGCATCGGAACGCGGGATGCCGCCATCCGCGCCCTGACCGACTCCGACGCCGACCTCGTGCTGGTCCTGGTCGGCGCGAACGACATCTGCACCGCGAGCATGTCGGCGATCACGCCGACCGAGACCTTCGCCGCGGGGTACGCCGACCTCCTGGCGCGCACGCGCGATGCGCTCCCCGACGCGACAGTCGTCGCCCTGTCGATCCCCGACCTTCTGCAGCTGTGGCGGGTAGGGAGGACGGACCCGACCGCGGTGAAGGCCTGGAACTCGAGCACCTCGTGCACCTCGATGCTCGACAACGCGACCTCCGACGCGCCCGAGGACGAAGCGCGCCGGGCGGTCATCCAGGAGACGATCGACGCGGACAACGCGGCGATCGCAGCGGCCTGTGCCGCGAGCGAGGGGTGCATCTCCGACGGCGGAGCCGTCAATGCCGTCGAGTTCACCAAAGCCGAGGTCTCGACGCTGGACCATTTCCATCCCTCAGTCGCGGGGCAGGCGGCGATCGCCGCGGCCGCGTGGACCGTCGTGGAAGAGGCGCTCGTCCCCTAGGGCGGGCACGCATGCGCTTCAAGAGCTTCATCGCGGCTGTCGCGTCTTCCCGCGTGTGGTCGCCGACCAGCCGGACGCGGCTGCTCCGACGCGCGGGGGCGAGCATCGGTCGCGCGCGCGTGCTCTCCGGCATCCGCTTCATCGGCGATGCCTCAGTCCTCACGATCGGCGACGGCGTCTTCGTCAACGCCGAGCTCCTGGTCGGCGCCAACGCCCAGGTGACGATCGGATCGGGCGTGCGGATAGGCCCGCGCTGCGCGCTGGTGCCGACGACGCATGAACTCGGTCCGTCTTCGGCGCGGGCAGGTGCCACGGTCGCGGCGCCGATCCTCATCGGAGACGGATGCTGGCTCGGCGCGGGCGTCACGATCCTCTCCGGCGTCACCGTCGGAGCGGGCACGGTGATCGCGGCAGGCGCCGTGGTGACGGCGGACTGCGAGCCCGACGCGCTGTACGGCGGAGTGCCCGCCAAGCTGCTGCGCCGGCTCTGACCGACCGGTCGCCCTAGGCGGCGATCGACATCGGCGGCGCCTGCACCATCTGAACCGACCGCGACGCCGCGCTCAGGAGCACATCGTCGTAGAGGTCCTCGGGCATGCGCATGAACGCGAGTCCGCGCCGCTGCATCTCGGCTGCGATCTGCAGCTGATGGTCGTCGATGTGCTCGCCGTGCTTGGCGAGCCGCGGAACCAGGATCGGGAACTTCCCCTGCTCGAACGCCGTGATCGCGGATCCGGTGCCGGAGTGGGCGATCACCACGTCGGCCTCCCGGACGGCCTCGTTGAGCTCCGCGTGCGGCACCCGGTCCCGGCCCTCGATGCCCCAGCGGGACATGTCCTGCGAGCCGGTCTGCCACAGCACCTCGTCGCAGTCCGCGAGCAGCGGCACCAGGGCGTCGTAGAGACGGTCGAAGGAGTACCCCTCCTGGGTTCCGACCGTGACCACGGCCTTGCGGATGCGCGAGGGGACTGGGCTCGACGGGCCGGCGGTGAAGCCGTCGTAGATCGATCCGCCGTACTGCCACCGCGAGCTCTGCCAGGACGGGTACTGCGTGTAGGTGTGGACGTTCCTCCGGCGCTGCAGGATGCGCCCGGACATCGACGGCCCGTCCGCCCGGGCCGCGCTCTCGATGTAGTGCGCCTCCGCGCCGTGCGCGGCCGCCATGGGCAGGACGGCGACGGCGGGGCTCGACCCGGTGCTGAACGCTCGGTCGTACGTGTGCTCCCGCATCACGCGCGATGCCAGCGAGCGGAGGCGCCAGAGGTTGCGCAGATCGCGCGGTGCCACGAACGGTGCGTAGTGCACCTCGCGGCCCTCCAGGAGCGAAGAGGAGAGGCCGTTCTCGAACGTGATCCAGACCTGGTCCTCGGGGTCGACACCCAGTCGGGATGACAGGGTGAACAGCTGCTTCAGGTGTCCGCCGCCGGAGCAGACCATCATCGTCTTCGCCATCGTCTGCTCCCTCTAGTAGGCGCCGTCGTGCTTGAACATCTGGACGACCGTGCGCATGATCAGCATCAGATCGCCCGTGAAGGACCAGTTCTCCACGTAATAGAGGTCCAGTCGGACGCTGTCCTCCCAGCTGAGGTCGCTGCGTCCGCTGACCTGCCAGAGGCCGGTGATGCCGGGCTTGGACAGCAGGCGCCGCGTCTCGTGGCCGGCGTACAGCTCGACCTCGCTCGGCAGCGGCGGCCGGGGTCCGACCAGGCTCATCTCTCCGCGCAGCACGTTCCACAGCTGCGGCAGCTCGTCCAGGGAGAATCGCCTGAGGACACGCCCCACGCGGGTGATGCGGGGGTCGTCCTTGAGCTTGAAGAGCACCCCGTTGCCCTCGTTGAGGGCGAGGAGCTCGGCCCGCTTGGCGTCGGCATCCACGACCATCGAGCGGAACTTCAGCATCATGAACGTCGAGCCGCCCACTCCGACCCGCTCCTGCCGGAACAGGGCGGGTCCCTTGTCGCTCATCCGCACGGCGAGTGCGATCCCGCCGAGGAGGGGCGAGAGCACCAGGAGTGCCGAAGCCGAGGCGAACACGTCGAACGCCCGCTTCGCCGTGTGGGCGACGCCGGTGTACTGGGGAAGCTGGACGTGCACCATCGGCAGCCCGACGACGGGGCGCAGGTGAACCCGGGGGCCGGCCACATCGGTCAGCCGTGAGACGAGGATCAGCTCGGCGCGCGAGTTCTCGAGCTCCCAGCCCATCTCGCGGATGCGATCGCGACCGCCCGGCAGGTCGCCGGCGACGATGAGCGCTCGTGCCCGGGAATCCTTGGTGGCCGACACGACGTCGTCGAACGCCACATGCGGCACCGCGGCGAGGTAGTCCTGCGTCGAGGCGGGCGCATCCTCGAGGCGGTCGGTGAGCGCCACGGCGATCGAGCGGTAGCCGGCCCGCACGTTGCGTCTCAGCTCGCTCACGGTGCGTTCGACGTCGGCTGCCGGGCCGACCACGATCGCTCCGGTCAGGCACCGCCCCTCGCGGCGCATCTTCAAGAGGACTCTGCGCCAGATGAACCGGTTGCACACCAGCAGCAGCCATCCGGCCGGGAGGGTCAGCGCGACGTAGCCGCGTGCGAAGTCGATCTGGGCGAGGTAGCAGAAGATCGCGACGATCCCGAAGGCCACGAGCGTGGCATTGGTCACGCGCTGGTACTCGGTCAGGCCCTCCCCGATGATCCGCTTGGCCCGGCTCTTGGCGCCGGACAGCGCGATGAGCCAGACGGCGGCGACGCAGACGGCGGCGATCGTGTATCCGGGCGCGGCATCGGGCAGACCGGACGGTCCGACGCCGAAGCGGACGAAGGTCGCAGCGATCAGCGACAGTCCGATGGCGATCGAGTCGCCGATCACGATGCCCGTGACGAGGCGCTGGAACCATGCCAGGGTCAGCGGCTGACGAGGCACGGCCCCGCGCGCCACGGAGTCCCACGGCTGCGTGCGATGTGCGGACAGCGATTGACTGACGGAGCTCATTCCGACCCCCCAAGGTCCCTGTGAGCGGGAAACGATTGTTGGGGCGGCTGTGACCCGGGCTGGACCTGTCAGTCCAGTGCCGACAGGTCGCGGTGGAGCGGGTGGAGTCTGTGGAGCACGTGGTGCATCGGCCTCGGCGAGGCGGGGCCAGGCCCCCAGACTACGGGCGGGCGCGGCGGGCGCGACAGCTCAGCGGCGAGACTTCACACAGATGGAGAGAACTCTTCACCTCGGCGTAACATGACGCTCCGGCAGGTCATGTCCAGGATCACGCGATGCCTCGATGCCCAGCTGTGCCGGTCCACGAAGTCGGACCGCTCGGCCTCGGTCGCCTCGCCCATCTCGATGGCCCGATCGAGCATCGGGCCCATCTCCGCGGTGCTCGGTGCGAGCAGCACCCGGTCACCGAGGCTTCGCACCGGCGGCAGGTCGATCGAGACGACTGGGATGCCGGCCGCGAGGTATTCGTAGACCTTGAGCGGGCTCATCGCCTCGGTCAGCGGCGTGCGGCGGTGGGCCAGGAGGCTCACGTGGCTGTTGCGCAGCGCGGCCACCAGGTCGGCCCTGCCGACCCCGGGGTGCACGTGCACGTTCGGGATGGCGCGGAGCGGACGGATGTAGTCGGCGTCCGGAACCGGCCCGAGCAGCACGATGCTCACGCCGGGGCGGGAGGCGGCGAGCGCGGCGACGCCTTCGGTGTCGAGCCGGGTGTCGATCGTGCCGACGTAGATCGCACGGGGCCCTGGGATCGCCGCGAGCCAGCCGGGTGCGTCCGGCGCCGGACCCGTCCATTCGGCGGGCTCGACGCCGTTGGGGACGACCGCGTGCGGTCCGAGCGGCGCGATCCGTTCGATGATCTGCTCCGATACGGCCACGACGCCGACCTCGGCCTCGCGCATCTGCCGGTAGGCCGCGCGGTATGCCGGCCAGTACGCCCGGCGGGCCTCGGAGCTGAGCCAATCGTCGCGGCCGAAGTACGTGACCGTCGACGCCCACGCGAACGGCGCGAACCCGGCCACCAGCGGATTGGTCGTGATCACCCGCGGGGACTGCAGTCCCAGCTCTTCGGCGGCACGGCGCAGCCGCTCGTCGTAGCGCCGGTACGCCTCGACGAGGCTGCGACGTGATCGTGCATCGGCGCGCGCGAGGCGCACCGGCTGCACGATGTGGGGCGGGGCCGTGGGCGAGATGCCGCCCCGCCCTCGCACCCGCCGGGCGGCTTCGCTGACGAACGACCGGTACGGATTGGCGACGAGCAGCCGGCCCACCCTGGGACTGGTCATGAGCGTCTGCAGGATCCGGTCGGGCGGCCGCATCATGCCCCGCTGGAGCGCGTCGGCATAGGTCTCGTACGAGAACGTGAACACGTGGTCGAGCGGCGCGTCGGCGATGGCGCTCATCCGTCGATCTTCCTGAGCACCTTCGCCGGAACCCCAGCGGCGACCGTACGGGCGGGCACATCGCGCGTGACCACGCTGTTGGCGCCGATGACCGCGCCGTCCCCGATCGTCACACCGGGAAGGACGACGACGTTCTGGCCGAGCCACGCACCCCGCCCGATCGTGACCGGTGCGATGCGCTCGAGCGGCTGGTCGCGCACGGCCAGGTTCGGGTCGTGGAATCCGTGCATGTGGTCGGCGATGTACACACCGCGGGCCAGCGCGGTCGCCTCGCCGATCGAGACCCGCTCCACTGCGGAGATCGATGTCTGATTCATGCGTACGCGATCGCCGATGTGGATCACCGCGCCCGGGGCATCGAGCCGGGGCACCATGAACCACGACGACGGACCGATCAGCACCTGAGATCCGATCGCGACCTTGTGCGGATTGCCGGCCCGGAACGGCAGCATGATGCGACTCCCGCGGCCGAACGACGCGAATCCGGATGCGGCGATCATGCTGAATCCGGCATCGCGCAGCCGCTGCGCGGCCTCGAACATCTTGAGCCCGTTGATGCGCGGGACCCGCCGGTCGGATGAACTCATTGGACCAGCACCTCCTCGCGAACGGCCCCGAGTCCGTCGACGTTCGCCGTGGCGAGCGCGATGACCGCGGGGAGTCGCTCGAGCAGCCTCGCCCGTGCGGCGAGCGGATCGTCCAGGATGCCGCGCAGCACTGGTTCGACCCGTTCGGCGAATCCGTCGCCTGGCTGCACGCACAGCTCGCGCGAGTCGAACAGCCGCATGAGGCCTTCGACCTTCCCCTGTGTGGCGACGGTGATCGGCGGGGTGCCGGCCAGCAGGGCCATGACGGCCAGGTGCATGCGACCGGTCACCACGATGCTCGCCCGTGCGGCCAGCGCCCGGATCTGGGCGGGTGCGAGCAGCCGCTCCACGACCGACACCGATGCATCCTCGGCGAACTCCGCGGCGATGCGACGGCACAGCGGGAGGTCGTCGGCTCCGGGCCGCGACACGTGCGGGACGATGACGACCCGCATCCCGTCCGCGCGGAGCTCGGCGATGATCCTCGCGTAGTCGCGCACCTGCCCGTCGTCCGCCCCGACGAGTCCGGACGCATTGACGACTGCGAGGCGGGTCTCCGCGGACAGTCCCGGGGCGACCTCCGCCACCGCAGCGTCCTCCCGCGTGGTGGCGAGGAAGACGAGATCGGCGGTTTCGGTGACCGTCATCCCGTCATCGCGGGCCCGCGCCGCCGAGAGCGGATCCCGCAGCAGCATGCGTACGCCCGCCGCCGACGCGCGCCGCATCGCCGCCGCCGCGGCCGGGTGCGGGTGCGCGTTCCAGCTGAAGCCCAGGATGCGCGGACTCCACCCGAGACGGGCCAGCCGCTCGGCCAGTCCGGCACGGTTGACGGATGCCCGCAGCACGTACGCGCCGTCCACGATGTCCGCGCCGACGATGCTCACCGACGCCGTCGTGCGCAGGGCTCGGTCCAGCTTGCGGGCGTCCCGCCAGTGGCCGATCGCGGAGCCGTACACGAGCGCCGGCAGCGGCAGGAGACGCATCCGTCCGGTCAGCCTGCGGGGGATGTCGATGTCGCCCGATCTGCGGACCACGACCAGCACCGGGCCGGCCGTCGCCTCGACGAACGCCTCGACGAGCGCCTGATCGCCGATGTTGCCGCCACCGGGCGGTGCGATCAGCACATGGGTGTCGCCGCCCCCGGCGCGCGTGCGCAGTGCGAGCCGATCGACCGCGCGGATGAGACGTTCGGACTGCAGGGGTGCCAGCAGCCAGCGCGGCGGCCTCATGCTGCCGCCCCGGTCGCCGCGTCGGACGCGGACTTGCCCGGCTTCAGCGAGCGCACGATCGTCCGTGCGCGACGCTGGAGGACGCGCGGGATCCGGGGCAGCCGCTCGAGGAATCCGTTCCACGCGGTCGGGCGCCAACCCGCCCACGGCGTGCGGTCGAGGGTCGCGAACCACTCGGCCAGCCACGGGTGCTCGCACCCCGGCTCCCACGGCTTCGGCCTCCCGGAGTAGTGGACGACGTACGGATCCTCGCGCAGGAGGCGGAACTGCTCCGGATCGAAGGGACTGGCCGCGGCATCCGGATATCGGTAGACGGCGACCATCTGGTTCCACCGCGGATCCATCATCCGCGTCCTGCCGGCCAGGAGCGCGTTCAGCGCATCCTGGTCGGGGAACTGCATCGTGGGGTACGCGCGCAGGAAGGCGAATGCCGCCTCGGCCAGCTGCTCCCGCCGGAAGGCCGCGATGTCCATGACGAGCACGCCCGATTGGAAGTACACGCCCTGCGGATCGTAGGGGTAGCGGTCCTGGTCGACGGTGCGGCCGATCCGTGCGGCATTGCCGTTGTCGAGGGGCAGGTCCTCGACCGCGAAGAGGGGAGTCTCACCCATGTCCTCGTCCCACAGCGCAGCGACATCGCCCCGCACGATCGTGTCGGCGTCGAGATACACGACCTTCTCCACAGACTCCGGAAGGAGGGCGGGCAGCAGCAGGCGCGCGTAGGCGGCCGGCGGGTAGGGCCGGGTCGAGCCTGCGGACAGCGAGCGGACGAGTTCCTGCGCCTGGTCGCGCACGCTGAGCCAGACGACGCGGGTCCGCGTGGGATCGGCGCTGTGCGTGATCCTGCGACGCGATCGCGCGGTCAGCCCGCAGTCGACGACGTACACCGCACCCGTCCGTCCGGAGCGCGCGAGGCTCTCGTCCACCGAGCGCACCGCGGCCGCGAGGCCCTTGGACACGACGTTGTCCGCGGCGAACGCGATGTGCACGCGCACCGGATCCGTCTGCTGCACGAGAGGCCGCTCTCCGAGCCCGTCGTCTATAGCGCTGCCCACGCCGCGCGCAGTCGCTCGTCGGTGGGCATCGGGCTGCGCGACTCGAGCCACGCGGCGTCGATCGATGACAGCGAAGGATCGCTCGTGAACTTGCCGGCCGTTGCGGCGGGCGGGTTCGTCGCCGTGATGGTCGTGCTCTCGACGGACAGGAACTTGCCGCGCACATTGCCGATGAACGTGGAGTTCTTCGCCGACATCTGGTCGACCGAGCCTGCGCCGTTGATCGCCGCGGGGAGGCCCGAGGTGAAGGCGTTCGCCCCCGCCGGCAGCGGGTAGCGCAGCAGCATCCGGTCGCCGCCGACCATCAGGCTGTGGTCGAACATCACACCGCTCGCGCCGCCGGAGGGGATGAACCCGGCGTTCGTGGAGGAGAACACCACTGAGTCGCGGATGAGCAGCCCTGTCTTGAGCTCATCGCCCGACTGCTGGAGGGTGTCGCAGTGAGCGCTCGAGCCCGCCGCCTTGTACGACGGAGCGAGGTAGCAGCCGATCACGGAGATGTTCTCGTACGGCTGGCCGCCGGTGCGGAACGCCCAGGTGTCGGCATCGATCAGGCGGGCCTCCGGCGTCACGCACTCGACGAGTTCGACGTCCTTCGTCGGAACGGCCGAGTTCGAGCTGATGTTGAACGCCTGCCCCTTCGACCATGCCCACGCGAAGTCCTGCACCGCGCTGAGCACCATCGAGTTGGGGAAGATCCAGAACCCGACGAAGCTCACCCCGGCGACGAGTTCGAACCGGATCGAGTCCGAGAAGCTCACCGTCCCGACGCCGTCGCGCGGGGCGACGAGGACGCGATTGGCGAGGCCGGTCTTGCCGACGTTCTTGAGCACCGGCGTCTTGCTGGAGCCGGCACCATAGCCCGGCAGGATGCCCGGCTTGACCAGAACGCGCGTCTTCCCCTTCGGCGCCTTCGCGATCGCCTGCTTGATGCCGTCGGCGATCGCCGCCCAGGTCGCGTTCACCTCGATCGTGAAGTCGAAGGTGTCGGTGAGCGCCGGCGTCCGTGAGGGCCAGTGCCGCCCGGTCGGACCGAACTCCGCGGTGCCCAGGGCGCCGACCGAGGCGGTGGCGGGTGAACCGGCGGCACTCCCGGTCGCGCCGGCGGATGCGGTGGATGCCGCCCCCGGAGTCGCCGCGCTCTTCTCCAGACCGCACCCCGCGATCAGTACCGGTGCGGCTGAGAGCAGCGCGGCCAGTGCGGTGCGACGAGAAATGGGAGGCATCGGGCAGGTCCAATCGGTCCGCGATCAGGAAGGGTCGCCTTCGGCCCGCAATCGACGCTATACCGGCATTGAGTCCGACAAGTTACGGGAAACGAAAATCCGCACGAGCAACTGCCCGTGCGGATTTCGCGTGGAGAAGTGGCGAGTGGGCGCGCCGACATGGTCGGATCCCGCCTCGCCGCGCGCGGGGCAGTGCACCGCGCGGTGGGTCTTGTCAGACCGGACGAATGTTCTCAGCCTGCAGGCCCTTGGGGCCTTGGGCTACTTCGAACTCGACGCGCTGGTTCTCTTCAAGCGAGCGGTAACCGCCCGACTGGATCGCGGTGTAGTGCGCGAAGACGTCGGCGCCGCCGTCATCAGGAGCGATGAAGCCGAAGCCCTTCTCCGCGTTGAACCACTTGACCGTGCCCTGGGTACTCATGTATTGCCGTTCTGTTGTGCCCGAGCTATCTGCGTCGAGTCCCACCCAGGCTACCGAACCGCGGCGGTCTGCGGAGGATTTTGCTGAGAGATGGTGACACAAACGTTGCACACCATCGCACGCCCGGGCTGAGCAATCACTCGAAGCCCGGGCGTCGACGGATCCCCCCGGATATGTCACGCCAGGCGTGGCACCGCATACTCTACCGATATATCGGGCCTGCGGCGAGGCTCGCACGCCGCTGATTCGCCCGCGAATCCGTGAGTTTGCCGAGTGCCCGGCGCCCCGGCACACCGATGTCGCAGCCCCGGATCCGCAGGTCTATGCAGCTGAATCCGCCGTCGTAGACTGAACCCCGTCATGGCAACGCCCTTCGCACCCCTGGAACCCCGCGGCGCCGTCCTCGGCGACGAGGTCTATGCGCTCCTCGGCAAGGCGATCCTCGACGGACGGCTCAGCGCAGGTGAGCGACTGCGCGACCAGGAGCTCGCCGAGCACCTCGGCGTCTCGCGGACGCCGGTGCGCGAAGCACTCCAGCGGCTCGAGCGCGTCGGCCTCGTCGAGGTGGCCCCCAATCGATACACCCGGGTGTCCGTCCCCAGCGAGCGCGTCCACGCAGACACGCACGAGTTCTTCGTCTACCTGATGGGCAGCGCCGTGCGCCTCGCCCTTCGACGGTGCTCGGACGAGGAGCTCGCCCACGCGCTCGAGCACGCGGATGCGATCGTCGCAGCATCCCGTGCCGACGATCATCCGGCGATCATGGAGGCCAGCGCCCGGTTCTTCGATCACATCGTCGACGACACCGACAACGTGGCCTTCATCCGCGTGATGCGCGAGGCCGAGATCGCGATCCGCCGCAATCTCGCGGGGTGGCAGCCGTTCGTGGAATGCCCCGTCGAGCGCACGGCAGGCTACGAGCAGTTCCGGGATGCCGTCGCCCTGCGTGACGGCGCGAAGGCCGAGACGATCCTCCGCGAGCTGCACGGCGTCGCCTGACCGTCCTCTTCTGCGCGCAGTCGCCGATCGATAGCGTTGACCGTGTGGGACATGTCGAACTGCGGGGCCTGGACGAGGACGACCTCGACGCGATCTTCGAGATGATGCGCGACCGCTCAGCGGTCGAGATGGCGGCGTTCACCGCCGCGAACCCGGATGACCGGGACGCGTTCGACGAATGGATCGCTCGTCAGCGGCGGTCGGACGAGGTCGCGCTCTACGTCGTCACCGAGAACGGCGGCTTCGCCGGCACGGCCGCCCTGTTCTCCGCTGACGGCGACCGCGAGGTCACCTACTGGATCGCGCGCCACGCGTGGGGCAGGGGCGTCGCGACCGAGGCGCTGCACATCCTCGTCTCGCGCGAGGCGGAGCGACCGCTGTTCGCACGGGTCGCGGCGCACAACCTGGGTTCGCTCGCGGTGCTCACGAAGGTCGGATTCACCGAGGTCTCCCGTGACATCGAGTACGCGCCCGGCGTCGGACGCGACATCGAGGAGATCGTCCTGGTTCTGGTGCCCGCGCTCGAGTAGTCGTCGGTGGGGCGACCGCCGCGACAGGGCTGCGGCTTCCGGATCGCGTGGGCGGCCCCCCGAGACCCGGGCGTGGGGACCGTGGGTCTCGGAGGACCTGACCCGTGCCGGGACCCGACGCTGTGCGAAGGGTCACCCAGACCTTGGGGGGACATGGGGCAGACTCGGCAGCGGGTCTGCCCTGAGGCTATGAGGGGTGGACGATGCGGTCCAAGCAGGTGCCCGATTCTTCGCGAACTCGTAACACCCCCGGCACGTGGGCCAGGGGCACCGTCGCGTTCAGCTGAGACGCCCTCGGTGTGAAACGAAGAAGGCCCCCGTTCGGGGGCCTTCTTCGTTTCGTGCGCGAGGGGGGAGTTGAACCCCCACGCCCTTTCGGGCACTGGCACCTGAAGCCAGCGCGTCTGCCTATTCCGCCACTCGCGCGAGATGCGGCATCCGAGGACGCGGTGCAACTCAACTTCCCGAGGATATCACGCAGCATCCCGCCCCTCGAATCCGTCCAGGGCGCTGTGCGGCGCATCCACGGCGGGCACAGACAAAGCAATTAGCATGTACCGACTGGCACCCCCTGCCTAAGGAGTCGTGTGGGACTACTTGACAGCTTCGAGAAGGGTCTCGAACGCGCTGTGAACAGCGCGTTCGCGAAGACCTTCCGCAGCGGCATCCAGCCCGTCGAGATCGCATCCGCCCTGCGGAGCGAGCTCGACAAGAAGGCCGCGATCGTCAGTCGCGACCGCATCCTCGCGCCGAACACGTTCTCCGTGCGGTTGTCACCGGCCGACGACGAGCGCATGCGCACGCTGGGGGGCGCACTCGGCGAAGAGCTCGACACCCTCGTGCAGGCGCACGCCAAGTCGCAGGGCTACACGTTCGCGGGACCCGTATCGATCACGCTCGAGCGCGACGACCAGCTCTCCACCGGCACACTCCGCGTCGAATCCGCGACGGCCGAGGGCCGCGTCGCGTGGCGGGGAGTCCTCGACGTCGAAGGCAAGCGCCACCCGATCGTGAAATCACGGACGGTGATCGGACGAGGAAGCGACGCGGACATCACGATCTCCGACGCCGGCACGAGCCGCAAGCACGTCGAGATCCTCTGGGACGGCGAGCGCGCGATGGTGCGCGACATGAAGTCGACCAACGGCACGCTGCTGAACGGGCAGAAGGTCGTCGAGGCAGCGCTCGCACCCGACTCGACCGTCACGATCGGCCGCACCGACATCGTGTTCCGCGTCATCGCGCAGGCCGCGCCACCCAAGCCGACGATGGCGGCGCAGGATGCGACCCGCGCGTTCGACCTCCGGGACTTCGAACGCCGCAACGGGGGCACGACGTGAGTGAGCTGACCCTCCTCCTGCTGCGCGTCGGGTTCCTCGTGCTGCTGTGGTTCTTCGTCTTCGCGGTCGTCTACTCGCTGCGCGCCGACCTGTTCGGCGTGAAGGTGCGACGGATGCCCGACGCTGCGGCCGGCTCGGCCGCCGTCGGCGCGGCATCCGCACCGGCCGCCCGGGCATCCTCGACCGCACCAATCGCCGCGTCCAAGCCCGCGCCTGCCGGTCCGAAGGGCGGTGCTGCCACGACCGACGCCGTGTCCCGCATCGTCATCACGAGCGGACCCAAGGCGGGTCTCGAGCTGCCACTGGGCACCGAGCCGCTCACGATCGGCCGCTCGAGCGAGTCCGGTCTCGTCATCCGCGACGACTACACCTCGAGCCACCACGCCCGGCTGGTGCTGTGGGGCGACCAGTGGATGATCCAGGATCTCGACTCCACGAACGGCACGTGGCACGACGGCGCGCGCGTCAGCGCGCCGGTGCCGATCACGATCGGCGCGCCCATCAAGGTCGGCGCGACGACCTTCGAGCTGCGGAAGTAGCTGACCCTCCGCACATGGTCTTCCAGGGCTCGAGCGCCGCCATCTCGCACACCGGCAAGGTGCGCTCCAACAACCAGGATTCGGGATATTCGGGCTCGAATCTGTTCGCGGTCGCCGACGGCATGGGCGGGCACGCCGGTGGCGACGTCGCCTCGAGTCTCGCGATCGCGCGGCTGGAGAGCCTGGATCACCCCTTCGAGTCCACCTCGGCCGCCGAGCGCGAACTGCGGGATGCGATCGCAGACGCGGCGGGCGAACTCATCGACACCGTGCACGTCAAACCCGAGCTCGCCGGGATGGGCACGACCGTCAGCGCGCTCGTGATGGTCGACGACTATGCCGTGATCGCACACATCGGCGACTCGCGCATCTACCTCTACCGCGACGACACCCTCACCCAGATCACGACGGACCACACATTCGTCCAGCGCCTGGTGGACTCCGGGCGCATCACGCCCGAGGAGGCCCGGTTCCACCCTCGGCGCTCGGTCCTCATGCGCGTGCTCGGCGACATGGATCCCGATCCCGAGCTCGACACGTTCATCATGCCGACCCAGCCCGGCGACCGCTGGCTGCTGTGCTCGGACGGACTCTCGGGTGTGGTCGACGATGCGCACACCTCGAAGGCGCTCGGTCTCGGCCTCGCGCCCGGCCGCACGGCCGACAACCTGCTCAAGCAGGCGCTGGATGCCGGAGCGCCGGACAACGTCACGATCGTCCTCGTCGACGTCGGCGGGCAGCATCCGGTCTTCTCCGGCACACCGACGATCGTCGGCTCCGCGTCGAACCCGACCGGCATCGAGGTGCCGGCGGCCCGTTCCGGACGCGGAGGGTGGCTGCACCCGAACCGCCAGGCCGCCAACGAGCCCAGCCACTTCGAGCCGGCAGCCGAGTTCCTCGAGGAGCTCATCGAGGAGGATCGACGCAGGGCCAAGCGCCGGCGCATCGGCTGGATCGTCGGCCTGGTGGTCGTGCTCGCACTCATCGCGGCCGGTCTGTTCGCGGCATACAACTGGACCCAGACCCGCTATTACGTCGGCGCCGACGAGGACACCGTGGTGATCTACCAGGGCATCCAGCAGAACATCGGGCCGATCGCGCTGTCCACCGCCCACGAAGACACCGGCATCCTGCTCGCCGACCTGCCGTCCTTCAGCCGGGCGACCGTGGAGCGCACGATCTCGGCGCGCTCGCTCGCCGACGCCGAGGCGATCGTCGACCGGCTGCGCAGTTCGGCGGAGGCGACCCGATGACCTCCCCCGCGAACAGCACCGAGTCGATCGCCGCCGACACCGCGGTGATCCGCGCCCTGCGGCGCATCCGTGTCCCGCAGACTCAGCGCAATCGCGAGCTGTTCCTGCTCATCTTCGCCTTCCTGGTCAACGGCTCGGCGATCGCGCTCGTGCAGCTCGGTGCCCTCGGCGCGATCGACGCGACGTTCCTCTTATACTGCGGCGGCCTGACCGCGCTCGTCATGGCGATGCACATCGTGCTGCGCCTCCGGGCGCGCGACGCCGATCCGTTCGTCCTCCCGATCGCGACGATCCTGACCGGGCTCGGCATCGCGATGATCTACCGGATCGACATCGCGGTGAAGCTGCACGGCTGGGACGCGTACTCCACGAAGCAGCTGGCGTGGGCGGCGATCGCGATCGTGGGCGCGATCGCGATCGTGGTGCTGCTGCGCAACTACCGCGTCCTCTTCCGCTACACGTACATCTTCGGGCTCGCCGGCATCGTCCTGCTGATCCTGCCGATCGTCCCCGGGCTGGGCACGGACGCGAACGCCGACGTGTGGGTCTCCCTCGGCTTCTTCTCGTTCCAGCCCGGTGAGCTCGCCAAGATCGCCCTCGCGATCTTCTTCGCCGGCTACCTCGTGCGCACGCGCGAGAGCCTCAGCTCGGTCGGCACGCGCTTCCTCGGCCTGACGTGGCCGCGCGCGCGAGAGCTCGGCCCGCTGCTGGTGATCTGGCTGATCTCGCTCGGCATCATCGTGCTCCAGCGCGACCTGGGCACGGGACTGCTGATCTTCGGCATGTTCGTCGCGATGCTCTACGTCGCCACGGGCAAGACCAGCTGGGTGCTCATCGGCGTCGTGCTGGCCGCCGGCGGCGCCTTCCTCGCCTCCCGCGTGCTGTCCTACGTCGGCGGCCGCTTCTCGAACTGGCTGGATGCCTTCAACCCCGAGGTCATCGATCGCAGCGGTGGCAGCTACCAACTCGTCCAGGGCATCTTCGGGCTGGCGCAGGGCGGCCTCATCGGCACCGGCCTCGGCCAGGGTCGGCCGTACATCACCCCGCTGTCGCAGAGCGACTACATCCTGCCGAGCCTCGGCGAGGAGCTCGGCCTCATCGGCGTGTTCGCGATCCTGTGCCTGTACATGGTCTTCACGAGCCGGGGCATCCGCATCGGCCTGGCCGGGCAGGACGACTTCGGCAAGCTGCTGGCGACCGGCCTGTCGTTCACGATCGCGCTCCAGGTGTTCATCATGGTCGGAGGCGTGACCCGGCTCATCCCGCTGACCGGCCTCACCACGCCGTTCCTCGCTGCCGGCGGCTCGTCGCTCGTGGCCAACTGGCTGATCGTCGCGATCCTGCTGCGGATCTCGGATGCCGTCCGCAGTCGTCCCCGGGTGGTGATCGGCTGACATGACGAAAGAACTCCGGCGTCTCAGCATCCTGATGCTGCTGATGTTCCTCGCGCTGTTCGCCTCGACGAGCGTGATCCAGGTCGTGCAGGCCGAGACCCTCGCCGAGAACTCGCGCAACACGCGTGCCCTGTACGACTCGTACGAGGTGCAGCGCGGCTCGATCATCGCGAGCGGCGCGGCGATCGCGAGCTCGGTCCCCTCCGACGACGTCTTCAGCTGGCAACGGGTCTACGTCGACGGCGACATGTGGGCGCCCGTGACGGGATACATCAACCCGGCCCTGGGGGCTGCCACGGGCATCGAGCAGGCGATGAACCAGGAGCTCAGCGGGACGGCGGGCTCGCAGTTCCTCGCCCGCATCGACCGGATCCTCACCGGCCAGCCGCCGCGCGGATCGAACGTGGAGCTGTCCCTGGACGCCGCGGTGCAGCGCGCCGCCTACGATGCGCTCGGCGATATGCAGGGCGCGGTCGTCGCGATCGAGCCGTCGACGGGCCGCATCCTGGCGATGGTGACCAGCCCGAGCTATGACACGAACCTGCTGGCTTCGCACAACACGAACGAGGTGAACGACGTGTACGACGCATTGGACGCCGATCCGACGCATCCGCTCTACAACCGCGGGATCGGCGGCGACCTCAACCCTCCGGGTTCCACCTTCAAGCTCGTCGTGGCATCGGCCGCGCTGGCCTCAGGCGACTACACGCCGCAGTCGACGCTGCCCAATCCGTCCTCGTACCAGCTGCCGCAGTCCAGCAACGTGATCTTCAACGCGAGCGGCGGTGCGTGCGGCCCGGGCGCCACGGTCACGATCGCTGACGCGCTGCGCCTGAGCTGCAACATCCCGTTCGCAGAGCTCGCGGTCGAACTCGGCGATACCGCGATCCGCGAAGAGGCGGAGAAGTACGGTTTCAACTCGCAGTTCACGATGCCGCTCGTCTCCACCGCCTCGAGCTACCCGCGCGCACTGGATGATCCGCAGACCGCGCTGTCCGGATTCGGGCAGGGCCAGGTGACCGCGACGCCGCTGCAGATGGCGATGGTTTCGGCGGGCATCGCGAACGGAGGCATGGTGATGAACCCGCGCATGGTCGACCAGGTCATCGGCGCAGACCTGTCGGTGCAGCAGACGTTCGAGGACAGCGAGTTCGGGCGGGCGCTGGATGCCGACATCGCCGCGGAACTGGTCGCCATGATGGTCGCCAATGTCAGTGACGGCGCGGCGTCGGGTGCAACAATAGACGGGGTCGATGTGGGCGGGAAGACCGGCACTGCGGAGAACGGATCAGGCCAGCCGTACACACTGTGGTTCACCGGGTTCGCGCCCGCAGCGAACCCGGAGGTGGCAGTTGCGGTCGTCGTCGAAGACGGCGGCGGGCAGGGTCAGGCGGGCAGCGGCAACACGATCGCGGCACCGATCGCGAAGAAGGTCATGGAGGCGGTGCTGGGACGATGAGACCGACGCAGGGAGTGACCTTCGGCGGCCGCTACGAGCTGGACTCGCGGATCGCCATCGGCGGCATGGGCGAGGTGTGGGAGGCGACCGATCACGTCATCGGACGGACCGTCGCCATCAAGATCCTCAAAGACGAGTACATGGGCGATCCGGGCTTCCTGGAGCGCTTCCGCGCCGAAGCGCGGCACGCGGCCCTGGTGAACCACGAGGGCATCGCAAGCGTCTTCGACTACGGCGAGGAGAACGGCAGCGCCTTCCTCGTGATGGAGCTCGTGCCCGGCGAGGCGCTCTCGACCATCCTCGAGCGCGACGGCTCCCTCTCGACCGACAAGACCCTCGACATCGTCGCGCAGACATCCGCCGCGCTCCAGGCCGCGCACGCCGCCGGTCTCGTGCACCGCGACATCAAGCCCGGCAACCTGCTGATCACCCCCGACGGGCGGGTCAAGATCACCGACTTCGGCATCGCGCGCATCGCCGACCAGGTGCCGCTGACCGCGACCGGCCAGGTGATGGGCACGGTGCAGTACCTCTCACCCGAGCAGGCGTCGGGGCATCCGGCATCCCCCGCAACTGACACGTATTCGCTGGGCATCGTCGCGTACGAGGCCCTCGCGGGCAAGCGTCCGTTCACGGGCGAGTCGCAGGTCGCGATCGCGATGGCCCAGATCAACGAGCAGGCGCCTCCGCTGCCGCCGACCGTGGCCGTCCCGGTGCAGAACCTCGTGATGGCGATGATCGCCAAGAAGCCCGACGAGCGCCCGGCGTCGGCAGCCGCAGTCGCGCGCGCCGCCACCGCCCTGCGCCGTGGCGATGTCGCGGCAGCCGCGGCCGCGGTTCCGGCCATCGCCACCGGGTCGACCGCCGACGACGTCACGCAGCTGCTGACCACCGGCGCGGGCACGGCGACGGCGACCGTGCTGCTGCCGACCGATGATCTGGTCGAGGACGAGCCCGAGAAGAAGAAGCGCAGCCCGTGGACGTGGCCGCTGATCGCGTTGATCATCCTGCTGCTGCTCGTGCTCGGCGGGACGATCTGGGCGTTCGTGGCGAATCAGCAGCCCGGACCCGAGCCCACGAACTCATCCTCGAGTCCGTCTCAGACTCCCTCGGTGACTCCGACGCCGACCGCGACGACGATCCCGATCAACTCCCTCGGCCTCGAGGGGATGGACTGCACCGAGGCTGCCGCCGCGGCGCAGGCGGCGGGAGTCGAGGCTGTGGACTGCGTCGGCGGCGACGCGGCACCCACCGCGGGCGATGTCAACAAGGTCTACCGGGTGAGCCCGACGGGCAACATCCCGCCGTCTCAGCTGCTGACGCTGACGTTCTACCAGGACCAGGTCGGGATGCCGGCACCGGCGGCCCCGACGATGGCGGCCACGGTGGTCGCCGGTCAGGAGACGCAGGTCTCGTGGCCCGGTTACACGTGCCCGTCCGGCACGGGTTCGGTCAGCGCCTACAACTTCTCGGCGACCAACGGCACGTTCCCGAGCACCGGGCAGTCCACGGCCTCCTTCGGACCGAACGACCGCAACGCTCAGCTGCTGGCCAACGACAGCGCCGGTCAGACGATCATCGTGACGTACACCGTGACGTGCTCGGGCGGAACCGCCGGCCAGCGCGACTCGGGCCCCTCGGGCGAGGCGACCTCCCAGATCGAGGCGCCGGCACCTGCCCCCGACCCCACCACCACCCCGTAGCCCCACGCGGGCCCGACAGTCGTGCCGTGCGGGCGAGCGCGTTCGCGTCCGTTAGGCTGACTCTGTTCCACCCAGGGAGTGACCGTGACAGCTGAGCCGCGCGTGCTTTCGGGGCGCTACCGCGTCGACGAACTCATCGGGCGCGGCGGCATGGCCACGGTCTTCCGGGGATACGACCTGACGCTCGGTCGCCAGGTGGCGATCAAGCTGCTGAACCGCGACCTGGCGAACGACAACTCGTTCCGCACGCGCTTCCGCCTCGAGGCGCAGGCCGCCTCCCGGATGGCGCACCCGACCATCGTGCGGGTGTACGACGCGGGTGAGGACACCGAGACGAGCCCCGACGGAACCGTGCGTCCCGTGCCCTACATCGTCATGGAACTCGTCCACGGCGCATTGCTGAAAGACGTGATCTCGGCGGGACCGGTGCCGGTGGCGGACTCGGTCCGCTACGTCGACGGCATCCTCGAGGCTCTGGAGTACTCGCACCGTGCGGGCGTCGTGCATCGGGACATCAAGCCGGGCAACGTCATGGTGACCGACGCGGGCCAGGTCAAGGTCATGGACTTCGGCATCGCCCGCGCCGTCTCGGACTCGTCGTCGACCGTCGCAGAGACGACCGCGATCATCGGCACGGCGGCGTACTTCTCACCCGAGCAGGCCAAGGGCGAGCCGGTCGATGCGCGAGCCGATGTCTACTCGGCGGGTGTCGTCCTGTACGAGCTGCTCGTGGGCCGCCCTCCGTTCCGGGGCGAATCCCCGGTGGCGGTCGCCTACCAGCACGTGAGCGAAGCCCCGGTCCCGCCTTCCGAGGTCAACGAGTCCGTCCCGCGCTCACTGGACGCGGTGGTGCTGCGCGCGCTCGCCAAGGACCCGTTCCAGCGCTATCAGGATGCGGCGGCGTTCCGGGAGTCCCTCGACGCCACCGTCGGCGGCAAGGTCCCCTCCAAGCGCGCCGTCGGTGCGCTCACGAGCGAGCTCTACGGTCCCAACCCGAAGCAGGCGGCCGAGACTGCGCGTTCGCTGCGGCAGCTGAGCACCGACACGACGATGAAGCGCACCCAGGCCGGGCCGCCGGTCGCCTGGATCTGGGCGGGTGTGGCGATCCTGGCGGTGCTGCTCATCTCGGTGCTCTTCTGGGTGCTCTCGATCCGCCCGGGCGGCGACGTGCCCACGAACGCCCGTCTGGTCCCCGACGTGACCGGCATGACCTACGAGCGCGCGAACACCGAGATCGGCGATCAGGACCTCGTCTCGTTCCGTGTCGACGAGCCCAACTCGGAGGTCGCGGTCGGAAACGTCATCCGCACCGACCCCGAGGCCGGTGCATCGGTCAGTCCGGGTCAGGAGGTGCGCGTCTACGTGTCCTCCGGCCAGGAGACCACCACGGTCCCGACCCTCGAAGGACTGGGGCAGGATGCCGCGGCCGCGGCGCTGCAGGCCGTGGGCCTGGTCATGGGCACCGTGACGCCACGGAACGACCCCGGGCTCGCGGCCGGCACCGTGATCTCCGCCGATCAGCCCGCCGGCGCCACGCTGCCGCTGGGTGCGACCGTGAACGTGGTCGCGGCGACCGGACGCGTCGTGATCATCGACGTCACCGGCTACACCGTGGACGCAGCCACGCGCGAGCTCGAGGGCCCGGAATCCCAGCTGCTGGTGATCCCGCAGGAGGATCCGGGCTGCCCTGCCGTGTCTCCGCCCGTGGTCACGACCCAGTCGATCGCGCCTGGTGAGGCGCCGATCCACTCCGAAGTGATCCTCACCTACTGCTCCGGCGCATAGCCCGACGGACAGCCGACCGCTGAGCCTTTCGAAGCGTCGCGCGCGTCAGCGACGAGGGGTGAGTGCGGCGCCCCGGGCGGCGGCATCCGCGAATCCCAGCATGGCGAGCCAGTTGCCCAGCAGCCGATGACCGCCCTCCGTGAGGACCGCTTCGGGATGGAACTGCACGCCGAGGATCGGCGCGGTGCGGTGCGCGACCCCCATGATCACTCCTTCGGCGGTGCGACTGGTCACGATCAGCTCGACCGGCATGGTCTCGGGGAGGATCGCGAGTGAGTGGTACCTCGTCGCGGTGAACGGACTGGGCAAGCCCTCGTAGAGTGCGCTTCCGTCATGCTCGACGAGCGAGGTCATGCCGTGCATCAGCTCCGGGGCCTGCGAGACCGTGGCTCCGTACGCTTCGCCGATCGCCTGATGCCCGAGGCAGACCCCGAGCAGAGGCGTGCCGGCGGCGGCCGCGGCGCGCACGACTGCGATCGACGCACCCGCGCGTGCGGGAGTGCCGGGGCCGGGTGAGATCAGCACACCGCGGTAGTCGGCGATGACGGATGCCGCGGCATCCGGCTCGATCGCGTCCGCCTCGATGAGGTCGGTGTCCGCTCCGAGCTCGTGGAGATACCCGACGAGGGTGTGCACGAAGCTATCGTGGTTGTCCACGACGAGGATCGGCGCCGTGCGCTTCGATCCCGGCGCGGCGCTAGCCAACGGTCACCTCCTGCGGGTTGATCACCTGACTGATCCAGGGGAACACGAAGAAGAACAGACCGTACAGGACCGCCGCCGCGAGGACGATCAGGATCACCACCCTGACCCAGACCGGGCCGGGCAGGATCCGCCACAGTGCTGCGTACATCAGGGGGCCACGCCGTCCGTCAGGGAGGCGGGCGGGCCGGACGCGCGCGGGGTGAACGATTCGAAGACGCCGTAGGCGACGATGCGCTCGGCGATGGAGAACATCGGGCTGCAGCTGGTGAGCGTGATGTAGCGGGAGCCGGCTGGTGCATCGGGCGCCTGAGGAACGGGCAGGAGCACCTCGACCTCCGTGGGCTGCACGTACTCGAGCGTGCGGAACCTGTAGGTGTACCAGCCGTCGGCCGTCTCCACGATGATCGCGTCGCCGACACGGAGCTCGGCGATGCGATTGAACGGCTTTCCGTAGGTCGTGCGGTGCGCAGCGAGGGCGAAGTTGCCCACCTCGCCCGGCATCTGCGTGCCCGGATAGTGTCCGATGCCGATCGGGTCGAGCGTGCCGGAACGGCTCACCCCACCGGCCATGGGGACCTGGTAGTCGGCACCGAAGCGCGGGATGTGCATGATGCCGAACACCTCCCCGTCGGAGGGCTCGGCCAGGATCACGGGTTCCGCGGGCGGAGTGGTCGCGGACGGGGTCGACGAACCCGGGGTGGACGCGGTCGGAGACGGCGAGCTGACGGCCTGCTCCCATTCCTGCGACAGCTCGCGGCCGGCCTCGTTGCGCTGGGCACCGTAGATGAGGTCGCCGATCCAGAGCTGCCATCCCACATAGAGGAGGGTCAGCACGCCCACCGTGATGAGCAGCTCGCCGACCACTGAGAAGAAGGACGTACGGCGACGAGGACGCCTGCGGCCTGCGGCCTCCGCCGGGCCTGCGCCGCTCGCTTCGTCCACACCTGGATTCTACGTGTCGTCTTGACGCACCTCGGGCTGTGGGGCAGTCCACAGCCGTGGAGCCCGCGCCGGGCGAGCACACGGCCGCGGGGTAGGATGTGGGTATGGCACGACCCGGCAAAGACGACGACTCCCTGGTGGAGCGCAGCGAAGGCGAGGCCGCACCGAACCCGGTGTGGTTCAAGCCGATCATGATCGGCCTCATGCTGGTCGGACTCGTCTGGGTGCTGGTCTTCTACCTCAGCGGCATGCAGTACCCGATCCCGGGCATCGACGCCTGGAACCTGGTCATCGGATTCGGGATCGCCTTCATCGGCTTCCTGATGACGACCCGCTGGCGATAGCGGCAGCGCGAATTACACCCGTGTGATTCATCCCCAGGTGTGGATGAACCTGTGGATAACTTCCGTCAGCGATAGATCAGCGGCGGCAGCAGCAGCAGGGCGAACAGCCCGACCGCGACGGCGACGAGCAGCCAGATCTGCAGCGCCCGTCGCCTGACCGACCGCGTGCGGGCGTAGATGAGGCCGACGAGCGCGCCTACGGCGAGTCCGCCGATGTGCGCCTGCCAGGCGACCTGGAATCCCGGGACGAAGCCGATCACGAGGTTGATCGCGAGGATGAGAAGGATGCCGCGGATGTTCGCGCCGATGTGGCGTCCGATGACCAGGAGCGCCCCGAGCAGCCCGAACACCGCGCCCGACGCGCCGACGACCCACAGGCCGGGTGCGATGAGCGCGACCCCGACCGAACCGCCCAGTCCGCCGAGCAGGTACAGCACGAGGAATCGCCACCGCCCGAGCAGGGGCTCGAGGCTCCGGCCGATCATCCACACCGCGAGCATGTTGAGTCCGACGTGGAAGAACCCGCCGTGCACGACCAGGACGGTGAACAGCCGCCAGGGCTGGAACGGCGCGAAACCCCATGCTGGCGCGACGTACAGACTGTTGAAGGCGAGCAGCTCCTGCACCGGGGATCCCGGGATGAGCTGGGTCAGGTACACCAGCATCGTCACCGCGATGATGCCGTAGGTGACCAGCGGCCGCGAGTCGGTCGCAGTGACAGCTCGCGGCCGGGACCAGCGTCGTTCCGCCTTGCGCTGCGCCGGAGTCTGCGTCTTGGCCTGCTGACCGAGACACTCCGGGCAGATCACGCCGACCGCCGCCTGCGTCTGGCACTCGGGGCAGATCGTGCGCAGGCACCGCTGGCACAGCACGAAACTCTGCCGGTCCGGATGCCGGTAGCAGTAGTTGTCGCTGTTGCGGGCGAAGTCGGGTGAGCTCACGGACGCACGAGCGTCCTAGACCGAGACGACGTCGATGGACTCGATGACGACGGGCTCGATCGGGCGGTCGCCCGCGGCGGTGGGCAGTTCGCTGATCGTGTCGACGACCGCCTTCGACGCGTCATCGGTCACCTCGCCGAAGATCGTGTGCTTGCCCTGGAGCCATTCCGGTCCACGGCCGCCCTGGCCGGGAACGGTGATGAAGAACTGCGAGCCGTTCGTGCCCTCCGGGCGACCCGTGATGGCGTTGCGGCGCAGGCCGGCATTGGCCATCGCGAGCTTGTACGGGGCGGTGAAGGTCAGCTCGCCGTTGATCTCGTCGTTGAAGTTGTAGCCCGGGCCGCCGGTGCCGAGACCGAGCGGATCGCCGCCCTGGATCATGAATCCCGAGATGATGCGGTGGAACACGACATCCTTGTACAGCGGGCCGTCGCCGGGCTTGCCGGTCGCCGGGTCGGTCCAGTCCTTGGACCCGTCGGACAGTCCGACGAAGTTCTCGACGGTCTTGGGGGCGTGGTCTCCGAAGAGGTTCACCACGATGTCCCCGTAGTTGGTGTGCAAAGTGGCTACGGCAGTGTGCTGAGGCATGTCGTCCATTCTCTCAGAGTTCGGTGGGAACCCTCCCGACTGCGGTGCCGTCTGGCAAGATGGGACAACTACATCCCCCGGCCTTAGGGAGGGCAACGTGAGCCTCAACCGCAAGCGCAAGAAGGAACTCCGCAAACTCCAGGTACAGGCGAACAACCTGTGGGAGTCGCAGCAGGTGCTCGTGAGCGAGGCCGCCAACGTCGCCCGCGAAGCGACCAGACAGCTCGGTCACCTGAACCGGGAGCACGTGATCCCCGGTGTGCAGGCCGGCTACAGCAAGTACGCCGCACCCTATGTCGACAAGAGCATGCAGTTCTCGAAGCAGGTGCTCGCCGACCGCGTCGTGCCGACCGCAGGAGCCGTCGTCGGCTCCGCGCTGTCCGTGTGGGACGCCGCCAATGACACCCGCGCGCGCCTGGCGTCCGGCGGCGGACTTTCGATGCCCGACTCCGCCAAGTACGCGAAGCTCGCAGACAAGTACGGCGCTCAGACGACCAAGAAGCTCGCGCAGAAGCTGACGGTCCTCGACCCGCCCAAGCAGGGGATCGGCGCCGGCGGCGTGATCGCGATCATCCTCGGCGTCGCCGCGGCAGTGGGCGTGCTCTACGCGGCATGGCAGACGCTCCGGGCCGACGACGAGCTCTGGGTCGCGGACGACCCGCTGCGCGCGCCGGACGCGTGAGCGAGGGGTCCGACCCCACGCAGCGCGTCCGCGACGCAGCGGCCGCGCGGAGTCTGACCATCGAGATCCGCGAGCGCCCCGCCGCGAACAGCCTGAACGAGGCGGCAGCGCTGCTCGGCATCCCGCCCGCGGGAATCGTGAAGACCCTCGTGGTCAAGCGCAGCGACGACACCTATCTGTTCGCGCTCGTGCCCGGTGATCGCGCGATCTCGTGGCCGAAGCTGCGCGCGGTGGTCGGAGTGAACAAGCTCCAGCTGCCCGATCCGGCCCGCGCGCTTGCGGCCACCGGCTACGAGCGGGGCACGATCGTTCCGGTGGGCAGCACGACCGACTGGCCGGTCTTCGCGGATGAGCGCATCGTCGGCGCACGCATCGCCATGGGCGCCGGCGCCCACGGATACAGCCTCTTCGTCGGCGCCGACGATCTGATCGCGGCATACGGAGCGACCGTGGCCGACATCTCGCAGGAGATCAGCTGATCAGTCCCGTCGTGCCATCTTCAGCGCGATGTCGACGAGCTTCACCCGCTGCAGGGCGGACACACCGGACAGCGGGAACCAGTCCGCCCGATCGGTCGAGCCGTTGGTCTCGTTTCGCAGCCGCCCGCCCGTGATGCGCGCGCGATAGACGATCCGCAGGGCGTGCAGGGGGCCGGTGGCATCGGGCGCGAGCCGACGCCCGGCGGGGATGACGCGGGAATGGATGCCGAGCAGGTCGCCCACCGACACCCGATAGCCGGTCTCCTCACGTACCTCGCGACGGGTGGCGTGCTCGGGGTCTTCGCCGGCTTCGAGCCCGCCCCCGGGCAGCGTCCATGCGGCGCGGCGCCCTTCGTTCCAGTGAGCCAGCAGGATGCGGTCGTCGGCGTCGATGATGACGGCGTATGCCGCGACCCGCGTGTCCATGCGTTCGACTCTACCTATGGACGAAGGGCTCACCCGGGAATGCGAGAAGCACCGACCCTGCGGGCCGGCGCTTCTTCGTCTGTGGAGCTTAGGAGTCCCCGCGGCAGAGCCGCGTGGGCCCGTCGAACGCGGCTGCGCCGCGAATTCGAATCACTGTGCCCGATGACGAAGAAAGCGCCGACCCTGCGGGCCGGCGCTTCTTCGTCTGTGGAGCCTAGGAGATTCGAACTCCTGACATCCTGCTTGCAAAGCAGGCGCTCTACCAACTGAGCTAAGGCCCCGGGGCTGTTGTATCTGTGGGGCTACCAGGACTTGAACCTGGGACCTCTTCATTATCAGTGAAGCGCTCTAACCGCCTGAGCTATAGCCCCGTTTCGTGGCGGCGCGAGCGCCGTCAACCTCCAAGACTTTACCCGAACGACAGGCAATTCACGAATCCGCGGGAGCGGCGCCTCGCTCGGTGTGGCGTCGCGCGCCCGCATCCTTCGTTGGTTCACTGGGGGTGTGAGCGATGACGATCCCACGCACGCCGGCGAAGCCCATACGGGAGGCGTCGGCCAGCGTCTGAACTGGCTGCGCGCAGGAGTGCTCGGCGCGAACGACGGCATCGTCTCGGTCGCATCGCTCGTCGTCGGCGTCGCAGGGGCCACCACGGATACGGCCGCACTCCTGGTCGCCGGAGTGGCAGGGCTCGTCGGCGGCGCGATCTCGATGGCGCTCGGCGAATACGTGTCGGTGAGCAGTCAGCGCGACAGCGAGCGAGCCCTCATCGCGAAGGAGACCAGGGAGCTGAAGGAGCTCCCCGATGAAGAGCTCGAGGAGCTGACCTCGCTGTACCGCGAGCGCGGGCTGAGCGAGGCCACTGCGAGGCAGGTGGCCCTCGAACTCACCGAGCACGACGCCCTGGCCGCGCACCTCGAGGTCGAGCTGCACATCGATCAGCACGATCTGGTCAGCCCGTGGCAGGCGGCCCTGTCGTCGGCGATCGCCTTCACGCTCGGCGCGATGCTCCCGCTGCTGGCGATCCTGCTGCCGCCGCCGGAGCTGCGCGTGCCGGTGACGTTCGTCGCAGTGCTCGTCGCCCTGGGCATCACCGGCACCGTGTCGGCGCACCTCGGCGGCAGCAGCAAGATGCGGGCGACCGCACGCCTGGTGATCGGCGGCGCGCTCGCGCTGGCCGTCACCTGGGCGATCGGCACCCTGCTCGGGACGACCGGCGCGGTCTGACCCGCGTCAGTTCGAGGTGAAGCCGACCAGAAGACCGCCGGTGACCTTCACTGCCAGGTTGTAGATGCCCGCGATCACTGCGCCGAGCACGGTCACGACCACCAGATTGAGGATCGCGACGATGGCGGCGAACGCCATGACCTGCGGGAGGCCGACGAACGCCGTGATGGAGACGCCGCCGTCCGAGAAGCTCTGGAAGAACTCGTCGACCTTGCCGATCAGGCCGGTCGTCTGGACGATGAGGTAGACCAGGAGGAAGCTGACGACGGTCACGATCGCGAGCGCGACGGCGGCCAGGAACGACAGTTTGACCGCCGACCAGAAGTCGACGTACACCAGCCGCAGGCGCACCTGCTTGGCGCTGGTCTTGTGGCTGGACTTCTTTGCGAGCTTGTCGGCTACGGTGCTCATGCGTCAGTACTCTCTTCGGGGATCGTGCCGTCATTTTCAACAGCAGTGGAGGCCTCGGGTGTGTCCGACCCTGCATCGTGCTCGGTGTCGGCTGCCTCTGATGTCTCGGCGAGGCCGCGCTCTCCGTTGCGCGCTATCGCGATGATGCGATCGGCGTCTTCGGCGCGGGCGAACACGACGCCCATGGTGTCGCGGCCCTTGGCGGGGACCTCGGCCACGGCAGAGCGTACCACCTTGCCGCTGGCAAGAACCACCAAGACCTCGTCGTCCTCGGCCACCATCAGACCGCCTGCGAGGACCCCCCGGTCATCGCTCAGGCGCGCCACCTTGATGCCCAGGCCGCCGCGGCTCTGACCGCGATACTGCTCGATCGCGGTCCGCTTGGCGTAGCCGCCGTCGGTCACGACGAACACGTACGCGCCGCTCTGGGCGACGGATGCCGACAGCAGGCTGTCGCCGGAACGGAACGACATCCCCTTGACGCCTTCGGTCGATCGGCCCATCGGTCGCAACGCGTCGTCGGTCGCGGTGAAGCGCAGTGACATGCCGAGTCGGCTGATGAGCAGGATGTCATCGCCCTCGTCCACGAGCAGGGCGCTCACGACCTCGTCGCCGTCCTCCTCGTCCTGGCCGCGCAGCTTGATGGCGATGACCCCGCCCTGGCGGTTGGTGTCGTACTCGGTCAGGCGGGTCTTCTTCACCAGGCCGCTGCGCGTGGCAAGCACCAGGTACGTCGCCACGCCGTAGTCGCGGATGTCGAGGATCTGGGCGATCTCCTCGCCGGGCTGCAGTGCGAGGAGGTTCGCGACGTGCTGTCCCTTCGCGTCACGGCCGGCCTCGGGCACCTCATACGCCTTCGCGCGGTAAACCCTGCCCTTCGTGGTGAAGAAGAGCAGCCAATGGTGGGTCGTCGTGACGAAGAAGTGCTCGACGACGTCGTCGGCTCGCAGCTGCGCGCCCTTGACCCCGCGGCCGCCGCGGTGCTGCTGCCGGTAGTTGTCGCTGCGCGTGCGCTTGATGTAGCCGTCGCGCGTGACGGTGACGACCATCTCCTCTTCGGGGATGAGGTCTTCGACCGACATGTCACCGTCGTAGCCGGGCAGGATCTGCGTGCGGCGGTCATCGCCGAAACGCTCCACGATCGAGGTGAGCTCCTCGCGGATGATCGAGCGCTGCCGGGTCGGGTCGGCGAGGATCGCCTTGAAGTCGGTGATCTGCGACTCGAGCTCGGCCGCCTCGTCGATGATCTTCTGGCGCTCCAGGGCGGCGAGGCGGCGAAGCTGCATCGCGAGGATCGCGTCGGCCTGGATGTCGTCGATCTCCAGGAGCGACTTCAGTCCGTCGCGCGCGTCATCCACGGTCGGCGACCGGCGGATCAGGGCGATCACCTCGTCGAGTGCGTCCAGCGCCTTGAGGTAGCCGCGCAGGATGTGCATGCGCTCTTCGGCCTTGCGCAGCCGGAACTGGGTGCGGCGCACGATGACGTTGATCTGGTGGTCGATCCAGTGCGAGATGAAGCCGTCGAGCGGCAGGGTGCGCGGAACCCCGTCGACGATCGCGAGCATGTTCGCGCCGAAGTTCTCCTGCAGCTGGGTGTGCTTGTACAGGTTGTTCAGCACGACCTTGGCGACGGCATCCCGCTTCAGCACGATGACGAGGCGCTGCCCCGTGCGGTCGGAGGTCTCGTCGCGGATGTCGGCGATGCCAGTGATCTTGCCTTCGCGGGCGAGGTCGCTGATCTTGACCGCGACGTTGTCGGGGTTGACCTGGTACGGCAGCTCGGTGATGACCAGGCAGGTGCGGCCCTGGATCTCCTCGACGTTGACGACGGCGCGCATCGTGATCGAGCCGCGACCGGTGCGGTAGGCGTCCTTGATGCCGCGCGTTCCGAGGATCTGCGCGTAGGTCGGGAAGTCGGGCCCGGGAATGCGCTCCATGAGGGCTTCGAGGAGCTCCTCCCTGGTCGCATCAGGGTTCTCCAAAGCCCAGAGCGCACCGTTGGACACCTCGCGCAGGTTGTGCGGCGGGATGTTGGTCGCCATGCCGACCGCGATGCCGACCGAGCCGTTGACCAGGAGATTCGGGAATCGCGCCGGGAGCACGACGGGCTCCTGCGTCTGGCCGTCGTAGTTGTCCTGGAAGTCGACGGTGTCTTCTTCGATGTCGCGCACCATCTCGAGCGCGAGGGGGGCCATCTTGGTCTCGGTATAGCGGGGGGCGGCCGCGCCCTGGTTGCCGGGCGAGCCGAAGTTGCCCTGGCCCTGCGCGAGCGGGTAACGCAGCGACCAGGGCTGCACGAGGCGGACGAGGGCGTCGTAGATCGGTGCGTCGCCGTGCGGGTGGTAGTGACCCATCACCTCGCCGACGACACGTGCGCACTTGGAGAACGACTTGTCCGGGCGGAATCCGCCGTCGTACATGCCGTAGATCACCCGGCGATGAACCGGCTTGAGGCCGTCTTCGACCCGGGGCAGGGCACGGCCGACGATCACGCTCATCGCGTAGTCGAGATAGCTGCGCTGCATCTCCGACTGGAGGTCGACCTGGTCGATGTGACCGTGGTTGTGCACGGGCGCGGGGCGTTCTTCGTCAGTCATGTGTGTTCTTTCGTTCGTCCTGGCGTGCCGCGTCATCGCTGTGCTGCTCGCTCAACCACTGGTCGTTGAGCGAGCGAAGCGAGACGAAACGCCGATCGTGCATCAGATGTCGAGGAACCGGACGTCCTTCGCGTTGCGCTGGATGAATCCGCGCCGCGACTCGACGTCCTCGCCCATCAGGATCGTGAAGATCTCGTCTGCCGCGGCGGCATCGTCGATCGTGACCTGGCGGAGGGTGCGCGTCTCGGGGTCCATCGTGGTCTCCCACAGCTCCTTGGCGTTCATCTCGCCGAGACCCTTGTATCGCTGGATGCTGTTGTCCTTCGGGATCCGCTTGCCGCTCGCGAGTCCCTCGGTCAGCAGCGCGTCGCGCTCCCGGTCGCTGTAGACGTACTCATGCGGTGCGTTGGACCACTTGAGGCGATACAGCGGCGGCTGCGCGAGGTAGACGAAGCCGGCCTCGATGAGTCCGCGCATGTAGCGGAAGAGCAGTGTCAGCAGGAGCGTCGTGATGTGCTGACCGTCGACATCGGCATCCGCCATCAGCACGATCTTGTGGTACCGGGCCTTCGTGATGTCGAAGTCCTCGCCGATGCCGGTGCCGAACGCCTGGATCATCGCCTGCACTTCGCGGTTGCCGAGGGCGCGGTCCAGCCGCGCGCGCTCGACGTTCAGGATCTTCCCGCGAAGCGCGAGGATCGCCTGGGTGTGCGGATCGCGACCCTGCACGGCGGAGCCGCCGGCCGAATCGCCCTCCACCAGGAAGATCTCGCTGATCGACGGATCCTTCGACGTGCAGTCCTTGAGCTTGTCGGGCATCGCCGCGCTCTCGAACACGCTCTTGCGTCGCGCCGTCTCGCGCGCCTTCCGTGCGGCGAGGCGCGCGGTCGCGGCGTCGATCGCCTTGCGGATGATGTTCCTGGCCTGGACGGGATTGCGGTCGAACCAGTCGCCGAGCCGGTCCCCGACGACCTTCTGCACGAACGCCTTCGCCTCGGTGTTGCCCAGCTTGGTCTTGGTCTGACCCTCGAACTGGGGTTCGGACAGCTTGACCGAGATCACCGCCGTCAGACCCTCGCGCACATCGTCGCCCGAGAGGTTCTCGTCCTTCTCCTTGAGCAGGTTGTTCGCGCGCGCGTACTTGTTGACCAGTGTGGTGAGCGCCGCACGGAAGCCCTCTTCGTGGGTTCCGCCCTCGTGCGTGTTGATCGTGTTCGCGTAGGTGAAGACGTTCTCGGTGTAGCTCGTGGTCCACTGCATCGCGACTTCGAGCGCGATCTTGCGCTCGGTGTCTTCGGATTCGAAGTCGATGACCTCGTCGTTGACGTGGTCGGCCTTGCGGACGCGGTTGAGGTACTCGACGTAGTCGACGAGTCCGCGTTCGTAGAGGAAGCTGTCGTTGCGCTGCTGCAGCACGACGGTTCCCGGCTCGGTCTCCTCCTCGTACGCCGACGCGGCGCGTTCGTCGACCAGGTCGATGCGCAGGCCCTTGTTCAGGAACGCCATCTGCTGGAACCGGGTGCGCAGGGTCTCGTACTCGAACTCGACGGTCTCGAAGATCGAGTCATCCGGCCAGAACGTGATCGTCGTCCCGGTGTGGGTGCTGGGCTCGGCGCGCTCCAGGGGCGCCTGCGGCACGCCGCCGTCGCGGTAGGACTGCCGCCAGACATAGCCCTGGCGGTACACCTCCACCTCGAGCCGGCTCGAGAGCGCGTTCACGACGGACGAACCCACGCCGTGGAGTCCGCCGGAAACGGCATAACCGCCCCCACCGAACTTGCCTCCGGCGTGGAGCACCGTGAGCACGACCTCCACGGTCGACTTGCCCTCGGTCTTGTGCATGTCCACCGGGATGCCGCGACCGTTGTCGACGACCCTGATCGCGCCGTCGGGGAGGATCGTCACGACGATCGTGTCGCAGTAGCCGGCGAGAGCCTCGTCGACCGAGTTGTCGACGATCTCGGAGACGAGGTGGTGGAGGCCACGGGGTCCAGTCGAGCCGATGTACATACCCGGGCGCTTGCGGACCGCCTCGAGACCCTCGAGGACCTGGATCTCGTCAGCTCCGTACTCGACGTGAGTCCGTTCGGCTTGCTCTGGTTCCGTGGAAGGCAGTTCGGGTGCTTCGGGCAGGCTGTCGGGGGTCTCGGACGTCATATTCTCGGCGCGCTCCACATCGTATTTCGGGGCCGCTCCAGTCTACCAAGGAACCGCTCTCACCCGCGCCATGTGCGCCCCTGTGGCGCCCTGAATTCCGTTCGGATAGGACTGGAGGTGTCTTACCCGTAGGTATCGCGCGGACCACGCCCTGGAGTCGTTCTGGGACCCCATTTCCAGGAGGGGACGTCAGGGCCGATGAAGCGGATGCCGTCGACCCCCGCTTCGGGGAATCGCCGGACGATCTCGGAGAGTATCTGCGAGCGCATGAGCTGCAGCTGCTTGGCCCACGCGGTCGAGTCGGCCTGGACGGTCAGCGTCCCCTCGGTGAACGCCACCGGATTGGTGTGGCGCGCGGTGTCCTCACCGGCGACTTCGGCCCACGTGCGCACCACGTCTTCACGGGCGAGCTGCGAGTCCCAGCCGGCGCTGCGAGTGAGGTCGGAGAGCACATCGGCGACGCCCTTGGGGTCGCGCCCCGGAGTGAACGGCGCGTTCTCGTCGTCGGGTCCACGGCGTCTGCGCTTGCGATATGTGCGGGCGGACGGCTCCAGTCCGCGCAGGCGCAGATAGGTGGCGACGGTCTCCGGGACGGGCTCGTCGCCGTCCGGGATCTCGGGTTCAGGCATCCGAGCCATCCAGGATGCGTCCACACTCGACCCGCACCACGTGCGCACGCAGTCCCAGCGGGACGTCCTCCTCCACCGCGGCCGTCACGATGACCTGCTCGTATGTCGCGGTGAGCTCGGCGAGGCGTGCCCTGCGATCGGTGTCGAGCTCGGCGAAGACGTCGTCGAGGATCAGCACGGGGTCGCCCAGGCGCGAGTCGGCCCGCAGCAGCTCGGCCGACGCGAGCCGCAGCCCGAGCGCGACGGACCACGATTCGCCGTGCGAGGCGTACCCCTTCACCGGGAGTCCGCGGACGCGCAGCAGCAGATCGTCCCGATGCGGTCCCACGAGCGTCAGTCCGCGATCCAGCTCGGCCGCACGGCGGGCTGCGAGGGCGAGGCGGAACTGGTCGGCGATCGGACTGGGCGAGGCATCGGACGCGGAGCCGCCGTCGCCCGCGGGAGCGCCGACGTCCCGGCCCCCACCCGCACCCTCTTCGGGATCCGCGCCGCGCACCGACAGCGCCCACTCCAGCCGCGGCTCGTGATCGGCCCCGGCGATCGCGGTGTACGCGGCGGCGAGTGGACCGCTGAGGTCCGCGGCGAGCGCGAGGCGAGCCTCGATGAGCTCTGTGCCGAGCGAGACCAGCTTGTCGTCCCAGACATCGAGTGTCGACAGCTGGTCGCCGCGGATGCCGCGGGCCCTGGCGGATTTGAGCAGCGCCGTGCGCTGCTTGAGCACGCGGTCGTAGTCGGCCAGCACGCCGGAGAAGCGCGGTGAGCGCTGCACGAGCAGCTGATCCATGAAGCGGCGGCGGGAAGAGGGGTCACCGCGCACGATCTGCAGGTCCTCCGGGGCGAACAGCACGACCTGCGCATAGCGCGGGAGCTCTGAGCTCTTCACCGGAGCGCCGTTGACCCGGGCCTTGTTGGCGCCCTGCCGGTTCAGCTGCGCTTCCAGCAGCACGTGCCGCTCGCCGTGGGCCAGGCGCGCGCGGATGATCGCGGCATCCGCACCGTCCCGCACCATCGGCGCGTCATTGGCCACACGATGCGAGCCCAGCGTCGCGAGGTACGCCACAGCCTCGGCGAGGTTGGTCTTGCCCTGGCCGTTGCGGCCCACGAAGACATTCGGCCCCGCACCGAGCGCGACGTCGGCTGCCGCGTAATTGCGGAAGTCCACGAGGCTGAGGTGCTCAACGATCACTGTGCAACCCTAGTTCGCCGCTCTGACCTGGACCCCGGGCTCTGCAGAGACCGTGGAGGCCGAATCCGGCCGTCACAGCAGCGCGGCCTCCACGATATCGGCCAGCTCGGCGTCCCGCCCCTGCTGGCGTGCCGTCTCAAAAGGTGCCGCGTCGGGTCCTGCGAGGATGCCCTCGATGAAGGGTTCGAAGAACGAGAGGGGTGAGCGAGTCGGCAGGCCCTTGCGCTCGCGGATGTTCTCGGCGGCGCCCAGCATGCGCCCGGCCCGGCCGATGTCACCCCAGGTCGATGCCACGGCGAACATCCCCTCGAGCGCGTCGGCGATTCCTTCCTCGTGCCCGATCGTGGATGCGAGGAGCAGCTGCTCACCGAAGCATTCCCGAGCGCGGCTCGAATCGCCGCCGACGATGCGGGCCCAGCCGAGATGGCTGAGGGCGATCGCCTGCCCCAGCGTGTCACGGATGCGGCGCGCCACCGACAGCGTCCGCTCGAACTGGGCGACTGCATCCTGGACCCGACCCTGCGCGAGCCAGAGGCGGCCGAGCATCACTCCCACCACCGCACCGCCGAAGTCGGGGTCGAACTCCTCGGACAGCTCGATCGCCAGTGCGGCATTCTGCTCCGCTGCTTCGAGGGCGGGTGGTTCCTGCGCGAATTCCGCCAGTGCCAGCGACGCCCGAGCCAGCGCCTCGCCGCGCCGGTCGCCAACCCGAGCGAAGTACTCGAGGCAACGGGTTATCGCCGGGACCACCGAGTCGTCGGCTGTCCGCCAGTAGCGGATGGCATTGAGACAGTACTCGGCGATGACCCGGGATCGCTCACTGAGCACGCGCCCCGGTTCGAGCAGGCGGCTCATCCAGATCCGAATGTCGCCGGCACGACCGCCACCCCACCAGAACGAATAGAGCGGCCACGCGATCTCAGCCACGTCGTCGAACCGTGCGTTCGCGAGGAGTTGATCGACGGCCGCCCGGAGTTCATCCTGCTCATCGAGCAGGCGCGTCACGCGCTCGACCTGGCTCTGCCAGGTAGGAGACGCGCCCGCGGCGACGGCGAGCCGGACGTAGAAGTCGGCGTGCCGATCGAGTGATTCCGCGAGAAGTCCCTGCTCGGCGAGCCGATCGCGGCTGTACTCGCGCACTGTCGCGAGCATCGTGAACCAGGGTCGCGATCCACGGTCCTGCTCACGCACGAGACTTCCGTCCACGAGGGCTCCGAGCGCATCCACGGCATCCGTGCCGTCGTCGGCCATCCACTCGACCGCGTCCAGCCCGAATCCCGCGCGGAAGACCCCGAGCCGCAGCAGCAGCTGGCGCTCCGGCGCGGACAGCAGTTGCGCGCTCCACTCGATGGTCGCCCGAAGCGTGCGCTGACGTTCCGGGAGGTCACGTGCGCCGCCGACCAGCAGGGGCAGGGCATGATCGAGCCGCTCGACGAGGTCCGCGGGCCCCAGGACCCGCAGCCGGGCGGCTGCGAGTTCGATCGCGAGCGGGACGTTGTCCAGGGCCCCGCAGATCGCCACGACCTGCGCCACGTTCTCATCGGTGAGTTCGAAGTCCGGCTTGACCGCACGCGCACGCTCGGCGAACAGCTCGGCGGCTTCCGCCGAGGGAAGAGGGCCGAGTGGCACGTTCTGCTCACCCCGCACCCTGAGCAGGATCCGGCTCGTGGCGAGCACCGACGAGGACGACCCGGCGATCAACGCGCCGATCTCCGGCGCGGACTCGACCACCTGCTCGACGTTGTCGAGGACGAGGAGGAGTCTTCGTCGTCCCAGTGCCCCGGCGAGCTTCTCACTGAGCGGCCGCTCGCCGGTGTCGCGCATGCCGATCGCGTTGGCGATCGCCGTGACCACGAGACGAGGCTCAAGCACCGGCGCGAGGTCGACGAACACGACGCCGTCCGGGAACGCCGCTTCGACCTGCCGTGCTGCGGCCAGGGCGAGTCGGCTCTTGCCGATCCCGCCCGAGCCGGTGATGGTCACGAGTCGCTGGCCGTCATCGGTCAGCATCTTCGTCACGAGCGCGAGCTCGTCGTCACGACCGACGAGCCTGGTCAGCGGCGAGGGCGGCCGCACCGGTTCGGTGGAGAAGACCTCGACGGCGGGTTCGTCGAACGGCGTGTGCCGGCCCGCGGCGGCGTCGAACCGCTCGGCGAGCAGTGTCGCGAGATCGGCAGTGACGAGATCGGCGAGTTCTGCGGGGTCGGTGAAGGCGACATAGGAGGCATCGTCGTCCGCGCGGATCCGCGACAGGAGCTCATCCAGCCGGTCCTGCCGGTGCTCGCTGCGCTTGAGATAGATCAGCTTGGGCATCGCCGGCGCGAGATTCCACTCGTCCTCGAGGCCGGAGACCTGCTCGCCCGGAGCGATCCAGCCGTACTGCTCCCAGTACAGGCCCACGAAGATGTCGCTCTGCTCGAGGTAGGCGCGATAGAGATCGCGCGGCGGGTGCGGGCGCGCACCGAGCTCGAACATCACGGGGGCGAGGGCGAGCCGCTCGATTGCGGCGCGAGCGGCGCGGCGCTCAGGGGCGAGCTCTTTCAGCGTGGAGCTCACGAAGACGCGCAGGCGCTGGTCCGGCGTCCGGATGCCACCGGCAGCAACCCCTTGCATGGCTCACAGTCTGGTGGCACGGTCGCCGGGGTGTCCACCACCCCGGCGGTCAGCGCAGGAGCAGGTTCGGCTGGAGCAGGTACTTGAAGGACTCTGCGCCGCCCTTGTCGACCGAAGTCTGCGGCGTGATCAGTACAGGGCTGAGCTTGTTCGCGTTGTCGCTCGATGTGAAGGTGATCCGCACGAACTCGCTCTTGACCGCACCGAGCGACTCGAGCAGGTACTGGGGGTTCAGTCCCAGGGTGACGTCATCGCCGACGAGATTGGAGTCGACGGTCTCGGATGCGCGTGCCTGCTCGGTGCCCGATGCGTCCATCGAGACGCTGTCCGTGGTGAAGGTGAAGCGCAGCGGCGCCGACCGGTCGAGCACGAGCGAGACGCGGCGGACGGCTTCGGCCAGCTCGGCCGTGTTCAGCACCGCGTGGTGTTCGGTCTGCTCGGGGAACAGTCGCCTGACCGGCGGGAAGTTTCCCTTGATCAGGAGCGACGTCACGGTCTTGTTGCCCGCGGTGAACGCGATGATCTCCCGATCCCCGGAACCGGAGAATGCGATCGAGATGTCACCGCCGTGCGCGAAGGTCTTTCCGACCTCGGTGAGCGTACGGGCCGGCACCAGCGCCGTGGTCGGCTCATCGGATGCCGTGCCGCCGTCCCAGGGAATCTCTCGGAGCGCGACACGGTAGCGGTCGGTCGCGACCAGGCTCAGCTGCGTGCCCGACACCTCGAGCTGCACGCCGGTGAGAACCGGGGTGACATCGTCGCGCGAGGCGGCGAAGGCGACCTGCGCGATCGCGGTCGCGAAGTCCTCGGCGGGCACGAGACCGGTGTCGCCCGATACCTCGGGGATGGCCGGATACTCCTGCACAGGCATCGAGGCGAGGGTGAAGCGTGCGGATCCGCACGTGAGGACGATCCCACCGTCGTCGTCGACCTCGACCTGGATCGGAGCGTTGGGCAGCCGGCTGGCGATCTCGGAGAGCAGCCGGCCATGGACCAGGATCGTGCCCGGCTCGTCGACGGTGGCTTCGATCGTCGTACGCGCCGAAGCCTCGTAGTCGAAGGCGGCGAGAGACAGGCCGGCCTCGGATGCCTCGATCAGCACGCCGGCCAGAATCGGCTGGGGGTTGCGCTGCGGCAGGAGCTTCACGACGAATGACACGGCTTCGCTGAACACATCGCGATTGACGTGGAACTTCACTGGTGCTCCCTCGACATCCTGTTGGGCTCTCCCATGCTAGTGCCCTGTGTTCTCCGCACCGTAAGACCGCTTGGCCACCCTCAAGGTGATCGAACAGGTTTCCTATAGAGAGAGATCTGTCTTCTTCTTAACGCCTGTGGGAACTGTGGATAACTCGGCCGATGCGTGTCGAGACAGGGGAACTACAACCGTGTGAGATGTGGATCGGCTGCGGATCGCGTCATCCACAGGTGTGCCGGCAGCCGGGCGTCGGCATCCGTCATCCACAGGCTGCACTCCCTCGCCCACAGAGTTTCCGCAGGGAAACGGAGTTATCCACAGGTTTTCCACACTGTGAAGAACGGGCATGATCCCCCCGTCGGACGCGACCTGTCAAGGACTTCTTGCGGCATATGACGAATCGACCGCGGAATAGGGTGGCGCAGTGCCGCCAGCTCGATCGACGGCGGCTGAGTCGGCTCAGCGCGACGTGCGGCCGAGCTGCGCGGTGATCTCGGAGACCTGGTTGTAGATCGAACGGCGCTCTTTCATCAGGTCGCTGATCTTCTTGTAGGCGTACATCACCGTGGTGTGGTCCCGATTGCCGAACAGCTGACCGATCTTGGGCAGCGAAAGGCTGGTCCGCTCACGACACAGGTACATCGCGATCTGCCGCGCCGTCGCGACAGCCTGCGATCGGCTCGAGCCGTAGAGGTCGTCGACCGTGAGCTTGAAGTACGCCGCCGTCGCCGTGATGATGTCGGTCGGCGAGATCACGTTCGCGTCGTCCTGGTCGACGATGTCCCGCAGAACAGTCTGCGCCAGCGACATGTCGAGGGTGGAACGGTTCAGGCTCGCGAAGGCGGAGACACGGATGAGCGCGCCCTCGAGCTCGCGGATGTTCGACGACACCACAGTGGCGATGTATTCGAGCACCTCGTCGGGGATGTGCAGGCGTTCGCTCTGGGCCTTCTTGCGGAGGATCGCGATGCGGGTCTCGAGGTCGGGTGCCTGCACATCGGTGATGAGGCCCCACTCGAACCGGCTGCGCATGCGATCCTCGAACCCGGTCAGGTGCTTCGGCGGAACATCGCTGGTGATGACGACCTGTTTGTCGTGGTCGTGCAGGGTGTTGAAGGTGTGGAAGAACGCCTCCTGGGTCTCGGCACGACCCTGCAGGAACTGGATGTCGTCGATCAGGAGGATGTCGACGTCCCGGTACCTGGCCTGGAAGGCGGAGCCTCTGTTGTTCGCGATCGAATTGATGAAATCGTTCGTGAACTCCTCACTCGAGACATATCTGACGCGGATGCCGGCATAGAGGCTGAGCGCGTAGTCGCCGATCGCGTGCAGGAGGTGGGTCTTGCCGAGCCCCGAGTCTCCGTAGATGAAGAGCGGGTTGTACGCCTTGGCGGGTGCCTCCGCGACGGCCACGGCAGCGGCGTGGGCGAAGCGGTTCGACTGTCCGATGACGAAGTTGTCGAACGTGTACTTGGGGTTCAGCCTGGTGTCGCTGCGCGACGCAGCGGACGTCGCGTCGATCGTCTCCTGAATCGGCTGCCGCGTCGGTGTGGAAGGCGAGTTCGGCTGCACCGGGATCGGGGCCGTCATCCTTGCGTCGGCGAGCTCGGGGTTCACGACGACGCGGAAGGCGGTCGCGGACGGGTCGTGCTGCTGATCCTGGTCGACGCGGGTCAGCGCCTCCATGATCGGCGTCCGCATGCGCTTGTTGATCTGCGCGGCCGTCAGGTCGTTGGGGACGTCGAGGTAGAGCGTGCCGCCCATGACGCCCTGGGGAACGGCGAGGCTCAGGAATCCCTGCAGCTGAGGAGTGACGCGGTCATCTCCGGCGAGCTCGTCGAGCACGGCTGACCAGACGGGAACATCTGGAACTTCGTGCGATGACATGGCCCCCCCGGGAGAATTGACGCATCACAGGTTTTCCGACGGAGATCGTCACGTCGAACCTGTGGATAACTGCCCGAGCCACGCTAGTCAGCGGGCGCCACGGGAGCAAACTCCACTGTAGGACCGCACCGCGTGTCATTGCCAGGAGTCTGGGAATGTATTGGGGATAATGGCGGGCCGATTCCGCTCAGTTTGAGTTCTCGGCGCTGGGAACGTAACCTTAATCGGTTGACTTATGCCTTGACGGCAGTCCCGTTCCCACGTCCCCGGTCTGAGCGTTCCGGCGACACACTGATCCGGAAGTGATCTCATGACCAAGCGCACGTACCAGCCCAACAACCGCCGCCGCGCCAAGAAGCACGGTTTCCGCGCCCGCATGCGCACCCGCGCCGGCCGCAGCATCCTCTCCGCTCGTCGCTCCAAGGGGCGCACCGAGCTTTCGGCCTGACCCCCCAGCGGTGCTTGCGAGGCCGAACCGACTCACCCGCGGAGCGGATTACAAGGCCGTCGTCCGCAGGGGTCGCCGTTGCGCGGGCCCGAACACCGTCACCTACGTGACGGCGACTGGACAGGACCGTTCGGCGCGCTTCGGATTCATCGTCAGTCGTCAGGTCGGTCCCGCCGTGGTGCGCAACACGGTCCGCCGCCGCCTGAAGGCCGTCTGCGCCGAGGCCCTGCCGACGGTGAACGCAGGATCGGACGTCGTGATCCGCGCTCTGCCGAACGCCGGGACCGTCCCGTTCGGAGATCTGCGTGCCGAGGTCGTCCGCTGTCTGGCCCGGAGCGCCGCATGAGTTCTGCAACGCTGCCCATGGCCTCGGTCGGACAGGGCCACTTCGAATCGTCATCGGCGACGCGCTCGATTCCGCTCCTGCCACGCAACACCGTGTTGAGCTTGCTCCATGGTTACCGTGCGACGATCTCCCATGCGTATGGCGATGTCTGCAAGTACTACCCGTCGTGCTCGGCCTATGCGGTCGGCGCGGTGCAGCAGCACGGCGCACTCAAAGGCTCTGCGATGGCGGCGGCCCGTATCGCTCGCTGCCACCCCTGGGCGAAGGGCGGCGTCGACGACGTCCCCATGCACAAGGACTTCCGGTACGAATTGACCCCGCGCGGGTTCGTCGTACCTGTCTCCCTCAGAAAGGACTGATCCGTGCCGGATCTGATCGGAATCATCCTCTGGCCACTGAAGTGGCTGGTGGAGCTCGTGCTCGTCTCGTGGCATTGGCTGTTCACCGCCATGGGTCTGCCGGCGGCCGCCGGCATCACCTGGGTGCTCGCGATCGTCGGTCTGGTGCTGGTGGTCCGGTCCGCGCTCATCCCGCTCTTCGTGAAGCAGATCAAGAGCCAGCGGAAGATGATGGAAATAGCCCCTGAACTGCGAAAAGTTCAGGAGAAGTACAAGGGCAAGAAGGATCAGCTCTCCCGCGAGGCGATGAGCCGCGAGACGATGGCCCTGTACAAGAAGCACGGCACGAGCCCTGTCTCGGGATGCCTCCCCCTGCTGGTTCAGATGCCGGTGTTCTTCGCGCTGTTCAGCGTGCTCAACGGCGTGCAGACCATCAAGACCGATCCGACGCACACCGGAGTCGGCCTGCTGAACAACGAGCTCATGACGGAGTTCTACAACGCGAAGCTGTTCGGCGTCGCGTCGCTGCACGACACGCTCGTCGGCGCATGGGAGGCCCAGGCCCCCGGCTGGCAGGTCACCGTCGGCATCCTGCTGGTCCTCGTGATCCTCATGATCGTGTCCCAGTTCTTCACGCAGCTGCAGATCATCTCGAAGAACCTGTCGCCCGAGGCGAAGACCGGCCAGGCCTACCAGATGCAGAAGATCATGCTCTGGGTGCTGCCGTTCGCCTTCGTGTTCTCCGGCGTCTTCTTCCCGCTCGGCGTCGTCATCTACTGGTTCACGAGCAACGTCTGGACGATGGTCCAACAGTTCGTCGTCATCCGGAACATGCCCACTCCGGGCTCCGAGGCCGCGAAGATGCGCGAAGAGCGCCTCTCACGCAAGGGCAAGGCCATCGACTCGTCGGGGAAGATCATCCCGATCGAGAAGTACCAGGCCGAGCAGCAGCGTCTGTACGAAGAGGCTGAGCGCGCCAAGGCCGCCGCCCCCAAGCGCCAGCAGCCGGTCGGAAAGCAGCGGGCGAAGAAGCAGGCGCAGAAGCAGCCGGGCGATGCCGGCTCGAAGCCCGGTGGCTCCGCCGACCCCGCGGCCGGCGCCGCCGGCGCGGCATCCTGAATCCCTGACTTCCACCCCGATCACTTTCGAGGAACCGATGACCACTCCTGACCTCTCCCCCGTCGAAGACGCTCCGGTCGAGCGCGCGGCTGCGACCGTCGAGCAGCTCGAGCAAGAAGGCGACATCGCCGCCGACTTCCTCGAGGAGCTCATGGACATCGCCGACATCGACGGCGATCTTGCGCTGGATGTGAAGTCCGGGCGCGCGTATGTCTCGCTGGAGTCCGATCAGCCGGGCTCGCTGGCGCTGCTGTCGGATCCCGATACGGTGCAGGCGCTGCAGGAACTGACACGCATCGCGGTGCAGAACCGCACGGGGCGCTTCTCACGGCTGATCCTCGACATCGGCGGCTCGCGCGACACGCGCCAGCGTGAGCTCGAAGCCCTGGTGGACCGCGCGATCGCGCGACTCGAAGAGGGCGCCACCCAGGCATCCCTGCCGGCGATGTCGAGCTACGAGCGGAAACTGGTGCACGACATCGTGACCGAGCGCGGCTTCGTTTCGGAGTCGTACGGCGAGGGCGCGGACCGCCACACCGTCATCAGCCGAGGCTGACGTTTCACGTGAAACGGCGCGCTGAGTCAGGCTCGCGGCGCCGGAGCGGTCGATGAGCGACGTCGAACCCGAACCCGCGGTCGCCGCAGAGATCTTCGGTGATCGCATCGATCTGGCGCGGCAGTTCACGCAGGCGCTGGCCGAGCACGGCGAAGAACGGGGCCTGATCGGCCCACTCGAGCCCCCGCGCCTGTGGACTCGGCACATTCTGAACAGTGCGGTCGCCGCTCCGCTCTTCTCGGGGCGAGTCGGCGACGTCGGATCGGGCGCCGGCCTACCGGGGCTCGTGTTGGCGATCGCACGCCCAGACGTCGAGTGGATACTGATCGAGCCGATGGAGCGCCGAGTGGCCTGGCTGACGGAGCAGGCGTCGGACCTCGGTCTCGACAACGTCGAGGTGGTTCGTGCGCGCGCCGAGGACTGGAGACACGGCCCGGTTCTGGATGCCGCGACCGCGCGCGCCGTGAGCGCGTTGCGCACTCTGGTGCCGCTGACCGCACCGCTGGTGCGCGACGGCGGGGAGCTGATCCTGCTCAAGGGCGCCAATGCCTCGAACGAGATCGAGACCGCCGACAAGCAGATCCGCAAGTATCGCCTGAGCAACGTGCGGCTCGAGGTGCTGGGCGAAGGGCTCCTCGACGAGCCCACGCGGGTGGTTCGCGCGACCGTGCGCTGATCGGCGATCGAGGACCCCGCACACGCCTTCCGGTGATCGAGTAGGCCGCGGAGCGCCCGGTGATCGAGTAGGCCGCGGAGCGGGCGTATCGAGATCGGCTGCTCCTCCACAACCGGTGAGCGAGCGCTTCGCGTCTACAACCCGCCTCCGCGCTGTATCCGGGCCATTGTTCATCACCGACACTCATCCACATGCCCTTCATGTACATCCTCGAGTGCAGTGACCGCTCGCTCTACGTCGGCAGGACCTGGGACCTCGATCGTCGCCTGGCGCAGCATCAGGAGGGCGAGGCGCCCGTGTACACCCGAAATCGACTGCCGGTGCGGCTTCTCCACTCGGAGTACTACTCGAGAATCGAGAATGCCTTCCTGCGCGAGAAGCAGGTTCAGCGCTGGGGTCGTGCGAAGCGACTCGCCCTCGTGAAGGGGCAACTGGAGAAGCTGAATGGACTGAGTCGCAAGCCGAGGCGCCCAAGAGACGAGTGAGCGACCCGTTGGTCGCTGGGTGGCCGACTCATGTTTCACGTGAAACATCGGACTTGACGCACAGCAGCCCCGGGTCGGTGATCGAGTAGCCCGCGGAGCGGGGGTATCGAGATCATGTGCCGGGTGGGGGTCTCGATACGGCGGCTTTGCCGCCTACTCGACCACCGACCCGTGTCTGGTCTCGATGCGGGGTCGTTCCGCGGATGTTTCACGTGAAACATCGGACTTCGACCCACCGGAAGCTGAGTCGGTGATCAAGTAGGCCGCGGAGCGGGGGTATCGAGATCCGCCTCGGGTTTGGTCTCGATACGGCGGCTGCGCCGCCTACTCGACCACCGGGCGTTTGCGGAGTGGACGCACCGGAACGCCAGGTCGGCGATCGAGTAGGCCGCGGAGCGCGCGTATCGAGATCCGCCTCGGGTCTGGTCTCGATACGCTGGCTGCGCCGCCTACTCGACCACCGGGCTTTGGCTTTGCCCCCTACACGACCACCGATACGGCGGCGTTGCCGCGTGTTCGACCACCGGAAGTGGCACTGATAGGCGAGCGCCGGCAGGGGGCGTGGCGGGGGCGCGACTAGAGTGGAAGACGATGTCCGTCGGTGCGCGAAAGGGAGGCTGTTTCACGTGAAACATCCCGAGAACGCCGAATCTCCGGCATCCTTCTCGTTCGACGACAGCCCCATCGCACGTGAGCTCGCGGATCTGACCGCACGCCGCCGCGTGCTCGAGGATGTCTCGGTCCGGCTGAGCGGCCGCACCCGCGTGATCACGGTGTCGAACCAGAAGGGCGGCGTCGGCAAGACGACGACGACCGTCAACATCGCCGCGTCACTGGTGGCCGTGGGAGCGCGCGTGCTCGTGATCGACCTCGATCCGCAGGGGAACGCCTCCACCGCCCTCGGCGTGCCGCACACAGCCGACATTCCGAGCATCTACGACGTGCTGATCGACGACTTCCCCATCGCGGACATCGTCCAGACCAGCCCGGAGTCGCCGGATCTCCTGTGTGCACCGAGCACGATCCATCTCGCCGGCGCGGAGATCGAACTCGTCTCCCAGGTCGCACGTGAGCATCGGCTGCGCACGGCCCTCGACGACTACCTCGCGAACCTGCAGGAGCGCCTCGACTTCGTGCTGATCGACTGCCCGCCGTCCTTGGGTCTGCTCACGATCAACGCCTTCGCGGCCGCGCATGAGCTGCTCATCCCGATCCAGTGCGAGTACTACGCGCTCGAGGGCCTGAGCCAGCTTCTCGGCACGGTCCGGATGATCCAGAAGCACCTCAACCCTCGACTGAAGCTCTCCACCATCCTGCTGACGATGTACGACGGACGCACTCGGCTCGCGCAGCAGGTCGCCGAAGAGGTGCGCACGCACTTCCCCGAAGAGGTGCTGGCCACGGTCATTCCGCGGTCAGTGCGCGTCTCCGAGGCCCCGAGCTTCGGACAGACGGTGATCGCCTACGATGGGCATTCTGCCGGCGCGATCGCATACCGCGAAGCGGCGGTGGAGATCATTCGCCGCGACAGACCCGATGCCGGTGCGAACGACCACGGGCATGCCGACGCGCCCGCGAACGAAGGGGGCTCCTGATGGCCAAACGAACCGGCCTGGGGCGAGGGATCGGCGCGCTGATCCCGACGAGCGAGACCTCCTCGGAAGCACGCCCGGTGGACGTGTTCTTCCCCGGCGCTCCGATCGAGCAGACCGAGGATCTCGTCGAGGTTCCCGGCGCACGCCTCGCTCAGATCGACCCGCACACGATCGTCCCGAACCCTCGGCAGCCTCGCACGCACTTCGACGCCGATGATCTGGCTGAGCTCGTCCACAGTGTGCGCGAATTCGGTGTGCTGCAGCCCGTCGTCGTCCGCGATGTCGGTGACGGCACCTTCGAGCTCATCATGGGCGAACGCCGCACGCGGGCGGCTCGCGAGGCAGGCCTCACGTCGATTCCGGCCGTCATCCGCGACACGGCCGACGAGCATCTGCTGCGCGACGCCCTGCTCGAGAACCTGCATCGTTCGGAGCTGAACCCGCTCGAGGAGGCGTCGGCATACCAGCAGCTGCTCTCCGACTTCGGGATCACCCAGGAAGAGCTCGCGAGCCGCATCGGCCGGTCCCGGCCGCAGATCAGCAACACGATCCGCCTGCTCAAGCTGCCCCTCCCGGTGCAGCAGCGGGTCGCCGCGGGCGTGCTGACCGCCGGGCATGCGCGCGCGATCCTGTCGCTCGAGGACCCCGAGGCGATGCAGCGCCTGGCCGACAAGATCGTGAACGAGGATCTTTCCGTGCGCGCCGCTGAGGCGGCCGCGCAGGCTCCGGATGCCGGCCGCCCGCGGACTGCGAAGCCCCAGGCCGGAGCACGTCGTGCCCACCTGGACGAAGTTGCCGAGCGGCTGGGCGATCGCCTGAGCACGCGCGTCAAGATATCGCTGGGGTCCAGAAAAGGCCAGATCAGCATTGATTTCGCCAGCATCCAGGATCTCAATCGGATCCTCGATGAAATCGGCGAGTCGGGCTACAGCTCGCTCTGAGCCCGGGTCCGCTGGAGCGCATCGGCGCGCCGCCGCAGCACCTTCGCCTCGGCCTCGTTGCCGGGCAGCTCAGCTGCGGCGAGGAACGCCGAGGCTGCGGCATCCGGATCGCCGATCTGCTCCAGCAGCTCTGCACGTACGGCCAGCAGCGGACGGAAGTCGACCAGCTCATCGGCGAGCTGGTCCACCTGGGCGAGCCCCGCGGCCGGTCCATCGACCATCGAGACGGCCACAGCTCGGTTGAGTCGCACGACGGGCGACGGAGACAGCGTGTCGAGCGCGTCGTACAGGCGCACGATGCGTCGCCAGTCCGTGTCGGCGGGCGTCGGTGCGATCGCGTGGCATTCGGCGACCGACGCCTGCAGGCCGTAGTAGCCGAGTCCGCGCCCGTAAGACTGCGCCGTCGCGAGCGCCTCACTGCCGCGGCGGATTGCGGAACGGTCCCAGCGCGCGCGATTCTGCTCGGCCAGTGTGATGGGCAGGCCCTCCGAGTCAACCCGGGCGGCGAAGCGCGACGACTGGAACTCCATGAGCGCGATGAGCGCGTACACCTCGGGCTCGCCGGGCATCAGCGCGCTGAGCTGGCGGGCGAGCCGCACCGCCTCGCGTGCGACATCGGGACGGATCGGATGCCGCCCGTCGCCGGCCGCGTACCCCTCGGTGAAGAGCAGGTAGATCACCTGCAGCACACTGGCGAGGCGCGCAGGCCGGTCTGCGCGATCGGGAACCTCGAACGGCACGTCCGCGTCGGCCAGTGACCGCTTGGCCCGGACGATGCGCTGCTGCACGGCTGGGACGGTCATGAGCAGCACGCGCGCGATCTGCTCGGTCGTGAGGCCCGCGACGGTTCGCAGCGTCAGAGCGAGCCTGGCCTGCGGTGTCAGCACCGGATGGCACGCGACGAACACGAGCCTCAGCACGTCATCGTCGATCCGATCGGGGTCGCCGAGCTCTGGAACGGCATCCCACTCCTCGAACGTCCGCAGATCGCCGGCCATGAGCGTCTCCCGCTCGGTGAGCCGCTCACGGCGGCGCCAGCCGTCGATCGCGCGACGCTTGGCGACGGAGAGCAGCCAGGCCCCGGGATTGTCCGGAATGCCGGTGCCCGGCCACTTGGCGACGGCCTCCAGCAGCGCGTCCTGTGCGAGATCCTCCGCCCAGCCGAAATCGCCGGTGTGACGTGTCAGCGCGCCGACGATCCGAGCGGATTCGCCTCGCCAGATGGCCTCGATCGCGCGGTGGACTCGCTCGTCGCTCATCCCGCCAGCGTAGGCGCGGGACGGGACACGGGGCTCCGCCCCGCGCCCCCTGGTGCGCTTCGCGTGGTTCTCTGCGGGGCTCCGCCCCGCGCCCCTGGTGCGCTTCGCGCACCGTACCCTGGATGAATGGCGACGCACGACGAGACCCTGCGGCGACGAGCCAGCCTCGAGCTTCTCCGGGCCGAGGCCTCCGACGAATTGTCGGTTCTGGTGCATGAGCGACTGCGTGCGGGTGAGGATCCGTGGGAGTTCATGGAAGACCTCCCCACGGTCGATGAACTCGTCGTGTTCATCCTCCGCGCCGAGAACATCGCGGCCGACGGCGGCTCCCGGCCGAATGCGGCCCGTCACTACCGGGTGCTGCGCCAGATCGCGCTCGAATACCCGCCGTTGACGAAGGCGGTGTGGCGGCTCATCGGTGACGAGAGCCCGCACCGTCGCTGGGATGCGGCGGTGCGGGCGGACGCGTCCTGAGCTCAGGACTGCGCAGCGCGAAACTCCTGGGCCTTCTGGAGCCACTCGTTGTCCTCCGGCAGCTCGATGTCGGAGAACTCGTTGACCCGACGCACCTCGAGGCCGACGCCGGGGCCCAGCGGGCACTTCCTGGCCCAGTGCTCGGCTTCCTCACGACTGGCCACCTCGAGGATCCAGAAGCCGGTGAAAACCTCACGCGCTTCCGCGTAGGGCCCGTCCGTGACGACTGGGGGCGTGGATGAGAAGTCGACGCGGAATCCCTCGCTCGCATCGCTCAGGCCCTCGGCGGTGAGGAACACCCCCGCCTTCTGAAGCTCTTCGTTGTAGGCGCCCATCGTGGCGACCACCTGCTCCATGTCCAGGTCCTGCGCCGCGCGAGCAGCCGCCTCGGGCTCGACCTGCATGATCATCATGTAACGCATCTTCGTGCTCCTTCTCGATGTGCGAGCCACTGCTCGGAGGGGCTCTCTCGCCTGCCTCACCCTGTGCGTCGAACGAAAGCGGGCCAGATCGACAGTCTGCGCGAAGTTTCTCGGCAAGTCGATGATGCCGAAATTTGCATATACCAGAAAATCCCCGGTCCGACCTCAATAAGGGGGACCGGGGACCTTCGAAGAAGGGACTCAGGCGAGGTATGCCGCGAGGTCCTGCTCGATCGCGTACTTCGGCTTGGCACCGATGATCGTGGTCTCGACCTGGCCCTTGTTGAACACCTTCATCGCCGGGATCGAGGTGATCTGGTACTTCATGGCCAGATCCGGGTTCTCATCGACGTTGAGCTTGAGCACCGTGATCTTGTCGGGGTTGTCCGCCTGGATCTCGTCGAGAACCGGCGCGACCATGCGACACGGGCCGCACCACGCGGCCCAGAAGTCCACGAGCACGGGACCCTCGGCCTGCAGGACGTCCTGCTCCCAGGTTGCGGATGTCGTCGCCTTGGCGGTCATTGTTCATTTCTCCTTGGTTGGAAGTCTGTACTGAGTGGACAACGGCTCATGCGTCCGGATTGTTCCAGCGCACGGGGGACTCTCAGGCTGCCGCGACGCCGGATTCGGCTTCGTCGGTCTCGCGGCTCGGAGTCTCGGTGGCGACTTCGATGTCTTCTGCGATCTGCGCGTCGCCGGACTGCTCGAGAGCGGCCAGGAAGTGCTCGGCATCCAGAGCGGCGACAGTTCCGCTACCGGCGGCGGTGACGGCCTGCCGGTAGGTCGGGTCGATCACGTCGCCGGCCGCGAACACGCCGGGCTCCGACGTGCGCGACGAGCGGCCGTGGACCCAGATGGTTCCCTCCGGAGTCAGCTCGAGCTTGCCGTGCACGAGGTGGGTGCGCGGGTCGTTGCCGATCGCGACGAACAGCCCGTCGAGAGGGAGCTCACGGGTCGTGCCGTCCACCGTCGAGCGCAGCAGCACGCCGTTGACGGCGTCCTCACCGAGGATGTCCAGGACCTCGGTGTTCCACACGAACTCGATCTTCTCGTTCGCGAACGCGCGCTCCTGCATGATCTTGGACGCACGCAGCGAGTCCTTGCGGTGGATCACGTAGACCTTGGTGGCGAATCGCGTCAGGAACGTCGCTTCCTCCATCGCGGAGTCGCCGCCGCCGACCACGGCGATCGTGCGCTCGCGGAAGAAGAATCCGTCGCACGTCGCGCACCACGAGACGCCGCGACCCGAAAGACGCTCCTCGCCCGGGATGTCGAGCTTCCGGTAGGCGGAGCCGGTGGCGAAGATCACCGAAGACGCCTCGTGCACGGCGCCGCTTCCGAGCTTCACGGTCTTCACGGATCCCGACAGGTCGAGCTCGACCACGTCGTCGTACAGGATCTCGGCACCGAAGCGCTCGGCCTGCTTCTGCATCTTCTCCATGAGCTCGGGGCCCTGGATGCCGTCGGGGAAGCCGGGGAAGTTCTCGACATCGGTCGTGTTCATGAGCTCGCCGCCGACCTCGACCGAACTCGCCACGACGAGCGGCTCGAGATTCGCTCGGGCCGCGTAGATCGCAGCCGTGAAGCCCGCCGGACCCGACCCGATGATGATGACCTGACGCACGTGCGCCCCCTCTTCCGTATCTCCGGATGCTTCAACACATGGTAACCGCGAGGCATTCCGCCCAGGTGGCCGGAGCCTGAGTGTGTCAGCGACCGCCGGGCAGGATGCGGCGGGCGAGCGCCATGGCCGGGCCGAGCTCAGGTGCTCGCAGCAGCGCGAGGAAGCCACCGTAGACCAGCAGCGAGACGACGCCGATGATGGCTGCGCCCACCGCGCCGAGCAACTTGTCCGAGACCGTCCAGCCGTCGACTCCTCCCAGCAGCAGGAACGTCAGCCAGCCCGCGGCAGCGGCGGGGACCGCCGCGAGCGCGAAGCGCCCGAGCGCCAGCATCCACGATCCGATCCGCAGCCCGCCGAGTCGTCGCTGGAGCAGCCAGGTGGCGATGATGACCTGCACGATGCTCGCGAACGACTGTCCGAGCGCGATCCCGGCGGCGATGTACTGCACCGGAAGCATCGACGCCAGCAGCGCCGTGGCGATCACGAGCGCGCACTGCAGGACCGTGAAGAAGAACGGCGTGCGCGTGTCGTTGTAGGCGTAGAACGTCCGCTGGATCACGAAGAGCACCGCGAGGGGAATGAGGCTCAGGAGGAAGCAGAGCAGCACGCCGGCCGCGGCGACCGCCTCGGTGCGGCTGTCGGTGAAGATGCGCGAGGCGGGCACGGATGCCGCCGCGAGGGCGGCCGTCGCGATCACGATGAACACGCCGAGGGTGCGGATGCTGCGCCCGACGTCGGCCCGCACGTCATCGTCGCGGCCCGCTGCGGCATGCTCGCTGAGCTGGGTGAAGTAGGGGGTGCCGATCGAGAGCACGATGATCGAGTAGGGGAGCATGAACAGCAGCCACGCGTTCTGCGACACCAGGACCCCGGGGTAGTCCTCGGCGGCATCCGAGAGCACGCGTGATTGGACCAGCCCCGCGAGCTGACCGGCGACGACCATGAGGAACGTCCAGCCGGCCAGCCGCCCGAGCTGGTTCAGTCCCACACCACGCCAGCGGAAATCCGGCCGCACGTGCAGACCGGTGCGCCGCCAGAAGCTGAGCAGGATCACGGCCTGCACGACGATCCCGAGCGTGGCGGTGCCGGCCAGCAGCGCGATCATCGCCGGCGTCCAGGCGTCGACGGCGACATCCGAGCCGAAGAGCACGATGAACACGATGAAGCCGGCGATCGAGACGACGTTGTTCACGATCGGAGCCCACGTGAACGGGCCGAACACGCGACGCGCGTTCAGCGCCTCGCCGACGAGGGCGTAGAGGCCGTAGAAGAGGATCTGCGGGAGGCACCAGTATGCGAACGCGGTCGCGAGGGCCTGCTGCTCAGGGGGGAATCCGGGGGCGTAGAGCCGGACGAGCCACGGCGCGGCGATCGTGGCGAGCACGGTCACGGCGAGCAGCACCACCGTGCCCATCGTGAACAGCTTCGAGACGAAGGCACGGCCGCCGTCGTCGTGGCTCGCCGCCTTCACGATCTGGGGCACGATCACGGCGGTGAGCAGGCCGGTGGAGATGATCGCGTAGATGTTGTTGGGCAGCTGATTCGCGATCGCGAACGCGTTGCCGGCGCCCGTGGTCGCACCCACGGCCGAGACGAGCACGACGGCGCGGAGGAATCCGGTCAGCCGGGAGACGATCGTTCCCGCGCCGATCAGCACACTGGCGCGGCCGATGCCGCTCATCGGGCGTCCTCGCCGGCGTCGTCCGATACCGCCGGCGCATGGGTCGGTCCGGCATCCGGCTCGGTCGGGCCGGCGTCGGCCCGGTCCGCCGGGGCACGCTCCTCGCCGCCGCGCTCGCCGTCGCCCGCAGCCTCCCCATCGGCTTCGGAGTCCGTCGTCTGGGCGCGCCGCGACCGCCGCGCACGCAGCCGGAGCACGGTGCGCACCAGGCCGAGCAGCAGGAAGCCGGCCACGAGCACCGACAGGACGACGATGCCGACGCCCTCCCAATCGGCGCGGACGTTCACGTCGACGACCTGCGGCGCCCCGATCGGCTCGAGCGTGCGGCTGCGCAGCTGGAGCTGGACGGACACCTCGCCGTTGCCGACCCGCGCCTGCACCGGGACCTGCACCCGTGTGTTGCTCGCCGCGCCGGCGGTGACATCCGTCGCCTTCGCGACATCGAGCCGCAGATCATCGGGTGTGGCGTAGAGGACGACGTTGACGGGGTAGGGGAGGTCGTTGCGCACCCAGATCGGGATGGGCGCTCCCGCGCTGAACAGGTTGATCGGACTCGGCGGGAGGATGCCGACACTGTCGAGGGTCGTCACGGTGCCGGCTCGATGCAGGTCGACCGCGGTCTGCCACCCGACCGGATCGGGCAGCCATGCCAGGCCGAGCAGCTGCAGGATCTCGGCGCGCTCAGGTCCGGTCAGCAGCACGGTGTCATCGAGGATCGTCGCGAACCGCGCGAGCTGCTCCTCCTCGGCGACCAGGACGGATGCAGCCCCCGCCCGAACTTCCTCGTCGGCGGCGTCGGCGATCTCCACGCTCGCGGGCAGTCGAGCCGCAACGCCGCCCAGTGTCACCGGGGTGACACCCGGGGCTTGTGACGCGGATGTGATCGCGGTGCGCATCGCGACGCGGGATCGGTCCTGGTCGCGGTCGATCGTGACCACCACCGGGTCGCCGCCCGTCTCGGCGACGGCGAAGGCGAGGAACGCGGCGGCCGCGGTCAGGGGAGCGCCGCGGAGCGCGGTCTCCTCGGTGACGGATGCGGCATGCAGTTCGCGCGACACGTCGGCGTCGTAGACCAGGAGATCGGCATCGCCTGCAACGGCACGACCCGGGACGGTCTGTCCTCCGGCGCCGGCACGCGTGGAAGTCGAGGGGACCAGCGTCAGGGAGTCGCGATCGTCGACCACGACATCCCCGAGCGAGGCAACGACCGCAGGAGTGGCGGTGCCGGTGCCCGGCCAGAACACGCCGGCACGCGCGCCGCCGATGGCGGTGAGCTCGTCGACGGAGGGGTAGACCGGACCCTCGGGCTCCGGACTCGCGCTGGGTTCCGGGGTCGCGGTCGCGGCCGTCACGAGGTTGATCGGGTCGATGTACGCCTTCAGCGACAGCGGCCGCAGCGGCCGCGGAAGCCCCGCCTCGAGCTGGGCCGCGACGTCGGCGTCGCCGAACTGGAGTGCGAATCGGGAGTTCGCCAGCGCCTCCAGCCGGGCCAACCACTCGGTCGCACTCGCCGGTGCGGACGAGCCCAGGACGCGGATCGCCGCGGGAATCGCGGGATCGACGGCGAGGATCGCCGGCGTGCCCTCGACGGCATCCAACTGGTTCGTGAGCGAGCCCGCCGGGGAGGTGAGGACGGTCAGCTCCGCCGAGGTGAGCAGTCCGGCCGAGGATGGTCCGGCTGTGATGGGGACCACGACGCCGATGCCGACCTCGGCCCCGCCCTCCGCCGGCACGATCATGACGCTGGTCGAGGTGACCGGACCGGCGGGTGAATCGTAGGTCGCCGACAGCGGGTAGACACCTGGTGCGCGGCCCGCGAGCGCCGGGTCGCCAGGCTCGATCACGATGCCGTTCACCTGCTCGCCGCCGGGGAGGATCGGAGCGAGGCTCGTGGAGCCAACCGGGCTCATGGTCTCGCCGGAGCCGTCGCCCGCCAGCCACGCCCCGAGTGCAGCGCGGTCGCCCAGCGGCGCCCCACCCAGCGACAGCGTGACGGTGGCCGCAGCCGTGACGGCATCGGTCCCGTTCTGGAGGGTGACGGAGACCGCCAGCCCCTCGCCGGGGCGCACGGTGCCGTTGGCGACGGGTGAGAGTGTGAAGACGGTTTCACCGGGCGGCACGTCGGGTGTCGGTGTGGGCGTCGCCGAGAGCGGAGCGGGCTGCTCGACCGCGAACGCGGGGGTGCTCGCCAGGGGGGCGGCGATCACGAGCAGCGCAGCGGCCGCGATGGCCGCGCGCAGGCGTGCGCGAAGGCGGCGGCGAACGACGGTCGGTCGCGGCAGGGTCTTTCCCGATGGCTGGGAGGTGACGGTCATGTGGGGTTTCGCTCCTGTGCGATTCATGACCGCACGATCTGGTGCGATTCTACGGTCCGACCCTCCGAGCAACCCGTGCCGCGCCCACGCGAGTGCCCGGCCGCCCGGCGGACGCGCGGGACGAGGGGGTTGAATGGACCCGTGCTCCCCGAACCCGATTCCGCGCTGTGCCGCGCGCTGGCCGAAGACCTGGCGCAGGCGGGATTCGCATCCGAGCCGCTGCGCTCCGCGTGGGGCGAGACCGCTGACACCGCGATCGCTCGCGGGCTGCGCGGCCCGGCAGCTCGTGCGCTGGGCTCCCGCACGGATCCGCTGGCCGTCCTGGCCCGCCTCCTCGCGCTCGGGATGCCGCAGCCGAGCGAAGCGGTGACCGCCGCCCTCCCGAGGACCCGTGCCGAGGGTCTCACCCGGCTCGGGCTCGCGGCGATCGACGGCACGGAGGTGACCCCGACGGCGATCATCCGGCCGCAGTCGTTCGCGGATGACCGGGGGTCGGGTCAGTGGTGGATCGCGAGCGACCTCGATGAAGCCGCGCTCGGAGGAGCCCTCCCCGAGGACCACGTGCTCGGGGTCGGGGGCGCCTCACTCACTCTCGCCGGTCTCCAGCTGCCGACCCCGGTGCGCCGCGGCCTCGACATCGGTGCGGGGTGCGGCATCCAGTCCCTGCGCTCCCGACGCGTCGTGGGCGAGGTCGTCGCGACCGACGTGTCGGAGCGCGCGCTGCGGTTCACGCGCTTGAACGCGCTGCTCAACGGTGTGCCGGGCATCGAGACGCGAAGGGGGTCGCTGTTCGAGCCCGTGACCGGCGAGCAGTTCGACCGGGTGGTCTCGAACCCGCCGTTCGTGATCACGCCGAGGGCAGCCGGGGTTCCCTCCTACGAATACCGCGACGGGGGGATGCAGGGCGACGACCTCGTCGCAGCGTTCGTCGGAGGCGTCGGCGCGCATCTGACCGCGGGCGGCGTCGCCCAGCTGCTGGGCAACTGGGAGAGCCGCGACGGGCGGTCCGGTCTCGATCGGGCACGCGACTGGGTGGAGGGCTCATCGGTCGCACTGGATGCGTGGGTGATCGAGCGGGAGTCCCTCGACCCGCTGTCGTACGCCGAACTGTGGATCCGCGACGGCGGCACGCTGCCCGGCACGCCGGAGTACGCCTCGCTGGTCGACGCGTGGCTCGATGACTTCTCCGCGCGAGGCGTCACCGAGATCGGGTTCGGGTACCTGCTCCTGCGACGGCCGAGCGAGGGAGCTCCGACGCTGTCGCGCTACGAGCGGGTGCCACAGGCTCTCGATCCGCGCACCGCGCTCGGATCCCACTGCGCCGACGCGCTCGCCGCCCACGACAGGCTCGCCGGTCTGGGCGATGACGACCTCGCGGCGTCCACGCTCGTCGTCGCGGCCGACGTCACCGAAGCGCGCCACCACCTGCCGGGCGTCGAAGCGCCCAGCGTGATCGAACTGCGGCAGGGCGGCAGGTTCGCCCGCACCGTGCCGGCCGATCCCGGACTCGCGGCACTGGTCGGCGCATGCGACGGAGACCTGCCGGTGGGGCCCCTCATCGATGCGATCGCCTCCCTGCTCGATGTCGAGGCGGGAGAGCTGCGGGCCGAGCTGATTCCTGCGGTGCGCGAGCTGCTCTTCACCGGATTCCTGCGCTTCGGCGACTGAGCGGCCGCTCTGCTCGTGGGCCCGCTCGATAGGCTCGTCCAATGCTCAACATGGCCGACGGTGTGGCGCGCCTGGGCGCGCTCGCCGAGTCGCCCATCGTGGCGTCGCTGGGCGCGGCGTTCGCCGGCGCGGGTCACGAGCTGGCGATCGTCGGGGGTCCTGTGCGCGACGCGCTGCTCGGCCGGACCACGAACGACCTGGACTTCACGACCGACGCCCGCGCAGATGAGATCCTGCGGATCCTCACGCCCATCAGCACCGCGCAGTGGGATGTCGGGCGCGAGTTCGGCACGATCGGCGCGCGCATCCGCGACGCGCGCACCGGCACGATCGAGACCGTCGAGATCACGACCTACCGCGCGGACAGCTACGACGGCGTCACCCGCAAGCCGACCGTCGAGTTCGGGGACACGCTCGAGGGCGATCTCGCTCGCCGCGACTTCACGGTGAACGCGATGGCGCTGCGGGTGCCCGGCCAGACCCTGGTCGATCCGACCGGGGGCGTCGAAGACCTCGTCGCCAGGCGACTGCGCACCCCCGCCGACCCGCGCATCAGCTTCGGAGACGACCCGTTGCGGATGCTGCGCGCCGCCCGTTTCAGCGCGCAGCTCGGCTTCGAGGTGGATCCGACGACCGTCGAGGCGATGGCCGCGCTCCGCGAGACCCTCTCGATCGTGAGTCCGGAGCGCATCCAGGGTGAGCTCGTGCGACTCCTGCAGTCCGATGACCCGGTGCGCGGCATCCGTCTGCTGGTCGACACCGGCCTCATGGACCTGTTCCTGCCCGAGGTGCCCGCCCTGCGTCTGGAGGTCGACGAGCACCATCACCACAAGGACGTGTACGAGCATTCGCTGACCGTCCTGCGCCAGGCGATCGATCTGGAGCGCAGGCGATTCCCGGATGCCGCCCCCGACGTCCCGCTCCGGCTTGCGGCCCTGCTGCACGACATCGGCAAGCCCGCGACCCGCCGCCTCGAGCCGGGCGGTGGCGTGACCTTCCACCACCACGACGTGAAGGGGGCGCGGCTGGCGCGCAAGCGCCTGCAGGCGCTCAAGTTCGACTCCGCGACGACCGAGTCGGTGACCCAGCTGATCGAGCTGCACCTGCGCTTCTTCGGCTACGCCGAGGGGGCGTGGACGGATTCCGCCGTCCGCCGGTACGTGCGCGACGCCGGCGCCGAGCTCGCCCGCCTGCACATCCTCACCCGTGCCGATGTGACCACTCGCAACAAGCGAAAGGCCGCACGGCTCGCGGGAGCGTACGACGACATCGAGCGGCGCATCGACGAGCTGGCCGTGGCCGAGGAGCTGGGCGCGATGCGGCCTGCCCTCGACGGCAACCGGATCCAGCAGGTGCTCGGCATCCGTCCGGGACCCGAGGTCGGCAGGGCGTATCGCTTCCTGCTCGACCTGCGCCTGGACGAGGGTCTGCTCGAAGAGGACGTGGCCGAAGCGCGCCTGCGCGCATGGTGGGCCGAGCAGGGGTGAACGGCCGCCGGGTGATCGCGCGCCGTTAGAATCGACTCGCTCCCCGACGCCGAACGGAGCCCCATGTCATCGCCGTGGTCGCCCCGACGCGAGGTCTCGCCGCAGACCTCCCGCCTGCTGATCGAACGCGCGCATGAGGAGCTCGTGGCCGGCAATCCGGCCGATCGCCGCATGCGGGATGTGCGGCCACTGGTACAGGAGTCGTGGCGCCGCTCGCTCGCGAGCCTCGTCGGCGCCGAAGGGCTCCCGCCGCTCGACCTGGCGGTGGAGGAGCTCGAGGAATACCGGCGGACGCATCCGCTGGCGAGCGTGATGGACATGGTTCGCGCTCTGCTGCTGCCCGGCGAAGCCGCCGAGTCGGGAGTCGTGGTCGCCGTCGGAGATGCGGCCGGCCGTCTGCTCTGGGTCGAGGGCGATCACAGCATCCGCACCCTGACGGGCGACATGGGCTTCGTGGAGGGGGCGAACTGGTCGGAGGCGAGTGTCGGCACATCGGCACCCGGGACTTCGCTCGCGCTGGACCGCTCGGTGCAGATCCGGGGCGCCGAGCACTTCAACCGACTGGTCCAGCCCTGGTCGTGCACGGCAGTGCCGGTGCACGATCCCGAATCGCGCCGCATCCTGGGCGTGATCGACGTGACCGGCGGCGACGAGGTGGTGACGCCGCAGGCTCAGCTGCTGGTGGATGCGACCGCCCGCGCGATCGAAGGCGAACTCCTGGTCGCGCGGCTGCGGGCCCGCGCCGAGCGGCCCGCCCCGAGCCGCGGATCGAGCCGACATGCACCCGCCGGGGCGAAGACCGAGACCGACCGGGTGACCCTCCGGGTGCTTGGTCGCGACCGCGCTCTGCTCGAAGTCGCCCGCAGCGGCTCGGAGACGGTGTCCGAACTCGGGCAGCGCCACGCCGAGCTGCTGCTCATGCTCGCGACGCACCGGCAGGGGGTGTCGGCGGAACGACTCGGCGAGCTCGTCTACGGCGATGCGGATGCCGGAGCCTCCGTCACCCTGCGCGCCGAGATGGTGCGCCTGCGCAAGGTGCTCGAGAAGGCGACACCGGCTCTCGTGCCCGAGTCCCGCCCGTACCGCCTCACGACCGATCTCGAAACCGATGCCCAGCAGGTTCTGTCTCTGCTGGATCGCGGCGCCCATCGCGTTGCGCTCGCGGCCTATCGCGGCGATGTGCTTCCGTCATCCTCGTCGCCGGGGGTGGAGGAGCTGCGCGACACCGTTCGCACGGCGCTCCGCGAGGCCCTGCTGGCCGAGGCGAGCGTCGACGTGCTGCTCGCCTACGCCGAGACCGCCGCCGGATCGGAAGACGACGAGCTTCTGCGCCTGTGCCTCAAGCTGCTGCCGGCGCGCTCGCCGAAGCGTGCCGCCCTGGTCGCGCGGATCGAACGCCTCGAAGCGTCCGAGTAGTCGCTGCGTGTCGTCTCGCTGAGCGACGCGCGGAGCATCCGTCCGTTGAGCGCGGAGCGCAGCGAGGAGACGAAACACTCCCGCATCCGACCCTCGCAACATCGTGCAACCTGCCGGCGCCTACCGTCGTCGCAACGCCGCGACCACGCCGTCGCGTATCCGTTCCGTCGAAGAAGACCGAGGAGAGATCATGACCATCGTCGAAGAGGGCGTCTCGAGCATCTACGCCGCTCCCAACACCCGGGGCGCGGTCGCCGACTACCGCCCGCGTTACGGCCACTACATCGGCGGCGAGTGGGTCGACCCGGTCAAGGGGCAGTGGTTCGAGAACATCTCGCCCGTGAACGGCAAGCCCTTCACCGAGGTCGGCCGCGGCACCGTCGAAGACATCGACCGGGCGGTGGATGCGGCGTGGAAGGCCTTCGCCGCGTGGGGCCGGACGAGCCCGACCGAGCGCAGCAACATCCTCCTGAAGATCGCCGACCGCATGGAGGAGAACCTCGAGGCGATCGCGGTCGCCGAGACGTGGGAGAACGGCAAGCCGGTCCGCGAGACCCTCGCCGCCGACATCCCCCTCGCGATCGACCACTTCCGCTACTTCGCCGGAGTGCTGCGTGCCCAGGAGGGCGGGATCTCTCAGCTCGACCACGACACCGTGGCGTACCACTTCCAGGAGCCGCTCGGCGTCGTCGGCCAGATCATCCCGTGGAACTTCCCGATCCTGATGGCCACGTGGAAGCTCGCCCCGGCACTGGCCGCCGGCAACTGCGTCGTGCTCAAGCCCGCCGAGCAGACGCCGGCGTCCATCCTCTTCCTGATCGACATCATCGGCGACCTGATCCCGGCCGGCGTGCTGAACATCGTCAACGGCTTCGGCATCGAAGCCGGTGCGCCGCTCGCCTCGCACAAGCGGATCCGCAAGATCGCCTTCACCGGCGAGACCACCACCGGACGCCTGATCATGCAGTACGCGTCGCAGAACCTCATCCCGGTGACCCTCGAGCTCGGTGGTAAGAGCCCGAACGTCTTCTTCGAAGATGTGGCACGCTCGCGCGACTCCTTCTACGACAAGGCGCTCGAGGGCTTCTCGTTCTTCGCCCTCAACAACGGAGAGGTGTGCACCTGCCCGTCGCGCGCGCTCATCCAGCGATCGATCTACGACCAGCTGCTCGGCGACGGCATCGAGCGCGTGAAGGCCGTCAAGCAGGGCAACCCGCTCGACCCCGACACGATGATCGGCGCGCAGGCCTCGAACGACCAGCTCGAGAAGATCCTGAGCTACATCGACATCGGCAAGCAGGGCGGCGCGAAGCTGCTCCTCGGCGGCGAGCGCGCGGATCTCGGCGGCGACCTCACCGAGGGGTACTACGTCCAGCCCACGATCTTCGAGGGCACGAACGACATGCGGATCTTCCAGGAGGAGATCTTCGGCCCCGTGCTGTCGGTCACGTCGTTCGACGACTTCGACGATGCGATCTCGATCGCCAACGACACCCTCTACGGCCTCGGCGCCGGAGTCTGGAGCCGAGACATGAGCACGGCGTATCGCGCCGGGCGCGCGATCGAGGCCGGGCGCGTCTGGACGAACACGTACCACCAGTACCCCGCGCACGCGGCGTTCGGCGGCTACAAGCAGTCGGGCATCGGCCGCGAGAACCACCTGCGGATGCTCGATCACTACCAGCAGACCAAGAACCTCCTGGTCTCGTACGCGGAAGGGCCGATGGGCTTCTTCTGATCCGGAGGCCGCGGGCGCCTTCCCCCGGGGGCCCGCCGCCCTCCTCCCCACGTCCCCGGAGCCGAAACCGCACCCTGACGCCGAGACCGCGGCTCACACCCGCAGTCTCGGCGCTCGGCTGCAGTCTCGCGGTCCGAAGCATGAGACGAGCACGAGCCGAAGCACGAGCCGAAGGAGCGATCATGGCCCAGACGCAGACCCACGAGCGGGTCGCGGTGACGGATGCAGCGGCATCCCTCGTCCGCGACCTCACGAAGCAGCACGGCCCGCTCATGTTCCACCAGTCGGGCGGATGCTGCGACGGCAGCTCGCCGATGTGCTACCCGATCGGGATGTTCGTCACCGGCCAGAGCGACGTGCGCCTCGGCGCGATCGAGGTCGGGCTGGACGACCCGGTCGAGGTCTACATGTCGGAGTCGCAGTTCGAATACTGGAAGTACACGCACCTCACGATCGATCTGGTACCGGGCCGGGGCGCCGGATTCAGCGTCGAAGGCCCGACCGGGATGCGGTTCCTGATCCGCTCGCGGATGCTGGATGACTCCGAGCTCGAGCACTTCGGGCTGAAGCCGACGCCGTAGGACCCGGCATCCGGTGTCGTTTCGGGAGAGTCTCAGTTCCGTTACGAAACGTTCACTCGATTGCCGATCGCCACCTCGCGGTCTTAGATAGCGAGAGGGCCACCCTTCCCGGAGTGGCCGACTCCTTCACAGCAGAGGTAGCACTATGACACTGCACCACAGCGGGCGCGGCCGTCTCGGCCTCGCCCTCGGCGCCTTCGGCGCCTCGGCACTTCTCCTCGCCGGCTGCGCCGGTGGCGGCGGAGGCACCGCCACGGACGATGCCGCTTCGGGTGAGCCGATCATCGTCGGCACCACCGACAAGGTCACGACCCTCGACCCGGCGGGCTCGTACGACAACGGCTCGCTCGCGGTCCAGACGCAGGTGTTCCCGTACCTCGTCAACACCGACTACAACACCACCGAGGTCGTCCCCGACCTCGCTGAGACGGCCGAGTTCACCTCGCCGACCGAGTACACGGTCACGCTTCCCGAGGGTCTCAAGTGGGCCAACGGCAACGACCTCACCTCGGCCGACGTCAAGTTCTCGTTCGACCGCAACATCGCCATCGCCGACCCGAACGGCGCATCGAGCCTGCTCTACAACCTCGACAGCGTCGAGACCCCCGACGAGACCACCGTCGTCTTCAAGCTGAAGACGGCGAACGACCAGGTCTTCCCGTCGATCCTGACGAGCTTCCCCGGTGCGATCGTCGACGACGAGGTGTTCTCGGCCGATGCGATCACGCCCGACCAGGACATCGTCGACGCCAACGCCTTCGGCGGCCCGTACGCGATCACCTCGTACGACTTCAACAAGACCGTCGAGTTCACGCCCAACGAGAACTACAAGGGCCTGCTGGACGCACCGGTCAACAGCGCCGTCATCCTGAGCTACTTCGCCGAGTCTTCGAACCTGAAGCTCGCCGTTCAGGAGGGCGACATCGACGTGGCGTACCGCAGCCTGTCCTCGACCGACGTGGCCGACCTGGCGACCAACGACGCCGTCCAGGTCATCGACGGCCCCGGTGGCGAGATCCGCTACATCGTGTTCAACTTCGACACGCAGCCCTACGGCGCCACCACGCCCGAGGCCGACTCGGCGAAGGCACTGGCCGTGCGCCAGGCCGTCGCGAACCTGGTCGACCGCGACGCGATCTCGGAGCAGGTCTACAAGGGCACCTACACCCCGCTGTACTCGTACGTTCCGGACGGCTTCAACGGCGCCACCCAGGTGCTGAAGGACCTGTACGGCGACGGAAACGGCGGCCCGGATGTCGAGAAGGCGAAGGCGACCCTCGAGGCTGCCGGCGTGACCACCCCGGTCGCACTGAGCCTGCAGTACAGCCCCGACCACTACGGCCCGTCGTCGGGTGACGAGTACGCGCTGGTGAAGTCGCAGCTCGAGGAGAGCGGCCTGTTCACCGTCGACCTCAAGTCGACCGAGTGGGTCCAGTACTCCAAGGACCGCACGTCGGACGTGTACCCGGCCTACCAGCTCGGCTGGTTCCCGGACTACTCGGACGCGGACAACTACCTGACGCCGTTCTTCCTGACGGACAACTTCCTGGGCAACCACTTCAGCGACCAGCAGACGGAGGACCTCATCCTCCAGCAGGCCGTCGAGCCCGACCCGGCGGCGCGTACGCAGGAGATCGAGGACATCCAGGCGCGCGTCGGCGAGCTGCTCTCGACCGTCCCGCTGCTCCAGGGTGCACAGGTGGCCGTGGCCGGAACCGACGTCGACGGGGTCATCCTCGACGCGTCGTTCAAGTTCCGCTTCGCTCCGCTCACCAAGTAGTCATCGCTCGAACGATGGGGCGGCTCGCATTCCGGGCCGCCCCATCGCATGCTCACCCTCAGGCTTCCCGCCCCCACAGATAGGCTTCATCCATGACGACGAGTGACGTCGCATCGGTCGAGGAGCCACCGGCCTTCCTCGCGCGGCGCAGACCGAAATCGGGCGGAACCCTCGGCCGGTACCTCCTGGTACGCGCCCTGCTGATCATCCCGACCGTGTTCATCCTGGTCACCCTCGTCTTCTTCCTGATCCGCCTCACCGGCGATCCGATCACGGCCGCGCTCGGCGGGCGCCTGCCCGCGGATCAGCTGGCCGACCGCATCCACGAAGCCGGCTACGACCGGCCGATCATCGTGCAGTACATCGAGTACCTCGGCCAGGTGTTCACCGGCAACTTCGGCACGACCCTCACCGACAACCGGCTGGTCACCGACGTGCTGATCACGTACGGCACGGCCACGCTCGAGCTCGTCGTCTACGCGCTGCTGATCGCCTTCATCGTCGGCATTCCGCTGGGGATGATCGCCGCCGCCAAGCGCGACCACGCACCGGATGCCGGCCTCCGCGTCAGCGCGATCCTCTTCTACGCGACGCCGGTGTTCTTCGCCGGCCTGCTCGCCAAGCTCGTCTTCTCGGTCTGGCTCGGCTGGTTCCCGGTGAGCGGGCGCGCCGACGTGCGCACCGAGATCGCCCTGAATCGGCAGGGCGGGACGGGCTTCTACCTGATCGATGCGATCGCCTCGGGGAATCCCGCGTACGTGCAGGATGTGATCTCGCACGCCGTGCTGCCCGCGATGGTGCTCGGCCTGGTCACCGCCGGCATCTTCCTCCGCCTGGTGCGGACGAACGTCATCGGCACCTTCAACATGCCCTACATCGATGCGGCCCGGTCGCGCGGCATCAGCGAGTACCGGCTCGTGCGGAAGCACGCGTATAAGCCCGCCCTCATCCCGATCATCACGGTCATCGGCCTGCAGATCGCCCTGCTGCTCGGCGGCGCGGTGCTGACCGAGACCACATTCGAGTGGCAGGGCCTCGGATTCCAGCTGACCAAGTATCTCGCCGCGCGCGACTTCGTCGCCGTCCAGGGGATCGTGGCGCTCATCGCGATCCTCGTCGCGCTCACCAACTTCATCGTCGACGTGATCGCGGCGTTCCTCGACCCGAGGGTGAGGTACTGACATGGCCAAGCCCCGCCTACGCGATCGCCTGCCCGTCGTGCACCAGCTGCGACAGAGCGTCGGCCTCCAGCGCGGCATGCTCGTCGCCGGCCTCGTGCTCACTGCGATCTTCCTGCTCCTGGCAGTCCTCGCGCCGTGGCTGGCGCCCTATGGCTACGCCCAGCTGCGCGGCCCGGACGGCCTGTTCGGCGCGCAGCAGCCACCGAGTCCGGAGCATCTGCTCGGCACGACCGTCGGCGGCTACGACGTGCTCTCCCGCACGATCTGGGGTGCGCAGACGGCGCTGCTGGTGATCATCGTGGCGCTCGTGCTCTCGGTCTTCATCGGCATCTTCCTCGGGCTGGTCTCCGGGTACCTGGGCGGCTGGCTGGACCGCGTGCTCGTGGTCATCGCCGATGCGATCTACGCGTTCCCGACCCTCCTGCTCGCGATCGTCGCGGCGATCGCGATCAGCGGCGGCCAGTCCGGGCTGTGGCCGGGAATCTTCGCCGCCGCAGTCTCGATCACGGTCGTGTTCATCCCGCAGTACTTCCGCGTCGTCCGCTCCGAGGTCGTGCGCGTCAAGGCGGAGGCGTTCGTCGAGTCGGCGAAGGTGATCGGCGCGTCGACCTCGCGCATCATGTTCGTGCACGTGCTGCGCAACGCGACCCGCTCGCTTCCGCTGATCGTGACGCTGAACGCCTCGGAGGCCATCTCCACGCTCGCTGCGCTCGGCTTCCTCGGGTTCGGCATCGAGCCGACGGCCGCCGCCGAGTGGGGCTACGACCTGAAGGAGTCGATCGGAGACGTCTCGGCCGGCATCTGGTGGACGGCCATACCCCCGGGCGTCGCGATCCTGCTCGCCATCCTCGGGATCACGCTCATCGGCGAGAGCCTGAACGACCTCGCCGATCCGCGCCTGCGCGCCCGTCGCCGGGCCGGCAAGCAGACACCGGCGGACGCGGTGGCCGCCTCGCAGCCGATCACGCGCGAGTTCATGGGAGAGGTGGAGTGATGGCCGCCGTGCCGGCAGCATCCCAGGCCCTCGCGGTCGACATCCGCGAACTCGACGTGTCGTTCGCGACCGACGGCGGCGATGTGCACGCCGTCCGCGGCGTGACCCTCGACGTGCGTCGGGGCGAGGTGCTCGCGATCGTCGGCGAGTCCGGCAGCGGCAAGACCGTCACCGCGCGGACGATCCTCGGGCTCCTGCCTGAGACGGCCCGGATGGGCGGCGCGGTCATCCTCGACGGCACCGACGTGGTCGGGCTCGGCAAGAAGGAGCTGCGCGACGTGCGCGGCACGAAGGCCGCGATGATCTTCCAGGAGCCTTCGACCGCACTGAACCCGGTCTTCACCGTGGGCTGGCAGCTCGCCGAGGGCCTGCGTGCCCACGGCAAGTACACGAAATCCGAAGCGCGCGCGCACGCCATCGAGATGCTGCGACGCGTCGGCATCCCCGATGCCGAGCACCGCGTGGACGACTATCCGCACCAGTTCTCGGGCGGACAGAAGCAGCGCATCGTGATCGCGACGGCGCTCGCGCTCGACCCGACCGTGATCATCGCCGACGAGCCCACCACGGCACTCGATGTGACCGTGCAGGCGGAGATCCTCGAGCTGCTTCGCCGCCTTCGCGACGAGGACGGCACCGCGATCGTGCTGATCACCCACAACATGGGCGTCGTCGCCGACCTCGCCGACCGGGTCGCCGTCATGCTCGACGGCGAGATCGTCGAGACCGCCACCGCGACCGAGCTCTTCGCCGCCCCGACCCACGAGTACACCAAGAAGCTGCTCGCCGCCGTACCGCGGCTCGAGATCAGCGACCGGCAGCTGCCGGAAGGATCGACCACGGCCGAGCCGATCGTCGTCGCGCAGGATCTCGTGATCGAGTACGCCGGCCGATTCCGGCGCGCCGCGTTCCGGGCAGTCGACCGCGTCAGCTTCAAGATCGGCCCCGGCGAGGTGCTCGGGCTTGTCGGCGAGAGCGGCTCGGGCAAGACCACGATCGGCCGCGCCATCGCCGGCCTCACGCCTGTCGCCGGCGGGTCTCTGCGCGTCCTCGGCACCGAGATGCTCGGCGTCAAGGAGCGGGATTTCAAGCGTCAGCGCAAGGAGCTGGGGTTCGTCTTCCAAGACCCCGCCACGAGCTTCAACCCGCTGCTGACGATCGCCCAGAACGTCGCCGAGCCGCTCATCGTGCACACCGACATGAAGGACGCGGATGCCGCGCGCTCCAAGGTCGATGAGCTCCTGGAGGCCGTTCAGCTGCCGAAGGCCTTCGCGGAGCGCTATCCGCATGAACTCTCCGGCGGGCAGCGCCAGCGGGCCTCGCTCGCGCGGGCGCTCGCCCTCGACCCGAAGCTGCTGATCGCTGACGAGCCGACGAGCGCACTGGACGTGTCGGTGCAGGCCCGGGTGCTGGAGCTCTTCCGCGAGCTGCAGGAGCGCTTCGGCTTCGCCACGCTGTTCATCACGCACGACCTCGCAGTGGTCGACCTGCTGGCGCACAGCATCGTCGTGCTGCACAACGGCGAGATCGCCGAGGAGGGTCCGACCGCGCAAGTGCTCGGCAACCCCCAGGACGCCTACACGAAGCGCCTCATCGCCTCGCTGCCGGTCCCCGACCCCGTGGAGCAGGCCGCACGCCGTGCCGTCTGGGACGCCACGCGGGAGAGCTGACCCGCCGCCGAGCCGTCAGGGACTCAGCATCCCGAAGAACACCTCGAACAGGCCGAACTGGCCTGCGAGCCAGAACGCCGCGAACACCCCGAGCACGACGATCGCACCCCACGGCACGCCGCGCTTGAGGCGGCGGCCGGACAGTGCCACGCCGGGTGGAGGTCCGAGCGCCTGCGTCGGGGCGGCGAACGGCAGCGCGGTCGCGGTTGCGGATGCCGGATCGCCGGCGACCGCCGCCACACCGGCGACGCCTGCACCCGGCGTGGCGGCACCGAACGCCGCGGCATCCGTCTGCAGCTTCTCGTCGCGCCAGCGCGCCCACTGCGCGAACTTGTCAAGAAGCGCCGCGACGACCGAGAACAGCCAGGCCCACGTCGCCGGGTCGAGGCTGGAGAACTCGCGCTTGCCGTAGAGGAAGAGCCAGTCGTCCACGATCTCCACATCCAGGGCCGCGGCATGGTCGATGAAGCGGGCCATGATGTCGGGTGTGAACAGGTACAGGGCGTCCTGCTCGTAGCCTTCCGGGCAGTACAGCGAGAAGTGCTGGTCGAAATCGCCCTCGAGACTGAGCTTCTGGTCCCGGTCGAACGTGGCCGGCAGGTTCGAGCCGAAGAGACTGTTGTTGCTCGTCGCGTCGAGCACGATGTTCGGCAGCGGCACGTCGAGCTTGATCGCGACATATCCCCAGCGGTGAGTCGTGCGATTCTTGCCCGAGCCGGTCGTGTACTGGTAGTTCGCGAACTCGACGAATCGCGGCTCCTCCCCGCGGACGAGGTCGCTCGAGGACCGCGCGCCGCCGACGTTGAAGATCATGCCCGGCAGTGCGGGCGCGGGCAGCGATGGGAGGAAGGTCATGCCGTTCGCCGCCGCGAATCTGCTCAGCCGATACCAGCGCTCCTGGCCGCCGAGGCCACCGCGCACCACCGCGATCACGATGGCCGCCATCGCACCGCCGACCACCAGGATCGGCAGGACGGCTCCGATCGCGCTGATGATCAGCGGGCCGCCGATGTCGCCCGACCCGATCGATGCCAGGGCGCTCAGGATGGACGCGGCCACCGTGATGAACACGGAGCCGAACACGATGAAGAACGCGGCGCCCATGATGATCGCCACGGTGCGGGCTCCCGAGCTGAAGACGGAGCCGACCGCCCCGCTCTGACGCAGCCGGCGGGTGTACTCGCGCACCGCGTTGCGGTCCACCGGCTCGACGAGCGGACGAGGATCGAACGGGACCGCGCTCACGTGAGTCCGCCGAGTCCCGACCGCATGCTCACACGGTACTCCGGGCCGGTCCGGCAGGACGTGCGCGAAGGCGTCGAGGATCCGGCACGGATCGCCCTGACATCGCGGCGCGACCGCCCGAACCGTCGCAATCTCCCAGCGGATTCCCCGCGCCGCGGCCGGAGACGGCACGATAGGAGGGGCTCGAGGAGGAGGCGTCATGACGAACGACCGACGTGAGATCGGGGCGCTGCGGACGGCATCCGACGTCCTCGCGATCGATGCGCTGCTGAGCGCCGGCGAACTGGCCGTCCGCGACCGGGTGCGCTCGTTCGTCGACGCCGAGATCCGCCCGAACATCGCCGACTGGTTCGACCGCGCGCACTTCCCCGCCGAGCTCGCGCCCGCATTCGGCGAGCTGGGCGTGCTGGGCATGAACCTCGAGGGGTACGGATGCCCCGGTCGCAGCGCCGTCGAATACGGGCTGGCGGCGCTCGAACTGGAGGCCGGCGACTCAGGGCTGCGCACCTTCGTGTCGGTGCAGGGGTCGCTCGCGATGGGTTCGATCCACCGCTGGGGCAGCGAAGAGCAGAAGCAGGAATGGCTGCCGCGCATGGCGTGCGGCGAGGCGATCGGCAGCTTCGGGTTGACCGAGCCGACCGCAGGCTCCGACCCGTCGAGCATGAAGACCTTCGCGCGGCGGGACGGGTCGGATTGGGTGCTGACCGGATCCAAGCGCTGGATCGGCCTCGCATCGATCGCGGCGCTCGCCGTGGTGTGGGCGCAGACCGACGACGGGGTCCGCGGGTTCATCGTGCCGACCGACGCGCCCGGCTTCCATGTCTCCGTGCTCGAGCCCAAGCTGTCGATGCGCGCGTCGATCCAGGCGGAGCTGCACTTCGACGACGTCAGGCTGCCCGAATCCGCTCTGCTTCCCGGCGCACGCGGTCTGCGCGGGCCGTTCTCGGCGCTGAACGAAGCCCGCTACGGCATCGTGTGGGGAGCGCTGGGCGCCGGGCGCGACAGCTACGAGGCCGCACTGCGATACGCCCTCGAGCGGGAGCAGTTCGGCCGACCGATCGCCGGATTCCAGCTGACGCAGCAGAAGCTCGTCGACATGGTCGTGGAGCTGCAGAAGGGCGCACTGCTGGCCCTGCACCTCGGCCGCCTGAAGGACGCCGGCCGGCTCACCCCGGTGCAGATCTCGCTCGGCAAGCTGAACAACGTGCGGGAGGCGATCGCGATCGCCCGAGAGGCCCGCACGATCCTCGGCGGCAACGGCGTGCTGATCGAGCACTCCCCCATCCGCCATGCCGCGAACCTGGAGTCCGTGCGCACCTACGAGGGCACCGACGAGGTGCACACCCTGATCCTCGGAGAGCACCTCACCGGCATCGGGGCATTCCGGTGACGAATGCCGCGGCCGCAGGCCCGCTCGCCGGGCTGATCGTCGCGGACTTCTCGCGCGTGCTCGCCGGGCCGTACTGCACCATGCTGCTCGGCGACCTCGGCGCGACGGTCGTCAAAGTCGAAGGACCCGCCGGCGACGAGACCCGCCATTGGATGCCGCCCACCCGCGCCGGAGCGCATGGCGACGAGGCGACCTACTACCTGTCGGTGAACCGCAACAAGCGCGCGGTGACCCTCGATCTGCACGACGCCGCGGGCCGGGCGACCGCTCAGCGGCTCGCCGGCCGGGCAGACGTGATGATCGAGAACTTCAAGCCGGGCGGGACCGCGCACTTCGGACTCGACTACGCGAGCGTGAAGGCGCACAACCCGGGTGTGGTCTACGCCTCGATCAGCGGGTGGGGGCCGGGCTCGGACCTGCCCGGCTACGACGTGCTCGCCCAGGCGCTCTCCGGGCTCATGAGCGTCACCGGTCCGCGCGACGGCGAGCCCACCAAGGCCGGAGTCGCGATCGTCGACGTCGTGACGGGACTGCACGCCGCGGTCGGCATCCTGGCCGCACTGCGCCACCGCGAGGCGACCGGCGAGGGCCAGCGGATCGAGGTCAATCTCCTGTCCTCCGCGCTGTCGGCCCTCGTCAACCAGTCCGGAGCGTATGCGCTCGCCGGCGTCGTCCCGCAGCGACTGGGCAACGATCACCCCAGCATCTTCCCGTACGGACCGTTTCGCACCGGGGAGGGCGAGCTCGTGATCGCGGTCGGCAACGACGGGCAGTTCGCACGGCTGTGCAACGCGCTCGCCGCGCCCGCCCTGGCAGCCGACCACCGCTACGCGACCTCGCGTGCGCGCGCCGCGAACCGCGAGGAACTGCGACCCGCGCTCGAAGCCGCACTGGCCGCCCGCTCAGCCCGCGACTGGTACGACCTGCTCACCGCGGCCGGTGTCCCGTGCGCGCCGATCCTCGACGTCGGCGAGGCATTCGCGTGGGCCGACGAGCTCGGGCTCGATCCGGTCGTGTCGGCGGGCGCCGATGGTGAGCGGATGCCGGGGGTGCGGCATCCGATCTCGTTCTCGGCCACGCCTGCGGCGTACCCCCTCGCCCCGCCCGCCCGGGATGCCGACCGGGCATGGCTGGACGCCTTCCTCTCATGAAGCCCATCCGGCCCGGATTCGGGCTCAGGCGCGGCATCCGGTAGCATAGGAGGGTTGTCCGGACCGCACCCCTGCGTGCGCACGCCGGGCGACGTGCACACACCCTCCTGCTGTCGAGAGATGCTCGGCGGCCGTTCTAGTCCGAAGGAGGTGGGTTAGTGACGCACCAGTACGAACTCATGGTCATTCTGAGCCCCGAGATCGATGAGCGACAGGTCGCTCCGAACCTCGACAAGTTCTTGAAGGTCATCACGAACGACGGTGGCTCGATCGACAAGGTCGACATCTGGGGCAAGCGCCGTCTTGCGTACGAGATCCAGAAGAAGAACGAGGGCATCTACGCCGTCGTCGCCTTCACCGCGACCAGCGCAGCGACTCAGGAGCTCGACCGTCAGCTGAAGCTCAGCGAGACCGTCATGCGCACCAAGGTCCTGCGCGCCGAGGAAGCGATCGCCCTGATCGAGTCCGAGCGCGTGCGCGCCGAGGAGAAGGCAGCCCGCAAGGCAGCCCGCCCCGCCAAGCCCGTCAAGCAGGACGCGTAGCGACGATGGCCGGCGAGACGATCATCACCGTCGTGGGAAACCTCACGGCTGATCCCGAACTGCGCTACACGCAGAACGGACTCCCCGTCGCGAACTTCACGATCGCGTCGACGCCGCGCAACTTCGACCGTCAGGCCAACGAGTGGAAGGACGGCGAAGCGCTGTTCCTCCGCGCGAGCGTGTGGCGCGAGTTCGCCGAGCACGTCGCAGGGTCGCTGACCAAGGGCTCCCGCGTCATCGCGACCGGTCGTCTCAAGCAGCGCTCCTACGAGACCCGTGAGGGCGAGAAGCGCACCGCGATCGAGCTCGAGGTCGACGAGATCGGCCCCTCGCTCCGCTACGCCACCGCACAGGTGACGCGCGCGGCCGGCGGCGGGCAGTCCCGCGGCCAGGTCTCGGACGAGCCGTGGTCGACGCCCGGCACGCAGTCCGCTCCGGCGGCCGGCGGTTCGAGCAGCGGCAGCGGCGACTCGTGGGCCGCCCCCGGCGCCTACGGCGACGACACGCCGTTCTAGGCACCCGGTGGTCGAGTAGGCGCGTCCGCGCGCCGCATCGAGACCCAGACGATCGCAGACGCCTCAGCGCGAGGCATCCGTTCATCAATCTTCAAGTAAAGGAACAACCATGGCTGGAAAGTCAAGCGGCGACCGCCGCAAGCCGCGGAAGGGCGCGAAGAACGCCGCTCCCGCGAAGCCGACCCGCGTCGGCGTGATCGACTACAAGGACGTCGCCACGCTGCGCAAGTTCATCTCGGAGCGCGGGAAGATCCGCGCCCGTCGTATCACCGGTGTCTCCGTGCAGGAGCAGCGCCTCATCGCCCGCGCCATCAAGAACGCGCGCGAGATGGCACTCCTGCCCTACGCCGGCGCCGGCAGGTAGGGACGGGATATGTCGAAGCTCATTCTCACGAACGAGGTCGCCGGGCTCGGAAGCGCCGGCGACGTGGTCGAGGTCAAGAACGGGTACGCCCGCAACTACCTGATCCCCCAGGGATACGCAGTGGCGTGGAGCCGCGGTGGCGAGAAGCAGGTCGCGTCGATCCGCGCCGGCCGCGAAGCCCGCGTGATCCACGACCACGAAGAGGCCGTCGCGCTCAAGGACGCCCTCGAGTCCAACAAGGTCAAGCTCACCGTCAAGGCGGGCGCCGAAGGGCGCCTGTTCGGCTCGGTCAAGACCGGCGATGTCGCTGACGCCGTCAAGGCCGCAGGCCTGGGCGATCTCGACAAGCGCAAGATCCACATCACGTCGCCGATCAAGGCCGTGGGCGAGCACGAGGCGACGATCCGCCTGCGCGACGACCTCACCGCCGTGATCACGATCGTGGTGGTCGCCGCCAAGTAGCCGCAGTTCGGTCACCGCGGCGCTCGATCCCCGACCTCGTCGAAGGATCTGCCGCAGGTCTCCGACGGCGCACGGATGCCGCAGCCCGGCCCTCTCAGAGGGTCAGGTCTGCGGCATCCGCCTTTTGCGGTTCGCGCCGCGGGGCGGATCGAGCCAGGCGCTCGACCCGCCGCCGCGCTACGCGACCCGCCGCCGCACGACCGCGGCACCGCCGGCGACGATGAGCACGAGACCCATCAGAAGCGCGGCGAGTCCGCTTGTCCCCCCTGTTGCGGCGAGCTGAGTCGAGCCGGCCGATGCGATCGAGCCGATCGCGTCGGCGGTCTCACCGGTGGTTCCGGTCGTTCCCGGGGTTCCGGGGGTTCCGGGGGTTCCGGGGGTTCCGGGGGTTCCCGGGGTGCCCGGCGTACCCGGTGTTCCGGGAGCACCCGGCGTCACGACCGTGCTGTCGCCGATCACGGACACGGCGTTGCCGCCGATCGTGATCGGGGCGTTGATCACGGGGATGAGCTGGTTTCCGCTGAGGATCCCGTCTTCACCTGAGGTGGTCGGTGCGACCCAGGTTCCGCCGCCGTTGCCGGTGGTGGTGCCGTGGCTGCCGCCGATGACGGTGCTGTCGCCGATGACGGAGACCGCGTTGCCCGTGACGTTCACGGGGGCGTTGATCACCGGGATGAGCTGGTTTCCGCTGAGGATCCCGTCTTCACCTGAGGTGGTCGGTGCGACCCAGGTTCCGCCGCCGTTGCCGGTGGTGGTGCCGTGGCTGCCGCCGATGACGGTGCTGTCGCCGATGACGGAGACCGCGTTGCCCGAGACCGTGATCGGAGCGGTGACGGAGGCGATCAGCTGGTTTCCGCTGAGGATCCCGTCCTCCCCGCTCGTGACGGGTCCCTCGGTGGGCTCGGCCGTCGTGGTGGTGGCGACTGGCGCTGCCGCGGGCGCGGTGTTCACGACAGTGCTGTCCCCGATCACGGAGACCGCATTGTCGGTCACCGTGACGGGCACGGCGACGCTCACCAGAGCCTGGTTGCCGGACGCGATGCCGTACTCCCCGCTGGTGATGGGCGACTCGGCCGGCGGGGCCGATTCGGCCGGCGCGGATGCTGGGCTCGCCGCCTGTCCGCTGTCGACGACTGTGCTGTCACCGATGACCGATACCGCGTTGCCGACGATGCTGACCGGGGCGGTCACATCGACGAGGGCTTGGTTGCCGGACAGCAGCCCGTCCTCGCCCGTTGTCTCGGCCGCGTTCGCGACCGTCGCGCCGAACAGCGTTATGCCGCCGGCGAGGAGCGTGCCCACGAGGGCGCGCTTGATGATGGTGTGCATGATCTCTCCTTGAGATGTGCTGACTGATGGATGCGCGAATGCGCGTGGACGCTCAGCCGTCGACGAAGGACGGCAGGGTCTCGGTCAGTCGGGAGAGACGTCGGTGGCAAGCACGGGCGCGGGCGGCGCCACGTCGTTCTCGAGTCCGCTGCGGCGCATCCAGGCACGGTATGCGACGACGAACCCGAGGGCGACCAGCACCCACGCGCCGGGACCCGCACCACCGGGTCCCATCAGAACGGAGTCCGCCTGCATGACAGAGCGGAGAAGAGCAAGGATTCCACCGACTGCGGATCCGCTGACGAAGGAGCCGTCGGAGAAGGACAGGAGGGTGGACGATTCCGAAGAGAAAGCCTCCCAGGCGACCACGCCTGAGAGATAGGCGGCACGCACCAGGACGCCCAGCGCGTCGGCTGCGGCGCCGGAACCGGGGATCGCGGCAGGAACGCCCGCGACGCCGTCGAGGCCCGGGAGCGGCGGCACAGCGGGATCGGAGACGATTCCCTCGGCGGCGCCGATCACGTCGGAGACCGTGCCGCCCACTGCGGTCGCGGTGCCGGTCAGCAGGCCGTCGACGCTCGTGCCGACGGCCGAGACCGCGGTGTCGCCACCGAGCGCGGAGACCGCATCCCCGACGACGGGAACTTCGGCGACGACGCCCAGCGCAACGTCTGCGATCGGCGCGACGACGCCGTCCGCCGGCAGCTCGGTGACGCTCGCGACGGTCGACTGCACGACGTCGACGACTGGCGCGACGGGCTGTGAATCCGTGGCGGGTGCGATGGCGGGGGCGACGCTCTCGACGACCGGGGCCGCCGTCTCGCCGACCGCGGCCGCGGTATCCGCGACGACGCCGGTGGCGGCAGAGGCGGTTCCTTCGACGGTCGAGCCGACGGTGTCGAGCAGCCCGTTGCCATCCGCCGCGCTCGCGGATGAGCCGCTGAGACCCAGGCTGAGCGAAAGGATCATCCAGGCGAACGCCACACCGGCGCCTGCGAGCAGCATCTTGGAGATCCTCGACAAGTGCTGCGAGTCTGCGGTGTCCACGTTTCACCTCCTGTTGACGACTGACGTCAATCCGTCTTCGAGTGAAAACAGATCGTAAGGGGTGCCTGGAGCCACGACGCTAGCCCACACTGTTCACCGTGTCCAGTCCCTGTTGCGCAGATCGCCTCATCGTCACCTGAGTTTGTGCACAGGGCGACGCCTATCAGAGGCAACCTTCAAGCGGGACTTCAAGCACATCTCAACTCACAATCAGCGTCTTGAAGAATGCCAGATCAGAAGCGAGAAATCGAACCACATCCAATCGCTCTCCGGACTTTTCCACAGACGTTGTGCACAGGCTTCTCGGCGTTTCGCGCAGCTTGTCCACAGACTTATCCACAACCGTTGTTGCAAGTCGCTGAACCCGTCTCTAGCGTGGGGTTCGGCCCACGGGGGATTGGCGCACGGCACGTCGACGCAGACGTTGTCGGGGGTTCGTGTTCTGCTGAAAGCGGGACGAGGGGATGCTGCGGCATCCGGTCTCGTCCTGCTGGAGTGCGTTCGCGCGCGCCGCGGTCCCGGGTGAACCCTGCTTTGTCGTGGCCGGATGATGTGAAGGAAGTGCATATGTCGATCGCCGACATCTCGGACGAACGCCTTGGGGGGCAGCGTCGGGAGCACGAGCGAACGCCCCCGCACGACCTTCTCGCGGAGCAGAGCGCGCTGGGCGGCATGCTGCTGTCGAAGGATGCAGTGGCCGATGTGATCGAGACGCTCCGTGGCGTCGACTTCTACGTCCCGAAGCACGAGCTGATCTTCGAAGCGATCCTGACCCTCTACTCGCACGGCGAGCCGACCGACGTCGTCGCGGTGACCGACGAGCTCATCAAGTCCGGAGAGCTGCAGCGCGCCGGCGGCGCCGACTATCTGCACACGCTCACCTCGATCGTGCCGACCGCGGCCAACGCCGGGTACTACGCATCGATCGTCTCGGAGCGAGCGCTGCTGCGCCGACTCGTCGACGCCGGAACGCGCATCGTGCAGATGGGCTACTCCGGTCAGGGCGAAGCGCTCGACCTGGTCAACAACGCGCAGGCGGAGATCTACGGCGTCACCGGTGCGGACGCCGCCGAAGACTACGTGCCCCTCGAGGTCGCCGTCAGCGCAGCGGTCGATGAGATCGAGGCTGCGCGAGGCCGCGACGGTCAGATGACCGGCATCCCGACCGGCTTCTCGGGTCTCGACCAGCTCACCAACGGGCTGCACCCCGGGCAGATGATCATCATCGCCGCCCGCCCCGCGATGGGTAAATCGACACTGGCGCTGGACTTCGCACGCTCGGCGGCGATCAAGCACGACTTCCCGACCATCCTGTTCTCCCTCGAGATGGGGCGAAGCGAGATCGCGATGCGGCTGATGAGCGCCGAGGGCGCGGTGCCGCTGCAGAACATGCGAAAGGGAACGCTCGACTCCCGCGACTGGACCACGATCGCCTCCACCCGCGGCCGCATCAACGATGCCCCGCTGTTCATCGACGACAGCCCGAACATGACGCTCGTCGAGATCCGGGCGAAGTGCCGTCGCCTCAAGCAGCGCCAGGGCCTGAAGATGGTCATCATCGACTACCTGCAGCTCATGACCAGCGGCAAGCGCGTCGAGTCGCGACAGCAGGAGGTGAGCGAGTTCTCCCGCGCGCTCAAGCTGCTCGCGAAGGAGCTGCAGGTGCCGGTCATCGCGCTGTCGCAGCTGAACCGCGGCCCCGAGCAGCGCGCCGACAAGAAGCCGGCGCTCTCCGACCTGCGCGAGTCGGGCTCGATCGAGCAGGATGCCGACATGGTGGTGCTGCTGCACCGTGAGTCCGCCTATGAGAAGGACAGTCCGCGTGCCGGCGAGGCCGACCTCATCGTCGCGAAGCATCGCAACGGGCCGACCGACACGATCACCGTCGCGTTCCAGGGTCACTTCTCGCGCTTCACCGACATGGCAGTCGGGCTTTAGCGGGTCGCTTCGGACAGCTCCCCGCCCACGGCGTCGGTCAGCCAGTCGCACCACAGGGACACCGCCCGCCAGCGCTCGCGGATCATCTCGAGGGCGTCGGGACTCCACATCCACGGCGCGGGCTCGTCATCCCGGCCCACTGCCAGGCGTCGCAGACGCAGCAGCTCGATGCGGGGATGATCTGGGCGGTAGCCGCGCGGTGCGGTCCGGAGCGCATCGCCGGTCATCGGAGCGAAGCCCCGGCGATCGAGGTCCGCGAGCAGGCGCTCGAGCCGGGCTCCGGAGGTGGGGTCGTCGACGATCTCGCGGAACCTCGCCAGAGCGGCCGTCGGCACGTCGTACGCCCCGCCGCCGGTCACGAGACCCTCGTCGGAGAGCTGGATGTAGTGCGCCGGCCGCGCACGGGTGACCATGCCGATGTGGAGTTTGTACGGTGACTTGTCCGCACTGAACCGCACGTCGCGGTACGGACGGAACACCTTCATCTCACCGAACTCGCCGGTCAGCTCGCCCGCGAGATCTTCGAAGGGACCCGTGACGTGCTGGTCGTAGCGCGCGCGATTCGCCGTCCACCACTCCTTGGAGTTGCTCTCCCGCAGCTCCGCGTAGAAGGCGAGTGCGTCGGGATCGAATCCGGTGAATGCCACGGCGTGATGATAGCCCCGGCCGGGTCGGGGCGCGCAGAGCGTGGATCGGCGAGGAGGGGCGGCCGGCCTGGCACGATGAGACGGTGGACCAGCCTGACGTCGTCGCAGCGATCGCGGATGCCGCGCGCGCGAGTCGGATCGAAGGTGTGCGCCTGATCGGGATCGACGGACCGTCCGGGTCCGGCAAGTCGACGATCGCCCGGCCGGTGGCCGAGGCGCTCGAAGCGCCCCTCATCGAGATCGACGACTTCGTCTCGTGGGTCGACTTCGCCGGATGGTGGCCGAGGTTCGAGACGCAGGTCCTCACGCCGCTGCTCACCGGCCGGACGGCCCGTTACCAGGTGCGCGACTGGGAGGGCGACGAGTTCGGCGACGCGCTCGCAGGCTGGAAGCGGGTGGCGCCGCATCCGTTCGTCGTCCTCGAAGGAGTCACCTGCACGCGCCGGGAGATCGCCGATCGCCTCGCCGTCCGCGTCTGGGTCGACGCGCCCGCGCACGAACGGCTGCGCCGCGGCATCGAGCGGGACGGCGAGAGGCATCGGCCGCTGTGGGAGCGATGGATGCTCGAGGAGACGGAATTCTTCGCGCACGACGGGACGAGATCTCGCGCCGACATCACCGTCGACGGCACCGTCTCGACGGCCGGGTGACCCGCGAGGCGACCCGGCGCCGGCAACTAGACTGGAGGTCCCGCCTGTGAATCCCAGGACCGCACCGCGCCAGGAATCGTCGTGACAAAAGCCCCCGCCACCCGCAGCTTCGAACTGCGTCATGTGCAGATCGCACGTGCGGCGTTCGCGGCGATCGCGGCCGTGATGGTGACGTTCTCACCCGATCACTCGGCGGCGATCGGACTCTCGATCTTCAGCGGGTTCGCTCTGGCGACCGGCTTCGTCCTGCTCGCGGCCGGATGGCTCGTGTACACCGTCGACACCCGCTGGTCCACCGTCGGCCTCGGCTCGCTCTTCGTGATCGCCGGACTGCTGGCCGGCGTGGCGCAGCTGCGCACCGTCCCGATGTTCTTCGTCATCGTGATCGGCTGGGCCCTGCTGGCCGGGCTCGTCGAGACGATCACCGGTGCCCGCGGACTGCGGGCGACGCGCGGGCTGCCCAAGACGGATGCCGCGCGCTCCGCGTCGCGCGATGCCCTGACGGTCGGCATCCTGACGATCGCGCTGGGTCTGGGCCTGCTCCTGGTGCCGACCCGGTACGCACTGCAGTACACGATCGAGGACGCGAACGCGACCTTCACGCTCACCGGCATCATCATCGGCGTCGGCGTCTTCGGCGCGTACGCGGCGATCATCGCGGTGTATCTCGGGATCGCGGGATTCTCGCCGCGCAAGCGCCTCCCGGCCACAGCCGATGCATCCGGCGACCAAGCTGCCGCGGAGCACCCGGGCGACGGACCACGCCAAGCCGCGAACGACGAGAGGGGCAAGGCATGACCGACGACAAGCCGACCCGCCGCGACCTGATGAAGCCGATTCAGCTGCTCGGGCTCGCGTTCGGAGCCGCGCTCTTCGCGGGTGTCGTCACCCTCGTGTCGGTGGGCTTCTTCCAGCAGCGCAGTCCCGAGCAGGCTCCGGCGGCGCTCACGCTCGCGCTGATCATCGCAGGCGTCACCTTCATCGTCGTGCTCGTCGTCGTCGCGCTCCTGCTGCTGGCGGTCGACCCGGCACAGGTCAAAAAGCAGATCGACCGGCCGGTCCTGCTGCCCGACGAGAACGCCGACGGCACGGCGCCGGATGCATCGGCATCCGGCGAGCCGAAGGCCTGATTGCGGCTCGGGCTGGGGTGTTTCGTCTCGGTCGCTACGCTCCCTCGCTCAACGACCGGGGAGAGGGCTAGAGCTCGTCGACGAGCCGCGACGCGAGGCCGGTGTAGGTCGCAGGGGTGAGGGCGAGCAGTCGCTGCTTCGCGGCATCCCCGATGTCGAGTCCCTCGACGAACTCCGCGAGCTGGGCACCGCCGACCCGCCTGCCGCGGGTGAGGTCCTTCAGAAGTGCGTACGGATCGGTGATCTGCGATCGTCCGGCGGCGATCTCCGCGCGCACGACGGTCTGGATCGCCTCGGCGAGCACCTCCCAGTTCGCGTCGAGGTCGGCATCCAGCACCGCCTGGGCGAGGGAGATCTCGCCGAGCCCGCGCTGGAGGTTGTCGAGCGCGAGCAGCGAGTGCCCGAGCGCGACGCCGATGTTGCGCTGGGTCGTGGAGTCGGTGAGGTCTCGCTGCAGACGTGAGGTCACCAGGGTCGAGGCCAGCGTCGTGAGCAGTCCACCCGAGATCTCGAGGTTGGCTTCGGCGTTCTCGAAGCGGATCGGGTTGATCTTGTGCGGCATCGTCGACGAGCCGGTCGCGCCTGCGACGGGGATCTGGGCGAAGTACCCGAGGGAGATGTACGTCCACACGTCGGTCGCGAGATTGTGCAGGATGCCGCCGGCGTGACGCACCCGGTCGTAGAGCTCGACCTGCCAGTCGTGCGATTCGATCTGCGTGGTCAAGACGTTGAACCCGATGCCGAGTCCCTCGATGAACGACCGCGAAAGCGCCGGCCAGTCGACGTCGGGTTCAGCAGCGAGATGAGCGGACCATGTGCCGGTCGCGCCGGAGAACTTCGCAAGGTAGTCGGAGGACTCGATCTGAGCAGCGACACGCTCCAGGCGCCAGACGAACACGGCGAGCTCCTTGCCCATCGTCGTCGGCGTCGCGGGCTGGCCGTGCGTCCGCGAGAGCATCGCGGCGTCCCGGTGCTGGTCGGCCAGCTCGCGCAGGGACCCGATGACGCCGCGGAGCTTCGGCAGCCAGACCGTCGAGATCGCGCGCTGGACGGTGAGGGCGTATGCCGCGGAGTTGATGTCCTCGCTCGTGCAGGCGAAATGCGTGAGCTCGGCGACCGGATCCAGACCGAGCTCGGACAGCCGGTCGCGCACGAGATACTCGACTGCCTTGACGTCGTGCCGGGTGACGGCCTCCTTCGCTGCCAGCCAGTCGATCTCGGCCTGGCCGAAATCGCGATACAGCCCGCGCAGGCTCTCCTTGTGAGCCTCGGCGAGCGGCGACGACCCGAACAGCGACCGGTCGGTGAGCGCGACGAGCCACTCCACCTCGACCTCCACCCGGGCACGGTTCAGGCCAGCCTCGGAGAGGTAGTCGGCGAGTGGACCGACGACGGCGAAGTAGCGGCCATCGAGGGGGCTCAGAGGCTGGGGAGGAAGGGAGGTCACGGGACTTCATCTTACTGAGGGGCACTCCAGCGGCCCCGACAGATACCCGTAACCACCGCTTCACCACAAGGGGGTTCCGGCTGTCCGGCCCCGCGCATAGGTTGGTGGTGCAGTCCGATGTCCCCCCCTCGATCGGAGTCTTTCGTGCGCCGTCTCAGTGTCGTCTCGGCATCCACCGCCATCGCCGCCCTCGCCCTGACCGGAGTGACCGCACCCGCGCTCGCCGCGCCGGGCGGGGTCGTCATCAACGAGTTCTCGGCGAGCACCGCCGGCACCGACGTGGAGTACGTCGAGCTGCTGGCGCCCCCGGGGACCGATCTGTCGGCATATCGAGTGCTCGAGATCGAAGGCGATGCGACGGCGACCGGCGACCGGTCGCCCGCCGGCGTGGTCGACGAGGTCATCGCGTTCCCGGCGCCCGACGCTTCGGGACGCTCACTCGTGAGCCTCGCCGCCAATGCGCTGGAGAACGGAACCCTCAGCCTGCTGCTGGTCACGGGAACCGTCCCGGCGCTGAACGCCGACCTCGATGCGGACACCGACGGCGTCATCGACGCCTCCGCCGGGCTCACGATCGTCGATGCGGTCGCCGTGACCGACGGCACGGCTGGGGATCTGACGTATGGCGGGGTGAGCCTCGGCGTCTCCTACGACGGGCAGCCGTTCGCCCCCGGGGGCGCGTCGCGCATCCCCGACGGCACCGACACCGACACCACCGGCGACTGGGTGCGCAACGACTTCGACCTCGCCGGCATCCCGAACTTCACGGGGACGCTCGTCCAGGGTGAAGCGCTCAACACGCCCGGTGCGGTGAACACGCCCTGGATCGACCCGGGTCCGCAGCCGGGTGACGCGGACTGCGACGCGGAGGTCGTCTCGATCGCGTCCGTCCAGGGCTCCGGCGCCGCATCTCCCGTCGCGGGGCAGGTCGTGCGGGTCGAGGGTGTCGTCGTCGGCGACTTCCAGTCGGCCGGCGGACTCAGCGGCTACTACCTGCAGGATGCCGGTGACGCGGACCCCGCGACGTCCGACGGCGTCTTCGTCTACGCACCCGGCGCGGCGACCGACGTCTCTGTCGGGGACGTGGTGAACGTCGCCGGGACGGTGAGCGAGTTCGCCTCGGCCGGCGGATCGCTCACCGAGATCACGGTCGGCGGAGTCGAGGTCTGCGCGACCGGGGCGGCTCTGCCGACCCCCATCGCCGTGACGCTGCCCGCCACCGAAGCGACCCGCGAGTCGCTCGAGAGCACGTCCGTGACGTTCCCCCAGCCGCTCTCGATCCTCGAGTACTTCGAGTTCGGACGGTTCGGAAGCGTCGAGGTCGGACTCGCGCGCCAGATGCAGCCCACGGCCGTCTTCGAGCCCGGCTCGGCCGAGGCGACGGCGCTTTTCGCTCAGAACGCCATCGAGCGGATCACGCTCGACGACGGTCGCGGCGTTCAGAACCCTGATCCGCTGATCCACCCGGACGGCGCCGAGTTCGCTCTGACGAACACGTTCCGCGGCGGCGACCTGCTGACGGGCATCACCGGCGTGATGGACTACCACTTCGGCGGGTGGAGCGTGCAGCCCACCGCCGCCGCCGAATACACGTCCACGAACCCGCGGCCGGCGGTACCCGAGGTCGGAGGCACGGTCACCGTCGCCAGCTTCAATGTGCTGAACTACTTCACGACGCTGAACGACCGCGGAGCGAACACGCAGGCCGAGTTCGACCGCCAGGAAGCGAAGATCGTCAACGCGATCGCGCAGATCGACGCCGACGTCGTCGGACTGATCGAGATCGAGAACAACGGCACCGCGGTCGCCGCACTGGTCGAGGCGCTGAACGAGAAGATGGGCGCCGGCACCTACACGCACATCCAGACCGGCGTGATCGGGGCGGACGCGATCACGACCGCGCTGATCTACAAGCCCGCGAGGGTGCAGCCCGAAGGAGCGTTCGCGACACTCACGTCGGCCGTCGACCCGCGCTTCCTCGACATCAATCGGCCGGCGCTCGCGCAGACCTTCACCGAGGTCGGCGGCAGCGAGCCGGTCACCGTCGTCGTCAACCACCTCAAGTCGAAGGGCTCGGACTGCAACGCCCTGGGCGACCCCGATCTGGGTGACGGCGCGGGCAACTGCAACGTGACGCGCACGCAGGCGGCCACAGCCATGGTCGAGTGGCTGGCCGGTGATCCGACCGGTCAGGGCGCGGGTCGCGAGCTCATCATCGGAGACCTCAACTCCTACGACAAGGAGGACCCGATCGATGTGCTGACCGGGGCCGGCTACACCGACCTGGAGTTCAAGTTCCAAGGCGAGAACGCGTACTCATATGTGTTCGACGGAGCCCTCGGATACCTGGACTACGCCCTGGCGGGCACCGACCTCCTCGAAGACGTGACCGGAGCGTCGGCGTGGAAGATCAACGCCGACGAGCCGCCGCTGCTGGACTACAACACCGAGTTCAAGTCGGCGGATCAGGTCACCGAGCTGTTCGCCCCGGACCCGTACCGCTCCAGCGATCACGACCCGGTGGTGATCGGGCTCGACCTCACCCTGCCCGACACGACGCCGCCGACGATCACGGCGACCGCCGACCCGGCGTCGATCTTCCCGCCCAACGGCAAGGCCCGCACCGTGACGGTCACGATCGACGCCGCGGATGAGTCCGGTGACGTGACCGTGGAACTCGTCTCGGCCACAGCGGCCGGGAACAAGAAGGCATCGATCACCCGCCTGAGCGATACGACGTTCTCGGTGACCGCTGCGGCCGGCGCGGTGTACACGATCATGTACAGGGCGACCGACGCCGCAGGCAACACCGCGACGGCCTCGACCGTGGTGCGGGTGGGCAGATAGTCAGACCCGCCTCGATCCGCCCCGCGGTGCCACCGCGGGGCGGATCGCCGGCTCGAGCTGGCGGAACAGCGCGCGGCTGCCGCTCTCGATCATGACGAGCACCTCGTCGAACATTCCGGGACCGGCGTAGTACGGATCCGGAACATCGAGTGTCCGCGCGTGCTGATCGAACGACATGAGCAGCGCGATCTTGTCGGCGTCGGCCTCGTTCCTTGCCCACCCGCGCAGGATGCGCTCGTGGCTGCGGTCCAGCGCGACCACGAGATCGTTGCGCGCGAAGTCGCCGTGGGTGAACTGCCGGGCGCGATGTCGGTTGCCGTCATAGCCATGACGGTCGAGCGCGTCGATGGTGCGCTGGTCGGCGCGCTCGCCGACATGCCAGTCACCCGTGCCGGCGCTCGTCGAGGCGACTCGATCACCCAGGCCCGCGGCATCCGCGAACCAGCGGAACACGACATCAGCCATCGGCGACCGGCAGATGTTGCCGGTGCACACGAACACGACGTGGAAAGGCTCCACGGCGCTGTCAGTCATGCGTCCATTCTGCGACCGTCGGGCAGTTCCTGCACAGCACACTTCGAATGACGGTTCTCCCCAGTGCCGCGACGGACAGCTCGCACCCGGCTCCGCGTCGTCGAGAGTATCCCGCATGCCGATCGCGTCAATGAACATCGCCAGCCAGGCCCTCGAAGCAATCGAGTCGGCGCAGCGACAGCTCGGCGAAGCCGTCGGCTGCCTCGCCGACCTGTCGACGCGCGCGGTGTGCGTCGCCGACGCGACGGACTGGAGGACGGATGCCGCACAGCTGTTCCACGCAGATGCCGATGCCTGGCGACGAGACGTCGCGACGCTCTCCGGAGCCGTGGACGATGCTCGGGACGAGGTGGGCCGGCTGCGATCCCGCATCGAAGCGCACGTCTGGAGGTACGGCGTGTGAGCGACGATCTCGACATCCGCGGAGGAGGCGCGGTCGCGGTCGACACGGCGACCCTGCGCCGCGCGGCCGACGGGTTCACGGGGCTCGCGTCGGACCTGACCGACGTCGCGGGGCTCGTCGGCTCGGCGGGTCTGCGTCTGTTCGCCGCGACGGACGCCGCGTACGAGGTGTCGTCGGCGATCGAACTGGTGCGGCGGCGGATCCTCGCCGTCGCCGAAGGGGCAGTCGACATCTCAGCAGCCCTGCGCTCGGCGGCGGCCGTCTACGAGATCGTCGAACTGCGAACCGAGCGCGCCGCCGCCGCTTCGGCGGGTGACAGCGCCGCAGTCGCGCGCATCGACGCACGACTCGGCGCACTCGGGCGAGAGTTTCCGGAGGCGGACGGGCAGGCCACGGTCGGAGCACTCGCACACTGGCTGTCGTGGCCGAACGGGCTCGCTGCACAGGCGCCGGGCGTGCTCTGGTGGCTTGCTCCGGGGATGCATGCGTTCGCCATTCCCCTTGCGTGGTCCATCCAGCGGGCTATCGGCGGGGCCGGGGCGGGCACCGTCGCCTCGACGTCCCGGCTGCGGGGCAGCACGACGGCGGTGATCGTCTCGCCCGTCGCAGCGCGGGGCGCGACGACGGCGCCGACTTCGCTCGCCGAGGCGGCGGCGCGCATCCCGACCGGGGGCGAGTCGCGCATCCGCGTCGAGCGGTACACGATGCAGGACGGCTCGCACCAGTTCGCGGTCTACGTCACGGGCACAGAGACCCTCCTTCCCCAGACCAGGGAGCCGTTCGACATGGGCTCCAACGTGCAGCTCTACACGGGTGAACGGTCCGCTTCGTACGACGCGACGGTTGCCGCACTCGAGCAGGCGGGAGCACAGACGGGCGATGTCGTCCACGCCTTCGGCCACTCGCAGGGTGGGATGGTGCTCTCTCACGTCGCCCTCGAGGGCGGCTTCGACACCAGGACGCTCGTCACGTTCGGGTCGCCGGTGGAAGCCGATGTGGGTCCGGGAACCCTGAGCATCGCGCTGAGACACAGCGACGACCCGGTCGCGGCGCTGGCGGGAGGCGGGCACGCGGGTGCGGTGGGTGCGCCCGGCAGCTTCGTGGCGGAGCGAACGGCCGATCCACGCCCGGGTCTGCACGACCTCGCGCTGGCCGTCCACGGCATCGAGGGCTACACCCGGACGGCGGAGGTCCTTGACGCATCCGGCGACGCACGCATGACCGCGGTCGAGTCTGTCTTCGACGAACTGCGCGGGGCTGCATCCGTGGACGTCACGGAGTACAGCGCGATGCGGGTCGCACCGGAGCCGCTGCCGCGACCCGCGGTAGCGCCGTCGAGTCCGATCAGTCCTTCGACTTCGGGCGGAGGATGATGCCGAAGACCCAGTTGATCAGCGAGATGATGATCGCCGCGACGACACCCCACCAGAAGTCCTCGACGCGCAGGCCCCAACTCCAGAAGCTCGTGATCCACGCGGTCAGCCACAGCAGGAACGCGTTGATGATCAGCCCGATCAGGCCGAGCGTGAGGATGTAGATCGGGAACGCCAGGATCTTGATCACGGTGCCGATGATCGTGTTCACGAGGGCGAAGATCGCGGCCACGACCAGCAGGGTGATCACGAGCTGGAGCGTCTCGCCCGGCGGGAACGCGATGATCGTCACCTGCAGTGCGGGGATCAGTGTGACGACCCAGATCGCGAAAGCATTGACGACGACGCGGATGAGGAAACCCATAGTCCGTCAGTCTGCCACGCGCCCCTGCCAGTGCATACGATCGACTCGTCCGCAGGCTCGGGATGCCGCGATGCGCCGCGGTGCCTAGACTCGCAGGGTGACCGACGCCCCCGAGATCCCCGTGCGCGTCCGCCCCGAGATCGCCGCCCTCCCGCCGTACAAGCAGGGCAAGCAGGCGGGTGCTGATGCCTTCAAGCTGTCGAGCAACGAGAACCCGTTCGATCCGCTGCCCGGCGTGCTGGAGGCCGTCCAGGCCGCGACTTCTTTGAACCGGTACCCTGACGCGACGGCCGGGCGACTGCGGGCGCGCCTTGCGGAGCGGTTCGGTGTCGACGACGGCTCCGTGCACATCGCAGCAGGAAGCGTGTCGATCCTCGCGCAGCTCGTGCTGGCGACGTCGGGTCCCGGCGACGAGGTCATCTTCGCGTGGCGCTCGTTCGAGGCCTATCCCTGGCTCGCCGTCGTCGCCGGGGCGACTCCGGTCCAGGTTCCGCTGACCGATGACGCGCGCCACGACCTGCCGGCCATGGCGGCCGCCGTCACTGATCGCACGCGCGCGATCATCGTGTGCAGCCCGAACAACCCCACCGGACCCATCGTCACCCAGGCCGAGTTCGACGCGTTCGCCGATGCCGTACCCGCGAACGTGCTGATCATTCTCGACGAGGCATATGCCGAGTTCGTCACCGACCCGGAGTCGGTCGACGGGTTGCGCGTCCTGGGCGCGGACGGCCGCGCGAACGTGGTCGTCCTCCGCACCTTCTCGAAGGCGTTCGGTCTGGCTGGTCTGCGCATCGGCTACGCGATCGGTCATCCGCGCATCCTGGACGCGGCGCGGAGCACCAGCATCCCGCTGTCCGTCACGGCGCATGCGGAGGAGGCCGCGCTCGCGAGCCTCGACGCCGAAGACGCGCTCCTCGAGCGTGTGCGCACGATCGCCGACCGGAGAGACCGACTCGCCGCGGCGCTGCGCGGCAGCGGATGGCGCGTGCCTGCCGCCCAGGGCAACTTCGTATGGCTGCCCGGGGGCCGCGAGACGCTCGACCTCGCGGAGGCGTTCGACGCGGCGGGACTCATCGTCCGGCCCTTCGCCGGTGACGGTCTGCGGATCAGCGTGGGCGAGGAGGACTCTGTCGAGAAGGTCCTACGGATCGCGGCATCCGTTGTGAAGGACCTCCCAGAGGGCCATTCGGGGCGCGGGCTAGCGTAGAACGGTGACCACGCCTGAAGACGTCGTGCAGGGCGATGCGCCCGAACTCGTCCGCGTGCTCGCGGCCGACGGGACGCTCGCGCCCACCGTCGCCGCCGAGCCCTATCTGGAGATCATCGACTCGCTGACGGATGCCGACCTCGAGGGCTTCTATCGCGACATGTTCGTGATCCGCGCGTTCGACCAGCAGGCCACCAACCTGCAGCGGCAGGGACAGCTGGCGCTCTGGCCGCCGAGCTTCGGCCAGGAGGCTGCACAGGTCGGGTCGGCGCGCGCCGCCCGCGTGCAGGACCACCTCTTCCCCTCCTACCGCGAGCACGTCGTGTGCACGATCCGCGGCGTCGATCCGGTCGACATCATCCGCGTGATGCGCGGACTCACGCACGGCGGGTGGAACCCCTACGACCCGAAGAACGGCAACACCCATATCTACACGCTCGTACTCGGCTCGCAGACGCTGCATGCGACCGGCCTCGCGATGGGTCTCGTCTTCGACGGGCGATCCGGCTCCGGAGACCCCGAGCGGGATGAGGCCGTGATCGTCTACTACGGCGACGGTGCCTCGAGCCAGGGCGATGTCCACGAGGCGATGGTCTTCGCGGCCAGCTACCGCACGCCCGAGGTCTTCTTCCTGCAGAACAACCAGTGGGCGATCTCTGTGCCGGTCGCCACCCAGTCGCGGTCGCCGCTGCATCGCCGAGGGGCCGGCTACGGCATCCCGAGCGTCCCCATCGACGGCAACGATGTCCTGGCCAGCTACGCCGTCACGCGGGTCGCGCTCGATGAGGCGCGATCCGGCGCAGGCCCCCGCGCGATCGAGGCGATGACCTACCGGATGGGTGCGCACACCACGAGCGACGATCCGACGAAGTACCGCACCTCCGCGGAGGAGGAGTCGTGGGCGCGCCGCGACCCGATCGCGCGGATGGCCGCGTACCTGCGGGCGCGGGGCGCGTCCGATGCGTTCTTCTCCGAGGTCGCGGCCGAAGGCGCAGCCGTGGCCGACGACGCCCGCGTGCGCACCGTCGAGCTGGGCACGATCCCCACCGACCTCATGTTCGACCATGTGTACAGCGAGCCGCATCCGCTCATCGACGGGCAGCGAGCGTGGCTCGCCGCATACGAGGCATCGTTCGAGGAGGACGCATCGTGAGCATTGCAGCGGGCGACGCTTCGACGAGCTCGGCGACCGCGGGCGCGCCCCAGCCGGCCGAGGAGACGGCCACTGCGGGCATTCCCACGGAGGCAGCCTCGCCGATCGAGACGATGCCGTTCAGTCGCGCGCTCAACGCCGGGCTGCGGCGGGCGATGACGGAGAACGATCGAGTGCTCCTCATGGGTGAGGACATCGGCCGGCTCGGCGGCGTCTTCCGCGTCACCGAGGGCCTGCAGGCCGAGTTCGGCGAGCAGCGCGTGCTCGACACCCCGCTCGCCGAATCGGGGATCGTGGGAACCGCGATCGGGCTCGCGATGGGCGGCTTCCGGCCGGTGTGCGAGATCCAGTTCGACGGATTCGTGTTCCCGGCGTTCGATCAGATCACCTCCCAGCTCGCGAAGATCACGAACCGGCACGAGGGCGCGATCAGCATGCCGGTCGTGATCCGCATTCCCTACGGCGGACACATCGGTGCCGTGGAGCACCACCAGGAGAGCCCGGAGGTGTACTTCACGCATACCCCGGGGCTGCGCGTGGTCAGCCCCTCGACGCCGAACGACGCGTACTGGATGATCCAGGACGCGATCGCGTCGGCCGACCCGGTCATCTTCCTCGAGCCGAAGAGCCGCTACTGGCAGAAGGGCGAGGTGGACTCGTCCGCCCGAGCGCTTCCGCTGCATACGAGCCGGCTCGTGCGCCGCGGCACCGATGTCACCCTGGTCGGCCACGGTGCGATGGTCGCGACGCTGCTGCAGGCGGCCGCGCTCGCCGAGTCGGAGGGGACATCGTGCGAGGTCGTCGATCTGCGATCCCTCTCCCCCGTCGACTACGGGCCGATCCTCGACTCGGTCCGCCGGACCGGGCGGATGGTCTACGCGCAGGAGGCCCCGGGGTTCTCGAGCCTCGGCTCCGAGATCGCGGCGACGGTCATGGAGAAGGCGTTCTACGCGCTCGAGGCGCCGGTGCTGCGCGTGTCGGGCTTCGACGCGCCGTTCCCGCCCGCCAAGCTCGAGGGAGCCTTCCTCCCCGACGCCGACCGCATCCTCGAGGCGGTCGACCGCACGATGGCGTACTGATGACCCGCCGCCTCCGTTTCGCGAGACTGCAACAGGTGGTCGAGACTTCGGGTGCACCCCGCTGTCTCGGGGCTCCAGTGCGGTCTCGCGGTCGGAAGGCCGCCAGAAAGGACACCGGATGAGCACTCAGACGTTCCTCCTCCCAGACGTCGGTGAGGGACTCACCGAGGCTGAGATCGTGTCGTGGCGGGTTGCACCCGGCGACGCGGTCGCCGTGAATGACGTGCTCGTCGAGATCGAGACCGCCAAGTCGCTGGTCGAGCTGCCGTCGCCGTTCGCCGGCGTGGTCGGCGACCTGCTCGCCGCGGAAGGCGACACCGTCAACGTGGGTGCGGCGATCATCACGATCGCGAGCGCCGACGCGTCGGCACCCCCCGCGACGGCGGGCCAGAGCGAGCACGGGGAGCCGCACGAGCCCGAAGCGGATGCCGGTGGCTCCGTCCTGGTCGGCTACGGCAGCGCGGGTCATGTGCAGTCGCGGCGCCGCAAGCCGGCCGAGCGGCCGGTGGCCGCATCCGTCGGTGTGATCGCGAAGCCGCCGATCCGCAAGCTCGCCCGAGATCTCGGGGTGGACCTGACCGACGTCGTGCCCAGCGGCGCGGACGGCGAGGTGACCCGCGAAGACGTCATGAGCCGGGCATCGCAGGCGAGCGTCTTCCGCAACATCGAGACGCCGGAGTGGGGCGCCGTGCGCGAGGAGACGTTCCCCGTCGCGCCGGATGCCGCCGCATCCGCTCCCGCCTCGCCCCCCCGCGCGGTGCCAGAGGTGGTCGAGGGACGCGAGGAATCCATCCCGGTGCGCGGCGTGCGCAAGGCGACGGCCAGCGCGATGACCAGCAGCGCGTACACCGCCCCGCACGTCTCGGTGTGGGTCGATGTCGATGCATCGCGCACCATGGAGCTCGTCAAGCGGCTGAAGACCTCGACGGACTTCGCCGACGTGAAGGTCTCGCCGCTGCTGATCATGGCCCGTGCCGTGATCTGGGCGGTTCGCCGCACACCGATGGTCAACGCCGCCTGGGTCGACACCCACGAGGGCGCGCAGATCCGCGTGCGTCACTACGTGAACCTCGGTATCGCCGCCGCCACGCCCCGCGGGCTGCTCGTGCCGAACATCAAGGACGCGCAGGATCTCAACACCCGCGAACTCGCACGCGCACTGGAGCGGCTGACGCTCACCGCGCGGGAGGGCAAGACGACACCGGCCGACCAGCAGGGGGGAACGATCACGATCACGAACATCGGCGTCTTCGGCGTCGATGCCGGAACCCCGATCATCAACCCGGGTGAGGCCGGGATCGTCGCGCTCGGCGCCATCCGGCAGAAGCCCTGGGTGGTCGACGGCGAAGTGCGGCCCCGCTGGGTGACCACCGTGTCGGGCTCATTCGATCATCGGGTCGTGGACGGCGACGGTGTGTCCCGGTTCATCGCCGACATCGCTTCGGTGCTCGAGGAGCCCGCTCTGCTGCTCGACTGACCTCGTCAGTTTGAGAACGATTATCAATAGCGTTAGGGTGGGGTCATGCCCCGCTCTGCACTCGCCCTCGGCCTGCTCGCTCTCGTCGGCTCGCTGACACTCGCAGGCTGCGCGTCGACGGGGGCGGATGCTGCGGCATCCGATCGGATCGCCGTGGGGGCCTCGACAGACGTGTACGCGCAGATCGCCGAGGAGATCGGCGGCGACCTCGTCGATGTGACCGCGATCGTCTCATCAGCCGCGCAGGACCCGCACTCGTTCGAACCGAGCGTGCGGGATCAGCTCACGGTCGATCGAGCCGCGCTCATCATCGAGAACGGCGGCGGATACGACGCGTTCGTCGACGCCCTGATCGATGCCAGCGGCTCGACAGCGCCGGTCATCACCGCGGCCGAGCTCTCGCCTGCGTGGTCCGGGGAGAGCGCCGACCACGCCACCGACGACCATGATCACGGACACATGGAGGGCTTCAACGAGCACGTCTGGTACGACCCGAGCACGATGGGGGCAGTGGCGGAGGAGATCGCGGCCGAGCTCTCGGAGCTGAGTCCCGCCGATGCGGAGGCGATCGACACGAACCTCGCCACGTTCCTCGAGGGCATCACCGGGCTGCAGGACTCGCTCGCCGATCTGAAGGCCGCGCACGCGGGCGACGAGGTGTTCGTCACCGAGCCGGTTCCGCTCTACCTCGTCGATGCCGCGGGCTTGGTGAACGTGACGCCCGACGCCTTCAGCGAGGCGGTCGAGGAGGGGCAGGATGTCGCCCCCTCGACCCTCCTGGAATCGCTCAAGCTGTTGAGGTCCGGCGACGTGCGAGTCGTGATCGTCAACTCCCAGACCGGCGGTGCCGAGACTGCCGAGGTCGTCTCCGAGGCGGACACCCAGCAGATCCCGGTCGTCGAGTTCTCCGAGACCCTTCCCGGCGAGCAGACGTACCTCTCGTGGATGCAGGCGAACATCGCGGCTCTCGCAGGGGCGCTCGACCAGTGAACGTCGATGAGACTCCTCCGCTCGAGATCCGCGGTGCTGCGCTGCGCCGCGGCGACCGGGAGCTGTGGAGCGGGCTCGATCTGACCGTCCAGCCGGGTGAGTTGATCGCCGTGCTCGGTCCCAGCGGTTCGGGCAAGACCACGCTGCTGCGAGCGATCCTCGGACTCGACCGACTGAGCTCAGGTCGCATCGAAGCGCTCGGCGAAGAGGTGCGCGGCCGCGGCAACCGGCGGATCGGCTACATCCCGCAGCAGCGCCCGCTCCCCCGCGACACCGCCCTGCGCGGCCGTGACCTGGTCACCCTCGGCGTCGACGGTCATCGCTTCGGGCTGCCGTTCCCCCGCCGCGCCGACCGCGCCCGCGTCGATCGGCTGATCGACGCAGTCGGCGCGCGCGAGTTCGCCGATGATCCGGTGGGCAGGCTCTCCGGCGGCGAGCAGCAGCGCCTCCGCATCGGACAGGCGCTCGCCGACGATCCCCGCCTCCTCCTGTGCGACGAGCCGCTGACGAGCCTCGACCTCGCCAATCAGCAGGCGGTCGTCGGGCTGATCGACGGGCACCGCCGCAAGAACGGCGCGGCGGTGCTGCTGGTGACCCACGACATCAACCCGCTGCTGGGTAAGGTCGACCGCATCCTGTACATCGCGAACGGCCGCTTCACGCTCGGGAAGCCCGGCGACGTGCTCCGCTCGGATGTGCTCACCGATCTGTACGGGGCGCACGTCTTCGTCCTGCGGGCCGGCGACCGCCTCGTCGTGGTCGGCGCCCCGGATGCCGAGGAATCCCACCACCATCACCATGAGGGCCACGAGTGAACTGGGCGGACATCTGGGACGCGATGTTCGGCGGGATCGCCGACTACGGCGAGATCGTGCTGCTCGTGTCGAACTCGATCATCGCCGGTGCAGTCCTCGGACTGGTCGGCGGGCTCGTCGGCGTCTTCGTCATGCAGCGGGACATGGCCTTCGCGGTGCACGGCATCAGCGAGCTGTCGTTCGCCGGCGCCGCGTTCGCGCTGCTGGTGGGGTTCGACGTCGTGACCGGCTCCATCGTCGGCTCCCTGATCGCCGCCGCGATCATCGGGGTGCTGGGGGCGAAGGCACGCGATCGCAACTCGATCATCGGCGTGCTGATGCCGTTCGGACTGGGTCTCGGCATCCTGTTCCTGTCTCTGTACGACGGCCGCAGCGCCAACCGGTTCAGCCTTCTGACCGGGCAGATCGTTTCGGTGCAGACCGGCCAGCTCGGGTGGCTGATCGCGATCAGCGCGTTCGTCCTGCTGGGGATGCTGCTGATTTGGCGACCGCTGCGCTTCGACTCCCTCGATCCGCAGTCCGCGGCCGCTCGCGGCGTGCCGACGACCGCGATATCGCTGACGTTCATGCTGCTCCTCGGGTTGATCGTCGCGGTCAGCGTCCACATCATCGGAGCGCTTCTGGTCATGGCCCTCCTGGTGACACCCGCCGCCGCGGCGATGCGGATCGCGACGGGACCGATCGCCGTGCCGATGCTCGCGGCCGCGTTCGGCTTCGTGTCGGCGGTGGGCGGCATCCTGCTCGCGGTGATGGGGACGCTCCCGGTGAGCCCGTTCATCACGACGATCTCCTTCGCCATCTACGTCGCGTGCCGCGTGATCGGTGCCCGACGCGACCGGGTCGCGGCGTCGGCGTGAGCGACCTCACCCGGCTCCCGCTCAGAGGCGATCGGTAGAATCCGGCACATGGTCCAGCGCAACACGTGGCAGCGCGATCGGGTGCGCGAGGCCCTCGGCGACGCGACGGGCTTCGTCAGCGCCCAGAGCCTGCACGCCACCCTGCGCGAGGAGAACACCGGCATCGGCCTGGCCACCGTGTACCGCGCGCTCGCCGGTCTCGCCGCCCAGGGCGAGGCCGACTCGCTGCAGAGTCCCGAGGGCGAGAGCCTGTACCGCGCGTGCACGTCTCCCGGCCACCATCATCACCTGATCTGCCGCTCCTGCGGGCTGACCGTGGAGATCGAAGCGACGGATGTCGAGCAGTGGGCTCGCAAGACCGCCGCACAGCACGGGTTCAGCGAGGCCGAGCACGTCGTCGACATCTTCGGGCTCTGTGCGGATTGTGCGCGGGCCCGAGCGAGCGAGCGTGTCGTCGAGTAGGGCGCCCGTCGACTCACGTCCCCGTGGTGGCCGGTCGGCTGCCGGCGGGCGGGGAGTCTCGGGAGCTGCGGCAGCAGTCGCGGTGGGCATCGGCGTCGCAGTCATCGCTGCGCTGTTCCTGATCGACGCCTTCGCGCCGACGGTCTTCCCTGCCTCGCTCTCCACGCGCGCACAGGACGGCCTGACACTCGCGATCAGCGTCCTGATCGAGTCGCTCCCGTTCGTCGTGCTCGGAGTCGTGCTCTCGATCGCCGTGCAGGTGTGGGTGCCTCCCGGCGTGATAGAACGATGGATGCCGCGCCGGGCATGGGCTCGGCGCATGGTGCTGTCGCTTCTCGGGATGGTCGTTCCCGTCTGCGAATGCGGCAACGTTCCGTTCGCCCGCGGTCTGCTGATGCGCGGCTTCACGGTGCCCGAGACGCTCACATTCCTGATCGCTGCGCCGATCGTCAATCCGATCGTGATCATCACCACGCATCAGGCGTTCGGCTTCAGCGACGGCATCCTGATCGCCCGCCTGCTCGGCGGCTACGCGATCGCGAATCTCATCGGCTGGCTGTACAGCCGGCATCCCGACCCCGACGCGCTGCTTACCGACCGGTTCCGCGAGACCTGCGACCTCGTCGTCCACGAGCCGGGGAATCGTGGACGACGGAGCATCGCCCAGTTCGTGGTCGAGCTGCGCGCGGTGATGCCCGCCCTCGTGATCGGTTCGGCGCTGGCCGGAGCCGTACAGGTGCTCATCCCACGCGACGCGCTCCTGGCGATCGGGTCGAATCCCGCGCTCTCGATCGTGGCGATGGTCGCGCTCGCGATGGTGGTCTCGATCTGCTCGAACGTGGATGCCTTCTTCGCCCTGTCGTTCGCGTCGACCTTCACGCCCGGCTCGATCGTGGCGTTCCTCCTGGTCGGCCCGCTCGTGGACATCAAGATGCTCGCCCTCATGCGCACCACCTTCACGACCCGCACCCTGGCGGGGATCGTGGTGGTCGTGATCCTGTCGGCCTTCGCGATCGGGACGGTGGTGAATCTCCTTGCCTAGCGCGGACACCACCCCGACCGGCCGGATGACCGCCCGATGGATCGCGACCCGATGGCTCGGCGTCGGGCTCGCCTCCGTGCTCGCCGTCGTCACGCTCGGCCTGGCGTTCACCGGCAGGCTCGGGCTGTACATCAATCCGGAGTCGTCGTGGTTCGCCGTCGGGATGTCGGTGGTCCTGCTCATCGGCGCGGCCCTCAGCTTCACGCTCCCGCTCGGCGCCGAGGCGGACCACGGGCACGACCACGGCGACCACGACGAACACGACGGTGACGATCACGACGATCACGCTCACGGACCGGTTGCCCACCCCGTGGCGCTCACCGCGACCGTCGTCGGCGGGATCGCTGCATCCGGAATCGTCCTGCTCACCCTGGTGCTCCCCCCGGCATCGCTGTCGGCCGAGCTCGCGATGTCGCGCGATGTCGGCGCACCGCCCCTGTTCGCGGGGTCGGATGCCGTGACGCTGGCAGCCACCGGCGACACGGCCAGCTTCGGGGTCGGCGAGTGGGCGACTGTCTTCGCGACCGCCACGAACCCCGACGCGTTCGACGGAGACGCCATCGAGCTCACCGGCTTCGTGACTCCGTCCGACGGGAGCGGCGGCTTCGATCTCACCCGGCTCGTGATCACGCACTGCGTGATCGACGCGCAGCCGGCTAGTATTCCGATATCGGCATCCGCTGGATCGTTCGACACCGGGCAATGGGTCACGATCACCGGCACGGTCAGCTCCACGGCCGACGGCCGACTCGAGATCGACGCGACCTCGGTCGAGCCGATCGACGAGCCCGAGGACCCGTATGAGTACTGACCAGCCCACGCGCGCGAGTCGCTCGCGCAAGCGGCGCGGCCGGGCCTTCCTCGGGGCGTTCGCCGTCGTCGTCGCCGCGCTTGCGGTCGTCGGCCTGGCGGGGGCCGCGGCCGGCGTGGCTCAGGGGCCGCGGGTGACGGCGGTGCAGGTCGACCCTGACGCGGCGGCTTCGGCATCCGGGTCCCGGGTCATCGTCACCACCTCGCAGGCACTCGCCGAGGTGGATCCGAGCCAGGTCACGGTGTCGCCCGCCGCGCCGTTCACGGTCGACACGTCAGGGCGCAATGTCGGCGTGCGCTTCACGCTGCCGCTCTTCGACGACACGGAGTACTCGGTCACGTTCGCAGACGTGCAGGGTGTCGGGGGCGGACCGTCGTCGACGTTCACCGAGACCTTCCGCACACCGGCGGCCGAGCTCTTCATCCTGCAGCGCACGACGAGCGGCGACACGATCTACCGCACCGACCTCACCGGCGCCGAGGCGGTGCCGGTGTTCAGCGACGAGCACATCGAGGACTTCCGTGCGACCTCGAGTCACCTCGTGGTGTCGGTGCGCGCGGACGACCAGGCGAAGCTCACCGTCACCGACCTGGACGGCCGCGGGCAGCGCGAACTCGTGCTCCCCGGCGACGGGTATGTGACGAACCTGCAGAGCGCGGATCGGGGCGAGCTGATCGGATACACCTTCTCGGATGCCGACCTCGACGAGACCGGCGGACTCGAGAGCGTCCTGTTCACGGCGTCCCTGAAGGAGAGTGAAGCGGATGCGGAGCCGACCCAGGTCGCGGTGACCGGCGCCGAGCCGAGGGTCGCGGAGTGGCGCTTCGTCCCCGACACCGACAGCATCCTGCTGCTCGCGTTCGATGGCTCGCTGCTGCTGACCGGTTCGTCCGGGCAGGACGCGACCGCCCTCGGCTCGGCCGTCGCGATCGAGGGGATCGCCCGCGGTTCCTCGCAGGCGATCGTCAAGCGGGTGGACGGAATGTCGGTCATCGATCTCGCGGACGCGAGCGAGTCGCCGCTCGTCACGCCGGATGTCGACCTCGGCCTCCAGGGCGACATCACCCCGATGCCGGGCAGCGGAACGGTGCGGATCGGGGCCCCGACGGACGAGTCCGGAATCCCGGTCGGCACGACCGTGGCCGCCGTCGCCGACGACGGAGGCACCGACGTCCTGATGGAGTTGCCGGCTTCGGACGTCGCGCTGCAGACCTGCGTCTCACCCAGCGGCCGCTACGTGGCGGTGCTGGTCGCGCCGGATGCCGTCGCCAATCCATACGACGGGTACCAGCTGCCGCTTCCGGGGCAGGTCGAGTCGCGCGTGGTCGAGATCGCCACCGGCACGGAGGTCGTCTCACTGCACGGATTCGACCTCTCCTGGTGCCAGGTGCCGCCGCGATGACGAGCGTGCGCCCCGCCACCCGCGCGGACCTGAGCGGGCTTCCCGTCGAGGTCGCCCCGCGTCTGCTCGGCGGGCTGCTGACCACGATGGTAAACAGTGAGACGGTGACGGTGCGCCTGACCGAGGTCGAGGCGTACCACGGCGCCGGCACCGGCGAGGTCGCCGATCCGGGATCGCACGCCCGGATGGGCCGAACTCGGCGCAACGCCACGATGTGGGGTGAACCGGGTCACCTCTACGTCTACCTCAGCCACGGCATCCATTCGTGCGTGAATGTGGTCAGCGGACCCGAGGGGCTCGCGGGCGGGATCCTGCTGCGCGCGGGGGAAGTCGTCGCGGGTCGGGATGCCGCTGCGCGGCGCCGGCTGGCGCGCCGGGGTGTCGTCCGCTCGGACCGCGACCTCGCGCGCGGGCCCGGACGCTTCGGCGATGCGGTGGGGCTGCGGCATCCGATCCACGACGGCATCGATGCGATCGCCGGCGTCGAGCTCGCCGGCGCGACCGCACGGCTGGAGCTGCGCTCTGAACCTCTTCAGCGCGTCGCCAGCGGTCCACGAGTCGGAGTCGCGGGTCTCGCCGGGACGGATGCATTCCCCTGGCGGTTCTGGATCGACGGCGACCCGACGGTCTCAGCGTTCCGCTGGGGTCGAGGGGCCGGACCGCGGCACATTCCCGACGTGGAATGAGACAGCCGAGGGAGTCCGGACGCTCAGCGCAGTGACGCCACCGCGGTGAACGACGTGCGCAGCGCCCGCATGTTCTTCTCGTAGCGCGCTGCGAGATAGATCAGCAATGCACCGCCCACGCCGAGCCACAGCCACCACGGCACATACACATAGGCCGATGAGATCCACGGCCACAGCTGTGCGATCCCATGCGTGAGCAGCACGACCGAACCGAGCACGAGGGGAGCCTGCAGTCTCCACACGGCACCGACGACGACGAGTGCGATCGCCACCACGCCCAGACCCACCGCGCGCCACAGCTCAGTCTCTCCGAAGAAGTCGTACAGGAGCGGAGGCAGGGTCAGCAGCGCGAGGCCGGGGCCGAGGGTCGGCCACGTGCGCGCCTGCGGCTTGCGCCGCAGCGCGCGTGCACCGAGGGCGAGGAGTCCGAGGGCGGGCACCACCGTGACCAGTTCGACCGGGCTGACCGAGAAGACGGTCAGGGCGACCAGGCCGAACACGCCCGCAGCCGCCGCGGCCACGATCGGCAGCGCGAGACCCAGACGATCTCGCAGCAGCACCCCGCCGAACCCGGCGACCGTCAGCGCGGTCATGGTGAACAGCGTTCGCAGTTCGTCGCCCGCCGTGGCCCCGAGGAGCACCCCTTCGGCGGCCGCGAAGAACGCGAGCGCGATCGCGAACCCGACACCCACGACGGCGGCGACGCGCGCGGCGAGCAGCGTCGCCGCCGTGGACCGCAGCGCCATGATCCCGATGGCGGCGGTGATGCCGAGCGCGATCACGGCCCACAGGTCCGGCTCGACCGTCGCACCGGCGGTGTCGAAGACGATGATGAGGCGCGCACCGATCGCGACGAGGGAGGCGACGAAGCCGCCCACTGCGAGCACCGCACCGAGACTCCGCCAGCGCTCGCTTCCGAGCAGCGCGGCACCCCCGACCGCGACCACTGCGGCGACCGTCGCGGTCACGGTGGTGCGTGCGAGCTGACCGTCGCTCAGCACGACGACAGCGGCGAGCAGCAGCGCAGCCCCCGCGAGGGCGATCGCGACGGCGAGCCCTGCCGCGGTGCGCTCCGAATCGGATCGCCGGCCGGCCGCGAACGTGAGGGCAGCCGCCACCAGGATCGCGCCGGCGCCGGAGACGAGCACCGCGGATTCGGCGGACTCGAAGCCGGCGATCGCCAGTGTGCGGCCACCCATGAGCACGGATCCGGCGGTCAGCACGAGAGCCGACCAGATCCGCAGGCCGAACACCGCGCCGATCGGCAGGAGGACGGCCACCAGCGCGGCGGCGAGCGGCACGATGACGACGAGCCAGACGCGGAGTGGCTCGATCGGAGCGATGATGCTCGGCGCGACGGCGAGCGTCAGGCCCGCGAGCCAGACGATGCGCTCGCCATCGGTCGCACCGGGAGCCTCCTGCCGCCGCCGCCACTGGGCGGACGCCGATCCGGCCAGCACCGTCAGCGCGACCGGAAGGCTCGCGAGCTCGATGATCGGCGTCGCGTCGATCGTGAAGGCACCGGCCATGAATCCCGTGACGGCGAAGGCCGCGGCCGATGCGAGAGCGGTCCATCGCGTCGGCGCGCCGAGCGGATTGCGACCGACGGCGGATGCGGCAACATGCAGAGCCGCGAGGGCGACCAGCGCGACGATGAGCACTGCGACGTCATCCGCTGCGAGGAGGCCGGCAACGGTCGCCACGGCCAGCGTCAGCGGCGGAACGATCGCGGAGTACGATCCCTGACGCCCGGTTCCGCGGAGCGGTCGCGCAGCGCCCAGCGCCGCCGCATAGGCGATGACGACCAGCAGAAGCAGCCATGCGGACTGGACGGCGATGTCATCGAACGCGCCGTCGACGGCGCGCTGCACAGTGACGAGCGCGAGGGCGAACAGCGCCGTCGTCGCACCTGAGAGCGCGGGGATGCGCGCCCGCAGGGCGGGCGCGCAGGTCAGCAGCAGCGCGATCGCGGCCGACACGAGCGCGACGACCGTGCCGCGCACCAGCGATCCAGTCCAGCCGGCGAGCGCTGGCACCGCGAGCCCCAGCAGGAGCGAGGCGGTCACGGCGACGGCGGATTCGGGAAGACGTCGCAGCCACACGAGGAGGGCGCTGAAGGCGAGAAGTGCGATCGCGGGTGCGAGGACGAAGGCCTCCACCGTCAACGACGACGCGCCGGGCGAGGACCACAGACCCGCCCAGAGCGCTGCGGTCGCCAGAGCGAACGCAGGCCACGCGAGCAGCCGTCGTGGCGCGGCGCCGGTGAGCACCCCGGATGCGCGGGTCGAGGGGATGCCAGCGGTGCTCGCGCTTGCCGGCGCGGCCCAGCCCCGCGAAAGAGAGGCGCCGATGAAGCCGAGGGAGACCACGGCGAGCATTGCCCACCGGAGATCCTCCGGCACATCCCAGGCGAGTGCTGTGACCACCGCAAGTGCACCGAGATCGACCATCGCGCGCGTCGTCGCGCCGGCCGCGCCGGCCGCGGTTGTCGGCTCGACCGCTTCGGACGGTCCCCCCGGCGTCACGGTCACTGATGCCACCGACGGACGCAGCATCGACCAGACGGCCGCCAGGCACACCACGGTGACGGCTGCGCCCACCGTGGCGATCGCGCGGGCGCCGTGCTCCTCGAGGCCGAATGTCTGCAGCACCGCGAACGTCGCGTACGCCGCCCCGGCAGGCACGAGTGCCGCGCCTCCCAGTGCGGGTGCCGCGGCGACGCGGGTGCGCCGGAGCGCCACCAGTGCGAGCAGCGCGAGCAGTGCGATCGACCGCGCAACCGCCAGCGCGGGCTCGCCGAGCGCGCCACCCGAGCCCGATGCGGCATCGGCGGATTTGAAGGCCCCCAGGCCACCGGTGGCAGCGATGCCGTAGGGAAGCAGCGACAGGCCGAACAGTGCGTAGGCGGATACGGCGAGCGTGGATCGACCTTCCTGACCCAGACGGATGACCACGGCGCACAGGAGCGCCGCGAGCGCGATCCACTGCACCAGGACGAAGGCCGTCATCGTGTCGGTGGTCGCGCCGGTGACCTCGGCCAGCGCCGACGGCGCGAGGAAGGCTGCAACCGTCGCGACACCGACGGGAGCGAAGGTCAGCCATGCTGCGGCGGGACCTGCCGGACGGACCACGAGCTGGGCGGCGATCGGGACGGCCACTGCGAAGAGGACGGCGATGAGCCACAGCCACGGCGCCGTGGTGCCGACCAGGAACGCCGTCCCTGCGGCGATGGCGGCGGCGATTGCTCCGCCTATCCGGAGGGGCGGTCGTGTCAGCGCGAGGATCGCACCGGCGGCGACGAGCACCGCCGCGCCGACGATCAGCGCGGGGATGGCCGCCACGGCGACTCCCATCAGCAGGACGACGGCCGCGATCACGATCCTGAGGTTGCGCAGGCCCGGTCGGCTCAGCGTGGGAGCGGCGAACAGCAGGACCGCGATCAGCACACCGGCGATGGCCGCGAACCAGGCGCCCTCCGCCTGGTGGAGGGGTGCTGCGACGGCATCCGTCCGCCACGTCACCCAGTCCAGGGAGATGCTCAGGCCCGCGAGAACGGCCCACCAGCCGAGCGTGGCCACGAGGCTGAGACCACCGAGCACCGCCGCCGTCACCCGGGCCGGCCGGACGTCGCCGAGACGTCGGTGGAATCGATCGAGCACCACTGGCACGGCCACGGCGATCAGCGGACCGACCAGCAGCGAGTATGCGGGGAAGTCGGCGCGATAGGCGAGCTGCCACCCCAGGATCGCGGCGACCGCAGCCGCGACGGAGGAGGCGACACCGGCGATGAGCGGCGCGGCCGGGAGCGGCTCAGCGCCTCCATGCGGGCGCAGCAGCACGGCGTGCAGCGCCCCGAGGGCGACGATCGCAGCACCGCTCCAGAGCGCGAAGGCGACGCTGTCGGGAGACACGAATGCCGCAAGGACCGCTGCGGCGACGAGTGCCGCCACGCCGATGACGGCGAGCGTGACCTGCTCGGGGACCGAATCCGTACGCGCGCGAGCCGAAGACCATGGCGCGGGCAGTCTGTGGGCGAGCCCGCCGGCCGCTGCGCCGAGGAGACCCGCCACGATGGCCTCGCCCGTCGGGAGCGACGTCGCGCCGCCGATGACGAGTCCGAGGCCCACCGGGAGGGCGAGGACGGCGGCCAGGTCCGGGCTTCGCAGCGCGGACAGCTTCGCCCACACCCGGCAGAGCAGCCCCACCACGATGACGCTGACGCCGTAGTACAGCGCCGGCTCGATCGCTGCGGTTCCGAAGAAGTCGTTCGCGCGAACGGCCCACGCGTCGAGCGCGAGCAGGAGCACGCCGAGCACCGCGATGCCCTCCGCGGTCGCGGTGAGCGAGCGGCGACGCAGGAGCGAGGCGATGCCGATGGTCGCGACGGTGATCGCACCGATGATCAGCGCACGCACGCCGATGCCCCACGTGAACCACGCGTAGACCAGGAAGAACACGGCGGCGACGCCGACCAGCGACACTCCGACGATCAGCAGGAGCACCGGCACGCTGAGGCGTCGACGCGGAGCGCGCGGCTCAGGCGCGGGCTGCGGAGGCGCGACGGATGCCGGCGGCTGCGCCGGCCCGACGGGTGGCGGCGACTGTGCCGGCACGGACGAGGCAAGCGGCGGCGCCGCGAGCGCTGTGGCGCCGACCAGCGCAGGCTCTGCGGCGGGCAGCGGCTCGGCGACATGCGTCGTGCTCGCAGCGCCCACCGCCGTCGGCAGCTGCCAGAGCAGCGGCCCGGGCGGAATCGGCTCCGCGAACCCCACCGTCGTGGGAACCGGACTCGGCGGAGCTTCGGCGGCAGGCGACGGCACGGGCTCGGGCACGGGAGCGAACGACGGCGCCGGAGCGCGCCGGTAGTCGAGCCGCACTGCTTCGATGAGGCGCTGCCGGTCGGCTTCGGCGACCACGATCGCGCGGCCGAGCTGAAGCACCTCGAGGGCTCGCGGGTCGGTCAGGACGAACCCGCAGACCGGACATTCCGGAAGCGTGATCTGGGTGAAGCACCCAGGGCACACATGGACGTCGGCGAGGGCTTCGGGCGAGGAAGGCCACGCCCCGCCCTAGTCAGGTGAATCTGCCATAGTTTCCCCCTGCGGGTGCGAGGAGAACATCGTCCCACCATCAGGATGCGCGGGGAGGCATATTCGCGCGAGATGTGGACCGTGGCGAGTTGCGCACACCTGTGGATGCCGTGCCCGGCGGCCCCGGCGGCGGTTCGAGTCGCAGCATCCACCGTGCTAAACTGACTCTTTGTCTGCGCGCACTCCAGCACGCAGTTCGTACCCTCCCTGCGGATTCCGGCCGGAAACGGCTTGTTCCGCGGTGGGTGCAGACAAGGGATCTTGGGTGGAACCGTCCGGTTCCACGGTATTCAGGAGGAGTAAACCATGGCAGCAGTGTGCCAGGTGACCGGAGCGGTTCCCGGCTTCGGTCACAGCATCTCGCACTCGCACCGCCGGACGAAGCGCCGCTTCGACCCGAACGTGCAGAAGAAGACCTATTACGTGCCGTCGCTGGGCCGCAACATCAAGCTCAACGTGTCGGCCAAGGGCATCAAGGTGATCGATGCCCGTGGCATCGAGGCCGTCGTCCGTGACATCCAGGCAAGGGGTGTGAAGCTCTGATGGCCAAGAAGGCTCAGGACGTCCGTCCGATCATCAAGCTGCGTTCGACCGCAGGCACGGGGTACACCTACGTGACGCGCAAGAACCGCCGCAACAACCCCGACCGCATCGTGCTGAAGAAGTACGACCCGGTCATCCGCAAGCACGTCGACTTCCGAGAGGAGCGCTGATCCCATGGCCAAGAAGAGCAAGATCGCGCGCAACGAGCAGCGCAAGGTGGTCGTCGACCGCTACGCCGCGAAGCGCGCCGAACTGAAGAAGGCCCTCGTCGACCCGACGAGCACCGACGAGCAGCGCGAAGCCGCTCGCATCGGCCTCCAGAAGCTGCCCAAGAACGCTTCGCCCGTGCGCGTGCGCTCGCGCGACGTCATCGACGGCCGCCCGCGCGGTGTGCTGACGAAGTTCGGCATCTCCCGTGTGCGCTTCCGCGACATGGCCCACCGCGGCGAGCTGCCCGGTGTGACCAAGTCGTCCTGGTAGTCACCAGTACAGCGAAGGCCCGGAGTTCCTCGGAACTCCGGGCCTTCTGCATCCGCTCTCTCTCCCGGCGAGAGCTCTCGCGGTCAAGGGGCGGCGCGGCTACGCCGTGACGGCGGCGTGCGAGGTCGCCCACTCGAGGGCGTAGTCGGCGACCTCTTCCCAGCCGTTCTGGCTCACGATCCGGTGGGTGCGCCCGGCGAACTCCTTGTAGTCGACGATCGCGGGGCTGCCGGTCGAGGTGTACTTCTTCACGACGGCCCTGCCGATCGCGGGCGGCACGACATGGTCGATCTCGCCTGTGATCACCAGCAGCGGGGCGCGGTCGGCGCGGTCGTAGTCGACGTGGGTGACGCCGTTCTTCTCGTTGAAGGCCGACGCGACGCCCTCGAAGAACACCCGGTTGTACGAGTTGACGGCGAACTCCTCCCAGAGCTTGTCGGACTCGGCGCGGGTCAGGTCGTTGCCGAACGTGAAGTGGAAGTGGCGCTTGGACAGCGGCTTGGCGCCGTTGCGGCCGAACGGGTTGGAGAGGATCGGCGTGCCCGTCCACAGGGTCGACAGCGGGAGCGTCGTGACGCCGGCGGTCTGGCCCGGCGTGACGCCCACGTAGGCGACGCCCAGTCCGCGGTCGGCCAGCATCTGGGTGATGACGCCGCCGAACGAGTGGCCCATGATGATCGGCTTCTGCGGCAGCGCGCGGATGATGCCCTCGTATTGGTCAGCGATCTGCTTGAGGCCGATCCCCTTCAGCGGCTCCGGGTTACGGCGGATGTCGGCGACGCTGCGGTCGTCGATTCCGGGCCAGCCCGGGACGATGACCTCGTGGCCCAGTGCGCGGAAGCGCTCGGCCCAGGTGTTCCAGCTGGTCGGGGTCATCCACAGACCGTGGATCAGGACGATGGGGGCCTTGGGTGTGGTGTTCATTTCGTTCTCCTCGGGGTGACGCGATGGGTGATTCTCGGTTTCTGGAGCCGGATCCACCCGGCTGGTGTAGCTTGATAGTAGACCGAACGTTCTATCTATACAAGAGTATTCCGAGAAATGCTGAAATCAGTCCACCGCCCCATCGATTTCGGTCCGGTGGCACGATGGAGCGCAGGGGGAAAGACCATGAGCATTACCTCGATCGCCTCGGATGCGGCATCCCGCCCGGCCGTGCGCACGTCAGCGGCGCGTCAGCGGCTGCTCGATGCCGCCGGCGAGCTCTTCTACGGTGAGGGCATCCATTCGGTCGGCGTCGACCGCATCATCGAGGCCGCGGGTGTCACCCGCGCGACGATGTACAAGCAGTTCGACGGCAAGGAAGGCCTCGTGCTGGCGTACCTGGCGGGGGAGGACAGGCAGCTGCGCGATCTGTTCACCCAGGCGGCAGGGGTGTCCTCCGACCCGCTCGTCCTGCTGGACCTGACGATCGCCGGCATCGAGGAGGACATCCGCAATCGCCACACGCGCGGCTGCCCGTTCATCAACGCGGCGGCGGAGTACCCGGACGAGGGTCCGGTCCGCGACCTCATCGCCGATCACCGCGAGTGGTTCCGCTCGACGCTGCGGCAATTGGCGGATGCGGCGTGCCTGACGGATCCGGACGATGTCGCCGCCTCGCTCGTGCTGCTGCGTGACGCGGCCCTCGTCGGCGGCTATCTCGACGGCGAGGATCGGGTGGCTCCGGCATTCGCGCGCACTGCCCGTGGAGTCATCGCCGCCCACAGCCCCGGGCGGGGGTGAGCGTGCCGCTCGACCCGTTCTTCGCCGAGCGGCTCCGAGTGCACCGCCGGTACCTTCTGGGGCGTGCGGTGAAGTCTGCGCGCGCCCGACTGATCGCGCTCTGGCCGTTCGAGCATGAAGCACCCACCTCGGCCGCGCGGCGGCCTCGCGCACCCGGCACTGCGGCATCAGCATCGGGCGCGCCCGCCAGGCCCTCGCCCGCTCGGCTCCGCGCGAAGCACCGGCGCGCCGCACTCGCGTGGGATCGCACCGAGCTGGAGACGGTCGGCACGGCCGGTCCCGAAGTGCGCACGACGGAGCACACGGTCCCGGTCCCCGGCCACCCCGACGTGCGCGTGCGGATCTACTACCCGGCAGAAAACCCTGACGCGCTTGTGCCGGCCTGCCTGACCTTCTTCGGCGGCGCGTTCCGCATCGGCGGAATCGACTATCCGACGACGGATGCTGCGAACCGGCGCCGCGCAGTCGACGCCGGCGTGGCGATGGTCGCCGTCGACTACGCGCTGGCGCCGGAGCATCGCTACCCCACCCAGGTCGAGCAGGCGCATGCCGCACTCGTGTGGCTGTTCGAGACCGCCAAACGCCTGGGGATCGACCCCGGGCGGATCGGCATCGGAGGCACCTCCGCGGGCGCATGCATCTGCGCCGCCCTGGCGCTCGTGAACCGCGACCGCACGCGGCTTCCAGTCCGACTCCAGCTGCTCGAGGTTCCGGTGACCGACCTGACCGGTCGCCGGCTCGATCTGCGCGCCACCCGTGCGATGCGGATCCCGACGTTCATCGCCGTGCGCGAGCTGCGATCGGTCGCGCGCACCTACCTCCCGGACCGGCGGCTCGCTCGAGAGCCGTACGCGTCCCCGTTGCGCGCGGATTCGCACGAACGCCTTCCACCCGCCGTGATCATGACGGCCGAGTACGACCCGCTCCGCGGAGACGGGGTCGCCTACGTCGCCGCTCTGCGAAGGGCCGGAGTCGACGCCAGCGCCGTGCAGTACCTGGGCGTGACCCACGACACCGCGATCTTCACCGGCGTGCTGCCCGCGGCCCGTCGCTGGCACTCCGATGTGGTGTCCGCTCTTCGCGGCCTGCACGCCTTCTGAGTCGATGTCGGGGCGCCGGCCGGCAGCGCATGCCGCCGGCGCAAAAGCATCTTGGGTCACCGCGTCCGCCACATGAGCCACAGGGGCCACTTCGGCACCAACGACACGCCGACGGATTCCGTCAAGGGCCCCGGAAATCCGCGGAAATCCGGGGAAAGTAGGTATATTCGGGGGCGGTCGATCCGACCAGCCGGGGGGCGCTGCCGTCCGGTCCGAGCAATGAAAGGCGGCCTCCGCGCCGCCTTGGAGGACAACCACAATGGCTGACAAGTCCATCACCAAGACCGAACTCGTCGCGAGCATCGCGAGCGCCACGGGCCAGAGCCAGGCCGCCGTCTCTGGTGTGCTCGACTCCCTCTTCTCCACCGTGTCCGAGGCCGTCGCCAAGGGCAGCAAGGTCTCGATCCCGGGCTGGATCTCGTTCGAGCGTGTCCAGACGTCGGCTCGCACGGGCCGCAACCCGCAGACCGGTGCCGAGATCAAGATCCCGGCCGGCCAGCGGGTCAAGGTCACCGCGGGCTCGAAGCTGAAGGCCGCCGTCAAGTAGAGCCGGCCGCTGCTCCAGGTCTGCACCGCCGAAGGCGGCGCATCGAGACCTGAAACGACCAAGAACCTCACAGAAGGGGGATGCCGCACCCGCGGCATCCCCCTTCTGCTCGGCTCCGCCCGCAGAGGGCGCACAGCCGGGCGCACGTAGGGTTGGACCGTGATCCCGACCTCCGCTCCGCCTGGCGCCGATGCGCCGCGTGAAGCGTCGGGAGGCGTGACGTCGGCGCGTGCCCTCCGTGCCGCCGGGCCCGGGATCCTCGTCGTCGTCGCCGTCGCGACACTGATCTGGGGGCTCATCGTCGGCGGCGGTGCAGCGCCGTTCGCGATCGGCGACCCGGGGCCCCTGGTGCGGTGGGGGCTGCCGACTGCCACGCTCGTCGTCAACCTCGCGGCCGCGGGCATGGTCGGCGCACTCGTGACGGCCCTGTTCACGTTGAAGGCGGGCGAGCGCGAGTTCGACGCAGCGCTCGATATGGCATCGATCTCGGCAGCGATCTTCACCGTCGCCGCAGCGGTCACGGGCTTCTTCACGTTCGTCAACAGCTTCAACCCCGCCGTCGGGCTCGGCCCGGAGTTCGGCTCGCAGCTCGGTCGCTTCCTGGTCGAGACCGAGGGCGGGCGCACGTGGCTCATCACCGCGGTCGCCGGCGCGGCGATCACCGTGCTCGCGTTCGCGGTGCGCTCGTGGACTCCCACGCTGTTGGTCGCGATCCTGGCGATCGCGGCGCTGGTGCCGATGGGGACCCAGGGGCACTCCGGCGAGGAGGCGTACCACCACGAAGCGGTGATGGCGCTGATCCTGCACATCATCTCCGCGGCGATCTGGCTCGGCGGCCTGCTGCTGATGGTCGCGGTGCGCCCGCTGCTTTCACGTCCGGCGCTGGCGACGGCGATGGGGCGGTACTCCAGCATGGCGCTGGCCGCGTTCGTGGTCGTCGCCGTCTCGGGCACGGTGCGGGCCTCGATCGGAGTGGGTGCCTGGGAGAACCTCGCATCCCCGTACGGCGCGATCCTGCTGGTGAAGGTCGCAGCGCTCATCGCGCTCGGCGTGCTCGGCGCGCTCTACCGCAGAACGCTGATCGGCCGTCTGGGCGAGGATGCGTCCTCACGCCGTTTCTGGGGCCTGGTGGTGCTCGAACTCGCGTTCATGGGCCTCGCCAGTGGAGCGGCGGTCGCGCTCGCGCGGACCGCACCGCCGACGACGGCCGATCTGCCGCCCGTGCGATCCCCCGCCGAGTACCTCACCGGCGCCGCCCTCCCGCCCGAGCTCACGATCGACCGCTGGTTCACCTCCTGGAACCTCGACCTGCTGTGGGCATTCGCCGCAGGCTTCGGGATCTTCCTGTACGTCGCCGGAGTGCTCCGCCTGCGCCGCCGCGGCGACCGCTGGCCGCTGTACCGCACGGTGCTGTGGATCGCGGGTCTCGCCCTGCTGTTCTGGGTGACGTCCGGGCCGGTCAACGCGTACCAGGATTACCTCTTCAGCGTGCACATGGTGGGCCACATGCTGCTGACGATGGCGATCCCGCTGCTGCTCGTGGTCGGCGCTCCGGTCACCCTCGCGGCGCGGGCGATCCGAAAGCGCGACGACGGCACCCGCGGCGGCAGGGAGTGGATCCTCTGGGCGGTGCACTCGCCTGTCGCGCGTGTGCTCACGAATCCGTTCGTCGCGGCCGGGCTGTTCGTCGGGTCGCTGTGGGTCTTCTACTTCACGGATCTCTTCCGCTGGTCGCTGTACGACCATCTCGGGCACGAGTGGATGATCGCCCACTTCCTGATCACCGGGTACCTCTTCGTGCTGACCCTGATCGGCATCGACCCGGTGGCGTACCGGCTCCCGTACGCCGGGCGGCTCGTCATGCTCATCGCCGTGATGGCCATCCACGCCTTCTTCGGCATCGCGATCATGATGCAGTCGGGCCTCATGGTGTCGGAATGGTTCGGCGGCATGGGCCGCACGTGGGGGGCCACCCCACTCGAAGACCAGTACATCGGCGGCGGAGTCGCCTGGTCGATCGGCGAGCTGCCGACCCTGATCCTTGCGATCATCGTGGCGATCCAGTGGAGCCGCAGCGACGAGCGCGCCCAGAAGCGCGCGGATCGTCACGCCGACCGCACCGGGGATGCCGAGCTGGAGGCCTACAACGCCAAGCTCGCGGCGCTCGCCGAGCGCGACGCCCGGAACGGCTGACCGTGCTCCTCACCGCGTCGGCGGCTCGTCGGACTCTCCCTCCCACTTGGTGCCCTCGAGGTCGCGGCGAAGCCCGCCGGTCAGCTCGTCGACAGCTGCGCCGACGGTCGCCGCGAATCGGTCGGGCGTGAAGCGCTCGGTCAGGCCGTAGCGGCGCAGTACGTCGATGACCGGGTCCTTCATCTCCGCCAGCACAAGCCGGATCCCCTGCGAGGCGAGGTAGTCGTCCAGCTCGACCAGTTCGTCCATCGCGGTGGTGTCGATATCGGTGATCGGTTCGGCCGCCAGGATGACCGTCTTCACGTCGTCGACGGCGTCGACGCGCGAGCGGACCCAGTCGTCGAACATCGCGCCGTTCGCGAAGAACAAGGGGGCATCGAACCGCACGATGACCACGCCCGGAATCCGCTCACCCTCGGGGTATCTGGACAGATCGTGGTAGCCCCGCAGTCCCGTGACACGACCCAGCTCGGCCTTGTACGGCCGCCACGACTGCTGGACGAATGCGAGCAGCGACAGGCCGATCGTCACGAGGATGCCGGCGAGCACGCCGAAGACGATCACTCCGACGAAGGCGGCAAGCGAAAGCGCGGCATCGACCTTGTCCATGCGGATGAGGCGAAGGACGCCCCGCACGTCGATCAGGCTGACGGCCGCGCCGATGACCACGGCAGCGAGGGTCGCCGAGGGGAGGTAGGCGGTGACGCCCGGTGCGATCAGGATGAACGCGATGAGCAGCGCCGCGCCGACGACGCCGGTGAGCTGGGTGCGCGAGCCTGCCTGCTCGGCGACCGGTGTGCGGGACGAGGATGCCGACACCGGGAAGCCGCCGAGCAGCCCGCCGGCGATGTTCGCGATGCCGATGCCCGACATCTCCTGGCTGCCGGAGACGCTCTCACCGCGCCGCGCAGCGAGGGACCGGGACAGGACGGCGCTGTCGGTGAACGCGACCAGCGCGATGCCTGCGGCGGGCAGGGCGAGCGACCAGACATCGGCCCACTGGAGGCCGCCGAGAGCGGGGGCCGGCAGGCCGAAGGGCAGTGCCCCGACAACCGGCAGCGAACTCGACAGGGCGAAGACCGCGGTGATGACGGTCGCGAGGACGACCACGACGAGCACGCCCGGCACGGGGGAGCGCAGCCACCGCAGGATGAAGATGATGGCGAGCGAGCCGAGGCCGAATGCCGCTGCGTCCAGCTGCACTTCGCCGCCGATGATGCCTTCGAAGATCGCCACGATGTCGGGGAGCGGGGCGATCGCTTCGATCGAGAAGCCGAGCAGCTTCGGAATCTGCGAGAGGATCACCAGCAGCGCGACGGCGTTCAGGTAGCCGACCCTGATCGGTTTGGACAGCAGATCCGTGACGAATCCGAGGCGCAGGATTCCGCCCAGAAGCAGCAGGACCCCGACCATGATCGCGAGCAGGCCGGCCAGCGCCACCGCGCGGCGCTCATCCCCGAGCGCCAGCGGGAGGATGGATGCGGCGATGATCGGCGCGAGCGCCGAGTCCGGCCCGAGGACGAGGATTCGCGACGGTCCGAACACGGCGTACGCGAGCAGCGGCACGATCGTGGCGTACAGGCCGGTCTCGGGTGGAAGTCCAGCGGCGACCGCATACCCCATTCCGGCAGGAATCAGCAGCGCCGTCACGACGATGCCCGCGCGCACATCCGGCCACAGCCAGGCACGGCGGTAGTCCCGCAGCGTGGCGGCGCCGGGCAGCCAGCGGCCGATCCCTTTGCGCCTCATCGCGCCTCCTCGCTCCACATCATCGCGGATCCAGGGTGCCGCGTGGAGAGGGGTCCGCCGCTCAGCGGCGGCGGAGCATCACCGCCGCGGCATCCGTCACTGCGGGTCGGGTCCGCTCACACTGATCGAGGCGGTGCCGTCCGGCAGGATCGCGATCGTTCCCGTCACGATGAACGGCACGTCATCGGCCACGTCGCGCACCGAGCCGTCGAAGAGCGAGCGGATCGCGACCTCGATATGGGCGACCGCGTCCGCCGGCGGGATGCGCCAGCCCGCGCCCTCGGGAACCACCGAGACGGTGGGCTGGGCCGCGATCGACCACGTCGGCGGTGACACGATGCGATCCTGCACGACGAAGCCGAACGGGCACGCCGTCGGCTGGAGCACTTCCTGCGTCGCGCACTCCGTAAGGAACTGCTCCACCCGCTCCTGGACGACCTCGACGAACTGCGGGGTCGCGAAGGCCTGGATGTCCACCGGAACGTTCACGAACGGGCTGTCCGAGAGGACGGCCGCACCGCGGGTCGACGAGATCGGGGTGTCGACCGAGACGGAGTAGATGCCGGGGGAGAAGACCAGCAGCGACAGGGGAGCCGTGGGGTCGGCATCCACGCCGTCCGGCGAGACCTGGCGCTTGTCGACCACGAATCCGTTCACGTCGAACGACATCGAACCCTTCACCGCGAGGTCCATGACCGCCAGGGGACTCGTTGCGAACTGCCACGTCGGCGCGAGGCCCACCCAGCCGGCGCGCTCCACCTCGAAGGTGGTCGTGCCGGGGAAGGCGCCCGCGTGGTACCGCGCGGTCACGAGCGTGGTGCCCTGAGCGGTCTCCTCTTCTGAGACGATCTCGATGTCGGTCAGCGTCGCCAGGGCGTCGTGGCGCAGGAGCGCGTCCGAGGCGGTGGCGGGCAGTCCCGCCGCTTCGAGCTCGGCGGAGTCCACCGCCACCCCGGCGACGGCGAGCGCATCGGCGGCGCGGCCCTGTGCGAGCATCCCGAGATAGCGCTCCACGAATGCGCTCGGACTGTAGAACTCGCGGAAGATCGCGGCCGTGCCGGCGCCGACGGCTGCGATCAGCACCAGGCCGACGATCGCGAGGAGGGTGAGGTCGAGGGCCAGCCGGCGACGACGGGGGGATGCCGCGGGCTGGGTTTCAGGCGCTGTCGCGTGCGGAGTCGCATTCGTGCGCTCCGCCCCCGCGTCCTTCGCAACCGTGTCCATGCCAGACATGTCCATCGCCCCGTCGATCCCCCTCGGGCTCTGCATCCAGTGTAGGAACATGCGCCTGTGAGAATCCGGGTGTCGTCATCCGCCGTCGTGGGCGAATTCGTCGTGCACAGGCGACCGTCGCGGCAACGCAGGGCTGGTTACCATGAATCGGTGACCACACCTCCGCTCTCGCCCGAGCAGGAGGCGCTGTTCCGTCTGATCGAGGACACACGCGAGCACGTGTTCGTCACCGGCCGGGCGGGCACCGGGAAGTCGACGCTCCTGCAGCACCTGGCGTGGAACACGTCCAAGCAGATCGCGGTGTGCGCACCGACCGGCGTGGCCGCACTGAACGTCGAGGGCCAGACGATCCATTCGCTGTTCCGCCTGCCGATCGGGCTGATCGCCGGCAGCCAGATCGACCAGTCCGACGCCACGCGCAAGATCCTCAACGCGATCGACACGCTCGTGATCGACGAGATCTCAATGGTCAACGCCGACCTGATGGACGCGATCGACCGGTCGCTGCGCCAGGCGCGGGGCCGACGCGCCGAGCCGTTCGGCGGCGTGCAGGTCGTCATGTTCGGGGATCCGTACCAGCTGGCACCCGTGCCGCCCCGCGGAGACGAGGCGCACTACATCCGCGATCACTACCGCTCGTTCTGGTTCTTCGACGCCAAGGTGTGGGTCGGCAGCGTCGGCGGTGACGGGATCATGGACATCGGCGCATACGGTGCCGACCTCCACATCCGCGAACTCGTCGACATCCACCGGCAGGCCGACCCCGCGTTCAAGGCGATGCTGAACGCGGTGCGCCACGGGCACGTCACCGCAGACATCGCGGAAGTGCTCAACGACACCGGCGCGCGCACACCGCCGGATCCTGCCGACGGCGAGCATCCGATCATCACGCTCGCGACGCGCAACGACATCGTCAACAGCATCAACCGCCGGCACCTCACCGAGCTCATCGGTCGCGAGCAGACCGCGACCGCGGAGATCACCGGAGACTTCGGGCGCGGGGAGGCCTCGTACCCGGCCGATGTGGACCTGAAGCTCAAAGTCGGTGCGCAGGTCATGTTCCTCCGCAACGACACCGGATCGTACGGCGAGCCGCCGCGCTGGGTGAACGGCACGATCGGCACCGTGACCCGGATCGCGGGCGGCACCGTCCGGGTCGAGGTGGAGGGCCAGGAGTTCGAGGTCGAGCCCGCCGTGTGGGAGAGGTTCCGCTACGCCTACGACGCCGGATCGAAGTCGCTCACCCGCGAGATCGTCGCCGAGTTCACGCAGTTCCCGCTGCGGCTCGCCTGGGCGGTGACGATCCACAAGAGCCAGGGCAAGACGTACGAGCGCGCGGTCATCGATCTCGGCTCCGGCGCGTTCGCTCCGGGCCAGACCTATGTCGCGCTGAGCCGGCTCACGTCGCTCGACGGTCTGTACCTGTCCCGGCCGCTCCGGCCCGGCGACATCCGGGTCGACCCCGATGTGCAGCGGTTCATGGCGGGCGTCCGCGCCGCGGCATCCTGATCCCCGGCGACCTCACTCCTTCCGCGCGAAACCACCCCTTCTCGACGAAACCACCCTCAATGGTCGCGCGAACCGGCATGGACTCGGCGAGAAGAGGTGGTTTCGCCGAAGATGGTCCGGGATGCCGGGGGTCAGGCGACCTGCGACTGCGCCTTCGCGGCGGCGAGGTCTTCGAACACCTCGGTGTTCATCCGGTACGCCAGCAGCACCTCGGCGATGACGCGCTCCTGCTCCTCGGCGTCCCACGGTGCGGCATCCAGCTGGTCGCGGTACACCTCCTTGAACGCCTTGGGGTCGGCGATGTCGTCGAAGACGTAGAACCCGATGCCGTTCGTCTCGAAGCCGAAGCGGCGGGCCATGACCCTGCCGATGAACTGACCGCCGGACAGGTCGCCGAGGTAGCGCGTGTAGTGGTGCGCAACGAACCCGCCCGCCCAGGTCGTACCCACCAGATCGATGCGATCGACATAGCGCTTCGTCGTCGGCAGCGGCGAGATCTGGTCGCGCCAGTCGGGGCCGATCAGGAACTCGAGGTCGGCCTCCAGCGCCGGCAGCCGGGTCAGGCGGTCCGAGATGAAGACCGACGCGACCGGGTCGCGGCGCATCCGCCCGGCGGCACGCTCGAGCGCGTCGTACATGTACCAGTGCTGCACGACGAGCGCGATGTAGTCCTCGCGGGTGCCCTCGCCACTCATCAGGTCCGCCATGAAGCCCGCACTCTCGCTGCCGGAATGGGCGGCGCCGGAACGCTCGCGGAGGGCGGTGGAGAACGGGATCGGGTCGCTCATAGTCCACAGTGTAGGGGAACTAAGGCTCCCCTAACTTGGGATCGCTACGCGTGTGCCCGCGGCTCGATTCCGAGCCTCCGGCACGACTCGTCGTACAGGGCGACGATCTCGCGGCGCACCTGCGGGCGCTCGGTGATCGGTCCGCCCGGCCAGGGCACCCGCACATCGATCTCGTCGCCGCCGGCGAGCTGTGCACGCCACTGCCCACCGTCTCCGTCGAAGCCGGTCATCGTGGCGCCGACCACGTCCCGGTCCGGGCCGAACGCGCGTGCGATCAGGCGATTGTCGTCGTCGTGATCGCCGTTCATGTGCGCGAGAACGGCGGTGACGACCGGTTCGTCGAATCGGTGGACCATCTTCCTACACTACGCACGGCCGTGAACGGTCCAGGTCCACAGTGTGTTTGAATTCATTCCAGACACCGGGGGGTGAAAATGCGGGTTCGACCCACACGATGGCGTGCTGCGATCGCACTCGCCTCCGTCGTCGCGGCATCCCTGATCGTCACCGGCTGCGCGCCGGACGAGCACGTCGACATCGACGTTCCCGCTGCGGTCGACACGCCATTCCCCGAGACGACGGCGCAGCAGCTGCAGGATGCCGTCACCCAGGCGATGACCGCCTCCGGTGCCTCCGGAGCGATCGTCGGGGTGTGGGCCCCGTGGAGCGGAACCCTGGTCAAGGGGCTCGGCGTCGAGTCGGTCGGCGGCAAGGCCGTCACTGCAGACATGGAGTTCCGCATCGCCCAGGTCACCCGCGCGATGACGTGCGATGTGCTGTACGCGGTCGCCGCCGAAGGCACGGTGAGGATCAACGATCCCGTGACGAAGTGGGTCGCGGGAGTCCCCGACCTCGGCGGCGTGACCCTCGGCGAGCTGTGCGACAGCACCTCCGGCATCGGGTCCTACAGCGCCCAGCTGTCGAGCCTGTTCCTGTCCAACCCGGCGCGCGTTTGGAACCCGCGCGAGCTCGCGAGCTACGGACTCGGCCAGCCGCGCGAGGGCGAACCGGGAACGGCGTACCGCGACTCCGACGCCGGCTACGTGCTGCTCGGCACGGCGCTCGAGCGCGCGACCGGGCGAAGCGCGGCCCAGCTGCTCGAGGACTACGTGTTCGACCCGCTCGACCTGACCGCCACCCAGCTGCCGTCGGGCGCCCCGGCCGCGGCATCCGAATCGGGTCCCGTACTGAACGGCCACCACTCACTGCGGGACGCGGCCGGCGTGATGAACTGCACCGAGCCGCTCGATGTCACTTCGATGTCGGCGAGCATCGGGTACACCGACTCGGGCGTGGTCTCGGACATCACCGATCTGGGTCGCTACGCGCAGGCGCTGGCGGCTGGCGCGATCCTGCCGGACGGCGTCGACCGCTTCGATGAGCCGATCGCCGTCTACGCCGGCGCCCCGGCCTGGTACACGACGAGCGGCGGTGCGATCCAGGCGGGCTCGTTGATCGGGCAGTACGGCTCGGTTCCCGGATACTCGACGGCCGCGTTCTCGGACCCGCAGTCCGGTCTCACGGTCGCGGTCGTGCTGAACAACTCCGGCGGCGGTGCGGCGCTCGCCGAGTATCTCGCGTGGGAGCTCGCCGCGATCGCCTCCAAGGCGCCGGCGACCGCAGGCGCGACGGCGCCCGAGGCGGGCCTGCCGTGGACCGCTCAGCAGTACCACGACCTGATCGCCTCCTCGGCGATCTGCACCGCACCACCCGCGTGACGCGGCGTCGTGGCAGCGCGGTGGTGGCGGCGCGGTGACGTCGCGGTGGTGACCTCGCGTTCGGGCACGACGCCGGCCGTCCTCCTGGTCATCGTCGGTCTCGCGTGCCAGGAGGTGGGCGCGTCGCTCGCGGTGCTCCTGTTCCCTCAGGTCGGGCCGCTCGGCATGGTCATGCTGCGGCTGGTGTTCTCCGCCATCATCCTGCTGCTCATCGCGCGGCCTGGGCTGCGCGGCCACACCCGCGAAGGATGGCTGGCCGTGCTCGGCTTCGGCGTCGTGCTGGCGGTGATGAACGGCCTGTTCTACCTCGCCCTGGAGCGCCTGCCGCTCGGCGTCACCGTGACGATCGAGGTGCTCGGCCCGCTCGTGCTGTCGATCGTGGCGAGCAGGCGCCTGTCGGCATGGCTGTGGGCGCTCCTCGCCCTCGTCGGAGTCGTCGCCCTGGGCGGTGGTGGGTGGGATCGCCTCGATCCGCTCGGCGTGCTCTTCGCCCTCGGCGCGGCAGCGAGCTGGGCGTTCTACATCCTCGCGTCGGCGCGGGTCGGGCGCGAGTTCCCCAAACTCGACGGACTGGCCCTCGCGATGACCGCCGGCGCCGTGATCGCGCTTCCGTTCGGGATCATCTCGGCGGGTGCCGCGCTGCTGCGACCAGACCTGCTCGCGCTCGGCGCCGCGGTCGCGGTGCTCTCGTCGACCATCCCGTATGCCCTCGAGCTCATCGCCCTGCGCAGGCTTCCGGCAGCGGCGTTCGCGATCCTGATGAGCCTCGCCCCCGCCACCGCCGCGATCGCCGGATGGGTGCTGCTGGGCCAGGAGCTCGCATGGCTCGAGATCCTCGGCATCGCCCTGGTGATCGTCGCGAGCATCGGAGCGGTCCGCTCGGCCGGGAGGGCGGCGCGGGATGCCGCGGCATCCGCGCCGGTCGACGAAGGCGACGGCACGCCACCGCGCGAGCCGGACGAGCCGTTCGCCGAGCCCGTGGCGTGACGCGCTGACGCGCTCGGGCGACCGGCTCCGCCGGCGTCACCCGCCTGAGCTAGGCGACCGGCTCCGCCGGTGCGAGCGCCAGGTACTGATGCACGAACGCGATCGCCATTCCGCCCTCTCCGACGCCCGCTGCGACACGTTTGACGGAGCCGGAGCGCACGTCGCCTGCCGCGAAGATGCCGGGCGCCGTCGTCTCCAGCGCGAACGGATCCCGCTCGAGCGTCCACTCGCCGCCCGTCCCCGCATGCGGGCCGGTGAGCACGTAGCCGTTGCCGTCGCGTGCCACCTCATCGGGCAGCCACGAGGTCTCGGCATCCGCCCCGATCATCACGAAGAGTACCTCGGCGGCGCGGTTCGTCACCGTCTGCGTGCGCTTGTCGATCACGTCGATCGACTCCAGCTTCTCGGTGCCGTGCAGCGCGACCACTTCGGAGCGGGTCTGGATCGTGACGTTCGGGTTCGACCCGAGCTGCTCGATCAGATACTGCGACATGCTCGCACCGAGTGATTCGCCCCGCACGATCAGGGTCACCGACTTCGACCGGCGTGAGAAGAAGATCGCCGCCTGGCCCGCAGAGTTGCCTGCGCCGATGATGAAGATGTCCTTGCCGTGGGCGATGCCGGAGTCGCTGCGCGCGGCACCGTAGTAGACGCCGTTGCCGATGAAGCGCTCGATGTCGGGGATCGCGACGTGCCGCCACTCCACGCCCGACGTGAGGATCACCACCCTGGTGTGCAGCACCGTGCCGCCGTCGAGGGTCACGGTGTGCGCGTCGGGGTCGATGTGCTCGATCGCGCGCGTCACGATGATCTCGGCGCCGAGCCGTCGCGCCTGCCGCATCGCCTTGGCGGCCAGCTCGTCGCCGGAGACGCCGAACGGAAACCCGGTGTAATTCTCGATCCGGGTCGACGTGCCCGCCTGACCGCCGGGGGCGAACCGCTCGACCACGAGCGTGCGCAGGCCCTCGGCGGCGCCGTTGACCGCGGCTGTCAGGCCGGTCGGCCCGCCGCCGATGATGATCACGTCGTACCGGTCGTGCTCGGGCGCGACCGGCAGCCTGCCGGCCAGCGCGATCTCACGCACCGTCGGCTGCACGAGCCGGGTGCCGTCGGCGAGCACGACGACAGGGAACGAGCTGTGCCCTGCCGCCTGCTCCGCCTGCTGCGGATCGCTCATGTCGATCGTGTCGTACGAGATGCGGTTGCGGTTGAGGAACGTGCGCACCTCGTGCACGCGCGGATCGATCGACGGGCCGATGACGACCATGTCGGGTGTGGCGGTCTCTGCCGCGAGCTCCTTGAGGCTCTCGATGCGGCCCTGCGCCGACGCCCCGACCGTGGTCGCGACCTGCGGTGCCATCGCGGCGAGCATGAAGAAGCTGCCGAAATCGAGCTTGAGCACGCGCGACGCGTCGATCGCGCCGTAGCTGGCCGGCAGGTTGGTGCTCAGCATCATCGGCACCTCGCCGTACATCTCGCCCGGTCGGCGCTTGCCCACCCTGCGCTCGACGCCGTTGATGTCCTTCGTGAGCTCCATGACCCCTTCGACCACGAGGAACAGGGCGCGCTCGTCGCCCTCACGCGCCGCGAACTCGCCGGGGAGCAGGCGGATGTCCTCCACCGACCGTGCGACGAACGCGAGCTGGTCGTCGGTGAGATCGGCGAACAGCGGAATGGCCGTCAACTCGGCAGCGGTGATCACGGTGGCCTTTCAGCGGATTCGGGTCCACGACGATCGTGGCAGTTCGCGATCCCTCCGACAACGCCCGGGCCCACGTCGTAGCCTGAACCACGGAAGCAGCGGCGCTCCCGGCTCCTCGGGCCGCCGCTCTCGGAGGGAGATGCGCATGTGCCGTTGGCTCGCATACCGGGGAGAAGCCCTTCAGCCGTCGATCCTCATCCTCGACGCCCAGCATTCGCTCGTGGCCCAGTCCCTGAACTCCCCGCTGGGTGCGGAGACGGTCAACGGCGACGGGTTCGGCTTCGGCTGGTATCCCACGGATGCCGATGCCGGCGGCATCCCGGCCGTGTTCCACAGCATCGAACCGGCGTGGCACGACCAGAATCTGCGCGAGATCACCCGCGCCGTGCGAAGCCCCGTGTTCTTCAGCCATGTGCGCGCGGCCGGCGGTCCGCCCATCCAGCAGACGAACTGCCACCCGTTCCGCTATGAGAACTGGCTCTTCATGCACAACGGATTCCTCGCCGACTTCACCGACGTCAAGCGCGATCTGACGTTCGCGATCGATCCGTCGCTCTACCCTCATGTGCAGGGCACGACCGACTCGGAGGTGCTGTTCCACCTCGCGCTCACCTTCGGCCTGCGCGATGATCCGATCGAGGCGATGACCCAGACCGTTCGCCTCGTGGAGTCGACCGGGCGCGAGCATGGCATCCGGTTCCCGATGCAGGGCACGATGGCGGTGTCCGACGGGGAGACGCTCTGGGCGTTCCGCTATTCGACCGCGGGGCGATCGCGAACGCTGTTCCACTCCGTCGACATTCCGACGCTCCGTCAGCTGTACCCCGATGCCGAGCGGCTGAGTCTGTTCGGCGACGATGCGCACGTGGTGGTCTCCGAGCCGCTCAACGACCTGCCCGGCACGTTCGTCGAGGTGCCCGAGGCCACCGCCGTGATCCTCGATCCGGACGGCTACCGCCACCAGCCGTTCATGGCCTGACGGATCGGGTTCACGCCTCTGATCAGGGATTCTGCAGGCGGGCGATCGTGCCGGATCGCCGAGCGGCGGATGCCGAGATCCCGCGCCGCTGGTGGCGATCATGATCTGCGAGCAGGCTCTCGAGCCGCGCAGCCTCGGCGGCGGGCATGCCGTAGCCGTGCTGGGCCTCGGGGTAGCGGTGCGCACGCACGTCGTCGGCGTATGCCGCCACTGCTGCGATCATCGGCTCGCGCAGCTCGGCGTACCGCTTCACGAACTTGGCCGCCCCCCCGTCGTATATGCCGAGCAGGTCATGGAACACGAGCACCTGTCCGTCGGTGCTCGGACCGGCGCCGATGCCGATCACCGGCACATCGAGCCGAGGCATCATCGCGTCAGTCGCGGCGGTCGGGATCGCCTCGAAGACGAGGGCGAAGCAGCCCGCGGCCTGGAGGGCGAGCGCGCTCTCGTAGACGGCCACGGCCTCCTCGGCGGTGCGACCCTGCGACCGGTACCCCCCGATCGACGATGCGGTCTGCGGCGTGAGCCCGACGTGGCCCATCACGGGGATGCCGGCCCCAACGAGGGCTCGGGCCCGCTCGACCGATGACCCGCCGCGCTCGATCTTCACGGCGTCGGCTCCGGTCGCCTTGATGAAGCGCTGCGCGGTGTCGACGGCCTGCTCGTCGGAGCGCTCATACGACCCGAACGGCAGGTCCGCGACGAGCAGTGGAGCGGTGAGCCCTCGGCGGACCGCTGCGGTGAGCATGAGCATCTCATCGACGGTGACCGGCACGGTGCTGTCGTAGCCGAGCACGGTCATCGCCGCGGAGTCGCCGACGAGCACGATGTCCACGCCTGCCGCCTCGGCGATCTGGGCGCTCGGATAGTCGTACGCCGTGACCATCGCGATCGGCTCGCCCTTGGCCTTCTGCGCGGCGAGGCTCGCGAACGTCGTGCGAGGCCGCCCGTGGGGTGCGACTGCGGGGTTCGGTCGGGTGCTCATGTTCGCGGGTGACCTCTCGGTTCGGCGGCGCGTCGCGTCAGCGTGACGCGCTCAGGATGCGGTTGTCGATCAGTCGGGCCTTGCCGACCTGTGCGGCGACGGCGAGCAGGGCTGTGGTCTCGACCGCGTCGAGCTCCCTGAGATCCTCGGGATCGCGCAGCTCGAGGTACTCGGGGTCGATCTCGGCGGTGGCCAGCACGGCGCGCGCGCGCTCGAGGATCGCGTCCGCCCGCGTCTCGCCGCGTGCCACGGCGGATTCGGCGGCATCCAGCGCGCGATTGAGCGCGGTCGCCTGCTGCCGGGCGGCGGGGTTCAGGTACGCATTACGCGAGCTCATCGCGAGCCCGTCCGGCTCCCGCACGATCGGGCATGCCACGACTCGCACCGGAATGTCGAGGTCGCGCACGAGCCGGCGGATCACGAGCACCTGCTGCGCATCCTTCTGGCCGAAGTAGGCGGCATCGGGAGCGACGATCTGGAACAGCTTGGCGACGACCGTCGCCACGCCGTCGAAGTGCGCGGGCCCGCGATGGGCGCCGCAGAGCACCTCGGTGATGCCCGAGACGTGGATGCTGGTCGCGAAGCCGTCGGGGTAGATCTCGGCGACGGGCGGGGCGAAGAGGATGTCGGCGCCCGCCGCCTCAGCCAACGCGGCGTCGCGGTGCTCGTCGCGCGGGTACGCGCCGAGGTCCTCGTTCGCGCCGAACTGCGTGGGGTTCACGAACAGCGACACAACGACGAGGTCATTGTCGGCTCGTGCTCGACGGATCAGCGAGAGATGCCCTTCGTGCAGGGCGCCCATCGTGGGCACGAGGCCGGTCGCCTCACCGCCGGACCGCGCCTCGTGGACGGCCGCGCGGACCTCGGCCTTCGTGCGGAGAATCCTCATGCGATGCCTTTCGCAGCCAGCGTACGCGTGGTCTCGCACAGTGCGTCGAAGAGCTCGAGCAGATCGGGTGCGTCCCTCGCGATCGCCTCTCGCTGACGCTGCACCGTCCGCGCATCGCCCCGCGCGACGGGGCCGGTGAGCGCGGCCTGCGGACCGAGAGCGGCCCAGTTCTCGACCGATGTTCGCACGAGCGGCGCCAGCAGCGAGCGCGCATCGGCGGCCGCGACGCCCGACGCGGTCGCGAGCTGCTCGGCCGCGGCGAGCAGTGCGACGACGAAGTTCGATGCGACGGATGCCGCGGCGTGGTACCCGGCGCGCTGCGCGTCCTCGATGGGGAACGGGCGGGCACCGAGGCGCGCCGCGACCTCGTATGCCGCGGCGAGCCCCTCGGCGGATCGGCCGCCGACCGCGCACCCGATGCCGTGGAACGCCTCGGCGCCCTCGTCCCCGACGAAGGTCTGGAGCGGGTGGATGCCGAAGTCGACCTCGCTGATCGGTGTCGCACCGGATGTGTGGCCGACCAGGCCCGCCGATCCGTGCAGCGACGCGGCGACCCGGCCGATCTCGGCATCCGGCACGCAGAGCAGGACGACATCGGCCGGCGGCACGGTTTCGCCGCGGCCGATGGGACCGTGCACCTCGAATCCGGCAGAGCGAAGCGCTCGGGCGAGCGGGCGCCCGAGACGACCGCGGCCGACGACGGCGGCGGTCGCGACAGCGCGATGCGGAGACTGCGGCATGGAGGTCATAGGTGCGCAGCGCGCGATCGGGGCGTGCGACTGCCTCATGAGTATCGCCCATTCCTGTACCGGGCTCAAAAACACGGGAGGTCATGTGACGCTCGGGGAAGACACGACAGACTGGGGCCGTGGACGGACCGGAAGCCGGCTGGATCGAGATCACCGAGGTCGGCACGATGGCGCTCTGGGATGACCAGCCACCTGCCGCGACCATCACGCTGGCGACGACCGCTGACCGGTTGGAGGCGCTCGTCGACGAAATGATCGAGACGCTGCCGCCGGGCGCGGTCACCGGCGCGTCGACGTACCGGGGCATGGATGCGGAGGTTCGCTCGCTCGAGGGCAGGATCGGTGAGGTCACCGTCTATCGGATGATCGTCACGCCCGGCGCGGCACCTGCGAAGCTGCACACCGGCAACGGCCTCGGCGACTGGATCCGTTCGACCGACTCGATCCGGATCGTCGGGTTCGCCGCCGGCGGCTGACCGCGCTGGTCGCGCACGGTGGACCGCCGTCCGTTGCAAGCCCCGGGTGTACGTTCGTACCGCCGAGGGGCGGCGATGCGAGCACGTCGCGCCGTTCGTGCCCTGACGCGCTGAGGATTTGCGAGATAGCTGACATGGGTGTGCGACCACCGTTGCGTGAAACTCTGAAACCGCGCATCTTCGCGGCCGCGGCATTGGCGCTCGCGATCACCATGACGGCGTGCACCGCGGGTGCCGAGCCAGGCCCGATCGAGTCGCCGACCGCCGGCAGCCGGGCGCCCCGGCTTCCGCTCGACGGTGCCGCCTTGATCGCGTCGTTCGACCGACTCGCGAAGACCATGATGGTCCCCGGAGCGGCGATGCTGATCCGCACGCCCGACGGCGATATCTCCGCCGCCTACGGCACGACCGCGCTCGGCGGTTCCGTTCCGGTGTCGCTCGAAGACCACATCCGCGTCGGATCGACCACGAAGACGTGGACGGCGACCGTCATTCTGCAGCTTGTCCAGGAGGGCAGGATCGCCCTCGACGATCCGGTGTCGAAGTACCGGCCCGATGTCCCGAACGGCGACGACATCACCATCGAGCAGCTGCTGAACATGCGCAGCGGACTGTTCAGCTACACCGAGACGTACCAGCTGCTGCATGACATGGATGTCGATCCGCAATCGGTCTGGGACCCGGAACAGCTGCTGGCGCTCGGAGCAGGGCTGCCGCCGTACTTCGAGCCGGGCGCCGGCTTCCACTACTCGAACACGAACTACGTGCTGCTCGGTCTCATCGCGGAGCAGCTCGAGCGAAAGCCGCTGCGGGAGATCTTCCAGGAAAGGCTCATCGCTCCGCTCGGCCTGACGGAAACGTCGTTTCCTGCAATCGACGACGCCTCCCTTCCCACGCCGTATGCGAGCGGCTACATGTATACGGACAACGTGCGGACGATCACGACCTTCAGGCTCCCGGCCGACCTGCTCGCCCAAGCCGAGGCGGGCACGCTCCTGCCCAACGACCAGACGGATGCGAATCCTTCCTGGGCGTGGGCCGCGGGCGCGGGGATCTCGACCATCGGCGACCTCGCCGTCCTGATCGAGGCCATCGTCGGCGGCGGTCTGCTGGACTCGGACCTGCAGGAGCAGCGCCTCCAGAACGTCGTCCCTCCCGAGCCCGGCTCCCCGAGCGCCTACGGCTGGGGCATCATCCGCGCTCCCTCCGGCTTCTACGAGCACGGGGGGCTGATCAACGGCTACAACACCTACTCCGGATATGACCCGCTCAACGAGGTGACGGTCGTCGTCTGGACGAACCTCTCGACGGCCGCGAACGGCGCGCCCCCCGCAGCGACGATCGCGAAGGACCTCATCGAGCAGATCTACGGCCCCCCGGCCGAGACCGCCGGCCCGAACCCAGGGGACGCTCCCTGAGCCCGCCCGCGGACCGCTTCGTCAGAAGGGAGCTCTGATGAAAGAGCACACCGTCGCCGCCGTGATCGCGGTCGACCCGGATGAGCTGCTGGCGTTCGTCGCCGATCTCTCCAACGACGTGAGATGGCGACATGATCTGGCGGTCAGCGAACTGGTCAGCGGAGTCGCGGGAGAGCCGAAGTCCGTCTATCGGCAGAAGGGCACGACTCCCGGCCGTGACGATCCGTACCTGATCGCGCTCGATGACCTGGATCGATCGGCTCGCGTCGCGGCGTTCTCCACCGTGGATCGCAGCCCGGTCGCGTTCGGCGGGCGCTATCGGATCCGTGACACCCCGGCTGGAGCCGAGATCACCTTCGGCGTCTGGGTGCGAGCCCGCGGTCTGCTGAGATTCGTCGCGCCGTTCATGGGGAAGGCCGTCCGCGCGAACTCTACGCGGTACCTGGCCGACCTCACCGCACTCCTGGAGGCGCCCTGAGCGGCTGATCCTCCGAGCCCGGGTCCGTCTCAGAGTCGAGCGCGTACTCCAGCATGGCTCGTCGCGGCATCCGGCGACCGATCTCTCGCGCCGCCTCGAATTCGGCCGCGCGATCGGTGGCCAGGACGGCATCGACGATGGCCTGGTAGGTCACGTACTGGCGCTGCTCGTGGAGCCCGGTGCGCGCGCGCAGCGTCTCGGCGGCGCCCAGCAGGATGCCGGCCCGCTCGACGTCGCCGACCACCGCGGCCGATCCGGCGAGCCCTTCGAGCGCATAGGCATCGCCGTCCTCATTCCGCAGCCGAAGCGAGAGCTCCAGCGCGCGCGTGAACAGTTCGGGCTGCGGCTCGCCGACCGCGATGCGCGACCATCCGATCTGGTTCAGCGCGATGCGTTCGGCATACTCGTCGCCGGCGTGCTCGGCCAGCTCCCGTGCGCGCTCGAAGCACCGTACGGCTCCGGCGTCGTCTCCACGGAAGTGCAGGATCCGCCCGAGCACGCTCTCGAACAGCGAATGGAACGTCGGGTCCGCACGCGCGGCATCCGATGCGAGCGCCGCGCGCTGCCGGTCCTCGGCGAGGCCGAGGTCGGGGGGCGTCGCCGACATGTACGACAGCGATGCGATCGTGAGGGCCAGCGCGACGCTGAACTCGTCGTCGACCGCGCGGAACAGCGCGACCGCCTCCTCCATCCGCTCGGTGCTGATCTCGGAGGCGGGCTGCCACAGCGCGACCCACGACGAGAAGGCGAGCGCGATCGCGCGGGCGCGGGGCGAGAGCCGAGGGCCGGATTCGAGAACGGCATCCATCCAGGACTTCACCTCCGGCAGCAGGTTGCGGATCCACCAGTAGAGGAACAGGCGCCAGACCACGTCGGCCACGACGTCGATCTCCCCGATCGCGATCAGATGGCGGCAGCCTGCGCGCAGGTCGTCGCGCTCGGCCTCGAGCCGGTCGAGGGCGGCGGACTGCGTCGCCCCTCTCAGCAGCAGTGCGGTCCCGGTCGCGAGACCGACGTAGTGGTCCGCATGCGCGCGGCGCACCGCCGCCGCATCCGGGTCGGCCTCGAAGCGTTCCGTCGCGATCTCGCGCACCGGGACCAGCATCGAGAAGAGCGACAGGGCCTGTTCCTCACGCTGCCGCACAAGGCTGGCGTCGACGAGTTCGAGGAGGGTGTCGAGCAGATCGGCGGCCCACGGCTCTCCCGAGGTGACCGCCTCGACCGCGTCGAGACTGAATGCGCCGGCGAACACCCCGAGCCGCCCGAACAGCGCGCGCGCGTCGGCGCCGAGCAGATCGATGCTCCACTCGACCGTCGCCTGGATCGTCCGCTGCCGCTCCGGAACATCCCTCGCGGCGGTGACGAGCAGGGGCAGCATCCGATCGAGTCGAGCGAGGATGGACGCGGGGGAGAGCGCGCGGATGCGTGCGGCGGCGAGCTCGATCGCGAGCGGGACGCCTTCGAGCGCCCGGCAGATGCCGGCGACGTCCTCGGCGTTCTCCTCGGTGATGTCGAACCGGGGGTCCGCCGACCGCGCGCGGTCGCGGAACAGCTGCACCGCCGGGGCATCCAGGATCGCCTGCATCGACGCCTGGAAGGGCTCCGGCGGCAACCCGAGCGGCTCGACGTCGTAGACGTGCTCGGCTCGCACCCGGAGCCGGGTACGGCTGGTCACCAGGAAGGTCGCGCCGGGCACGTCGGTCAGAAGCGAGACGATGTCCGCGGCGGCCTCGACGACCTGCTCGAAGTTGTCGAGCACGATGAGGTCTCGACGGCCCGCCCGCGCGACCCCCAACTGTTCGCTGAGCGGGGCAGCGCCGGTGTCGCGCACACCGAGCTCACGCGCGATCGCAGGCAGCACGTCGCCGGGGTCGCGCACCTGCTCCAGGGACACGAACGTCACACGGTCGAAGTGGTCGCCCGTGTTGCGCGCGACCTCGATCGCGAGGCGGCTCTTGCCGATCCCGCCCGGGCCGACCAGGGTGACGAGCCGTCGGGAGTCCTCACGCAACCACGCGAGGAGGGTCGCGAGGTCGCGCTCGCGACCCAGTGCGGCCGAGAATGGGGCGGGGACGCGACCCGCCGAACTCGCCTCGACTGAGGATCCCGAGGGCGCGCGCGATGCGTCGAACCGTTCGGCGAGCAGCGTCGCCAGGTCGGCGGCGATGAGCTCGGCGAGCTCGTCAGCGGTCGAGAACGGCGTGTACGAGGCGGTGTCGTCAGCGCGCACCCTCGCCATGAGCTCCTCGAGGCGCGGGTCGCGGTCGGCCGGCTGCTTCACATAGATCAGCTTCGGCATCTCCGTCGGCGCGAGGCGGTACTCGTCCTCGAGTCCGGAGATCTCCTCGCCCGGTGCGATCCATCCGTACTCCTGCCAGTACACCCCGACGAACACGTCGCTCTGCTCGAGGTACGCGCGATAGAGCTGTCGCGGCGGATGCGGCCTCGCTCCGAGCTCGAACATGACCGGGGCGAGCCTCAGTCGCTCGATCGCCGCGCGTGCAGCTTGACGCTCGGGCCCGAGTTCCTTCAGGGTCGAGCTGACGAAGATCCGGAGTCGCTGGTCAGGGGTGCGGATCGCCGAGCCGCCGGCGCGTGCCATCACGGCGAACTCGTCGGCGTCACCAGGATGCCGTCGCATCGACCCGCCATGGTGCCATTGTCGGGCCCCGCACGATCGCTGTCCATCGCTCGGGAGCGTGAGAGGTCAGTCGATGGGCGGCCGACGCAGCCGCTTGATGTCGGTGCGCCGCTGTTTCGCCGCGAGTCGCCGCTCCTTCGACCCTCGGCTCGGAGCGGTCGGTCTGCGCGGGGGCGCCGGTGGCCGCAGGGCGTCGGCCACCACCGCCGCGAGTCGAGCGCGCGCGGCATCCCTGTTCCGCAGTTGCGCGCGATGCTCGGACGCCGTGATCGTCAGCACGCCGCCGACAAGCCGCCCGCTCAGGCGGGAGAGGAGGCGCTCGCGCTGAAGCGGTGAGAGAACAGCGGAGCCGGCCGCATCCCACACGAGCTCCGCCCGCGAGTCCGCGGTGTTCACGCCCTGGCCGCCTGGTCCGGACGAGCGCGAGAATCGCCAGGACAGCTCGGACTCGGGGATCGTGATCCCCGAGTCGATCCTCAGTCCAGGACGATGAGCGGCAGGCATGGATCCATCATCCTCCGGCCTTCGCCCGCGCTCGCCGGAGCGCCTCGAAGTGCGGAATACTGCCTGGGTGCCCGTCTTCGACCACATCGGCGTCAGCGTCGACGACCTTCCGTCCGCGATCGGCCAGTTCGACCCCGTGATGACCGCGCTCGGGCTGACCCGCTACGACGCCGACAACGGCGTCTCGTGGCACGCGGAAGGGGAGACGGAGCTGATCCTCCTCCCCGCCCGCGAGCCGGGCACGGGTCCGCACCGGCATGGACGCGTGGGATGGCAGCATCTCGCCTTCGCGGTCGATTCGCGCGCCGATGTCGATCGGCTCCACAGCGTCGCCGTCGGTGCCGGATGGTCCGTCGTTCGCGAGCCGAAGCTGTACCCGCGGTTCAACGACAGGTACTACGCGTCGTTCGTCGAGGACGACAACGGCATCCGCATCGAGTTCATGCACAACCCGCCGCGAGAGGTCGATCCGCAGGCTTGATCAGCTCGTGCCGACAGTGGCCTGCTGACACGAGGCGCGGCATCCTTCTGACCTACTCGTCGGGCTCCCCGGGCTGAGACGACTTCCGCCGCTCGAGCCGCCAGTGGATCTCATGGGTCGTGGGATGGCGCCATTCCCGCATCCGGTACTCGAAGCCTGGGAGCAGGACGATCGGGATCGGATCGGGCGAGGCCGGAGCGACCGCCCCGACCACGATCTTCGCATCGAGCGGGATGAACGGAGACTGCGCCGGGATCGGGGCGGTGACGATCTCGACGGGATCTCCATACGGTCGCGGCATGCCCCGACGGTATCAGTAGCCTCAAATGGTGGCGCTATAGCGCTCACATAGAGTTCCCATACAGCGCAAATAGAATCAGACCAGCTTCCCGTCGGCATCACCTCACCGCTGACGCAGCGAACCATCCGGCTCATTCGAGCAGCACCCCCCAGGAAGGCAGGCCAGGCATGCTCAGCGCGCGCCCGACCCTGCCGACCTCGGCGCGAGTGACAGGACCCGTGCGGCGGTGCGCTCATGACGGGTGATGCCGCACCGAGACGGACGGACTGGCCGTTCCGGGTGCGCGACGAGATCTTCGCGCACCTGCGGGAACCCCTCGTCTCGCACGGACCGATGACGATCGTGCTGCGAGGCACCGCGGGTGCCGGCAAGACCCGGATCGCCCGCGAGGCTGCGGCGTGGCACCGCCGTCGGGGGCGTCGCGTGACATGGATCGGTGCCAACGGCTCGCTGCAGACCATCCCGTGGGGTGCATTCGTCGGCATCGGCGACTCGACGGCGGAGCCGGTCACGATCCTTCGCGGCCTCAGCGAGCGAGTCGGTCGCCGGCCTCATGAGCAGCTGATGCCGGTGCTCATCTGCGACGATGCCCAGCACCTGGACGACCGCTCGGCCGCAGTGGTTGCGGAGGTCGCCCAGAGCGCGAGCGCGTCCATCGTGCTGACGGTTCGCGACGGGATGAGAGTGCCCGAGGCGATCCGGATCCTCATCGAAAGCGAACCGACCGTCGTCATCCGCGTGGAGGAACTCGACCGCGCCGGCGTCGCCGACGTGCTCACGGCAGTCCTCGCGCGGAGGATCCGCCCGAGCAGCATAGACCAGATCCACGCACTCACCCGGGGGAACTTCCTGTATCTGCGTGAACTGGTGCGAGGTGAGATCGACGCGTCCCGTTTCACGAGCGATGGCGACGAATGGACCTGGCACCGAGACACCGCCCTTCCCGAGGGCCTGACCGATGTGATCGGGAGCCTGCTCGACTCGCTCGACCCCGGGCTCAGGGACCTCGTCGACCTGCTCGCCGTCGCGTCGCCCCTCAGGAGCTCGGTGTACGAGCGTGTCGTCGGCTCCACCGTCATCGAGCATGCCGAGCTCGAAGGGCTCATCCGCAGCTCCCGGTCGCAGGGCGGCGTCGAACTGGAGGCATCGCATCCGCTCTATGTGGAGACGGCCCGGATGCGCATGGGCGTTCACCGACGGATGCGGCTCAGCGGGCGACTCGCGACGGAGTGGGTGGCGGCCGACATCGCGGAAGGGCGGACAGCCTCCGTTCACGACGTCCTGAGAGCGGCGCGGCTTCGTCTGGACTCCGAACTCGTGGCGCCACCGGATCGTCTCGCCGCCGAGGCCACGCTCGCCTTGAGTGTCACCGACCTCGAGCTGGCGGAGCGGTTGTCGCGTGCCGCGCTGGCCGGTGCCGAGCATCCAGAGGCCCTGCTCGCCCTGGGGATGGCGCTGACCGGACAGGCACGCGGTGCCGAGGCGAAGACGGTGCTCGAGCGCTACGCGCAGATCGCGGCGGCCGGCGATCACGACGTCGCGATGGTTCACGGCGGCACCCTCTTCTGGCCGCTCCGCCGACCTGAGGACGCCGTCGCCTTCGTCGAATCCGCCGCGGACTCAGCCGCCGATTCGGTCGCCATCGCGAGTCTGCGCGCGATGCGCGCACTCTTCGCCGTCCTGCTCGGCGACGCGGCGCGCGGCCTGCGGATCGCCTCCACGATCGGGGCCGAGGCCGACGCCTTCGGGACGATGGTGCTGGCCTGGACGCGGACGACCGCGTTCGCCGTGCAGGGCCGGAGCGAGGATGCGGCAGGCGCCGCGGTGACCGGCTACGAGGGTGGCGGCCGCGTGCCCGCGAATCTCCGGTTCGGCGTCGCGGAGATGCATCTCACCGGCGTCCGGATCGACGGCCGGTCCTTCAGCGCCGTCGACATCACGCGTCGCTTCGTCGCCGAGGCTTCGTGGAGCGATGGAATCGGCGCCACGCTCGAGCGACGCCTGCGCGGACGAGCGGCGCTCATCGAATCGCGTCTCCAGGATGCAGTGGACATCTTCGACGATCTCCGCGACGATCTGGCCCCGCTCGCGCCGAACGGGCTGCTGTTCAGCTCCCACCTGGATCTTGCCCAAGCCCACGCGCTGCGCGGACATGCGGGTCCGGCCCGGGCGGCATTCGAGGCGGCCCTCGAGGACATGCATCCGGGATACGCCTACCTGTTCCCCGAGGTCGACATCGCCGAGTCCCTGGTGCTCGCCGCAGAGGGGCGGATCGACGCTGCGGTCGCCGCTGCGCGCGCCTCGGCGGAGCGCGCGCGCAACTCCGGCGCGGAGGGGTACGAGTCGCTCGCGCTCGCTTTCGGCGCCCAACTCGGCGACCACGCCGGTGTGCGCCGATTGCGTGAGCTCTCCGAGCGGGTCCATGGCCCGCGGGTGCGGATCGCGCTCCGGCATGCCGAAGCGCTGCAGCGCTCCGACGCCTCGGCGCTCGAGCATGTCAGCAGCGCGTACGAGGAGATGGGAGACCTCGTCGCCGCTGCGGATGCCGCCGCGCAGGGCGCGTTCCAGCTGCACGCTGCGGCACGCACGCGGGAGGCGCTCCGCGCGAACCATCGGGCATCGACGCTGGCCGCCCGCGCGCAGGGTGCGCGGACCTTCGCGCTGCGGCGACTGGAGCACGCGCCGTCGCTGTCCAAACGCGAGTACGAGATCGCACGCCTCGCCGCGGACGGCCTGTCGAATCGCGCGATCGCAGACCTGCTCGGCATCTCGGTCCGCACAGTCGAGGGTCACATTCTGCGCGCCCTCGCGAAGTCCGGTCTTCCCAATCGAGGGGCGCTCGCCAACGTTGCGCTGGACACCGCGTCAGCGCGCACGTCGCCGATGCCGCAGTAGGTCGCGCACACGAAGCCACGGAAACAGGTAGCGGACTACGTACTCCCTGCGGGGGAGTGTGGGGTGGACTTCTCTCCAACGAGCCACAGTGTCGTGGCTCGGCGGATCGAGGCATCGGATGCCTCACACAACTGGGGTGTGGCCGGAATCACGGTTTCCAGCCGACTCAGCCTGGCGGCGCGGACTCTGGGGGAGTCCGCGCCGCCGTTCGGTAACGCCCCGGGCTCATCGAAGGGACCGACCGTGTCTGAACCGATCGTCGACGATTCCGAACCCGCAGGTGATCCGGCACTGCCCCCGCCACGGAGGAGGAAGCGCGCCTGGCTATGGATCACGATCGGCGCGATCGTCGTACCGGTGATCCTCGGCGCCGCGCTCGCGCTGCTGGTCAGCAACGGCACGGCGGACGCTGTGCCGACCCCTTCTGCCGCTCAGACGACCGAGTCCCCACCGGTGGAGCTGGCGCTAATGTTCTAGCCATGTCGGGGCAGGGTGACGGGCGAGGGCGCCTCTCGCGCGTGCTCGGCGTTCGCACGGCGAGCGAGGGTGACTCGGTCACCACGCTCGAGCTGTTCTTCGATCTGGTCTTCGTCTTCGCGTTCACCCAGGTGACGTTCCTGATGGCCCATGGCGAGCCGCCCGCGTCGGTTGCGCAGGGGGTCGTGGTGCTCGGCCTGCTGTGGTGGTCGTGGTCGTCCTTCGCGTGGCTCGGCAATCAAGCGCACGCGAACGAGGGCCTGGTGCGCACGGCGCTGATCATCGCGGCCGCCGTCTTCGTCCTGTCGTTGACCATCCCCGAGGCCTTCCACGATCTCGAGGGCGGACTCTACGCGCCACTCGTGTTCGCGTGCTGCTACGCGGTGATCAGGCTGGTGCACCTCTCGACGTATCTCATCGCAGCGGGAAAGGATGCCGCCCTGCGGCGGCAGGTGCTGCTGAGCCTCAGCGCCTCGGCGGTGCCGTCGATCGTTCTGCTGATCGTCGGCGCTCTGCTGGATGAGCAGTGGCGGCTCATCGTTTGGACCGCTGCGATCGTCGTCGATCTGCTCGCCATCTACGTGACCTCGAGCATCGGCGGCTCGTGGCGCGTCCAGTCCGTCGCGCACTTCACCGAACGCCACCGCCTGGTCGTGATCCTCGCACTGGGAGAGTCGATCGTCGCGATCGGCGTCGGCGTCTCCCTCGATGCCATCACGGCTTCCATCGTGATCGGCTCGCTCCTGGCCATCGGCCTGTCGGTGGCACTGTGGTGGGCGTATTTCCAGCGGATCGCCGAGGATGCCGAGCATCTGCTCGAGCGTGCCGACGGCGTCGCACGCGCGAAGCTCGCGTCCGACGGGTACACCTACCTGCATCTGCCGATCATCCTCGGCGTGATCCTGACCGCCTTGGGCATCGAGGAGGTGATGGGACACCTGGGCGAGGATCACCTCGACTGGTTCGGGGCTGCAGCGCTGGGTGCAGGTGTCGCGCTGTTCCTCGCCGCGACCGCCGCGTTCTGGCTGCGGATGTCGCGTCGCATCCTCGCGGTGCGATTCATCAGCGCCGTCGTGATCGCGGCTGCGATTCCGCTGTGGTCCGCGCTCCCGGGCCTGTGGGCCCTCGCCGGTGTCCTCGCGCTCGTGACGATTCTGATCGCAGTCGAGTCGCTTCGGTGGGGCGCACAGCATGACTGAGCACGCATCCGTCGAACACTGGACGCCGGAGGACCTCCGCCACCTCGATGGGGCGCTCGAGCTCGAGATCGCCGCGCCGCGGGATGACTGTGGACGAGGGCGGTGGACGCCGATCTGGGTCGTCGTCGTTGACGACGACGTCTTCGTCCGCACCTGGCGGCGGCGCGACACCGGCTGGTACGGCAGGTCGCTCCACGCGGAGCGCGCGTGGATCCGTGTGGCGGGACGCTCCGTCGATGTGACCGTCGCGTTCGTGGGAGACGGGGGTGCCGACGCGGTCGACGCCGCCTACCAAACCAAATACGGAGCGATGGCGGCCCGATCGATGGTCACGGCCGAGGCCGCGGCATCCACCCTCCGTCTCTCGCGTGCATCCACCTGACCGCTGCGACGATCGCACCGGGCGCGACGAAAGCTCTCACTCCGTCGGACTGGATCGCGCGGTAGCGTGCAGGGCATGGCGATCAAGCTGGAGAACGTCGGCATCGCGGTGCGCGACCTCGAAGAAGCGATCTCCTTCTTCACGGACCTCGGTCTCACGGTCATCGGCCGTGACACGGTCAGCGGTGAGTGGACCGACACCGCCGTCGGCCTCGACGGCAACCACGCCCGCATCGCGATGCTGCAGACGCCGGACGGCCACGGCCGCCTCGAGCTCTTCGAGTACATCCACCCCGATGCGATCGAGACGGAGCCCACACGTCCCAACGAGATCGGCATGCACCGCGTCGCCTTCTCCGTCGACGACATCGACGCGGCCCTGGAGATCGCAGCGAGGCACGGGTGCCGACCGCTTCGCGCAGTGGCGACCTACCAGGACCAGTACAAGCTCACGTATCTACGGGGACCCAGCGGCATCCTCGTGATGCTCGCCGAGGAGCTGCAGAAGAACTGAAGTCGCCGATCAGCGCCGAGTGAGCCGGAGCCGATGCGCCCGGGGTCAGCGCAGGAACGTCTCGGCCAGGCCCGCAGGACCGCCGTGCCGACGCCAGGATGCGCCGATCACACGGTACGCGCGCTCGCCGGCGTCCTTGCACACCTCCCGCACTTCGGGGTCCCGTACGACCTCGGTGGCCGCCTTGCGAACGGCGGGCTTGCGCAGCAGCACGGCCGCCGAGATCGCCGCGGCCCCGAGGGGGAGCAGCATGAGCCATGGGCTGGCGGTGTTCGCTCGGTCGCGCTGGGCATCGCCCGGGGCGGTCTCGAATGACGGCGTTTCCTGTTCGGGCCTGGCCGACCATGTCGGCAATGCGCTCATGCTCATGATTTCTCCCTATAGAGTGGGGTCACGGAGGCTAAGTTAGCCCCGTGTTAGCCCGAGTATAGGCATGACGTGAGGATGTTTGTCAACCATGGCCACTGAGCGCGCTGTCCCGAACCCGCGTCTGGCGGCGCAGGCCTCAGTTCTGAAGGCCTGGGGTCATGAGTGGCGGCGTGCCAACGGCAAGGGTCAGCAGGATCTCGGCCGAGTCGCCGGGTACGGCAGCGACACGAGCCCGAAGAGCGCAGCCGTGGCGATCTCGCGGATCGAGTCGGGCAAGACCGACCCGACCGGACGATACCGGCAGCGTCTCCTGGACGCGCTCGGCCACACGGAGGCGGAGCTCGAGGAGGAGACGGATCGGGCGCTCGCCGCGCAGTCGCGCCCCGGTGTGTTCGCCCGTGCGATGGTCGGGCAGGTGCACCTCGAGAACGATGCCAGGCGAGCGCAGATCATCGCCGCCTCGAACCTGCTCACCGAGCGGGTCACGTTCCAGATCCGCAACTCGGAGCGGACGATCGAGCGCGCGCGGATCGACTTCGTGATGCCGTTCCTCGAGACCGCCGCGAAAGTCGACTGGCGACCACTGCTGGAGGCCCAAGAGGTCTCGGCGGGCGACGCCGGACCGGGATCCCTCGAAGGCGGCATCCGAGGGCTGCGCGGACAGACCGGGATCAGCGTCCTGAGAACGGTGTCCGAGAGCGGCGCGATCGGCGGGACCGGGATGAGTCCCGGCACCGCGGCCGGGATCTTCGTCGCCGTCTCGGTCGCGGGGTCCGTGTCGACGGGGTCTGCGATCGCCTCCCAATCCGGCGCGGCCGCGTCCAGCTCAACCCTCGCCTGGCTGGGAGGCGGGTCGCTCGTCGCCGGCCGCATGGGAGTCGCCGGCGCAGCCGCCCTGACCGGCATCGTCGCGCTTCCCGCGCTCCTGGCCGTCGGGGGCGTCCTCGTCTGGAAGGGCCGCAAGCTCCGCAAGGAAGCCGAGGCAGAGGCGGAGAAGCTGGATGCCGCGCAGCAGGCGCTCGAGGACATGCAGGATGCGCTGCCCCGGGCCGAGCGATGGAACGAGGCCCAGCAGGCCGTCGTCCAGCGAGCCGAACTGATCGGTCGGACCATCCACGCCCGGTATGCGGAGTCGCCGCCGTTCGTCGCCGCCGCCGCGGGCGGGCTGAAATGGGACGAGCTGCCATCCGATGCTCGCAAGGCGCTCGACGTCGAGCTCAAGCTGCTCAGCATCATCCTGGACACGCAGGCGCTGCCCGTGTGGCTGGGGGTCACGACCGTGAGCCAGCCCGACCTCACGGCCTCGCAGGAGAAGACCGCGACCGTCTCGGAGGAGTGGATCGACGACAGCCTGACGCTTGCCCAGTTCGACCTCGACGAGCATGAGGAGTGGGTGCGAGGGGTGCTGGCCCGGGGGTCCGTCGGCTGACGCCGGGTCTGGGCATCGGAGGGGATGACGGGAATCGTCCCTCCGTTCAAGCGAGATGAGAGTGTTCGCCGAGCCTGTGCCAAGACCGGTTGTGGTACACGAGGGCGTCCCCGTGCTGTCCGACGCCGAGGTCGCGGTCGATCTGCGATTGCAGTGCGTGCGCCGCGATAACCGTGGAGCCGCCGGCATCCATGCGGCCGATGACCGCGCAACGGAGCCACGCACGCACGCCGTTGTACACCGGCTCGCCGGTGACCAGACGAGAGTAGCGGTCCGTTTCGGCGAAGCGGTCGACCCCGCTGGTGGCGCAGAGTTTCGCGACCTCGAGGTCGTCGGCGTCGAGAAGATGAACCACCACAGTCTCCGCGCGGGCGAACACGGCAGCGGTAGACGACTGGGCGGAAATCGAGAAGATGAGCAATGGCGGGTCGGCGCTTACGGAGGACACCGAAGTCGCGGTCAGCGCGACCGGCCGTCCGTCCGCGTCAGCGGTGATGATTGCCACCCCGGAGGGGTGCCCGCGGAAGGCGGCCTTGAACTCTTCCGGCGACAACGAGGAGTCGAAGCCGGGTCTCGCGCCGGCCGATCTGGTTGCAGTTGCAGTTCTTGTCATGCCTTCGGGATTCTGAACGTCGATTTGGTCGCCATGATCGGCCGATCGGCCGGACTCGGCTTGCGGAACTCGATACAGTCATCGTCCAGGACAAAGTGTCCATCGACAAACTAGCGCTGGCTATCGGTTCCTATAGTCTCCGCCTATGGATCACTTCACGCGTTCGAGGCTAGCCGAGCAGCGCGATGCCGAAGCCTGCTACGACCATCCGCAGTTCAGCGAGGTAGCGCTGCGCCTGCTGCGTGAGCGGGATCGCCGAGTGGCCGATCCAGCCGATCTCGATGCGTTCGTCGACGTCGAGTGGGATGGCGACGATCTCCGGGTCGAGGTCGTCGCTGATGATACCCGTGGAGATCGTGTAGCCGTCGAGACCGATCATGAGGTTGAAGATGGTGGCGCGGTCGGAGACACGGATCTCCTGCTTGCTCGACAAGGTGGAGAGGATCTCCTCGGCGAAGTAGAACGAGTTGTTCGCCCCCTGGTCGAAGGTGAGCCGCGGCGAGTCGGCGAGATCGGAGAGTGTGACGCGATCTCGAGAGGCGAGGGGGTTCTTCCGGGAGATGAAGATGTGCGGCTCGGCGAGGAAGAGCGGATGGAACGCGAGCCCGGAGTCCCGGAGCAGTTTGTCGATGACGTTCCGGTTGAAGTCGTTGCGGTAGAGGATGCCGATCTCGCTGCGGAGCGTCCGGACGTCCTCGATGATGTCCCAGGTGCGAGTCTCACGCAGGGAGAACTCGTATTCGGGCGCGTCGCTGGCCTTCACCATCCGGACGAACGCGTCGACCACGAACGAGTAGTGCTGCGCCGACACCCCCAGGAGGCGCCGCGACGGCGGTCGACCGAGGTAGCGCTGCTCGAGGAGGCCGACCTGCTCGATGACCTGTCTGGCATACCCGAGGAACTCCGCGCCATCGGCGGTCAGTGTCACCCCGCGGGCGGAGCGGACGAGGAGGGCGCGGCCCACCCGCGCCTCGAGTTCCTTCATCGCCGCAGACATGGTCGGCTGGGAGACATAGAGCAGGTCGGCTGCGGCACTGATCGACCCCTCCGCCGCGACCTCGATGAAGTAGTGGAGCTGCTGAAGCGTGAAACTGCCTGACGCGCGAACCATAGGTAAAGACTATAAGGATGCATAGCCACGACGAGTTTGTTGATGGGCGTGATTTCCCTGCACGATGGCTGTACTGACTTCCGCAAGGCCGAGCCCGGCCGATCAGCCCGGATTGGCCTCTCATGGCGAACGAGTTCACGTTCAGCATCACCACCACCCGCTTCGACGAGGACTACTCGCCGTCGGACAGTTCGCGGATCACGACGAACTTCGCAAATCTGGCTCGAGGCGAGCACCGCCAGCAGAATCTGCGTAACGCCCTGACGATGATCGATCGGCGCTTCAACGACCTCGCCCACTGGGACAACCCGAACCGCGACCGCTACACCGTCGAGCTCGAGATCGTCACCGTCGAGCTGCAGTTCGCTGCGGGAGGCGAGGATCAGGAATTCCCGCTGCTCGAGGTCCTCGACATCCAGATCGTCGACCGACGCACCGAGCAGCGTCACCAGGGGATCGTGGGGAACAACTTCTCGTCCTATGTCCGCGATTTCGACTTCAGCGTGCTGCTGCCGGCAGCCACCGAGGCCGCCGGGAAGTTCACCGTGCCCGATGATTTCGGCAGTCTGCACGGCAAGCTGTTCCAGCACTTCCTCGACTCCGCCGCGTACCGGGAGCGATTCACGACGTCACCCGTGATCTGCATCAGCGTGTCGACGAGCAAGGAGTACCGTCGCACGGCGAACCACCACCCGATCCTCGGCGTCGAGTACCAGCAGGACGACTACTCCCTGACCGACGAGTACTTCGGGAAGATGGGGCTGCAGGTCAGATACTTCATGCCGCCCCGCAGCGTCGCGCCGTTCGCCTTCTACTTCCGCGGCGATCTGCTCAGTGACTACACCAACCTGCAGCTCATCGGCACGATCAGCACGATGGAGACGTTCCAGAAGATCTATCGCCCCGAGATCTACAACGCGAATTCGACCGCCGCCAGCATCTACCGACCGAGCCTTGAGCAGCAGGACTTCTCACGGACCCAGATCGCCTACGACCGTGTCGAGCGCAATCAGCTCGCGGCGAAGCAGGGGAAGTACACGGAGGAGCATTTCGTGAAGCCGCACGGCGAAGTACTGGAGCAGTGGGCAACCAACTACCCCGCCCTCGTCGGATGACTCGCGGAGAATCGTCAACCGTGCACACGCTGTTGCCCACCTCCGTCGTCGGCAGCCTGCCGAAGCCTTCCTGGCTCGCCGAACCGGAAACCCTCTGGTCTCCGTGGAAGCTCGAGGGCGACGTGTTGGTCGAGGGCAAACAGGATGCGCTGCGCAGCGCAGTCCAGGAGCAGCGCCAGCGCGGCATCGACATCATCAGCGACGGGGAGCAGACCCGCCAGCACTTCGTCACGACCTTCATCGAGCACCTCAGCGGCGTCGACTTCGAGCAGCGAGAGACGGTGCGCATCCGCGATCGGTATGACGCGAGCGTGCCGACCGTCGTCGGTGCCGTGAGCCGCGAGAAGCCAGTGTTCGTCGAAGATGCGAAATTCCTCCGCCGGCAGACCGACCAGCCGATCAAATGGGCACTCCCCGGCCCGATGACGATGATCGACACCCTCTCCGACCGCCTCTACAAGAGCCGCGAGAAGCTGGCCTGGGAGTTCGCGACGATCCTCAATCAGGAAGCGAGAGAACTGGAGTCGGCAGGGGTCGACATCATCCAGTTCGACGAACCCGCATTCAATGTCTTCTTCGATGAGGTTCAGGACTGGGGGATCGCGGCGCTGGAGCGCGCGGCCGAAGGGCTGCGCGCGGAGACGGCCGTGCACATCTGCTACGGCTACGGGATCAAGGCGAACACCGACTGGAAGGCGACGCTCGGACCGGAGTGGCGGCAGTACGAGCAGACGTTTCCGCTCCTTCAGCAATCCGCCATCGACATCGTCTCGCTGGAGTGCCAGCACTCCCATGTCCCGATGGAGCTCATCGAGCTCATCCGCGGCAAGAAGGTCATGCTCGGGGCCATCGACGTGGCGAGCGAGACGATCGAGGCGCCCGATGAAGTCGCCGACACCCTCCGGAAGGCGCTCGCCTTCGTCGACGCGGACAAGCTCATCCCGAGCACGAACTGCGGCATGGCACCGCTGTCCCGCGACGCTGCACTCGGAAAGCTGAGCGCACTCAGCGCGGGCGCAGACATCGTTCGTGCGGAGCTCACTGCCGCAAAGCCGTGACCGCCCGTTGGAGTGCTCGGCGATGAGCCTTCCTCATCGAGCCGATCAGTTTCTTGGAGAGGGGATGACGGGAATCGTCCCTCGCCCCCTCCGCTCGCCGCTGCGCGGCGTGCGGAGCCTCGGGGCGGGGGGCCCGCCCGCAAGCGGGATCGGTTCGGACGGCATCACCACGAATGCCCAGCCGCACCGCCGGAGGCGGCACGTCTGGGCATTGGAGGGGATGACGGGAATCGAACCCGCGCTATCAGCTTGGGAAGCTGAAGTTCTGCCATTGAACTACATCCCCGGTGGCCTTGCGGCGTCCGCCCAGCATAACAAACGGCGTCGCGACGACCGCGCTCGCTAGGCTTGCCGCGTGCTGCTCTCCGATCGCGACATCAAGGCCGAACTCGACGCCCGCCGCATCGGCCTCGAACCGTGGGAACCCGAGATGGTGCAGCCCTCGAGCGTCGACGTGCGCCTCGATCGCTACTTCCGCCTGTTCGACAACCACAAGTACCCGTTCATCGATCCCGCTGAGGATCAGCCCGAGCTGACCCACCTGATCGAGACAGCCCCGAACGAGCCCTTCATCCTGCATCCGGGGGAGTTCGTCCTCGGCAGCACGTTCGAGCTCATCACCCTGCCCGATGACATCGCCGCGCGCCTCGAGGGCAAGTCCTCGCTCGGACGACTCGGGCTGCTGACCCACTCGACCGCCGGCTTCATCGACCCGGGGTTCTCTGGCCACGTAACCCTCGAGCTCTCGAACGTCGCGACACTCCCGATCAAGCTGTGGCCGGGTATGAAGATCGGTCAGCTCTGCTTCTTCCGGCTGTCGTCGCCGACCGAGAACCCGTACGGCTCGGGACCGTACGGCAACCGGTACCAGGGTCAACGCGGACCGACGGCATCCCGGTCGTTCCAGAACTTCCACCGCACCGACGTGGGCACGACGGATGCCGGTGCCGAAGGCCGCTGACGGCGTGACGCCGATCACATGACCGACGACGCCGTCGCCGCGGTCATCCGCGCGAGCTACGTGCTGCTCACGACGTTCAAGCGCGACGGGTCGGCGGTCGCCACGCCGGTCTGGGCGGTCGGCGACGAGGCCGGCCTGCTGATCTGGACGCCGCGGGACACCGGGAAGGTGAAGCGCATCCGCCGCTCCGGGCGGGTGACGGTGGCGCCGTGCACGATGCGGGGACGACCGACCGGTGCGGCCGTCGACGCGATCGCGAAGATCCTCGACACGTCCGGCACCCTGCGCGTGCAGGAGGCGATGGGTCGCAAGTACGGGTGGGTGGGCCGAACGCTCCTCACGCTCGCGGTGCGCCGTGCCGGGCAGGACGCGGTCACCGGCATCCGCGTCGACTTCGTGCGCTGACCTGAGGCGCTCTAGAGCCCGACGACGAGCGCGAGCGACGTGTCGCCGCAGGCGAGCACCTCGGCGCCGCCCGGCAGCCGCGCCTCGACGCGCGGGGGCTCCGCTTCGCGCAGCGGCGCGAGCGCCTCGGCGAGCCCGTCGAGGCGGAGCATCGAGCCCGGTTCGCGTCGGGAGTCCGTGGCCGTGACGATGCGCCCCGAGGCGTTGACGACCGCGATGGGCACGCCGCTCGCCCGCAACAGGGGCAGCAGTTCGCGCTCGAGCCGATCCACGAGCACATCCATGCCCACCACGCCGAGCAGCGCTCCTCTCACCAGCACGGGAGTGGTGATCGTCACGGTGTAGTCGTCGGTGCACACGTAGTCGACGTACGGGCCGGTGAGATGGCGCGCGCCCGTCCGGGCCGGGAACCGCCACCACTCGAGGGTCGTGTAGTCGCGGAACTGGTCGTTCGACGGATCGTCGATCGTGGCCAGGCGACGGATGCCGGCGGCTCCGCCCAGCCACCATGCGAGGTGCCAGTGCGCGTCCGACAGCAGCCCGGGGGACGCGACGAACCCGCTGCCCGTGATGAGCCCGTCGGCGGCGAGCGCGGGCACGGCGCTGGCCTCCACGACCGGGTCGAGGCTGGCAGCCGTGGGAGCGGCATCCGATTCGAGATGCGCCTGAAGGCGGTCGCGCCACCCGTCGATCGTCGCGAACAGGCCGTCGATCGTCGTCGCCACCCGCTCGGCGACCTCGGGCGGCGAGAGCGTTGCCGTGGGGTTCATCGCACTCCTTGCCCGGTCAGCTCGGCCGATGCCTCGAGCCGCAGCTTCTCGTCCACCAGCCAGTCCAGTGCGGCCGTCGCCTGCGCGATCGTCGCGGCGCGCGCCGCGACGGGGTCGACGTCGCGGATCGCGTCGATCACACGGGTTCGGGATGCGGCGCTGTGGTCACGGTACTCCTGTTCCCGCAGGCACAGCCAGAGCAGGGGTCCCGCCTCGCTCTGCAGCCTGACCTCCTCGCGGACGAGCCGCGGCGACTGGCTGATCGCGGCGACCTCGAGCTGGAAGCGGCCCAGCGCGCGGCGTGCCCCACCGGCGGTCGACAGGTCGGCGCTCTCGTGGATCGCGAGCAGCGTCTCCAGGTCGTCGTGGCTCGCCCGGTCGGCGGCGATCTCGGCGGCGGTGCCGGCGATCGCCGAGACGTGCAGGGCGAGATCCCGCAGCTCGATCCGCGAGTGCCCGCGCACCCGCGACTCGAGCAGCCGGGCGGCGGAGTCGCGGTCGTACGTGACGAAGCTGCCGCCGTCCCGCCCGCGTCGCGTGCGAACGAGCCCGCGGTCGCGCATGCCCTCCAGCGCCTCGCGCGCCGTCACGAGTGCCACGCCGAGGCTGCGCGAGAGCTCGGATTCGCTGGGCAGGCGCTCGCCGTCGCGCAGCACGCCGCTCACGATCGCGTCAGTCAGCCGCTGCTCGACGAGCTCGGCTCGACCCGTGCCGTCGAGGGGTGCGAACACCACGGAACGGGCGGCATCCTGGTGGCCCGTCGCGTTCGGCATGTGTCGGCGCTCCCTCGCGTCTACCGGTGGCCTGCGTATCCGTGACAAGACCGTAACACGCAGACCCACTGTTAGACATATGGTTCCATATGATTTAGTAGCACCGACGTCGAAGGGGATCGTCATGACTGAGCAGCCAGCCATCCGACTGTCCGGACTCACCAAGGAGTTCGGCACCGTGACCGCTGTCGACCACGTCGACCTCGAGATCGCGGCCGGCGAGTTCTTCTCCATGCTGGGTCCGTCGGGGTCGGGCAAGACGACGGTGCTGCGGCTGATCGCGGGCTTCGAACGCCCCACCGGCGGCACGATCGAGCTCTTCGGGCAGGACGTCACCTCCCGGGCCCCCTTCGACCGGGACGTGAACACGGTCTTCCAGGACTACGCGCTGTTCCCGCACATGAGCGTGCTCGACAACGTCGCCTACGGCCTGAGGGTTCGCGGAATGGGGCGCAAGGAGCGCCGAGATCGGGCCGGGAAGGCGCTCGCCGCGGTCCGCCTCGAGAATCTCGCCGATCGCAAGCCTTCGCAGCTCTCCGGCGGGCAGCGCCAGCGGGTGGCCCTGGCGCGCGCCACCGTGGTCGAGCCGAAAGTGCTGCTGCTGGACGAGCCGCTGGGCGCGCTGGACCTCAAGCTCCGCGAGCAGATGCAGGTCGAACTCAAGCAGATCCAGCGCGATCTCGGCATCACGTTCATCTTCGTCACGCACGACCAGGAGGAGGCGCTGACGCTGTCCGACCGGATCGCCGTGTTCAACGCCGGACGGATCGAGCAGCTCGGCACACCGCGCGAACTCTACGAGCAGCCGGCATCCCGATTCGTCGCCGACTTCGTCGGCACGTCCAATCTGTTCGATCCCGATCGCTCGAACCAGCTGATCGGACGCGAGGGCGAGCACACGATCCGCCCCGAGAAGCTCACCCTGTCGGTCGAGCCCGGCTCGGGCGAGGGCGTGCGCTCCGCTCCCGGCACGGTCGTCGAATCCATCTACGTGGGCAGCGCGATCCGCCGGGTCGTCGATCTCGACGCAGGCGTGCGCGTGACCGTGGTCGAACGCAACGACCGTTCCCGCGCGGCGGACCAGGATCGCGGGGACCGCGTACACGTGAGCTGGCACGACGAGGACGTCGTCGCCCTCATACCCCCGGGAACCTGACCCGGGAACAACAGCCGCGGGCGAATGCCCCGGTACACGGCACGAGAGGAAGAACAATGAGGCACATCACACGCGGAGCACGCTCCGCAGGCGTTGCCGTGCTGGCGATCGGCGCACTCGTCGCGCTGACCGCCTGCGGCACCAGTTCGGGCGGCGACTCCGGCGGCGGGGACGCGGCCGACGAGCTCGGCGAGATGGAGGGATCGGTCTCGATCCTCGCCTGGCCCGGATACGTCGAGGACGGCAGCAACGACCCCGCAGTCGACTGGGTGTCCGGCTTCGAGGAGAAGACCGGCTGCATGGTCGAATCGAAGACCTACGGCACCTCCGACGAGGCGGTCAGCCTGATGAAGACCGGCGACTACGACGTGGTGGCCGCATCCGGCGACGCGACGCTCCGCCTCATCGCGGGCGGCGATGTCGCCCCGGTCAACACCGATCTGATCCCGAGCTACGCGGGCATCTACGACTTCCTCAAGGACCAGGCGTGGAACTCGGTCGACGGTGAGTCCTACGGCGTGCCGCACGGCTACGGCGCCAACCTCCTGCTCTACAACACGGACGTCGTCACCCCGGCGCCCACCTCATGGGACATCGTCTTCGACAAGGCGAGCGACTACACGGGCAAGATCACGGCGTACGACTCGCCGATCTACATCGCGGATGCTGCGGTGTACCTGATGGCGCACCAGCCCGACCTCGGCATCGAGAACCCCTACGCCCTCGACGAGGAGCAGTTCCAGGCCGCCGTCGACCTGCTCAAGGAGCAGCGTCCGCACATCAGCGAGTACTGGTCGGACTACCTCAAGGAGATCCAGGCGTTCGAGACAACCGACTCGGTCGCCGGCACGACGTGGCAGGTCATCCAGAACGTCCTCGAGGGTGAGGGAGCGCCCACCGCGGTCGTCCTGCCCGAGGAGGGTGCCACCGGATGGTCCGACACGTGGATGATCGCCTCCGCGGCGAAGAGCCCGAACTGCGCCTACGCGTGGCTCGACTGGATCGCCAGCCCGGAGACCAACGCTGCGGCGACGGCATACTTCGGTGAGGCTCCTTCCAGCCAGGAGGCGTGCGACTACCGCGACGACTGCGAGGCGTACCACGCCGGCGACGCGGAGTACGCATCGCAGATCTGGTACTGGACCACGCCGATCGCGGAGTGCGTCGACGGTCGCACTGATGTCGAGTGCGTCGACTACTCCAAGTGGACCGAGGCCTGGTCCGAGATCAAGGGCTGACCGACACGAGATCACCGGGGGCGGCGGACCCGAAACGCCGCCCTCGGTTCCACCCCGGAGCACACATGACCGCGACACCACTCGCCGACGAGCGCACGACGCGCGCCGTCCAACCGCCGCGTGACACCGCGGCGCGACGGTTCTCGTCGTTCCTCACGTCGCATCCGCGCACCCGACTCGCGCTGCTGCTGACGGCGCCGCTCTTCTGGCTCGTGGTCGTGTACATCGTCGCGCTCGTGCTGCTGCTGGTCACGGCGTTCTGGTCGGTGGACTCGTTCACCGGCGAGATCATCACGGAGTGGACGCTCGACAACATCATCACCGTCCTGACCGGTGCGCTGTACCAGACCGTGACCCTGCGCACGCTCGGCGTCGCGCTGATGGTGACCCTGATCGACGTCGTGCTGGCACTGCCCATCGCGTTCTACATGGCGAAGGTCGCGTCGCCGCGGGCGCAGCGGATCCTGCTGATCGCCGTGCTGATGCCGCTGTGGGCGAGCTATCTCGTGAAGGCGTACGCATGGCGGTCCGTGCTCTCGCAGGACGGCATCCTCGAGTGGCTGCTCGCCCCGCTCGGGCTGCACACGCCCGGCTACGGCCTGACCGCGACCGTCATCACGCTGTCCTACCTGTGGCTCCCATACGTGATCCTGCCGATCTACGCGGGGCTCGAGCGCGTCCCCGACTCGCTGCTGGAGGCATCCGCCGATCTGGGCGGCAAGACCTGGCGCACCCTCGGCAGCGTCGTGCTGCCGCTCATCTTCCCCGCGATCATCGCGGGAACGATCTTCAGCTTCTCGCTCTCGCTCGGCGACTACATCACGGTCAACATCGTCGGCGGCGCCAATCAGATGCTCGGCAACCTCGTCTACACGAACGTGGGTGCCGCCAACAACCTGCCGCTCGCGGCGGCGATCGCGCTCATCCCGATCGTGATCATCTTCGGCTACCTCGCGATCGTGCGCCGCACGGGCGCCCTGAACAACCTCTAGGACGACTCATGCGACTCGGAAGAACCGCACGGATCGTGCTGGCGGCCGTCACCGGCCTGATCCTCGTGGCCGTCTACGTGCCGCTCATGGTCGTGCTGGTGAACTCGTTCTCCACCTCGACCTCGCTCGCCTGGCCGCCTCCCGGGTTCACGCTGGAGTGGTGGGTGAAGGCGTTCGAGAGCGCGGGCGCCCGGGAGGCTGTGCTGACCAGCGTTCAGGTGGCGATCGTCGCCACCCTCATCTCACTCGTGCTCGGTACGCTCATCTCGATCGCCCTGCAGCGATTCGAGTTCTTCGGTCGCGATGCGATCAGCCTGCTGATCATCCTGCCGATCGCACTTCCCGGCATCATCACCGGCATCGCGCTGAACAACTTCTTCCGCACGATCATGGGGATCCCGCTGTCGATCTGGACGGTCGTGATCGCGCACGCGACGTTCTGCATCGTGACCGTCTTCAACAACGTGATCGCCCGCCTCCGCCGGACCGGCACGAACCTGGAGGAGGCCTCCGCCGACCTCGGCGCGGGGGTGTGGACCACCTTCCGGCTCGTCACCTTCCCGCAGCTGCGCTCAGCGCTTCTCGCCGGAGGCCTGCTCGCCTTCGCGCTCAGCTTCGACGAGATCATCGTGACCACCTTCACGGCCGGGTCCGGGGTCACCACTCTGCCGATCTTCATCCTCAACAACATGTTCCGGCCGAACCAGGCGCCCGTGGTCTCGGTGATCGCCGTCGTGCTGGTGATCGTGTCGATCGTGCCGATCTACCTGGCCCAGCGATTGTCGGGGTCGGAGCAGACTCGGCGCTGATCAGAGATCCGGGGATCGCACGAACGCAGGAGATCTCACGAGCGCGGGGCGTCGTGCACCGAATCGTCCTGTGCCGGTGAGATCACCTGATCTCGTGCTGCGACTCAGGCCACTGGGCGCGGGACCACCCCCCCGCGCGCGTTCATCCGTCACCCGCGTACGCTTTCCGGCCCGATCCTCGTACCCCGGTGACGGATGAACAGGGCGCTGATCAGTGGGCGGTCCGAACGCCGACGAGGTCGTGGATGAGCACGGCCGCGGCGCGCGCACCCTGGCCGGCCGCGACGATGAGCTGCTGCGGACCCGGGGCCGCGGCATCCCCGGCCGCGTAGAGGCCCGCGACCGACGTGCGGCCCGAGCGGTCGACGAGCAGATGGCCTTCGTGATCGCGATCCACGCCGATGCCGGCGAGGAACTCCAGCGCGGGATCCCAGTGCGGGCGCACGAATCCTCCCTCGATCGCGATGCGCGTGCCGTCAGCCAGCCGTACGGCCGACACTGAGCCGCGATCGCCTTCGAGGTCGTCGATCCGCCGCCGCTCGACGACGATCCCGGATGCCGCGAGCTCGGCCTCTTCGACCGTGTCCACCACGACCGCGCCGTTCGTGAACACCGTGAGGTCATCCGTCCACCGGGCGATGAGGCGTGCGCGGGTCGGAAGGTCGGGCGTCTCGCCGATCAGGGCGAGCGGGCGGTCCTGCAGCTCCCAGGCATCGCAGGCCGCGCAGCTGAACAGGCTCATGCCGTAGAAGCCGCGCAGGCTCGGGATCGCCGGAAGGGTCTCGCGCAGCCCGGTCGCGACCACCGCCGACCGCGCCACGACCGTCGCCGGCTCCCCGGAGCCGTGGCTGCTGATCGTCGCGCTGAATCGTATGCCGTCCGCGGCATCCACTTGCGAGAGCGCGATCGCGTTCGTCCGGTCGAGCATTCGCACCGTCGGGTATGCGGTCAGTTCGGCGCGCGCCAGCTTTCGCAGCTCGAGCGGCGAGATGCCGTCGCGCGTGAGGAATCCGTGCGAACGGAGGGTGGCGGCGTTGCGCGGTCGGCCCGCGTCGATCACCAGCACGGTCGCCCGAGCGCGGGCGAGGTTCAGTGCGGCCGACAGGCCCGCCGGGCCGCCCCCGACGATCAGCACATCGAAGACGTCGGGTGCGGCATCCGCCGTGTGCGGTTCGCGGTCACCCATGCGAGGCTCCGCCCCGCGGGGCCTCGCCCGACGCCCCAGCCGCGCCGGGCGCGACCTGCGGCGGAAGCGCAGCGATGAGCGGGTGGTCCTTCGTGTAGACGCCGACCTTCGCCGCGCCGCCGGGCGAGCCGATGTCGTCGAAGAACTCGACGTTGGCCGTGTAGTAGTCCTGCCACTCGTCGGGCACGTCGTCTTCGTAGTAGATCGCTTCGACCGGGCAGACCGGTTCGCATGCCCCGCAGTCGACGCATTCCTCGGGGTGGATGTACAGCGATCGCTCACCCTCGTAGATGCAGTCCACCGGGCACTCGTCGATGCATGCCCGATCCTTCACATCCACGCACGGAAGCGCGATGACGTACGTCACGACAGGGCGAGGCTGTCTGCCCGCGAGATCGCGACCTGCTCCTCACGCGGGACGACCTTCACGCGCTCACGGGTGTGGGTGTGCGCGGCGCCGAGCGCGCGCTCGTGAGCATCGAGGGCCAGCCAGCCGTCCCAGGTCGTGTACTCGACCTCGCGCTGGTCGAGCAGCTCGAGCACGTCGCCGCGCTCGGAGGGCGTGCGGAGCGCACCTGCGTTCGCGTCGGCCACGAGGTGCGCGACGGTCTCCATCGCGTCGGACTTCGTGTGGCCGATGAGTCCGACCGGGCCGCGCTTGATCCAGCCGGTCGCGTAGAGCCCGGCGACCGTCTCGTCGTCGTCGCCGATGACGCGTCCCTCGACGTTGGGGATCACGCCCCGAACGGTGTCGAAGGGGGCGTCCACGACGGGCGTGCCGTAGTAGCCGACCGCCCGGTACAGCGCCTGTACGGGGATGTCGCGGACCTCGCCGGTTCCGCGGACCACGCCCTCGGCATCCGGTGCGGTGCGTTCGAAGCGCAGCGCCTCGACACGCCCATCGCCGAGCACCGCGACCGGCGCGTGCCAGAAGTGCAGGTGCAGGCGGCGGCTCGCACCCGTGGTGCCGCGGGCGCGCCAGGCCTGGAAGGTGCGCAGGATCACCTTCAGTTGGTTGCTGGAGCCGGCGGCGAGTTCGAGCTCGGCGAAGTCCTCGTCGGCCAGCACGATGTCGACATCGGGCACCTCGCCGAGCTCGCGCAGCTCGATGGGGGTGAACTTCACGTCGAGCGGGCCGCGGCGGCCGAACACGTGCACGTCCGTCACGGTGGAGGCCTCGAGGCCGGCCAGCACGTTGTCGGGGACCTCTGTGGAGCGCAGATCGACCGCGTGCTTCGCGAGGACGCGTGCCACGTCGAGGGCGACGTTCCCGTTGCCGATGACCGCCACCTCCGCGGCGTCGAGCGGCCACTCGCGGGGCACATCGGGATGGCCGTCGAACCAGGCGACGAAGTCGGCGGCGCCGTAGGAGCCGTGCAGATCGATGCCCGGAATGCGGAGCTCGGCATCCCGGATCGCGCCAGTCGCGAGGATCACGGCGTCGTAGCGCTCCTGCAGGTCGTCGATCGCGATGTCGCGGCCGACCTCCACGTTGCCGATGAAGCGGATCGTGCCTGCGCTGAGCATCTCGTGCAGCGAGTTCACGATGCCCTTGATGCGGGGGTGGTCGGGTGCGACGCCGTAGCGGATCAGACCGTACGGCGCTGGAAGCGAGTCGAAGAGGTCGATCTCGACGGCGCCGCCCTCGGCGGACACCGAATTCGCGAGGATGTTGCCCGCATAGATGCCGGCGGGACCGGCGCCCACGATCGCGACGCGAAGGCTGAGGAGGTTCGTCACTGGGGCAGTGCCTTTCGGGAGGTGTGCTCCGCGGCCAGGCGCGCGGAGAGCTCTTCGGAGACCTCCAGCGCATTGACCGCGAGGTCGGCAGGAGCATAGGGGCTGAGGCGCACGACGTCGCCGACGACGACGACGGCGGGGGAGCGGATGCCGCGCTCGGCGGCCTGCGCGGCGATCGTGGCGAGGGTGCCCACGGTGACGCGCTGGCGTGGGCCGAACCCGTCTTCGACGACCGCCACGGGGCAGTCGTCGCCGCGTGCGCCGCCGGCGAGGGTGATCGCGGAGTGCGCCAGCGTGCCGACCCCCATGAGCAGCACGACGGTGTGGTCACGGGCGCCGCCCAGTTCGCGGATCTGGTCATGGCCGGTCACCACCGTGAACGCCGTCGCAAGCCCGCGATGGGTCAGGGGGATGCCGGCGATCGCGGGCACCGAGATCGCGCTGGTGATTCCGGGCACGACCTCGACCTCGACGCCCGCCGCGCGGCAGAATTCGAGCTCCTCGCCGCCTCGGCCGAACACGTACGGATCGCCGCCCTTGAGCCGCACGACACGCTTGCCCTCGCGGGCGAGGTGCACCAGCAGGGCGTTGATGCCGTCCTGGGGGACGGCGTGATGGCCGGGAAGCTTGCCCACATCGACGATGTCGGCGGTGAGGTGGACACCGTCCGCGGCGAGCCCATCGAGCACCCCGCGTGCGCCGAGACGGTCGGCGACGATCACGTCGGCGCGCTCGAGTGCGCGCAGTCCCTTGAGGGTGAGCAGGCCGGGATCGCCCGGGCCTGCGCCGACGAGTGTGACGCGTCCTGCGCCATCGGGAGCCTGTCGAAGTGTCATCGGGCACCTCCGGAGAGCATGAGACCGCGCCGCCGCAGCATCCGCCGCTCGAGCGGGCCGAAGAAGAGCAGTTCGATCAGGACGCCGATGAACAGGATCACGAGGATGGTCGCGAGCACGCCGGCGAGGTCGGCGAGTTCGCGGGACTGCTGCAGCATCGAGCCGAGGCCGAAGCCGATCGAGCCGCCGGTGGCGATGATCTCCGCGGCCATGAGCGATCGCCAGGAGAAGGCCCAGCCCTGCTTGAGTCCGGCGAGGTAGCCGGGCAGCGCTGCCGGCAGGATCACGGCGGTCGCCAGCTGTATCCGGGTCGCGCCGAGCACGGTGCCGACGCGCCGCAGCTGCGGCGGCACCTGATCGACGCCGGCGATGAGCCCGTTGACGATCGACGGGATCGCGCCCATCAGGATCACGAAGTAGACGGTGGCATCGGTCAGGCCGAACCAGATGATCGCGGCCGGAACCCATGCGACCGACGGCAGCACCTGCAGGCCCGAGATGATCGGGCCGACCGCACGCCGCAGCGGGCGCACCTCGGCCAGCAGCAGTCCGAGCGGAGTGCCGATCGCGATCGCGATGAGGAAGCCGACGATGCCGCGTTCGAGGCTCGTGGCGACCGCGAGCTGCAGCCGGCCGGTCTCCCATGCCTCGGCCAGTGCCCCGAAAACGGCGGCGGGGCTCGGCACCCGATCGGGGCGCGGTTCGGCGATCACGACGTAGAGCTGCCAGAACAGCAGGAGCAGGAGGACGAACAGCACCGGAGGAACCACGCTGGTGAGGAATGCGCGCCAGCGGCTCGGCCGCTGCTCTTCATCGGTCTGGAGCCGGTCGAGCCCGGCCTCGAGACTGCGGAGGTCTTCGGACTGGCGGGATGCGGCATCCGCGCGCGCGTCGTGGATCACCGAGCTCTCTGTGGCAGTGTCATGCGGCATTGCGGCGGATCTCCTTCCGCAGCTGGTCGGTGATCTCCACCGAGAGGGCCGCGACCTCGGGCGACTCGATGCGCCGCCCGACCGTCTGAGCGATGCGCCACTCCTCGACGACCCTGCCGGGCCGGCTCGAGAGCAGCACGACCCGCTGCGCGAGCCGCGCGGCCTCGCGCACGTTGTGGGTGACGAACACGATCGTCCGGCCCGTCGCCCGCCACACCCGCTCCAGCTCTTCGTGCAGCAGGTCGCGCGTGATCGCATCGAGGGCGGCGAACGGCTCGTCCATGAGCAGCACCGGGCGGTCCTGCGCGAGCGCGCGGGCAAGCGCGACCCGCTGGCGCATCCCACCAGACAGCTCGTGCGGCCGCTTCTCGGCCGCGTCGGCGAGGTTCACGGTGTCCAGCAACGAGAGCGCCTTCTCGCGGCGCTCTCGGCGCGGCACCCCGCGCAGGCGCAGGGCCAGCTCGACGTTGCGCCGCGCACTGAGCCAGGGCATCAGCGCGGACTCCTGGAACATCACCGCCGAGCCTTCGGTCGGAGTCTGGATGTGCCCGGAGGTGGGCTTGTCCAGCCCGGCAACGAGGTTCAGCAGGGTGGACTTGCCGCACCCGGAGGCGCCGAGCAGGCAGACGAACTCCCCGGGTGCGATCGTGAGGTCGATTCCATCCAGCACGAGCGGACCGCGCCCGAAGCGCTTCTGCACGTTCTCCACCCGGACCGCCGGCGGGGCCGCCGGTGCGGGCGGCCGCACCGGCGCGCTCTCATCGAAGCTCGGCCCGAGCAGATTGGGCGCACGCACGCCCGGCGTCACCGCGGCGGCCGGCGTCAGCGAGCCGGGGGTGTGGGGCGGAGCCCCACTGAGTGCCCCACCGGGCGTGCGTGCGGGGGATGTCATGTCAGTCCTCGCCCAGCCCGGCCGCCGAAACGGTGTCGAGGTCGTCGGCTTCGAGGATGCCGTTCAGAAGGGTCAGGTCGAACAGGCCGTCGATCGATCCTTCCTTCTGGGTGCCGGCCGCGAGGCCGTTCTCCACCAGCGTCTCGAACGTGTCGGCGTGCGGATCGAACGAGAAGGTCACGTTCTGCAGGGAGCGCTCGATGACCTCGTCCGAGAGCGGCTTGCCGGTCTCCTTCTCGATAGCGGCGTTGATGACGCCGGCCGCATCATCCGGGTTGTCCTCGAGCCACTCGACGGCCGCGACGTGTCCTCGCAGCAGGTCCTCGACGACATCGGGGTGCTCCTCGAGGAACTCGGCGCGCACCAGCAGGACCGTGGTGGGGAACTCACCGTCCTCCCACAGGTCGGCCTCGTCCACCAGCACGTGAGCGCCCGCGTCGATGATCAGCCGGGAGACCCAGGGCTCCGGCAGCCACGCGCCGTCGATCTGTCCGTCCTGGAACAGCTGCAGGGTCTGCGCGTTCTCGGTCGGCGTGATGGTCACGTCGCCGCCGCCCGTCGTCGAGGTCTCGAATCCCTCATCGGCCAGCCAGGTCCGCAGCGCGACGTCCTGCGTGTTTCCGAGCTGGGGTGTCGCCAGAGTGGTGCCTTCGAGGTCCTCGGGCTCGTCGATCCCGTCGCGCACGACCAGCGCCGCGCCTCCGGTCGTCGCGCCGGCGATGATCCGCGCGGATTCGCCGCCGGACTGGATGAACGTGTTGATCGACGGGTTGGGGCCGATGTAGGTCGCGTCGATCGCCCCCGCCGTCAGGGCCTCGATCGCGGCCGGGCCCGCGTTGAACACCTGGGTGGTGATGTCGACGCCGGGCAGTTCGTCGGCGAAGAGTCCCTCTTCGAGCCCGACCAGCGCGGGGGCGTGGGTGACGTTCGCGAAGTAGCCCAGGCGGAGTTCGGTGACCGACGGTGCGGCGGACTTTTCCGCGGTGGAGGGCGCGCCCCCCGGTGCCGCTGTGGCGCTGGCGCAACCGGCCATCATCATCGCCACAAGTCCAAGAGTGGTGATCGTCGTCGCAGTGCGGATGTTGTTCACGGTGTCGCCTCCTTCAGCGGGTGGTGCGGTTGTGGTGGGTGCGCGAGCCGTTCAGGATCGCGCGATGCCGGCGGCGAGTGTCGCGCCGTCGGACGGGTGGATGACCAGGAAGGAGCCGCCGGCGCGATTCGCACTGTAGGGCTCCAGGGGCAGGTCGGCGGCCAGTCGCAGCCGGGCGCGCCCGATGTCGTTGGCCTGGAGCGCATCGGCAGGCTCATGCGTGAGCGTGTCGAGGTCGTAGCGCGAGTCGATCTGCGCGATCACGGCCTGCACGGTCGCGGTGCCGTGCTTGACGAGCACGCGCGCTCCGGTGACCAGCTGCCGGGTGTCGAGCTGGAACAGCTCGGCGTCGATCTCGCGCTGCCCGGCCGGAAGGGTGCCGTCGGCGACGATCAGGGCACCGCGCGCGGCATCGACGTCGTCAGCCAGCTGCAGCGACACCGATTGGGGCGCAGCCGCGAAGTCCACCGGCACCCCCGCCGCGGCGATGCCCGAGACGGTCGTGCGGATGCCGGACGGGAAGATCTGCACGGCATCGCCCACGCGCACCGAGCCCGACGCGATGCGGCCCGCCGACGCGCGGTAGTCCCGCAGCGACTCGGCGTCCTCGCGGGAGAGCTCAGGAGAGAGGCCGCCCTGCGGGCGCAGCACGAGCTGCACGGGCAGGCGGAAGTCCTCATCAGCCCGGTTGTCGAGCAGCGACGAAGGAGCGTATCGAGACTCCTCCTGACCCGGCAGCGCCTCCAGCAGCTCGAGCAGCGCCGGCCCGTCGTACCACGGTGTGTGCGCCGAGCGCTCGACGATGTTGTCGCCCTCGAGGGCCGACACGGGGATGACGTGCACATCGTCGATGCCGAGCTCGGAGGTGACCGCTTCGACCTGTGCGGCGACGCGGTCGAACGCATCCTGCGAAAAGTCGAGCAGGTCGATCTTGTTGACCGCGACGATCACGTGCGGGACGCGGAGCAGGGCGATGACGGCGAGGTGCCGGCGCGTCTGCTCGAGCACGCCTTTGCGGCCGTCGACCAGGACGATGACCGCGTCCGCGGTCGTGGCACCGGTGACCATGTTGCGCGTGTACTGCACGTGCCCGGGGCAGTCGGCGAGGATGAAGCTGCGGCTGCCGGTCGAGAAGTAGCGGTAGGCGACGTCGATCGTGATGCCCTGCTCGCGCTCCGCGCGGAGCCCGTCGGTCAGCAGCGCGAAATCGAACGCGCCGTGTGCGAATCCGCGCTCGGCTGACGTGCGTGCGACCTGCTCGAGCTGGTCGGCGAGGATCGCCTTCGAATCGTGCAGCAGACGGCCGACGAGCGTCGACTTGCCGTCGTCGACCGAGCCGGCGGTCGCGAACCGGAACAGCGTCCCGGTGGGGAGCGAAGCGGCCCGAACGGCGTCAGGCGTTTCGTCTCGGTCGCTGGCGCTGCGAGCGAAGCGAGACGAAACGTCGGTGCTCTCGACTGACGTCATCAGAAGTACCCGTCCTTCTTGCGGTCTTCCATCGCGGCCTCCGAGATGCGGTCGTCGGCTCGCGTCGCACCGCGCTCGGTCAGCGTGGAGCGGGCGATCTCGGCCACGATCGAGGAGAGGTCGGCGGCATCCGATTCGACGGCTCCGGTGCAGCTCATGTCGCCGACGGTGCGGTAGCGGACCACCCGGGTCTGGATGCGCTCCTCCGCGCGAGCCGGTGAGAACTCGCCGACGGCGCGCCACATTCCGTCGCGCGCATACACCTCGCGCTCGTGCGCGAAGTAGAGCGGCGGAAGCGGGATCTCCTCGCGCTCGATGTAGCGCCAGACATCCAGCTCGGTCCAGTTGGAGATCGGAAAGGCGCGGACGTGCTGCCCGGGCGTGTGGCGGCCGTTGTACAGGCTCCACAGTTCGGGGCGCTGGTTCCGCGGGTCCCACTGACCGAACTCGTCGCGGAGCGAGATGATGCGCTCCTTGGCCCGCGCCTTGTCCTCATCCCGGCGGGCGCCGCCGAAGACCGCATCGTGCTTGCCCGCGGTGATCGCCTCGAGCAGGGGCAGCGTCTGCAGCGGGTTGCGCGTGCCGTCCGCGCGCTCGTGAAGCCGGCCGTCGTCGATGTAGTCCTGCACGCGGGCGACTTCGAGCCGCACGCCGAGGCGCCGCACCGTTTCGTCGCGGAACGCGAGCACCTCGGGGAAGTTGTGACCGGTGTCGACGTGCAGCACGGGGAAGGGCACCCGCCCCGGGAAGAACGCCTTGGCAGCCAGATGCAGCACGACGACCGAGTCCTTGCCACCGGAGAACAGCAGCACCGGCCGCTCGAACTCGGCGACGACCTCCCGGATGATGTGGATCGCCTCGGCCTCGAGCACGTCGAGGGTGTCGAGGCGAGTGACAGTGAGGGTCATAGGTGCAACCCGCATTCGGTCTTGGACAGACCGGCCCAGCGGCCCGAGCGCGGGTCAGCGCCGGGCTCGACCCTGGCCGTGCACGGCTCGCACCCGATCGACGGGTAGCCGTTGCTCACGAGCAGGTTCACCGGCACCTGGTGCAGCCCCGCGTAGTCGAGCAGGTCGTCGAAGCTCCACGCCGCGACCGGGTTGACCTTGACCAGGCCGTTCCGCTCGTCCCAGGCGATCAGCGGGGTGTTCGCGCGAGTCGGCGCCTCTTCGCGGCGGACGCCGGTGAACCACACCTCGTAGCCGCCGAGCGCATCCTGCAGCGGCTCGACCTTGCGGCGCGCGCAGCACAGCCCCGGATCGCGTGAGTAGAGCTTCTCGCCGAACTCGGCATCCTGCTCGGCCACGGTCTGCGTCGGCAGCACATCGACGATCCGCACGTCGAGCGCGCGGCCCACCTCGTCGCGGGTGACGCGGGTCTCGGCGAAGTGGTATCCGGTGTCAAGGAACAGGACGTCCACGCCGGGCAGCTGCTCGGCGACCAGGTGGGGCAGTGCGGCGTCGGCCATCGAACACGCCACGGCGGCGGCATCCGCCCCGAAGTTGGACGCCACCCAGGCGACGACCTCCGCGGGCGAGGCCTCGTGGTCGGTGAGGCTGCCGAGTTCGATGTTGCCGGCCTCGGCGAGGGCGCGCAGCTCATCGTGGCCGCGGCGAACCGTGGCTCGGGGTGCGAGGGAGACGGTCATTGCAGTGCCTCCTCTTCGGCGCGGTGCGCCCATTGGGCGAAGGTCTCGTCGGATGCGGCATCCCGGTCTTCCAGGAAGCGGCGGACGACCCGCTCGGTGTAGTCGGCGATCCCGTCGGCGCTCACCTTGAGTCCGCGCACCGTGCGACCGAGCTCGGCGCTCTCGCGGTCGGCATTGGCGAGCCCACCGCCGAGGTGCACCTGGTATCCCGGCACCTGCTCGCCGTCGATCATCACGAGCTGGCCCTTGAGTCCGATGTCGGCGGTCTGGATGCGCGCGCACGAGTTCGGGCATCCGTTCACGTGGAGCGAGATCGGGTGCGGCAGGTCGATGCCCGCCAGCCGCTCCTCGAGCGCGAGCACGGCATCCGTCGCGTATGCCTTCGTCTCGACGATCGCCAGCTTGCAGAACTCGATGCCCGTGCACGCGATCGTCCCGCGGCGGATCAGGCTCGGCCGGGCCGACAGTCCCAGCTCGTCAAGGCCGGAGATCAGCGATTCGACGCGGTCTTCGGGGATGTCGAGGATCACCAGCTTCTGGTGCGGCGTGGTTCGCAGGCGCGTGGAGCCGTGCTCCTCGATCAGGTCGGCGAGCCTGGCCAGCGTCGGGCCGGACACGCGGCCCACGATCGGCGTGACGCCGACGTAGAACCGGCCGTCCTTCTGGCGGTGCACTCCGACATGGTCGCCGTGCGCCAGAGGCTTCGGCGCCGCCGGTCCGTCGGGCAGCTCGTAGCCGAGGTACTCGTCCTGCAGCACCTGGCGGAATTTCTCCGTGCCCCACTCGGCCAGGAGGAACTTCAGGCGCGCCTTGTTCCGCAGTCGCCGATAGCCGTAGTCGCGGAAGATCTGGGCCACCCCATGCCATGCTTCCGCCACCCGCTCGGGAGCCACGAACACACCGAGGCGCTCGCCGAGGCGGGGCGCGGTGGACAGCCCGCCCCCGACCCAGAGGTCGTAGCCGATGCCGAGCTCGGGGTGGTCGACCGCCACGAAGGCGACGTCGTTGATCTCGTGCACGACGTCCTGGCTCGGGTGGCCGGTGATCGCCGTCTTGAACTTGCGGGGCAGGTTCGCCAGCGACGCGTCGCCGATGAAGCGCGAGGTGATCTCGTCGATCTGGGGCGTCGGGTCGATGAGTTCGTCGACCGAGATGCCGGCGACGGGCGAGCCGAGCACGACGCGCGGCACGTCGCCGCACGCCTCCGTCGTGCCGAGCCCGACCGCCTCGAGGCGCCGCCAGATCTCGGGCATCGACTCCACCTCGATCCAGTGCAGCTGGATGTTCTGGCGGTCGGTCAGGTCCGCGGTCTCGCGGCCGAACTCGGTGGAGATGCCCGCGATGACGCGCAGCTGCTTCGTGGTCAGCTGGCCGCCGTCGATGCGGACGCGCAGCATGAAGTACTCGTCCTCGAGCTCGTGCGGCTCGAGGGTCGCCGTGCGGCCGCCGTCGATGCCGGGCTTGCGCTGGGTGTACAGCCCCCACACGCGGAAGCGGCCGTGCAGATCGGTCGGGTCGATCGAGGCGAAACCGCCCTTGGAGTAGATGTTCTCGATGCGATCGCGCACGCTCAGGCCGTCATCGACCTGCTTCCACTCCTCGTTCCCGTTGAGCGGGGCCTTCCCGTCGAGCTTCCACTGCCCGTTCGGTTTGGACGACGGTCGAGGTGCGCGGGCACGTGCGCCTTCGGTCGCGATGAGCGCGGCGCGCGACGATGCGCCGTCCTGCCCGATGTCGCTGATGGTCACAATGGCCTCCCGGAATCCCGGGCGTCCCCGGGTGCGGGCGCGGAGCTGCCCACTCTGCGAAGCTAGGTGCCCGCCCGCAGAGGGTGAAATGTGACGTCAAGCGCCGTTACGCGGCGTCACACAGCGTCATGCAGTTGACGCGGAGGCGTCGACCGCTCCGGCGCGATAGCGATCGATGACGAGCTCGACGAGGGACTCTCCGGGCTCGTCGTCGTCCAGCAGCGGGCGCGCGACCGGGCTGCCGTCGGCGAGCCGCACGGCCAGGTCGTGGAAGTAGCCGGGCGCGAGGAGATAGTTCGCGACCACCGCCCGACGGCCGCCCTCCCGCGCGGCAACCACCGCCGGGCCGAGACGCGGTTCGGCGGCGGCGAGGAACCCCACGGCGACGTGGCGTCCGACCCGCTCGGCGAGCATGCGCGCGGTCACGTGGCAGTCCTCGTTGGCGCGCTCGTCGCTCGAGCCGGCCACTGCCAGCACGATCGCGTCGCCCTCCCCGATATCGAGCGCGGCGAGGCGTGCGGCGAGCACCTCGACCAGCCGGGGGTCGGGTCCGAGCGCGGGCGAGATCGAGACGTCCTCATGGCCCTTCGACTGCTCCCGAAGGTCGATCCGGACGTGATAGCCCGCCGACAGCAGCAGCGGCACGATGACGGCGGGCTCGTCGTCGGCGAGCGCGGCGAGGGATGCCGCCACATCGGGCTGCTGCACGTCTACATGACCGAGCCGCACGTGCACGCCGGGAAGCCGGGCGGCGACCGCGGTGACCAGCGCCTCGACGGCGGCCTGTCCCGCCGGCGAGGACGTGCCGTGCGAGATCGCGAGCAGTGCGGGGGTCGGCATGCGTCTCATTCTGCCCGCACGCCGAAGGGGCACGACCCGCGAACGGATCGTGCCCCTCCAGGTCTCAGCAGCGTCAGACGGTGTCGTTCGCTGCGTCGGCCACGGCAGCGCCGGAGCGTCCGCGGGCGAACCCGGCGTCGAAGCCGCGCTCGTAGGCCTGCTCGGCGCCCCGACCGGAGCGCTCGCCCTTCCCGCGGCCGCCGTGCCCGCCGTGCCCGTGGTGCCCGCCGTGGCGGTGGGCGTCGTGGCCGTGCGCGTGGTGCGCCGGGTGCTCGTGGCAGGGGTGCTCGCCGCGAGGACCGTGGCCCTCGCCGCGCGCCGCCTCGTCGTCCCACCGGCTGAAGCCGGGGCCGAATCCGCGGCCGAAGCCGGGGCCGAAGCCGGCGGTGGACCCGGGACCGAAGCCCGGGCGGAAGCCGGGACCGAATCCGCGGCCGAAGCCCGGTCCGAATCCGCGTCCGCCGCTGAAGCCCCGTCCACGGCCGAAGCCGCGGCGCGGCATCCGCTGCCCCTCTTCCCAGCCCAGTTCGCGGGCGATCGCCTCGAGCGACGCGACCGTGGTGGCGTAGTCCTCGGGCGAGACCGCGCCGGCGACCCGCGAGCGGATGCCGTCCACGACGGTTGCGAGCTGCTCCTTGGCGGTGCGCCCTTCGTCGGTGAGCACCCAGGTGCCATCGCCGGACTCCTCGACCCAGCCACGATCCTCGAGGCCGCGCAGGCGCTTTCCCTTGCGGATGAAGCGCTCGGCGAAGGGCGGGAGCTCCACGTCGCCGGAGAGCGCGTTCAGCAGCATCCAGTCCCGACGATCGATCTCGGCGCCGTCGAAGGCGGCCGCGAACTCGCGGGTGATCAGGCTGTCGACTGTGCGCAGCCAGAAGCCGAGCGGAGTGCGCTCGGTGGGCACGCCCTCACGGGCGGTGCCGGCGGTTCCCTCATCGGAAGGTCGGTTGAAGTCGGTGTCTTCGTTGTTCATCAGAAATCCTTTGTTTGGGGCGGCGCTCTGAGGCCGCCGTATTTGCATGTAGAAGAACATGCATATGTAGTGTGACATGCGATATGGAAATATGTCAAGTCGCATGTAAATTCTTTTCCATGACCGCCGCATCCTCAGACCCCGCCGACGCGATCGCCGCCGCCCTGTCCCGTCTTCGCGGCCGGCGCATGCCGCGTCCTCCCTGGGAGGGCGGGCACGGCCCCGGCCACGCGCATCACCGCGGCGAGCCGGGCTGGATGCGAGGGGACCCGCGTCAAGGCATGGGCGGCCCGCCGTGGGGTGCCGGGCCGCGTCTCGGCGGGCCGGCACGTCTCCGGCTCCTCGAAGCACTCGCAGCGGCATCCGGCCCGCTGTCGGTGAGCGAGATCGGCGAGGCCGTGGGGGTCGATCAGCCGCGCGCGTCGCGGCTCGTGCAGCAGGCGGCGGAGATGGGGCTGGTGCGACGCGAGGCGGACCCCGACGACGCGCGGCGCACGCGGGTGGCGCTGACGGAGACCGGATCCGCGATCGTCCGCGGGTTCCGCGGCGAACGGCGCACCGCGATCGACTCCGCCCTCGGCTCGTTCACCGACCAGGAGCGGGCCGAACTCGCGCGGCTGCTCACCAAGCTCGCCGACGCCTGGCCGCAGTAGCCCGACCGCGCTCAGTCGTGAAGGCGCTCCTGCACAGCCTTGACCGGGATGAGCAGTGCCAGACCGATCGCGAGCACCAGCACGATCCCCAGGATGCCGAAGTACGCCGCCCCGCCCACGGTGACGAAGATCGCGAACATCGTCGGCGCCAGGAACGACACCGCGCGGCCGGTCGTGGCGTACAGCCCGAACACCTCGCCCTCGCGGCCCGGCGGGATGATCCGAGCGAGGAACGTGCGGGATGCCGACTGCGCCGGACCGACGAAGAGGCACAGCGCGAGCCCCGCGGTCCAGAACACGATCTGCCCGCCGTCGTGCAGGAAGAAGACGAGCAGTCCCGAGACGATCAGGCCGATCAGTGCGGCGACGATCACCGGCTTGGCGCCCAGCCGGTCGTCGAGGGCTCCGACGGCGATCGTCGAGATCCCGGCGACCACGTTCGCCGCGATGGCGAAGATGATGACCTCTCCGGCGGAGAAGCCGAAGACGGATGCCGCCAGCACGCCGCCGAAGGTGAACACGCCCGCCAGACCGTCGCGGAAGACCGCGCTGGCCAGCAGGAACCAGACCGTGTGGCGGGATTCGCGCCAGAGCCGGGCGATGTCGCGACCGAGCCGCGCATACGAGGCGAAGAAGCTGACCTTCTCGCGCTTGGCGCCGGTGCCGCGGTACTCGGGCACCGCGAACAGCACGGGCAGCGCGAACAGGCCGAACCAGATCGCCGACACGATCATCGCGACCCGGATCGGCAGGCCGTCTTCGTCGGGCACGCCGAACAGTCCCTGGATGAACCCGAAGTACACGATCAGCAGCAGCACGATGCCGCCGATGTAGCCCATGCCCCAGCCGAATCCGCTGACCCGGCCGATCGATCGGGGCGTGGAGACCTGCGAGAGCATCGCGTTGTAGTTGACGCCGGCGAACTCGAAGAAGATGTTGCCCGCCGCGACCAGGAACAGGCCGAGCCAGAGGAACGACGGATCGGGCTGCACGAAGAACATCGCGGCCGTGAGCGCCACGACGATGTAGGTGTTGACCGCGAGCCAGAACTTGCGTCGCCCCGAGGTGTCGGAGCGCTGCCCCGTGACCGGCGCGAGCAGCGCGATCAGCAGCCCGGCCGCGGCGAGCGCCCAGCCGAGCTGGGCCTCGACCGTGCCCTCGGGCCCGAAGCTCGAGCTGGTCAGGTAGACGGTGAAGACGAACGTGGTGACCACGGCGTTGAATGCCGACGAGCCCCAGTCCCACAGACCCCAGGCCAGCACCACGCGCTTGCGTGTGCTGCCCGGCCCTTCCGCGCCGACCGCTGTCGCGAGGGCGTCGGTGGGGGTGATGCCCGAGAACTGCGGCAGGTCGGGCGTCATGCGGGGAACGTCGGGATCGCTCATGTCGGTCACGCTAGAGCCCTTCGGTGAACGGCGGGTGCGACGGTGCACGCGCCGCGGCAATGCGGTGGTCGGGGCCAGGCTACAGCGGTGCGGGCACCGAACAGGGCGCATTTCGGGATGCCGCGGCATCCGGTGTCATGATGGACGCATGCCCGCTCATGTCGAGCGTGCCGACCTCCCCGGGATCGGAGTGCGGCACGACATCCTCACCGACGAGGGACGCCGTCTCTCGGTCATCAACTTCCGCGACGGCGGTCGCGAGCTCGCGCTCGCCGACGAGGACGATCCGGACCGCGCGGGCGAGACGATCGCGCTCACCGACGACGAGGCGACGGCGCTGTCGGAGGTGCTCGGCGGATCGCTGATCCTCACCCAGCTCGCGGGTCTTCGCGACCAGCTCTCGGGCCTGTATATGGAGCAGATCCCGGTGCGGGCGGACTCGCCGTTCGTGGGCCGGCCGCTCGGCGACACGAAGGCGCGCACCCGCACGCGCTGCTCGATCGTCGCGATCGTCCGCGACACGGGCGTGCTGCCCGCGCCGGAGCCCGCCGACAAGCTCGGCAGCGGCGACATGCTCGTCGCCGTCGGCACCCGCGAGGGACTGGACAAGCTCGTCCGAATCATCACGAGCGGCTGATCGCAGCATGGAACACGGCGCGCTCGTCCTCATCGAGATCGGCGCGCTCCTTCTCGGCATAGGCCTGCTCGGCCGTCTGGCATCGAGGCTGGGCATCTCATCGATCCCGCTCATCCTGCTCCTTGGCCTGTTCTTCGGGGAGGGCGGACTCGTCCCCATCACGGCTGGTGGCGACTTCATCGAGATCGGCGCCGAGATCGGGATCATCCTGCTCCTGCTCATGCTCGGCCTCGAGTACAGCGCGGGCGAGCTCGTCGGCAATCTCAAGACCTCGAAGGTCGCAGGGCTGCTGGACATGGTGCTCAACGCGCTGCCCGGCGTGCTGCTCGCGCTGATCCTCGGCTGGGGGCCCATCGCGGCAGTCGCCCTCGGCGGCATCACCTGGGTGTCCTCCTCCGGCGTGATCGCGAAGATGCTGCAGGACCTCGGCCGCCTCACCAACCGCGAGACCCCGACGATCCTCTCGATCCTCGTGATCGAAGACCTCGCGATGGCGTTCTACCTGCCGATCCTCACCGCCCTGCTGGTGGGCATGGACCTCGGCGGCGGCATCCTGACGGTGCTCATCGCGCTCGCGTCGGTGCTCGTCATCCTCTATCTCGCCCTCCGCCACGGCGCCGCCGTCTCGAGGCTCGTGTGGTCCAAGAGCGCCGAAGTGCTGCTGCTGACCGTGATGGGTCTGACCCTCCTCGTGGCGGGACTGGCCGCCGAGGTCAAAGTCTCGTCGGCGGTCGGCGCGTTCCTGGTCGGCATCGCGATCTCGGGGCCGGTGGCCGAGCACGCGGCGCGCCTGCTGACGCCGCTGCGCGACCTGTTCGCTTCGGTGTTCTTCCTGTTCTTCGGACTCTCCACGGATCCCGCCGACCTGCTGCCGATGCTCGTGCCGGCGCTGGGGCTGGCCGTGGTGACCATGGCGACCAAGGTCGCGACGGGATACCGGGCCGCGCGCCGGGCGGGAATCGCCGAAGCAGGTCGATGGCGCGCCGGCTTCGCGCTGACGCCCCGTGGCGAGTTCTCGATCGTGATCGCGGGTCTCGCGGTCGCGGCGGGCGTGAACGCGGCACTGGCGGCGCTGGCCACCGCCTACGTGCTCATCACGATCGTGCTCGGCCCGATCCTGGCGCGCGTGCCCGACACGAAGGCGTTCAAGGCCTGGGCCAAGCGCCGGCAGACCGCGCGCAGAGCGCGTCAGGGCGTCTGAGGCCGACGTCGCCACTCGTGCTCGAGGATCGCGTAGATCCCGGTGTCGGCCCAATCGCCCTTGAACCACATGTTCTCTCGGAGGAACGCCTCTTCGCGCATGCCGAGCCTCAGGCAGAGCGCGACCGAGGCGGTGTTGCGTGGATCGAGCTCCGCATAGACACGGTGCAGTCCGAGCTCGCCGAACGCCAGATCGAGCAAGACCGCGGCCGCCTCACGCGCGTATCCCTGCCCCTGGAAGCGCGGGTCGAGGAGCCATCCGATCTCGGCGGTCCTGTCCTCGACGCTCGCGAGCTTGAAGTACATCGTGCCGATCAGCCGGCCCGTCGCGTCTCGGATCGCAGGCTGCACGAAGTCCTCGCCCGTCGCGAGGCGAGTGGCCGCGGCATCCCGTTCGAGAACTTCGTGCACGCGCTCCGGCGACCGGGGCTCGTAGAGCAGATACCGGCACACCTCGGGGTCGGACTGGATCGCGTACAGCGCGTCGAAGTCATCGGGCCGCAGCAGCTCGAGGCCCACCCGCGACCCCGTGAGCGGGCGGAAGTCCCAGGGGAGTGCCATGCCACCATCCTCGCAGTCCCGTGAGGCTCGCGGCATCGCCGAGTCCTGATCGACGGGTCCCGCTGTGGTCGCGCTCCAGACCCTCGCGGACGCCGTCTGAGATTGCTCCGCCACGCCACTTATGGCGCGGAATCGGCTGTGGTTAGGTGAAGCATGACCGCCGACCCCGCGGCCGAGACGAAGTTCAACGGCCGCCTCGCGATCCTGCTCGCGATGGCCATGTTCGTCCTGGTGTTCGACACCTCGCTCATGAACGTGTCCATCTCGGCCGTGGTCGCCGATCTGGACACGACCGCGAGCGGGGTGCAGGGTGCGATCGCCCTCGAGGCGCTCGTCTCGGCGGCGTTCATCCTCATCGGCGGCAAGACCGGCGATCTGATCGGGCGCAAGTTCGCGTACATCCTGGGGCTGCTCGGCTACGCCGTCGGCGCGGTCGCCATGACGCTCGCTCAGGACCTCAACACCGTGATCATCTTCTGGGCGGTGATCGGCGGGCTGGGCGCTTCGCTCCTGCTTCCTTCGATGCAGTCGCTCATCCACGGCAACTTCCAGGGCGCGCACCAGAAGCGCGTCTACGCACTCGTCGGAGCCTCCGCGGCGATCGCGGCGGCGGTGGGACCGCTGCTGGGCGGCTTCATCACGACGTTCCTGTCCTGGCGGGTCGGCTTCCTCCTCGAGGCCGTGATCATCGCGATCGTGCTGTCCGGCATCAAGCTCGTCAAGGACGTCCCGTTCACGGGCGACCGGTCGATCGACCTCGTCGGGTCGGCGCTGTCGGTCATCGGCATGGGCGGCGTCGTACTCGGCATCCTGGTGTGGCAGGAGGGCGGCGGCTACGTCGCGCTCATCATCGGACTGGGAGTGGTCGCCCTCGGCGGTCTGGTGTTCTGGCTCAACGGGCGCAAGAAGCGCGGCAAGCCGACGCTCATCGATCCGGCGCTGTTCGGGCTGAAGCCGTTCCGGGCCGGCGTGAGCGGGCAGCTGCTGCAGCAGATCGCCCTCGGCGGCACGATGATCGTGCTCCCGCTCTACCTGCAGATGGTCCTGGAGTACAACGCGCTGCAGGCAGGGCTCTCGATCGCGCCACTGTCGCTCAGCATGTTCGCCGTCGCGCTGATCGCCGGGCGGATCGCGAAGGGGCGCCCGGCGAACCTGATCCTGTGGGGCTTCGTGCTCACCGTGATCGGTCTCGTCGTCATCCTGCCGCTCGTGCCGATCGCCGATTCCGGCTGGTACCTGACGATCCCGCTCCTGATCAGCGGCTCCGGCCTCGGACTCCTCGTCTCGCAGCTGAACAACTACACCCTTTCGCCGATCACCGATGAGCGGGTGAGCGAGGCCGCTGGCGTGAATTCCGCGGCCGGGTCCTTCGGTCTGTCGTTCGGCCTGGCCTTCGCGGGTGCGATCATGCTCGCCACCCTCGCGGCGGGCTTCACCGCGCTGGCGAACTCGTCGAGCGTGTTGACGGCCGAACAGCAGCAGCAGGTCTCGACGGTGCTCGAGGACGACGCCGAGCTGATGTCGAACACCGGTCTGGAAGCCCTGCTCGTCGACGAACCGCCCGAGGTCTCGGCTGAGATGGTGCGGATCAACACCGAGGCGCGGCACCTCGCCCTGCAGGTCGCGCTCCTGATCCCGATCCTCGCGGGCATCGCAGGCATCCTGAACGGCTTCCGGATGCGCCGGCTGCCGGATCCTGTCGCGGCTGGATCGGGGGACACGATCCTGGGCTGAATCGCCCAGGGTCGAAACCTGAGTCGACTCGTATCAACTTCATTTGACACGCTCAGGGTGTCTCGGTAAGGTTGAGTCATTGCGGCTCAACCCTTCTCGAGTCGCCCCAGACTTCAGGAAAGAGAGAGACACATGCCCCGTGCTGTTGGAATCGACCTCGGAACCACGAACTCCGTCGTGAGCGTGCTCGAGGGCGGCGAGCCGAAGGTCATCGCGAACGCCGAAGGCTTCCGCACGACCCCGTCGGTGGTCGCATTCACCAAGGACGGCGAGGTGCTCGTAGGAGAGACCGCCAAGCGCCAGGCCGTCACCAACGTCGACCGCACGATCTCGTCGGTCAAGCGTCACATGGGAACCGATTGGTCCTTCGAGGTCGACGGCAAGAAGTGGACGCCCCAGGAGATCTCGGCGCGCATCCTCGGCAAGCTCAAGCGCGACGCCGAGGAGTACCTCGGCGACACCGTGACGGATGCCGTCATCACCGTCCCGGCGTACTTCAACGACGCCGAGCGTCAGGCCACCAAGGAGGCCGGCGAGATCTCGGGCCTGAACGTGCTCCGCATCATCAACGAGCCGACTGCGGCCGCTCTGGCGTACGGCCTCGACAAGGGCAAGGAGGACGAGCTCATCCTCGTCTTCGACCTCGGTGGCGGAACCTTCGACGTGTCTTTGCTCGAGGTGGGCAAGGACGACGACTTCTCCACGATCCAGGTCCGCTCGACCGCCGGTGACAACCGCCTCGGTGGAGACGACTGGGATCAGCGTCTCGTCGACTACTTCATCAAGCAGTTCAAGGACACGACGGGTGTCGACGTCTCGGGTGACAAGATCGCCCTGCAGCGCCTCAAGGAGGCCGCCGAGCAGGCCAAGAAGGAGCTCTCCAGCTCCATGTCCACCAGTGTGAACCTCCCCTACCTGTCGCTCACCGACAGCGGGCCCGTTTCGCTGTCCGAGACGGTCACGCGCGCGAAGTTCGAGGACCTGACGAAGGACCTGCTCGACCGCACGAAGAAGCCCTTCGAGGATGTCATCCGCGAGGCCGGCATCAAGGTCGGCGACATCGACCACGTCGTGCTCGTGGGTGGTTCCACCCGCATGCCCGCCGTCGCCGAGCTCGTCAAGCAGGAGGCCGGCAAGGAGCCCAACAAGGGCGTCAACCCCGATGAGGTCGTGGCCGTCGGCGCCGCCCTCCAGGCGGGCGTGCTGCGCGGCGAGCGCAAGGACGTCCTCCTGATCGATGTCACCCCCCTCAGCCTCGGCATCGAGACCAAGGGCGGGATCATGACCAAGCTCATCGAGCGCAACACGGCCATCCCGACCAAGCGCAGCGAGACCTTCACGACCGCGGACGACAACCAGCCGTCGGTCGCGATCCAGGTCTTCCAGGGCGAGCGCGACTTCACCCGCGACAATAAGCCGCTCGGGACGTTCGAGCTCACCGGGATCGCGCCCGCACCGCGCGGCATCCCGCAGGTCGAGGTCACCTTCGACATCGATGCGAACGGCATCGTGCACGTGTCCGCGAAGGACAAGGGCACGGGCAAGGAGCAGTCGATGACGATCACCGGCGGCTCGTCGCTGCCGAAGGAGGACATCGAGCGCATGGTCAAGGAGGCCGAGGAGCACGCGGCCGACGACAAGAAGCGCCGTGAGTCGGCCGAGGTCCGCAACCAGGCAGAGACGCTCGCGTACTCGATCGACAAGCTGATCAAGGAGAACGACGACAAGCTGCCGGAGGCCGTCAAGACCGAGGTCCAGGCGGACGTCGACGCGCTCAAGGCGGCACTCGCGGGTGAGGACGACGATGCGGTCAAGACCGCGTTCGACAAGCTCAACGCGAGCCAGGGCAAGCTCGGCGAGGCGATCTACGCGTCCAGCCAAGCTGCTCAGTCGGCCCCCGACGCCGACCCCTCCGCCGGCTCCGAGCCGGGCGCCGAGGATTCGTCGGCATCCTCCGATGAGGACGTCATCGACGCCGAGGTCGTCGACGACGAGGACGAAGAGAAGAAGTAGGACGCCCCTATGTCCAAGCACGACCACGAAGAGCCCGGCGCTGACGAACAGCGGGGCTATGACGGGCCGGACGATGCGCAGGAGCCGGCGGAGGAATCCGCCGGCTCCGCCGCGGACGACGAGCTGACGCTCGACGACATCCTCGGCACCGAGCAGAACGCCGATGCCGCCGCCGAGGACGCGGTGCTCGCGGATCTCGAGTCGGCCCTCCTGAACGACCTCAAACGACTGCAGGCGGAGTACGCCAACTACCGTCGGCGGACCGAAGATCAGCGCGAGCGCGAGATCGAGCGCGCGAAGGGTGAGGCCGTCAAGGGCCTGCTGCCCGTGCTCGACGACCTCGACCGGGCCACCAAGCACGGCGACATCGTCGAAGGAACGCCGTTCGCGGCGATCGGCGACAAGGTGCGCGCGGTCGCCGAGAAGCTCGGCGTCGTGTCGTACGGCACGGCGGGTGAGCCTTTCGACCCGCAGCAGCACGAGGCGATCTTCCAGGCACCGACACCGGGTGTGACCGAGCCGACGATCCTCGAAGTCGTCGAGGTCGGCTACCGACTGGGCTCGGTCGAACTGCGACCCGCCAAGGTGGTCGTCGCAGTGCCGGCCGAGTGACCCGGAGGGGAACCGTATGGCCAGTCAGGACTGGTTCGACAAGGACTTCTACAAGACCCTCGGCGTCGACAAGAACGTCAGCGACGCCGATCTGAAGAAGACGTACCGCAAACTCGCGCGCAAGTACCACCCCGACTCCAATCAGGGTGATGCGAAAGCGGAGGCGACCTTCAAGGAGGTCAGCGAGGCGTACTCGGTGCTTTCGGACCCCGAGCAGCGCAAGGAGTACGACCAGATCCGCGCGATGGGCTCGGGTGCGCGATTCACGGCGGGCGACCAGCCGGGCGGGTTCGAGGATGTCTTCAGCATGTTCGGCCAGGGCCGCGGGGGCCGCCAGTCGCCCCAGGACTTCGACGACATCTTCAGCATGTTCAACCAGCAGCAGGGCGGCGGGTTCGGCTCGGGCCGCTTCGGGCAATCCACCGGCGGATTCCGCGGGTACGGCGGCCCGCAGCGCGGCGCCGATGTCACGGCTCGGACGACGATCGACTTCATCACCGCCACCAAGGGCGAGACCATCACGCTTCAGGGCGAAGACGGCAAGCCGTTCAAGGTGAAGATCCCCGCGGGCGTATCCGACGGTCAGAAGATCCGCCTGCGCGGCCGCGGCCGGCCCTCGCCGGATGGCGGGGAGACGGGCGATATCGTCGTTCAGGTGACCGTGCGCCAGCATCCCGCGTTCACGCGCGACGGTCTGAACCTCAGGGTGACCGTGCCCGTGACCTTCACCGAGGCCGCCCTCGGTGCGACGATAGAGGTGCCGACACTGGGCGGAGACCCCGTCAAGCTGCGCGTCGCGCCCGGCACCCCGTCGGGCCGCGTGCTGCGGGTGAAGGGTCGCGGCGTTCAGACGGCGAAGGGCACCGGCGACCTGCTCGCCGAAGTCCAGGTCGCCGTCCCGTCCCACCTGGACGATGCGGCACGCGAAGCGCTCGAGCGCTTCCACGAGCTGGAGCCGAAGGACAACCCCCGCGCCGACCTCATGGCGAGGGCGCGCGGGTAGGGGGTGAGAGGGATGCCTGAACGAGAGATCGATGAGGACGCCCCGATCTTCGCGATCGCGGTCGCCGCAGAGCTCGCGAACATGCATCCGCAGACGCTTCGCCAGTACGACCGGCTGGGCCTGGTCGTGCCGGCGCGCACCCAGGGCGGATCCCGCCGCTACTCGACGCGCCACGTCGAGCAGCTGCGCGAAGTCGCCCGTCTCTCCGCTGACGGAATGAGCCTCCCGGCGATCGCGCGGATCATCGAACTGGAGGATCGGGTGCGCGAACTGCATGTGCGTGTGCACGATCTGGAGGCCCGCGTCCGCAGCGAGTTGGAGAATCGCCCCGGCGCGCGGGTCTTCGCCGCGGGGGCGACCGGCTCCGTCGTCACTCTTCGCCAGGGTCGCCGCGTGCGCCGTGCGACCGACATCGTCGTGTGGCGACCTCGGCTCGCCCTCGACAGCGAACCCCGAGCGGCGTCCGACGACGTCGCAGACCCTGACGCCTGACCCGCGCCGGCCGGAGGGTGAGCGTCTGCCGGCACGGCTAGGCTGGCAAATGTTGTGGAAGGGGACTTATGGCTGCCAAGCGGGCTGTCGTCGTGCGGGGCGGTTGGCCGGGTCATGAGCCGGTCGAGGCTACCGAGCTGTTCCTTCCGTTCCTCCGAGCGAACGGCTTCGAGGTGCGGGTCGAGGAGTCCCCGGCGATCTATGCGGATGCCGCTGCGATGGCCGCGACAGACCTGATCGTGCAGTGCATGACCATGTCGACGATCGAGCGTGATCAGGTCGCCGGCCTGCGCGCAGCGGTCGAGGCGGGCACCGGGTTCACCGGCTGGCACGGCGGGATCGCCGACTCGTACCGCGACTCGAGCGATTACCTGCAGCTCGTCGGGGGCCAGTTCGCCACGCACCCCGGCAAGCACCCGGACGAGCGGGATGGCGGCCCGGAGGACAACTACCTCGAGTACACGGTCGAGATCACACCGCTCGGCCGGGAGCACCCGATCACCGCCGGGGTGGAGGACTTCGCTCTCACTACCGAGCAGTACTGGGTGCTCAGCGACGACCTCAACGACGTGCTCGCGACCACGACCCACCCGGCCCCGCCGTGGCACCCGTGGCACCGGCCGATCACCTCGCCCGCGATCTGGACGCGCGAGTGGGGAGCCGGGCGCATCGTCGTGTCCACACCCGGGCACAGTGTCGACGTGCTCGAGAACCCGAACGTCCGGTCCGTCATCGAAAGGGGAATGCTGTGGGCAACGCGCCGCGCATAGGAATCATCGGCGTGGGGGTGATCTCGAAGGTGTACCTCGAGACGCTCAGCGCACGAGGCGACGTCGCGATCGTCGCGATCGCCGACCTCGACATGGCCAGGGCCGCCGCCGTCGCTGCCGAGGTCCCCGGCGCGCGCGCCCTCGAGGTGCCGGCGCTGCTCGCCGACCCTGACATCGACGTCGTGCTGAACCTCACGATCCCGGCCGCGCACGCCGAGATCGCCCTGGCCGCCATCGCGCACGGCAAGCACGTGTACGGCGAGAAGCCGCTCGCGGTCGATCTCGCGAGCGGGAAACAGGTGATGGATGCGGCGACCGCGGCCGGCGTGCGTCTGGGTTCCGCACCCGACACCGTGCTGGGCACCGGCACCCAGACCGCCCGCGCGGTCATCGACGCGGGCCGCATCGGCCGGCCGATCGCGGCCACGGCGACGATGGCCTCGCCCGGCCCCGAGTCATGGCACCCGAACCCGGACTTCTACTTCCTGCCCGGCGGCGGCCCGCTCATGGACATGGGCCCGTATTACATCTCCGCCCTGATCCATCTGCTCGGCCCGGTCACCGCGGTCGTCGGATCGGCCAGCCGGCTGCGCGACGAACGAGTGATCGGCTCCGGGCCGCGGGCCGGCGTGCGAATCCCGGTGGATGTCGACACCCACGTCACCGGCATCCTCGAGCACGCGAACGGCGCGCTGTCGACGCTGACGACGAGCTTCGACAGCGTCAAGAGCAGCGCGTCGCCCATCGAGATCCATGGAGAGGCCGGGTCGCTGTCGGTGCCCGACCCGAACATGTTCTCGGGCGAGGTGCGGTTCTGCGCGCTCGGCTCACGGGAGTGGGAGCCGGTCGACGACCTCGCCGGCTATCTCGACGCCGCGCGCGGCATCGGACTGCTCGACATGCTCGCGGCGGAGACCGATGCCGAGGTGCGCGCTTCGGGGCGTCTGGCGCTGCACACGCTCGAAGTGATGACCGCCGTGCTGGAGTCGGCGCGCACCGGGAGCCGTGTCGCCCTCGAGACGACCGTCGAGCGTCCGCCGATCGTGCCGCTGGGCAGCTCCTTCGAGCTCACCGAGCTCTGACGCAGCGGCTGGAGGCCCGGAGAACGGGCTTTCAGCGGGTCTCCACGGCGCGGAGATCGAGCGCCCCTAGAGTGCAGTCGTGACCACCGTGACCGGGCCGGATACCGCCCGCGGCGAGACAGAGCGCTCGCAGCGCTGGTCGCAGTGGACGTACTGGCCGCTCGCGATCGCGGCCGCGGTCTTCCTGATCACCTACACGGCCCACGTGATCGGCGACGTTCAGGGCGTCTGGGCCACGGTGACCTCCGTGACGATCGCTGTGATCTGGATCATGTTCATCGTCGACTACCTCGTCAAGCTGCGCCTCTCCCACCCGCGCCGCCTGTGGTTCCGCACCCACAAGTTCGACCTCGTCCTCTCGCTGATTCCGGCACTGCGCCCGGTGCGGCTTCTGGACGCCTTCACCCGGATGACCGCGTTCACCAGGACCACCGGCAACTCCATCCGCGCGCGCCTGCTCATCTACGGCGTCGGCTCCGCGCTGCTGCTGGTCTGGTACATCTCGCTGATCGTGCTGCAGTTCGAGCGCTACGCCCCCGGGGCGACCATCACGTCGTTCGGTGCGGCCGTGTGGTGGGCGTTCTGCACCGTGACGACGGTGGGCTACGGCGACTACGTGCCGGTGACGATACCCGGACGCACGGCGGCCGTCGTCCTGATGGCGGGCGGGGTCGTCGTGGTCGGCCTCGTCGTCGCGACGATCTCCTCGTGGGTGGTCGAACGCGCCTCGCGCGGGCACGACGATGCGGTGCCCGCCAGTCGCGCGGACATCCGCGCCCTTACGACCGAGCTGCAGGAGGCAGCCGAGCGCGTGGAGGCCGAACGCCAGGCGTCGTTGCCGCCCCCCGGTGCCCCCGCCGGCGGAGCGGACGCCCGTTGAACCTCTTCGGGCGCTCCGCCCCGAACCCGCCCCCTCCGGCGCCTTCGGTCCCCGTCCTGTCGCCGACCCTGCGCGTTCTGCTCGGGCTCGCGGCGACCGTCATCGCGCTCGCCGGTCTCTTCTTCGCGCGCGAACTGGTCGGTCCGCTCGTCCTCGCGGCCGTCATCGTGATCATCTGCCATCCGGTGCGGCATCCGCTCGAGAGACGCGGGTGGCCGCGGTGGCTGGCGACGACCGCCGTGATCGTGGTCGGGTACCTGATCCTGCTCGTCCTCGGACTGCTGCTGTTCTTCGCGGGCACCCAGTTCGTGCGGCTGGTCGCCGACTACGCCGACGAGCTCCAGGCCTCGGCTCAGGCGGTGATCACCTGGCTCAGCGGGATGGGTCTGGACGAGCAGGCGTCGGATGCTGCGGCATCGGTCCTGGAACCGTCGACGATCGTGTCGTTCGTCGCGTCGCTCGGCGGCACCGCGATCGGCATCCTCACTGCACTGTTCTTCGTGCTCGCGTATGTGATCTTCATGGCCGCGGACGGCTCGCGGTACGCGCGCGCGGAGTTGTCGTACGGCGCCGTGGCCCGGCCGACGGTGCGCCGCTTCCAGGGCTTCAACTCCGGGGTCCGGCGCTACTACGTCGTGAACGCGAGCTTCGGCGCGGTCGTTGCGATCATCGACGGACTCGCGCTGTGGGCGCTCGGCGTGCCGGCCCCGGCGGTGTGGGCGATCCTGGCGTTCGTGACCAACTTCATCCCGAACATCGGATTCGTGATCGGGCTGATCCCCCCCGCGCTTCTCGCCCTCGTCGTGGGCGGGTGGCCGCTCATGCTCGCCGTCATCGCGATCTACTGCGTCGTCAACGTCACGCTGCAGGTCCTTGTGCAGCCGAAATTCGTCAGCGATGCGGTGAACCTCAGCCTCACGCTGAGCTTCTTCTCGGTGATCTTCTGGACGTTCATCATCGGCCCTCTCGGTGCGATCCTCTCGATCCCCTTGACGCTCCTCGTCCGCGCGCTCGTCCTGGAGGGCGACCCGGGAGCCCGGTGGCTGCGCTGGCTGTCGGGAGATGCCGTGACCGCCCCACCCGACCGCCAGGACTCCGGCTGAGCCCCATCGCACCGCGCATCGCAGCGGTGGGATTCACCCCCGTGGCATGAGGCACAGCACCGGAGGCGGCGCTAGTGTTCGGGGCATGCCGGACCCCTCGCCTGAACGTCCACCCGAAGAACCGAACGCCCCCGTCCCGGCGACCCCACCGCGCTGGGTGCCGGAGCGGCGGGGCGTGCTCGCGCTGGTCGACCGCCCGCTGGTGATCGCGTTCATCGCCACCCTCGGCGTGCTCGGGGGGATCGTGCTCGGTTCGGCGATCGCGTCGATCACGACGATCCTGATCTACATCATCCTGGCGCTGTTCGTCTCGCTCGGGCTCGATCCGCTCGTGCGCATGCTCGAACGCCGGGGGCTCAAGCGCGGAACCGGCATCCTCATCGTCTTCGGGGTGTTCGCCCTGCTGATTGCCGGGTTCTTCATCTTCATCCTGCCGCCGATCATCTCCCAGATCGCCGAGTTCATCCGGAACTTCCCTGAGGCGCTGGTGAGTGCGAAGGAGTCGTCATGGTTCCTCGCCTTGGGGGTCGATCTGCAGGACGCGGTGGGCGCGGCGATCGATGAGATGGCCGCGCTCCTCGCGAAGCCGGAGACGATCGCCGCGCTCGGGGGCGGTGCGCTTGCCGTCGGCGTCGGACTCGTCGCCGCCATCTCGGCAGGATTCATCATCGTCGCCCTCACGCTCTACTTCCTCTCCTCGCTGACGGGAATGAAGAACGCGCTCTACAGCCTCGCTCCGGCGCACGACCGTCCCAAGCTCACCGACATGACCGAGCGCGTGACCGCGTCGGTGGGCAGCTCACTGCTCGGATCCGTCACCCTCGCTCTGATCAACGCCGGAGTGGTCTTCGTGCTGCACCTGCTGATCAGGCTCCCGTACCCCGCTCTCATGGCGGGCATCGCGTTCGTGATCACGTTGATCCCGCTCTTCGGATCGGTGATCTTCTGGGTCTTCGCCACGATCACTGCCCTGTTCTCGAGTCCGACGCAGGCTCTCATCTTCGGTATCGCGTACCTGATCTACATCCAGCTCGAGTCGTACATCATCACCCCGCGCGTCATGAACAAGGCAGTGGCCATTCCCGCTGCCCTCGTGCTGATCGGCGCGATGGTGGGGGGCACCCTCGCCGGAGTGATCGGTGTCCTGGTGGCGCTTCCGCTGATGGCCACGGTGCTTCTGATCATCCGCGAGGTCGTCGTGCCCAAGCAGGACCTCAAGGTCTGACCTTCACCCCGCCGGGGTGATGCCGGTGCTCCGGCGCGGCGGGATGCTGTCACGATGAGCCAGCCCGACATCGACCGTCTGCACCTGCCGATCCGCGACGCCGTCTTCGCCGGCACCGCCGGCCGGACGCTGGCCGAATCCACGCCCGACTGGTCGATCGTGCAGGACGTCCGGCCGCCGGACGGTGCCCCGAATGTGCTGGTCGTGCTCATCGACGACGCCGGATACGGGCAGGCGTCGACCTTCGGCGGACCGATCGCCACACCGAACCTCACCCGGCTGGCGGACGGGGGCCTGCGGTACACCGCGATGCACACTGCCGCACTGTGCTCGCCCACCCGTGCGTCGCTGCTGACCGGCCGGAACCATCATCGGGTCGGGTTCGGCTCGGTGGGCGAGCTGTCGGGCCCGTTCCCCGGGTACTCGGGAGTCGTGCCGAAGGACTGCGCACCGTTCCCGAAGATCCTGCAGCAGAACGGCTACTCCACCGGCGCGATCGGCAAATGGCACCTCACGCCGAGCCGCGCGCAGGGACCGGCCGGTCCGTTCGACCGCTGGCCGAGCGGATGGGGCTTCGACTACTTCTGGGGATTCCTCTCCGGCGAGTCCGGGCAGTACGACCCGATGATCTACGAGAACGACGCGGTGGACCACGCGTACGGCGGCCCGACCGACCGCGACTTCTACCTGCCGGACGCGCTCACCGACAAGGCCATCGCCTGGCTGCATGGAACGCGTGCGCACAAGGCGGACAAGCCCTGGTTCCTGTACTACTCGACCGGCTGCGCGCACGCACCCCACCACGTTCCCGAGGAGTGGTCGGCGGCGTACCGGGGCATGTTCGACGACGGATGGGACAGCTACCGCGAGCGCACCTTCCAGCGCCAGCAGGAGCTCGGCGTGGTGCCCGCATCGGCCGAGCTCACGCCCCGCGACGATGCCTTCCCGGCATGGGACTCGCTCTCGGAGGACGAGCGGCGACTCTACGCGCGGCAGATGGAGGTCTACGCGGGCTATCAGGAGAACGCGGACCACAACGTCGGCCGGCTCTTCGACGAGATCGAGCGGATGGGGGAGTGGGACAACACCCTCGTGATCTACATCTGGGGCGACAACGGCGCCTCGCTCGAGGGCACGCTGACCGGGTCGTTCAACGAGCTCACGATGCAGAACGGCATCCCGCTCACCGCCGACCAGCAGCGTGCCCTGATCGACGCCCACGGTGGTCTCGAGGCGTGGGGCGGGCCCGACACCGCCCCGCACTGCTCAGCCGCCTGGGCGTGGGCGGGCAACACCCCGTTCCGCTGGGGCAAGCAGGTCGCGTCCCACCTCGGCGGCACGCGCAACCCGATGGTCGTGCAGTGGCCCGCCCGCATCACGGATGCCGGAGCCTTGCGCTCGCAGTTCGCCCATGTCAACGACATCGGGCCCACGGTACTGGACGTCGCCGGCATCCCGCAGCCGCTCACCGTGGACGGCATCGAGCAGGCCCCGATGGCCGGCGCCAGCTTCGCGGCATCCTTCGAGTCATCGGAGGCGGCCGAGCATCACCCGCAGCAGTACTTCGAGATCTACGGCAACCGCGGCATGTACCGGGACGGGTGGTGGGCGTCCTGCATGCTGCCGCGCATCCCGTGGGACGCAACGCCGGCGACGATCCGGCGGTTCGCACCGGGGGTCTTCGACCCCGATCAGCTGGAGTGGGAGCTCTACCACCTGCCGGACGACTTCTCGCAGGCGACGGACGTCGCCGACGCGCATCCGGACGAAGTGCGGGAACTCGCCGACCTGTGGTGGCGCGAAGCGGAGGCGAACAAGGTCCTCCCGCTGCTCGGCGGCATGTCGGCGTTCTTCGGCATCGTCCCCCCGCTGCGCGAGCAGACGCGGTGGACCTACTGGGGGGCGGACGTGCAGAACTCGCCCGCCGGGATCATCCCGCCGATCATGAACCGTTCGTACTCGATCTCGGCGCACCTGACGGTTCCTCCGGAGGGAGCCGACGGCGTGATCGTGGCGGCGTTCGACCACCTCGGCGGATTCAGCCTCTTCATCGACGGCGGCATCCTGCACCACACCTACAGCTTCATGGGGGTGGAGGCGTACCACCAGCGGGCCGACGGCACCCTGCCGAGCGGCGAGGTGACGCTGCGCATGGACTTCGACGCGGATGCCGCCGTCATGGCGCCGGCCGGCGAGGTCACGCTCTGGGTGAACGACGAGCAGGTCGGCGGCGGCCGCATGGAGCACACCGTGCCGATCATGTTCAACGGCTATTCGGGCATGGACATCGGCCGCGACAACGGCGAGGTCGTCGATCCGGTGTACGCCGACCGGGCGCCGTTCCCGTTCGCCGGCACGATCCATCGCGTGGACTTCGACGTGCGGCAGCCGGGATCACGCGAGCAGGCGGCGCTGCACCATGCCGAGGTCGCCGGGCAGCACGTCCGTCATATCGAGTCGTGAGCAGCGCTCACGCGTCGACGAGGCCCAGCCGGGCCGCGTGCTCGACCGCTTCGGATCGAGATGAGACCCCGAGCTTGCGGTAGACGGACGCGGCCTGCGTCTTGATCGTGTTGCGCGACAGGTGCAGTCGCTCGCCGATCTCCTCGAACGACAGGTGACTGGTCAGCAACGGGAGCAGGCGCAGCTCCGCTGTGGTCAGCAGACTGGCGCCCGTCGTAGCCGCGTCGCCCAATGGCCGCAGAACCCTCGCCAGGTCGCTCGCTCGGGTGCTGAGCACACCGGGATCGGGCATCGCGACGAGAACCTCCTCGGCCTCCGCCAGCACGACGCGCGCTCCGACCACATCGCCCAGCGCGGCCATCGCGCGAGCCACGTGCAGCCGTACCTGCACGGCGAGCCACGGCATCTCCCGTCCCAGAACCGGGCGGAACGCGTTGGCACTCGCGAGTGCGGCACGTGCCGCACGGTGGTCTCCCGCAGCCGCGGCGGACTCCGCACGCAGGGCGAATGAGAGCGCGGAGTGGGGGTAGTGCGCATACGGCGCACTCTGGGCCGCCTGCACCGCTTCGTCGATCTCCTGCTCGGTCGCTCGCCGCGTGCTCAGCTCGAGCCGCTCGGCGAGTGCCAGCACGAGCGCTGGGACTGCTCCGCTCTCACGGCTGACGTGGATGGCCTCGTCGAGTGTCGCCGCAGCCGCCGCGGTGTCGCCGCACAGCCCGGCGGCGATGCCGCTGAGCATGAGCGCGGGCGCGCGCCAGGGGCTCGACTCCTTCACCCGCACGCGGGCGGCGTCGGCGTCGAGCCGCATGCGGTGCACACCGTCGGCGCACAGGTGCGCGCGCAGCGTCAGGAACGCGACCTGCTCATCGATGTCGCCGAACGAATGCGCGAGGTAGAAGTCGCCGGCGGCGCGTGTCCACCGTCGGGCGCACACGGCGTCGCCGGTCATCATGCCCGCGTAGGCGAACATCGTCGCCAGATATCCGTGGGTGACGGCGATGTCGGGACCGATGTCGTGGATGATGTCGACGATCTGGTCGAGGCTGCCGCCGTAGAACATCGGCAGGACGACCTCCGACAGGAGCTGCAGCGCCTGCTCGCGATCGCCGTTCGCCAGGCGCAGGGCGAGCGCCTCCCGGGCGGCGCCGTGCTCGGCGAGCCAATCGGCGCCAGCGGTGCGCAGTCGTCTCGCACGCGAAGGATCGCGTCGGAGGAGTTCGGCCGCCAGTGCTTCGCGGACGAGCGGCTGCCACCGGAACCGCTGCCCCTCCCGATCGATCGCAGCCATGAAGAGGTGGCGGCGCTCGAGCAGCTCCAGCCGCGCCTGCGCATCGGTCACGCCGAGCACCGCGTCGCAGAACGGACCGGTGAGCTCCTCGAACGGCGCGCAGCCGAGCATGAAGTCGATGAGGTCGGCATCCAGCTCGTCGAGGACTTCCGTCTCGACGTATTCGCGCACGAGGCGGTCCGCGCCGGTGAACTCCTCGGAATCGGATCGACCGAGGAAGATCCGGGCGAGCTGCAGCCCCGCTGCCCAGCCGTCGGTCTGGCGCACGAGCCGCCGGACGGTCGCCTCGTCGACGCCGTCACCGAGAACCGTCGTGGCGGCGGGAACGTCGAGGGCAAGCTCCGCATCCGAGATCTCGATCAGCTCCGGCCGCAGTCGCAGTCGCGAGTGGGCCCGGCGCTCGAGTTCGCGACCGGCGACGGCCACCCCGACTCCGGGAGGCAGCGTGAGGCCGGTGATGGCGCCCAGCAGCGCGGAGCCGGCGTCCGGATGCCGATGGATGTCATCGAGCACGAGCACGAACGGCGCGGCGGCGTCCGTCAGCAGGGAGGCCAGCCGCTGCACCTCGCCGGCGTCATCAGGCGCGACCCACACGAACGGCCTCGGGTCGGCGGCCTCCCACTGCCTGAGCAGCGTGGTCTTGCCCGAACCGGCAGCGGCCATGATCGCGACGAAGCCGCGGCGCCCCTCGAGGGCCGCCAGGAGCGGCGGTCGCTCGATCATGGCGCGGAGCATTTCGATCCCTCCCCGTGAGACCGGTCGTCGGCGGCGCGTGATCGCTGCCGCACGCACACATTACTGCGCTACGGCGAAACCTCAGGGCTCGATGCGCAAGACGGTGGGCGACTCTCCGAGCGCGACGTCGTCGCCGATCCGCAGACCGCGGGCGAGATCGTCGACCGCGCCGATCACCGTGCCGAACCGCTCGCGGTCGCTGCAGACCGCGGTCACGGTGACGAAATGGGTGCCGGTGTCCCAGGTGTAGGTCGCGAAGGGCGGTGTGCGCTGGTCGGCGGGAAGCGGGATGGCGAGCTTCTCACCGACCCCCAGGTACGTGCCGCGGAACGTCTCGGTGTCGTCGTACTCCATCGGCATGCTCGCCCGCGCCGCGCGCAGCTGAGACGTGGCCTCCTGCACCTGCGCCATCACCACCAGCAGCTCGGGGTCGGCCTTCCACACCCAGGCCAGCACGCGCCCCGCGGCCCGGCGCATCAGGAACGGCGTTGCCTGGCTCATCGCCCAGGCGGTGAATCCCCCTCCCGGGCGCTCCTCCGCGCCGAGCGCGCGGCTCGCCTGCGCGAGCAGCATCCGGATCGCCGCCTTCCGGTGCCGCCGGCCTCCGAAACCGAGCGAGTCCGTGATCGGGACCCAGCGCGTCCTGTCGGCATCGGCGTGCAATCGGGGCATGCCACCAGGGTACGAGGTGATCCCTGAGCCCTGTCCCAGGGTCGTCGAGGGGCCTCGGGTACAGTTGGATCGCACCTGCACCGACCTCGTGCGACCCGCCCCCGCGCAGAGATAGGCAACCAGCATCCCGTGACCCCGTCCGAGACGCCCGACGATCCTCGCGCCGCCGAGCCGGACGATCATCGACCCCTGACGGTGCTCATCGGTGCCGACACGTTCTCGCCGCATGTGAACGGTGCCGCGCGGTTCGCCGAGCGCCTCGCCGCCGGGCTCGTCGCACGCGGACACGACGTCCACGTGATGGCGCCGAGCGCGACGCACTGGACGAGCGGCACCGCAACCGAGGTCATCGAGGGCCAGCCGATGACGATGCACCGGCTGCCGTCCTGGCGGTGGTTCCCGCACGACTGGCTCACGTTCGTGCTGCCGTGGATGTCCAAGCATCATGCCCGCCGGGCGCTGGACGCGGTCAAGCCCGATGTCGTGCACATCCAGTCGCACATCGTGATCGGCCGGGGCCTTGCGCGAGAGGCGCGCAAGCGCGGCATCCCGATCATCGCGACCAACCACGTGATGGCCGAGAACATCCTCGACTTCACCACGCTGCCGCACTCGCTGAACCAGGTGATGCTCGATCTCGCCTGGGCCGACGCCAAGCGCACGTTCGACATGACCCGCGCGGTGACCACGCCCACCCGCAAGGCCGCGGACTTCCTCGAGGCGACGATCGACATCACCGGTGTCATCCCGATCAGCTGCGGGATCGACCGGGCGAACTATCGTCCGGATCTCACTCCGCGCGATGCGAACCGCATCCTCTTCGTGGGCCGACTCACCACCGAGAAGCACATCGACGTCCTGTTGAAGGCCGTCGCGCTGCTCGATCCGAAGCTCGACGTGCACGTCGACCTGGTGGGCGGTGGCGACCAGCGCAAGAACCTCGAGACGCTGGCACACTCCCTCGGCCTGGACACCCGCGTCACGTTCCACGGCCATGCGCCCGAAGAAGAGCTGCGGACCCTCTACAGCCGCGCGAGCCTGTTCGCGATCGCCTCGATCGCCGAGCTGCAGTCGATCGCCACGATGGAGGCCATGGCGTCGGGTCTGCCGATCGTGGCGGCGGACGCCGTCGCGCTGCCCCACCTCGTGCACGACGGTGAGAACGGCTACCTCTTCGAGCCGGGCAACGTCGAGGAGATGGCAGCGCGGCTGACCGACGTGCTCACCGCGGAGCCCGCGGAACGGCGCAGGATGCAGCAGGCGTCGCTGGACGGCGTCGCGATCCACGACATCAACCGCACGCTCGACACGTTCGAGGCGCTGTACCGCGGCGACCCGCTGCCCGCCTAGCCGATGCACGTCGTGATGTTCGGCGACCAGCACGTCGAGTCGCTCGGCGGGGCGCAGGTCTCGATGCGGCTGCAGCGCCGTTTCCTCGAGCGCGCCGGCCACACCGTCACGATCGTCGCGCCGAAGATGCACGGTCCGCGTGCCGGCGCGGACGACGCCGCACTCGCACTGAGCGAGCGTCAGCGAGTCGAGCCGTACGTCGACATGCCGTCGATCCCGATCACACCCGACCGCGAGTACTCGCTCTCGTGGCCGGGGCGACGCACCGACCGGTTCGTCGACGACGCGCTCGCGTCGCGCCCTCCGGTGGATGTCGTGCACGTTCAGGCCGACTTCTGGGGTGCGTTCATCGGCCATCGGTTCGCTGCGCGGCACGGGCTGCCGGTCGTGCACACGATGCACAATCGCGTGGATGTCGGCATCGAGGCAACCGCGCCGTTTCCGCGCATGGTGATGCGGTTCCTCAACCGGTGGCAGCGCCGTGCGCTGCGAGAGGTCGCGGGTCCGGTCGAACCCCGACGCGACGGCTGGTCGTATCTGCGCCGTTTCGCCGGCCGCTCGGACGCGGTCACGGCACCCTCATCGCATTTCGGCCGACGGCTGGAGCAGCACGGCGCAGTCGCGGGTCGAGGGCTCCCGACGGTCGACGTCGTGTGGAACGGGATCGATGACGACGTGCTGGATGCCGCGCTCGCGGCGGGCCCGGCGGTGCGGGCGCCCGGCAAGCCGCGCTTCGTCTGGCTCGGCCGGATGAGCCCGGAGAAGCGCCTCCTCCCCTTCCTCGAGGCGATCGCGGCGTCCGGGGTCGACGCGGACGTGGAGATCATCGGCGGCGGCGGGCAGGAGAAGGCGGCTCGGCGGCTGGTCGAGAAGCTGGGCCTCACGGATTCGGTCTCGTTCTCCGGCAGGCTGCCGTACGCCGAGACGCTCCGCCGGATCGCGGCGGCCGACGCGGTCGTGCAGACCTCCATCGGCTTCGAGACGCAGGGGATGACCGTGTTCGAGGCGGCATCCCTGGGGACGCCGGCGATCGTGAGCGATCCCGATATCGGCGCCGAGCTCGGAAGCGGGTACTGGCAGGTCGCGGATGGCTCCGTCGGCGCACTGGCCTCAACTCTGCGCACTGCGGCCGAGCAGATCGTGGCCGGGACGGGCGTTTCGCCCGACCCGTCGATCCGCGAGCGTTTCCGTCAGTCCTCGCGCAGCGCAGCGATGGCGGACATCTACGCCCGCGTATCGGCCTGAACTTCCGCCTTCTGACGCCTGGGTCTCCGGCCGTCTGCGCCGAACCCATCCCTTCGTTGCGAACCCATGCGTTCCTGTGTCGGGGAACGCGTGGGTTCGCCGCGGACCTGTGGGTTCGGCGAAGGCGGCGTGCGGGTCAGGGAAGGCGGGTGTAGTCGGTCGGCACCTGGTGGTAGCCGTCGTTCCGAAGAGCGACGATCGAGGCGCCGATGGCGGTGGCGGCAATGGCTCCGAGAGCAATGATCATCAACATGGCAGTAACGCTACGCTTGACGTTATTCAGCCACGAGTGGCAGAATAGACACGCATCGTACGAAAACTGCCACGCAGCGGATGCCGCAGCACGGCATCCCGAAATCGTCCGGCACAGCCTCGAGGAGACCCCAATGAAGACCGTCGCCGTCATCGTCCAAGACGGATTCGCGCCGTTCGAGTTCGGCGTCGCGTGCGAGGCATTCGGCCTCGATCGCACCGATGACGGCATCCCGAACTTCGACTTCCGCATCGTGACCCCGACTCCCGGGGTCGTGCAGTCCAAGCTCGGCTTCTCGCTCAACGTCGACAACGACCTCTCGTTCGCCTACGAAGCCGATCTCGTGGTCGTCTCGCCGACGCCGAAGGAGTGGTGGGGCCGCACCGACCCCCGTGTACTCGATGTCGTGCGCCACGCGGACGCCCGCGGAGCCTGGCTGCTCAGCGTGTGCAGCGGCTCGTTCATCCTGGCGGCGGCCGGCGTGCTCGATGGGCGCAAAGCGACCACGCACTGGATGTACGCGGACCGCATGGCGGCGATGTACCCCGCGATCGACGTCGACCCGGACGTGCTGTATGTGCAGGACGGCCGCATCATCACCAGCGCCGGCACGGCGGCGGGACTGGATGCCTGCCTCCACCTGCTCCGTCAGGAGCTCGGCGCCGAGATGACCAACACGATCGCGCGCCGTATGGTCGTTCCGCCCCAGCGCGACGGCGGGCAGGCGCAGTTCATCCTCCGCCCGCTGCCCGAGGTCGCGAGCCTGTCCCTCGCTCCGGTCACCGACTGGATGCTGGAGAACCTGCGGATGGACCTCACCGTCGACCAGCTCGCGACGAAGGCCCACATGTCGCCGCGCACCTTCGCCCGCCGCTTCAAGGCCGACTACGGCACGACCCCTGCGGCCTGGCTCGGACGCCAGCGCATCATCCACGCTCAGCGCCTGCTCGAGCAGACCGACCTGGGCCTGGATCGCATCGCGTACGAGTGCGGCTTCGGCTCGGCATCCGTCCTTCGACAGAATTTCTCGCGGGTGCTCGGGACCACTCCCACCGCGTACCGGGCGACGTTCTGCTGCGAGATCGGCACCGGTGGTTCGGCGCTGGAGCGCCGCGCCGCAGAGCGCGAGTCGGAGCTCGCCGGTTCGGCCGCCTGAGTCGCGCACCGATCAGCGCACGCGCCACGGCGCGCTTCGATAGCGTGTGAGCGTGCGCGCGGCCCTCCGGAAGCTCTTCTCCCGAAAGACGATCGGCAAGGATGCCGTCGCGGGCCTGGTTCTCGGTGTGGAAGCCGTTCCCGACGGCCTCGCCGCCGGCCTGCTCGCGGGGATCAACCCGCTCGCCGGACTGTATGCGTACCTGTTCGGCATGGTCGGGGCGACCTTCCTGACCAGCAGCACGTTCATGGCCGTTCAGGCGACCGGGGCGATGGCCCTGATCGTCTCGGACTCCGACCTGCAGAGCCGTGCCGACCCCGACCGGGCGCTGTACACGCTGGCGATCATGACCGGCATCGTCATGATCATCGCGGGTCTGCTGGGCGGCGGGCGCCTCGTCAGGTTCGTCCCCACCGCCGTCATGACCGGATTCCTCACGGCGGTCGGGGTGAACATCATCCTCGGGCAGTTGTCGAACTTCACCGGATTCGACTCGAAGGGGACCAACCGCCTGACGAAGCTGTTCGACCTGCTGCTGCACGTGCCGCAGTGGAGCCTGGCGTCGGTGACCGTCGGGCTGCTCGTGATCGGCTTGATCTACCTGTTCCGCTTCACGCCGGTCGGCTCGCTCGGCCTCGTGATCGCGGTGGTGCTCGGCTCCGGTCTCGCGGTGCTCCTGAACATCTGGCTGGCCACGCCTGTGCTGCTCCTCGATGACATCGTCGAGGTGCCGCGTGGCCTGCCCGCCCCCGTGCTGCCGAACATCGTGGATGTGCCGTTCCTGCTCCTGCCCGCGTTCTCGCTCGCGTTCGTCGGGGTCATCCAGGGCGCTGCCGTGTCGGCGAGCCTTCCGACGCCCGACGGCAAGCCCGCGGACACCTCGCGGGACTTCATCGGGCAGGGCGCGGGCAACATCGCGGCCGGCTTCTTCCAGGGGATGCCGGTGGGCGGGTCGATGTCGGGCTCGTCGCTCATCGTCGCTGCGGGCGCCAGGACGCGGCTCGTGTTCATCATCGCCGGCGCCGTGATGGCTCTGGTGATCCTGGTGGCGTCCGATCTCGTCGGGTTCGTGGCGATGCCTGCGCTCGCCGGCCTGCTGATCGTGATCGGCATCGGCGCGATCAAGCCGAGCCGGGTGTATTCGGTCATCAAGAGCGGACCGCTTCCGACGGCGATCATGGCGGTCACGTTCGGTCTGACACTGGTCATCCCGCTCCAGTTCGCGGTGCTGGTCGGCGTCGGGCTGGGCATCATCCTGTTCGTCGCGCAGCAGTCCAATCGCGTGCGTGTCCGGCAGGTGCACGTGCTGGAGGGCGGCCGGATCCGCGAGAGCGAGCCGGTGCCGACGATTCCCGCGGGTGCGGTCGTGATCCTCCAGCCGTACGGAAGCCTCTTCTTCGCGAGTGCGCCGATCTTCGAGCATCAGCTCCCCGTGGTCAGCCGCGAGTCCGAGGGTGCCGTCGTGATCATCCGCCTGCGTGGAACCGATCAGATCGGCCTGTCGCTGATCGAGGTGCTGCGACGATATGCGCACGACCTGAATGATGCGGATGCTTCGCTCAAGCTCGTGATCAGCGAGAAGCTCGTGCTCGATCAGATCGAATCGAGCGGCTTCGCGGCCGAGCTCGGCGAGGGCAACGTGTACCGCAGCACGGAGTGGATCGGCGAAACGGTGCGGCAGGCCTACTCCGACGCGCTCGAGGAGCAGCGCCGGCGGCGCTGAGGCGACGCGGTTCGTCGCGGGCCGGTGTCGAGGGTGTTAACTCTTGATTTCGCACCGTCGGTCACGCGATCTGCGCTCCTAGACTGCTCGGACCGTGGTCCCTCGAGCGTCATGGGGCGACTGACGACCTGACTCGGTCCAACCCATTGGGGGGGGGAGGCCTGGACATGAGTTCGCCCTACTACCTGGCAATCGACGTTCGCGGCGACATCACCGCCGCCGCTGCCGCCGAGGGCTCCCGAAGCGACGCGATCCGAACGCAGCCGATCCTGCTCGGCTCAGGATCAGCGATGCCCACGGCGGTCTACGTCGCTCCCGACCGGCTGTTCTTCGGCGAGGAGGCGATCGCACGCGGCGACGCCGAGCCCAGCCGCCTGATCCGCGACTTCGTCCCGGGCGTCGGCGACCCGGCAGCCGTTCAGACGATCGACGGCGAACGCTTTGCGGCAGCGGACCTCTACGCGTGGACCGTCGACAATGTGGCGCAGCGCGTGGCCTCGAGCCGAGGTGCCCAGCCAGCCGGTATCTGGGCGGTGATCCCGGCGTGGTGGGTCGAAACGCAGGTGGATGCTGTCGCAGAGGCATTCGACCGTGACGGACGCACCGCGGTCGAGTTGATCACGGCGCCCGAGGCGCTGGCGAGCCGATATGCCCGGACCGATCCTTCGAACCCCGACCTGACCCTGGTCGTCTGCGATGTCGACGACCACGCGCTTCAGGCGGCGTTCGTGCGCCAGATGCCGGGCACCCGGTCGCGGCAGATCAGCCCGCCGATCCACAGTCCGATCTCGCCGAGTGGAGCTCAAGACGACGCCGTCGACGCACGCGCCGTCGACTCCGTCGCCCTCGCACTGAGCGCGGCCGGCGTGGAGATCGACATGATCGACGCGATCGTGCTGAGCGGGGCATCCGATCGTCTCGGCGACTTCAGCAGACTCCTGGCCGCGCGATTCGGTGATCCGATTGAGACCGACCCGCATCCGGGCTGGGCGACCGCCGCGGGTGCGGCGCTCGCCCTCGGGCGTGAGGAGATCGCGCAGCTGCCCGCCGCGCCTGTCGTGGCGGCTCCGCCCGTGCGCGTCGCTGCTCCCGCGTGGTATCGGCGGCCCGCGTGGCTCGCCGCCATCGGGGTCGGAGCAGCCGCGCTCGTCAGTGGCGCCGCCGTCGCCGGTGCGTTCGCGATCGGCAGTGTCGCACCCTCGGGCGGCGAGACCGATCCTCCCGCAGCCGACCTTTCATCGACGGCCGAGCGGGCCTCGAGTGGCACCAGCACTCCGACTCCCTCGGTGACCCCTCAACCGACGCCCGATGCGGTACCGCCGCCGACAGCCGCGGATCCGATTGCACCCGATTCGCCGACTGAGCCCGTGAGCCGCGAGGCGCCGGACTCCGCCACGCCGTCGACCCCTGTCCTGGCCCCGGCGCCGACGAATCCCAGCCCCACTGCCGCACCGCCGGCGAGCACTCCTGCGCCGACTCTCACCCCTGATCCCACGCCGAGTCCGGCCCCTGAGCCGACGATGGAGCCGTCCCCGACGCCCGAACCCACACCGGAGCCCGAGCCCACCGTGCCCGCGCCGTCGCCGACGCCACCGGACGAGCCCGGCGGCCGCGCGCCGTGATCGGCTGACGCCGAATCACGCAGTTCGTCGTCCCCTCTTGGAGGCAGCGCTACGCGAACGCAGTTTTAGGACTGCGCCGGATGCGTTGCCGCGCGCCGTTGCCGCGGCATCCGCTCTCTGCTAAACTTGAGTCAACACGGCTCAACTTTATCGGGAGCTGGAACCAGACTTCAGGAGACACATGAACGCCACGCAACAGCCCGGGCAGGAGGAGCAGCAGAGCGCCCTCGAGCAGTTCGGGATCAACCTCACCGACCGCGCCCGCCAGGGCAAGCTCGACCCTGTGATCGGGCGAGACAGCGAGATCCGCCGGGTCAGCCAGGTGCTCACCCGCCGCACCAAGAACAACCCCGTGCTCATCGGCGAGCCGGGCGTCGGAAAGACCGCCGTCGTCGAGGGCCTGGCCCAGCGCATCGTCGCGGGTGACGTCGCAGAGTCGCTCAAGGACAAGGAGCTGATCAGCCTCGACCTGTCGGCGCTCGTTGCCGGCGCGATGTACCGCGGTCAGTTCGAGGAGCGGCTCAAGGCCGTGCTGAAGGAGATCACCGAGTCCGACGGACGCGTGATCACGTTCATCGACGAGCTGCACGTGCTGATGGGCGCGGGCGGCGGCGAGGGGTCGGTTGCGGCATCCAACATGCTCAAGCCCATGCTCGCGCGCGGCGAGCTGCGCATGATCGGCGCGACGACGCTCAACGAGTACCGCGAGTTCATCGAGAAGGATGCCGCCCTCGAGCGCCGTTTCCAGCAGGTCTACGTCGGCGAGCCCACGGTCGAGGACACCGTGGCGATCCTGCGCGGGCTGAAGGAGCGCTACGAGGCGCACCACAAGGTCGCCATTGCGGATGCCGCGCTCGTGGCTGCGGCATCCCTGTCGAATCGGTACATTCCGAGTCGCCAGCTGCCCGACAAGGCGATCGACCTGATCGACGAGGCCGCGTCGCGGCTGCGCATGGAGATCGACTCCGCGCCGCTCGAGATCGATGAGCTACGCCGCCACGTCGACCGGCTGAAGCTCGAGGAACTGGCGCTCAAGAAGGAGAAGGACGACGCTTCGAAGGAACGTCTCGCAGCCCTGCGCGAGCAGCTCGGCAGCGAGCAGGAGCGCCTCACCGAGCTGCAGAACCGCTGGGAGCGCGAGCGCGCATCGCTCAACCGCGTCGGCGACCTCAAGACCAAGCTCGACGCGGCCCGCATGGAGGCGGAGCGCGCTCAGCGCGAAGGCAACCTGGAGAAGGCGTCGCGCCTGCTCTACGCGGAGATCCCGGCTCTGGAGCGGCAGCTGATCGAGGCCGAACGCGAGGAGCCCGCGGGCGATCGCATGGTCAACGACCAGGTCACCGATGAAGACATCGCGGCAGTGATCGCCGCGTGGACCGGCATCCCGGTCGGCCGTCTCCTGCAGGGCGAGACCGAGAAGCTCGTGCACCTCGAGACCGAGCTCGGCAAGCGGCTCATCGGGCAGAAGGAGGCCGTGAAGGCGGTCTCCGATGCGGTGCGGCGCTCGCGGGCGGGCATCAGCGACCCCGACCGGCCGACCGGCTCGTTCATGTTCCTCGGCCCCACGGGAGTCGGCAAGACCGAGCTCGCCAAGTCGCTCGCCGACTTCCTCTTCGACGACGAGCACGCCATGGTGCGCATCGACATGTCCGAGTACGGAGAGAAGCACTCCGTCTCGCGACTGGTCGGCGCCCCTCCTGGCTATATCGGCTACGAGCAGGGCGGCCAGCTCACCGAGGCGGTCCGTCGCCGCCCGTACAGCGTCGTGCTGCTGGACGAGGTCGAGAAGGCGCACCCCGAGGTGTTCGACGTGCTGCTGCAGGTCATGGACGACGGTCGGCTGACCGACGGTCAGGGTCGCACGGTGGACTTCAAGAACGTGATCCTGATCCTCACCTCGAACCTGGGCTCGCCGATCCTGATCGACCCGACGCTCACGCTCGAGCAGAAGCGGGATGCCGTGCAGGGGCTGGTCCGCCGGGCGTTCAAGCCCGAGTTCGTCAACCGCCTCGATGACATCGTGATCTTCCAGGCGCTCAGCGAGGACGACCTCGCCCAGATCGTCGAGCTCGCGGTGTTCGCGCTCCAGCGGCGTCTGCGCGACCGCAGGCTGACGCTCGCCGTCACTCCCGACGCGCGCGCGTGGCTCGCCGAGCGCGGGTACGATCCGGTGTTCGGTGCGCGGCCGCTGCGGCGGCTCATCCAGTCGGAGATCCAGGACCGGCTCGCGATGGCGATCCTCTCCGGCGGTGTGCGGGACGGCGACCTCGTGCGGGTCGACGTCGCCGCCGACGGCTCGACGCTCGTGCTGACGAGCAGCGGTCCGGCGGCAGAGGATGCTGTGGACGACGACGAGGTGATCGAGGCCGAGCTGCTCGACGACTGAGCAACCCGGGGCGGTCGGCGTTCGTCTCGCTCGGCTCGCTCAACAGCCGGGATGCGATTCGACGGGCGCAGCGACCGGCCGAAACGAAACCCTCGCGATACGGTCGGGGCATGCATATCGCGCGCTCCGGCCGTTTCGTGTTCGTCGCCCAGTGGGTGGCCGCCGCGCTGCTGCCGGTGTTCTTCTTCCTCGGCCGCGGGCTGGTCGGCGCTCAGCTCGGCTGGATGGGGATCATCGGGTTCGTCTACGGCCTGTTCGTCGTCGCGATCCTGCTCGTGCCGCCGATCATGACCCTGTTCGACCGGACGGTGCGACGAGGCAAGGCGACCCGCTTCGCCTACGACATCGCGAGCTTCGTGCTCTGGGCAGCGTTCCTGCTCGCGTCGCTGACGGTTCCCGATTCGGGCGACAGCGGCCACCTCGATTCCGCGCTCACGACCTGGACGGGTGGCGGGATCACATACGAGACGTCCCAGGCGATCTTCACCGTCGCCGCCATCGCGATCGGACTCGCGTATCTGGCGACCGTCGTGCTCGCGATCATCGGCATCGCGCGCTGGCGCCGTCCCTTCGACGCGTGATCCGGTGAGCGGGGCCGTGGGCGAGACGCGCAGCGGGCGGCATCCGTCCCCCATCGTCGCGCTGTGGCGCTCGTCGCATCCGGGGCCGAGCGTCGTGGTCACCGCGGTCGCGATCACGCTCGGGATCGCGACCGGTCTCGAACCGTGGCGGATCGCGGTGCTGGGACTCGCGATCCTGCTCGGACAGTTGTCGGTCGGCATCTCGAACGATGCGATCGACGCGCCTCGCGACCGGGCCACCGCGCGCACCGACAAGCCGATCGCGCGCGGCGAGGTATCGCTCCGCATGGCGTGGGTCGCGGCATCCGGCGCGCTCGTGCTCTCGCTCGTGCTCTCGTGCGTGCTGAGCTGGGCGATGGGGCTGGCGCACCTGGTCGCGCTGGGCTCGGCGTGGGCGTACAACGCCGGGCTCAAGTCGACGCCAGTCTCGGTGCTGCCGTTCATGGTCAGCTTCGGCCTGCTGCCCTCGTTGGTGACGCTCTCGGCCGATCCGCCGGCCGTCGCCGCGGCGTGGGCGTGGGTCGCGGGAGCCGCGCTCGGCGTGGCGATCCATCTGACGAATGTGCTGCCCGACCTGGAGGACGACGCCCAGACCGGCGTGCGCGGGCTTCCGCATCGGCTCGGGCGTCGTGCCTCGGCCGTGATCGCGGCGGTCGCCCTCGTCGTCGGTGCGATCGCAGTGCTGCTCGGGCCGGATGCCGCGATCAGCGTGCTCGGAATCATCGCGTTCACGGGCGTCGTGGTGATCGCGATCGCCGGACTCGTGCTCGCACTCGTGCGGCCGCCGGGCCGCTGGGTCTTCCGGCTCGTGATGCTCGCGTCGCTGCTCCTGTGCGTGCAGCTCGCCGCAACGGGCCAGGCGCTGGGCGCCTGACTGCCCCGCTCGCGAGCCCGGTGGGGCACCGGGCTCAGGGGCCGGCGTCCAGCCCCATCGCGTACGCCCAGGCGAAGCCACGGCCGAGCGGAGGCATCAGCATCCCGCGCACGATCGCGCGCCGCGCGAGGTCGGTGACGCCGCGCCGGGGTCTGCCGAGCACGGTGTTCACGGCCGCGAGACGGCCGGCGCGCGTCGCCGAGCGGACGCGGCGCTGCTCCCACGCCGCCAGGGCGGCTTCGGGCGCCGTCCCCTCGTGCACCCATCGGGCCAGGAGCGGCGCGAGTCCCGCAGCGTCGAGCAGGCCGAGGTTCATGCCCTGCCCGCCGATCGGGCTGACCTCGTGCGCGGTGTCGCCGATGACGAACAGGCGTCCGCGGCGCAGCCGGGGCGCGCAGACGCGTCGCACGCCGAACGCGGTCGCGGTCTCGACGGCGTCGGCGACGGATGCCTCGCCTCGGGCGCGCAGCGCGGCCTGCAGTCGCTGCACCCGCACCGACGCGAGGTCGACCGCGGGCTCGGCGGCGGCATCCCACGCGACGACGCGGCGCATCGAGCCGGGGAGCGGGAACGACTCGAGCACGCCACCGGGCGCGAGGTTCACGATCGCGGTGTCGGCGTCCGGTCGATCGCCGACCACGATGTCCGACATGAGGTAGCGATCCGGGTACGTCGTGGTGGGAACATCGCGGTACACGAGCGGTCGCGCCGTCCACCCGCCCGCGAGCACGACGATCGGCGCGGTGACCTCCACGGCCGTGCCGTCCGTGCGGTTCACCTCGAGATCCACCTCGGTTCCGCGTACGCGCACGGACGTCACCTCCGCGCCGCGCTCGGCTGCGGGTGAGACGTCGGCGAGCACCGCCTCAGTGTCGGCCTGAGGCAGTGTGGCCACGAACGGGAAGCGCGCGGAGAGCCGATCGAAGCGCACGATTCCGAGGACATGATCGCCCGACCGCGCCTCGCCGCGCGGCACCCGCAGGGCGTTCTCGAGCAGTCGCTCGGTGATTCCGGACTCCTCCAGCGCGGCGAGGACCGGCGCGTGCACGCCGATCGCCCTGGTCCCGAGTCCCGGCGTGACGCGCCGTTCGAGGAGGCGCACGTCGACGCCGTGCCGCACCAGCTCCGCCGCGAGCAGGGCACCGACCGGGCCGGCGCCCACCACGACGACGTCAGTCACCGGCGAGTCCGGGGGCGACCGCCAGCACGCGGAACGGGAATGGCCGCTCGATGCGCCACGGCGAACCGAGCACGTCGGCGAGTTCGGCCTGCCGGTAGCTGCGGCGGATCGAGCGCAGACCGTCGGTGCGCAGGAACGTGCCCGGCGCGAACGGGGTGATCCACACCGTGTACAGCCCGTAGGCGACGCGGCCGCGTTCGATGTCGCCGTGCATCACGAGGCCCTGCGACAGCCGCCGGGACTCGTCGGTGAACACGTCGAGGTCGTCCGGGGAGAGGTGATGCAGCACGTGGTTGGAGAGCACCAGGTCGAAGCGCTCGCCGTCGGCGAGCAGCCGTGAGCTGTCGGTGCACACGAACCGCACGCTCGTCGGTGCGTCGCGTGCGGTTGCGACCTCGATCGCCCGTGGATCGGGATCGACCCCGATCCACTCGGCTCGCAGCCCGTCGCGTTCGGCCCGCCCGGCGAGGTGGGTCATGACGTCACCGCCGCCGCATCCGAGATCGAGAACACGCGCCGGTCGATCCAGCGCGGACAGGTACGGCCGGATGCGGGAGCGATAGATGTGCCCCCACCCCGACACCACGCGGTTGATCGTGTCGAACCGGCGCAGGGTGGCACGCAGGAGCTCGGGGTCGCACTCCGGGTCGTCCATGAGCTCGCGCAGGGCGACATCCCGTTCGGCGAGACTCACCCCGCGACTGCCAGGTGACGGTCATGGCCGGAGGCGGGGCTCACGGCCGCGGTTCGCTTGGTCAACAGCGCCGATTCGACGGTCAGACCGGGTCCGAACGCGAGCCCGGCGATCGTCGCGCCCGCGGCGATCGTGTCGTCGTGCAGCGTCTCGCGGAGGATGAACATGACGGTCGCGCTGGACATGTTGCCGTAGTCGCGCAGGACCGCACGGGACGTGGCGAGCGCGTCCGGCGCGAGCTCCAGCCCGGACTGCACCCGATCCAGGATGCTGCGCCCTCCCGGGTGCACCGCCCACACATCGGGGACATTGCCGTCGAGGAAGCCGTCGACTGCGCCGCGGATCTCGCGCCCGATGATGCGCGGGACCTCGCCGGTGAGCACCATCTCGAAGCCGTCGTCGCCGATCGTCCACGCCATGTCCTGCTCGCCCTCGCTCGTGAGCGTCGTGCCGAATCGCTCGAGGTCGAGCCCGCCTCGCTGCACGGAACCGGCGGTGACGATCGCGGCGGCCGAGCCGTCCGCGAAGACGGAGGACGCGACGATCTGGTCGGGCGAGCTGCTCGGGCGGATGTGCAGGCTGCACAGCTCCGTGCACACCACCAGCACGACCGCGTCGGGCTGCGCGGCGCAGAAGCGCGCTGCGGCGCGGAGCGCAGGAAAGGCCGCGGCGCACCCGATGAAGCCGAGGTGATACCGCTCGGTCGAGTCGGCCAGGCCCAGGTCGCGCACGAGACGGAAGTCGGGGCCGGGAGCGAAGCAGCCGGTGCACGACGCGGTCACGACGTGCGTGATCTCGGATGCCGCAACCCCGGCCTCCTCGAGCGCCGCCTGAGCGGCCTGACGGGAGAGGTCCGGCGCCTGCCGGATGTACTCGGCGTTTCGCAGGGCGGTGCCGGGGGAGCGAAGGACGCCCTGAGCGTCGATGAAGATGCCGTCGCTTCCGGCTTCGCCCAGTTCCGGGAGCACCGTGTAGCGCCGCTCGATCTCAGCGGCGTCGAACGTGGCGCGGATGAGTCGCTGTGTGAGCCGGTCCGCATCGGGCTGCCGGGCGAAGAAATCGCGGACGCGATCCTGCGTGATCACGGTCGGCGGAGTCGCGGTGCCGATCGACAGGATGCGTGCGGTCATGCTGTCACGATATGCCGCCCAGGCCGCAGACGCGAAGGGGTTGTGCGATCAGTCCTCGCGTGTCCGCTCCGGCTCGGGGGCGGAAGGCTCCGCGCCGGGGAGGTCCCGCATCGACCAGAAGGGGCCGGTGACCACGAACAGCGCCGAGAACAGCTCGCCGATGGCGCCGATCCACATCGTCGCGACGACGCCCAACCACGTCCCGAGGAGGCCGGACAGGAGAGCTGCGATCGGCATCACCCCCCACACCACGAAGCGCACCGACGCGTTCATCCGACCGAGCAGTCGCGGTGGAGTGATGCGCTGGCGGAAGGTGACCTGGGTGATGTTGTAGAGGAGCACGGTGAAGCTGCCGACGAAGCCCTGCGCCACGAGGAGGGGAAAGGCGATCGCGGGAACCATCGCGGCGACCGGCAGGAATACGGCGACGACGCTGAATGCGATCGAGCTGATCGGAATCGATCTCGCCTCGCCGAGTCGTCGCACGATGTGCGGGGTTGCGATCGCGCCGACGAGCCCTCCGACGGCTCCAAGCGAGAAGATCACACCCATCGAAGCGGGGCTCAGACCGAGCTCACGGAGTATGAAGATCGGCAGCATCGTCATCGAGATGATGTTGAAGAAGTTGGACATGCCGGTCGTGCCGACGATGCGCCGGAGCAGCTTCTCTGTGAAGACGAAATGCAGGCCCTCCCAGATCTCATGCAGGATCGGCGCGCGATCCTCTGGCGCGCGCTGCGGCTCGTGGTCACGCGTGAAGAGCAGGGCGACGAACGAGATCAGATACGTGCCGACGGTCGTCAGAATTGCGAGCGGCGCGGTGAGGATCCCCACCAGCCAACCGCCGATGCCCGGACCGGCGATGTTGGCCAGTTCGTAGGTCGACTGCAGCTTGCCGTTCGCCTCGGCGATCTGAGACGACCGCACCAGGGACGGGATGATGCTCTGATACGAGACGTCGAAGAAGACCGTGGCCACGCCCACGATCAGGGCGACCGCGTACAGGTGCCACATCTGGAGGGCGCCGAGCCACCACAGCACGGGTATTGTCGCGAGTGCCACCGCACGTACGGCATCCGCCCAGATCATCACGTGTCGCTTGCGCAAACGGTCGATCCAGGCGCCCGCCGGCAGTCCCACTACGAGGAATGCCGCGACTCCGGCCGCGTTGAGAACGCCGACTTCGAGCTCGCTCGCATTCAGTATGAGGACAGCGAGCACGGGAATCGCGAGCTCCTGGATCTGCGATCCGAACTGGCTGAAAGCCTGTCCGCTCCAGAGCGTGAGGAAGTTCCGATCGTGCCAGAGGGAGCGCGGAGATGAACGGACACCGGCTGGTGCCGGGGCACCGTCCTCCGCGGCGTGGACGCCGATCCCGTCTTCGTCAGAGGATTCGCTGATCGGGCCGGCGACACCGCCGGGTCGCGAACTCTCGGCGCGGGCCTCGTCGAGCAGCTCGTTCGACTCGGCATCCGTCTCGTTTGATTGGGACATGTCAATCAGTCTGCGTCACCGATTGAGATTTGTCAATCAGTCGGCTACAGTGAGGGTGTGAGCGAAGAGCGGATCGTCCTGAATGAGGACGATCCTGCCGCGCAGGCGCGGATCCGGGCATTGAGCTCAGTGACCCGGCTGCGGGTGCTCCGTCTCTGCGCGTACGAGTCGCGGACGAACAAGGAGCTCGCGGAACTGCTCGACGTGAACCCCGGCACGATGCTGCATCATGTGCGCACCCTCGTGCAGACGGGGTTCCTCGCCGCGGAGCCCGATCGCGCCGGTGCGCAGGGCGCCCGGGAGGTGCCGTATCGGGCGACGGGGCTGTCGTGGCGCACCTCGATGCCGGGCGGTTCGGTCGTGCTGGTCGAGACGTTCCTCCAGCAGATCGCGGGGCTCCCGCCCGACGACCTCGACACCTCCTGGCTCGGCCTGAAGATCAACGACGAGCACCGCGAAGAGCTCGCGAACCGACTGTACGAGCTGATCAACGAGTTCAAGGAGCGCGGCCCGGATGCCGACGGCCGGCCGTACTCGCTGTTCACCGCGCTGCACCCAGACCTCAACCCGCCCGCCGCGCCGCGCTGATCTCACCCGAACCCACACGCTCGCCGCGAACCCTCACGTTCAGGGGCCTGGGAGCGCATGGGCTCGCGCGGAGAGTGTGGGTTCGTGAGGGTTGCAGAAGTTCGGGGGTTCTTGCGGCGGATCCTGGCCACCATGTAGCCATGGCTCGGTCGTAGCGTGGGGCGCATGACGATCGCCACCGCCGACCTGTACGACGAGCGCGGCGACGCGCTCGATTCGCTGTCGCTCCAGCTGCGCGACCTCGGGGGACGCACCGCCCTCGACGGGCCGATCCGCACGATCCGCTGCCATGCGGTTGAAGGAACACTCGACAACGCACTGGTCAGGGCGACGCTCGCAACACCCGGCGACGGCGCGGTGCTCGTGATCGACGCAGGCGGCTCGCTCGAATCGGCGCTGGTGGGCGACCTGATCGCGGCGTCCGCCGTCGAGAACGGATGGGCGGGTCTGATCGTGCACGGGGCGATCCGCGATCGCGATGCGATCCGGATGCTGCCCCTCGGCATCAAGGCCCTGGGTTCGAACCCGCGCAAGAGCGCGAAGCTGGGCGCGGGAGAGGCCGATGTCGAGCTCGTGATCGCGGGTGTCAGCTTCGTGCCCGGCAGGCATGTGTGGGCGGATGCCGACGGCGTGCTCGTGGAGCGCGCTCTGGACAGCGCCTGACCGGTGCCGGATGCTGGGAGACGAACCCCGGACCGAGATCAGGAGCACTCATGTTGGAGAACTCACCCGCGTTCAGCGGCTTCGCCGTGGACGACATCGATGCCGCCCGCACCTTCTACGCCGACACCCTCGGCCTGTCGGTGGAGCTGAACGAGATGGGCATCCTCGACATCACGCTGGGCTCGGGCGGCCACGTGATCGCGTATCCCAAGCCCGATCATGAGCCGGCGGGCTTCACGATCCTGAACTTCCCCGTCGACGACGTCGAGGCTGCGGTCGACGAGCTGAACGCGCGCGGCGTCGTCACGAAGATCTACGACGGCGAGTACGGCGGGGACGAGAAGGGCATCTCCCGGGGCTACGGCCCCGACATCGCATGGTTCCGCGACCCCGCCGGCAACGTGCTGTCTGTGCTCAAGACGTCCTGACGCCTGTCGCCCGGCATCCGGCCGGATCGCGGTGTCAGACCGCGATGAGCGAATCGGCGAGAGGCCGCCGAACCCGAGGTGCCGCTTCGCGCTCCTGAAGCGCCTCGGGCAGAGCGGACGGGTCGCCGATCGGGCCGAGGGCGATGACCGTCAGCGGCTCGAAGCGGTCGTCCAGGCCGAACGCCGCGCGCACTCCATCGCGGTCGAAGCCGCCCATCTGGTGCACGTGGAGGCCGTCGTGGTGTGCCTGCACCGACAGGTGGGCGACCGACTGGCCGAGGTCGTACGCGGCGAAGGGGAGGGGCTTCCCTTCGGCGTCCGCCGTCTCCGCGACTGCCACGATCAGCACGGCCGCATCGCCGGCCCACACCTTGTTGAAGCCGAGCAGCGCCTCGTGGACGCGGTCGTGGGCCTCGGTGCCGCGGTGGGCCACGATGAACCGCCAGGGCTGGATGTTGTTGGCCGACGGCGCCCAGCGGGCGGCTTCGAGCGCGCTGGCCAGCTGCGACTCGTCGATCGCGTCGTCGGACGCGTAGGCCCGGGGGCTCCAGCGGTCGGCGAGCACGTCGAGCACCGGGGCGTCGGTCTCAGCGGTGCGGTTGAGGAGGGGAATGGTCATGGCGACCTCGCTTCTTGGATTCGGATGAGAAGGGTCGCCGTTGGCCCATCATCTTCAACCGTATGCGTGTGAATAAATTCCGCCGAGCCCACCGCAACACGGAGACACGGTGTCCGGGCCCCTACCCGCGCAGTGCCTCGCCGAGCTTGACGCGGGCGCCCATACGCAGCAGCGAATTCTGGTAGATCTTCGCGCCGACCAGGATCGCCCCGACGCAGGTGGCGATCAGGATGGCGAGCGAGATCAGCGGCTCCCACCACTGCGCCTCGCCGAGGAAGAGCCGCATCGGCATCCCGACCGGCGCCGAGAACGGCACGTACGACATGATCGTCAGCACGACGGGGTTGTCGTTGAAGAAGATCACCAGGAAGTACGGCGCCATGATCAGGATGGTCAGCGGGAACGTCGTCGATCCGATGTCCTCCTGTCGCGAGACCATCGCGGCGGCCGCCGCGAACAGCGCGGCCAGCAGCACGAACCCGAAGAGGAAGAACACCGCGAACCAGAGGATCGGAGCGCCGAGTGCTCCCAGCAGCCCGCTCTGCCCGATGATCGTGAGACCCACGATCGCGATCGCAGCGAGCACGAGGATCTGCGCCATCGCCAGGACGGTGTTGCCGATCACCTTGCCGGCCAGGAGGGTTCGCGCGCGGATCGCGGAGATCAGGATCTCCACGACGCGGGTCTGCTTCTCCTCCACGACGCTCTGCGCGATCGTCGACCCGAACAGGCTCGCGGCCGTGAGGAACACGATTCCGAAGCCGATCGCGACCAGATAGCGCAGCGCCTCGTCGGTCGGCTCGGGGTTCAGCAGCTCGACGGTCGGCACCTGCGCGAACTGCAGCATGAGCGAGGTCGGCGCCGACGAGTCCGCGACGATCGTGAAGCCGAACGGTTCAGCCGACGGATCGCCGACGATCGCGGCGTCGACGGTGCCCTCGGTCACGAGCTTCTCGGCCGCCGCTCGATCCGGAACCTCGGTGATCTTGAGCCCATCGTCGGCCGGAACGAGGGACACCGCGTCCACGGTGACGGCCACCGGCGTGCCGGTCTGGTTCTGCGCGACGAAGCCGCCGATCACGATGCCTGCGAGGGCGAGGATGAACAGCACCGCCGTCGAGATCAGGAACGCCTTGCTGCGCAGCTTCGATGCGATCTCCCGCTCCGCGACGAGCCACACCGCCGCGGCCTCGCTCGGCGCGGCGGGCCGCGGCGGGCGGGCGTCCGCGGCGGAGGCGGTGCGCGGGCTGGTACCGACGCTCATCGGACGACCTCCCGGAAGATCTGGGCGAGGGTGGGATGCTGCGGAGCGAAGCTGCCGACATCGCCGCGCGCGACGGCGTCTCGCAGGATGCGCTGTGCGGTCTGGTCGGAGTCGACGTCGAACACGGCATAGGCCCCCTCGAAGTCGACGATGCGGACGCCCGGCTCGTCGCGCAGCCAGCCGGCGTCACCCGCCGAGACCAGCTCGTAGCGGTTCGTGGAGTGCTGCGCCCGCAGGGCTTCGCGATCGCCGGCGGCGCGGATCTGACCCGCCGCGATGATCACCAGGTCGTCGCAGAGCCGCTCGACCAGATCGAGCTGATGCGACGAGAACAGCACAGCGGTGCCCGCCGCGGCGCGCTCCTGCAGCACCCCGGCGACGGCATCCACGGCGATCGGGTCGAGCCCCGAGAACGGCTCGTCCAGGATCAGCACATCGGGATCGTGCACGAGCGCGGCGGCGATCTGCGCGCGCTGCTGGTTGCCGAGCGAGAGGGTCTCGACGTTGTCGTTCAGGCGCTCGCCGAGTCCGAGCCGCTCCAGCAGAGCGGTGGCGGCGTCGGTCGCGCTCGCCCGAGAGTAGCCGTGCAGGCGCGCGAGGTACACGATCTGCTCGAGCACCTTCATCTTCGGATACAGACCGCGCTCTTCGGGCATGTACCCGAAGCGACGGCGGTCGTCGGAGCCGACCGTGCCGCCGTCGAGGGTGACGGTCCCCGCATCCGCCGCCAGCACACCGAGCACGATGCGCATCGTCGTCGTCTTGCCGGCGCCGTTGCCCCCCACGAAGCCGGTCAGGCGTCCGGGGAGCACGTCGAACGAGACATCCCTGAGCACCTGATGGGTGGCGTAGCTCTTGTCGAGATTTCGCAGTTGAAGCATGAGACCCACGCTACGGATGTGACGGGTCCGCCGTATCCTCCGCGCGGGGGAGATCGGGCCGTCGCCGTCGCGGAACTCTCAGACGAGTCCGTGCTGATGGGCGAGTACGGCGGCGTGCACGCGGTCGCGCGCGCCGAGCTTCTGCAGCAGGTTCGAGACGTGCGTCTTCACGGTCGCCTCGCCGATGTACAGCTCTCGGGCGATCTCGGCGTTGCTGCGGGCTTGCGCGACGAGCCGGAGGACTTCCGTCTCGCGGTCGGTGAGGGAGTCCGCGGGAGACCACGAGGCGACCGCGAGTGGAGCTGTCACCGGCACGGTTGCCGCGGCGTAGCGCTCGATCACGCGCCTGGTCACCTCGGGGGCGAGCAGCGCATCGCCGCCCGCGACCACGCGGACGGCCGCGATGAGCTCGTCGGCACCGGCATTCTTGAGCAGGAACCCGCTTGCACCGGCATCCAGCGCCGCGAACAGGTAATCGTCCCGGTCGAAGGTCGTCACCACGATCACGGCGGCATCGACGCCGGGATCGGCCACGATCAGCCGAGTCGCCTCGAGTCCATCCATGCCGGGCATCTGGACGTCCATGCAGATCACGTCGGGGTGCAGAGCGGATGCCGCAGCCACCGCCTCGGAGCCGTTCGCGGCCTCGCCGACCACGCTGACATCTCCGGTGGCCTCCAGGATCGTGCGGAAGCCGGCGCGCATCACCGCGTGATCGTCGACCAGGAGGACGCGGATCATCGGGCGGTACCCAGTGCGACGGCATCCAGCGGCACTGCCACGCGCACGCGGAATCCGCCCCGGTCGCGCGCCCCGATCTCGATCGCGCCGCCCGACGCCGCGGCGCGCTCCCGCATTCCGAGCTGCCCGAGCCCCGGACGCGGCTCCCGCACGGGGCGACCGGAGTTCACGACCTCGAGCTCGACCAGACGGTCATCGGTGTACCGCAGCCGGACTTCGGCGTTCGCCCCCGTTCCGCCATGACGGCGCGCGTTCGTCAGGGCCTCCTGAGCGATGCGGTACAGGTTCACCTGGGTCACCTGCGGAACGGCGACGGGCGCACCCACGACAGTGAACGTGGTGGGCAGCCCGGCGGCATCGGAGGCGGCTGCCAGCGCCGGCAGGGAATCGAGGCCGATCGTCGAGGCGGGCGCGTCGTCGCCGGCGCCCGGAGTGCGCAGCGTGTCGAGCAGCCGGTGCAGCTCGTCGATCGCCTCGCGGGCAGACATCTCGATGCCCGCGAGCATGCGCCGGGACGCCTCCGGGTCGCTGTCCAGGACGACGCGGGCGGCTCCTGCCTGGACGCCCATGACGGACACGTGATGGGCGACCACGTCGTGCAGCTCCCGCGCGATCCTCACCCGATCGAGGGCGACCGCCTGCGCAGCGGTGACCTCCCGTTCCCGCTCGAGTTCGGCGGTGCGCTGCTCGAGGGTTGCGCGCTGGACAGCCGAACTCCAGGCGCGCTCGCCGAAGTAGTAGGCCCCGCCGAAGTACAGCGCGTTCACGAGGATGCCGAGCAGCACCTGCGCGACGAACGGCGAGAACGCACCGGCCATGACGTCGGCGTCATCGGCGTGCGTGATGGCGTCGCGGTACATGACCACGATGAGCCAGGCGAACATGCCGACGATGATCGCGACCCGGACGATCAGTGCTCGTCGCCGGTCGGCCGACCACGCACCGACGGTGTACAGCGCGATGAACATCGCGATGTTGCCGACGTACACCTCCGGGATGCGCAGTGTGACGGCGGCGAAGTACGCGACAGAGACGATCACCGCGACCGTGGCCGGCCAGCGTCGGCGCACGGCGAGGGGCACGGCCAGCGCAACGGCGTACACGAGCGCGAGCGCGAACGGCGCCTGCTCGTCGCCGTAGATGCCCGAGATCGCGCTGAGGGCGGCGCTCAGGATCGCGCCCACGAGGATCACGGCCGCGAGGTAGAGGTCACCCCGCAGCTCGCGCGGGGTGGGTGAAGGCCGGGTCAGGAGCAGATCGGCGGAGGTCACGGCTCCACGCTACGGCGGAGGGCGGGCGACGGCATCCCCCGCGTGACGGAGCCGTGCGCGGTCGCGATCTTGATAGTGTCCTTCGGGGATGGTCCTGCGTCTGGGGGGACGTCGTGCGTCGAAGAGGTCTCGCAAGGGGGATGCTGTGCGCTTCCGTCGTCGCGCTCGCGCTGACCCTCGGCGGGTGCGCCGGTCCTGAGACTCCGGGCGCATCGACATCCAGCCCTCCGGGCACCGCCACGCCCGCCCCGACGCCCGACGGCACTGAAACCCCGTCGCGCAACGATCTCACCTCGGACGAAATCATCTCCGTCGCCGGGACGTGCGGGGGACTGACGACCGTGGACCCCGCAGCCGCACCGGGATTGCCGCTTCGGGATCTGTCGCAGTGGGCGGCCGATGCGATGATGTTCTTCGCGTCCACGGCGCAGTGCGGTGAGATTCCGGCTGTCGTGGCGCGTGACGCCGCCCGCACGGATCCGGACGGGACGGTGTTCGCATCGCCGCTGCAGCTGATCGAGCCTGCGTGCCCCGGTGGGACGGTGGTCTCGTTCTGGGCGCACTACGACGACGACCTCATCTTCGCCAATCCTGCGCTGCAGGACGCGTTCGACAGCGGGCAGTGCCTGCGCACGTTCTACTTCACGATCTCGGACGCGGGGGAGGGGGACTCGGTCTACGCCTCCAACCGCGAGGTCGGCATCCGCGCGGCGTATGACGCGCTCCGCGGTGAATCGAGCAACTGGGTCGACCGATCGGTGCTCCTGCGCAGCGGCCTCACCGTGACGCTCACCCGCCCCGAAGGCGACGACCGGATTTCCCTCCTGTTCCTGCGCCTGCCCGACGGCGGCCTGAACGGCGGCGGGTATCCGCGCACCGGGTACGAGAGCCTGCCTCAACTCGTCACGGGTGAGGAGCCGGTGATCCACACGGTCGACACCGGTCAGGAGGTCACGCTCGACCAGCTGCACAACACGGTCGTGGAGCTCGTGAACGGCTACCTCGCTGCCCGGGTGTTCGCGTCATTGCCCGGGTTCGCAGAGGGCGCGGACGGAGACCATCCCGATCATCGGTCGGGAGGCCGGATCGTGGCTGCCCCGGTGGATGCGGGCCTGATCAACGCCGACATCGTGCAGTACGCGACCGGCTACCCGGTCGCGGGACTCCCCGTGAATCTCTCCGGAGATCCTCTGGCCCGCAAACTGAATGTGTTCGCGATCTACGCCTCGCACGATCCGGTCATCCATTGCGGCGACTCCGGCGGCTGCCTGCGGGTACGCAACTTCGGCGCCTGGCTGCAGCGGCAGTACCTGGTCGCGCACAACGATCTTGTCCGCGTCAGCGATTGAACTCGAGGTCACTTGCTATTGACAAGCAAGCTTGTTTTTTGCAACTATCGGACGTGAGCTCATCGACCGGACCTCGGCGCGTGAGCCTTCGACCGAGAAGGAGACAGTCATGACCAGCATCTTCGTGAACGTGCCCACCACCGACCTGGAGCGGTCGAAGGCGTTCTACACGGCGCTCGGCGCCGGCATCAATCCGCTGTTCACCGATGAGAACGCGGCCTGCATCGTGTGGGACGAGAACGTGTTCTTCATGGTGCTCACCAAGGAGTACTTCGCAACGTTCACCGACAAGCAGATCATCGACACGAAGACCCAGGCTCAGACGAGCATCGGACTCAGCCGCGATTCCCGTGACGAGGTCGACGCGATCATGGCCGCGGGTCTGGCCAACGGTGGCAGCGAGCCCAAGCCGGCACAGGACTACGGCTTCATGTACAGCCGTGACCTGGAAGACCCGGACGGCAACATCCTCGGATTCCTCTACATGGACCCGAAGGCCGCCGAGCAGGGACCCGAGGCCTACATGGCCGAGCACGCCCAGGCCTAGCACGTGGCCGCACGCAGCTACGGGCAGTACTGCGGAATCACGACCGCCGTCGAGCTGATCGGCGAGCGGTGGGCATTGCTCATCCTGCGAGATCTGATGGTCGGCCCGCGCCGGTACACCGATCTCAAGGTGGGATTGCCCAGGATCCCCACCAACATCCTCTCCGCGCGGCTCAAGGAGCTGCAGGAGGGCGGCGTCGTGCGTCGCGCACCGCTCTATCGCACCGGGCTCGTATATGAGCTCACCGAGTACGGTCGCGCACTCGAGCCGATCGTGCTCGCGCTCGGGCGGTGGGGCTTCCAGCAGATGGGCGAACCCGGACCCGACGACATCGTGACGGCCGACTCGCTCACGATGGCACTGCGGACGGCGTTCCGACCGGATGCCGCGTCATCGCTGCCCGCCGCCGATTACGAAGTGCACGTCGGCGACGTTGCACTCCGGGTGCGGGTCGAAGGCGATGCGCTGCAGATCGCGCAGATCGCCCCTGCTGCGCCGCCGGTAGGTGGGCGGTTGCCGGACGGCGAACCCGAGGTGGTCTTCGCCGCGGGCCCCGGCATCCGTCTGGTGATCTCGGGCGAGCTCACCCCCGCGGAGGCGATCGACGCCGGAGTCGTCCACGTGCTCGCGGGCGAGGCGACGCTCCTGGAGCGATTCGCCGACACGTTCCACATCGACAAGGCAGGCAGCGCGGCGCTCGCCGCATGAGCGGTGATGCGACGCGCGTCGCACACCACCGAGAAGAGGAGGACAGCATGACCGGTCGCATCAAGATCGATCTGTTCATGACACTGGACGGCGTGGCTCAGGCGCCGGGAGGACCCGAGGAGGACACCTCTGGCGGATTCCCCTACGGCGGCTGGCAGGCACCGCTGCCCGACCCCGTGATCGGCGAGCAGATCGGCGCGGGCATCGCCGGCATGGACGCACTCGTCCTGGGCCGCCGGACGTACGACATCTTCGCCGCGTACTGGCCGCTGCATGTGGACAACCCGATCGGGCGTCGCTTCGCCGAGATCCCGAAGTACGTCGCCTCCCGTGGCACTCCCGCCCTCGAGTGGCAGGGCGCACGACAGCTCGGACCGGATGCGGCGGCATCCGTCGCGGCGCTGCGCGAAGCGCACGAGGACATCCACGTGATCGGGAGCATCGACTTCGTGCACTCGCTTCTCGCGGCGGAGGCCTATGACGAGCTGAACCTGTGGGTGTACCCGGTCGTCCTCGGGCAGGGCAAGAAGGTCTTCCCCGATGGCGCGGCGCCGGCGAACCTCCGCCTGCTCGAGCCGCCGATCACCGGCGGAACCGCCGTGCAGCTGCGCTACGGTCCGGCCGGTCTGCCGACCACGGGGGACATGTCCCTTCAGGACTGAGCGCTCGTCAGAAGATCATCGGGCGATCGTCGTCGTCGGGGCCCTCGAGGTCGAGGTCGACCACCACCGGGACGTGATCGCTGGGCGCCTCGCCCTTGCGCTCGTTCCGGTGGATCGTGGCGCCGGTGACCGCGTCGGCGAACGCGTGCGAGCCGAGGATGAAGTCGATCCGCATCCCCTCGTTCTTGGGGAAGCGCAGTCGCTTGTAGTCCCAGTAGGTGTAGCCCGTGGGGACGAGCGGACGCACGACATCGGTCAGGCCGGCCGACTCGAGCGCGGCGAAGGCCTCGCGCTCGGGCGGTGAGACGTGCGTGGAGAACCCCGGTACGACAGCGGGATCACCGTTGTCGGCATCCGTCGGTGCGATGTTGAAATCGCCGACGAGCGCAAGCGCCATGTCTGGGTCGGTCTCGAGGGCATCGGTCGTGTACTGCTGCAGCGCGCTCAGCCAGTCCAGCTTGTAGAAGAAGTGCGGATCGCCGAGGGCCCTGCCGTTGGGCACGTACAGGCTCCAGACACGGATGCCGCCCACCGTCGCCCCGATCGCGCGGGCCTCCTGCGGGGCGTCGGCCGCGGCTCCGTCCTTCGCGAAGCCGGGCATTCCGGGGAAGGCATATGCCACGTCCGTGAGCGGATCCCTGCTCGCGATCGCGACGCCGTTCCACTGCGAGAACCCGTGCGCCTCGACGTGGTAGCCGGCCTCCTCGAACTGCTCGAACGGGAACTGCTCGGCCTTGCACTTGATCTCCTGCATCGCCAGGACGTCGATCGACTCGCGCACCGCGAAGTCGACGATCCGGTCGACCCGGGCTCGGACGGAGTTGACGTTCCACGTGGCAAGCCGCATGCACCAAGCCTACGGCGGCCCGCCGACGCTCTCCCGTGCATCGGTTGCATGAGATCGCGCGCAGACCCTTGTCCGGATCCGGCAGTTGTGTGAGTCTCTGTTAACCCAAAGAAAGGGGTCCCCACATGCGCCACAAAGCGCTCGCCGCGACCGTTGCGGCACTCGCCCTGGTCGTCCTGGCCGCATCACCCGCATCAGCCATCACGGACGGCGTACCCGACGGCGAGAACCACCCGTACGTCGGCCTCATGGTCGCGCAGGACGACGAAGGCAACCCGATGTGGCGCTGCAGCGGCACGCTGATCTCGCCGACGATCTTCCTCACCGCCGGTCACTGCACGTTCGATGCCGATCATGCGGAGATCTGGTTCCAGAGCGACCTCGAGCCGACGCCGGCGGCATACGGCTACCCCTTCACGGGCCAGGTCGGCGGCACTCCGTACGTGCACCCGGAGTACGACGACGCGGCGTTCTATCTCCATGACCTCGGTGTCGTCGTCCTCGACACGCCCGTCATCCTGCCCACCTACGGCACGCTCCCGGCGCTCGATCAGCTCGACGCCTTCACCAAGAGCGGCAAGAAGGACGCGACCTTCACCGCGGTCGGCTACGGCCTGCAGAAGAGCTTCCCCGATGCGGCATCGTGGAAGACCGAGGCGCTGCGCACCCGGATGGTGTCTACTCCGAAGCTCAACTCGATCAACACGGGCTACACCGGCGACGGCTCGCTGATCCTGTCGAACAACGCGCACACGGGCGGCACATGCTCGGGCGACTCGGGCGGCCCGAACTTCATCGGCACCTCGACGGTGATCGCGGGCGTCACGTCCTTCGGCAAGAACAGCACCTGCGCCGGTACCGGTGGCGTGTACCGCGTCGACCGTGCGGACGACCTCGACTGGCTCTACGGGGAGTTCGGCGACCAGCTTCCCTGATCTGCGTCCTCGATCCACTTGCCCTGAATGCAGGCCGACACGCCGTCGGTTCCTGCATTCAGGGCAAGTCAGCGCGTGGGCGCCATCAGCTGAGCGCCGCGCGGAGCGCCGGCAGTCGGGCCGAGAACGCGTCGACGCGGCGCCGAGTGCGCTCGGGCTCGCCGACCGCGCGCAGCGCCATCATGCCGGGATCGCCCCGCTCGATGCCGGCCGCGATCCGGTCGGATGCCCGCTGCATGCGATCTGCGACCGCGTCCAGCAGGGCGCGCGGTTCGACGCCGCCGTACGCCTCCGCCGCGATCTGCACACGGTGCGCGGCATCCGTCGTGGGGATCTCGCGGAACAGCGGGATGCCGCTCCAGCACAGGAACGCGAGATCGTCCAGCGGCAGCCCCGGGCCGGCCTGATCCCAATCGATCATGCCCACGAAGCGATCGGCCTCGACGATCCAGTTGTACGCCCCTGTGTCGTTGTGACAGATCAGCTGTCCGGGCTCGAGACCGGCCGAGCTCTGACGCCACGTGCGCGGCCCCGGGTCATAGGCGGCCACCGCATCGTGGAATCGCCGCAGCCACCGCGCGGCATCCGTCAGCGTCGCGTCCGCCGGTGCCTCCGAGTCCACGGCGACCGTGCGGCCGGGCACGAACGTGAGCACCTCTCGGCCGGCATCGTCGAAGCCGAGCACGCGGGGGATGCCGTCGAGCCCGGCGTCTGCGAGGAAGTTCAGAAGCTCGTGGACCGCAGGGCTCCAGGGGCCCGTCGGGCGGTGCACCGTCGGGCCGTGCGCCGGGTCGTCGCCGAGCCAGACGCCCCCCGACCCGCCAGGAAGATGCTCCATCGCTCGAGGCTATCCGGGGCCGGGCTGCGGCATCCGTAAACTCGAGGACATGACCGCCGCCAGCACGCCCGAGCTCGAAGCCGACCGCCAGGCCCTCATCGCCCTGATCAAGGACGAGGCCGTCTTCCACGGCGACTTCACGCTCTCCAGCGGCAAGAAGGCGACCTATTACGTCGACATGCGCAAGCTCACTCTCGACCACCGCGCCGCTCCGGCGATCGGGCGCATCATGCTCGACCTCGTCCGCGATGTCGACGGCATCGTCGCGGTCGGCGGGCTCACGCTCGGCGCCGATCCGATCGCGAACGCGGTGATGCACGAATCCTCGCGCACGGACGCACCGCTTGATGCGTTCGTCGTCCGCAAGGAGCCGAAGGATCACGGCCGCGGTCGGCAGGTGGAAGGGGCGGACGTGTCGGGCAAGCGCGTCGTCGTGCTCGAAGACACATCGACCACCGGGCAGTCCGCGCTCAAGGCCGTCGAGGCGCTGCGCCGTGAGGGCGCGAACCCGGTCGCCGTCGCGGTGATCGTCGACCGCAAGACGGGCGCGCAGGCCGCGGTCGAGGCGGAGGGACTGGAGTGGCTCGCCGCGATCGACCTCGACGACCTGGGGCTTCAGCCGCAGTAGCCTCAGTCCTTGTCGCGGCGGTTGTTGCGCATGTACTGCCACACGAACACGATGAGCGTGCCCACCAGCACGATCCCGGTCGCGGCGAACAGCAGGTTCTGCTCGAATTCGTTCATGCGGGCCTCTTTCCGGCGGCGGCATCCGTGACGATCTTCGCGATGCGCGCGGCGCGCGTCTCGAGGCGGCGTGCAGCGTCGACCGCGGCGATGCCGAACTTGCGCGCGGAGGGCGGGAATGCGTCCCAGGCCGCCCGGGCGGCCGCGTCGGCGTCGAGCGCGGCGGCGAGGTCGTCGGGCTCGCGCAGCGCCTCGGCGTTGTCGAGCATGGTCCACGCGCCGTTCGCCTTCGCGACCTCGACCGCGCGGATGCCGGCCTCCGCCATGAGCCCGCGCTCCTCAAGCAGGATCAGCCGGGCCTTGTTCGTCGCCGCCCACCCGCTCGACGGGCGCCGCGGCGCGAACCAGAGCCCTCCGATCCGCTCGTCGAAGCTGCGCACCGGGCCGTCGATCCACCCGAAGCACAGCGCCTGCAGGATCGCGTCCTCGTAGCCGATGACCTCCACATCCGACCCGGGCCGGGCGCGCACGAGCCAGGCGCCGGTCGAGCTCGAGTGATTCTCCTCGAGCCAGGCTCGCCAGGTCTCGGCATCCGGCGCCAGCACGCGCTCGCCGTCATCGAGCGCGCCCATCAGAGGATGTCCACCTCTTCTGCCTCGATCGGCTCGGTCGCCAGCAGGTCGGCGACCGACTCGAGCACTTCGTCGGGCCGGAAGGGGTACCGTTCGATCTCGGCGGCGTCGCTGATGCCCGTGAGGACCAGCACGGTGTGCAGCCCCGCCTCGATGCCCGCGACGATGTCGGTGTCCATGCGGTCGCCGATCATGCCGGTGTTCTCGGAGTGCGCGCCGATCCGGTTCAGGGCCGAGCGGAACATCATCGGGTTCGGCTTGCCGACGATGTAGGGCTCCTTGCCGATCGCCTTCGTGATGAGGGCGGTGATCGCTCCGGTCGCAGGCAGCACGCCGTCGACCGACGGGCCCGTCGCATCCGGGTTGGTCGCGATGAACCGCGCGCCGGCGGCGATGAAGCGGATCGCCTTCGTGATCGCCTCGAACGAGTAGTTGCGCGTCTCGCCGACCACGACGTAGTCCGGATCGGTCTCGGTCATGATGAAGCCGGCCTCGTGCAGCGCGGTCGTCAGGCCGGCTTCGCCGATGACGAACGCACTCGCACCGGGCGCCTGGCTGTGCAGGAAGTCAGCGGTCGCGAGCGCCGAGGTCCAGATCCGCTCCTCGGGCACGACGAGCCCCGAGGACCGGAGGCGCGCCGAGAGGTCTCTCGGCGTGAAGATCGAGTTGTTCGTCAGCACCAGGAACGGGGTTCCCTCGTCGCGCCACTGCTGAAGCAGCGCGGCCGCCCCTGGGATGGGGGTGTTCTCGTGGACGAGGACGCCGTCCATGTCGGTCAGCCAGCATTCGATGTCGGCGCGAGTCCGCATGGGCTCAGCCTATCCGGCGGGTGCAGTCCTCCACCGGCGGAGGGGTGCGAACTGCCTATGACTTCTGGGTGCCGTCGCGATTCCGCTCCGCAAGCGGCCTAGTGTCGAACTCGTGGCACGAAAGCAGGCGTGGAATCCCGAGCACCTGCCCGATCTGACCGGTCGAAGCTACCTGGTGACCGGCGCGAACGCGGGCCTCGGCTACTTCGCGAGCGAGCAGCTGGTCGGTGCGGGCGCGCGCGTGTACATGACCGGCCGCAGTCCGAACCGGCTGATGGCCGCGCGAGCCGCGCTGCGCCGACGCAACCCGGATGCTGCGGACCGGGTCGAGACCCTGCTGCTGGACACCAGCAACCTGGGTTCGGTGCGCGCGGCGGCCGCGACGATCGGCGGCCGAGGAGCCCTCGACGGTCTGCTGCTGAACGCCGGCATCGTGCACCCGCCCAAGGAGCGCGAGTCGACCGCCGACGGCAACGAGGTCGTCTTCGCGACCAACGTGCTCGGCCATTTCGCGCTCGCGGGCGCCCTGCTGACCTCTCTGGCGAAGGCGACCGGGCGGATGGTCTGGCTGGGCAGCATGTCGACGTCGATGTGGAAGTACGACCCGGTCGACCCGCAGCTCGTCTCCGCTTACACCGGGTGGCGCGCCTACGTGCAGTCCAAGGTCGCCACCGCGGCACTGGGGCTGGAAGCCGACCGCAGGCTCCGATCGGCGGGGGTCGCCGTCTCGAGTGTCGTCGCGCACCCGGGGTACTCGACGAGCGGTCGCACGCCCGGGATCGTGGGCGTCAACAGTCCGACCAGGCTCACCCGGTTCGCCGACAACCTTCAGTTCGCGATCACGCAGTCCAAGGAGCACGGCGCATGGACGCTCGTGCGCGCGCTCGTGGACCCGGAAGTCGACGGTGGCGAGTTCTGGGGGCCTCGGCTGGTGGCGCGGGGCGAGCCGCACCGCGGACGGGCGTCGAAGATCACCCGCGATCCCGAGATCGCCGAGCGGCTGTGGGCGGTCTGCGAAGACGCGTCCGGAGTGCGCTGGCCGTTCGCGAAGGCGGCGAAGGTCGCGAAGCGCTGAGTCCAGTGCGGTTTAGGCGCTGCGGGCAGGCGCTGCGATCAGGCGCTGGGTTCAGGCGCTCAGCCAGACCGCTTCGGCCGCGGCCGCCGGGAGCGCCACATCGACCCCGCCCACTCGGAGGGACGCGGCATCCGTCACCGTCACCGCCGCCCCGACCGCGACCCCGGCCGTCTCGACGGCGCGCAGCACCTCCGGATCGCGGTCGCTCACCCGCAGCACACGCCCGATGTGGCCGGGTGTCGCCCGGGAGAGCAGCACGAACGGCTCGCGGTGCACGTGGCCGGCGGCATCCGGGATCGCGTCTCCGTGCGGGTCGAAGCGCGGCCGTCCGAGCCGGACGTCGATGCCCTCGAGCAGTCGATCGCTCAGGGCGTGCTCGAGGACCTCGGCCTCGTCGTGCACTTCGTCCCACGCGTAGCCGAACTCGCTGACGAGCCAGGTCTCGATGAGCCGGTGGCGGCGGATGATCGACGCGGCGCGACGCTCGCCCGCGGGCGTCAGCGAGATCGGTCCGTACGGTCGGTGCGTGACGAGCCCCTGCGCGGCGAGCTTCTGCACCATCTCGGTCACGCTCGACGGCGCGAGCCCGAGCTCGGCGGCCAGCTGCGACGGCGTGATGCGATCGGTCTGCCACTCGGTGTGGTGGTAGATCGTCTTCAGGTAGTCATCGACGGCGGGGGAGGCCACGCGTTCAGGGTACCGGCCGGTGCCCGCGCGCTCAGGCGCCGGTGAGCACGAGCCAGAGCAGCACGCCGTTGAGCGTGATGAGGAAGACGGATGCCGCCACCCCGGCCGCGGTGGTCAGGACGCGGTTGCGGAACCTGCCGAGCGTCCGCTGCTGCGCGGTGAGCACGACGAGCGGGATGAGCGCGAACGGGATGCCGAACGACAGCACGACCTGGCTCAGCACGAGGGCCAGCGTCGGGTCGACGCCGATCGCGAGGATCAGGAGTGCCGGGATGAGTGTGACGAGGCGCCGCGCGATGAGGGGGATGCGGACATGGAGCAGACCGTGCATGATCTCGGCGCCGGCGTACGCGCCGACAGATGTGGAGGCCAGGCCGCTCGCGAGCAGGCCGACCGCGAAGAGCGTCGCGACCATCGGGCCGATGCCGTCGGCCAGGGCGGCGTAGGCGCCTTCGAGCGTGTCAGTGCCCTCGACACCGGCGAGGTTCGCCGCGGCAAGGAGGAGGATGCAGAGGTTCACGGTCCCCGCGATCAGCATCGCGATGCTCACGTCCCACTTGGTCGCCCGCAGCAGGCGCACCGTCGAGATCCCGCGCTGGTCTTCCAGTGCTCCGTTCGCCCGGGGCTCGGCCGATTCCTCCGTGGATTGGAACACCTCGGGGCGTCCCGCGGCGATCGGCGCGAAGCGGTCGCGGGCCAGGGCGCTGTGCGCGTAGATCGCATGCGGCATGATCGTCGCGCCCAGGATGGATGCCGCCAGCAGCACGGAGCCGGTGCCTTCGAAGCGAGGGACGAGTCCCGCGGCCACGGCGCCCGCCTCGGGTGGTGCGATGAAGACCCCGAACGTGAAGCCGATCGCGATGATCGCGACCAGGCCGATCACGACGAATTCGAAGGTGCGCGGGCCGCGCCGCGACTGCACGACGAGCAGGACGATCGAAACGGTGCCGGTGATGACTCCACCCCACAGCAGCGGGATGCCGAACAGCAGGTTCAGCGCGACCGCGCCCCCGATCACCTCGGCGATGTCGGTGGCCATCGCGACGAGCTCGGCCTGCACCCAGTAGGCGCGGCGCGCCCAGCGGTTGCCGATCCGCTCGCCGAGTGTCTCGGGCAGGCTCTTGCCGGTGACGATGCCGAGCTTGGCCGAGAGGTACTGGATGAGCCAGGCCATCACATTCCCGAGCACGACGACCCACACGAGCAGGTAGCCGTACTTGGCGCCCGCGGTCATGTTGCTGGCGACGTTGCCGGGATCCAGGTATGCAACACCCGCCACCAGCGCCGGACCGATCAGCCACGCCACCCGCGCGGTGGAGCGCGGCGCGCGGCGCGGGGCGACATCGATGTCCAGGACTTCTTTCGGCACACCGAAACTCTAGCGCTGTTTTCGGTCAACCGAAATATCCCGGGCCCCTCTTCGATGTCCCACTCATGCATGTCCGGCGCGGCGTGTCGCATGCCCATGTGGGACACGGACCGCTGCGGGCGGGGGATGCCGCGATTCAGGACCCGGGTAGCCTGAGCCGGTGACCGCCGAGACGCCCGCCGAGCCCGAGGCTCATCGCGAGCCGGAGCTGTCGCACGGTGTCGGACCGTGGCCCGGCGGACTGGGGGAGTGGCCCGACGACCCGCGGCTCGATCCGGAGCTGCTGATCCACGGCGACACCCGCAACGTCGTCGATGAGTACCGGTACTGGCGGATGGATGCGATCGTGGCCGACCTCGACGGGAAGCGGCATCCGTTCCACGTCGCGATCGAGAACTGGCAGCACGACATGAACATCGGCTCGATCGTGCGCAGCGCGAACGCGTTCCTCGCGGCGGAGGTGCACATCATCGGCCGGCGCCGGTGGAACAAGCGCGGCGCGATGGTCACGGACCGGTACCAGCACGTGCGCCATCACGAGGACGTCCCGACGTTCGCGGCGTGGGCTCGGGATGCCGGGATCCCGGTGATCGCGGTCGACAACCTGCCGGGTGCGGAGCCCGTGGACCGCGCAGATCTGCCCGAGCGCTGCGTCCTGCTCTTCGGGCAGGAGGGACCGGGGCTGTCCGCCGAGGCGCTGGCGGCGGCATCCGGCACTGTCGAGATCACCCAGTACGGCTCGACGCGCTCGATCAACGCCTCTGCCGCGGCGGCCGTGGTGATGTACGAGTGGTGCCGGCGCTGGGCCTGACCGCCGTGCGCGATCGCTGAACCCATCCGCTCCCGGCGAACCCACGCGTTCCGGTGCACATCTCCGCATGGGTTCGCGGCGAAGGGGTGGGTTCGGCGGAGGCGGCAGGGCCGCAGGGATGCCGGGCGCTAGGCTCCGGCGGTCATCCAGGACGCTCCGCGCACGCGCCAGCCGAGCGTCGCGAGCCGGGCCAGCATGTAGACCCCGAAGAACGCGACCGACAGCCACGCGAGCCCGGCCGCGCCGCCCACGCCCAGCACCGCGAGCACGACGAGCGCGGGGACGAACGGCACGAGGTTGAGCACGCCGGCCAGCGCCAGGTACTTCGCGTCGCCCGCGCCGATCAGCACCCCGTCGAGCACGAACACCACGCCGCAGACCGGCTGGGCGACGGCGAGCACGATGAGCGCGGGCTGGATCAGGGCCGCAAGGGCGGCATCCCCCGTGAAGAGCAGACCGATCACACTCGAGAGCGCACCGATCAGCACGCCGACCACGACCCCGAACCACGCCCCCCACGCGACCGTGCGCCCGAGTGTGCGCTGCACCTCGTCCGTGTCGCCGGCGCCGAGACCCTTGCCGATCAGCGCCTGGGCGGCGATCGCGAGCGCATCGAGGGCGAAGGCGGCGGTAGAGAAGATCGTGAAGGCGACCTGCCAGCCGGCCAGCTCGTCCGTGCCGAGCAGGGTCGCCACGAACACCGTCGCCAGCAGCGCGGCGCGCAGCGACAGGGTGCGCAGGAACAGCCAGCCTCCCGAGCGCGCCGAGCCGCGCACGCCCTCCCGGTGCGGGCGGACCGATGCGTCGTGCCGGCGCGCGAGGCGGCCGATCACGACGACGTAGGCCGCGACCATGCCCCATTGCGCCACGACCGTTCCGAACGCCGACCCGCCGATGCCCCAGCCGAACCCGTAGATGAAGAGCCAGTTCAGCAGAGCGTTCGCCCCGAATCCGAGTCCGGCGATCCACAGCGGAGTCACGGTGTCCTGCATCCCGCGCAGCAGCCCGGTCGCCGCGAACACGATGAGCATCGCGGGCAGGCCCCACATCGAGATCCCGAGGTAGATCCCGGCCTCCCGCGTCACCTCGGGCGATGCCCCGAACAGCCCGACGAGCAGCGGCGTGGCGAGGTAGCCCGCGAGCGAGAGCAGGGCCCCGATGCCCAGAGCGAGCCACATCCCGTCGATGCCGACCGAGACCGCCCGGGTCGGATCGCCCGCGCCGAACCGTCGCGCGACAGCGGGCGTGGTCGCGTACGCGAGGAACACCATCAGCCCCACGATCGTCTGCAGCACGGCCGAGGCGATGCCCAGACCCGCCAGCGGCGTCACGCCGAGGTGGCCGACGAGCGCGGAGTCCACGATCAGGAACAGGGGCTCGGCGACGAGCGACCCCAGCGCGGGCACGGCGAGCCGCAGGATGTCGCGGTTCAGCGTCCTCGAGCGATCCGTCACCCTTCGAGGGTACGAGGCCGACGCACGTGCGGAGTTCCCCAGGACGTGCATTCCGGGACCCCCGGACGCATATCCTGGACGGATGACCGATGCCTCCCGATCAGGTCTCGCGCTCGACGAGCTCAGTGCTGAGATCCGCCCGCAGGACGACCTCTTCCGTCACGTCAACGGCGCGTGGCTGGAGCGCACCGACATCCCCGACGACAAGGCGCGCTGGGGCTCGTTCCACCTCATCGCCGAGCAGGCGGAGAAGGACGTGCGCGCGATCGTCGAGGAGACGCAGGATGCCGAGCCCGGCTCCGAGTCCCGCAAGATCGGCGACCTGTACTCGAGCTTCATGGACACCGATCGCATCGCCGAGCAGGGCGCGACCCCGCTCGCCGAGCAGCTCGCGCGCACCGACGCGATCTCCTCGATCCCGGAGCTGCTGCGCACCCTGGGCGAACTCGAGCGCGACGGCATCGGCGGCCTGATCGGCCTCTACGTCGAGCCCGACCCCGGCAACCCGCAGCGCTACGTCCCGTTCCTGGTGCAGGGCGGGCTCTCGCTGCCCGACGAGAGCTACTACCGCCTCGAGAACTTCGAGGCCGTGCGCACCGCCTACCGCGCGCACATCGAGAAGATCCTCGAACTGGCCGAGGTGCCCGATGCAGCGGCATCCGCCGATCGCATCTTCGCGCTCGAGACCGAGGTCGCCACGCACCATTGGGACAACGTCCGCAGTCGCGACGCAGTTGCGACCTACAACCTCAAGACGTGGGACGAAGTGACGGCGCTCGCCGGCGTCGACCTTCGCCCGTGGCTCGAGGGCACCGCGCCGGGCCGCGAGGACGCGTTCGCCGAAGCCAACGTGTACCAGCCGAGCTTCTTCGAGGGACTCGGGTCACTGTTGACCGACGAGCGCCTCGAGGACTGGAAGGCGTGGGTGCGCTTCCGCATCGTGCACGGGGCGGCCGCGTTCCTGTCCGACCCGTTCGTCGACGAGAACTTCGCGTTCTACGGCACGCAGCTGACCGGAGTGCCGGTCAACCGGGAGCGGTGGAAGCGCGGCGTCGGCCTGGCCGAGGCCGCACTGGGCGAGGCGATCGGCCGCGTGTACGTCGAGCGGCACTTCCCGCCGGCGGCCAAGGTCGCGATGGACGAGCTCGTCGCGAACCTGATCGAGGCGTACCGCCAGAGCATCACCGAGCTGGAGTGGATGAGCCCCGAGACGCGCGAGCGCGCGCTTGCCAAGCTCGACGCCTTCACCCCGAAGGTCGGCTACCCGGTCAAGTGGCGGGACTACTCGGCGCTCGAGATCGACGCCGGCGATCTGGTCGGCAACGTCCGCCGCGCGCACATCCACGAGCACGACCGTCAGATCGGGCGCATCGGCGGACCGGTCGACCGTGACGAGTGGTACATGACGCCGCAGACCGTCAACGCGTACTACAACCCGCTCATGAACGAGATCGTGTTCCCGGCGGCGATCCTGCAGTACCCCTTCTTCGAGGCCGACCGCGACGCGGCGGCAAACTACGGCGGCATCGGCGCCGTGATCGGCCACGAGATCGGCCACGGCTTCGACGACCAGGGCAGCCGGTTCGACGGCGACGGGTCGCTTCGCGACTGGTGGACGGATGCCGACCGCACCGCGTTCGAAGAGCGCACGAGCGTGCTGATCGAGCAGTTCAACGCCCTCGTCCCGCGTGGCCTGGCCGAGGAGAACAAGGTCAACGGCGCGCTCACGATCGGCGAGAACATCGGCGACCTCGGCGGCCTCGGCATCGCGATCAAGGCGTACGAGCTTTCGCTCCATGGCGCTGACGCACCCGAGATCGACGGGTTCACCGGCATCCAGCGCCTGCTGCTGTCGTGGGCGCAGATCTGGCAGCAGAAGGGCCGGGATGCCGAGACCATCCGCCTGCTGACCGTCGACCCGCACTCGCCGAACGAATTCCGCTGCAATCAGATCGTCCGCAACATCGATGCGTTCTACGATGCATTCGGTGTCGCGGAGTCGGACGAGCTCTGGCTCGACACCGACAAACGCGTCACCATCTGGTGACATCTCCGCGCCTGTCACCCGACCGCGCGCGGCTTCCCGAACCACCCGAAAACAGAACACGCGCCATCCGATGTACTTTCCGCGCGCAAAAAGGCGCATTCACACTCTCCCCCTGACACCGGAAGGAACCCTGGTGGGCATTGCCCCTGAGCCCAAACGGGACGCTGAGTCGCTGCGGGGGTCGCGACGAAGCAACAGACGACTGCCAAGGCGGGCAGCCGTCGGCCGTAGATCATTCACGACGACGCTGAAGGCGCTCGACGACCTCGCCGAGCACGGCGCGCGCATCTCGGTGCGCATCACCGACCTGGACCGGGGGACCTCGGTGCTCGCCGGCGACGACTTCGTGACCCTGCCGGTCGCGGGGCTCGGCGTCGTGCCGCTGCTGATCGAGGTCGCGGCCGGCTTCGAGTCGGGCGCGCTGGATCCGCTCGAGATCATCGAGAAGTCCTCGCTCGAGACCGTCACCATCGCGGGGGTGTGGCAGCACCTCAAGGCACCGGCTCTGCCGCTGGCGGACCTCGCGGTGCTGACCGCGGCGACCGGCGACGCGCTCGCCGCGAACGCGCTGATCGATCGCGTCGGGCTGCCGGCCGTGCGCGCGCGCATCGAGCAGCTCGGGATGACCCGCTCGGCGCTGCTGGACCGCTTCCGCGACGAGCGCGGACCCGACGACGCACCGCACTTCGCGCTCGGATCGGCGCGTGAGCTCGCCGAGGTCTTCGCGGCGCTCGTCAACTCGCAGGCGGTCTCGGCCGGGGTGAGCGCGCAGGTCGCGGAGTGGCTGAGCCTCAACCACGATCTGTCGCTGGTCGCCTCGGCGACGGGACTCGACCCGTTCGAGCATGAGAACGACGAGCACGGACTGCTCTTCATCAACAAGACGGGTCAGGATGCCGGGATCCGCGTCGAGGCGGGTGTGCTCGCCGGACCTCGCGCGGGCGTGTCCTATGCGCTGATCGTGTGCTTCGACGACCTGTCGATCATGCACCGCCTGCGGGTGCACGAGGCGTTCCGGACGCTCGGGACGGACCTCATGGAGTATGTGTTTTGAGTCGGCGACGCAAGGTTGAGTGAGGCGCGCCAGCGCCGCATCGAAACCCGGGCCGGGGCGAGCGTTTCGACTCGCTCCGCTCGCTCAACGACCGAGATCGTCGAGGCGGTCGACGAGCTCGAGGCCGCGGCGCGCCCAGGCGATCTCGCCGTTCGCGCGCTCCACTAGGCCCTCGTAGGCGAACCGCTTGTAGGCGACCGTCCGCTCGTGATCCTCCGGGGGAGTCACGGCGAGCCGTCGCACGAGCATCGGGTTGTCGCGCGCGTCGATGCGCCGCAGCTCCTGCTCCCACTGCTCGAGCTCCGACTCCCATTCGGCGATGTGCCCGCGGAAGAACGCGCGTGCCGCCTCCGGCGTCGTGTTCTCGAGGTAGGCGGCGCGCAGGTGCGCGGGATCCCGTACGCGCTGGTAGTCCAGCGGTGAGCGCATCCAGTCGAGGTACGCCCGCTCGCCGGCATCCGTCACGTGATACACGCGCCGAGTTCCGCGCTGCCCGCGCGGCTGATCCTCGCCCTCGATGAGACCCTCGGTCTCCATCTTGCGCAGCTCCGGATAGATCTGGGAATCGGGGGCATGCCACACGTGACCGACCGAGAGCGAGAACTGCTTCTGGAGGTCGTACCCCGACAACGGCCCGACACGAAGCAGCGCGAGCAGGGCGTAGCGCAGGCTCACGGGGCCTCCTTCCTCGGCTCGCAGACCCGGAAAATGGTGCGAGGGGGTCCGGCGGCCGAAGCCTCCGAACCCCCTCGAGCTTATTGGTGCGCCTCTACGCAGGCTGGTACTGCGTCCGCCAGCCGCCCTGATACGTCGCACGGGCCACGGTCGAGTACGGCACCGGGCTGACCACGACCCGCACGTCGGTCTGCTCGTGCGGCTCGACGCTCGCCTTCGTGGTGCCGCCGTTCGGCTCGCCCCAGACGACCTTCAGCTCGGTGCCTTCGGGCACGTTCGGATCGACGGTCGCGAGCGACAGGCCGCGGCGCTCGTTGGCGCTGTAGCCGGTGAACATCGAGTAGCCGACGACCGTGCCGTCCTCGTCCACCACGGCGTCGTAGTTCGCCGAGCCGTAGTTGGCCAGAGGAAGGTCGAAGAACTTGTAGTTGGGTCCGTCGACGTTCAGCAGCGAGGTCCAGACCTTGCCGAGGTCCTCGGCATCCCACGCGAGGGTGACCTTCTTGCGCTGCGACGCGGGGTCGATCTTCTCGAGCGCGTCCCGACCGATGAAGTCGTGGTCGAACTTGACGAAGTTGCCGTAGCCGAGCTCCCAAGGCGTGAGGTAGTAGTCCTCGATGTCGTCCGAGACGAAGGACCCGGCCAGCGTGCCGGTCGCCTCGTAGCCGTCGGCAGGCAGCCATTCCCGGTACCCGCGCTCCTGCTCGCCGGTGTAGATCGCGGGCAGCGGCGAGGGGATCCAGCCCGACTCGAGCGTGTTGGAGGGGTAGGCCCGGGACCCGACCGGGACCAGCCCGAACTCGGCGCCGGCCTGCACGATGGCGTTCCAGATGCGGTCGTGGTCGGCGTACGGGCCCCAGATCTCCAGCCCGGGCGCACCGGCCATGCCGTGGCGGAGCGTGCGGACGGTGGTGCCGTCGATGGTCATCGTCGACATGTTGAAGAACTTCAGCTGCTCGAGCGGCCCGCCGTTGAGCTTCTCGATGACCGACCACGCGTTCGGCCCCTGGATCTGGAAGCGGTAGTACTTGCGCGTCACCTCGTGACCGTAGGGGCGTGAGGGCGAACGACGGTCGATCTCGATGTCGAGGTTCTGATAGCCGCCGGTCTCGCCGTGGTAGAGCAGCCAGTTCGCGGCGGGTGCGCGGCCGACGTAGACGTACTCGTCCTCGGCTTCGCGGAACAGGATTCCGTCGCCGATGACGTGACCGGATGCGGTCGTCGGCACATACTGCTTCGCCTTGTCGACCGGGAACAGCGCGGTGGAGTTGATCGCGGTGTCCGAGATCAACCGGATCGCGTCGGATCCGCGCAGGAAGAGGTTGTCCATGTGGTGCGACTGGTCGTACAGGACCGCCGTGTCGCGCCAGGCCTTCTGCTCCTTGATCCAGTTCTGGAAGTCCGCGGGGACGACCGGGTAGATGTAGGAGCCGATCTGCGAGTTGCGCAGCAGCTCGACGGGGCTCGCGGCTGCGTCGATCACTTCCTGCAGATTCTTCGGTGCCATGGGTGAACCTCTCTGTTCTGTCGGGCCTCAGGTGGAGGCGTCGGTGGTTGTCACGGTCGGTCCGTGAAGACGATGGTCTGGTTGCCGTGCCGGATGACGCGGTCCTGGGCGTGCCATTGCACAGCTCGGGAGAGCACGGCACGTTCGACGTAGGCGCCGCGGGATTGCAGGTCGGCGGCATCCATCGCGTGGTTCACGCGGGCGACGTCCTGTTCGATGATCGGGCCTTCGTCGAGGTCTTTGGTGACGTAGTGGCTGGTGGCGCCGATGAGCTTCACGCCGCGCTCTTTGGCTTTGCGGTACGGGGCGGCACCGATGAAGGCGGGAAGGAACGAGTGGTGGATGTTGATGACCGGCACGCCGACCTCCTCGAGGAAGCCCTCGGAGATGATCTGCATGTAGCGGGCGAGCACGATGAAGTCGACGTTGCCCTTGAGCAGTTCGAGGATGCGCGCTTCGGCTTCGGACTTGTCGGGCCCTTGCGAGGGGACGTGGAAGAACGGGATGCCGAACGAGCGGACGTCTTCGGCGGTGTTGGTGTGGTTGGAGATCACCATCGGGATCGTGACCGGCAGCTCGCCACGGCGGTGACGCCAGAGCAGCTCGAGCAGGCAGTGGTCGGAGGTGGAGGCGAGGATCGCCATCCGCTTGGGCACGGACTGGTCGGTGAGGGTCCACTCCAGCCCCAGCGCGCCGACCGTCTCGGCGAGGTCGGCCTCGATCTCGTCGATCGCCGCGGTGAGGTCGGGACGGTGGAACACGACACGCTGGAAGAACTCCCCGCCGAACGCGTCGTCGGAGTACTGGTCGAGTGTGACGATGTTGCCCTTGTTGCGGGTGATCAGCGCACTCACGGCCGCGACGATGCCCGGCCTGTCAGGGCCGTGCACGATCAGGCAGGCATGGTCGCGGAGGGATTCGTTGTGGACGGTCATGGGTAAAGCCTGTCAGGACTGCGCGCGGGTGTACTCACGTGCCCAGTCGGCCGTCGCGAGGAGGCCGCCGAAGGTGTAGAAATGCAGCTTCACCGGTCCATGGGCAGAGCCTTCGGTCGCAGGTCCCGCCTTCGCATCGGCTGCGAGCAGCGCCGACAGATCGGTGACGAAGGTGTCGGGACCGGCCGTGCCCATGAGGTTCGTGAGCGAGAAGCCGTACTTCTTCACGATCATCGCGTTGGCGCCGATGCCGAAGCGTCGCGCGAACCCGAGGAGCCGCTTGATGCCCGCGGGCCCGGGGGTCCCGATGCGGATCGTGCTGTTGATGCCGCGCGCGCGGACCTGATCGATCCAGGCGATCACCGGGTCCGTGTCGAACGCGAACTGCGTCAGGATCGTGGCCTGCAGCCCCTGCTGCGAGAGGGAGAGCGACTTCTCCTCGAGCGCGCGCCAGAGCACGTCGTTCGAGATGTCGGGGTGTCCTTCGGGGTAGCCCGCGATCGACACCTCCTTCACGCCGTAGTCCAGGAGGAGTCCGGTGCGGATGACATCGTAGGAGTCCTCGTACGGACCCTCGGGAGTGGTCGGATCGCCGCCGACGACGAACACGCTCTCGGTGGCGCCGGCGTCCTTCAGCCGGGAGAGGAACTCCTCGAGCTGCCCGCGCGATGCCAGGCGGCGCGCGGAGATGTGCGGAACGGGGAGGAAGCCGAGGTCGCGCACGGCCTTCGCGGCCGCGACCCGCATCTCGAGATCCTCATTGCCGAGGAACGTGACATTGATCTTCGTGCCGGCCGGGATGCTGTCCTTCGCCTCCATGAGACCGGGGACGTCCTTGCCCGTCATCTCGAGCGAGTAGCCGCTCACCAGCTCGAGGGCCGCCTGAGGATTGGCCGTGGCATGCGTGGTCTTCGACACTGATCGAGGTCCCTTCCGCTTTCAGCATGAGCGCTGCGATGCGCTTCCGCCAGACACGTTACCTATATACATAGGGAATGTCTATAGGTAAATTGGAGATGTGAGGATCACCCTCGAACGCGGCGATGGGGCCACGATGTACTCCCGATCAGTCGTCGGCGGAGCCGCTCTCCGGATCGTCTCCCGGACGGGCCAGCTCGGGAGTCTTCTGCAGCAGGCGGTGCAGGAGGGCGTTGAGCTGCGCGACCTCGGCGTCGGTGAGATCCGAGAGGACGATCTCCTGGCCCTGCAGCGACAGCGGCTTCATCCGATCGTGCATGTCTGCGCCGGCGCGTGTCAGGTAGAGGTGGCGCGAGCCGCGCTTTCCGTCGGCCGGGACGATGAGCTCGCGGGCGATGAGGGTGTTGACGCTCTTGGACACGATCGCCTTGTTCATTGCGACGAACTCCGAGATGTCGGTCGAGGTCGCCCCCGGGCGGATCGAGAGAGCGGAGATCACGCGCCAGTCGTTCGTGCCGAGGTTGAACGCGTTGCGCAGCATCCGCGATTCGCGCCAGACGAGCGCGTTGGAGATGAGGTGGAGCAGGCGCGGGGTGAAGGCGTCGGTGTCGATCACATCGTCGAGAGGCGTGGTGACGATCTCCGGCGCACCGACGAACAGCGGCACGGAATCTGTGTCCAGATCGCCTGTCAACCGCACTCCATTCCAGCGCCGGATCACGTCGGGATCCCTGCAGCGAGTCTAGCGAGCGGCCCTCTGGCCGACAGCGGACCCGACGGAGTGGGCGCCGCGACCGGCACCCTCGACCAGGTGAGCCGAGGATGTCGGCCGCGGCCCGTCATCAGTGCGCCTGCGCGGCGAGCGCCGCGGCGTCGATCGTCGCGATCGAGCGGGTGTCCTGGAAGGCGCGGATGCCCTCGATGCCCTGCTCCCGGCCGATGCCGGACTGCTTCATGCCGCCGAACGGCGCACGCAGGTCGAGGCGGGTGGCGCCGTGGTCGTTGACCCATACGTAGCCGCAGACCAGCTGCGAGCCGACGCGATTCGCTGCTGCGGGATCGGCCGTCCACACCGAACCGCACAGCCCGCCCCACGTGTCGTTCGCGAGCGCGACGGCGTCGGCCTCGGTGTCGAACCCGATCACCGGGATCACGGGGCCGAACTGCTCCTGCGTCACGACCCGCAGCGACGAGTCGGGGCCTACCACGATCGCCGGACGCAGGAAGTTGCCGCCCGAGAGCTCTCCACCGGGCAGCTCGCCGAACTCGCGCACATCGGCTCCGGCATCCTTCGCCTCCTGGATGATGTCCTCGACGAACGCCTTCTGCGCAGCCGAATGCAGCGGGCCCATCGTGGTGCCCTCGTCGAGGCCGTAGCCGATCACGGCCTTCTCGAGGCGCGCGCTGAGACCGGCGACGACCTCGTCGAGGCGCGAGTTGTGCACGTACACGCGCTTCGCGTTCATGCAGATCTGCCCGGTCGTGTCGAAGATGGCCGCGTACAGGCGGTCCAGGTGGGTGTCGTCCAGGATCGCGTCCTCGAGGAAGACCGCCGCGTCGTTGCCGCCCAGCTCGAGCGTCACGCGGGTCAGGGTCGAGGAGGCCATCTCCATCATCCGCTTTCCGCCGTTCACGCTGCCGGTGAAGCAGACCTTCGCGACGTCCGTGTTCTGGATGAGGCCGGCCATGTTCTCGTCCTTGCCGGTGACGACGTTCAGCACCCCGGGCGGCAGCTTCTCGGCGATCCGCTGCACGACGCGGGTCGTCGCCAACGGCGCGGAGGGCGGCGGCTTGACGATCGCGGTGTTCCCCGCCAGCAGCGCGTGCGGCAGGGCGGCGCCGAGGATCGCGATCGGCCAGTTGAACGGCACGATCACGGTGACCACTCCGAGCGGCTGGTACGAGACCACAGTCTCGACCGGGATGCCGGGTACCACGGGGAGCGTCTTGCCGGTGTCGACCTCGTCGGCGATCATGAGCGCGAGGTTCCAGCGGATCTCGAACACCAGCGCGTCGATCCAGCTCTCGAAGCGGATCTTGCCGTTCTCCTGCGACAGGATCGCGGCATCCGCGTCCCGGTCATCGGCGATGCCGGCGATCGCGTCGGCCATCTTCGCCGCGCGCTCGGTCGCGCTCAGGGCCGACCAGGCCGGGAACGCGGCCTTCGCGGCGGCGACCGCGTCGGCGACGTCCTCCTTCGATGCGGACGCCGCATGGCCGACCACGACGCCGGGCTTGCCCGGATCCGCGACGGCGAGGGTGTCGGCGGTGTGGCGCTCGACACCCCCGATGTACAGGCCCGTTCGGACGGTCTCCAGAGTTTCAGTCATGACGATCAAGCACCTCTCTGTGGCTTGCGGATTCACTTCCGGGCAGCGAACTGTGCCCTTAAACAAGTTTATGTACATCCCTGTTTACTTGTAAACAACATCGTGTTACTGTCGCCACGTCGAGGTCCGGAAGACGGATCCGACCACACAGCCGAAGTCGATGAAGACCACCAGCGGGTCCTTCGTCGGCGCATCGACGAGGAGGCAGAGATGGGTCAGACGTCCCTTTCGACGGGCGGCAGTCCGCACACCGTGGCCGAGCTGGAAGATCTCGCATTCGAACTCCGCTCGAAGCTGCTGCACCTGTGCGGAACCTACGAGGGCGCAGTGCACATCGGCGGGGACCTGTCGGCGGCTGACATCCTCACGGCTCTGTTCGAGTACGGACTCCACGTCGATCCGACCGATCTGCGCAACCCGTCGCGCGACCGGTTCGTGCTCAGCAAGGGCCACGCCGCGGTGTGCATGTACATCGCGATGTCGATCCGCGGGTTCTTCTCCTACGAGGGAATCGTCGACACGTACGGCCAGCTCGACAGTGCGTACGGCATGCACCCGTGCAAGGTGCAGCTGCCCGGCGTGGAGTGCTCCACCGGCTCGCTCGGCCACGGTCTGCCGATCGCGGTCGGCATGGCGCTGAGCGCCCGCGGCCGTGGTGAGTCCCACCGCGTGGTCTGCCTGCTCGGTGACGGCGAGACCGGTGAAGGGTCGGTGTGGGAGGCCGCGATGGCCGCCCGCAGCAACGAGCTCGGCAACCTGGTCGCCTTCGTCGACCGCAACCGCCAACTGATGACCAGCTTCGCCGAGGAGCGGGTCGTGTTCGAGCCGTACCCCGACAAGTGGGCGGCGTTCGGCTGGAACGTGGTGCACGTCGACGGCCACGACATGGGCCAGCTCGTCGACGCGATCGACGCGCTGCCCGAGACGAGCAGCGACCGGCCGACCGTCGTCATCTGCGAAACCGTCAAGGGCAAGGGCGTCGACTTCATGGAGCACAACCTGGCGTGGCACGCCGGATCGCTCGGCGCCGCCGACCTGGAGCGCGCGATGGCCGCGCTCGAAGCATCCCGCACGAAGGAGAGCGTCTGATGCCTGTCACCTTCACCTTCGGTGAGTTCCTCGGTGCCCGTTCGGTCATCGGAACGACCCTCGCCGAACTCGGCGAGGAGCACCCGAACCTCTGGGTCATCACGCCCGACATCGGCGCGACGCTCGTCGAGTTCCGCGACAAGTACCCCGATCGCTTCCTCGACGTCGGGCTGGCGGAGCAGGTCAGCGTCGGCATCGCCGCCGGCCTGGCATACGACGGGAACATCCCGGTGGTCTCCGGCATGCTTCCGTTCCTGTCCATGCGGGCGCTCGAGCAGGTCCGCTCCGACGTCTGCTATCCGAATCTGCCCGTGAAGATCATCGGCACCCACGGCGGCCTCGTCGGAAACGGCGGATCGACGCACTACGCGGTCGAGGACCTCGCCCTCATGTGCGCCTTGACGAACATGACGGTGACCTCGATCGGCGACCCGCTGATGGTCGGCGAGATCCTGCGGCAGTCCATGGCGATGCAGGGTCCGATCTACATCCGTCTCGCCGTCGGCAAGAAGGACAAGGTGCTCTACGAGCCCGGCCAGCACGAGATCCGCATCGGCAAGGGCATCATCGCCCGCCCCGGCACCGACGCCACGATCTTCACGCACGGCACCGTCGTCGCCCAGGCGCTGGATGCCGCCACGGAACTCGAGCGCGAGGGCTTCTCCGTCCGGGTGGTAGACATGTTCACCCTCAAGCCGATCGATGAGGAGCTGATCGCGCAGTGCGCGGCAGAGACCGGCGGCCGGTTCGTCGTCCTCGAGGACCACCTCGCCTACGGCGGACTCGCGTCACGCGTGGCCGATGTGATCGCCGATCGCGGCATCCACCTCAGTGCGTTCGAGCGTCTCGGCATCCCGCAGGTGTACGCGGGCTTCGGCGAGGACGAGCAGCTGCGAGACAAGCACGGCTACGGCCTGTCGGCCACGATCGCGGCCACCCGCCGGGCCATCGCCGCCGGCGACTGACCTTCGCCGAAGATCACCAGCTCGCTCAACGGAGAGACGAATGAGAACAGTCGCAGTCACCCGCATCGGGAGCCTCCGCGACCCCGACGAGACGACCCGAGGCGTGATCGGACTCGTCGACATGCCGCAGCCCGAGCTCGGCCCCGAGGACGTGCGCATCCGCGTCGCGTACTCGGCGATCTGCGGGTCCGACCCCCATCTGGCCGAGGGCTTCTTCGGCACGGACGTCCCCATCGGGCTCGGTCACGAGCTCTCCGGCGTCGTGGAGGCGCTCGGCTCGGCGGCGCACCGCAACGGGCTGAGGATCGGCGACCGGGTGGCCGGAAACTTCCTGCGGTTCTGCGGCACGTGCACGCCGTGCCGAACAGGGAAGCAGCAGTTCTGCGAGCACATCCAGGACTACAACCGCCCGGGCATGGCCGAGACCGTCACGTGGCACGAGTCGCAGGTCTACACGCTGCCCGACGACGTGTCGCTGCTCAAGGGCTGCCTGCTCGAGCCGACCTCGGTCGCGGTTCGCATCGCCGACAAGACGCACATCAAGGTCGGCGACCGCGTCGCGATCTGCGGGGGCGGGCCGATCGGACAGCTGGCCCTGCAGGTGATGAAGATGAACGGGGCCACGTCGCTGACGCTCATCGAGCCGATCGCCGAGCGGCGCGAGATGGCGCTGCGGCACGGCGCGGATGCCGTCATCGACCCGATCGTAGAGGACCAGTACGCGCGCGCCGACGAGCTCACCGGCGGCCGCGGCTTCGACGTCGTGATCGACGCCTCGGGATCGCCGCGCGCGGTGCGCGGGCTGCTCGACCTCGCCGCAAAGGGCGCGACCGTGATCTACGGAGCGATGTACCCGCACGACTTCGAGATGCCGCTGAACCTCTCCGACTATCTCTACCTGAAGGAACTGACCCTCACGGGCGTCTTCGTCTCGCCGTACGCGTTCCCCAGAGCCCTGCAGATTCTGCCGTACCTCGACCTCGACGAGCTGACCCGGGCGGTCTTCGACCTCGAGGACGCGGCCGAGGCGTTCGCGGTGCACGTGAGCGGCATCCACCCCAAAGTCGTCCTCCGCTGCAACGACATCGCCGATGAAGGAGGAGTCGCGTGACGATCATCGACGATTCGCCCGAGACGACCCTGCTCGAGCCGGTCCCCGCGCTCGAGGCGCGTGAGATCACCAAGCGGTTCGACGGCGTCCACGCCCTCGAGAACGCGCGGCTCTCGGTGCGGCCCGGTGAGATCCACGCGCTGCTCGGGGAGAACGGCGCGGGCAAGTCGACCCTCATCAAGGTCCTGACCGGGATCTACGCCCCCGACTCGGGAACCGTGCTCCGCAACGGCGACGTGGTCGAATTCGCGAACGTTCGAGTGGCCAACCACGCCGGTGTGGTCGCGCTGTATCAGGAGCTCTCCGTCATCCCGTCGATCAGCGTCGCCGAGAACATCCTGCTGGGCGATCAGACCCCCAGCCGCGCCGGCGTCGTGCAGTGGAGCACCCTGCGTCGCCGCGCCCGCGCCCAGCTGGACAGCATCAATCAGAAGATCCCGCTCGGGATGCTGGCCGGCGACCTGTCGCCGGTGCAGCAGACCATGGTCGCGTTCGCGCGGGCGCTCGCGATGAATGCGAACGTGCTGATCCTCGATGAGCCCACCGCGTCGCTGACCGACACGGAGATCACCGACCTGTTCGCAGTCCTGCGCTCGCTGCGCGACCGCGGCGTCGCCATCATCTACGTCTCGCACCGCCTCGAGGAGGTCTTCGAGCTCTGCGACCGACTCACGATCATGCGCAACGGGCAGACGATCGTCACGAAGGCCGTCGCCGACTCCCACATCGACGAGGTCATCTCGACGATGGTGGGTCGATCGGCCGGCGAGCTGTACCCCGACCGGGGAACGGCGACATCGACCGTGGCGCTCACGGTGCGGGATCTGGACGGCCGGCGTGTCAGGGACGTCTCGTTCGACGTCCACCGCGGAGAGGTCCTCGGAATCGGCGGACTCGCCGGGTCAGGGCGCAGCGAGCTGCTGCGCATCCTCTCGGGCGCCCAGAAGCACACCGCAGGAGAGATCACCGTCGGCGCGACCAAGCTGCCGAAGTCCCCCGGAGTGCCGAGGGCGCTGGGCGCCGGCATCGCGCTGGTCCCCGAGGAGCGGCGGGCGCAGGGGGTGATCCTCGGTGCATCGATCCAGGACAACATCGCAGTCGCGAACATCTCGGCGGTCAGCACGATGGGCGTCGTCTCGGGCGCCCGGATCACCGACATCACGAAGCGCGGGATGCTGGACCTCCAGATCAAGGCACGGAGCCCGCGTCAGCACGTGAGCGAGCTCTCCGGCGGCAATCAGCAGAAGGTCGTCCTGGCGAAGATGCTCGCCCGTCGCCCCGAGGTGCTGCTGATGGACGAGCCCACCCGCGGCATCGACGTGGGCACCAAGGCGGAGATCTACCGGCTGATCCGCCGGCTCGCCGAGGCCGGCACCGCGGTCATCACCGTCAGCTCCGAGCTGCCGGAGCTCATCGGGATGAGCGATCGGATCCTCATCATGCACGAAGGACGGATCTCGGGCGAGGTCGCCGCCGCAGAGGCGGACGAAGAGATCCTGCTGGCGTACTGCTACGGAAAGGCGGACCGGACATGACAACCTCTCGCAACCTGGGGGTGGAGGACGCCACCGACGTGCGGTCCGTGCCACGCCGATCGGTCGGCCAGAAGCTCCTGTCGTCGGGCACCGTGCTCGCGCTCGTCGTGCTGATCCTCTTCTTCTTCGCGATGCGACCGGACGTGTTCCTGAGCTTCACGAATGTGAAGAACATCCTGTACCAGGTCGCGATCCTCGCGATCATCGCAGGCGCCCAGACGATCGTCATGGTGGTCGGCGACTTCGACCTGTCCGTCGCGGCGACCTCCGCGCTCGCGGGCGCGGTGGCCGCATCGCTCATGATCAGCGGCTGGCCGATCGCGCTCGCGATCTTCGCGGCGCTGGTCGTCGGCCTGCTGATCGGCTTGGCGAACGGTCTGCTGATCGCGTACGTCAACCTGTCCGCGTTCGTTGCGACATTGGCGACGTTGACATCCGTGACCGGACTCGCGTTCATCGTCACGGAAGGCACGACGCTGTTCAACCTGCCTCCCGAGTTCAACAACCTGGGCCAGGGCAAGTTCCTCGAGATCCCGCTCCCCGTCTTCATCGCCGTCGGCATCTCGGTGATCCTGTGGTTCGTCCTGCGATTCACGACGCTCGGTCGGCGCTGGTATGCGACCGGCGGCAACGTGGAAGTCTCGCGGCTCTCGGGCGTCAACGTGCGACGCGCACGTCTTCTCGCGTTCACGGTCGCCGGCTTCGTCTCCGCGATCGGCGGCGTCCTCCTCGCAGCCCGGCTCGGCAGTGCCAGCGCGGTGCAGGGCGAGGACAATCTGCTGTTCTCCGTGGCGGCAGTGTTCCTCGGCATGACGATCGTGCGATCCGGCGCCGCGAACCTGGTCGGCACCATGGTCGGCGTCGCGATCATCGGCGTGATGAGCAACGGCCTGAACATCCTCGGAGTGAACGCATACGTCCAGCAGGTCGTCACGGGGCTCATCATCATCGCCGCCGTCACCCTTTCTTCCCTCAAGACCCGGGAGCGGTAGCGGCGGCCGGTCGCACCAAGGGGCGGGCGGCCCGATTCCGCCCGAGCATCACAGCACGCAACGCAATGACAACAAAGGAGTAGACACGTGCGTACGAAATTCAAAGCACTCGCAGCGGTGACCGCAGTGGCAACACTCATGCTGGCCGGATGTTCCGGCTCCGGCGGTGCGGGCGGCGACGCCTCCGCCGGATCGGACGAGCCGTTCAAGGTCATCGCCTTCACGTCCGGCAACCAGACGCCGATCGGCGCCTGGTGGGTCAAGGCGGTCGAGGCCCAGGCGGAGGAGCTCGGCTGGGACCTCACGATGATCCAGGGTGACTTCGACTTCCAGAAGATGAACCCGGCCGTCGAGAGCGCGATCGGCCAGGGCGCCGACGTGATCCTGGACGGCTACACCGACGTCGCCTCGATCGGCTCGATCGTCTCGGCGGCCAAGGACGCCGGCATCCCGATCTTCGCGATGGACAGCGGCACCGAGCCGACCGACGCGTTCGCGATCAACATCACGACCGACCAGCAGGGAATCGTCGACAGCACCCTCGGAGCGTTCGACGAGAGCCTCGACGGCCTCGACGGCAAGACGATCATGGTCATCGGCCACGACCCGCACGCCGGTATCCGGATGCGCTCGGGTCTGGCCGCCGCCGACCTCGAGGCGGCGGGCGCGACGCTCGCCGGAGGTGAGATCCAGCAGGTCGTCTCACCCGCGACGGGCCGCACCGAGGCGCTCGCGCTGGTGGCCGACTACCTGACCGCCAACCCCGGCGGCCTCGACGGCGTCTGGGTCGGCTGGGACGACGCGGCGCTGGGTGCCGCGCAGGCCGTCACCGAGGCCGGTGCGGATGCGAAGGTCACGGGCGTCGACGCCACCAGCGAGGCGATCGCCGGCATCGAGGCGCAGGGCGCCTTCCTCGCGACGGTCGAGCAGCCGTGGCCCTCGATACTCGACTCGCTGCTGGAGCACGTCCTGGCCTACCAGGAGGACGGCACCATGCCCGACTCGAACTTCGAGGCCGTCGGCACCACCCTGGTCACGATCGACAACGCGTCGTCGATCACGCCCTCGGACAAGCTCGAGTAGAGCCGTCCCCTTTGCCGTGGGGAGCGCGCAACCGCTCCCCACGGCGCCACCTGCCCGGCCATCCCCGCACCCTTCGTAGAGAGTCTGCACATGCGTTTGAAAGGCAAAGTCGCCGTCATCACCGGCGGCGCAAGCGGCATCGGCCGCGCGACCGTCCTGAAGTTCGTCCGCGAAGGCGCCCAGGTCGTGATCGCCGACATGAACCTGGCGCAGGCCGAGAGCGTCGTCGCCGAGGTGGAGGCGCTCGGCTTCGCCGGAGCGGCCACCGCCGTGCAGACCGATGTCTCGGTGTACGCGGATGTCGCGGCCGCGGTGGCGCGGGCGGTCGAGGCGTTCGGCCACCTGGACGTCATCTTCAACAACGCGGGCATCGCCGGCGGCAAGGCGCTGCTCGACCACGACCCCGACGTCGACTACGCGCCGATGATCCGCATCGACCAGGACGGCGTCTACTACGGCATCCTCGCGGCGGGGCGTCAGTTCCGAGACCAGGGCACCGGCGGTGTGATCATCAGCACCTCCTCCATCTACGGCGAGCAGGCGGCCGAACTCGCCTTCACCTACAGCGCCGCGAAGGCCGCGGTCATCTCCTTCACGCGCTCAGCCGCATACGAGCTGGCCGAGTACGGCGTGCGCGCGGTGGCGATCACGCCCGGGCGCGTGGGAACCGCGATCATCAACCAGTTCAGCGATGAGCTGAAGACCACCTTCGCGTCCGAGCAGCTGCGCGGCACGATGACGGCGCCCGAAGAGATCGCGGATGTCGTGGCGTTCCTCGCCTCCGACGAGTCCAACGTGATCAACGGCACCGTCGTGCACGTCGACGACGGCTACTCGGTGTTCAAGAAGCGTCTCGACCTGCCGACCTTCTGACGGCCATCAGGAGCATCGAATGACCCGCGACTCGACAGCCAGCACCCACCTCGACGTGGCCTGCCACATCAACGTGCTCATTCCGGATGCCGCGCCCGCCGATCTGCCGGCGGCGCTGCGACCGCTCGCGGAGGCCGGGTACTCGCGGATCGTCCTGCCTCCGCTGGACCCCGCGGCCACCGACACCGACGCGCTCGCCCGTGTGCTCGCCGACCACGGCATCGCGCCCATCACGATCGCCGGCGGCCAATCGGGCGGAGCTGACGTGTCCTCCGAAGACCCTGGTGAGCGCGCGGCGGGCGCTGCGCTGCTGCGGAGCATCGTCGACATGACCGCAGACCTCGGCGGCGACCAGATGAACGGCGTGCCGTACGGCCCGTTCGGGCCGCCGCCCGGGCCCACTTCTCGCGCCGCGGTGGAGCGCTCGGCCCGGGAGGTCGGGGTGGTCGCCGACTACGCGCACGAGCGCGGGATCACGATGACCTTCGAGGTGCTCAACCGCTACGAGACCTCGCTCGTCAACACCGCCGCCGAGGCGGTCGCCTACGTCGGGATGAGCGGGTCCGATCACCTGCGGATCCACCTCGACACGTTCCACATGGCCGTCGAGGAGGCCGACGTCTCCGAGGCGATCCGCACCGCGATGCCCGTGCTGGGCTACCTCGAACTCGGCCAGTCCGGCCGCGGGATGCTGAGCACGGGCGCGCTGGACCTGCCCGAGATCGTGCGCACGGCGCTCGATGACGGCTACCAGGGCAGGTGGGGGATCGAGGCGTTCTCGCGTTCGGTGCTTTCCGCCCCGGTCGCCGACATGCTGGCGATCTGGCGCGCACCGTACGACGATGGAGCGGAGCTCGCCGCAGATGCGATGCGCGTCATCCAGCGCGGCTGGTCGGGCAGCATCGCCGGTCGACGTGCACAGCGCCTCTCACGCGGCGTCCCCGCCTGACCCGTCCTCAGCACCGACTTCCGATTCGACGACGAGAGAGAAGACCCATGAGCACCGTGACCGACACCGAGCAGTCCCTCATCGACCCCGCCGCGTTCGCCGGCAGGATCTTCATCGACGGCGAGTGGGTCGCCGGAGGCGGCGGGGAGATCCCGTCGATCGAGCCCGCGACAGGAGAGACCCTCGCCATGGTGGGCATCGCCGACGCGGCCGACGTCGCTCGCGCAGCCGAGGGTGCGGTCCGTGCGCAGAAGGAGTGGGCGGCGCTGCCGCACCCGGCGCGGGCGGCAGTGCTGCGGAGGGCAGGACAGCTCTGGGAGCAGCACGCCGATGAGATCGGCGGCTGGAACATCCGCGAGGTCGGCGCGATCCCGCCGCTCGCGGGTTTCGCGCTGCACGTGACCGCGGCGGAGTGCTACGAGGCATCCGCGCTGCCGTCCGCCCCGCTCGGATCGATCCTCTCGAGCGAAGAGCCTCGCCTGTCGCTGGCCGAGCAGGTGCCGGTCGGGGTGGTGGGGGTCATCTCACCGTTCAACGTGCCGCTCATCCTCGGCATCCGGGCCGTCGCCCCGGCGCTGGCCCTCGGCAACGCCGTGCTGCTCAAGCCCGACCCGCGCACCGTCATCACCGGCGGCGTGTCGATGGTGCGGATCTTCGAAGAGGCGGGACTGCCCGCCGGACTCCTGCAGCTCGTGCCCGGAGGCGCCGAGGTCGGTGAGGCGATGGTGGCCGATCCCCGCGTGCGGGTGATCGCCTTCACCGGCTCCACCCGCGCCGGTCGCGCGGTCGGCGAGCTCGCAGGGCGGCACCTCACCCGCGCGCACCTCGAGCTGGGCGGCAACTCCGCGTACGTCATCCGTGCGGATGCGGATGTCGACAAGGCCGTGAACCTCGCCACCTGGGGCAGTTTCCTGCATCAGGGGCAGATCTGCATGACGGTGGGCCGGCACATCGTGCACGAGTCGCTGTTCGACGAGTACGTGGACAAGCTCGCGGCCAAGGCCGACTCGATGCACGTCGGGGATCCGGCAGCCGGTCAGGTGCACCTCGGTCCCCTGATCGACGAGGTGCAGCGTGACCGCGTCCACACGCTGGTTCAGGATGCCGTCGCCCAGGGCGCCGAGCTTCGGTCGGGGGGCACCTACGATCAGCTGTTCTACCGCCCGACGGTGCTCGCGCACACCCCGCGGGATGCGGCCGCATACTGCGACGAGGTCTTCGGTCCGGTCGCCTCGGTCGTCTCGTTCTCCACCGACGCTGAAGCGGTCGCGCTGGCAGGCGAGACCGACTACGGGCTGTCGCTCGGGATCGTGACGGCTGATGTCTTCGCCGGCCTGGAGATGGCACGGCGCATCCCCACCGGCATCGTGCACATCAACGACCAGACCGTCAACGACGAGGCGAACACGCCGTTCGGCGGGATGGGCGCGTCAGGTACGGGGTCGCGGCACGGCGGCGGTCAGGCGAACATCGACGCGTTCACCGAGACGCGCTGGATCACAATGCGCCGCGAACCGGGGCAGTACCCCCTCTAGCCGCCGGGTCGGCGGTCCGGCGTACGCTCGCAGCATGGCCGACCTCGACGATGTGCGGCGCATCGCCGCAGCGCTGCCGGGCAGCGAGGAGCGCGCGACGACCGGTGGTGCGGCGTGGTTCGTGCGCAACAAGCTGTACGCGTGGGAGTGCCATCCCTGGCCGAGCACCCCAGCCGAAGTCCGCGAGATCCTCGCGACCGAGCTCGTGCTCGGCGTCAAGGTCGGCGACCCGCTCGACAGACTGGCGCTGGTGGAGATGGCGCCCGAGGTCTTCCTGCGCGCCACGACGAGCTGGGGCGAGCCCAAGGTCGCGTTCCGCATGGCCGGCATCGAGCAGGACCACCTCGCCGAGCTGGTGATCGAGGCGTGGCGCATCCAGGCTCCGCAGTATCTGCGGCGCGAGTTCGATGAGGCGAACGCGTAGCGCGTTCCCGCGGGTCACTCGGCGGCGGGCTCGCCCTCCACCACGGACTTCAGGCCGTCCAGCATCATCTGCCAATTCCCTGCAGCGTGCTCCGCGGCCTCGGAGGTGGGGTTGTTGTCCTGCTCGAGCCGGACCTCCGTGCTGCCCCCGCGCGGAGTGAGCGTGTAGGTGAGGGTGTGGTGGTTCTCCGGCACGTCCGGCCGGCCGCCGAGCGGGCTGAAGTGGGTGTGCTTCAGCAGCCGTGGCGGCTCGACTTCGAGGATCTCGCCGTGGTCCTCGTACGCCTTGCCCTCGTATTCGCCGCTCCACGTGATGGGGCTCCCGGGTTGCCAATCCGTCCGCAGGTCCGTGCCGAAGTAGTACTTCTTGACGGCTGCCGGGTCGGTCATGGCCTGCCAGACCTTCTGGGCGCTCGCGTCGATCACGACGGCTGCAGTTGCGATGTGACCTGTCATGAGTCCGGTCTAGCCCGCACTTCTCTGCGTGGCAACGGGTTGCGCGAGCGACGATTCGATCGGTCAGGATCGGAGAAGTACGCGGGCGCGGTTGGTCGTAGCGTGTTCATGGGCCGAGGAGCGGCCGTCAGACGAAGACAGAGGAGCATCACATGGCTGAGAAGACCGCTGGGCTTTCCAAGGAGGAGCGCGAGGCCGTCAAGCAGCGCGCTGCCGAGCTGCGCGCCCAGGAAAAGGCCGGGAAGTCCCGCGCCGCCGGTGAGGAGGCGGTCCGCGAGGCGATCGCCGCGCTGCCGGACGACGACCGCGCGCTGGCAGCGGGGATCGATCGGATCGTGACCGAGGTCGCCCCGCAGCTCGTCCCGAGGACCTACTATGGCTTCCCCGCGTACGCGAATGCCGACGGAAAGGTCGTCGTGTTCTTCAAGGCGGCGTCGAAGTTCACCACTCGCTTCGCGACGCTCGGCTTCGAGGATGCCGCGCAGCTCGATGACGGCGACCTCTGGGCGACCTCGTACGCGGTGCTCGCGCTGACCCCGGAGACGGAGAAGAAGATCGCGGCGGCCATCCGCAAGGCCGCCGGCTGATCGTCCTCCGGAGCGATCGACGGGACGCGACGAGTCAGCGCGGGTCGAGGATTGTCGATCGCGTCCGGCCACAGGCCGGCCACCAGCCGACCGAGCAGGGCGGGTTGGCGGACACTTTTCGGGACGTTCCTACTTGGCCGAGGTATTGAGTTCCACAGCCTCTGCGACGAGCGCCTTGACCGCCGCTTCGTCCACACGGCTTCCCTCGGAGTAGTCGATCGCTCTGACCACCTTGCTGTCCAGCCGGGTGTTGAAATGGTCGCTGCTCCTCATGCGGGCGCCCTTCGCGAACGTCAGCCGTACTGCGCTCTTCAGCACCTCGACGAAGCAGACGTCTCCGTCGTGCGTCCAGAACGGGACGCCTTCCGGTTTGGACGGCTTCTTGTATTTGACCGCCTCGATGGCAGCCGGATCGGCGGCTCTGATCGCACGTCGCAGCGCGAGCAGGACATCCCGCTTCCAACCACTCTCGTTCGCGATGATGTCGTCGATCTGCTCGGTATCGGACTTGTCACTCATGCGCGAATGCTCTCGAAAAGTCGCGACGAAATCAATGACGACGTCGGTCGAAGGGGCAGTCGCGGCCCATCCCTGAGCGGGCCGAATCGCCCTCCCGACCAGCAAGAGGTGCCCGCCAGGCGGCTGGCCGACGTCAGCGTTGGGCCAACCACCGTGAGCGGGAAGCCCGCTGAAGCGCTGGACTCGATGCACTCGCATTGTGGCGATCAGTACGCCGGATGGGGTCCTGAAGGTCCGCTGCTACGGTGCGCGACGCTTCGCCGACGCCGTCATCGCCGCCTGCCGAGATACTGTGAACCGAAACACGGCGGCGGAAGGGCAGATCATGCGCGTTGCACCTCGGGTTTGGATCGGCCTCGCGATCTACCTCGGATATCTCGTCGTCATCTTCACTGTGACGAAACTCAGCGGCGTCCAGTTCACCGACATCGGGAAGTCCGCCGACTTCACCTGGCGGGGCGCGGTCCTCGATCTCGCCGTCGCCGCCGTCCTCCTCGCGATCACGACCTCCCTCCTCGGCTGGTGGAGGCCCGCCCTCTTCGACCGGAAACGGTCCCATCACAAGTGGCCGATCTTCGTCCCGGCGATCATGGCGGTCGTCGCACTCTGGAACCTGTTCTCGACGGACTGGACGAAGTTCGACGCGTCGTTCATCCTCTCCCTGATCGCGCTCGGCCTGTGCGTCGGGTTCTGCGAAGAACTCATGTCGCGCGGCCTCCTGTTGACCGCCTTCCGGTCACGATTCCGGGAGGTCTGGGTATGGCTGTTCACGTCCCTCCTGTTCGGCGGGATGCACCTGATCAACGCAGCGTTCGGATCCCCGTTCGGGTCGGCCCTGTCGCAAGCCGGGATCGCGGCCATGTCCGGAACATGTTTCTACATAGTCCGCCGCGTCACCGGGTCTCTCGTGTGGGCGATGGCCCTCCACGGTCTCTGGGACGTCGCCGCGTTCTCGGTCGGGTTCGCGCCCATCGGCGTCGCCTGGGGCGTCCTCCTCACGCCCTTCATCGGACTCCTCGCGGTTGCCGTCGTCTGGTGGGTCATCAAGGGAACCGACGAGAAGCTCGAGATCCCCGCCGCCGACGCGCGGCGTCCTGTCGCTGCGTAGCCCAAGCACGCCGACAGGCCCGAAAACAACGCCTGTCGTCTCGATCGGGCATGTCATCCCCTGCTGAGTCGTGGTCGGCCGCGTTCGATTCCGGAGGATGGCGGGACGTTGGTCCCTGTCATCGACTGGCGCATACCGGACGATGAATACCCTGACCGTCTCGAGGCGTCGATCACGCGAATGCCGAGATGAGCGCCGTCGCGAAGGAGGTCAGAAACGGCGAGAGCACGCCGAGGATCGCGATGGGGCGCCGGACGTAGGACCGGTCGACGCCGATGCGCACGACGAGGCGCTCCCGGGCATCCGCGCTCTCCTTGTCGGGGATGCCGGCCGGGTCGTCGGGCACCGCGCGGCGCACCAGCTCGAAGCTCGTATCGCGCCACCCGACGAGCACGGGAACGAGGATCGCCGCGAGGATGATCATGAAGAAGATGCCGTAGCCGATCACCTGCCACCCCGAGAAGTCGCTTTCGGGCACGCCGGCTTCGATCGCGGCGTTGCGCATCAGCGCCGTGTTGATGACCAGCGTCGACAGCAGCAGGCCGAGCGCGAGGCTCGATCGCTCGAGCGCCTGCCAGATGGCGTCCAGCTCGTTGACCGCCTTCAGGATGCCGAACCCTTGGTCCGGCGTCGCACGCAGCTGCTCCCGCAGCGCGCGCACCCGCTCATGGGTGATCCACAGCAGCAGGAGCCACGGGGCGCCGGCGACCCAGCCGAGCACTGTGAGCGCGCGCACGATGAGGATCACACCGGGACTGCCGACGCTTCTGCCCATCTCGACGGTGAGGACGAGCAGGAGCGTCGTCGCGGCGGCGGCGAGCACGACGTAGAGCGCGATCGCGCCGATCAGCCAGCGGGCGCTCGGCGTCCACATCGACGGGAGTCGCCGCAGCCGACCGACGCCGTCGACGAACACGAAGGCCCAGGCCATCAGCCCGACGGTCGCCGCGATCGCCCAGACTGCGAAAGCGCGACCCATCGGCTCGCCGCCTGAACCAGCGCGCTCGACCACGAGGATGCCGAGGAAGACCGCCACCGCAATGACCACCGTCACGGTCGCGCGCAGCACCGGCGCGAGGCTGAGCGAAGGGCGTGTCATCGTTCCTCCGCTCGGACCAGTGCGCGCATACGCGGGGATTCTCGCAGGATCGGATCGCGCGCGGAACCCCGGATGCCGCGGCAACGTCGACAGGGCCGGCCGCACGCGTGGGCGATCAGTCGGGAACGATCTGCACGCTCGCGATCCGATCGTCGCGCAACGTGAAGCGGAATGGGCTCGTGCCGTTGAACCCCTTCCCCGTGACCTGGAGGTGTACGAGGTAGGTGTCAGAACCGGCCTGTTCTGCAATGTCGACGAGCGCGAAATGCGACTCCTTGCCGATGTTGTCGGTGCGATCCCACTCGCGGATGCCTTCGTGGCCGCGCGCCACGCGCCCCCAGTCGTCAAGGGTCCCGTCCTCGGTGAACGCCGCGACGAAGGCATCGGAGTCGCCTCTGTTCGTGGCATCGATGAAGGCGGCGATGGGTGGCGGGATCGAACGCATGAATCGATCGTCGTGCCCGACCCACAACGGATCGCTCGGTTCCGCGCGCGCAACGTCGGCGACCTCTTCCTCGGGGCGGGGCGCGATGTTCTCGTCGACTTCCAGCTCGGGGATGCTCGACTCGCCGGACTCGGGAATGTGCCCGTGGGGAGTCTGCTCGCTTCCGCTCATGACGCCGTTCCTTCTGCTGGGAGTATGGACAGCGTAGGCCTCTTGCACTGCAGGGCGGGCAGGTCGACGGCATCCTCCACGTCGAAGGCTGGGTGCCGCAAAGATTGGTCACCGCCACGGGACCGAATCCGCTGCCGCGTTAGGCCCGTCCTCGGACTCCCATATCGAGGCCTCGCACGCTCACGCAGGGCGATGTCCGATCGGGCCGCCGCTTGCTTGGTATCCCTTCGCCTCAAGAGACGGGCGTGGACGCAAGGAGCGCGAGCTTGTCGGCATTCGGGGAGCCAGGCAGGGCGTGGTAGATCACGAGCATCATGCCGTCGCTGCCGGAGATAGCGAGCTTTTCGCGGTCGACCTGGAGTTTGCCGAGCTGCGGGTGGTCGAAGTGCATGGTGGCCCCCTGTCGAACACGGATCTCGTGCCGTGCCCACAGCTGCCGAAACAGTGGCGATGCGAGTGACAGCTCGCCGACGAGCTCGATGAATCGCGGATCGTCCGTGTCGGTGCCCACCGACTGCCGGAATCCTGCGACGAGCCCGGCCGCCGCCTGCTCCCAGTACGGCTCGAACAGGTCGTGCTCAGCGGGATCGAGAAAGAAGTCACGCAGTCGGTTGCCGCCCACCGCGAGACGCGGCGACAGGGCCGTCGCCAGCGTGTTCGCCGCCAGCACGTCGAGATAGCGACCTTCGACGAATGCGGGAAACGGCAGTTGTTCGATCAGCCGCAAGGTGTGCGGGGCAACCGTCTCCACCCGACGGCGTCGGACCGTCCGCCGGGTGCGCGGCGCCGCCAGCTCGAGCATGTATGTCGCCGTGTCGGGATCGAGCTGGAACACACGCGCGATCGACTCGAGCACCTGGCTGGACGGGTTGCGGTCGCGCCCCTGCTCGAGCCGCAGGTAGTAGTCGGCGCTGATGCCCGAAAGCATCGCGACTTCCTCACGCCGCAGCCCCGGTACCCGTCTCACGCCGACGACCGGGATACCGAGCTGCTCAGGGGTGACGAGCTCGCGGCGAGCACGCAGGAAGTCGCCGAGCTCGTTCGCCGCCGCATCCGTCATGCCGCCAGCGTAAGCCCCCGGTCTCCGGGCATCATGGTCCCGCCGCCCCCAGGATCGACGGGAACCTGGATGCATCGGCGTCACGGGATCAGGCTGAGAGCATGACCAACGAACAGCCTCCCGTCCTCGTCACCGGCGGCGCCGGATTTATCGCGAGCCACATCATCGCCGCCCTGATCGATCACGGCCATCGTGTGCGAACCACAGCACGCTCTCTCGATCGTGAACCGCAGGTACGCGAGCAGCTCGCACGCCTCGGAGCCGACCCCGGCGACCGGCTCGAACTCTTCGCGGCGGATCTGCTCGACGACGCGGGTTGGGCGGCTGCCGTCGAGGGCACCGACTACGTGGTTCATGTGGCGTCGCCCGTGATGCCCGGACACGTCGAGAACGAGGACGATGTGATCGTACCGGCGCGCGAAGGCACCTTGCGGGTCCTGCGCGCAGCGCAGGGCGCGGGAGTGAAGAGAGTGGTGCTGACGTCTGCGTTTCACGCGATCGGCTTCGGCTGGGGCCGCACCGACCACACGTTCACCGACGAGGACTGGTCGCCGCTCGATGGTCCCGGCATGGACGCCTACGGACGGAGCAAGGTGCTCGCCGAGCGCGCCGCATGGAGCTTCGCCCGCGAATCAGGCATGGAACTCGTCGCGCTCAATCCGGTCGCGGTGCTCGGTCCGGTCGTCTCGTCGTCGGTCACCGGTGGCAATGCGATCGTGCGCCGCATCCTCTCAGGGCAGCTGGATTCGTACCCGAACCTGTGGATCCCCATCGTCGACGTGCGGGACGTCGCCGTTGCGCACGTTCTCGCGATGACGACCGCGGATGCTGCAGGGCAGCGGTTCATCGTCGGGAGCGGTGATGGCCTGAAGCTTGAAGAGATCGGGGCGATCCTGCGGGCGCATCTCGGTGACCGGGCATCCCATGTCACGACGAAGACGACACCGAGCGCTGCGATCCGCGCGGCAGCCGAATCGAACCCGGCTCTGCGCGGACTCGCCGACGACGTCGACATAGTGAAGCGAATCGACGCGTCCAAGATCCGACGAGTTCTCGGCTGGCAATCCCGCCCGCTCGACGAGACCGTGGTCGACGCCGCCGTAAGCATGCTCGATCTCGGCGTCGTCCCGCCGGCCGCACACTGACGCCCACCCGTCGCGGGCCGCGTCAGTCGCCGGGTCCACGGGTTGACCCGTACGCGGGTTGAGCGAGTTGCTCGAGCAGCTCGGCTGCCCGGGCGGCTCCGCCGAGCGCCTGCAGTTGTACACCGACGCGTTCTGCGGCGTCCCGGTATGACGGGTCTGTCGTGACGGTGTCGAGTCCGGCGGCGACCTGAGCCTTGGTGGGCGTGCCGGTTTTGAGGTTGACTGCTGCTCCGGTCCATGCGACGCGGGAGGCGACCTCAGGTTTGTCGAGGTCGCCTCCCGCGATCACGAGGGGGATGCCGCGGGCGAGCATCGCGAGCGTCCCACCCCACCCTCCATTCGTCACGGCGACATCCACCCGTGGAAGGAGCTCGCCGTACGGCAGGATCCCTGCGACGCGCGTGTTGGCAGGGATGGGGAACGGCAGCTCATCCTCTCCGGGGACACCTGTCGTGACCACCACGAGAAGATCGTCGCGGTCGGCCAACGCCGCGAGCGTGGGAAGAATGAGATCGGTCGGATCGACGTTCTGCGTCCCCTGCGTGACATGCACGACCCGTCGACCGTCCACGTCGCTCTTCCACCACGCCGGCATCGCCGGCGACGCCGTCCGCGGCGTCCGGAGCTCGCCCACGAAGTGGAGGAAGTCGGGCCTGTCGGTGCGCTCGAAGTCCAGCAGCGGCGATCCGCTCGCAACAATGAGCTGTCGTGAGAAGGTGATCTGCTCCATGTTCAGCCCGCGCGGCTGGAGGCCGATGGAATTCTCGGATCTCGCGATCGCCGTCGCCAGCGATCGGGCGAGGAGCGGCGCAATCGCGCGGAGGACGGCATCCCTCCCCTTGGTGAACGGGTTCGTGCCGGGCCACAAGCCCATTCCGGAGGGAGGACCCTGTGTTCCGGCGAGATTGAGCGGGGTGATCGAGATCGTCGCCCATGGGCCGCCGTTCTGCGCGGCGTACAGCGCAACGCCGATCGAGACGTCGTCGCCGGCGATCGCATCCCACGGTTCCCTGTCCCATTCGTCCCGAAGATCTTCCACCTGCGCGGGAGAGGTGTTGATGAAGACATCTTCGACGTTGATGAGCAGCTGACCCAGACCCTTCTTGCCCCGGAGCCGTGGGAACGTCGCGGCGAGGTTGTTCTCATCGAAGTCGGGAGCGTGATGCCACGGCACGAGCCGGGCACCCGACGACTCCACAGGCCCGCGGAACGCCGCGCCCGAGTAGACCCGCACGTCATGTCCACGGGCGACAAGCGCAGCCGCAACCGCGCGGACGGGGTTGATGTGCCCCGTGAACGGCATTGCCGAGAGCAGGAAGCGGGCCATGTGACCCACAATGCCCTGCGGACCACGATCCCGCGACCGAGTGGATTCGCCGCGCTCGCCATGAAGCTCCTTGACGCGACTCAAGAGGAGGTCGCGATCTCCGAACTCGCTGCGGCATAATCACCAACAGCTGAACTCGCACGGTGTTGAGAAGCTCCACCAGCCGGAGAGTCGTCAAACCCACTGTTCGAGAGACGCCGACGAGGGGTGGGCTGGATGCGGGCTCGAAAGCCTTCGGGATCGCCCGAGAGAGCCGCGGGACGATGAGCAGCCGCCGCGTCACGGCGACCGTGGCCCTCGGCGCCCTGTGTGGGCTCGCCTGGGCGGCGTCCTTCCGTGCGGTGATGAGCGAGTTCGCCGGCTACGGGTCGACCGTCAGCTGGCTCGACACGTTCGCTGCCATTCTGCTTCCGGGAGTGATCGTCGGCGGCCTGCTGGGGTGGGCGCACACGATTCGGTTGCGCGGGGGACGCCCCGGCTGGCGTTGGCTCGGTGCCGCGCCAGCAGTGTTCGCCATCGCACCGATGCTCCTTCCCGATGCCATCGTGGCGTTTGTCACGCAGGGTCTGGGTGGAGGAGCCGTGGCCGTCGCTCTGCTCGCCATCGGCGGAGGATTTGCCACCTCGGGGCGAGGCCGGCTCTGGGCGCGCATTTTGTGCGGTGTGATCAGCGCCCTGTTGATCGTCGGCGTGACGCTCGCGACGTTCGGCATTGCAGGACCACGCCTTGCGGTGACCGAGCCGCGTGGCGTCTGGGTCGCACTGCTCGCCTTCTCGCTCCTCGTCCTGCTCGCGATTGCCTCGTCGATCCCGTTCCGGCCGGTGATCGAGGCGCAGCCCGACGACGGTGTCCCGGTGGCGGCATCCGAACGGCGAGATGGAGCTCGATAAGCCGATCGCCGAGTTGGCGGCTCAGCAGTGACTATCAGGCGCAGTACTCCGGGGGGATCTCTTCGGTCGCGGGCAGCACGGTGACCATATACGCAAGGCCGTCCCTGAACTCGAAGATGATCGAGGTGTCCCCCTCAGTGACCCGGAGCGCCGAGTCCGAGAACAGGGTCTTCTCCTCCGTGGCATTCGGGTAGGCGGCGCGCACGTCCTTTTCGGTCGAGCGCAGACCGACGCCTGCTTCTGTGTGTGGCAGGGGGCCCTCACCCGTGCCGCCGTCCTGCACCTGGACGCTGCCGATCACGTCGGTGCCGGTGGTCACGCCGTCCCGGATGCCGGTCTGGGCGATGACGTAGGTCATCAGGGGATTCAGATCGCCGGCCGAAGCGAACCACGGGCACCTGTCCTCGAATGAGGGATCGAGTTCATGAGGTGCAGGCAGGCCCAGCATTTCGCGAGCGTCGGCGAATGAGCCGCCCAGCAGGTACGGCCCGATACCCTTTGCGCTGATCAGCAGAGGATCAATCGTCGACTGCTCCGACGGAGCGGGCGTCGGCGACGCAGATGCGGACGGACTGCGGGTTGGGGTGGTCGTCGGTTGCGTCGACGGCGAATCGCTCGGTGCGGGCGTGCTCGCCGTCGGTGATCCGGCGTTGAGTGCCGCGGTGGCGGTCAGGCCGACGACGCCGCCCACGAGGATGAGCGCGAGCGTCGCAGCCGCCCACTGCATCCCATGTGGCCGACGGCCAGGTCCAGGCGTGGAAGTGTCGGCGTGGACGGTTGCCGGCGCCGACGCGGATGTTGATCCCACAGCGGCGCGGCCGTGTAGCGATGCGGCTGCAAGTCGGATCAGTCCTTCGCGGATCGCGTCCGAGCGGTCCGGGGTGAACTCAGGCATCAGACACCTCCTTCTGCAGAGAGGTCGGGTTGAAGATCCGCGCGCAATCGTGACCGCAGTCGTGATAGACGCATCTTGGCGGCGGGCTCGGAGATACCCATGGCACCGGCTGCCTCCGAGACGGTGAAGCCCTCCAGTGCGGTCGTCGCGAGCAGTCGCGCATCAGCGGGCCGCGCTACGGAGATCACCAGGCGCAGCCGGGCGACCGTCTCGTCATTCTGGTCGGCGTGCAACTCTGCGTGGTCCGGTTGATCGCGCGATGGAGGCAGGCGGGACAGGAACCGTCGATGGCGGATGCGGGCCCGGGTCGCGTTCCTGGTCACGTTCTGTGCTGTCACGATCAGCCAAGGAAGCGCCGATTCGTCGACGAACCGAATGCTGGACCGTCGACGCCAGAGCTCGAGAAAGACGGCGGCGGTGAGGTCTTCGGCGTCGGTTGCGGAGTTGCCGCCCATGACCAGATGCCGGAATACCCGGTCACGGTGCCGATCCCAGATCAGGCCGTAGGCCCGCTCGTTGCCTGCCAGCAGTTGCTGCCACACGGCCTGGTCAGATTCTTCCCTCACACTTCATAGTGTCCGCAGTGACGTGATCGGTCACACGTACCGACATAACGAAAGATCTCGCAGCGCGACCTTCGGCTACCAGCTGCCTGCGGCCTGAACGGTGAATGCCGTCCCCAACCGGTTTTTGGTCTCGACGTTGTCCGAGGAAGCGGAGCCTCGAGCCGCCGGTCTTCTACCGAGCCGGCCACATGGTGCGCTGCCGGGCGCTACCGGCCGACGGTGAAGTCGTCGCCGGACCCCTCGTCGACTGCCTCGCCGTTGATCAGGATGTCGTCACCCGAGCCGCCCCACAGTGCGTCATCTCCGCCCCCACCATCGAGGGAATCATCGCCCGCGCCTCCGGTGAGTCGGTCGGCGCCGTTCTCGCCGTAGACCGCGTCATCGCCAGAGCCGCCCATCAGGTCGTCGTCGCCCTCGCCACCGCAGAGGACGTCGGAGCCCGAGCCGCCGCGCAGGCGATCATTTCCGGCGGTGCCGACGACGACCTGACTGCCCGAGCCGCCCTGCTGGGGGGCGAAGACGAGTTCGTAGTGCCCGAATGCTCCGCTGCCTGTGCCGGCTTCGGCAATCGCCTGGTCGCAGACGCTGCCGCCCGAGGTGGGCGTGACGGTCAACAGCGCCGTCAGGGGCGACCCGAGATCCGCTCGCGCCGTGTAATTTCCTGGCGTTGTCGGAGCGGTGATCCGGCCGGTGTACGCGCCGGTGACGCAGAACCCTATCGTCCCGCTGTCGAACCCCGCGCCGTCGATCGTGAAGTCGATGGTGTCGCCGTCCCGGCAATTCGTCGCCACCCTCAGAGTCACCGTCGATCCGGGGGCCACCTCCGACGGGACGACCTGCAGGATCAGCGGCGGATCCCCAGGTGCCGCCGTCGCACTGCCTCCGGCGAAGGCCGCCACGGTGACAAGCGCCCATACGACCACTGCTCTCACGAGTCCCCCCGCCGATCGTCCTGACGTTCACGGTAACAGCGGAGACCATGTGGATGAAGTGCCCCGGGCCGATTTATCGACGGAAGGCCGTCCGGGGACTTGTCAGGGTCAGGCGAACAGCTCGTCGAACGTGTCCATGCGTACGCGGGGCGCAGCGAACACCCCCTGGAGCGCAGGCTCGGGGTTGACGGCGGTGGTGCTGACCGACTCCGTGAGAGCGCACGCGGACGCGGTTGCAGCGGTCCGTGAGGGACCCCTCAGCGGGCGCCGTTCACACAACCGTCGCCAATCGTCTCGATGAGGGCGCCTTCAAGGACAGTCGGACGCACGGCACGCCAGTGTGAGTGCGACTGCATCCGGTTTGCACAATGCGGCGGTCGCGTAGAGAGTCCCGTTGCTACGCCCGTGTGAAGTCGGGTAACTGCCAGGCGCCGTCGAAGGCGGCGGGCTGAGGTCCGTAGATTCGGAAGTAGACGAACCATCCGGTGCCGGGCTTGGTCTTGATCCACCGGGTCGCACCGTTCGCGTCTGCGGGCGACTCCGGCGAGAAGTGGAGTCTGACGGTCTGCCCCTCCAGGTCGGCGAGCTCGTACATGGAGCGGAGCGCCGCTGAGTTCTGGTCAGAGAGGATCTCGCTGCGTGTTTCCGCGTCGTAGACGGTGATCGACCAGAACAGGGTGGCGGGGACGGGGAGCGGGACATCCAGGGTGTAGGTGTTCTCGCCGTAGAGGTAGTCGCCGTTGCCGTCGCGGAGGCCGAGCCAGTACAACGAGCCTGCTCCTGGGGACCGGGCGAACATCGCGGGTGATTCGACCTGCGCTTGGTAGAACCATTTCTCGCGGGCATACAGGTCGGTGTAGTCGGCTGTGTCGAACGTGCCGTTCTCGGACTGCAGAACAGCCCATTCCCACTGCGTGCCGGGCCACACCTCCTTGATGGGGCTGCGGTCGGCGAACGACTGTGCCAGCAAGTGCGCGTGCCCGATCACCGCCGCCTTCGCGAGGATCCCGGACTGACGTGTGTCGGGGGCGAACGTGCGGCCGCGAGCGATCCCGAGCTGCGCCAGCTCGCCGTACTCGTACCGGTAGGCGGGGTTCGGTGGCTCTTCCTGGAGGGTCTCGTGGAGCACTCGCCAATAGTCCAGTCCGGTTTCCCACCGCACCGGGGTGAAGTCCGCTCCGTCGAGGACGGACAGGTCCACCCAGGTGGTCTCGGGCCAGTCCTGTCGTGGCTCCAATGGGTATACCTTCACGGACTGCATGAGCCGGTCCGCCGCGTCCATATCACCGCCGATGGGCATGGCACGGATCAAGCCCAGCACCCGATTGGTCGTGGACCTGCCCACGAACATGCCGTCGGGGACCGCACCGTCCCACCCCGGGGGGAGGACGACGTGTTTGCCGCCCGCTGCTTTCGCCGGGCCGGGGAGCCCGTAGTCCATCACCCAGAGCTGGTTGAGGTCGTTGAAGGTGCCCATGATCGGCCCGGGCGGGACCTCCAACACGATCGGGCCGTCGGAGAGATCGAGCGCGACAGCGCCATAGGGGGTGTCGGAGTTCGGGGTGAAGACGAGCTGCTTCGGCGTACCCTTCAACGCAGGGAACACCTTGTTGGGGATGACACCGCCGGTGAGATTCCCGCGCCAGGTCGCTTCGAACGACACGGTCGGGTAGAAGAAGCGGTACGCATGCAATGCCCGCACAAGGTCTGCCTCATCGAAGGCGAATGCAGCGGTCTCGGCGGTGGGAAACCCGCCCTTGATCTCGTACGCGTTCTCGTCGAACATGGCTGCTCCCTTGCCACGGATCAGTGCACCACCGCCGACGATACGGCCCCGAGGTGGCGCAAGTCGACGAGCGAACAACGATCGCTCAACGGGCACCGGCTATGCGACTGGTATGAATTCGTCTCGTCGGCGAGACTCCGGAACTCAGGAGTCGCCGCTCACCGACCGATGCTGACGTGGCCGATGGGCCTGCGTTCCGAAGCGACCCACAGTCGCGACCTGATCAGTCGACGAGTTACTGGTTGAAGAACGTTTTCAGCACAGGGGCGATGAGTTCGGGGGCGACGACGTGTCCCTGCCCGTCGAGCGTGTGTCGTTCGGTCCGGGGGATGGCAGCGGTTATCGCTTTCGCGGCGCGGTCGAAGAAGTCGATCGGGAGGCCTGCGAATTGGGGCTCGGTGGTCGGACCCTCGGTGATAACCAGGACCGACTGATTGATGCGGGCAAGTCTGTTCGTGGGGATCTTGTAGCCATTGAGGATCTCGGCGTCCTTGACGAGCGTGTGGGCGAGCGCGACGGACGAGGCCCACATCGGATGCTGTTTCCCAGCTGCAATGTCCGCGTCGGATCCGCCCGTAAGCCTCATGAACAGTTCCAAGAGCTCCTCGTCCCGGCCGGCTTTGTCTGCCTCGTGAGTGTCAGCGAGGTACTGGTTGAACCTCGGCCACTGGTCGTCCCCGATCACGTACGGCACATCCCACACCGCGATCTTGTCGATCGTCGAACCTGCCGCTGCTGCCTCCAGCGCGAGGGCGCCGCCAGATGAGGCGCCGTACACGTGAGCTGAGCCGCCGGCTGTCGCAATCAGCGCGTCGAGGTCTTCCACCTCCCGCGCCAAGGCGTACGGCGGTGTATTGCCGCTGGCGCCCCGGCCGCGTCGCGCGTAGTTGTAGACCGTGAAATGGTTGGCAAGGAGCCGGGCCAGTGGCGCGTTCTCAGCGCCGTCGTCCAGGGTGCCGCCGACGAGGATCACCGCCGGGCCTGTGCCTTTCCGGTCGTAAGCGATCCTCGTACCGTCGGCGGACGTCACACGAAGTGTCATCTCGTTCACTGCTTCTCTCCATTTCTCGCCATTTCTCGATGCGTGGTCGTCACCGTCGGATTGCGGTGATCGACCCCGGGGTTGCGGGTGGCGCGCAGGGCGAACAGGAGCGCGTCGACGCTCAGTTCCGCCGCGCCGTCCTCGGGCAGCGGTGCGCGGCTGTCCGACTGGGCGAGCGCGCGGAGCACGGGCTCCAGTTCCTGCCCGCGCTGGGTGAGTTCGCGTGCGAGCAGAAAGCGCCCACCGTTCCTGATCACCGCGGTGACTGCCGGAAGCAGTAACAGGTCGTGCCCGACTCGCGTGCGAAGCTCGGCGATGTAAGGGGAGATGGGCATGCACTCGAACCTACCGAGCGCGTCCGAAAGCCGGTCGATCAGCGCGCAACGCGTTGGCATAGCGCTCCGCGCGATGAAATGCGGGGCCTGTCGGCGCGTTCACCGCAAGAACGTTAGGCGCTCTACGGTTCATCGACACCCGTCTAGTTCTCGGACGATGTCGTCAGGCTTCGTGGACATATGCCAAGCGTCGGCAACCGCGGATAGCATGCGTGATGCATTTGGTAAGCGCGGAATCGTTCAGCCGGCGCCAGCTGCTCAATGCCTTAGAAGCCGCCCATGAAATCGCTTGGATCGCCGTTCGTCATCCACTCTCGAGTGGTCCCGATCTCCTGAAGTCCGGCCGCGCTCAGCAGTATGACCGACGCAAGCACCGACGCGATCTGACCATTCTGCGGCCCGAAGCTCGGTACCACGGAGCCGGATAGTAATCCCCAGGTCAGGCCCACGTCTCGTGATTCACGCGCTCGATCACCGTCGATAAGTGATACAACGCCCAACGAGAAACGGTAGCCCGCCGCAACGACTTTCGTCTCGGTCCTCGACAACGCAGCCGCGACATCGACGCTTAGACCGACAGGATCGTCGGCTGTCACAGCAACGAAGCTGGAGTAGCCAAGTGCTTCGGTGTAATCGTCCTGGTGTACGTAGGTGGGAGAGGTCGAGATTCGCAGATCCGGAAATCTTGCCACGAGCGCTTCTTGCAGCACTTCGATCTTCAGCCGTCCGACGTCCCGCAGTGTGTAAAAGAGTTGTCTATTCAGATTGCTCTCTTCGACTCGGTCACCGTCAACAAGTCTCAAATGACCGACACCTGCGCCCGCAAGTTGCATTGCGAGCAATGAACCAATGCCTCCGCAGCCAAGAACGGTGACCGAAGCTTCACTGATAAGGCGCAACCCCGTCACAACTTGGTGAGCCTTTGTGCACAGTCCAAGAAGATATGAAGTCGTTCGGCTTGTGGATGCCTGTCGCAACGAGCGCGAGAGCGATAGTAGGTCGTTGGGTGTCCCTGTCGTGAGTGCTCCGACTGCCGCGATCGCGCTCCACAAACCGTCAGTCTGGCGAGCTTTCGCGTCCAGTTTGGTGACGCCTTTTGGCCCTATGACAGTGTCCACCCCGGTCTGATCCTCACCGAAGATCAGACCGGGGTGGACAAGCGCAACGGGAACGCCCGCGTCGCGTGACCTCAACAGATGACTGGCGGTATCGTGGTGGAAAGTGCCAAGGCTCGTGACAAGCGGCGGCAGGTGAACCATGCTCATCAACGCGACAGTAGGCGTGTCAGTTGTTGTGGACGCTCACCCGAATTGCGCCGTCCGCTCTCTGCACGCTGACGTTCTTCGCCTGACTGGCGAACTCGTCTCCAAACGCATCCGCTAGCGACCTCTTCTGTTCATCCGTCAACTTGAGGGTTACAGCCTTGTCATCGTTGACATCTGCCATCTTGATCCTCCTTCGATGTACGGGCCGAGCACTCGGTCCCACTTGGATTGTGCCCTATCGGGATGGTCCTTGCCAGGGGTCTTTCGTGTGCGCTATCCCGGGCCAAATCCGCGAAGTCGCGGCCGCTGAGGGCTTCGCCGCGTACTTCGCGAGCGGTGGATATTAACGCCTGCCTTCTGCCGCGACATTGCAGGCGGCGCAAAGAGCGGGGCAACAGCTCCGTTAGAAAGACTGTCCGACATCGGCAGATTCTCAACCATTTGGGCGTCAGATAACGTCCGGGCGTTAGGGCTCCATGCCCAACGTCCGCAGCAGGCGCTCCTCGTCCGCGGACAAGTTGGGGCGACCTCGCAATTACGTGTCGATCGAGTTTGTGAGCACCTGCTGTAGCTTTTGTGGGTCGGGTTCGTAGTTCCAGGAGACAGTCGGCCCGTTGCCGGGGACTACACGATCCCCGTTCACCACCCAGAGATAGCTGGCGGTGTGCATACTGCCCGTAATGACGTGTTCCTTTTGCAAATCCGCTTCCTGCCATCTACTCAAATAATCTTGACTCGCTGAACCCACTGGATTCATCACGATGCATGAGCCGGCTCCCGCTGCTCGGGCGAACATGTACATGAGCTTCGAGGCAGCCCATTTGACGCTGTCCTGCCCGGTGTATCGGCCAACCCATGAACTTGCAGCCTCGAACAACTTCTCGCGCTCGGCAGACAGCTGAAACTGCGGCAGCAACTGCGAAAACCGACCCGACCACTGATCGATCGTGTGAAGGAAGCTCACTGCTTCAGAGATGTCTAGATTCCCATCGGGGGATGGCCTGCAAAGAACAATGCGCAGGGTGGTGTTGTCGCTACGGACGGCAACCGTACTAACCCCAAGCGTCTTCAGGGACATCAGGTGTGTCGCGATGAGATCCCATGCGGGAACAGAGAGCGCGTTGTAAGTTGTTCGGGCCGCGTTCAAAGCGATGTCGAGTGGAACGAATGGCGTCGTCTTCACAGTGCGCAGATCGACGGTGGCGAAACCGGTGACCGCGAGCGCATTCGCCAACTTTATTAGATACACGATCGCCTCGTGGTGGTTCTATGTGACGCGGTTCGGGAGATGCGGATAGCAGACCGCCGGGATTGGAACGGGCGTTTCGAAGCGGCATCCAGGCGGTTCGTTGTCCTTTGAAAGACTCGCGAGACCCGCGAGCCCGGATTCAGCTCGACTAGCGACAGGTCATGGGTTGTCACGTGAACTCCTTGTAATCGCAGCGCCGCTGGCGCCAACATATCTCCAAACGGCGGAATCTACAGTCTCGGACAAATGTAGGGACTCCAACGCTGAACCCGCTGTGCCCTCCCGGTTTATCACAGACCGATCGGGTGAGAACTGTACTCGCCGGCATAGCGCTCGAGGTATAGCCTCACCACTCGATGCAGGCGGAAGTTGATTGGGGAGTTAAGAGGCACTAGATGCTGGGAGGAGAACGCGCTACTGTGCGGACAATCAGTGCCGCGCGGAGGTGGGATGTGGCTGGGGATCAGTTTTTGAACGCGACGCTTGAAGTGAAGCGCAAATTCATTCGCCGCAAGGCTGGCGAGATGGGCCTCACCGTCACGAGCGAGTACAGGAATGACCCAAACTCGTTCCATGGCAAGAATCGCGCTATCGATGTCGCAGGTGCGCCGGCAGCCATGGCCAGATTCTTTCGCGCCTTTGAGCCGCTCGCACGCGAGAAGAAGGGTGTGCGAGAACTCTTTTACGACCCGGTTGGCGCCTGGGACAACTTCCAACGGATCCCGCCCGTCGGAGGCCATTCCGATCATGTCCATATAGCGTTCGACCCGCCCCCGACGTCCTCTTGATGGCCAACACGCTTCGCGCTCAGCCGCGGCCCCCCAGGTTTCGGCCAGCATGAGTGTGAGCGCGCCCCAACCGCTGGCCGAACTGCGCGCGGACCGAACGCTCCGGGACGGGGGACTGTGGCGAACGGTACCGTGAGCGTCCGCGGGCTCGCGTTCATCGGCAGGTGGGAGGGATTCAGTCCCACCCTCTACAACGATCCGCTCGGGCATTGCACGATCGGCTACGGCCACCTAGTGCACAGAGGACGGTGCACCGGGTCCGAGCCGGCTGAATTTCGGACTGGTATCAGCCCTGCGCGCGGGCTCGCCCTCCTCCGTGGCGACAGTGGAACGGCGGTTCGCGCGGTTAACGCTGGCGTCAGGGTGCCAATGACACAGCATAAGTTCGACGCGCTGGTCAGCTTTACTTTCAATATCGGCGCCAGCGCCTTTCAGAGTTCGACCCTCCTGCGAATCGTGAATCAGGGACGTCATGGTGAGGTTCCCGCAGAGCTCAATCAGTGGACCGACGGCGGACTGGAGGGTCTAGTAAGGCGACGGACTGCCGAAGGCATTCTGTATGTCTCGGGACAGTATTGAGAGCCAACCCGATCGCCCGATCGGCCTCCGTCGTCCGAGGGACGAGCGGTTGCTCAGGAATGAAGTTCGCGAACTATGTGACAAATTCGCGGCGGGATCACACGCGGCTTCGGTCGTCCGAGCCGCGCCAGTGCGGAAAGGGCACCGACTCGTCTCTACGGGTGCGAGATTCGCCCGCAAACCGGTCCCTCAGCGTCCATGATCGCACGACCGGAGCGTTGGGAATGTGAGCGACTTCTTGAGCAGCGGTTGTGCGAATCGGGCCGGACCCCCAGGATGGGCTCACCCTTTTTTGATCGTCTTTTGCAAATGGGTTTCGGGGAGAGTGAGATTCCGTGCGAAGGCGTGTCGCTGGGCTTGTAGCGTTGGCGGCTTCTGTAACTCTGCTCGTTGGTTGCTCGACCCCCGCCGCGCCTCCTACTAGCACCCCGAGTCCCGAGGCGACCTCCTCGGCTCCGTTCGAGGTGTCCGCGGACGAATTGCAGTCCCTTGAGGCTCCCGCGATGTGCGGCCGAGATGCTGGAACGCTGGTTGGTGGAGAACTTCCGATCGGGAATCCGTCCGCCGACGGGTTCACGATGCTCGCGAAGGATGAGAACCAAAACGACAAGGTGCTGTATGCCGCCGGAACAACAGCCGCCTACTCGTCGGGCATCGTCGCTGTGGTGTTCCGTTGCAGCGCGGGCGGGGTCGCGCTCCCCGAGGTGATCGGCTTCTACGATTCCAACCTGCAGCGGATAGATTCCGTCGACCTGTGGGACCTGGATCAGCAGGACCATTCCAACGTGCTGACACTCGCGCTCTTCGAGGACAGCTTCGAGGTGACGTGGACAACCAACGGTGAGCCCTGTCATTTCGGTGCCGACAGCAGTGTTCCTCGTAGTGGACGGTTCACGATCGAAAACGGCAATGTCGCGACCAGCGACCTGATGACTGGCGAGTCGGACCAGCCATGTCCGATGGAAATCGCAGACCCCAGCACGTGGATCATCTCCGAAGATGGCATCGGACCGGTCACTCTCGACTCGTCAGTGGCAGCGATCGATGGAACGATCCAAGCGGCCTACGACCCGGGATTTGCCTGTCAGCAGCTCACCAGTTTCGGTTCCATCGCTTCGGACCCGTCCAATGTCCTGTTCACGTCGGGATTCGAAGTGGTGCACGACGTGACTGTCAGGACGTCCGATCCGCTCTCGTCCACTGCCGCAACGACGCCCCGCACCGCCGAGGGCATCACGCTAGGTAGCACCACCGAAGAATTGATGCATACCTACCCGGAACTGGCACGGAGTGATGGCGAAAGCACAAGTCTCGTGGCGCCCTTCGGTGACTCGTTTCTGATTGTTGAGCTGACCGATGGAGGAGATTTCGTTCGCGGCATCACAGTGAGCCAGTCGCCCGAGATCCTTGGGTACTGCGAGTGAGCGACAAATAGACCGCCACCACGATCCGGCGGATGATGCGCGGTGTGTGTAACTCAACTCCGTGGGATTCCTCGGCAACTTCGCGTCAGCAATTGCTGGCTCGCAACCGAGCGTCAAAGCGCCCCCAAGCCGGTGCCTCAACGCGCGTTCAGGAGCGAAATGCCGGAGGCCGAGCGGGGTTGCCGCAGAGTCGCAATCATCGGCGCGGTTTTTTGGGCGTGTCCAGATGGACAGTCCTTACGTCCAGGTCAGGCAAGGCATCGATCTCTTCCCGACCAAGGGCGACCAACTCTTGACCAATCTTCGCCTGCGTGGCCTTCATGCGAACCTCAAGGTCCCGTATCTGCGCGGTGCAAAGAGCGCTGATCGCTGCGCAATCGCGCGCGTCCATGGCATGCACCTCCGTGCTCATCTGCGTGACGCTAGCGATCTTTGGAACGGAAAAGCCGGATACGGTCAGGTAGGCAACCACGGTTACCTGCTCGAAGTCGTTCACAGCGTGCGAAAGATGGGCATTGCGCAGATCTACTATGCGCTGGTGCTGACCCCGTTGCTCGGGCGTGTAGATGGCGACCGAGGGCCGCTCCGCGCGACGCACTCCGGTGCTGAAGGCTCGGGCATACGTGATAGCGGCTGCGATCCAGAGAGCATCCTCCGGGGGGTTCGCATAATCGCCACGCTGATCCGCGACTCCAATATAGGAATCCGCGAATCGCTGTGCAGTCTGAAAGTCCCGTCGATAACTGGCGAGGTCCCGGAGATTGGCGGCACACGGGGTTGTCAACTTCCACTACGCGGTACCCCTTTGGCGGCTGCATGAGACTGCCGGATTGATCCGTGGTGAACTTCACAAGATCACCAGGCCGTGCGACATTTCCCTCGCCCATCGGACTCTTCGTCATCGCGCCACGTTCAGGGCGCGATTGATGCCCGGTTGGAGAAGCGTGCGGCTAATCACGTCTGGCCCTCGCTAGCGCTGTACGCCGAAGCTAGGCCGACGGTCATGAGGAGGTAAGAGGTCGGATGGGATGTCCGACACCCGCGGTACCTCTCCGGTCTCATAGATCGCCGTCGCCCACTGGACGACGTGAGTAACCGTCTGCCAGGCGCCTCCGAAGTCTGAGATCAGACCGAGCGTGAAGAGAAGCCCCAGGAGGATTGAGACGAATTTCCTCCGGCTGAACTTCTTGCGGAGGGCATGGCCGACATCATGGCAGAACATTGGCGACCGATCGGGAACCGGCGTCTTGGCGCCGCCCGCAAGCTGGTCCGTCAGTGGCGCTGTTTATCGCGTGCGGCACGGAGCGACGGGCTCGTGCCTTGCTGCGTTAGATGGGCGGGTGGCTGGGCGGTTCGCGGCGGCCCAAAAGCCGGTCGTTGTGTGAGCAGACGTGGGGGAGTGTGCTGCTGGATTTCGAGAACGTCATCTGCTAAGTCTGGCTGAGACTATCTGTCCGCTAGCGAAAGGGCTCAGCGCCTGCGATGCCTGCGAACGATCGCGCCAACGCCGAGATGTCCGCATGACGGATGATGCTGGTGCTCACCTGGGCGGTGCCGCCGTTTCTCGCCGATCCACCGCCCAGATACGTACCGGGAGGGTCGGCTGGATCGTCTGGCTGATCCTGCTGCTCGCGACCGGGTGGCAGGTGATGAATGCA